>CAVQMT010000010.1:0-531140 GCA_963713655.1 uncultured Acidobacteriota bacterium
CATGCCTGGCGCCAACCGCGTCGTCTCGCCATGCACGAGATTGATGGGTTCGTGGCCGTCGAGGCCGATGCCATGGCCGGTACGGTGCGAAGTGCCGGGTAGCTTGTAACCGGGGCCATAGCCCACCCTCTCGTACACCACGCGCACGGCATCGTCCACCGCGCCCGCCGGCGTGCCGACTCTCGCCGTCTCGAACGCGATCTGCTGGCCGCGGCGAACGAGGTCCCACACGCCGCGCTGCTGTTTGGTCGGCTCGCCGACCACCAAGGTGCGCGAAATGTCCGACTGATAGCCCTCGACGGTGCAGCCGCAATCCATCAGCACCACCTCGCCGGGCCGGACTTCCTGCGGTTTGCCCGACCCGTGCGGGTAGGCGCTCGCCTCGCCCAGCAGAATCAACGTGAACTCGGGAGTGCCGCCGCGCTTCGCCATGGCCGCCGACATGATCTTGCCGATGTCATCGGGCGTCATGCCGCGCGCGATATGCGGTGCGGTCTCGCGATAGGCTGCGATGGTGATGTCGCTTGCCGCCTGCATCAACGCAATTTCGGCGGGCGATTTGCTGACGCGGCAGGCGCGCACCACACCGGCGTCGCCGCGCGTTTCGACACCGAGCGCGCGCAAGCCATCGAAGGCGAAGAAGCGGACGGTCTCCTCGACGCCAACGGAACCACTGCCCGATCCCTGCGCCTTCAACCAGTCTGCGATGAGCGCAGCGGGGCTTTGATGCTCGTTCCAGACTCGAATCTCCGCGGGAATCTTCAGGCTCTCGCGAACCGACGGTTCCTCGAACTCCGGTGTCACGATGAGGGGCGCACCTTCGGCCGGGATAGGGCGGCGGTCAGGCGCTCACTTCGCCACCATTGCACGCCCGTGAAATAGACGAGCGAAGTCCCGGCCTCCACCAGCAGCGCCTTCAATCCCGCCGCGCGCATCAGGCCCTGCGCTTTCGCGATGCGCTGCAGGCGTTCTGCGCTGCTGATTGCTGCCGGCATCGAGGGGCCAGGAGTCGACGCCTTGCCCGGCGGCGGAGTGACATCGGAGTTCTGCGCGCGAAGCGACGCTGGCCGGAGCCCGAGCATGCCTGCCATCGCAGCCATTCCCAGAAAAGCCCGCCTGCCCGTCTGCATCGCGATCTCCTCAGTGGCGTCCCGGTGCCGATTCCGGGATGGAGGACGAATCAGCGCCGGCCGCGTTCGATGCTCACCGCCCGAGCGCGCGTGACCGTGATTTCGACCCGATCCCCGGCGCGGATGCCGTCGAGGAGCGCCTTGTCCCTGACAGCGTGCACGATTTTGCGATCATCCTGCGTCCGGTAGGTGACGAAGAACATTGCAATCAATGCTGTCGATGGTCACGATAGTGTTCAGCTGCTCGACGACGTGCTCGTCTCCAGCCTTGCGCGCTTCCTCGGTGGTGTCGCGTGCGGCGGCGAGTTTCGCGCCGGGGCGAACCTGCACGATCACCGATTCGGTGGAGCGGACGGTGACCACGTCCCCAACCTTCAGGTCGTCGAACGCCGTGACCTTTGGATCGACGTAGACGGTGTGGAACACGTTGCCCTCGCCGCGGAACGTGACCACACGGCTAGAGCGCTCGATCCGGTCCACCGTCCCGTCGTTGTCGACTCACGGGTGACCGCGTTCGGTGATTGCGCGTGGACGTGACTACCGAGCAAGAGGAGCCAGATGGCCAGGAGCGGCGAGAGTCTGAACATGCCCGCCCATTCTAGCTCGGCACCTTGGAGGACAGCCTGCGGCGAGGTGGCCGAAAGGCTTGAACTGCCTATCCTCCTGCTTGGCCTTTCTGTCGACGCCCCAACCAGCGGCGTCCTGCTTTGACGAAGAGCGCAGTGGCGCCCATCCCCAGGAGCACGATCGATGCTGGTTCCGGGACGGTCCCCGTACCACCGGTCGTGCCACCGGCGAGTTCGACACTTACATTGTCCAACCCGATGTAGTTGACGCCCGCCGCGCCAGCCAACGTGATCGCCGTCAGCGCCGAGGTTGCCGTGAACGGCATCGAACATGGAGTCCACGTCGACACTGTGCTCGGCGAGGTTACGCTGCAGGTCTTGAGGTGCTGCCGGCCGTCGCCAATATGGACATGGGAGGGCCACCCCAAATTGACGTCAAGCTTCCCAGGTAATAGGAGAGCAAGTAATTGCTGCCAACCGTCGTTGCGATGGTCTGAGTCACGCCTCCGAACGGAGCCCCCGGGAGGAAGTCCGTGAGGTCAAGAAACTTCGTTCCATCCTGTGCCGAAAGGGACCACGGGTTGCCGGCGTTGATCCAGGCCGCGGTGTCACCGACCACCGTCCAGCTCGTGATCACGGTCGACCCTACTCCCAGGCTCATGGTTTGGTTCCCTGGATTGACGAAGACGCCGTCTTCAAAGCTCGGGTTCAGGATTGCATTGGCCTCGGCGGACGTCGCGACGATGGACAGGAGCCCAACCAACGCCAGCAACCGAACAACCTCGCGACATCTACGCATGGGAGAGTCCCTCCATGTCAGCCAATGCTCAGACTAAAAGTAGCCTTCTGTGGTCCCGTCGCCCAATTTCTTCAGAACATGTCAAAGCCAATACTTGGAATTTGCTTAGAAAGTAAGCACCGACGACAGAACGACGACAGAGGATGTGCAGAATTATGCAAACAGAAGGCCGAGCTGTGACGGCAGATCGTGGGTGTCTGGGTCGACTCCGGACGGTCGCGTCCCACAAGCGAACACACCCCTTTCTCGCGAACAGCACAGGCTCCGTAATCGTCTCTCCTGACAACGCCAAACACCGGCACGGAGCTCGATCTGCCTCCGTGTCAACGCTCGATGTTCGATACCGTCTCGCAGGACGTGCGTCACGGCGCGCGAATGCTGGCGAAGAATCCCGGGTTCTCGCTGGTCGCGGTGCTGTCATCGCCATCGGGGTCGGCGCCAACACCGCGATGTTCAGCGTGGCGGACGGCCTGATCCTGCGCCCACTGCGGCTGCCCGACGCGGGCGGGCTGGTCACGATCAGCGGCGTATCGCCCACCGGCGAAGTCGATAGCAGCGGCACGTCCTATCCCGACTATGTGGACCTCCGCGAACGCGCCCGCAGCTTCGTCGGCCTGGCCGCGACCAACGGCCTGAGGGCCGGGATCGCGCGCGATCGCGACAAGTCGGCCCAGGGCCGGTTCGGGCAGGCCGTCAGCACCAACTTCTTCGACGTCCTCCGGGCGCAGCCGGCGCTGGGGCGGGGTTTCCTGCCCGACGAAGGCCGGGTGACCGGCCGCGATGCCGTCGTAGTGCTGTCGCACGAGACATGGACCGAGCAGTTCGGCGCCGATCGTGGCCTGGTCGGACAGCAGATTCGTCTGACCGGGCAGCCGTTCACGGTGGTGGGCATTGCGCCGGAGGGATTCAAGGGCGCCGAGTTCTTCCTGGCACCAGCCTTCTACGTTCCATTGGCGATGTTGCCGGCGCTCCAGCCGGGAGCGCCGCCCGACCTGCTCGATCATCGCGACGTTCGTACCCTCGCCGTGGTGGGCCGGCTGGCTCCTGGTGCCAGTCTGGCTCAAGCGGACCAGGAAGTCGTCGCCATCGCGAAGTCGCTGCAGCAGCAGTATCCCAATAGCAACGAGCGTCGCGGCCTGCTGCTGCGATCGGAACGGGATGCGCGACTCGCCGATTTCGCGCCGATGTCGGCGATGAGCGCGATCCTGATCGCCCTGGCGTTCGCCGTCCTGCTGGTCGCCTGCGCCAACGTCGCCGGTCTGCTCGCGGGCCGCGCACCCGTGCGGGCACGCGAGATTGCGCTCCGGCTGGCCATCGGCGGCAGTCGCCGGCGGCTGATGCGGCAGATGATCACCGAGACGGCGCTGATCGCCGCCGCGGGCGCCGTGACGGGGTTGGCGTTCGGCTACGCCGGCATCGCGTCGTTCCGGCAGTTCCAGGTCGTCTCCGACGTCGGCGTCCGGCTGTCATACGACCTCGACGGCCGCGCTCTCGCCGTCGGGTTCGTCATCGCCGCCACCAGCGTGCTCCTGTCGAGCGTCATCCCGGCATGGCGCACCGCGCGAGCGGCCGATCCCTCGAACACGCTCCGAACTCGTCGGCCCCAGCCAGCCGGACGGGGCGTCTGTGGGGCCGCCACGGGCTGGTCGCGTCACAGATCGCGCTCACGCTCGTCTTGCTGACTGTCGCGGTGTCCTTCTACCGCGCCTTCGAAGCGGAGTACGGGCGCGGGCCCGGTTTCAGGACGGATCACCTGCTGCTCACGACACTTGACCCGGGGTTGGCGCGCCTCGACCAGCGCCAGACGGATGCGTTCTACGCGCGAGTCAAGGAGCGCGCGACCGCGATCCCCGGCATCACCGCCGCCGCCGTGACGTCTTTCGTACCGTTGACCATGGGCGGCGGGTTCATGACAGCCATCGTCCCCGAGGGCGTCGATCTGGTGCCAGGGGCCGGCGATATCAGGGTCCCGACCGCCCGCGTGGACGACGACTACCTGGAGACCATGGCCATCTCGATCGTCAGCGGGCGCGGGCTCCACGCCTCCGACGCGAGCAACGCCCCGCGAGTAGCCGTCGTCAGCCGCGGCCTGGCAGGCCGCTACTGGCCGGGCCAGAACCCCTTGGGCAAGCGGATTCGTGTCGGTGGGCTGGACGGAGCATGGACCGAGATCGTCGGCGTGGCCGCCGACGTCAAGTTCCAGTTGTTCACGCCGACCTCTGCCCCCTTCCTCTATCTGCCCCGGCCGCAGAACCCTTCGACCCGCAGCACATTGGTCGTCAGGACGTCAGGCGAGCCGGCCACCGTCGCCGCCGCGGTGCGCACCGCCGTCCTGGAGACCAATCGCGATGTTCCGGTTCTCAGCCTGTGGACGATGGAGGCGTTCTATCACGCGAACTCCAAGAACCTGAACATGTGGTCGTCCGTACCATCGCTGGGATGGGCGCCATGGGCCTCGCGCTGGCGCTCATCGGCCTCTATGGCCTCACCGCATATGCGGTCAGCCGGCGGACGCGCGAAATCGGTATCAGAATGGCGATGGGCGCACTGCCCACTTCGGTGCTGCGGATGATCATGCGCCAGGGATCGTGGGGTTGTGCGGCTGGTATCGTCCTGGGAGTGCTGGCCAGCCTGGCCGCGGGCGGCGCGATCGAGAGCGTCTTCCCCAACACCGGGGGCGATGCCGTCACTTTCCTGCTGATCGTTCCCGCCGTTCTGGTCGTAGTAGCCCTGGCGACCTACCTACCCGCTCGGCGTGCCGCGCTCATCGATCCGCTGGCGGCCCTGCGACAGGACTAGCTAGGACCGCGGGTGCGTATAGCCCGGCCAGGTGCGTCACCTGGCCGGACGTCGTCGGGCAGTTTCTGTCCTAGAGCGGACCGGCGCCCCAAGGACCGGTGATGGCGAACGTGACGCCCGGCGTCTGGATGTTGACGAACAGCCATTGCCGTCGGGGCTGTAGCAGGCGCCCGCCCATTCGCTCTGGCGGTAGTCGCCGGCCAGCACTGCGGCGTTGTACGCCGAGCTCGAGCACGATGTTGTTCTTCGCGAACGTGAAGGTGTTGCCGGTCAGCGTCAGCCCGATCAGGCGCTCCGCGTCGTTGGTCGTGGCGCCGGAGTTGTCCTCGCACATCAGCAGGCCGCCGCGCGGCGTCACCGTCATGTTGTCGGGGTTCTCGCAGTCGAGCGCGGTCGGCGAGTTGTAAATCAGCTTGATCGTCTGGTTGAACGGGTTGAACTCGAACACCTGACCCTCGCCGCCGGGAGGCGCGGCAATCGTGCCGCCGGTCGTGGCGAGGAAGTAGCCGGTCGACGGCGCCCCACCAGGCGCCTTCGAGGCGGCGGAAGCGCGCGCCACCCTTGGCCAATCCCTGCGCGAACGTGGACTTGCGTCGCCGCCGTCGGGTCGTCGATCTTCACCCACTCGATGTTCCACGTCGTGCCGACGGCGCGACACAGCGCGCAGGTCCGTGCTGGCGGCCACGCCCGCCACCTTGAGCATGAAGAGGCTCGCCGCCCTCTTTGAGGTTGCCGGGCACGTAGCGGCACGAACTTGTAGAAGCCGCTGTCGTCGCCGTCGTCCTCGGTCTCGTACACGTAGCCGGTGTTGGGATCGATCATGCAGGCTTCGTGCGAGAAGCGGCCCATGTCCGTGAGCGGGGTCGGGTCGCCCACTCTCCTTGCCGACCTCGAACTGCCAGCCGTGGCCGGCGGCGCCCGTCTCTTCGCCCGTGATCCACGTGCCCCACGGCGTCACGCCGCCGGCGCAGTTGCGCACCGTGCCGGCGAGCGTCGGCCACGCAGACTCCCAGCGCTCGCGTCGTCGGTGTCGAAGCGCAGGTTCGTCGTGCCGCCGCCGCCGTCGTTGAGGTAGATGAGCGGCTTGCGCTTCAGGTACGGGCGCCGGCGACACGTCGCCTTCGTGGTTGCGGACCAGGATCAGCTTGCCGGACGCGCCGAGCGCGTCGACCACAGCCATGCCGTCGTGCAGGTTCGGGCACGGCGTGCCGTCCCGCATCCGGTCGCCGGTCCAGCTGTACGACATGTAGCGGAAGCCGTCGGGCAGTTGCAGCAGCGGCAGCCCGGTGGTCTCGTCGAGCTTGGGGCTGATCGGCCCGTACGGGCTGGCGATCGCGGCCGCTTCGACCACGCTCCGCCCCATGAAATCGCCCAGGGACACCGCCCACAGCGCGCCCGCGCCCATGGCCCCGCGCCGCATGAACGTGCGGCGGTCCGTCTTGTTCTCTCCATCATGTGCCTCACTCCTTGCCGCGGCGATGCGACGATCGGTTGGCAATCGCACGCACCCGCGGAGTGAGTAGCCTGACGAACGCTTGTCTCAGGAGGACGACAACGACAAGACGGCGGCGGCCCAGGGCCGTCACAACCGCGTGAAAGGTAGCCGCTCTGGTCGTGGTAGCCCTGTCGATGTACGAGCCGCGACGTCGCACGGCACTGATCGATCCACTGTCGGCGCTGCGGCAGGATTAGCCGTACGTCCCCAGACGGTGGCCAAGCCGATCTATTAGCGGCGCGACGTCGTTTCTATGGGCATGGCACTGCTCGTCGCGGCGCTGAGTCTGGCCCAACGCGTGCCGAGGCCGCTCGTTATCAACCTCGGCCTGGCCTTCCTCGATCATCAGCAACTACGGCATCGCCGATCTCGGAGTACGTCAACCCGCTCAAACTCGACAACGGCGCATGGATGGGCCTGTCGTGGGTCGCCGTTTGGACGCCGCTCTACTGCGTCGCGATTCCCACGCCACCCCGAAAGGCCCTCGCGGCCATGCTGGCGTCGGTCAGTGCGGTCACGGTGATGGTCGGCTACATGATCGCGAGCGGACAGACCGTCTCTGCGTCCGACGCCGGCCCAATTCTTCCTTGCCTTCGTGTTTCCGTACCTTCTGGTGGTCGCCTTGGGCTATGTCTGCGCGCAGGTGGTCTACGACTTCGGCAAGGAGGCGACCCGGGCGCAGGACCTCGGCAACTATCACCTGGTCGAACGGCTTGGCCAGGGGGGCATGGGCGAAGTGTGGAAGGCCCAGCACCGGCTGCTGGCGCGCCCCGCGGCCATCAAGCTCATTCGCCCGTCGCTCATCGAGTAGGGCGGCGCCGCGAGCGACTTGATTCGGCGCTTCGAGCGCGAGGCACAGGTGACGGCGCAGCTGCAATCGCCGCACACGGTGCAACTGTTCGATTTCGGCGTGGCCGACGACGGGGGCTTCTACTACGTCATGGAGCTGCTGGACGGAATGGACCTCGAGGCGCTGGTCAATCGCTACGGGCCGATCCCGGCCGAGCGGGCGATTCACATGCTGCGTCAGGTGTGCCACTCGCTGGCCGAGGCCGAGTCGAAGGGGCTGGTGCACCGCGACATCAAGCCGTCCAACATCTTCGCGTGCACGTACGGCGGCGACCACGACTTCATCAAGGTGCTGGACTTCGGCATCGTCAAGGCCACCGACCCGTCGGAGACGGAAACGGGCGTCGACCTGACCAACACCATGCTGCTGCAGGGCACACCTGCCTTCATCGCGCCCGAGCAGGCGCTGGGCGACGCCGGCATCGACGGCCGGGCCGACATCTATGCCATCGGCTGCGTCGCGTACTGGCTGCTGACCGGGCAGCTGGTCTTCAACGCCGCCACGGTGATGGGCACGATCCTGCATCACGCGCACACCGCACCCATCCCACCGTCGCTACGATCGGAGCTGGCCATTCCACCGGCGCTCGATGAGCTGGTGCTGTCCTGTCTGGCCAAGGACCCGGCCGATCGGCCGCAGTCCGCCGTCGAGCTGTCGCGCCGCCTTGCGAACATCGCCTGCAAGTCGGACTGGAGCGACGAGCACGCCCGCGACTGGTGGAACCTCCACCATCCCCTTTCGGCTGCTGAGGTATAGCCGGTCGCACGCCTACGCGCGGCATGGTTGTTGTAGCTCCAAGGCTGCAAATGGCTGAACCCGCACGTGCCACCGCCACCTCGGTCGAGGATCGACTGAGGAACCTGGCTGCTCTCGAGCCGGCCGCGTCTCCAGTCATCAGCCTTTACCTTGATCTGCGCCCGAACCAGCACGGCCGTGACGACTACGACGCGTTCGTGAAGAAGGTGCTGCCCGATCGGAGCAAGGCGCTTCCACAGGGTTCGGCCGAACGCGAGAGCTTCGACCGCGATGTCGCGCGAATCCAGGCCTATCTCGGCAGCGAGCTCGAGCGCGCCGCGAACGGGCTGGCGATCTTCGCCTGCCAGGGCGCGGGCCTGTTCGAGACAATTCAGTTGGAGGCGCCAATCGATCAGCATTGGCTGTTTGTCGGCTCCGTACCACACCTCTATCCCCTCGCGCGCCTACTGGACATGTACCCGAGGTATGCCGCTGTCCTGGTGGACAGTCACCGGGCCCGCATCTTCGTCTTCAGTCTGGCCGCAATCGAACAGTCGCGGGAGCTCGCCGGCAAGAAGACCAATCGCCACTCGCAAGGCGGCTGGTCGCAGGCGCGCTATCAACGTCATATCGAGAACATGCACCTGCAGCACGTGAAGGAGGTGGTGGACGCGCTCGACGCGCTGGTTCGTGACGAGGGCATTCAGCACGTCATCGCGGCTGGACCCGACGAGGCGCTGGCGCTGCTGCGAGACCAGACGCCTCCCCACCTCGCGGAGAAGTTGAGCGCCACCACCGGACTCGAGCTGGGCGCCAGCGACGCCGAGGTATTGCACGCGACGCTCGAGTCGTTTCAACAGCGAGCCGCGGAAACCGATGCGGAGCGCGTGCGGGAGCTTCTCGATGCCTGGCACAGCGGCGGGCTGGGGGTCGCCGGCCCCGAGGCGACCCTCAAGGCGCTCGAGATGAGCCAGGTGGACGAGCTGATCATCAGCGGCTCCATGGAAGCCCTCAAGCCGGTTCAGCGACTGCCCGACGATGCGGCACCCGGCCGCATCGAAGCCGATACGTCGGCGCCGCAGGGTACGGCCGACGAGATGACACTGAAGTTGTCGAGGGAACTCATCGCCCGGGCGCAGCAGACCGGCGCCCGGATCCGCTTCATCGAGGATTCGGCACTGCTGGGGGAGATCGGCGGCGTTGGTGCCCTGCTGCGATTCCGGATCTGATGGGAGACAGGCTATGAGCAAGAGAAACAAGGTCAACCCAGGTCAATACACCCAGGCCGGCCGTCTCAGTCCTGACGACGCGGCCCGAGAAGCGCGGAAGACTGCCGGGCAGCCGGAGAGCGCTCCCGAGGGGACCCAAAGCTCGTCGAAGAGCGGCAGCCGCTCGACGGCACAGAAGACCGCCGAGGCCAAGTACGTCGATCGGCCGCATCCCGCATCGGAAAAGGTCGAGGGCGCCTTCGGCCGCGAGACCGGAGAGAAGCAATAGGCCCACCGCGCACCACGGCGCAGCGGTCCTGGTGGCCGCCGCGCCGTGTGCGATGCGAAAGACTAAAGTGCCCTGTCGGCCCAGGCACCGTGGTGTTCTTGGCGAACGCGGAAGATCTTCAGGAAAGGTCGACGCTGCATGAATACGCCTCCAGACTGCGCGGCCGGCATCTGCCGGCACGCGAGGTCCAGTCTGGTCAGCGTCGATGACGAGGTGATGGCGCCGGTGTAAATACCGCGCGACGGCTCAATCGATCAATTTCTTCTGGACGTGCCATCCGGGCATCGCGCAGAGGCCGCACTCCTTGCCCACGAACATCCGTGCGGCGCGCGCGTCGTCCCGCAGACGCCACTGCAACCACGCCACCGCCACCTTGCCGAACGCGCCGCCGTTCGGCTCGCTGTAGGTGCCCGAGTGTCCCATCTTCTCGAGCCACGCGCGGAACACGGGGATGTGGTTGAGCCGGGCGAAGTCGTCCTCGGCGTTCGGGTAGGCGATGTCCGACGCGTCGCCGGTGATGTAGATGGCCGGAACGCGCAGCGTCTTCAGGCTCTCCTTGGTGGCGTCGGCTCCGGCAATCACGCGCGCATCCGGCCCGCCGCCGATGACGCCGCTGTTCCACACGCCGAGCGTCGTCACGCGCGGATCGTGCGCCGCGTCGATCGCCTGGAGTCCGCCGCACGACATGCCCATCGCCGCCACCTTCGTCGTGTCCAGCTTGCCGAAATAGCGGCTGCCCGCGCGGCCGTTCTCCGCCACCGCCCAATTGAGCGCATCGATGAGCTGCGATGCCGTCGTGGCGGCGCGCGGCAGAGCCGGCGCGGTGCCGCGTGGCCTGCGGACGCGGCGGTGCCGAGCCGGCGGCGCGAGCCGTGGCCGGCGCCACGTTCCGTTCGGGCCCCATCGGGCCGATCGGCAATCGCCAGGTAGCCGTGCGACGCGATCTCGGTCAGGAAGTGGCGGAACGCGTTGCCGACGTTCACGCATGCGCCGTTGCCCCAGACGACGATCGGCAGCTTGGTCGCGCCCAGCGCCGAGAGATCCTTGGGGCGGTAGACGATGTGCGTCGGCAGGCCGGGGTCGGCCTCCATCAGGGCCGGAAACGCGCCGGTGCCGGCGGATGCGTACCGGCGCCTGTGCGCGAGGCGCTGGCACGGCGAGCGATCAGGATCAGGAGCAATGCGACAGCAAGCTTCATGTCGCCCTCCGGGTGGCAGTATACGCGGGCCGATGCGGTATCCTCGCCGGCAGAAGCATGTCCACCCGCCGCCAGTTCGTCAAGCGTGCCGGCAACGAAGTCGTGGCCATCCAGCTGACGCTGGACACCGAAGGCTTCAGCTACCGGAAGTGGGGCGGCGTGCAGACGTGCAAGCCGGGCGATTGGATCGTGCAGAACAACGGCGAGGTCTACAGCGTGGACCGCGAGACCTTCGCCCATACCTACCGCGAGCAGTCGCCCGGGCTCTACCGCAAGGTGTCGCCGGTGTGGGCCGAGCGAACCGACGAGGCTGGCTCAGTCGCCACCAAGGAGGGCGTGACCCACTATCCCGCCGGCTCCTACCTCGTGTCCAACGACGCCGAGGGCACCGACGCCTACGCGGTGTCGGCGGCCACCTTCGAAGCGATGTACGAGCCGCTGTAAGCCAGCCCGTTCCAGAGAGAGGTCCGTCGTGTCCCAGCCGCATCCCGTTGTCGCCCGCACTCTCGCGTTAGTCCCGCGTCTGGCCGAAAAGGCCGTGGCCACCGAGCACGCCAAGCGCGTCCTGCCGGAGCAGTTCGACGCGCTGGCCGAGGCCGGCGTGTTTCGCATGACCGCGCCGCGCAAGTACGGCGGCGACGAGGTGGACTTCCAGACGCAGTGCGACGTCCTGGCGCACGTGGCCCGCGGCTGCCCGTCGTCCTCGTGGGTGGCCACGATCTTCAGCGCGATGTCGTGGCTGGCGGGAACGTTTCCCGACGACGCGCAGGAGGAGATCTTCGGCTCGCGCGACCCGCGCATCAGCGGCGTGTTCTCGCCCACCGGCACCGCCACGCCCGTTGACGGGGGCTACCGGGTGTCGGGCCGATGGGGGTTCAACACCGGCGGCCAGGGCTCGAACTGGACCATCGTCAACGCCGTGCGGGGCTCGGGCGCCGAGGCGATGCCGATGTGCGTCATGGTCAAGGCCAGCGAGCTGTCGCGGCTCGACGACTGGCACGCCAGCGGCATGGCGGGCACCGGCAGCCACACCGTGGTGGCGCAGGACATCTTCGTCCCGGCCCGCCGGGTCCAGCCGCTGCCCGCGATGATCGAGGCGAGCTACCCGCCGAACCGCCACAACGCCGTCGAACCCATATTTCAACCTGCCGCTCGCCGCCGTGCTGACGGTGAACGGCGGCGGCACGCCGCTCGGCATCGCCCGGGGCGCCTTCGACGCGTTCTTCGCGCGGCTGCCCGGCCGCCCGATCACCTACACCACCTACACCAACCAGGCCGAGGCGGCGATCACGCACCTGCAGGCGGGCGAGGCGGCGCTGCTGCTCGACTCGGCCGACGCGCACATCCGGCGGGCCGCGGCGATCCTGGACGATCCGTCCCAGCGGCCGTTCTCGATGCAGACGCGCGTGAAGGCGCGGGCCCACGTCGCCTACGCCACCGGGTTGGCGCGCCAGACCGTCGATCTCCTGTTCCACGGCAGCGGCGCATCGGCGATCCAATCGCACGTGCCGATCCAGCGGTTCCAGCGCGACATGCAGGCGCTCGCCAACCACGCCGTGATGCACGCGCCGACCGGCATCGAGCTGTACGGGCGCGTGCTGTGCGGCCTCGAGCCGAACACGCTGCTGTATTGATGAGCCGCGGCGGGCGCCCGGCCGGCCGATACTATCGGCGGGATGAGCGGCGTGAGCCGGGCGTGGCGATCGGTCTGATGCTGAGCGCCGCCTGTCTCGGGTGCCAGCGGCGCGCCGCCGATTCCTCGACGACGAGCAGCGCTCCAGTTCCTCAACCGCGCCCGCGCGGCCTGGCGTCGCTGCCGCGCGCCGGCGTCACCGTGGCGCAGCGGGCGGATTGGCGCCGGCATCTGCTGTGGCCCGACGACTGCGAGGAAGGGTTTCGCGCGAGCCATGCCGGGGACGACGGCGGCATCCGGGTGGTGCCGCTCGGGGCCGGCGTGTCCCTGGTAGAGGTGACCTGCGCGGCCGGCGCCTACCAGCCTTCGGCGATGCGGTTCGCCCTGACCGAAGACGCGAGCGGCGCGCGCACCCGTCCACTGGCCTTCCCGGTCTACACCTCCGACGACGGACGGAGCCTGACGCTGTCGAACGAGGCCGAAGTCTGGGGCGACTCGGTCGTGAACGGCGCGGCGGCTGAAATCGTGATTCTGAGCCTGGCCCGCCAGACCGCCGACTGCGGCGTCTGGGCACGCTACTCGCTGGCCGGAGACCAGCCGCGCCTGCTCGCCGCGGCGGCGCGCACGCGGTGTCCGGCGTCCCCGGGACCGCCGGCCAGCGTGTCGGGCTCCGGCCCGCCGCCGGGCTGGACCACGATTCCACGAAAGGACTGATGGATGTACATCGACCACACCGCGTTCTTCAACGGCTACCGGTCGGCGTTCGGCCGGCTGAAGCAGGGGCAAGTGACCGGCATCGAGCTGCTGGGCCGCCACATGGAGGCGGATCCGACGATCACCGACCTGCGCTGGGCCGCCTACATGCTGGCCACCGTGAAGCACGAGTGCAGCGACACCTGGCAGCCGATCATCGAGCGCGGGCCCCGCAACTACTTCGACCAGTACGAGACCGGGACGGCCAAGGGCACGCGCCTCGGCAACACGCAGCCCGGCGACGGCTACCGGTACCGCGGCCGCGGCTACGTCCAGATCACGGGCCGCGGCAACTACGCCCGCCTGACATCGGCGCTGGGCCTCGGCCCCGAAGCGAATCTCGAGAGCGATCCCGAGCACACGCTGCGGCCGGTGATTGCCTACGGCATCATGTCGGTGGGGATGCGCAAGGGATTGTTCACCGGCAAGAAGCTGTCCGACTACATCTCCCGCGGCGGCGGGTGCGACTACAAGCAGGCCCGGCGGATCATCAACGGCCTGGACCGTGCGTCGCTCATCGCCGACTATGCCGCCACGCTCGAGGACATCCTTCGGGCGTCGATCATGAGGTGACCATGCGCGACTACTTGGCCCGGGCCCGTGCGGCCCTCGATCGCATTCGACGCCGCCGCGCGCGCGCTCGTCGGCGGCAGCCGGCGGAGGCAACACGCCGCCAATCATCCAGAAGAGCCGGGAGACGGCCACGGCGCTGCTGGATGCCACCGCGGCACTGCGAGTGTCGCTGTCGCTGCCCGAGAACACGGCGGTGGACATCGCCGATCTGCAGATGCGGCTCGAGGACGAGTCGCGGCGGATCGCGCGGCATCTGAAGGCGCTGGGCGAGGCCGTCGCCGCGGCCACCGGGCGCCTCGCGAGCCGCCGCGGAGTCGCTGGGTCCGGCGCTGCGCGATCTCGAGGAGCAGGCGCAGCGCGTGGCCGCGGCCGTGTTCCCCAGCGCCATCGAAGGCGTGCGCGAGATCAACAAGACGCTGTGGCAGACGCGGCTGATCTGGAAGGACTACGGCGAGATCCTGGATCGCGGCGTGAAGGGCAAGCTGCCGGGCCTGACCTCGAAGCAGCTCGATGCCCTGGATACGACCGCCCGGGAGGTGCTGGGCCGCTTCGAGGCGGTGAACGCGCTTGATGAACGACCTGGTGACGGCGCCGCTCGTCGGCGACGGCGCCGAGGCGGCGGCGCTGGTGGAGAGCGCGCGCGCGGAGCTGACCGCCGCGGTCAAGCGGGCGCGGTCGAAGGCGGCCGACGTCTACAAGCCGTTCCACGGCGTCCTGGGGCGGGCCGAGAAGCTCGCCTCCGAGATCGGCGAGCTCTTCGACGGCCTGCGCATCCCCGTGTTTCCGCCGCCGGATCGTCTGCTCGCCTTCGCCGACTACATCGACCACGACGCCTACCACGCGCTGGCCGGCGTCGAGCGCTTTGCGCTGATGAACATCGGCGCGCGCCTCCAGAGCATCACGCTCGGGCCCGGCGAGGGCGGCGGCACGCTGGCCGACCCGCGCTTCGAGCATCCGGATCTTCGAGGTGTTCCCGGACCGGGTGTACTTCACGGCGAAGGTCGAGTTTCTGCGCGCGGTCGAGGCCCTGGCCGCGCGGAGGATGTTCGAGCCGGCGCCGGCGGGGCTGCACCGCTTCCACGACGGCAGCTACAAGCAGCGCCAGGGCCGCAAGGGCAACCTCCAGGTCAGCTACGCGGCCGGCACGCCGACAGGATCGCGAGCGACGCCACCCGCATCTGCGTCGACGCCGACATCGATCTCTACCGCGGCACCGTGGCGCACCTGTTCGGCGAGGTGCTGGTGAACCACCTGACCGGCTCGAAGACCGATCAGTTCAAGGTGTGGGACACGCTCGCCGGCAGCGCGGTGACGCCGATCGGCGGCTTCGACGTGATCGCTGTCTGAGAAAGCTGGACAGTGGGGTCGGGTCTGCTTGATCTCGATGAGATCAAGCACGCCCGACCCCACTGTCCTCAACGCGGTACAGCTGCGCGGAACGCCGACATCGCCTCGTAGATCGCGCGCCGGGCGCGGTTCATGCTGCCCAGCGGACGGTGCGGCACCAGCGCGTGCCACGGGTTGAAGCTGATGGCCTCGCATCGGGCGATCTGTTCGGGCGAGTCGAATCGCTGCGACGGGATCCGCAGCATGGCCACGGGCTGGAACGGCGCGGCATCCACCGGCCACTCGACCGAGGCGTCTTCGATCGGCATCCGCCGGGGATCGCGTCTGGAACTGCACCCCCAGCTCGAACACGGCCTCACCGGCGGCCAGCCGCATCCGCAGGGCGTCGGTCAGGTACGACGGCCGTGCCCGGTCGGCGGCCGCTGACGGGCGCTGCCCCGGCGCCGGCCGCATGCGGTACTTCACGGCGCGCCCCTCGCCGAAGAGATACGGCGTCGCGCTCCAGTAGGGAATGTCCAGATGGCAGGTGGGCTGCTGCTGCGCGGCGCGGGCAATGCCCGCGGCCTTCAGGTGCGACATGAAGTAGAGGATGCGCCGCAGCCCGCCGGCCTCGTTGGCCCGCAGCAGCTCCAGGAACGTCTTGGCGTCGGCCGCCATCATCACCGGGTGGCTGTTCAGCACGAAGTCCTGATCGCCCACGCCAGGCGTCAGGTTCTCGCCCGGCACGCCGAGCACCTTCACCGACATGCCGCGGATATCGCGCTCGCGGTCGGAAGCTGGAGGTGGCGTTCGCAAACCGCACGCGCGCCGGGTAGGTGCCCGGCTGGGCGAACAGCCCCACCTTCAGCGGCCGCCGGCAGGTCGGCCGGCACCACGAACTCGGCCTCCACGCAGCCCGCCGCGCGCGCCTGGTTGAAGCGGCCGATCGGCGCGCCCGGCGCGCGCGGGCGGCGCGCGCTGGACTCCTGCAGGAACGCGATGAACTCGGCGATGGTCGCCGCTTCGTCGGCAGCGACCGTCTCTTCCGCCAACCTGGGGCTCACGAGTGTCCTCTATAATGACGCCCGCCCCATTACACAAATGGCGGCGGGTCGTAGACCGACATGATCTGCGCCACCATCGCCTCGCGCGACGGGATAGCGCGTCTCGTCGTAGCAGCCGAGCGGGTTCTCCACCACGTTCACCAGACACCGGTTGCAGTAGGTGCACGGCTTGTCGGCGCGGTCCTGGCCCCGCTCGAACACCTGCACCAGATCGTTGTTGGCGACCAGCGTGCCGCGCCGCGCTGACGGCGTCGCAGTCGCCGCGCTCGATCGCGCCGGCAATCACCGAGCCGGTCTGGAACCCGCCGGTGCAGATCACGGGCACGGTCACCGCATCCTTGATCGCCCGGGCGTCCTTCAGGTTCTTGCCCTCGATTTCATTCGGGGGACCGGCCGCCCTGTTCCACGCGGCCCGGGCCACCTGGCCCGCTCATCCCGTGGAACAGCAGGAAGTTGGCGAACGTGCGCTCTCCGCTCGAGATCATCGTGTCGTAGCTGCGAGCCAGGTCCTCGACCGGCAGATCCGAGCCCGCCGGGTTGCGCGGGTGGGGGAAGAAGCTGCCGCTGGAGACGTGGATCGCGTCCACGCCGGCCTCCACCAGCCACTTGCACACCTGGATCGACTCGTCCAGCGTGTTGCCCGACGGCCCGAGGTTGAAGAACGCCAGCGCGTCGTCGAACTCCTGGGCGCTGATCTTCATCTGCAGGTGGAAGTCGTGGCCCACCTTGGCCCGGATGGCGCGCACCACTTCCAGCACGAACCGGGCGCGGTTCTCCAGCGGCCCGCCGTACTCGTCCTTGCGGTCGTTGATGGCGGAGCTGAGGAACTGCGTGATCAGGTAGCCGTTGGCCCCGTGCAGCTCCACCCCGTCCAGCCCGGCCTCGCGCGCCCGCCGGGCGCCTTCGGCGAAGGCGGCCACCGTCTCGGCGATCTGCTGCCGTGGTCATCGCCTGGCAGCCGGAACCCGTGGATCGGATCGGCCTTGCTGGTGGACGAGAGCCCGACCGGGAACTCGATGCCGTTGATGTCGCGCTGCCGCCCGCCGTGGCTCAACTGCATGATGAACTTGCAGTCGTGCTCGTGCACGGCCTTCCCCACCGCGCGCCAGAACGGGATGTGGCGGTCGTGGTCGATCATCGCGTAGTTGGGGACGATGCGGCCGCGCAGGTGCACCGGCACGAACGACGAGATGATGGCGCCCACCCCGCCCTTGGCGAACTTGCGCTCCCAGTTGATCCGCGCCTGGTTGCCCGAGCCGTCGTAGTTGTCGAAGCGGCCGGAGATGTTCGACCGGAACACCCGGTTCTTGACCGTCAGGTTCTTGAACACGAGCGGCTGGAAGATGGCGTCGAAGGCCACGGCTAGCCCACCTTTCTCCAGGGCTTGAAGGCGTTCTCGACGCCCGACGAGCGCCGGCTTCAGCGCCGGGACATGGCGTCGCAGCACGTCCAGCATCGACGTCTCCTCCACCCACTCGATGCCAGGCTGGGTGTACATCTCGGGCGTGTAGTCCTGCGACAGGAAGCGGTCGCTCTTGAGGCGCCGGGACGCCATCAGGATGAACACGCGGAACGCGGTGTCGCTGAACCCGAAGCCCTTCGGGCAGCGGCTCGCACATCAGCCCGACCAGCAGGTCCACCTTCTCCAGATCGCCGTCGTAGACCCGCTTGATCTCCTGCGCCCACTGCGGGTTGTCGGTCAGCTCCTCGAAGCTCGTCGACCGGCTTCTTGTGGAACAGACGGCGGAACTGGTTGTAGCGCGGCACGCCGCGCTCGCGGTCGCGCAGGATGTCCACCGCGGCGATGTCGAACAGCTCGCCCGGAGTCCTTCTTCAGGTTCTGCAGGTGCTTCGGGAAGTTGTGCAGCCGCAGCGCGCCCGGATGCGAGATGCCGAACGAGTAGAAGCAGATCCGCCACCTGGCACCGCTCGAGCACCTTGCGCCCGGCGCGGCCGGACAGTCCTGGCAACTCGAAGCGTTCGAGCTCCTTCCCTGTCTCAGCC
Source organism: uncultured Acidobacteriota bacterium (assembly GCA_963713655.1). Lineage (GTDB taxonomy): Bacteria > Acidobacteriota > Vicinamibacteria > Vicinamibacterales > UBA2999 > CAWEBF01. Next base: position 18,423 of record CAVQMT010000010.1, read on the forward strand.
GACCACAGGGTGAAATCGTCCGGCAGCAGCGCGTGCATGCGGTAGACGGCCGCGAACTCTTCGGTCAGCGAATACGGCGCGGTGTGGTGGTCGGTCGGCGAACCGGGGATGCCGCTCAGGTACTCGTTGTCCTGCAGGCCGGGAAACACCTTCTGGAGTCCTGGCACCAGCCCGTACCAGTTGGTGCGCAGCGCCAGGACCGTGAGCGGATGCGGCAGGATCGCCGGCGTCCACTCCACGGTGTGGATCTTCGCCATCAGCGCGCTGACGATCAGGCGGGCCTTCGTGAAGAGCTGCTGATCGTCCCAGCGTCGGAAACTCCTGCGCCAGCCGGTCGCACACGGCGTTGTGCTCGAGGGCGAAGAGCCCGTGCAGCAGGCTCAGCGCCACCCACGCGTTCTCGGTCATCCCGGTGACTTCGAGCCCGGTGACGGGATCGAGGCCGAGCCGGCAGTCGTCGCCGACCTTGACCTTGCCCTTTTCGCCCGTCCGCAGCGTGGCCTGCACGGCGGGCGTGCTGCCGTAGATCTGCGAGCCGTCCCACCAGTGCGAGTTGTCGTTGACGTAGGCCGGCGGCCGCTTGGGATCCGGCCGCTTCTGCGGATCGACGGGCGTCTTGGGCAGCGCGCATCGGGCCGCTCCGGCCACGGGTCGCCGTCCTTCAGCGGAATCTCGTGGGCGCTGTCCATCGTGCCCTGCCGGTGCAGGAACCAGTCGTGGGTCTGGAACTGGATCCAGGCCGCCGCCATCACGTTGAGGATCGTGGCCGGCTGAAACTTGTCGCGGGTGAACAGCTCCTGGCTGATCGTCCGCGGGTTCGGGTTCATCAGGTTGGCGGCGTCGGGAAACGTCTCGGACAACGGCACGTTGCGGCCGAACCGCGCGCCGCTGCTGCCCATCATCGGGCAGCGGCAGATCGTTGAACTCGCCGTTGGCCGTTCGGCCGATCTTGGCCTCGGCCGGAACCGTGGCCGGGCCCTGCGGATGCGGCGGGTCCTCGGTATCGTGGAGGTTCTTGGCCCGGAGCTCGTTGCGAATCTCGACCAGCCTGGCGACCGCCGCCGGCCGCGGCAGCTCGAACCATTCCTTATCGCGTGACATAGGGTGCGCTCTCCATGTGCCTCAGCAGGTCTTCTCAGACGATCGACGACTACGCGGCCGAACGCTCACGGCACCGATCAGGTGCCTTCACCGCGACGACGCCCGGCGCTGACGATGGCGAGGCGCACCGCGAGGAACGTCACGATGCCCCAACCCAGCAATGCGATCAAGCTGAACAGGATCAGGCGGACCGGGCGAATCGAGCAACGAAGACAGCCCGGCAAGCCGCGACATCGGCGCCTCGAGTCCCGCCAGCCGCTCCATCGGCCCGCGAAGTTGCGCCAGCTGATCCATACTGCCCGACAGGTTCGGCCACCGCCGCCAGCTGCGGCTGCAGATCCGACACGCGATCGAGCGAGGGCTGCAGTCCGCGACACAGCCTCGAGGCTCGGTCGCATGCCCGCCAGCCGGTCCATCGACGGCCCCAGCGCGGCCGTGGCCTCGAGTCCCGGCCGGATCTCCACCAGCCGCGACATCGGCGTCTGCAACTCGGCGAGCGCGCGCATCGAGGGATCGAGGCTCGGCCACGCGGCCCATCGGCTCGCGCAGATTCGGACACGCCTTTCAGCGTCGGCTCCAGCGCGGCCACGGCATTCATCGGCTCGCGCAGCCGCTCGACGCCCTGCAGCGCCGGCACCAGCGCCACGGTCGATGCGCGTCGACTGCTTGATGGTCTCGCTGTTGGCGAGGATCGCCGCCGTGCTGGCCTTGATGTTTTCGTTGTTCTCTCGCAAGGTCATCGCGAGCGAGCAGCCACTGCACACGAACGTCGCCAGTGAAATATGGATGAGTCGATCGCGTGATGTCATGGTGCTGTGCAGTGTAAGCGACCCTTGCTCCGCTATTCTGCGTGTGCTTGAATGCCATCACTCGTGCGCAGAGAGCTCAGCCGTAACGCAATCACGCGATGGCATCTCCTTCCTCCGCGCGATCCCTCGAGGCCTCTGGCCGTGGCTCCTGGCCGCGCTCGCACTCGTCGCGGCGGCGACCGCGTGGGTGGTCGTTTCGCTCCGAATCGATCGGCCCGATCGCGTTCGACGACATCGAGGAGCATTTCAAGTACGGCTCGATCGGCAGCGAGCCCGGCGTCTCGCTGCTCCAGCCCGTCGGCGGCGTGCTGCCGCCCTACTGGGTGTTCCGCGCCCTGCCGGCAATCTGCCCGGATCGCATTCGCGGCGGCTACGAATCGTTCGGCTTCACGGTAGAGCCGGGCCACGAGCTGCCGATCGGCGTCTCGCGCCGCCGGCGCATCGGCGTGGACCATGTCGGGCTGAACTGCGCCGCGTGCCACAGCGGCACCGTGCGCGACACGCCCACGTCGCCGCCGCGCGTGGTGCTGGGGATGCCGGCGCACAAGCTCGACCTCCAGGGCTTCGTCCAGTTCGTCCTCGAGTGCTCCCTCGACAGCCGGCTGACGCCGGCGGCCGTGCGCGCGCAGTTTCCCGCCATCGGGCGAGCGGCCGTCGCTGTTCGAGCGCGCGCTCCTGCGGGCCGGCCTGATCGACCGGCTCAAGCTCCAGACGCTGGACCTCCGCAACCGGATCGCGCCCATCCTGGCCGAGCGCATCCCCCGATGGGGCCAGGGACGCGTGGACACGTTCAACCCCTACAAGGCGATCCAGTTCAACTGGAACATCGCCAAACTGCCGCCCTCGGAGCTGATTGGCGCCTCCGACTTCCCGTCGTTGTGGAACCAGGCGCCCCGCGAGGGCCTGCAGCTGCACTGGGACGGCAACAACGACTCGGTGGACGAGCGGAACCTCAGCGCCGGCCTGGGGGCGGGCATCACGCCAGTGACCGTCGATCGCGCCGGGCTGGCGCGCGTCAGGGAGTGGACCTGGACGCTGAAGCCCCCCGCCTACCCCTACCCGGTGGATCGGACCCTGGCCGCGCGCGGGGCGGCGGTCTACGGGCAGGCCTGCGCCTCGTGCCACGGCGACCACCGCTTCCGCGACGGCCAGCGGTCGGGCGACCGGCTGGGCCAGGTGGAGGACATCGATCGCATCGGCACCGACCGCCACCGTCTCGATTCGTACACGCCCGCCTTTGCGGCGAACCAGTACGCGCTGTTCCCGGACTCGCGCTACCGGTTCAACCGGTTTCGCAAGACTCGCGGCTACGCCAACCACCCGCTCGACGGCATCTGGCTGCGCGCGCCCTACCTGCACAACGGCTCGGTGCCGACGCTGCGCGCGCTGCTCGACGAGCCGGCGCGGCGGCCGGCGTCGTTCTATCGCGGCTACGACGTGTTCGACCAGCAGGGCGTGGGCTTCGTGTCCACGGTGGCGCAGGCCGACGGCCGCAGCTTCTTCCGCTACGACACGACGATACCCGGCAACGCCAACGGCGGGCACGAGTACGGCACCACGCTTTCCGACGCCGACAAGGCCGCCATCGTCGAGTACATGAAGACCTTCTGACTGCGAGGACCCGCACATGGCCATCGCCACAACCTCCGCCGGCCGCTGGTTCCGCCGCGTCGTTTGGCTGGGGATCTTCGCCAACCTGGCGCTGGCGCATCCCGAGCCATCGCCGCGCCCGATCAGGTGGTGGCGTTCAGCCGCCTGCCCACGGTGACGCCGCACCTCTGGGTGCGGTTTGCCGGTCTGCTCTTGATCCTGCTGAGCGCGTTCTACGCGCCCGCCGCCATGGACCCGGACCGGTATCGCGCCAACGCCTGGCTGGCCGTCGTGTCGCGGCTGGCGGGCGTCGTGTTCTTCATGGGTGAGCCGGTCTACCGCATGCTGGGGTTCTTCGACCTGCGTGTTCTTCGTGCCGGAGGCGGTGCTGCTCTTCATCGCCACGCGGGGCGAGCCGCCCTCCGCGAAGGCGACCGCGGCCAAGACGATGACTGGAGCCACGGCGTCGTGAGACTGTGGCCGACCCGCCGCCAGTGGCGGGCGATCTTCGCCGGCGTGGTCGTCCTCGGCTTCGCCGGCGCGCTCGTCACCTACAACCGCTTCTTCCGAGAGGCGGATCCGCCGGTCTTTCGTTCCGACCAGGATCATTTTCTGTTCGGCTCGATCGGCACCGAAGCCAGCGAGGGCGTGCCCTACTGGATCTGGCTGGTGCTGCCGCGCATCTTCCCGGACCTGCTGCCCGGCCCCGGCGGCTACGCCTCGCTGGGCTTCGTCTCCCGCGGCGATTCCGAGATGCCGATCGGTCTCTCCAAGGTGACGGTGGGGTTCCCGCGCGTCGGCATCAACTGCGCCTTCTGCCATACCTCCAGTTACCGGCTGCGGCCCGACGACCCGCCGGTGCTCGTGCCCGGGGGCCCGTCGCACCAGACCGCGCCGCAGGCCTACTTCCGGTTCCTGTTCGCGGCCGCGTCCGACCCGCGCTTCAACGCCTCGACCATCCTCGGCGAGATCGCCAAGAACTACCGGCTGCCGCTGGTGGACCGGCTGCTGATGCGGTTCGCGATCATCCCGGCGACGCGGCGCGCGCTGCGGCAGGCGCGCGACGAGCAGGACGTGTGGATGCGCAAGCGACCCGACTGGGGCGCCGGCCGCATCGATCCGTTCAACCCGGTCAAGTTCCGCCTGCTGGGCCTGCCGGTCGACGACACGATCGGCAACAGCGACATGGTGCCGGTGTGGAACATCCGCCGGCGCGAGGGTTGGGCCTATCACTGGGACGGCCTGAATCCGTCGCTGCGCGAGGTGGTGGTCTCGTCCGCGCTCGGCGACGGGGCCTCGAGCGCCTGGGCGGATCGTGACGTCGCGAAGTGGGACGACGCCGACCCGGCGTCGATTTCGAGCATGCAGCGCATCACCAACTTCATGCTGTCCAGCTCGGCGCCGCGGTTCCCCCTGCCGGTGGACGCGGCGCTGGCGGCGCAGGGGTCGCGCGATCTACGGCGCGCAGTGCGCGGCCTGCCACGCACCCGACGGCCCGCGGGCCGGCACCATCGTGCCCGTGGACGAGGTAGGGACCGACCGCCACCGGCTGGACATGTGGACCAAGGCGGCGGCCGCGGCCTACAACGCCTACGGCGTCGGCCACGCCTGGGACTTCTCGGCATTCCAAAGCACCACCGGCTACGTGCCGCCGCTGCACGACGGCCTGTGGCTGCGCGGGCCGTACCTGCACAACGGATCGGTGCCCACGCTGGCGGATCTGCTGGCGCCGCCGGCCGAGCGCCCCACCCGCTTCTGGCGCGGCTACGACGTGGTGGATCCGGTGCGCGTCGGCTTCGTGTCCACCGGGCCGGAGGCCGAGCGCGTGGGCACGGCCTACGACACCTCCGCGCCCGGCAACAGCAACGCCGGCCACACCTACGGCACCACCCTGCCCGCCGGCGACAAGCTGGCGTTGCTCGAATACCTCAAGACGCTATGAGCACCATGCCTATCCGCCCCCGGCCGACGCCAGAGATCACGCTGGTCTTCCATCCGCAGCAGGACACGTCGTACGTGCACTTCCTGGATGGCGAGGCGCATCCGTTCGCACCCGACGCCGGACGCCTGGGCCGCCGCAACGCCTGGTGGCTGGCCGAGGCCGCGCTGCTGTCGTACTGGGCGTCCGACGAGGCGCGGGCGCGCTACGGCGCGCGTCGGGTTCGAGGTGGAGCCCGTGTTCGGCGGCACGACCCAGAGCTATGTGGCGTGGAGCGACCAGGCGGTGTTCGTCACCTTCCGGGGAACCGAGCCAGGCGAGCCCGGCGACACCCTGGACGACCTGACGTTCGCGCTGGCGCCATGGGACAAGGACGCGGGCAGCTCGTGCATCTTGGCTTCAAGGTCGCGCTCGACCGGGTGTGGGATGCCTTGTCGGCCCGGCTCGCCGCGCTGGCTGCCGACGCGGTCGGTCTGGTTCGCCGGGCACAGCCTGGGCGCCGCGCTCGCGGCACTGGCGGCCGACCGCTACCCGGGGACGGCCGGCGTGTGCACGCTGGGCAGCCCGCGCGTCGGCGACTGGCACTTCGCCGAGTCCTACTCGAAGCGCTTCGGCGCTCGAGCGCTGCGCTACGTGAACGACGCCGACGTCGTCACCCACCTGCCGCCGCCGATGCCCTACAAGCACGCCGGCGCGGCGCGTTTCATCGACCCCCGCGGCCACGTCTCGGAGATGCCGCCGACACTGCACCACTACTTCGCGGCGCTCTTCGGCGACCCCGGCCACGTCAAGGAGCTGATGGTGGCGCTCGACCGCGGCCAGCTGCACCGCGCCCCGGACTTCCTGCTGGACCACATGCCCCGCGGCGTACGCGGTGGACATCTGGAATGACTACGCGCGGTCTGGAGACTGACAGGGCTCCAGGCTCCGGCTCCGGGCTCCAGGCTCCAGGCCTGCAGTTTGCTGAATTCTGAATTGTGAATTGAGTCGGCCCCGTCAGGATTGCTTCAGGGCTTTCTCTATCCGGCGATCTGGCACGAGCCAGATCACGGTTACCGTCACATAGAACACCAGCGAGACTGCGCGGGTGAATCCAGCTGGACACGATGCCGATCACGTAGAGCAGCACCGAGATGTTGCCCTTGGCGTCGCTGCCGATCGCCCGGGCCAGCGGCGAGTCCGCCTCATGGTGCTTCAGCAGCACCCGCACCAGCAGAGCGTAGGCGAGCGCGGCCATCAGCAGCACGACGCCATAGAGCGCCACCGGGTTGCTGGCGAACGCGTTCTCCCCCATCCAGGCGGTGACGAACGGGACCAGCGACAGCCAGAACAACAGGTGCATGTTGCTCCACAGCACGCCGCCGCTGATCTTGCCTGGTGGCGTGCAGCAGGTGGTGGTGGTTGTTCCAGTAGATGCCGACGTGGACGAAGCTCGAGCACATAGCTGAGGCAGCACCGGCATCAGCGGGCGGAGGATGCTCCAGTCGGTGCCGTGCGGCGCCCGCAGCTCGAGCACCATGATGGTGATGATGATGGCGATGACGCCGTCGCTGAAGGTTTCCAGCCGCCCCTTGCTCATGCAGCCCGACGATCGGCCTCTACCGAATCACCCCCGGCCGCTCGACTGGCGGATCGATGGCGCACGGCGTCGCCTTCCACTTGGCGTCGGACGGCTCGCGCTTGAAGTTCGTGCTGGTGATGAAGGGCACCTGCAGGTACTGCGGGTCCTCGACCACGGTGCGCACGAGCAGCACCTCGTCGCCGTTGGGATACGAGATGCGGTCGAAGTACTCGACGATCGAGGCCTGAGTCGCTGTAGGGCACGCCGTTCTTGCGCAGGAAGCCGGGCCTGAAGTTCGTGGTGGCGACGCGCAGCGCGCCGCCGCGTGGACGGCTGCGGCGCGCGCCGCGGCCGCCGCGCCCGCGGCCACCAGCCGGGGCCGGCGCCACCGGGATGCCGTTGCGATCGACCTCGACCTGCTGTCCGGCGATCTCCCAAGCAGCCACGGAATAGCCCTGCCAGCTCGGCTCGGCCGGCGCCTGCCCGGCGACGAAGTTGAGGAGCCGCGTCTGCGTGCCGGCGTCGAAGTCCAGCTTCAGCGTCGACGGGTTCTGCCACGAGATCCTGATCCGTCCCGGCATGCGCATGATGTTGCCGACGCCGAACGGTTTGCAGGCGTTCTCCGGCGTCTGCGACGCCTGGTAGTCCCAGGCGTCGGCGGCCTTGCGCCCGGCGTCGCTGAGCGGCAGGCTGGCATAGTCGCCCTTGGCCGGCGTCATCATCCGCCAGCGCCAGTCCTCGCTGACGACCGACACCCACGTGCCCGTGAGATCGATCGGCGCGATCGACTGCGGCGAGGCGGCCGGCGGCGCCGCCGGCGGCTGCTGCGCCAGGAGCAGGCCGGTCAGCCACACGCTGATGCCGGCCACAGCCGCCGTTCGTAACACCGGCCCCCCCCTCACTTGCGCCCCCCGGCGCGCTGGCGCGACAGATCCTGGTAGATGGCCTCGATGAACATCGCCGTCGTGGACGGCCCGCTGGTGGCGCCGTACTGGCGGTCGTAGTCCAGCGTCGGCCGGGCGGCCTTCACCTGCTCGATCGTCGCACCGCCCTGCAGCAGGTCGGCGATCGCGGTCGCGCACGATCGTGACCATGTCGCGGTACTCGAGGACGTCGGCTTCGTCCGAGACGCGGCCGTGTCCCGGGATCACATAGGTGCCGCCCTCCTGCTCGTGCTTGGGCACCGCCAGGTCGAGAATCAGGTTCAGGCCGTCGATCACGCCCTGCACGCCGCCACCCGCGCCGAGCTCGATCCGCGGATAGGTCGTGGTCACGTAGAGATCGCCGGCCATCACCACGTCCGACCTCCGGAACAGCACCACCGAGTCGCCGTCGGTGTGGGCCGTGGGCACGTGGTAGACCATCACCGGCTCGTCGTTGAAGAAGAAGTCCTTGGTGCCCCTCACATAGGAGCTGGTCGGCCAGGCCGCCGTCGGCCGCGGCGTCTGCCCGCCGCCCGGCAGGCTCATCCGCGTCAGCACGTTCTCGTGCGCCACGATCGGCGTCGGGTTGTTGTTGGTGGTGCTGCCGGCCTTGCCGATCACCTCGTTGCCGCCGGTGTGGTCCTCGTCGGCGTGAGTGTTCACCACCCAGCGGATCGGCCCTTGCGACAGATCCTTGCGCACGACGTCGAGGAGCTTCGTCGGCGTGCGCGGCCATCCCGGTGTCCACGAACAGGACGCCGTCGGGGCCCGTCTGCACGGCGACGTTGCCGCCGGCGCCGACTACCAGGTGCACGTTGCCCTGGACGTGGAAGGTGTGGATGTCGCCGCTCGAGCCCCAATCGGCGGCCGGGCGCTGCGCGCCCTGCGTCAGCACGTGCGCGCCGCACGCCAGCGCGCCGGCGACCGCGCAGAGGACTACTCGAGTGAATGCCTGCCATGGATGTCTGGGTCCGGTGGTGCTACCGGGGCGCCGGCTTGGTGGGTTTGGGCAGCGTGCGGAGCTTGTCGCGGTACTCGGGATACATCGTCTCCGCGCCGCCGGCGGCCGCCTCGAGCGGCACGCCGTAGCGCCACGCGAAATCGCCCGCGTAGGGGCTCTTGCCGGGCAGATAGTGCGGGACCTCGCCGCGAGGCCGGTCCGCCACTTCGTCGACGTATTCGCACGGCCACAGCCAGTTGCCGGCCGTGCGCTCCTGCAGCACGAACTCCTCGCTGCGCAGCAGCGGCTCGGTCAGGTTCACCGGGTCGGTCCACTGCACCATGTGCGTGAGGATGTTGCCGTGGCGGATGAAGTGCTCGATCATCGTCGACCGGTCGCTGTTGGGCACGCCGTTGCGGCGGATCCACTCCTGCTTGATGTGGGTGGTCGTGACCACCAGGATGTCTCCCTCCCACTTGCCGGTCGAGAAGCCCATCCAGGTCGCCGGAGCCCACGCGGGCGGGTGCGGGCGCCCGTCCATCCAGATCGTGCGCTCCTGCTCGTAGGTGTTGATGTAGTTCTTGAAAGCGACCAGCCGCTGCGTCCGCTGGTCACGCTCCTCCCACATCCGGAACTGCAAGGGGCCGTGGTAGATGTAGGGCGCGTTGTGCACCTTGCACTGGTGCTCCGGCAGCGTCAGCCGCGACGCGTCCCAGCTGTCGGCGGCCAGGCGGGCGCCGTCGGTAATCGGCAGGCCGGTGTAGTCGCCGAGCTCGGGTCCCGGAATGCGATCGGGCTGATCCTCGTGATAGCGCGGGCTCCACTCGCCCACCAGGCTGACCTGCGCCGCGGCCGGCACACTCACACTCACGGCCGTCACGACCGCCGCCGCCACCAAGCCCCGAAGACTCATGCCCCCCGCTCCCCTTCCAGCCCGTTCTCGGTTCTCGGTTCCCGGTTGTCGGTAAGTGCGAATTACTGAGAACTGACAACCGATAACTGACAACTATTAACCGGCTGAGTCTACATCAGCCGGTATGAGCCAGAGCGTGCTTGACGACAATTTGCGCCCCCTGGAGCCTGGAGCCTGTAGCCTGGGCCGAGCCTCCTCAGCAACACGAACACCGGCTCGGGCCGTGGCCTTCCGAGAACACTCGCCCGGTGGCATCGGCGAGGGTGATGCCGAGGACGCGTCCATCGGCGAGCGCAAGCTGCAGCGGCAGGCCGACGACGGCGGCAAACGACGCCGCCATGCCGCCGTCCACCACGCCTTCGATGCGGAACAGACCTGGCACAGGCAAGCCGTTCGCGGCGGTGCCCTGATAGCGCGTGAGCGCGTAGCGCACCTGCGCCACGGCGTGCCCGCCGTTGCGCAATTCACCGATGCCCTTGAGATCCTCGATGTTATTCATGGAGCTTGACCGTCATGCGGCTAGTTCGTGTCCCCAGACTTACGCTCGTTGATGTTCGCATGACTGGTCGAGGCGCGCGAAGCGCGCCCAAAAAAAGACGGTAGCAGGCTGAGCCGGCACTCCAATCTGAATCAAGCCGCTAGCTGTACCAGCCCAATTGAAATCCCCAGCGGCCGAGCGACGGCCACATCCGCGCGATGCCCCAGTAGAAGAGGAAATACGCGCCGCCGGCGGCGAGGGCAATGGCCGAGACCAGCGCGGGCTGATGCGGCGCGCGAGTCACCCAGCCGCGGATGCGCGCCTGGCCCAGCGCCAGGATCGCCGCGAAGACCGCGATCATCACGGCGATCTGCCCCAGGCCCTGCACGGCCATCACCGCCGCGCCGTAGAGCGGCTGCTGCACCTGGGCCGCATAGAGCAGGAACTCGCGGAACACCGGGTAGGGCCGGCCGATGGCGAACGCGCCGATCATCGCGCCCATCAGCGCCGCCTTGGTGCTCGACTGGGAGAAGAAGGCGCGCGTCACCGGCGACATCCTGCCGATGGCGCGCCGGAAGAAGCCGAGGTCGATCGCCGCCCAGGCCAGCATCATCAGGCCGAGCACGCTGAACACCACGCCCGCCTGCGCGAACCGGACCTCGCGCAGGTTGATGGCCGCCGCGCCCGCCGGGCCCAGCCAGCCGACGAACGCACCATAAACGGCGCTGACCGCCACCACCGCGAGGAGCATCGCGGACAGCGACCGCAGCGCGGCGGCGCGCCCGGCCCGCGGGTCCGGTGCACACACCAGGCCGGGAATCATCGCGAAGGCCACGCAGTTGCAGGCCGTGAAGGTGGCTGCCAGCCCGGCCACGGCAGCGAACACGAACCCGAAGCCCGCGCCCAGCGCGGCGAACTGGCCGGCCATGCCCCGGTAGTCGCCGATGGTGTTGGCGGCGACCACCTGGCTGCCAAACTCATCGACCAGCCGGAAGTTCCAGAAGCCGGCGATCACGACGCCGGCCGCCACCGCAGTCACCAAGTACGTCAGCCGCTGGCCGCGCGAATAGCGCGCGCCCAGGGGCTCGCTCGCCACGACGTCAAGCGCCAGCCGGGGCGGTATCTGGTTCATGGGATTGTCTCGCGCTCTTCAGCGCGGCCTCGATCAGCAGCGCGCTGGGCCCGACCAGGGCCAGCGCATAGAACGGCGCGTACACGACCTCGTTCAACCGCAGCACCATCTCGACGAACGCGACGACGAAGACCACCAGGCACTGCGCCCACTTGGGACCGACCGCGGTCTTGGGGTCGGTGACCATGAAGAAGATGAACAGCTGGTACATCGGCCCGGTGATCGGCGCGACGTTGGCCAGCCACGGCGTGCCGGTCACCATCGACCGCACGACCGAGAACACCAGGAACGAGGCGACGTAGGTGGCCGACAGGTGGAAGCGGCCGACGCGGTAGACGATCACCGAGCCGAGCAGCCAGATGACCACCATCGGCGCCACCACGTTGCCCCACTGGACGCTGAGGAGCGACACCGTCTCTGGCGCCAGGAACAGCACCAGGCTGACGCCCGAGGTTCGACGGGTTCCACAGGTGCTTGGGGCCGATGCGCAGGACGTACTTGGACAGGATCGAGATGAACGAGCACAGGAAATACGGCCACAGGAACGGCGACCGCAGCAGGATGCCGACGCTGATGCCGGTGATGTAGGCGCTGGCCGGGTGTACCCAGACGCCGTAGGTGACGCGGCCCAGCACCAGCTCGGTGACGATGGCGGTGGCGATCGCCAGGCCGGTGCGCTCCGGCCCCTCGAGGATGCCGAACGAGAAATGCGCCGTCAGCAGGATCGCGGTGATGAGGAGCGGCGGCAGGTAGCGGTTGTCGAGCCTGAGCCAGCTCATTGCGACAGCTCCTTGACCCGGTGCACGCGGTCCAGCTCGGGGCTCACGAGCGTGTCCTGCTGACCCGAGGGCCAGGTGATCACGGCGCGCTCGACCTGCGTGGCGGCGCCAAGGCCGAAGTGCAGGCGCCGCTGGTTCTGGGCGCTGAACCCGCTGGCCGCCACCAGATCCTGGCGCTGCACCTTGCCGGCCCAGTGCAACGCGATCCGTGCGCCGATGGCGCTGCGGTTGCTGGGCGCGCCCTCCAGCTCGAAGTCGATCCAGTGCCGTGTCGGGTCCACCGTGTTGCGGTACAGCAGCAGCGGGCCCCTCTGGTTGGCCACCACCACGTCCAGCGCGCCGTCGTTGTCGAAGTCGGCCAGGGCCACCGCCCGCCCGTCGAAGGCATCGGTGACGCCGACCGACCTGCGCCACCTCGGTGAAGGTGCCCAGGCCGTCGTTCAGCCAGACGCGCTTGCGCTGGTAGCCCGACAGGCTGCGGCCGCGCATCGCCGGCCAGTTGGCGGCGTCGCCGATGATCGTGCTGTGGCCGACGGCGATCACCGAGAAGTCGTACCAATAGCTGCTGCGCTCCCCCGCCGACACGTAGCCGTTGGTCAGGTACAGGTCCTGCGTGCCGTCGTTGTTCAGGTCGCCGAACTGCGCGCCCCAGCTCCAGCCGCCGAGGTCCACGCCCAGCCCGGACGCCAGGTTCTCGAACGCCAGCGCTGAGTCTTCGGCGGTGGCCGGCGCGTCGCGCCGGCACCCAGAGATCGTTGCCCTGCACCAGCACGCCCGGCTCGGAGATGTTGGTCTTGTAGATCGCCGGGCGGCCGTCGTTGAACACGTCGCCCAACGACGCGTTCATGCCGCTCTTCGGCGTCCGGCCCACGCCGGCCGTCTGGGCCACGTCCACGAACCGCTTGCCGCCCTGGTTCGCGTAGAGCTCGGAGACGCCGTAGTCGTTGGCGAAGAACAGATCCGGGTAGCCCGTGCCGAGCAGATCCGCCGCCACCACCGCCAGCGTCCACCGCCGGCTGGTGATGCCGAGCGCCGCGGTCACGTCCTCGAACGAGCCGTCACCCTTGTTGCGGAGCATGTACTTCCGCCCGCCGTTGGCGGCGTACTCGAAGCTCTCCGGCATGATCCGCGTGGTGGTGAGCCGCCACAGGTTGACGTCGTCGGCCCAGTAGCCGGCGATGAACAGGTCCAGCCGCCCGTCGCGGTCGTAGTCGAGCCAGGTGGCGCTGTTCGCGTTCACCCACGCCGGCAGCCCGGCGCGCTCGGTCACGCGCTCGAACGAGCGGCCCTCGAGGTTGTGGAACAGCTCCGGGCGGCCGTACTTGTAGACCAGCAGGTCCTCGAAGCCGTCGTTGTCGTAGTCGCCCCACACGGCGCCCATCGACACGCCGGTTTCGACGCCGGTTCAGGTCGGCGACGCCCATCTCCGCGGCGACGTCCGCGAACCGCCCCTCGCCGGTGTTGCGGTACAGGCGGTTCGAGGCTGCCTTCGCCGCTGTTGGTGACGTAGAAGTCCTGCCAGCCGTCGCGGTCGAAGTCCGCCACCGCCACCGCGGCGCCCATCGCCGCCACCTGCGGCATGATGTGGCTCAGCCGCGCGTCGAAGGTCGGGCCCGGCGTGCGTGAAGTCGATGCCCGACGGCCCGCGCCGCTTCGGTCAGCCGGAAGCCGTATCGCTGCGGCGCCGCCGGTCACGGCGGTCGCCGTAGCCGAGGTGCCCGTCGGTCTGCCGGTTGAGCCCGGCACCGCCGCCACCGCGCCCACGAACAAGACCGCCCACACCACGCGCGCCGCGCGCTGCCGTCGCGCCGTCACCATGAATCCGATCGAGTGTACCTGGAAGGACGCCGTGGCCTTCGCTAGTGCGTTTGCACTAGCTAGGGCCGGAAGCCGGAAGCCGGGAGCCGGAGGAGGCCTAATCCGGTCGGAGGCCTCGGAGAAAGGGCGCAGGCGTCACGTAGCGCGTGTGATAGTCGCGCCAGTCGTCGGGGTGGCGCCGGTAGATCACGTCGGCTTCCACCGTGCCGGGCGCCGCGCCGGTGCCATAGTCGGGCTTCGCGTGCTCGGGCAACGGGAGCACGGTCTGCGAGTGACCGGTGTTGTAGTCGCCGTCCTTCTCCCAGCCGTCGCCGATCAGGACGAAGTCGCGCCGCCAGCCGTCGGGCGGCGCCGGCTGCTCGGGAAACCGGAGCCGCAGCTCGTCGCCGGCGTTCATGATCACGTAGCGATCGTCCACGCGCTCCACCAGCGGCTGCACGTCGCCGAACCGCGTGTAGTAGCCCTCCAGGTCGCGCCAGCGCTGCGAGACGCTGGCGATCGGCGCATAGGCCGGCGTCTCCGGCTGGTCGCCGCGCGGTGACGTCGTCGCGGAGAACCCGCGGTAGCGCAGCTCGGCGCTGGAAGCGGCCAGACGCGTGGTCCGTGGCCGCTCGCCGACGCGTTCCGCGATCGCGAGCCGATCCCAGTAGATCTCGAGATTCGTGCGCAGCCGCAGGCGCCGCGCGCCCCGGGCCGCCTGAAGGTCCACCAGCATCGTCTTGTTCTTGCCCGCCGGGAACCCGATGTCGGGGTCGACTACGCGCCAGCGGCCGTCCACCTGCGCTTCCAGCGCCACTCCGCTCGGCCGCACCACGCTGCCCTGGCGCAATCGCCATGTTGATGCTGCTGTCGGTGGGATACACCCAGCCCTGCGCCACCAGCACGCGCGCGGCGGACGCGGCCTCGGGCAGGTCGAACTCCACGAAGTGGTCGCGGGCGATGCCCTGGTACGGCCCCTTCGCGAACCCCGCCACCGACTGGCCGTCGCGCGTCGCCACCAGCGCCGTCACGTCCCGCCCCTCGTCGTCGCGCGCCTGGGACACGGCTCGCAGCCCGCGCACGGTGTGGACGTCGAGCGCCGGCGGCCGGGCGGCCGAAAACCGCTCGTCCACGAACACCTCGGTCCCCGGCGCGTGGTCCACGACCAGCAGCGAGACGTGATCGAAGAAGTGCGTCTCCCACAGCTCCGCGGTGATGCGCACGTCGTAGGCGCCGTCCACCGGGGCCAGCTGATCGCCGCCGATCCGCACCCAGTCCTCGGTCTGCACGACGCCGGCGGTGTCCTGCGCGTTGATCCGCAGGCCCAGCGGCGACCGCCACAGGAAGTCGGTGACGAACCGCACCTCGCGGCCGTCGTGCGCGAACACCCAGGGACAGGAGCCTTTGAGGCGCTGCTCGGCCACGAGCGGGCTGTCGAGCGCGGGCTCGAACTCGGCCTGCGGGATGCCGTTGGGCCACACCACGCGCGCCACGTCGATGACGCGCGCCTCGCCCAGGCCGAAATGCAGCAGCGGGCCGCCGATCGGCTGCTTCTGCCACAGCAGCCCGGACCGGACCTCGATCTCGCCGCCGAGGCCGAACGAGTTGATGCGCTGGTCGCCGGCGTTCTGCTGCGCCTGCACGCGGATCGTCTTCCAGTGGTAGCCGCGGCTGCCCTTGCCGACCCACCGCGTGGCCTGGCCGCCCGCGATGCCGAACAGGTCCAGCGTGCCGTCGCCGGTGAGGTCCTGGGCGCCAGCCACCGATCCGCTGACGGCCGGCCGCGAGCGCCTCGAACCCCGTGTCAGCCGCCAGCCACGTCCGGGCGAGCGGAAGGCGTCGAGGCCAGCAGGTCCAGCGCCCCGTTGTTGTCGAAGTCTCCGACCAGGACTCGCGCCGCGCCGACGTCCGGCGCTCCGGCCCCGTCCCACTGCGTCAGGCCGCGCACCGTCCATCCGTCAGCGGCCCGCCTCGCGCTGCGCAGCGCCCCGTCGCGACCGAGCAGCACCACCTCGAATGCGCCGTCGGCGTCCAGGTCGGCGACCGTCAAGGCGGCCGACGGGCCGAGGCGCGACTCGACCGGTTCCGCGCTGAAGGCGCCGGCTTGCCGGTTGAGGAGCACGGCCAGGGACCCGCTCGCGTCCAGGAACGCGGCGTCGGGATCGGCGTCGCCGTCGAGATCCGCCCAGGCGAACGCCCGCGCGCTGCCCACGGCCGCAAACGACGGACGTGAGGCCGCCACGTGCCGTCGCCGTTGTTGCGCAGCACCGCCGTCGGACCGGATCTGCACGCCCAGGACCAGGTCCAGGTCGCCGTCCATCTCGACGTCGGCGGCCCAGGCCGCGGCGACATCAGCGGCAGCGGCGGGCTCGTTCGCCGGCGTCTGGTCGGTGAAGCTGCCGTCGGCCGCCTGCAGGAACAGCCGCACGCCGCGCGGGACCGAACACCGCGACGTCGGATCGGAAGTCGTGATTCCAGTCCAACGCCAGCGCGCCGCCGTCGGCGGTTCCAGCCGGCCACGACGCCGGCTAGCGTCGCCGATGCGTCGAGCCGGCGAAGACCTGTGGCTCCCGCTGCTGCCAGCGTGGGACCGGCCTCCGGCCCGTACAGCGTCAGCAACCGCTGACGCCCCCTCGACCGCGCCCAGAGCCTCGGCCGTAAAGCGACAGCGCGGTGTCCGGCGCCGACGGGCGCGACATCGGAGCGGCCAGCGCCACGAAGCGCGTCAGCGGTTGACCCACGAGTTCCGCGGGCGTGCGCACCTGGCCGAGGCCTTCGCCGAACGCCGGGACACGGGCCAGCACGTTGCGCAGCAGCGCCGCGGAGCGCACGGCGTCCGTCCACTGCGACGCGGCAACGGCCTGGCGCAGCCCGGCCAGCTGCTCGAGCGCGATCGGCGGCCACCCCGCCGAGAGCGCCTCGAGCCGCATCACGCTGTCACGCGCGCGCGCCGCGTCCGCACGCCGCGCGGCCATGCGGGCGCGCTCGACGACCACCGCCAGGTTCGACGGCGCCTGGCGCAGCAGATCGTCAAGCAGGCGCGGCACCTCGTCGCCCGCGTCGGCCTGCCCGGCGCGATCCAGCTCCTCGACCAGGGCGAAGCGCGCCCGCAGATCGGTGGCATCGGCGGCCGTCGCGCGACGCAGCAGCGCGACACTCGCGTCCACCTGGCCGCGCGCCGACTCCAGCCGCGACGCCAGCAGGAGGATGTCGGCGCGATTCGGCGCCAGGCTCAGCGCGCGCTCGATGGCCGGGGCCGCGCCGTCGGCATCGCCCAGCCGCAGCCGCGCCAGCGCCAGGTTGGCCCAGGATGCCGGTTCCTCGGAGCACGAGCTCGGTGGCCCGGGCAAACTGATCGCGCGCATCGTCCAGCAGGCCCACTTCGAGCGCGGCCAGGCCGCGATAGAACGCGCGCGTGACCTGCTCGTACTCGGTGGAGCCGGGTTGCGGAAGGGTGGACCGCAGCGCCAGGTAGGCCCCAATCACCGATCAGGCCGAGCGCCGCCAGCGCGAGCCCGATCAGGCGGCCGAGGCTGACGACAGCGCCGAACCCGCCAGACCCGCTATTCGACACCCAGGTGCAGCCTCCGCTCCAGCTCGACGAATCCGCGCGACTCGGCCGGCACCGGCTTCAGCAGCGACACCAGCACGGCGACGGCGAACGACAGCGGGATCGTCACGATGCCCGGATTGCGCAGCGGAAACCAGGCCGATTCCGCCTTCAGGATGTCCACCTGGATCGCCGGCGACAGATAGATCAGCGCCAAGGTCGAGACCGTCCCGACGATCATGCTCGTCTGGGCGCCCGCCGTGGTCAGCCGCCGCCAGAAGATCGACAGCACCAGCGCCGGGAAATTGGCGCTGGCGGCGATGGCGAACGCCAGGCCCACCATGTAGGCGACGTTCTGGCCCTTGAACGCGATGCCCAGCACGACGGAGACAACGGCCAGCACCACCGTCGCCAGGCGCGCCACCATGAACTCTTCCCGCGAGTTGGACTCGCCCGCGACGCACGACGTGCACCCACAGGTCGTGCGACAACGTGGCCGCGCCCGAGAGCGTCAGGCCGGCGACGACCGCCAGGATGGTCGCAAACGCCACGGCGGAGATGAACCCGAAGAACGGCGTGCCGCCGACGCCCGCCGCCAGGAGCGGCGCCGCCATGTTGCCGCCGGCGTCGATGGCCGTGATCGCCTCGCGGCCGACGATCACCATGGCGCCGAAGCCGAGCACGAAGGTCAGGAGATAGAAGCAGCCGATGAACGCCGTCGCGTAGCCGACCGACGTGCGTGCGGTCTTCGCATCGGGCACCGTGTAGAAGCGCATCAGGATGTGCGGCAGGCCCGCCGTTCCCAGCATCAGCGCCAGCCCCAGCGAGATCGCGTCCACCGGATCGGTCACCAGCCGGCCCGGGCTCAGCACGCCGTCGCCGTAGAGCCGGCTGGCCTCGGCGAAGAGCGCCAGCGGGTTGAACGCAAACCGCGCCAGCACCATGCCGGCCAGGAGCGCCGCGCCGCTCAGCAGCAGCACCGCCTTGATGATCTGCACCCAGGTGGTCGCAATCATGCCGCCGAACAGCACGTAGACCAGCATCACGCCGCCGACGATGACCACGGCGAGCTCGTACGGCAGGCCGAACAGCAGCCGAATCAGGTTCCCGGCGCCCACCATCTGCGCGATCAGGTAGAACGAGATCACCGCCAGCGAGCCGCACGCGGCGGCGATGCGCACCGGCACCTGCTGCAGCCGCGCGGCCACCACGTCGGCGAAGGTGTAGCGGCCGAGGTTCCGCAGCGGCTCCGCGATCAGGAACATCACGATCGGCCAGCCCACCAGCCAGCCGACCGAGTAGATCAGCCCGTCGAAGCCGGACAGCGCCACCAGCCCGGCGATGCCCAGAAAGCTGGCCGCGCTCATGTAGTCGCCGGCCAGCGCCAGGCCGTTCTGCAGCGCGGTGACGCTGCGGCCGGCGGTGTAGAAATGCTCGGCCGTCCGCATCTTGCGCGACGGCCCACACGGTGATGCCGAGCGACAGGACGATGAAGCCGAGGAAGAACGCGATCGCGATGGCGTTCGGCTCGCCGAGACCCAGGCGTCATCGGCGCAGCCCCGCCAGGGCCGCGTCGTAGTGGCGGTTCGCCCAGCGCACGTAGGTCCAGGTCAGGAGCCACGCCACCACGATGACGCCCGCGCCGAGCAGCATGCCGAGGCTGAGGCCCGGCGCCAGCAGCCGGCCGAGCAGCGGCTTGTTGAAGGCGACCAGCAGGACGAAGCCGAAGTACGCGGCCATCATCGCCGCGGTCAGCGTGACGGCGATGCGCCAGCGTGCGGCCGACACGGCTTCCAGTGAACCAGCGGGCTCAGTCATGGCGGGAGCGTACATGAAAAACCCAAGTCCCACACCTCTCGGCGTGAGACTTGGGTTCAAGTGGGACGAACCCCGGTGCCCCGTCGGCACCGGCACAGCGCGTCGGCCCGAAACTACTTGTCGGGACGTTCGTCGGGCGCGCCGGTGCCGGACGAGCCCACGAACAGCTTCTTGCCGTCCGGGAAGGTGATGTCGCGGCCGTTGGCGCGGGTGGCGCCGTCCTTGGCCTGGAAGCCTTCGACCAGGATCTCGGTGCCGGGCAGAAGCGAGTTCTTGTTCCACCCACGGCGCAGCAGCGCGTTCGGCGCGCCGCCCTCGACCATCCACTTCTCGGTCTTGCCGTCAGCGGTCTTGACGTCGATGTGGATCCAGGAGTGCGGGTTGATCCACTCCATCTTGGTCACCGTGCCCCGCAGCTTCACCGGCCGCTTGGCGTCGAACTCGGCGGCAAACGAGTGGTGCGCAATCACGGGCACCGCGGCTGCCGTCACAACAAGGGCGGCCCCCGCAACAACGCTGAACAGTTTGCTTCGCATCGCTTTTGTCTCCCTACCTGGTTCCTGCCAAGCCCCTGGGGTTACGCCCCGGAACCTGTGTCCTAAGAGTAACAGAAAACGGCCTTTGTTGGCCCTTTTCGGCTCCGAAGCCTCGCGGCCTGGAGCCTGAGCGCCTGAGGCCTACTTCTTCTTCAGGTCCCCGTAGAGCAGCTCTTCCGAGAACTCCACGCACTTGAACTCCAGCAGCTGCACGTTCGGCTCGAGCCGGCGATACAGCGGCATCCGGATCGTCCACGGGCGCGAGAACGTCTTCGGGTCCTCGATGCGCGCCTCGTAGTTGAGCACGTTGTCGCCGTTCAGCGAGTAGCGCTCGGTGACCTTCAGCCCCTCGGTGTGGTGGTTGCCGGCGCGGTCGAACCAGGTCTGGTCGTTGAAACCGTTGACCTCGATCACCAGCGTGTCGCCGTCCCACTTGCCGTTCGACCAGCCCATCCAGCTGTCCACCGGCGCCTCGGTGTGGTTGCTCATGTGGACGATGCGGTTGGAGCTGGCGTACTCGTAGACGAACAGGATGTCGCGCTGCCCCTGGACGATCTGGAAGGGATACGGCATGTAGGTGGCGCGCGGAATCCCCGGCATGTAGCACTTCGCCTCGGGATCCGACTTCGGCCAGCCCTTCATGTTCTCCTCGCGCTTCTTGAGCCCGTCGGGCAGATACGGGATCGTGCCGCCCTCGATCACGCTCTGACCCGCCGGCACCGCGTACAGCGCGCCCAGCTGCCAGAACGGCGTCGCCGACGCCGAGTGATCCTCGAGGTTCCAATGCGCCGTGCCCATCGCCTGCCAAATGCCATTGAGGTTGGGCTTGCCCGCAATGCGGGCCGGACGGGCCGCCGGCTTTGGCGGCGGAGGAGGCGCCGCGCCGCGAGCCTGGCTGAAGAGCGGACCGTCCGCCAGCAACAGCGACACCGCAGCCGCCGCCAGCCCCACTGCCACGATCGCGCCTGTAAACCGAATTCGCATCTGCCGAATCTCCTGGAAAGGACCTGTCGTTCGACCCGTAACTATAGCGGAGTTTCTTGCGCCGGACACAACAAGTTTGAACGCCTGTCAGGGTCTCCCGGCCTGCACTTCGGCGCGCACGAGCGCCGCCGCCCGGGCCAACGCCCGCATTTTACCCACAGCCGCCAGCCGGGTGCGAGGCACGAGGCCGCAGTCCGTACACGGGTGCAGGTGCGCGGGGTCCACATAGGGCAGCACGCGCCGAATCCGCTGCGCGATCACCTCCACCGGCTCTACCTCGTCGGTTCCGACGTCCACGACGCCGACCAGAACGTCCTTGCCGGCCAGCGCCGCCAGCACGGCCACGTCCACACCCGATGCGGCGGTCTCGACCGAGACCTGATTCACCGACGACTTCGCCAGCAGCGGCAGCGTCACGCCGTAGTGTCCCCAGTCGGAGTTCTGCTGCTTCCACTTCAACACCACCGGCGTGCCGTAGCCGTAGCAGATGTGCACGGCTCGCCGCGCGGCCACTCCGTCCATCGCGGTCTCCAGCGCCTCGATGCCCCAGGCGGACACTTCCTCCAGGTAGATGTTGAAGCACGGCTCGTCGAACTGGACGATGTCGGCGCCGGCCTCCACCAGGTCGCGCGCCTCGGCGTTCAGGATCTTCGCGAAGCGCATCGCCAGCGTCTGGAAATCGGCGTCGCCGGCCTCGTCGGCCACGCTGTCGGCGACGGTCATCGGCCCGGGCAGCGTGACCTTCAGGTGCTCGTGGTGTGGCTGCGGGTAAAGCGGCACGCGTCCACGAATACCGGCGCGCGGCGTTCCACGGGACCGACCAGCCGGGCCACCTCGGTCACCTCGCTGTAGCGGCCGCCGCGCGATCGCTTCTTGGTCAGCCGCTCGGTGTCGGTGCCGGTCAAGCCCGTCCAGGAAGCCCCAGATGTAGTGCCGGCGCCGCATCTCGCCGTCGGTGACGACCGCCAGCCCCGCCTCCTCCTGATCGAGCAGCGCGATGCGCACCGCGTCGTCCTGGGCTTCGGCCAGCGCGGCACCCGACAGGCGCCACGGGGCGCGAAGCACGTTGGGCTCGGCCAGCCAGGCCGGCTTCGGCAGGCTGCCGACGATCGACGGCTGCAGTACGTCGGGAGTCGGCGGCGTCAATGCTTGGCCAGGAACGCCAGCACGACACGGTTGAAACCCTCGGCGTCCTCCCAGTACGCCGGAATGGCCGGCCTCGGGGAAGACCACGGTCTCCGCGCCCCGAATCCGCGCCGCGAACATGCGCATCACGGGCGGCGGTGCGTACAGATCGGCGCCGCCGGTGATGAGCAGCGTCGGCAGACGCAGGGACTCGAGAGCATGTCGAAGGTCAGCCGATTCTTGTTCGGCTGCGCGGCGGTTCCGGCCACCTGCGGCCGGCTGGCGTGCTCGATCTCCATCCACCGCGCGGTGCCGGCAGGATCGCCGGCGCGGTACGACGGGCCCGACCTCGCGAAACTCGGGCGGCAGCTGATCGAACTGCGGCGACGGACGCAGCCGCCGGCCGAGCGCCAGGTAGTCGTCGTCCTGCACTCCGCCGATGCTGTTGGCAATCACCAGACCGCGGACACGCTGCGGGTACGACATCGCGTAGTCCAAGGCGACGATGCCGCCAGCGGCCGTGCCGACCAGATGGAAGCGCGTCAGGCCAAGCTGCGTGGCCAGCGCCTCCAAGTCGTCGGCGGCCGTCCCGGCCGCGGCATCGGCCGCCAGCCGCGACCGGCCGGACCCGAGCCGGTCGTAGGTGATGACGCGATATCCGCGGGCGACGAACGCGGGCACCTGCCGCTCCCACGCCAAGCTGCTGCCCGTGCGGGCGTGCAGCAGGACGACCGGGACACCAGCTCCGCCGGTATCGCGGTACCAGAGCTGCCGGCTGCCCAGGTTGGCGAACTGCCCCTCGGTCGCGGGCGCTTGCTGCCCGGCACTGCGGGGCGGCCTGCGTCAACGCCAGCAGGGCCAGGACGACGGCGCCGTACCTCATGACCTCTCCTCCTGCAGCTGCACCACGAATCGCCCGCGCGCGCGGCCGGCCAGCAGCGTGGCGAACGCCTCGTCGAGCCCGTCGAGCGGAATCACCCTCGCGATCGACGCCAGCGCGGGCGGTTTCATGTCGGTGGCCAGCCGCCGCCAAGTGTCGCGACGCAGGTCCATCGGACAGGTCACCGAGTCGACGCCAATCAGGCTGACGCCTCGCAGGATGAACGGCATCACCGTCAGCCGCACCTCCACGCCGCCGGTCAGGCCCGTGCTCGCCACCCCGCCCCAGGCGCTGGTACTGCGCACCAGCCACGACAGGAGGTCGCCCCCCACGGCGTCGATCGCGCCGGCCCAGGTCGCCTTCTCGAGCGGCCGGCGTCCCGAGATCGAGCGTCGCGCGCGACAGGATGGCGGACGCGCCCAGCCCGCGCAGGTACTCGTGTTGATCGTCCTTGCCGGTGATCGCGGTCACCTCGTAGCCCAGCCGCGCCAA
Organism: uncultured Acidobacteriota bacterium; assembly: GCA_963713655.1. GTDB lineage: Bacteria > Acidobacteriota > Vicinamibacteria > Vicinamibacterales > UBA2999 > CAWEBF01. The sequence continues at coordinate 41,770 of CAVQMT010000010.1, forward strand.
GGCAGCGATCGCGATGCTGCCGACGCCGCCGGTGGCGCCGGTCACCGCGACCGGGCCCTGGTCCGGCCGCAGCCCCTGCCGCTCGAGCCGCACCACGCCGAGGGCCGCCGTGAAGCCGGCCGTGCCGAGGGCCATCGCCTCGAACAGCGACAGCCCCTCCGGAAGCGGCACCACCCAGTCGCCGGGCACGCGCACGTAGCCGGCGTAGCCGCCGTCGTGGGCCACGCCCAGGTCGTAGCCGGTGACCAGCACCGGGTCGCCGGCGGCAAAACGTCGGTCGCGGCTCGACTCCACCGTGCCCGACACGTCGATGCCGCCGATGAGCGGAAACCGCCGGAGGATCTTGCCGGTCCCGGTCGCGGCCATGGCGTCCTTGTAGTTGACGCTGGACCAGGCGGCGCGGATGAGGACGTCGCCGGGCGGCAGGTCGTCCAGCGTCGCGTCCACGACGCGCCCGCGGACGGCGTTGTCCTCGCTAACGATTTTGTAAGCGGCGAACCGTGTCATGGATTCGAGATGGGGGACGCTTATTGTTGACGCGGGCCCAAACGGCGGTCAACGATGCGGGCCTTTGGTGCGCAGGACTCATGAGGAGGATTCGATGCGAATGACGAACAGGGTTCTGCTGGCAACGATCGCCGCCGTGGGTGTGGCGGCGAGTCCGGCGATGGCGCAAAACGAAGGCGATTGCAGCGCGCTGCCGAGCTACGGGCAGCTGCAGAAAGCAATGGAGATCGCCGCCGGCAACACCTCGGGGATCACCGGCGACAACCGCGGCTTCGGCCTCGAGATGTGGGGCACCGTCGTCAACCGCGACGGCGTGGTGTGCGCGGTGGTGTTCACCGGCAACCATCGCGGCGACCAGTGGCCCGGCAGCCGCGTCATCTCGGCGCAGAAGGCGAACACCGCCAACGCGTTCAGCCTGCCGAACCTCGCCCTGTCCACGGCCAACCTCTATCGCCTGGTGCAGCCGGGGGCGAGCCTGTTCGGCTTGCAGGAGAGCAACCCGGTGGACACGCTGGTCGCGTATCAGGGTCCAGCCGGACGCTACGGCCAGGCCACCGATCCGATGGTCGGCCGGAAGATCGGCGGCGTCAACGTGTTCGGCGGCGGGCTGGCGCTCTATCGCGCCGGCGTCATCGTCGGCGCCCTCGGCGTCAGCGGCGACACCTCGTGCGCCGACCACAACATCGCCTGGAAGGCGCGCCAGGAGCTGGGGTTGAACAGCACGCCCACCTCCGACAACATCGCCTACGGCGCCGCGGCCCATCCGTTCTGCTTCGGCGGCGAGACGCCGCCCCTGCCGTAGCGCCCTCGGCTCCAGGGATCATCGCGGCGGCGGGCCGTTCATCCAGCCCGCCGCCAGCGTGACCTGATCCCAGTGCTCGGTGAACTTGCCGTCCTTCACGCGCACGGTTTCGAAGGCAAACGCCTCGTAGGTGCGGCCCGGGTTGTCGGGGTCGGGCAGCGTGCCTTTGTAGATGGCCGTCACCAAATCGCACTCGGCCATGACGATGATGGGATCGCGCAGCGCGATCCCGCCGAGATCCACCAGCGCGATCTTGCGCTTCGCCGCTTCTTCAAACGCCTTCACCCACGCCTGGCGGCCGGTCGCGCCGGTGATTTCATCGATCCGCAGGGCACGCGGGTTGTGCTGGACGTAGTTCTCGGCCTGAAAGCGCTTCGACCGCTCCTCGCGTGTCCCGCGCGAGTTGAAGAAGTCGATCAGCAGCTGCTTGTTGGCGTCGAGCTGGGCTTGCGGCACCGGCGCGCACGAGACGATGCCGGTGCCTTGGGGCGAGACGGTGCCCTGCGCGGCGGCCCGCCCGGCACCGGCGACGGCAATCCCGAGTACGGCGACGACGACCTTGATCGTTTGCACGGCTGAGCCTCCGTCGAATCGTTCCAGGGGCGGCCAGTATACTCGCGCGTGTGAGCGTCGTTCCTCCCCTGGCACGGCAAGTGGCTCGACGACGGCGCTGGCCGATCCGGAAGCCTTCTGGGCGCGCGCGGCGGCGGAGGTGCCGTGGTTCCGCCGCTGGGATCGCGTCTTCGAAGCCGACTACCCCACCTTCCGCTGGTTCACCGGCGCGCAAACCAACCTGGCGCTACAACGCGGTGGACCACCAGGTCGCCACCGGACGCGGCGAACACGTGGCGCTGCGCTACCTGAACGAGCAGGGCGACGAGCGGTCGCGTGACCTACCGGCAGCTGCTGGCCGAGGTGACGCGCGCGTCGGCAGCGTTGCGCGCCCTGGGCATCGGCCGCGGCGACCGGGTCACGCTGTACATGCCGACGTGCGTCGAAGCGATCGTGACGATGCTGGCCATCGTCCGCATCGGCGCCATCCACTCGGTGGTCTTTGCCGGCTTCGGCGCCCGGGCGCTGTCCGATCGGATCGTCGCCAGCGGATCCACCGCCGTCTTCACCGCCGACTTCACCTTCCGCAAGGGCAAGCGGGTGCCGCTCAAGCCGATCGTGGACGACGCGCTGGCCGCAGCACGGCACATGCGGTGCGCCACGTGGTCGTGCTCGAGCGGTCGCCGGGGACGGCGACGTTGACCGCCGGCCGTGACGTGACCTGGGATGAGTTCGTCACCCTCGGCCTCGATCAGTCGGGCGCACACGAAGAGATGGAGGCCAACGAGCCGGCGTTCATCCTCGCCACTTCGGGCACGACCGCCACGCCCAAGCTGGCCGTGCACACGCACGGCGGCTACCAGGTGCACATCGCCAGCATGGGCCGCTGGTGCTTCGGCCTCGACGCCGCCGACGTCTGGTGGGCGACCTCCGACGTCGGCTGGATCGTCGGCCACAGCTACATGGTGTATGCGCCGCTGCTCGCCGGCTGCACCACGGTGGTGTTCGAAGGGGCGCTCGACCATCCGACGCCGGCCGCGCCACTGGCAGCGGGTGGTGGAGGGCTACGGCGCCACGGGCATCTTCACCTCGCCGACGGCGGTCCGCCTCCTGCGCCGCTACGGCGAGGACACGCTCGGGGCTGTGGACCACGGCACGTTGAAGCGCGTGGTTTGCGCCGGCGAGGTGCTGAACCCGCAGGCGTGGGACTGGCTCCAGAACACCGTGCTCGGCGGGCGCGCGCCCGTGATCGATCACATGTGGCAGACCGAGACCGGCGGCCCGGTGTTCGGCAACCCCTACGGCCTGGCACTGATGCCGATCAAGCCGGGCGCCGCGGGCCTGCCGCTGCCGGGCATCTCGGCCAGCGTCGTCACGCTCGAGGGCCGCGCATGCGCGCCCAACGAGAAGGGCATCATGGTGCTGATCGGCCCTTCCCCGGGCTGACGCCGACGCTGTGGGGCGAGCCGGAGCGCTACGCGCGCGACTACTGGGAGCGCATTCCGGGCGTCTACTACTCCGGCGACTCGGCCTACGTCGACGACGGACGGCTACTTCTGGTTCTGCGGCCGCGCCGACGAGATCATCAAGATCGCCGCGCACCGGCTCGGGACCATCGAGGTCGAGAGCGCCGTGGTCACACACCCGGCCGTCGCCGAATGCGGCGTCGTCGGCCGGCCCGACGAGACCCGCGGCGAGGTGATTGCGGCGTTCGTGCTGCTGAAGCACGGCCACGCGCCATCGGAGGCGCTGCGGGGCGAGATTCTCGACACCGTGCGGCGCGAGCTGGGGCCGGTGGCGGTCATCGGCGAGCTGAACTTCGTCGCCATGTTGCCCAAGACGCGCAGCGGCAAGATCATGCGACGGGTGCTCCGGGCCGTCGTGCTCGACAAGGACCCGGGCGACATCACGACCATCGAGGACGAGGGCTCGGTCGAGGAGGCGCGCCAGGCGTGGCGCGCCCTGAAAAGTGGACAGTGGGGTCGGGTGTGATGGCGCGTCGGTGACGCGCCATCACACCCGACCCCAACTTACGGATCTGTTACTTCTTGCCGGCTTTCTCTTCCGCGCGCGCGCCGCTGAGGATGTTGAACATCGTGTAGTTGCCCTCGTGGCACGCGTACTCGTAGAAGCCGTAGCTGTCGTCGCGCGGGAGCGGCATCCGCATGGTCCACGGCCCGCGTCCAGGTTTTCGGATCGTTGACGGTCGCCTGATAGCGCAGTTGCGTGTCGCTGACGCGGGTGAACCGCTCAGTCACCACCAGCTCCTCGCTGATACGGCCACCGCCGCCGTTGACGCCAATCCCCGACGTACGCGGATCGAAGTTCCGGGTCTCGACCACCAGCGTATTGCCCTCGAAGTAGCCGCGCGAGTCGCCCATCCACAGCTTGATCTTGTCGTCAACGCGCGGCCGGCGATCCAGGGGGACGACGCGCGTCTCGTGGATCATCTCGTTGCGGATGGCGACAAAGCCCGGCGCCTGCACGATCTCGTTGCCGTTGTTGTAGATGACCGGCAGGATCGAGCCGGCGATGCCGCGCGTGATGCACCGGTCGTACAGGCTGCGGTCGGTGTAGGAATCGGCCGGACCCCGCTGCTTGCGGGCCGCAGCCAGCGCCTGGGCGCGCTGTTGTGCCTCCGGGGTCAGCGGCGGCATGCGGCCATCGGGCGGATCGACGATGAGCGACGCCTGGTACTGCGGCCTGCCGCGCTCCAGCCAATGCGGCGGCGGGGACACCGGACCGCCCACGTCGCCGCCCGGAGTGCTGGTCGCTGTCTCGAGATCGAAGTCGGCCTCGTCTTGGGCCGCCTGGCGCTCGAACTGCGCGCGCCGGGCGACGAATTCCTCCTCCGTCAGCACGTTGCGGGTGCCCAGCTTCGGATCGCGCTGCATCGGCACGCCCACCATCTCAGTACCCGGCCACTTGCCCTGCAGGTCGGGATCACCCCACGGCGTCCGCTGCGGTTGATAGGCCGGCGTCTGCCCGGCGACGCCCGCACCGAGGGCAGCCACCATCGCCGATCCCACTGCTGCGCGGACCCATCTCTTGCGACTCATCGTCACGCTCCCCGTACAAGGGTAACGCGATTGCCACATGGCACGGCCGCGGGCGGTCGCGCTCAGCGCACCACGGCCATTGCGGCGATGGAACTGAGGCTCCGACCCCTTACGAATTCGTCAGCGGGGCGGGAGCGCGTAAACGATGTAAGCACCGGGCTGTGGAGGCGGTCCACCCGCACGACCGCCGCGGCCGCGCGCGCCGGCGGCGGCCTGCGCCTCGGGCGAGGCGTTGGCCGGGGCCGGCGCCGGCGGCGGGCCGCCAAAGCGGATCGAGAACCCGCCGGTGCCGGCCGCGACCGGGAAGGCGATGAACTGCCGGCCGCCCACTTCATACGTGGCCGGCACACCCTCGGAGCCGGTCGGGAGATTGGTACTCCACACCACCTTGCCGGAATCGCGATCGTAGGCGCGCACGGTGCGGTCGGACGCGGTGGCGACGAACACCAGGCCGCCGGCCGTGACCAGCGGGCCGCCGCGCGGCATGTGCGACCCGGCGTCGTCGGGGATGCCGCTGCCGGGCGGCGCCATCACGCCGCCATGCGGCACGCGCCACTTGATCTCGCCGCTGTTCAAGTCGTAGGCCGTGATGTGCGACCACGGCGGGCCGATCGCGGTCATGCCGTTGGTGGGGCTGAGCAGGAAATCGTAGGGCGAGGTGTAGCGGATCGGCCCCTTCGCCGCCGCCTCCTTGGCTTCCGCGACCAGCTGCGCCGCCTGCTCCCTGGTGATGATCGGCTGCGCCGGCCCGCCGCCGAGGGCGCCGCCCGCCGTCGGCTCGTCGTTGCTGCGCACCAGGCGCAGCATCACCGGCATGTTCTTCGACACGACGTAGAACTCGCCGCGGATCGGGTCCACGGCTCCACTGCCCCAGTTCGCGCCGCCGTTGTGGCCCGGCATCGACACCGACCCCTGGAGGCTCGGCGGCGTGAACACGCCTTCGTTGCGCGAGTTGCGCAGGCGCTCGCGCAGATAGTCCTTCTCGGCCTGCGGCAGGAACGGGTTGATGTCCTTCTCGGTGAACGACTGCACCGCGAACGGCGCCGGCTTGACGCGGCACGGGCTGCGTCGGCCAGGTCACCTCGCCTGGCACGTCGGTCTGCGGCACGGGCCGTTCCTCGATCGCGAAGAACGGCTTTCCGGTGACGCGATCGAACACGAAGATGTAGCCGTGCTTGGTGGCCTGCGCCACCACGTCCACGTTGCGGCCGTTCTGGCGCAGCGTCAGCAGCTTGGGCGACTGCGGCAGGTCGAAGTCCCACAGGTCGTGGTGGACGAGCTGCTGGTGCCAGAGCCGCTTGCCGGTCCTGGCATCGAGCGCCACCAGGCTGTTGGCGAACAGGTTCGCGCCCTGGCGGTTGCCGCCGTAGAAATCGAAGCGGGCGGTGCCGAACGGGATGAAGGCGATGCCGCGCTGGTCGTCGATCGTCAGCTCGCTCCAGTTGTGCACGCCGCCGGCGGTGCGGAACGCGCCTTCGGGCCAGGTGTCGTAGCCGAACTCGCCCGGGTGGGGGATGCTGTGAAAGGTCCACAGGATCTTGCCGCTACGCACGTCGTAGGCCTGCACGTCGGCGGGCGTCGAGTCGTAGCCGGCGCCTTGCGCCGGCAGGGAGATGATGATCACGTTCTCGAAGATGCGCCCCGGGTTGCTGGTCTGGAGCGGGTTGCGGGCCGGGCGCCACAGCGCGTTACGCAGGTCCACGCGGCCGTTGGTGCCGAACGACGGGATGGGTTCGCCGGTCTGCGCGTTGATCGCGGTCAGGTTGCCCGCGTTCAGGTAGAACAGCCGCCGATCGGAGCGGTCCGGGCTCTCCCAGTAGTTGAGACCCGCGCGCGCCGATGCCGCCCATGTTCGGATGCGTCCAGATCTCCTTGCCGGTCGCGGCATCCAGCGCCACGATGGCGTTGGCGGTGCCCTGCACGTACATGACGTTGTCGATGACGATGGGGTTGAAGATCACGTTGCCCGTGACCGGGTACGTCCACGCCACCTGCAGCTGCGACACGTTGGTCTTGTTGATCTGGCTCAGCGCTGAGTACTGGGAGGAGTGCGACCCGCCGCCATACGCCGTCCATTGGGTATAGGGCTTGGCAGTTGCGGGCCTCGCGCCGCCTCCCCCGCCCGACTGCGCCAGCGCCACCGCCCCCACCACCGTGACCACCGCCAGCGTCGAGGACCAGCCTCCCGCGCTGAGCTCGCCGCACGACCTCGATCATGTCTCGACCTTTCCCTCGCTGCTCGTCTGTTGCCGCCTGAATGGCGCAGTTTACCGTAGTCCTTGTGTGAAACGTTGCGATCGGCGCCGTATAATACGCGCCAGGCATCAGTGCGCTGCTCCATGCCGGAGCGTCGCGCGCCGTTACTCCCGCGATGGAGCCCAGGATGCGACTTTCCGTCCAACTCGTCGTCGGCGCGGCCGTGGTGGCCGCGAGCGTGCTGTCCACCATGCCCAGGCTGTCGGGGCAGAGCGCCAGTGCGCCGGCGCTGGTGATCACGGCCTACAACGGCGGCGCCGCTATCCCCTACACCACGCCGCGGACGCCGTGGGGCGAGCCCGACCTGCAGGGCGTGTGGTCGAGCGACGACACCGAAGGCATTCCGCGCGAGCGCCCCAAGGATCTCGGGCACCACGCTCTATCAGACCGATCAGGAGTTTGCGGCCCGGCAGAAGCGCGTCAAGGACGGTGCGGCGCGGCGCGAGAACGACGTCTCCGGCACCTTCCGCAACGACTACGCCACCCGCGCCTTCCGGCAGACCTCGCTGATCGTGGATCCGCCGGACGGCAGCATGCCGGCCTTCACGCCGGAAGCCCTCAAGCGGCGGGCGTCGCGCGACCGCGGCACCTTCGGCGAAGGGCCGTTCAACACCTTCGAGGACTTCACGCTGTACGACCGCTGCATCACCCGCGGCGTCGTCGGGTCGGTACTGCGGGTGATCTACGGGAACGGCAACCGCATCGTGCAGGGCCCGGGCATGGTCGCGTTCAGCGTCGAGATGATCCACGACACGCGCGTCTTCTACACCGACGGCCGGCCGCACATCTCCCCCGCCATCCGCCAGTACCTGGGCGACGCGCGCGCGCGGTGGGAGGGCGACGAGCTGGTGGTCGTCACCACCAACTTCACCGACAAGACCAGCATCGGCGGCAACGGCAACGGGTTGCGCCACAGCGACCGGATGGTGATCACCGAGCGCTTCAAGCGCGTGGCCGAGGACGTGCTGCAGTACCAGTTCACCGTGGACGATCCGGTCACCTACGCGCGGCCGTTCACGATGTCCATGCCGCTGACGCCGCTTTCGGGCGGCGTGATCCTGCCCTACGAGTGCCACGAGGGGAACGGCGCGGTGAAGAACGCCCTCAGCGCCGAGCGCGCCGAGGACGCGGCGCTGGCAGCGGATCTCGCCAAGGGCATCACGCGCGCCCGGCGGCCGGTGCAGGAAGGGTTCGGGCGGCGGCGGGCGTGCCGCCGGGCGCGGCACCCGCGCGGAGCCGCAGCGCGCCGGCGGGCCGAGGCGCCGCTGCAGCGGCCGCGAAGAGAATTGATCGGGAGTCGGCATGACGAGTCGAGCACTGAACGGGTTGAGCGCGGCGCTGGCCGTCGCATGCGTGCTGGCGGCGGTCGTCCCGCTGGCGGGTCAGACGGGCGGCGTTCCGGCCCTGGTCATCACGGCGTTCGGCGACAAGCCCGCGCCGGCCTACACCATGCCGCGGATGCCGTGGGGCGATCCCGACCTGCAGGGCGTATGGTCGAGCGACGACACCGCCGGCATTCCCCTGTCGCGGCCGCAGCAGTTCGCCAACCGGCTGTACATGACCGACGAGGAATACGCGAACCGCCAGAAGCAGGTGGACCGAGGCATCGAAGCGGCGGAGAACGCCGAGGGATCGTTCCGTGGCGATTTCGCCCGCCGCGCGTTCCACCAGACATCGCTGGTGATCGATCCGCCGGACGGCCGGATGCCCGCCGTCACTGCCCAAGCCAAGCTGCGCGCCGCGCCCCGCGATCGCGGCACTTTCGGCGACGGCCCGTTCAACAGCACCGAGGACTTCACGCTCTACGACCGGTGCATCACGCGCGGCGTGGTCGGGTCGGTGCTGCGCGTGATCTACGGCAACGGCAACCGCATCGTCCAGGGTCCGGGGATGGTGGCCATCAGCTACGAGATGATCCACGACACGCGCGTGTTCTACACGGACGGCCGGCCGCACATCAACCAGGCGATCCGCCAATATCTGGGCGACTCCCGCGCCCGCTGGGACGGCGACATGCTGGTGGTCGAGACCACCAACCTCACCGACAAGACCAGCATCGGGCTCAATGGCAACGGCCTGCGCCACAGCGACAGGATGAAGATCACCGAGCGCTTCAAGCGCGTCGCGCCTGACGTGATCCAGTACCAGGTCACGGTGGACGACCCGGTGACCTACGAGAAGCCGTTCACGATTTCGATGCCTGGACGCCGCTCGACGGCGGCAAGCTCCTGCCCTACGAGTGCCACGAAGGCAACTACGCGATCCGGCAGTCGCTCGGCGCCGAGCGCGCCGAGGACGCGGCGTTGGCAGCCGATCTGGCCAAAGGGATCAAGCGCGCGCGCCGGCCGGTGCAAGACGGCCTGGGCGTCGGCGGCCAGCCGATCGGTGAGGGCGGCCCGGGCGGCGGCCGCGGGCGAGGCGCGGGGCCTGGCGGCCCGCCACCCGGCGCCGGTCAGTAATCTAGCGAGGCCCGCCTCGCTAGGCAGTGTTTGATTGCCCGCGCTCCGCGCGGGCGTAACGACGTCAGCGCGCGTCGACGTCCTTCTCCCACTCCGCGATCAGCGGCCGCAGCGTCCGGGCGATGTCCTGGCGCGTACTTCGCCAGGTCGTTGCGCTCGCCCGGGTCGTCGCGCAGGTTGAACACCATCACGTTGGGGCCGTCGGCCAGCACCTTCCAGTCGCCCCGCCTGCACCGCGCGCTGCGTGCGCTGCGGGCCGCGGTGTTGCGGAAGAACAGCGTCCGCTCGAACGGCTGCGCCTTGCCTTCCAGCACCGGCAGCAGGTCGATGCCCTCGAACTTGCGCGTCGGCCGGCACCATGGCGCCCGGTCGCGGCGAGCAGCGTCACCGTCAGGTCCATCATCGATGCCGGCCTGGGCGACTGGTGCGGCCGGCCGGAATCCGCGCCGGCCACCGCGCGATCATCGGCACGCGCACGCCGCCCTCCCACACCGTGTCCTTGCGGTGGAAGAAGCGGCGCGTTCCGCGACAGCCACTCGCCGCCGTTGTCGTGGGTGTAGATCACCAGCGTGTTGCGCGCCAGCCCGGGCGATCGAGCGCCGCCAGGATCTTGCCGACGCCCTGATCGGCGCGCTCGAGGATCGCCACATAGTCCGCGCGCGTGCTCGTGTCGGCATCCTGCGGCTGCACGAAGCGCGCGTTGTTCGGGGCGACCGACGGCTTGTCCGGCACCTGGAACGGCCAGTGCGCCGCGTTGTAGGCCACCTCGAGGAAGAACGGCCGCTCCTTGTGGTCGTCGATGAACTTCACCGACCGCTCGGTGATCAGGTCGGTCATGTAGCCTTCGGCCTGGACCGGCTTGTCGTTCTCGTAGAGATCGGGCTTCCCGTGCTGGTCGGTGTGCTGGTAGTAGTCCACCAGCCCGCGACAGGAAGCCCGAAGAAGTAGTCGAAGCCGTGCGCGTTCGGGCTGAACTCCGGCTTGTAGCCGAGGTGCCACTTGCCGACCAGGCCGGTGGCGTAGCCGGCGTTCTTCATCAGTTGCGGCAGCGACCGCCCGGTGGCGGGCAGCCCGCGCTCGGCGTCGGCGGACGCGGCTGGCCCAGCGGCCGCTCGATGCCGCGCGCGCTGGTAGTAGCGGCCGCGTGATCAGCGCCGCGCGCGTCGGCGAGCAGGTGGGCGCGGCGTAGAAGTCCGTGAACCGCACGCCGTCGCGCGCCAGGCGGTCGATGTTCGGCGTCTTGACGTCGGGCGCGCCGTAGCTCCCCAGATCGCCATAGCCGACGTCGTCGGTGATGATCAGGACGACGTTGGGTTTCGCCGCCGCCTGCGCGAACGCAGCCAGCGGGGCGATGAGCACGGCCGCGATCGCGGCACCGATCAGTCGGGTCAGCACGCGGGCCTAGTTGCGCGCAGGAGACGCGCGTAGGCCGCGTCGTAGAAGGCCAGCTTCGCCGCCGGCGACGTGGCCTCGACCTGCAATCGTGTCGCCCAGCACCATCACCCGGCCCTGACGTGTCCTTGTACAGCGGCCACGTCGGCAGGCCCGGACCGTTGGGATCGCCCTTGGTCGCGAAGTTGACCCAGTACGACGACATCGTGTCGGCGAGCTTCTTGTCGTCGTCGTCCCAGTCGAGCGCCGGTGCGGGTTGTTGAACACGTACTGAGATCTCCGCGGTGTGCGACGCGCCGCGCGGCGATGGCTTGCCGTCGCGTGCAGCGGCACGCGCGTGAAGAAGTAGGCATAGGCCTTCTTCCCCTTCTTCGTCTGCAGCGCGGCCGACTGGCGCATGTTCCAGTTGATCTCGTCCGAGTAGCGACGCGCGTTCAGGACGCCGCGGCCTCCGCGTCGGTGCCGGCGCGGATACAGCTTCAGGAACCGTCGGCCAGCTCGCCGTAGCGCTGCTGCGCGCGAGTGCCGGAACCCGTCGGCGGTGCGTCGGCCGCGGCCCGCCCGCCGCCGAAAGAACGTGTTTTCGTCCTTGTTCGAGCCGGCCAGCAGCTCGACGTCGTTCTGCTTGCCGTTGGCGAATGTGATCGAGAGATCCTCCGGGATCAGGTAGCCGTCGATGACGAGCCTCGCCGGCGTCCGGAGGCCGCCGCCAGCTTCGACGGCGGTCTTCGCCCGCAGCTCGGCGATCGATTGACGCCCGCTCGGCCATCGCCTTGGCGCCCGCCTGCTCGTGCTCCGCCGGTGTTCATCTTCGCCATCTGCAGACCCATCCAGCCGCCGCTCTGGGGGATCGCCCGGTGGAACAGGCCCTTCGCCTGGCGGCGATGCGACGAGCGCGCCGACCATGATGGCGCCCGCCGACTCGCCGGAGATGGTCACGTTGTCGGGTCGCCGCCGAACGCGCGGATGTTGCGCTTGATCCAGTTCAGCGCGGCGACCGCGTCCATCATCCCGTAGTTGCCGGAGCCGTTGTGGCCCGACTTCCTTCGCCAACTCCGGATGCGCGAAGAAGCCGAACGCGCCGAGGCGGTAGTTCAAGGTGACGATCACCGCGCCCTTCGCCGCCAGGTCCTCGCCGTCGTAGCGCTGCTCGGATCCCGGACCCGCCGGTGAAGCCGCCGCCGTAGATCCACACCATCACCGGCCGCCGGTCGCCCGCGCTGGTCGGCGTTGGTCCAGACGTTCACGGTCAGGCAGTCTTCGGGCATGGCGGCTGCGGCGCGCGGTGCGCGGCGCCGGCGCGGCTGCCGGGGCCGCGGCCGGTGCTGCACCGGCGCGCCCGGGCGCCGCGCCGCGGCCGCCGCCGCCACCGCCACCGCCGCCGCCGGCGATGCAGCGGGCCGAACGCGTCGGCCTTGCGCACGCCGTCCCACTTCGCGGCCGGCTGCGGCGCCCGCCAGCGATTCTCGCCGACCGGCGGCGCGGCAAACGGGATGCCCTTGAACATGCGCACGCCGCTGCTGATGCCGGCGACGCCGACACGAGCCCGTTGTCCATCTTCACCTGCTCGGGAATCACCGCGGACATGGTCGCCGTCACCGCGGCGACCATCGCCGCAACTCACATACATCGCCTTCATGCGCGCTCCCTTCAGTCTTCGGTCTTCGGTCTTCGGTTCGGCCATTCAGAGCCCGTAGCCTAAATTCCAGATGCCCCTAGCCTGGCCCTGAGCCTATTTCGCTTCTCGCTCCTTCGCGCGCTCCCCACTCAGAATGTTCCGCATCGCGTAGTTGCCCTCGTGGCACGCGTACTCGAACAGGTGGTAGCTGCCGTCGCGCCTCCACGGAAACGCGATCGTCCACGGCCGCGTCCACGTGCCGGGATCGTCGATGGTCGCCTCGTACTGCAGCGTGTTGGCGTCCAGGCGCGTGAAGCGCTCGGTGATGGTGGCCGCGGCGAGTGCGGCCCGCCGGGGCCGACGGCGGTGCGGCCGGTCAGGTTGGTGGTCCGGACCACCAGCGTGTTGCCGTCCCAGCGCCCGCGCGAATCGCCCATGTAGGCGCGCACGGAGGCGTTCACGTGCGGCCGGCCGTCGAGCGGGATGACGCGGGCTTCATGGATCATCTCGTTGCGCAGCACCACGTAGCCAGGCGCCTGGATGATCTCGTTGCCGGCGTTGTAGACCGTCGGCAGGATCGACCCGATCAAGCCGCGGGTCAGGCAGCGGTCCCATAGGCTGCGGTCTTCCCACGAATCGGCCGGTCCGCGCGCGCGCGGGCCTCTTGCATCGCCTGCGCCCGCTGGCGCCCGGCCGCGGTCAGCGCGGGCACGCGGCCGTCGGGCGGATCGACGACGAAGGACGCCTGGCGCGTCGCCTTGCCGCGCTCCAGCCAGTGCGGCGGCGGCGAGGTGGCCGAGCCCACTTCGCCGGCGTTGGTGGTGTCGGCCGTCTCGACCTCGAATTCGGCGTTGTCGGTGTCGAGCTGCTGCCGCGCCTGCTGGGCGCGCGCCGCGAACTCTGCCTCGGTCAAGGTATTGCGCGTGCCGAACTCGGCCGGGCGCTGAAAGGGCGTGCCCAGGAAGTCGGTGGTCGGCCACACGCCCTGCAGATCGGGGTCGCCCCACGGCGTGCGCGGGGGCTGGTAGGCGGCAGGCGAACCGCTCTGCGCCACGAGCGCCACCGACGACGCCGCGAGGGCCATGGCCGCAACCCACCACGAGAGATGTCGAGCCATCACCGTCCTCCCCGTCGCCCTTCTACTTGGAACGCGGGGCCGGTCAACCAGCCTATCGGCTGGAATCCCGCGGATGACGAAGGCATTTTTGCGCGCGACTGCCGTTTTCGGTGCCGTGCTCGCGCTCTCGTGTGCGCTGGCCGGACCGCCAAGCCCCGACAAGCCTGTCGCCACTATCGAGGAGCTGATGGAGAGCACGGTGCAGCCGGCCGCCGAGCGGTACTGGGGTTCGGTCTCCACTACCATCAGCGCCGCCGGGATCGAGGAGAAGTATCCCAAGACCGACGAGGAGTGGGAAGCCGTCGGGGCGGCGCGATGACCATCGCCGAGTCGGGCAACCTCCTGATGATGCCGCCGCGGGTTCGCGCGGATGCCGAGTGGACGCGTCTCTCAACGGCCCTGGTAGACATCGGCGTCGAGGCCGCCAAGGCGGCACGATCGAGGAACCCGGAGACCGTGCTCGAGATGGGTGAGAAGGTCTACAACGTCTGCACCGAGTGCCACATGAAGTTCATCCCCGAGGAATAGGGGTTGACACAAGTCTGACGTGATGTAAGATACGCCCCACCGTGGGCGCCAATCTACCGTCCATCTCCACAACCGAAGCGCTGATCATGGACCTGCTGCGCGAGGGCGAGCGCTTCGGGCTGGAACTCGTGGACCAGTCCGGCGGGCACGCTCAAGCGCGGGTCGGTCTACGTGATCCTGGCGAGGATGGAGGCCAAGGGGTTCGTGACCTCGCGGCTCGACGACCGTCCTGCCCCACCGGCAGGCGCGACGCGCCGGCTGTACGCAGCGACCGGCTACGGCGTGCAGGTGCATCACGCCTACGGGCTCCTTCGCCGGGCGCTCGCGCTTCGGCCCGCGACGGTGCGAACGTGAGCGCGCGGCTGGTGGACTGGCTGGGGCGCTGCCTGCTGCACGAACGCACCAGGGCGCTCATCGTCGAGCCCGCGCTCGCCGACCTGACGTTCGAGACCAGCGGCACGGCAACCCGCTGGCGCCGTCAGCAGGCGCAGCTCGGACCCTGGGTGGCATTCGTGCTGGCGATCTGGCACGACATCGTGTCGGATCCGCGCGGACCAGCCTGGGGCCGCTCCGTGCGCGTGCTGGCCACGCTGGCCTTCCTCGTGGCGTGCTACCACGCGTCGATGCTGACGCTGATCCTGGGATTCGAAACCAAGTGGCGGACCGGCGTCAGTCACCAGCTGGCCGCCGCCGTCTCCGGCCAGTCGGTTCCGATGCTGACCGTCGCAGCGTTCGCGTTCGGCGTCGCCTGGGCCGCGCGGCGCGCCCACTCGCCCGACGGTCACTGAGCGAGTCCCCCACCCCGCGCCAGCCACCGCAAGGAGAACGGCGATGCTGGAAGTTCTGGACGTCACCAAGACCTACCACGGCATCCTGGGCGTGCGCGGCGTCAGCTTCACGGCCACTCCCGGGCGCGTCATCGGCCTGCTGGGCCCGAACGGCTCTGGCAAGAGCACCACCGTGCGGATGCTGGTCGGCCTGCTGCGGCCCTCCGCCGGCGTGATTCGCTGGCAAGGTGCCGACATCCAACCCGGGCTGCGCGAGTACCAGCGGCTGGTCGGCTATGTGCCGGAGGAGCCGCGCCTCTACAGCTACCTGACCGCGGTCGAGTACCTGGAGCTTGTCGGCGGCCTGCACGATATCGAGCCCCGCGTGCTGGCGCGCCGAATCGGCGAGTACTTGTCGCTCTTCGGGCTCGACACCGACCGTTACCTGCAGCTGTCGGCGTTCTCGAAGGGCATGCGGCAGAAAGTGCTGATGGCGGCGGCGCTGCTGCACGATCCGCAGATCGTGATCTTCGATGAGGCGTGCTCCGGCCTGGACGTCGCCTCGATCCTGATCCACCGCCGGATGGTGGCGG
Source organism: uncultured Acidobacteriota bacterium (assembly GCA_963713655.1). GTDB lineage: Bacteria > Acidobacteriota > Vicinamibacteria > Vicinamibacterales > UBA2999 > CAWEBF01. Next base: position 57,420 of record CAVQMT010000010.1, read on the forward strand.
CACTGGTCCGGCGCGGCAAGATCATCGTCTACAGCTCGCACGAGATGGACCTGGTGGAAAAGGTGTGCGACGACGTCGTGATCCTGCGCAAGGGCCACGTGGTGGCGAACAACTCCGTGGCCAGGCTGCGTGAGCTGGCGCAGGCCGCGACGCTCGAGGACGTGTTCACGTCGCTGGCGGTGGACGACGACGTCGATCGCGTAGGCGCGGCCCTGGCCGGCGTGTCCGCGCCATGAACGCCCCTTCGACCGCGACACGCGAGCAGCGGCAGTTCATGCTGCTGCTGCGCGACTCCGTGCGGCAGATCCTGGCCAGCGCCACCCTGGCCAAAGACGCGGACCCGATGCAGGTCGCGATCTGGGGCACGGCGCTGGCGCTCACGGCGCCGTTCCTGGTGGCGGTCCGCAAGATCATCGACTACCCGTTCCTGCTCCGCGCGCCCGCGGAGTACGTCGAGCGTGTGGTGCTGGCCGACCGGCTGTTCTTCGTCCTCTACCTGATGCTGGCGACCGCGCTGGTGGTGGCGCTGCTGTGGGATTCGCTGTCGCCTACCCGCCACGATCAGGAGATCGTCGGCGTGCTGCCGGTTCACCCGCGAACGCTGGCGGCCGCGCGATTCACGGCCGCCGTGGGCGTCGGCCTGGCCTTCGCGCTCGCCGTCACCGCCCCCTCGGCGCTCGTCTACAGCGCCGCGTCGGCCGTTCACCCGCTGGTCGGCGCGTTCCCGCGCGTTCTGATCGGCCACCTGCTGGCCACGGTGTCGGCCTCGGCGTTCGTGTTCCTGTCGATGCTGGCGATTCGCGCGCTGATCGTCGTCGCCGTCGGCGACGCGGTCGGCGGCGCGGGTCGCCGTGGCGCTGCAGATCGCCGACGTTCGTCCTGCTGGTGCAGGTGTTCTTCTTCCTGCCGGGCATCCTGCCGGAACTCCTGAAGGACGTGCTCAACGGCGGCACCACCTACGCCGCCTGCCGCCGATGTGGTTCGCCGGGCTCTTCATTTGGCTGGCGGACGGCCGCACCGTCGGCCCCGGCCTGGTTGCTCTGGGCCGCGGCCTCCGTGATCGCCTCCGCCGTCGTGGCGGTGCTGGTCAGCATCCTGCCGGCCGAGCTGATGCGCCGCCGCGACCTGGAGCGCCGGGCCGATGTCTCCACCGGCCCGATGATGCCGTTCGTCCGAGCCGTGATGACGCGGGCGGTGCGCGCCTCCGACGTGCGCGCGCTCTACCTTTTCGCGATCGCCAGCCTGGTGCGCAGCCGGCGGCACGCCGTGCACCTCGGTACCTACGCGGGCCTGGCCGTGGCGGCGGCGCTGGTCGGCATCGCGACGAGCAGCATCCGCGGCAGCCTGACCCTGGCCACGCCGCACGCCGCGCTGCTGGCCCTGCCGCTGGTGTTCATGTTCTTCGCGATCCTGGGCCTGCGCTCCGCCTGCGCGATTCCGGTGGACCTCGAGGCCAACTGGCCGCTGCGCCTGCGCCAGCCGACGGTGCGGGCGTCGCTGAACGCCATGCGGCTCGTGTTGCTCACGCTGGCCGTACTGCCGCCAGTGGCGCTCGTCCGCGCTGGCCGAGTGCCTGGCTGTGGGGCGCGCGCACCGGCGGCCTGGTCGCGATGTGGGATCTGACGGCCGGCGTGCTGCTGATCGAGCTGGCGTTGGGGTCGTGGAACAAGGTGCCGTTTGCGACCACGCACGAGCCGGCGGTGGAGTCGCTGCGATCGAAGTGGCCGTGGCTGGCCGTCGCCTTGTACTTCTACGGGTTCCACCTCGCCATCATCCAGGTGTGGTGCCTGCGGTCTCCCGGCGCGCCGGCCGTGCTCGAGGGCATTGGCGTGGGATGCCTGGTCATCGTGCTGCTGCGCACGAGGCGCCGGCTGCGGGATCGCGCGGTGACGTTCGAGGCCAGCCCCGACACCTTCGAAACGCTGAATCTCTCCCCCGCCCTCGACTAGACTGTTCTCAGTTGCAGCGCGCGGCGGCGAAGGCCTGGATTCGGGCGCCAGGGCGATGCGGCGCAGCTCGCCGGGGTCCAGCCAATTCAGCCGGCACTGCTCGCACGTGTCCATCACGACGTTGCCGGGCCCGCCATAGAAGTGCGACGTCATCACCTGGCTGCAGCTCGGGCAGACGAGCAGTCGGTCGCCAGGCTCCTGCCGCCGCGCGGGCAGCACGTCGAGCGACTGGCCTTCGAAGAACCGCACCACGGCCACGACCGAGACAAACGACGCCATCGGCACCAGCGCGCCGTAACAACCCAGGCAGACCTGCACCGGCTGGCTTCCGGCCAGCGCATTCAGTAGCGCGCGCTTGCATGACGGACAGTCCAGCCCAGAAGCCTCCAGCAGATCGAAAGCCTGCAGGTTCACCGGCACCGGCTCTTCCGTGCCGCAGTGCCGGCACGTGAAGATCAGCCGGCCGCGGTCGTATTCGCGCGGGGCGCCGCAGCTGGTGCAGTTGGTCATCGCCTCTCATTATCGGCCGGTCCAGGCCAGGGGATTCCCACCGCTCCCCGAGCCGCGGCGCTGTGTTACCCTGCCTCCCGATGAGCATCCACGCCACACCCCGCATCTTGTTGACTGTGAGCGCTCTTGTGGCCGCCGCGAGCCTGCTGCCCGCCACGGTCCGCTCCGCGGCCGCGCAGGCCAAGGGCTCCGCCGAGGCGAGTGCCGCCGCGCGCAAGAACCCGCACTGGACGCCGCCCAAGACGGCCTGGGGACATCCCGACCTCGAAGGCATCTGGACCACCGACGACATGCGCGGCGTGCCGATGTCGCGCCCGCAGCAGTTCGGCGACCGCATGTACCTCACCGACGAGGAGTTCGCCGCCCGCGCCAAGCAGCGCAACACGGCGCGCGACGTCGACAACGCCCGAACAGGCACCTTCCGCAACGAGGAAGGCTCGCGCGACTTCGGCTACACGTCGATGGTGATCGATCCGCCCGACGGCCGGGTGCCGGCCTTGACCGCCGCGGCTCGGGCGCGGCCGCGCCTGCAGGGTTCGTTCGGCGTCGGGCCGTGGGAAAAGGTGCAGGACTTTCGGCTTGTACGACCGCTGCATCACGCGCGGCGCCGTCGGCTCGTGGATGCCCGCCGTCTACGGCAACGGCGCGCGCATCGTCCAGACGCCGGATGCCGTGGTCATCAGCTACGAGATGGTGCACGACACGCGCATCATCCCGCTCGACAACCGGCCGCACCTCGGCTCCGGCATCCAGCTGTGGATGGGCAATTCGCGGGCGCACTTCGAGGGCAACACGCTGGTGATCGAATCGCGCAACTTCACCGACCGCACCGCGGTGGGCGGCGCGCCGCACAGCGCCAACCTGAAGCTGACCGAGCGCCTGACCCGCGTCGATCCCGAGATGATCGACTACGAGATCCGCGTGGAGGACCCGGACACGTTCACCAAGCCGTTCACGATCCGGATGACGGTCACGGCCCAGCCGGGCTACGAGATCTACGAATACGGCTGCCACGAAGGCAACAACGCGATGCGCAACGCCCTGAGCGCCGAGCGCGCCTACGAAAAGGCCGCGGCGGAAGCCGCCGCCAAGGGCCTGCCGCCGCCCGAGCGCGTGTTCGAGCGCGTGAACGGCGAGGATCGGGCTCGCTGAGGGGTTGGCGAGCTCGTTCGTTAGTCGTTAGTCGTTAGTCGTGAGCAGTTCGTCGTAACTGACAACTACCAACGTTCCGACTGACTATCGCTGGAGTCATTGACATGAGGCTTCGCATGCGTAGCGGCGTGCGCGGGCGCTTCGTGCTCGCCCTGGCGGTCTCGAACGCGCAGCAGCGGCCGGCGGCGCCGGACGTCGCGATCGACGCCGACGACATCGGCGGCGTGGTGACGGGTCCGGCCGGTCCCGAAGCCGGCGTCTGGGTAATCGCCGAGACGCGCGACCTCCCGGTCCGCTACATCAAGAGCGTCGTGACCGACGACCGCGGGCGGTTCGTGGTGCCCGACCTGCCCAAGGCCAGCTATCAGGTGTGGGCACGCGGCTACGGCCTGGTGGACAGCGCCAAGGCCACGGCCGCGCCGGGCCAGCGCCTCGCGATCAGCGCCGTGCCGGCGCCCAACGAGGCCGCGGCGGCGCACTACTACCCCGCCATCTACTGGTACTCGATGCTGAAGATCCCGGATGCCGGGGAGTTCGGCGGCAAGAGCGCCATTCCCGCCCGGCTGACGCAGCCGGCCTGGATCAGCGCGATGAAGAACACCGGCTGCGTCGGCTGCCACCAGCTGGGCCAGGCGTCCACCCGGACGATTCCGCCGGCCCTCGGCACGTTCGCCTCGGGCGCCGAGGCCTGGAAGCGCCGCGTGCAGTCGGGGCAATCGGGCACGCAGATGTTCGGCCAGCTGAACGGGCTCGGCGAGGTGGCGTTTGCGAACTACGGCGACTGGACCGACCGTGTCGCCAAGGGCGAGCTGCCGTTCGCCAAGCCGCAGCGGCCCCAGGGCGCCGAGCGCAACATCGTCGTGACGCTGCGCGACTGGATGAACGACAAGCAGTACCTGCACGACCTGATTGCCAGCGATCGGCGCTTCCCCACGGTGAACGCCTACGGCCCGCTGATCGGCTCGCCCGAATACAGCTCGGACACGCTGCCGATGCTGGATCCGGTCAAGAACGTGGCGACCACGTTCGTGGCGCCAGTGCGCGACACCAGCATGCCGTTGAGCCTCGGACCCGGTCACGCGGCCGCCCTCGACGCGCTGCAGCCGTCGCCCTACTGGGGCACCGATCGCATCTGGGACACGCGCGTCAACAACCACAACTCGATGTACGGGCGCGACGGGAAGCTGTGGCTGGCCGCGTCGATCCGCGCCGCCGAGAATCCCGCCTTCTGCAAGCAGGGCTCGACGCACCCCTCCGCCGTGGCGTTTCCGATGGAGCGCGCCATCCGCCACATCGCGCTGCTGGATCCGAAGACGAAGAAGTACACCTTCGTCGACACCTGCTTCTCGACCCACCACCTGCAGTTCGGCTACGACGCCAACGACACGCTGTGGACGAGCGGCGGCGGCCCCGTGGTCGGGTGGCTGAACACCAAGCAGTTCGAGAAGACCGGCGACGCCGCGGCGTCGCAGGGCTGGACGGCGCTGGTGCTCGACACCAACGGCAACGGCAAGCGCGACGCCTACACCGAACCCGATCAGCCGCTCGATCCCGGCCAAGGACCGGCGAATCCAGGCGGGGTTCTATGCCGTGATGCCGAGCCCGGTGGACGGCTCGGTGTGGGGCTCGGTGCTGGGCGTGCCCGGCGCGGTCGTCAGGCTGTCACCCGGGCGCGAACCCGCCGGCGACGGCGCTGGCCGAGATCTACAACGTGCCGATGCCGGGCTTCGGCGCGCGCGGCGCCGACATCGACAAGAACGGCGTGGTGTGGGTGTCGCTCGGCAGCGGCCACATGGGCAGCTTCGACCGGCGCAAGTGCAAGGCGCCGCTCAACGGCCCCAAGGCGACCGGCGATCACTGCCCCGAGGGCTGGGCGTTTCACCAGTACCCGGGCCCGGGCTTCCGCGGCATCGGCGCGAACAGCGCCGAGTCGAGCTATTACTCGTGGGTGGATCAGCACAACACGTTCGGCCTCGGCGAGAACATCCCGATGTCCACCGGCAACCTGAACGACGGGATCGTCGCGCTCAAGGACGGCCGCATGGTGGTGCTGCGCGTGCCGTACCCGATGGGCTTCTACGCCAAAGGCTTCGACGGGCGCATCGACGATCCGAAGGCCGGATGGAAGGGACGCGGGCTGTGGGCGGCCAACGGCGATCGCACGCCCTGGCTGATCGAGGGCGGCAAGGGCACCAAGCCGCTCGCGGCGCACTTCCAGCTGCGGCCCGATCCGCTGGCGCACTAGGCGGCAGTGGCGAGCAGCGTCAGGGCGGCGGCGATCAGCGTCGCCCTCGCCCTGCCCTTCGCGGCCGCCGCCGCCAGGCATCCCCGGCGCCGACGAACGACGGCTGGCCGTCGGCATCGCGCTGCAGCGACGGGCTCGTTCACGCCCCTGAAAGCCTGCCGCGGCCGGCACCTGGTGGCCACTGCTGCAGGAGAAGGCAGCGCGTGCTTCGTCGTCGGTCTGCACGACCCGGAGCGCTGCCGCCTTCCCGCAAGAGACAGGCGAAATGCACCTCATATCAAGCCGTCGCCCGGATCGGGGTCCACCGTCCAGTCCAGATATCGCAGCGCGCGCCGATGCGGGCCTCCGTCGTGGCGCGCCGGTCGCCGCAGCGACTCTTTGAACGTTTCCGCCGTGCCGTCAGGAACGAACAACGCCACACCGCCCGGCCGCGTGTGGACGTATGCCGTCGAGACGGCGCGCGCCGGATCGTCGCAGCGTCGTCAAGTAGTCGACAGCGTCGTGCACGAACACCGCGTCGAACTGCCGCCCCAGCCGCAGCTCGCGCATGTCGCCGGCCAGGTGCTCGCACTCCGGATTCACCGGGCGTGCCACGTCCAGCATCCGCGGCGACAGATCGGTGAGGGAGCAGGAGAACCGCGCCCTTCATGTGAGACGCGTTGTTGCCCCCGCCGGCGCCAAGCTCCAGTAGCGTCCGTGCGACCGGGGCAGGCGTCCTCGATCAGGCGCACGTAGTCGGCAGCCTCCTCCGCCGTATCTCGCTGCAGGCGTGCGTCGAGGAGGTGAAACCAGTCGGCAAACTCGTTGTAGCTCTTCATGAATCGGCTGCCTGTCTAGGCAAACGCGACGCCGGCTGAACATCGGCCGGACCCGCTGTGGAGGACCTACCGAGCTCTTCGAGATCAGGACCAGGCGGACGCGCGAGAGCCGAGTACCCGCAGGTCATGCGCACGCTGGATGGAAGCGTCCAGCGGCGACCGGCGCGCGAACCGAATGACGTCGGCGGCGCCCATCTCACTTCGCCGCGCGATCCAATCCCACTGACGAATACGACGAGCCCGCGCTCGGGGCCACCAGGCACGCGATTACCTGGCGCGCCGTCGAGGCCTGCGAACTGCCCGCCGGCGACGCCGGCGGCGAAGCTCACCTCGCCCTGGAACTCGGCTGGCAGCGCGCCCACCATCTTCAAGCCCTGCACCGGCACGATCTCGCTGATCAGCGTCAGCACGATGTCGGACTGGCCGTTGACGACGCGCGCCGTCGCCCGCGGCGAACCCTGCTCGGGATTCGTCTTCGCCGCCATCTGCGCCGTGATGCCCAGCTTCTCGACCATCTTCTCGATGAACGGCCGGCTGGCGCCGTCGCTGGCCCAGGTCACGGACGACGCGCCGAGCAGCGCCTTGCGCACCGCGTCGGCGGTGCGGACGTCCGGCGCGGCGGCGTTCTGCCGCACGCCGACGCCGATGCGCGTCTTCGCCACCATCGTCTTCGACGCGGCGTCCAGCTTCTTCTCCGCCACCAGCGCGTCGATCGCATCCTCGGTCATCACCGCGATGTCGAACGGCTGCCCTTTCGCCGCGCGTGGCGCGCAGGCCGTTCGAGGTGCCGAACTCGGCCACGAACGTCGTGCTGGTCTGCGCCTCGCACGCTGGGCTGCACCGCCACCAGCGCCGCCTTCACGCCATTCGACACCAGCAGACGCATCGGTGCCTTCTGAGCCGACACGGCACCGGAAGCACCCGCGACGAAGCCGCGGCAACGACGGCCGTGACGAGCCTAGCGCTTGATGTATTTGCGAACCGTGCCCAGGAAATCCGCGCCATATACGTTCCCCTCTCGATCAGTGACCACACCCTCGGCCATGCTGGACCCGCCCGGATACGGATACGGGCACGGATCGGGAATGAAGGCCGTTACTTTGCCGTCCCGGGCGCTGCCGATGCGGATGCCGCGCCGCGCGCCCGGGTTGAATCCATAGCCGGTCTGCGCCAGCGTCAGCACACCCAGGTTCGTGCGGCCGTCGCGCGATTCGGAGTCGGCGACGTAGAGCGTGTCGTCGCGGTCGATGAAGAACCCGCTCGGCCGGCCGAACTGGAACCAGCTGTCGATGAACTTGCCGGTGGCGTCGAAGATCTGCAGCCGGTTGTTCTGCCGGTCGGCCACGAACAGCCGTCCGCGCGAGTCGAAGGCCAGCGCGTGCGGCACGTCCAGTTCCCCCGGGCCCATCCCCTTCTTGCCGAAGCTGCCCAGGTGCTCGCCGCGGCGATCGAACCGGACGATCCGCGCGTTGCCGACGGCGGTGCCGCCGCCCACGTGCCCATCGGCCACGTAGATGTCGCCGTTGGGTGCCACGGCGACATCGGTCGGCTGGTTGAACTCGCCAGGCCCGCTGCCGGCGACGCCCGGCTTGCCGAGCGACATCACCAGCGTGCCGTTGGGGCTGAACTTGTGGACCTGATGGCCCTTGCCCGGCGCCTGGCCGCTGTCGGCCACCCAGATGTCGCCCGCGCGATCGACGCTGATCTTGTGCGGGCTCGCCATCACGCCGCGGCCGAAGCTCTTGAGCAGCTTGCCGGTGGTGTCGAACTGGAGGATCGGATCGATCGGTGAGTCGGCGCACCCGCCACCACCCGCACCCGACGGCGCCGCAGCGATCGATCGCCCAGATGGTGTCGTCGATGCCGCGGGCGATGCCGGCCGTGGAGCCCCAGGTGCGGCCGTCGGGCAGCCGCCCCCAGTGCACACCCGGGCCATACGGGTTTGGCAGATCGTTGCGCGCCCCGAGGTGCGACACCGGCGGCAGGCTGACGGGGAACTGTCCTGGCGGGAAGGTGGGCTGGGCGCCGCGGCCGGTCGCTTGCGGCGGCGTGGCCGGTGTGCCGCACGAATCGGCGAGCGGCCCGGGCGAGCCGGTGGCCGCGGCTGTCGGGGGTGACTGAGCCGATGCCGCCGGCAGCATGGCCACGCCACCCAGGCCAGCCACACACGCCGCCCACATCCAGATTGCTGCTGCGCGTCTCACGACTCCACCTCCGTTGTCGGCCACTGGAAACTTGACCATCCCAAATCCTAACCAGATGAGTCAAGTTTCCACGCCCGCCCGGAGGGCGGGCAATCAGACACTGGGCTAGCGAGGCGGAGCCACATGCTTGTCGGTCCGAGGCGGAGCCTCGCTAGCATTGATCTGCCCATCCATGCTGGCAAGGGCGCGGTTTCGGGGCGGTTCGGAACCCGTAGCGAGTCGTTACGTCCAATGATGGAGAAGACGGCTTAAGATTCGGTTCAGCGACTTCACGCGACGACCGGTCAGGAGGGCCTCGGCCAGATGGGCATTTTGGACTTCATCAAGGGTGAGCTGCTCGAGATCATCGAATGGACCGACGACTCGCGCGACACGCTGTCGTGGCAGTTCCCGGACGAGGACAAAGCCATCAAGCGCGGCGCCCAGTTGATCGTGCGCGAGTCGCAGGTGGCCCAGTTCGTCTACCTGGGCCAGTTCGGCGATACGTTCGGCCCCGGCAAGCACAGCCTGACGACCGACAACATCCCGATCCTCACCAGGCTCAAGTCGTGGCCGTTCGGCTTCGAGTCGCCGTTCAAGGCCGACGTCTACTTCGTCACCACCCGCCTCTTCACCGGCAACAAGTGGGGTACATCGAATCCGGTGATGCTGCGCGACGAGGACTTCGGCATCGTCCGCCTGCGGGCCTTCGGCACCTACGACTTCAAGATCGTCGAGCCGAAGACGTTCCTCCGCGAGGTCGCCGGCTCGGATCACAACTTCCGCCTCGATGAGTTCAGCGACACCATGCGGTCGCGCATCGTCAGCATCTTCACCGACTCGATCGCGTCGGCGAAGATCCCGGTCCTGGACGTGGCCTCGCGCTACACCGAGCTGGGCGAAGCGCTGCTGCCGCTGATCAACCCGGCGGTGACGCTCGAAATACGGCCTGGAGATCACCAGCTTCATCGTCGAGAACGTCTCGGTGCCGCCGGAGGTCGAACAGGCGGTGGACAAGCGCAGCAGCATGGCCGCGGTCGGCAACCTGAACGACTTCGTGAAGTACCAGATGGCCAAGGGCTTCGAAACCCCCGGCGGGGGCGGCGGTGCCGCCGGCACCGCGGCCGAACTGGCCGTCGGCTTCGGTCTGGCGCAGCAGATGCTGAAGGAGGGCCTCGCCGGCGGCCACGCGACGCCTACGGCCGCGCCCGCGGCGGCACCCGCCGCAACCGAACTGCTGAGCCCCGCGGACGCCGCACGCGCGCTGGGCGTGTCCGAGGCCGACGTGATGGCGGTGCTCGAGGCCGGTGAGCTGAAGGGCAAGAAGATCGGCGCCAGCTGGCGGATCACGCGCAGCGCCCTCGACGCTTATCTGGCGTCCTGACGTTGGACCGGGTTACTCCGCCGCCACTGCCCCCGCCGCTGCCCGGTGCGCCGGCGGCGGGCGAAATCACCGCGCTCGACAAGCACGCCTGCCCGGCCTGCGGCGCGCAGGCCGAGTGGAACGCGACGCACCAGAAGCTGTCGTGCCCGTTCTGTGGGACCGAGTCGCCCTACCGTGTGGACCGGCGGACCGGCCTGGTGCAGGAACTGGACCTCGCCGCCACCCTGCGGGAGCTGCCGGACGAGCAGCGCGGCTGGCAGACCGAACGCCGCAGCGTCCAGTGCACCAGCTGCCGCGCGGTGATGGTGTTCGAGCCCTCGCGTGTCGGCCAGAACTGCGAGTTCTGCGGCTCCCCGGCGCTGGTGGACTACCAGGCGATCAAGGCGCCGATCAGCCCGCAGGGCGTGCTGCCGTTCCGCATCGACGCCGCGCGCGTGCGCGACGACCTGCGCCGCTGGTGGCGCAGCAAGTGGTTCGCCCCGTCGCGCCTGGCCATGAGCGCGCTGGTGGACACGCTGAAGAGCCTCTACATCCCCTACTGGACCTTCGACGCGAGAGCGCACTGTCCCTGGGAGGCCGAGGCCGGCCACTACTACTACGTGCCGGTGCATGGCCGCGACGCCAAGGGGCGGCTCCACCGTGCGGATGGAGCGGCGCGTCCGCTGGGAGCCGGCGTCGGGCGTGGTGGATCACGTATTCGACGACGAGCCGGTGCCGGGCACGCAGGGGCTGCCACTCGACCTGCTGAAGGCGATCGAACCCTTCCCCACCCGCGACGCGGAAGCGTACGACACGGCGTTCCTGTCCGGTCACGTCGTCGAGCACTACCAGGTGGTCCTGATCGACGCCTCCCAGCGCGCGCAGGATCAGATGCACGCCGCGCTGGAGGCGCTGTGCGGCCAGCAGGTCCCGGGCGACACCTACCGCAACCTGCGCATCCACCCGGTCTATGACGGCCGGACGTTCAAGCACGTGCTGGTGCCGGTGTGGCTGCTCGCGTACACCTACGGCGGCAAGCCGTTTCAAGTGGTGGTGAACGGCGTCACCGGCACGATCGCCGGGCGGCATCCCTATAGTGTGTGGAAGATTGTCGGAGCGATTGCGCTCGCGCTGCTGGCGGTGATCGTCCTGGTCCTATCCAATTCCGCGTTCGAGTAGATTCCGCGTTCTTGAGGGTCTGTAGGCCCGGAGCCCGGAGCCCGGAGCCTACCTCGATCGATTGCTCAACAGAAACTTCGCCAGCGTCAGCGCAGAGACGACCGCCGTGGCGATGAGCGCCCAGGCGACCAGCAGCGGGATGATGGTGCCGGCCTCCGACGCCTGGGAGAAGCTCGGGAGAAACCCGTTTCCCAGGGCCACGCTCAGGACTCCCAAGGCCAGCACGACGATCGCACACAACACCCACTGCATCTCTGCTCTCCGTCCTTCGGTCTTCGGTCTTCAGTCTTCGGTAGGCTTTGGTCTAGGTAAACAGGCCGATGAGCCGGGCGGGAATCGCCACCGAGCCCCAGAGGAGAATGGACAGCGCTCCGACCAGCTTGCGCGCGCCGGCTCCGAACTGGCCCTCGGGGGCCAGCGTCACCCGCCGGCGGATGGTGAAGGTGAAGATCAGCGCCACCACCATCACGACCATCTTGAACCAGAAGAAGATGCTGTAGTACTCGCGCAGCGCGTTCGAGATCAGCTGCGGCACCCCGGTCAGGAACAGCAGGAAGAAGCCCAGGAGCAGCCACGGCTCGGCGCCGCGGGCGATGGCGTCGACCGGAGTGCCTTCATCGTTGCCCACCAGCTTGAGGTCCACGATCAGCACCGCGCCGATGAACATCACCAGCGCCGCCAGGTGCGCCACGTTCACGAGCGGCGACATCCACACCGACTCGCGGATGGCCGTGCTGACGGGCAGGTTGTTCAGCCATTCGAAGTAAGACAGCACGGGCAACTCCTATTGGAACCAGTTGTAGGCGATGAGCCGCCCCGACACCACCACGCCGACCCAGAGCGCCAGGCCGAGCGCGCCCGCCAGCCGCGCCGCCGGCGGCAGAATCGGATCCCGATCCCAGCGGCTGACCGAGTTGTAGGTCAGGTAGTGGAACGCCAGCGCGTTCAGGCCGGCCAGCGCCATCATCACCATCTTCACCCAGAAGAAGATGTTCACGTAGAAGCGCATCGGCTGCGCGTAGACCAGCGCCAGGCCGGTGATGGCGCTGAAGATCATGCCGACCATCTGGTACGGGAACAGCCGCCGCTGCAGCTGCGAGAACGGGGTCTGCATGTTGCCGACGCCCAGCAGCCGCAAGTCCATCATCAGGATCAGCCCGCCGAACCAGCACAGGGCCACCACGTGCGACGTCAGCAGGCCGGGATACACGTACTGGGACTCGCGGATCGCGATGCTCGACGGAAAGGCGTCGAGCCATTCGAACAGGCTCCGCAACGGCATCAGCAGTTCAAGCATCTACATGCACCGGTCCTTGTCGTTTTCCTTGTCGCGATAGACCTCGTGGCAGGCCGCGCACGCATCGGATACCGTGCCGCTGACCTCCACCATCGCGTCGAGGTTCTTGGACTGCGCCGCCTTGAAGCGCGGCCTGGCCCGCGTCGGCGAGGCCCTGCGCGAACTTCTGGAAATCGGCGCGGTCGAGCGGCACCGGCCGGCCGTTCTGGCACAGCCGCCCCGGAATCATGATCAGGTTGGCCGTCTCCGAGATGGCCATCGCGGCGTTCTCGACCGCCTCCCAGCCGCCATAGACGCCCGAGAACGCGGCCGTGGCGCCGCCCGAGCCACCGGCCTCCGTCGGCTTGGCCGCCGGGTCGTTGGACTGGGTGTCGAAGATGATATTCGAGGCGGGAAACGGGATGCCGCGCATCACCTTCGCCAGGTTGGTATAGGCCTTCGGCGACGGCCCGGCAGGCGGCGCGTTCTGCGCCGGCTGATTCGCACTGCCGCACCCCGCGGCCACCAGCGCCATGACCACCACCACGAACAGAATCCTCATGACAGTCTCCCTAGTCAGCGCCACAAACCGAACCGAGCGCCGCGCCTGAGAAACACGTTGTCCGGGGATTGGCAATGCGGCGTCCGCGCCGGGACCACAAGAGCAGCCGGCTACTCAAAAGTGAACGCGAAGCATAACCCACCCATTTCCAGACGGTCAAGGCATGGATCGGTTCGATATATGATTCCAGATTGCCGTCTTACATCGATCCCATCCCGGCCGCATGACGTTTTCGACCGATGTCGAAGCGCGCGCGCGCCTCAGCCTCGGTACGAGCGCGGAGCCGATCTATCGCACCGTGGCCGCTCTGCTCGCCGAACGCCGCGCGGCCGGCGTGCTGGTGGACGTGGGGTGCGGCACCGGCAACCTACGGCGGGCGCTGGGCGGCCGGTTCGTACGCTACGTGGGCGCCGATGTGGTCCGTTATGATGGCTTCCCGGCTGACGGAGAGTTCCACCCCGTCGACACGGGGACCGGTCGGGTGCAACTGGACGACGGTGTCGGCGACGTGGTGGCCGCGGTTGAAACCATCGAGCACGTCGAGAACCCGCGGGCCTTCGCGCGCGAACTGACGCGGCTGTGCCGCCCCGGGCTGTGGGTGGTGGTGACGACGCCGAACCAGCTGAGCCTGCTGAGCAAGCTGACGCTGGTGCTGCGCCACGAGTTCAACGCCTTTCGGGCCAGCAGCTACCCCGCCCACTTGACGGCGCTGCTGGAAGTCGATCTGCGCCGCATCGCCGGTGAGTGCGGCTGGACCGAAGTCACGATTCGTTACACCGGAGACGGCCGTATTCCTGGGACCAGTCGCCACTACCCGCGGTGGCTCAGCCGGCTGCTTCCGCGAGCGCTGTCCGACAACGTCGCGCTGGTCGCGCGAACTTCGATTGGAGCGAACCCTCGATGAACGACCTGACCACCGGCTCCCTGACCGGCCACTTGCTCAAGACCACCAGCTTCATGCTGGTCAGCATGGTGTTCCAGACGCTCTACGTGCTCATCGACCTCTACTGGGTCGGCCGGCTGGGCACCGACGCCGTCGCGGCCGTGGGCGTGAGCACCAACCTGATGTTCTTCGTGCTGGCCGCCACGCAGATGCTGGGCGTCGGCACCACGACGCTGGTGGCGCACGCAACCGGCCAGCGCGACCAGGCGCGCGCCTCGCTGATCTTCAACCAGGCGCAGGGGCTCTCGGTGGCGGTGGGCGTGCTGTTCCTGATCGTCGTCCTCGCCATCCGCGTGCCCTACGCCAACGCCCTCGCCGCCGACGCCGTGACGGCGAAGATGGCGGCCGACTACCTGCTGTGGTTCGTGCCGGCGATGGCGCTCCAGTTCGGGCTCATCGGCATGGGCGCGGCGCTGCGCGGCACGGGCAACTTCAAGCCCGGCATGGTGGTGCAGACCGCGACCGTGATCCTGAACATCGTGCTGGCGCCGGTGTTCATCTTCGGCTGGCTGGGCGCGCCGGCGATGGGCGTCGTGGGCGCCGCCGTCGCGACGCTGATCGCGATCGTGGTCGGCGTGGTGTGGATGACCACCTACTTCCTGTCCCACAAGTCGTTCCTGCGGTTCGTGGCCGCGGAGTGGAGTCCCCCGCCCGAGGCTGTGGGTGGAGATGCTGAAGATCGGCCTGCCGGCCGGCGCCGAGTTCGCCCTCATCGCCGTCTACCTGATGCTGGTCTACGTGGTCAGCCGCCCGTTCGGCGCCGCGGCGCAGGCGGGATTCGGCATCGGCCAGCGCGTGCTGCAGGCGAGCTTCCTGCCGGTGGTGGCGCTGGGCTTCGCGGTCGGCCCGGTGGCGGGCCAGAACTTCGGCGCCCGCAAGGCCGATCGCGTCCGGGCCACGTTCACCTCGGCGGCCTCGCTGGCGACAGCCGTGATGCTGGTGCTGTCCACGATCACCTGGCTGGCTGCGGCCTGGTTCATCCGCATCTTCTCCAGCGACCCGGCGGTCGTGGCCGCGGGCGAGGAGTACCTCCACGTCGCCGCCTTCAACTTCGTGGCGTCGGGAGCAATCTTCGTCAGCTCCAGCATGTTCCAGGCGATGGGCAACACCGTGCCGGCGCTCGTGACCTCGGTTGCCCGCATGATCCTCATCAGCGTGCCGGTGCTGTGGCTGGCGGGACAGCCCGGCTTCCAGATGAAGTGGGTGTGGTACATCTCCGCCGCCGGCGTCTTCCTGCAGCTGGGGCTCAACCTGTGGCTGCTGTATCGGGAGTTCCGCATCCGGCTGCGGTTCGACGCGATGCCCTCGTCGGTCACGGCGCCGGCGCTGCAATCGGAATCGACGCCGGCGTGAGGCGGTGACACGGTGGCGCGAGGCTGGGAAAGCAAGGCGGTCGAGAATCAGCAGCAGGAGGCGCTGACGCAGCCCGCCCCGACCACGGGCCCCACGCCCGATCCCGCCCGCCAGGCGGAGCGGGCCTCGCTCCTGCTCGCGCGCACGCGTGCACTGGCCGATCTGCAGCTGGCGTGCGCGCCCGGCCCATCGCGGCGATGCTGGAGCAGGCCATCGCGACCTCGACGCGCGGCTGCGCCGCCGCTCGAAGCTGAGCCGTTCTCGTCCTACACCTGCAGCAAGACCGCGCGCGCCGGCTTGCCCGTCGCCAGGCTGATGGCCTCGGCGTACAACGACACCTGGCGGACGTAGCCGTCGAGCGCCGGAGCCATGGCGCGATCGGTCTTGAAGTCCACCACCGTGATGGCGCCGTCCACTTCGAACGCGAGATCGGCGACGCCCTCCAGCAGCACGTCGCCATCGAGCATCGAGACCGGCAGCTCCCGGTAGCACAGCGCCGTCGCGCTCCGCGCGCCGCGCGCCGTCCATCAGCGGATGCTCCAGCACGGCCGTGACCGCGGCCACGGCCGCCGACATCTCCTCCGCGCTGGCGCCGACGATGCGGCCGTTGGTGGCGACCAGCGCGTCACGTTCGGCCGGCGCCGGCGTCGAGCGGCACCGTGGCCAACGCCGCATGGACCAGCGTGCCGAATCGCGCGCCGGTCGGACGTCCGACTGCCGCGGCCATCGTCACGACCTCCGCTTCGGGCGCCCGGCCGGACCGCCGTGACGACCTGACAACACCGGCGGCGTCTTCCGCCGTCCACTCCGTCATCGTGTGCACCGCCACCCAGGGGGTGCGCCCGCTGTCGAGCGCGGCCTGCCGGTCGGTACGCCAGGTCTCGTGGCGCTGCGTGCCCTCGTCGATCACCTGCGGCGGGACGTCCTTCTCGATCAACTCCTCGCGCCGCAACCCGAACGGCGCCGCGACATCGAGATGCAGCGCCGCGGGATCCCACCACACGACCTCGTGGGCGGCGTCCCCGCCGCCCATCCGGTGCCGGCCGGGGCTGACCGTGGTGGCGGAGGCGATGCCGCCGTCCGGCCGCTCGATCACCGAGTCGCGTTTGAAAGCCGGGCAGCCGGCGGCCTGATCTGCCGTGCGCCGATGCGCCGGCGGAGGATACACGGCACGGTTCAGCGGGCTCACCCACCCACCCTCGAACGGCTCGTCGCCGACGGCCGGCACTACCAGCAGATCGCGGGCGCGGGTCGCGGCCACATAGGCCAGGCGCACGCCTTCGGCCAGGTCCCGGCCGTGCTCCTCGGCCTGCCGGTCGAGCAGATCCTTGGGCGACCACCCGCCGATCCGCAGGGCGCAGCGGCCGTGCAGGCCGTCGATCGACCGGCTGGCCTCGAGCTGCGCCAGCTTGGCGGTGATGTCGGCCAGCACCACCACCGGAAACTCGAGGCCCTTGGCCTTGTGCACCGTCATCAGACGCACGCCGTCGCTGCCGTCCTCGACGATCGGCGCCTCGGTGGCGTCGCCGCGCTCGGCGGCCTCGCGCAGCGTCTCGACGAACCCGCGGAACGACAGACCGTCGTTGCGCTCGTACTGGCGCGCCAGCTCGGCGACGTGCAGCACGTTCGCCAGCACCTGCTCGCCACTTCGACGCAGCGCGAAGCCGACGTGCGCGCGCGTGTGCATCGAGCAGCCGCATCACGGTCTCGGCGACCGGCCGCCGGTTGCGCTGGGTGTGCAGGCGCGCCAGAGTGGTGAGGGTGTGGCCGATCGACGACAGGTGCGCCGGCAGATCGGCAGGCACGCGGAACGGATGAAACGCGCGGCCGTAGCGGTGCCGGTACTCGAGCAGCTCCTCGTCGCCGATCGCGAACAGCGCCCCGCGCAGCGTCGCGAACACCGACAGCTCGTCGTCGGGCCACTCGATGGCGGCCAGCGCGGCGCGCAGCGTCTCGATCTCCTCGCGATCGTGGAAGGCCCGGCCGCCCACCAGCAGGTGGCGCACGCCTCGAGCCTCGAGGGCGTCGACGTAGGCCCGCGTGACGTCGGTCCCGAAGCTGACGAAGCGCCGGAACAGGATGCAGACGTGGCCCGGCTGCACCGGCACGGGCGTGTCGGGCGCCTGCCGCGTGGTCACCTTCCAGCCGCTCTCGTGCACCAGCCAGCCGATGAAGGCGCCGACGGCATCGGGCAGCGACTGCTCGATGGCCATCGCCGAGATGTTGCGGCGCCCATACGGCCGCGGCACCGGCAGCGCCACGACCGACGGCTGCCCGCCGATCTGCTCCCGGCTGGGCGACAGCGGGATGTAGCCGGCCTGCAGCGTGTCGGCATCCTCGATCATCACCTCGCCGAACCCGGCGTTGACGGCCCGCTGCAGGTTGGGCGCGCTGCGAAAGCTGGTGGTCAGCGTGAGATGGCGCGCGCCGTGCGCGAGCAGTTGACGGCACACGTCGTGGTAGACCTGCACGTCGGCGCGGCGGAAGCGGTAGATCGACTGCTTGGGGTCGCCGACGATGAACAGCTTGCCCGGCACGGGCCGCACGCTACGCCAGTTCCGTTCGTGCGGGTCGTCCGCGGTCAGCAGCAGCAGGAGCTCCGCCTGGAGTGGATCGGTGTCCTGGAACTCGTCGACGAAGATGCGGGCGCACCGCGCCTGCAGCTGGGCCCGGACCGCCTCGTGCTCGATGCACCAGCGTGCGCGCCCGGTGCAGCAGGTCGAAGAAGTCCAGCTCGCCGCGCCGCGTCTTCAGCTCCTCGTAGAGATCGAGGCTGCCGCGCAGCTCGTCGCGCAGCAGCGCCGCGAGATCGGCGTCCGCATCGCGCTTGAAGATGTCGAGCTGCAGCACCAGCTCCTGCAGCGCTTCGTGGGTCACCGGTCCGCGTGAGCCCCTTGGCGAAGTTCGGCCCGTAGCCTTTGCGGGCACGGCGGAAGTCGCGATCCCTCGACAAGTCGATCAACAGCGCCTCGGCGCCGTCGAGATCGCCGGCCTCGATGAGCATCGGCAGCTCGTCGCTGGCGCGCCGCGCCGGTGCGGTGTCGAGATACAACGGATCGCGCAGGCTGGCGGCTTCGCGTGTGATCGCCGCGAACGTCCGCACGCAGCGTGGTCAGGCGATCGATCTCGGCCGTGCGCTCGAATTCCGGACGCGTCCAGGAAGCCGGAAAGTCACGCCACTCGGTCAGCTGCCAGCCGGCCGCACGCAGGCGGTCCACAGGACCGTCGGCGTCGGCGCTCGCCGCCGACGGTGCCGGCTCGAGCGCCGGAGCGAGCGGCGCACGCCTTCGGGCATCTCCTCGAGCGCGGCCTGGAACCACGAAGCAAACGCCTCGTCGTAGCGCCGCCGCGCCTGATCCTCGGTCAGCACGACGAACAGCGGATCGACGCCGGCCTCGACCGGATATTCCTTGAGCAGGTCGGCGCAGAAGCCGTGGATGGTGCTGATCTGCGCCTCCTCGAGGCTGCGCAGCGCCGCCTCGAGCGCCGCGCGCTCTTCCGCCGGCAGCGGGCGCGGCGCGCTCGTTCTCGAGCTCCTGGCGCAGCCGCAGCTTCAACTCGCCGGCCGCCTTCTCCGTGAACGTCACCGCGACCAGGCCGCCCATCTCGGCGCGGCCCGGTGGCCAGGATCGCGGACCATCCGCTGCACCAGCGCCGTCGTCTTGCCGGTGCCGGCCGCCGCCTCGACGACCAGCGTCTCGTCCAGCGCCGACGCGATCTGGTCGCGGGCCTGTCGATCGAGCAGCGCCGTCACGGCCGGCTCCTCAGCCAGAGGAGATCCGCCAGGAACGCCTGCGGCTTGCGCGCCACGCGCTGCTCGCTGCCGGGCCCGCACACCGGGCGGAACTCGCACCAGGTGCAGGCGCCCTCGGCCGGCGCCGGCGCCAGCGTGCCCCGCTCGACGGCGCGATCGATCGCCTCCAGCGCTTCGATTGCGAGCCGTTGCGCCGCCGCGTCGAGCAGCACTGGGCGCTGCTTGAAGCCGCCGGCCGAAGTGCAAAAGAAGAGCCGCGACTCCCCTACCGGCACGCCGAGCATTGCCTCGGCCACCGCGGCATAGACCAGCGGCTGCAGCACGCTGCCGCCGCCGATGACCAGCGTGTCCTTGGTCCGATCCTTGCCGGTCTTGTGATCGGTCACCCGCAGCACGCCCGTCTGGCGGTGTACGTCGATGGCGTCGATGGCGCCACGCAGCGGGAAGCGGCCGTCCACCAGCACCGGCTCGGGCACGCTCCGCGGATCGCGCTCGGGATCGGGCGGCCAGCCCGAACGCCAGCTCGAAATGGCGGGGCATCCAGGCCTCGTCGGCCGCGACATGACGCAGCCAGCCGCGCAGGTCGCTGCGCGATGGCCGCGATCTCTTCCTGCCAGACACGCTCGATCGCCGGCACCATCCGCTCGCGATACTCCTCGGCGACGCGCGTCGATCGACGCGTCGAGCACGCCCAACGCCTGCGGCAGCGACGTCGCCGACAGCGGCAGCCGGTCCTGCTCGACCAGCGCGCGCATCGTGACCGCCTGGATGCGGTGGACGATGCTGCCCTTGGTCAGCGGGTCGAGCCGCTGCAGCGGCTCGGGCTGCTCGGCGGCCCGCAATCGATGGATGCCGCCCAGCAGGAACTGGTACGGGCAGGCGGCGAACCGCTGCAGTGTCGTCACGGAGTACTGCCGCTCGGACAGCCGCTGTCGGGCCAGCGCGTCGCGGGTGCGGTCGGTGACCTGCACCAGGCCGTCGTACTGCGTCCACTTCGACCCGGTGCGCGCCCAGCGCTCCGTGACTGTTCGCCGCAGCGCCTCGTTGAGGCGCAGCAGGTACTGGGCCTGGCCGCGCACGCTTTCGCCCGGAGCTGTGTCCAGCAGGTGGCGCAGCACGGCGAGGTCGTGCTCCTGGACGTCGATCGCGTCGGCGGCGTCGGACGGTGCCGGCCAGGCCAACGTCGCGTTCCCGGCGCGGGACGCCACCGCCGCCAGCTCCTCGTGATCGGGGATCCGGCCCGTGACCCCGCGGACGGCATCGAGCGCGTAGAACGAGGGCACGCGCACGCGCGACTCGGCGACATCGAGCCGCGGATACGACAGATACAACCGCTCGCTGGCCGCTCCCACCGCCAGATGAAGCAGCATCCGGTCGCGAACGCTCTGATCGGCTTTGGTCTGGAGCCGCTCGGTGAGCCGGCCGCGGATCGCATCGGGCAGCAGCGCATCCTGACGCGCCTTCTGCGGAAACACGCGTTCGGCGACGCCGGGGACGAACACCACCCGGAAGGTCCGTCCCCTCGCCTGTGCCGGGCTGCCAACGAACAGCTGGCCATAGCGGCGCGCGGGCGGCTGGGCTTCCACCAGCCGCAGCCGCTCCGACAACACGGCGCGCACCTCGCGGAGCCCGACCGGGCCAACCGCCGCCATCGGCCGCAGGTCCGCCAGCACGCGCAGCACGTGTCCGGGCGCCCGCAGCACCCGCGGCGCCAGCTGCTCGAACCGCTCGAGCCATTCGCCCCACGTCGCCAGCGGCGGCCACGCGGCCATCTCGCGAACCAGCGGCAACGCGAAGGCGCGCAGGTGTGCCAGCCGGGCGGCGTCACGCTGCAGGGCCTGGGTCAGCGACGACTCGGGGTCGGCCCGCCGCGACTCGACGAGGCGAATCTGCAGCTCCGCGGCAAACCCGTCCAGCCGCCGGCGCCAGCGGTCGGGATCGCCGCCGATCACCGCGGCTTCGACCAGCATCCACTCCCATCGCCGAGGGGTGCGCAGCGTGCCGGCGATCTCCGGCTGATCGTCACTCACCAGCTCGAGCGGCGCCTCAGGTTCGGCAGGTTCCGTCGCCGCGCTGCCGGCACCGACGCCCGCGAACACCTCGTCTCCCGGCGGCACCCACGCGGCCGGCTGGGCGTCCGCGGGCGGGATCTGGCCCAGCGACAGATACTCCGCGAATCGGTTGGCGGACAGGCCTTCGGCGGCGCAGGCGAGCAGGGCGAGGAACGCCCGGCCGCCGGCGTGCGGACGCCGTGTGCCGCGCTCGAAGTAGGCCGGCACACCGGCACGTTCGAGGGCATGCTCGAGGAGGCCGAAATAGTGCGCCGGGGCCCGCACCAGGACCGCCATCTCGTCGAACCTCACTCCACGCCGCGCTTCCCGCAGCACGCGGCGGGCAATCTCCACGCATTCACGGCCTTCGCCGGGCGCGGAGAAGAACTCGAACGAGCCGTCGCTGTCGCGCGGCGGGAGCGCGTCCTCCGAGAACAGATGCGTGTGGATGCTGGCCAGGTCGCCGCTGCCGGCCGGCGGCGCTGTCTCGATCGCGGCTCCAGCGGCCGACCAGACCTCTCGCGTGGCCTCATCCTGTGCCGGCGCGGTGGCCAGCACCGCGCTCGCGGCGGCCACGAGCGCCAGCGCGAAGGCCTCTTCGACCGGCGACCCGAGATCCAAGTCGAGCAGGATCAGCGGGTGCGTGAGCGCGCGTTCGGCTGGGACGCCCTCTCGCGCCGCCTCGAACAGGCGCGCGCGATCCGCGACCCCGGCATCGCGTAATTCCTGCTCGGCTTCGTCGATGAGGTGTGACAGATCGCAGTGTTGGCTGCCGTGTCCGCGCCGCGCTGAACGTCGGCGGCGCCGAGGGCGGCCAGCCGGACATCGCCGAACGTGCGCGCGAGAGCCCGCGGAAAGCCGGGGGTGCCCGCCACCGCGGAGAGCACGGAAAGCCGATTGTGCCGCGATGCTTCGAAGGCGGCGCGCGCCGCCACCGCCTCGAGCGCCAGCGCGCTCGCCGGCGCGACGCCGCGCCCCGCGAGCCGCGGTGCGGCAATCCTCGCCGCGAGCTGCGTCAGGCTGAACCGCGACAAGCCGATGGTCGCCGGACGGGTCCGCGCGATCGCTCGAGCGAAGTCGTCAGCGGCGCCGCGCGTGGCGGCGACGATGGTCAGTGGCTGTGACGCGGGGTACCCCAGCGCGAACGCGCGGGCGGCCTCGAGACGGCTGGAGGCCGAGGGGGAGAGGACGCAGCGGAATCGAGGGGACGTCATTCAGGTCGGTCAGAATTCAGAGTCATTCAGCAAGTTCTCCGACCTGCTCCGGACTATAGACCGCGAGAGCCTGAAGACTGGAGACTGGAGACTGCGCGCTCCGCTACGGCGCGAGCCGCACGCGACGCCAGGAGCCACCGTCGCGCACGTAGGCGAGCCGGTCGTGGAGGCGATTCGGCCTCCCCTGCCAGAACTCGAACGCGTGCGCGTGCAGACGGTAGCCGCCCCACGACAGCGGGCGCGGCACCTCGTCACCGAAGTCACGGCGCACTTCGTCGACGCGGGCTTCGAGCTCGTCCCGGCTGGCGATCGGACGGCTTTGCGGCGAGGCGTAGGCGCTCCACCGGCTCTCGAGCGGCCGGGTCTGGAAGTAGGCGTCCGACTCGTGGGCCGGAACCGGATCCACCCGTCCTTCGACGCGGACCTGCCGGTCGAGCGATCGCCAGTAGAACAGCAGGCTGGCGCGGTTGTTGGCCGCCAGCTCCCCGGCCTTGCGGCTCTCGTAGTTGGTGAAGAAGGTGAAGCCGCGGACGTCCACGTCCTTCAGCAGGACCAGCCGCGCCGACGGCTGCCCGTCGCCGCTCACCGTCGCCAGCGCCATCGCCGTCGCGTCGGCCTCCACCTGTTCGGCGGCCCCGAACCACGCCAGGAACAGCGCCAGCGGATCCTCGCCCGCGCCGTCTTCGAGCAGGGGTGTGCCGAGGTAATCGCGTCGCGGGGTGCTAAACGGCACCAGCGCCGTCCTCGACGAGGACGATCGAGTCGCCCTCGACGGCGATGCGAACGGTGCCGCCTTTGGCCAACGTCCCGAAGAGCAGCCGATCCGACAGCGGCTTCTTCACCACCCGATCGATCAACCGCGCCATCGGCCGCGCTCCGAACGCGCGGTCGAAGCCCTTGTGCGCCAGCCAGGCGCGCGCGGCCGGATCGAGCGTGATGTTCACGCCCCTGGCCGCCACCAGGCCGCGCAGCTCGTCGATCTGCTTGTCGACTACCCGCTCTACCTCCGCCGACCCCAGTGCGCTGAACGTCACCACCGCATCGATCCGGTTGCGGAACTCGGGCGTGAAGGTGCGCTCCAGCACCCCGCGAGTCGAGCCGCCCACGCCGGTTTCAGCGAACCCGAGCCGGCGATCGGAAACGTCGCGCGCCCCGGCGTTGGTCGTCATGATCAGGATCACGTGGCGGAAGTCGGCCTTGCGGCCGTGAGAGTCGGTCAGCGTCGCGTGGTCCATCACCTGGAGCAGGATCGAGTACATGTCCGGATGGGCCTTTTCGATCTCGTCGAGCAGCAGCACCGCGTGCGGCGACTTTCGCACCGCGTCGATCAGCAGGCCGCCTTCTTCGTAGCCGACGTAGCCGGGCGGCGCGCCGATCAGGCGCGACACGGCGTGCTTCTCCATGTACTCCGACATGTCGTAGCGAATGAACTCTACCCCGAGGATGCGCGCCAGCTGCCGTGCCAGCTCGGTCTTGCCGACGCCGGTCGGCCCGGCGAACAGAAAGCTGCCGATCGGCTTCTCGGGGGCGCGCAGCCCGGAGCGCGCCATCTTGATCGCCGCGGCCACCTCGCCGATCGCCGCGTCCTGGCCGAAGATCACCTCTCGAAGCGATACGTCCAGCGCCGCCAGTGCCCGGGTATCGTCGTGGGACACCGACTGCACCGGCACGCGAGCCATCTTCGCCACCACTCGCTCGACGTGCTCGGGCCCCACGACCTCGGCGCGCTGCTCAGGCGGCAGCAGCTTCTGCGCCGCGCCGGCCTCGTCCACGACGTCGATGGCCTTGTCCGGCAGATGCAGGTCCTTGAGGTACTTCGCCGACAGCGCGACCGCCGCCTCGAGCGCCTCGTCGCTGAAGCGAACGCCGTGGTGTGACTTCGTAGTGCGACCGCAGGCCCTTCAGGATCTCAACGGTTTCCTCAACCGACGGCTCGACGATGTCGATCTTCTGGAACCGCCGGGCCAGCGCGCGATCGCGATCGAAGGACTGCTTCACGTCGGCGAACGTCGTCGACCCGATGCAGCGCAGGACACCGCTGGCGAGCGCCGGCTTGAGCAGGTTGCCCCCGTCCATCGCGCCGCCCGAGGCCGCACCGACGCCGACCAGGGTGTGGATCTCGTCAATGAACAGGATCGCCGACGTCTCCTTGGCCAGCCGGTCGAGCACCTGTTTGACGCGCTCCTCGAAGTCCCCGCGGTAACGGGTGCCGGCCACCAGCGCGCCCAGATCCAGCGCATACACGGTGGCACCCTTCAGCGGCTCGGGCACGTCACCCTGATGGATGCGGAGCGCCAGGCCCTCGGCCAACGCGGTCTTCCCGACGCCGGGCTCGCCGACCAGCAGCGGGTTGTTCTTGCGCCGCCGGCACAGCACCTGGACGATGCGCTCGAGCTCGGCGGCCCGTCCGATCAGCGGATCGATGCGGCCCTCGGCGGCCTTGGCGTTCAGGTTGGTGGCGTAGGTCTCCAGCGGATCGGCGGCCGGCGCCGGCGGTTCCCCGGCCGGGGTCTCGGCCGGCACGGGCTGCGCGGCCCCGCCGTGCGAGATCACGCGGAGCAGCGTCAGCCGTTCGACGCCGCTCGACCGCAGAAAGTACGCGGCGTGGCTCTCCTCTTCCTGCAGCATGAACACCAGCAGGTCGCCGCTCGACACCTCCTTGGCGCTCGACGCGGCGGCGTGCATCACGGCGTACTGGATCACCCGATCGAACCCTGCCGTCGGCTCGGGCTCGACCTTCGCCGTGCCCGGCACGGCGGGAAACCCGCGCTCCAGGACGTCGGCCGCCTGCGAGCGGAGCGCGTCTACGTTGGCGCCGCACGCCTGCAGGATGCGCCGGGCGCTGGACTCTTGTGTCAGCGCGACCAGCAGGTGCTCGAGGCCGACAGCATCGTGACGGCGGGCGCGCGCCTCGCGGAAGGCGCGCTGGACCGTCTCCAGCGTTTCGGCGGCGAATGGAACAGGTGACCGGGCCATGGTTACTCGCTCTTCTCCTCGGAATCGGGCTCCATCGTGACCAGGAGCGGAAAGTCCTGCTGCTCGGCGGCCTCCGTGGTCGCCTGGACCTTGGTGGCGGCCATGTCGTGGGTGTACACGCCGGCCACGCCGAGGCCGGACTGGTGCACACTCAACATGATCGCAAACGCCTCGGCCTGCGGCTTGTGAAAGATGTGCTGCAGCACCCAGACCACGAACTCCTGCGTGGTGTAGTCGTCATTGTGCAGCAGCACGCGCCACATCGCGGGCCGCTTCAGCCGCTCTTCGGCGCGTGGAACCGTCAGCGTGGACTCGCGTGTGTCTGGTCGGGTACCCACTGGCGACTCTCTACCTAATTGTACTCAGACGCCGGCGAGCAGATCCGTGTCAAAGGTCCATGGCCGGGCCGGCGCCTCCAGGCGCACCAGCCGCGCCACCTCGCCCAGGAAGTCGGCCCGCGGCAGCTCGCAGGCGCCGAGCGACGCCAGGTGCGCCGTGCTGGTCTGGCAGTCGATCAACGGCAACCCCCATCGGCCGAGCTGTCGCGCCAGCGCCACGAGCGCCACCTTCGACGCGTCGGCGCGACGGGTGAACATCGACTCGCCGAAGAACATGCTCCCAATGCCGACGCCGTACAACCCGCCGACGAGCGCGTCTCCTTCCCACACTTCGACGGAATGGGCATGGCCGTGCGCGGCCAGCTGCTCGTAGGCATAGACCATGCCCCGCGTGATCCAGGTGCCGTCCTGCCCCGGCCGCGGCTCGGCGCACGCGCGCATCACCGCCGCGAACGCGCCGTCGCAGGTCACGCGCAGGTCGCCCGACCGGATCGTCTTGCGCAACGAGCGCGACACATGGACGCGGTCGGTGAACAGCACCATCCGCGGGTCGGGACTCCACCACAGCACCGGATCCTCCTCGTTGAACCAGGGGAAGATCCCGCGGCTGTACGCGTCGAGCAGACGCGGCATCGACAGGTCATCGCCCGCCGCCAGCAGGCCGTTGGGCTCCTCCAGCGCCTGTTCCACCGGCGGGAACGGGTCGCGCGGCTCGAGCCATGGGATCATGAGGCCGTCCATGCCTCGAGGCGCCGCGTGATCGACACCGCTGATCTCGGACCGGCCGTCGGCCGCCAGCTCTCGCGGCCCCCGATCACGCGCTTTGCCCCATCCCCGACAGGGTACCTGCACCTGGGCCACGTCGTGAACGCCATCTTCGTGTGGGGAGTGGCCCGCGCGGCGGGCGGACGCGTGCAGCTGCGGATCGAGGACCACGATCGTGTCCGCTGCCGGCCCGCGTTCGAAAGCGCATGCCTGGAAGACCTGGCCTGGCTGGGTTTCGTGCCCGACGACGGGCTGACGCCGCTCTACCGGCAGCAGGATCACAACCGGCGGTACGCCCGGGCGCTGGCGCGGCTGGTCGCCCTGGATCGGGTGTATGCCTGCGCCTGCTCGAGGCGCGAGGTCGGCGGCGAACGATACGACGGCTTGTGCCGGGACCGCGGCCTGCGGCATTCAGCCGGCCACGGCTTGCGGGTCCGCCTCGACGAGCGCAGCGAAACCGCACTGGATCTCCGGCACGGCACGCTGACCCAGCGGCCGGCAGAACAATGCGGCGACGTGCTGGTGAAAGATCGCGACGGGCAGTGGAGCTACCAGTTCGCGGTCACGGTGGACGACCTGGACCAGGAGATCTCGCTCGTGATTCGCGGCGAGGACCTGATCGAATCCACCGGACGGCAGCTCGCGCTGGCGCGCCTGCTCGGGCGGCGCGAGCCGCCGCTCTTCCTGCACCACCCGATGATCTTCGCCAGCCCGGGCGTGAAACTGAGCAAGTCTGCCGGCGACGCCGGCGTACGCGCGCTGCGCAACGCGGGGGTTCGGCCGGAGGCGGTGGTGGGCCGGGCGGCCGCGGCCGTGGGCTTGGTGCCTCCGGACACACCGGTCCCGGCACGGGAGGTGCACCGGCTCTTCGGCGGATAGGGCGTGCCAGGAGGCCCTTGACGGCGGAGCGCTCGAGTGAGGGACCGCTGGTTTTGGGATAGAATCGAGAGCCGCCTGACGAGGCGAACTTCGCGAGGGATCTTTTGGCAGTCCGTTTGTTCATCGGGAACCTTCCTTACGGCGCGAGCGAAGCCGACCTCCGCGCCCATTTCGCCGCCGTTGCAGAACCCTCGCATGTGGTGATGCCCGTGGACCGGGAAACCGGCCGGCCGCGAGGCTTCGCCTTCGTCGAGTTCATGGACCGCGCCGCGGCCGAGGAAGTGGTCAAGCGCTTCGACGCCCAGCCTTTCCAGGGTCGCAATCTGGCCGTCAGCGAAGCCCGGGCGCGCGAAGACCGCCCGCCACGGCCGCCCGGCAGCTTCTCGCCCAGGCCCCCTGGTGCCGGCGGATTCGGCGGCGGCGGCGGCGGGTTTGGCGGGCCGAGGCCCGGCGGTGGCTTCGGCGGCCCGCGGCCCGGGGGTGGATTCGGTGGTCCTCGACCCGGCGGCTTCGGCGGGCCTCCCACCGGCCCCGGCGGCCGCGACCGCAGCGCGAACTTCGGTCCGCCCGCCCCGCCCAAGCGGCTGCGCGGCGGCAAGAAGGGCAACTCGCAGCAGGAGAACAAGCCGCGCGGGCCGATCAAGGAAAAGAGCGGCGGCCGCATCTACGCGGTGGACGACCTGGACGAGGGCGCCGCGCCGGTCGACCTCGACGATGTCGCTACCAGCGCGCCCAGCGTGGCTGCCGACGACGTCGACGAAGGAGCCGACGAGTAGCACCGGCCCCTCAGGGTCCGGGGTCCCCTCATCCATCCCATGACGCGCACGATGCCGGGCGCGGCTCGCATCGCTGCGCTCGTGGCGATCCTGATTGGGGTCGCCCTCTTCGCGTTCACCATTTCACGGCTCGATCTGCAGGAGACGCTGCAGTACACGCGGCGGCTCGGGCTCGCCTTGCCCGTGCTGCTCCTACCGTCGGTGGCGTGGCATCTGCTGCGGACATGGGGCTGGGCTGTATCGTTTCCCGAGCCGCCTTCCCGGCCCGATCGCTGCCGGTGGTACCGGGGACGGTGCCGAGCTTCTGGCGCCTGTTCCGCGTCCGGCTGGCAGCCGATGCGATCAGCTTCTTCACCGTGCGCGGCCCGACCGGCGAGCCCCTGAAGGTGCTGCTGCTGTCGGACCATGTCCCGCCCGCCATCTCCACCGCGTCGATCACCGCCGAACGGCTGGCGTTCGCGCTGGTCTCCGTGATCGTGGCCGGCACGGTGTCCCAGGTGGCCGTCCAGCGGATGTCGCTTCCGGCCGGCTGGGACGCCACCTTCACGCTGCTGTCGATTGGCGCCGTCGTGCTGCTCGGCATCTTCGCGCTCGTGGCCCGCCGCGGCACCGGCAACTACCTCGGCCGGCTGCTCAGCAAGCGGAGGCGCCGCGACGGGGCGGCGCCGTCTCGCGGCTCGACGGTGGTGCGCTTCATCCTCGAAGTGGAGCGGAACCTGCTGGCATTGCTGCGGGGCAAGCGCCGCCGGCTGGCGACTCTGACCTTGCTGCCGATCGTGTGTTACGGGGTGAACGCGCTCGAGGTGTGGGCGATCTTCTTCGCCATCGGCGAGCCGATCGGCGCAAGCGAAGCGCTGGTGATCGAGACCTTTGTCCGCCTGGCCAGCGTCGCCGGAGCCGCAGTGCCAGCCAGTCTCGGCACCCTCGAGGCCTCGCACATCGCGATCGCAACCGCGCTCGGACTGTCGGGGGGCGGCGCGCTGGCGTTGGCGCGGCGGCTGCGAGCGCTGCTGTGGGCAGCCCTCGGTCTCGCGCTCTACCCGCGGCTTGGAAGCACGCGCCCGGCCGTGCCTACCGCGCCCGCCGGTAATTGAGCCACTCGATCGACTGGTCGATGGCGAGGCGCCGGAACAGCAGCGCGCGGCCCGTGCCCGTGAACCGGATCGATGTCGGCAGCCACAGGTTGGGCTCGACGCGCTCCCGCGTCAAGGCCACGGAGGTGCCCTTCCCCAGGCGCGCCACCATGCCGAAGCCGTAGGTCAGATCCTCGATGGCCATCGCGTCCACGCGCACCACTTCCTTGGACGCTTCGTTCACCAAGATCGTCCCCGCGAATCGGCGCGCCAGGTTGGCCTCGCGTGTCTCCGCCGAGGCCCCCGGCTTCGGTTCGAATTTCACGGCGATGGTCGGCTGGCCCTCGAGCAGCGTGCGCCGCTCGATCGTGAACTGCAATGTGCCGATGACGTCGTCGACGGCCGAGCGCCGCGACCCGCGCGCCGGGCGCGGCGGACGCCGCTCCACCGCGGCGCCCGGTACCGGCTTGCCGTCGCGTTCGACCAGCCGCCGTTCGGCGCCGCCGTCGGGAAGCGGCGTGTATTCGTAGACCACCGTGCCGCCGGTGCCCAAGCGCCCGAACGGGTTGAGGTGTAGCTCCGTGCGTCGCTCCCGGTAGGCGAAATCCCGCTGCTCGATCTGCGCCCGTTCGATGTTGGCCCGCGCCGCGGCATAGAACGCCTCCGGGTCGGGCAGAGGCGGGGCCTGGCGGGCGACGGCCGTCACGGCCGCCACCACCACGCCGGCCAGGACACCCCAGACTCTCACACCTACACGCGATGCAAGCGCTCTGCCGCCCGTTCCAGCGTCTCGTCCCGCTTGGCAAAGCAGAACCGGAGCACCGGGCCCGCGGGCTCGCCGGCCTGCAAGAACGGCGAAATCGGAATCGCGGCGACGCCGTGCTCGGTCACCAGCCGCATCGCGAAGGCCGCATCGGCTTCGTCGGTGATGGCCGAATAGTCCATCAACTGGAAATAGGTGCCCCGGCACGCCAGCGGCGTGAAGCGGCTCCCGGCGACCAGATCGAGGAACTTCGCCTTGCGACCTTCGTAGAACGTCGTCACGCCGTCGCAGGCGGGATCCCGGCGCACGAAGTCCGCATAGGCCATCTGCACGGCCCCGTTGACGGAGAAGGTCATCCATTGCCGCACCCGCAGCACCTCGGTGACGAGCGCGGCGGGACCGGCGCAGTAGCCCACCTTCCACCCGGTGGTGTGGTAGGTCTTGCCGAACGAGCTGATCACCAGGGCCCGGTCGGCGATGTCGGGATGGCGGGCCAGACTCTCGTGCCGGGCGCCGTCGAACCGCACGTGTTCGTAGACCTCGTCCGAGATCACTACGGCGTCGGTGTGCGCCAGCACGTCCGCCAGCGCGCGCACGTCGCCAAGGCCCCACATCATCCCGGTGGGATTGTGCGGCGTGTTGAGGACGATGACGCGCGTCTTTGGGGTCACGACCCGGCGTACCTCGTCCCAGTCGATCTGGTAGTGCGGATAGCGCAGCGTCACGTAGCGCGGCACGCCGCCGCTCAACTGCACGGCGGGCAGGTAGGAGTCGTAGGCCGGCTGGAACAGCACCACTTCGTCGCCGGGACGAACCAGTGCGGTCAGCGCAGCGAACAGCGCCTCGGTGGCGCCGGTGGTAATCGCGATCTGCGTCACCGGGTCGTAGCGCCGCCCGTACAGGTGCTCGATCTTCATCGCCAGTGCTTCCCGCAGCGCGGGCACGCCGGGCATTTGCGCGTACTGGTTGTAGCCCTCGCGCATGTAGTGCGCCACCGCGTCCACGAGCTCGGGGGCGCAGCCGAAGTCGGGAAACCCCTGCGACAGGTTCACGGCCTGGTGCTGCCGGGCGAGGCCGGACATCACCTCGAAGATGCTGACGCCGCTCGACGGCAGCTTGGACAGGACGGTCGCCACTCTTCGATTCTACTCAGGCATCAGCCACAACGACGCGCGGATCGACACCAGCGGATACCGCCGGCGCAGCTCGATGACATGCCCGGAGTAGTCGGCTTTCGCAATCTTTCCAGTCGCGAGGCGCTCGCGCAGCCGCCGCAACTCGAACCGGTAGAGGTCGTTGATGAACTCGTGCACCAGCGCCGGCGGCGTGTCCTCGGTCGGGAAGACGCCGAACCGCGCCAGCTCGTCGAGGATCACCGGCTGATACCGATACGGCATCAGGGGCGTCCTGGCGTCCGGCACGCCGGGCGGCCCAGGAACTGAGCGGCCTCGCTCAGCTCCTCCTGCAGCGCCGGCCGAAGGTCGCGGGCCTGATCCGCCAGCCGGCGATACTCCTCGCAGGCCGCGCCGATCTGGTTCAGGCGCGCCAGCGAGCGCGCCAAGCCGACCGTGGTCCGCGGCGAGTCGCCGGCAAAGGCCCGCCCGATGCGATACGCCGCCGCGGCCTCGTCGTAGCGGTGCACCTGCAGCCACAACTCGCCCGCCATTTCGTGCGCGCTGATGAGCGGCGCACCGCTCAGGCCCCGCGCACCACGGCCGCGCTCCACCTGCTGCGCCTGCGCCAGCATCAGCGCCATCTCGTCGCGCTCGCTCTGCGCCGCGGCCAACGCCGCCCGCAGGACAAAACCGACAATCTCGGCCACTTCGCCCAGCGCCGCGCGCTCCCCCACCGAGGCGATCGCCGCTCGCACCGGGGCCAGCGACGCCTCGTCGCCGCCGCTCGCGTAAGCGGCCTTCGCCGCCGTCAGCCCGCGCAGGTAGATCAGCGCCAGCTCCACGTCGCAGCCCTCGCGGCCGCGCGCCACCAGCTCGCTCTCGGCCCGCGCCGGGTCCAGGCGCACCACGTGCGTGCGCGCCGTGGGCAGCGCCGCGTCGCATCGGGCAGTCTGCGCCAGCATCAACAGGACGAAGGCCAACACCCCGCCAGCCTACACGCCGCTGGGCGACGGCTCAAGCGTGGCTCTTGGTAGACTAGATGGCTATGAACGTTGGACTCATCGGTTGGCGCGGCATGGTGGGGTCCGTGCTGGTCGAACGCATGCTCGCCGAGCGCGACTTCGACCTGATCGACCCCGTGTTCTTTTCCACTTCGCAGATGGGCACCGAAGGCCCGTCCGTGGGTAAGCGCACGCCCGCCGTCAAGAATGCCAAAGACCTCGCCGAGTTGAAGGCGTGCGACGTCCTCATCTCCTGCCAGGGGGGCGACTACACCAAGGAGATCTACCCGAAGCTGCGTGAAGCGGGCTGGAACGGCTACTGGATCGACGCCGCGTCGTCGCTGCGGATGAAGGACCACGCGGTCCTCATCCTCGATCCGGTCAACCGCGACGTCATCGATCGCGCCCTTGCGGCGGGCCTCAAGGACTACATCGGCCCCAACTGCACGGTGAGCCTGATGCTCATGGCGATGAACGGGCTGTTCCGCGCCGGCCTCGTCGAGTGGGTCACGTCGATGACCTACCAGGCCGCCTCGGGCGCCGGCGCCAAGAACATGCGCGAGATGATCGCCCAGATGGGCCACCTGCACCGCGCCGTCGCGGCGCCGCTGGCCGACCCCGCGTCGACGATCCTCGAGATCGACCGCGGCGTCACCGCCGCGCTGCGCTCGCCCGATCTGCCGACCAGCGCATTCAGCGGGCACGCGCTCGCCGGGAGCCTCCTGCCCTGGATCGCCGAGGACCTCGGCAACGGCCAGAGCAAGGAGGAATGGAAGGCAATGGCCGAGGGGAACAAGATTCTCGGCACCTCAGGCATTCCGATGGACGGCCTCTGCATCCGCATCAGCTCGATGCGGTGCCACAGCCAGGCGCTCACCATCAAGCTCACGAACGACGTGCCGCTCGCGGAGATCGAGTCGATGCTCGCCTCGGCCCACGAGTGGGTGACGGTCGTCCCGAACGTCAAGGAGTCGTCGCTGCGCGAGCTCACGCCCGCCGCGGTGACCGGCACGCTACGGGTGCCGATCGGCCGGCTGCGCAAGCTGCCGATGGGCGGCGAGTACCTCACGGCCTTCACCGTCGGCGACCAGTTGCTGTGGGGCGCCGCCGAGCCGCTGCGCCGGATGCTGCGGATCCTGCTCGACGCGAAGGGCGGCGCCGTACGTCACGCCACGGTGGGAGCCGCCGCGGTCTAGCCCTTCCCATGCCCCTGCCGCTGCAAGGCAAGGTGGCCCTGGTGGCTGGAGCCACCCGGGCCGCCGGCCGCGGCATAGCGGTCCAGCTCGGTGCCGCAGGCGCGAGCGTCTACGTCACCGGGCGATCGACGCGCGCACAGCGGTCGGAGATGAACCGGCCGGAGACCATCGACGAGACCGCCGAGCTGGTCGATCGCGCTGGTGGCACGGGCATCGCCGTCCGCGTAGATCACCTCGTCCCGACCGAAGTCGAGAGCCTCGTCCAGCGCATTCGCACCGAACAGGGGCGCCTGCACATCCTGGTCAACGACATCTGGGGCGGCACCCGGATGGAGTGGAACAAGACCGTCTGGGAATCCGACCTCGAGTACGGGCTGCGCACGATGCGGCTCGGCATCGACACACACGCCATCACCAGCCACTTCGCGCTGCCGCTGCTGATCGAGACGACCGGCGGTCTGGTAGTGGAAGTGACGGACGGCACCGCCGAGTACAACGCCGCGCACTACCGCGTCTCGTTCTTCTACGACCTGGTGAAGAACACGGTGACCCGCATGGCCTTCGCGCTCGCGCACGAGCTGCAAGCCGCACGGCGGCACCGCCGTGGCGATCACCCCCGGCTGGCTGCGCTCGGAAGCGATGCTCGATGCCTACAAGGTGACCGAGGCGAACTGGCAGGACGCGACCAGGGTCCAGCCGCACTTCGCCATCACCGAGACGCCGGCGTACGTTGGCCGGGCGGTGGCGGCGCTGGCCGCCGATCCCGATCGGGCGCGCTGGAACGGCCAGTCGCTGTCGAGTGGGCAGCTGGCGAAGGTCTACGGCTTCACCGACGTGGACGGCAGCCAGCCCGACGCCTGGCGCTACCTGATCGAAGTGCAGGATGCGGGGAAGCCGGCCGACGTGAGGGGATATCGATAGGCTCCAGGCCCAAAGAAAAAGGGCGGGCCTGTGAAGGCCCGCCCTTGCAGAACTACCAACTACCAACTACCAACTAGTAGCGATAGAAATCCGGCTTGTACGGCCCCTCGACCGGCACGCCGATGTAGTCGGCCTGCTCCTTCGTCAGCTTCGTCAGCTTGACGCCGATGTGGTCGAGGTGCAGCCGCGCCACTTCCTCGTCCAGCGCCTTCGGCAGCATCGTCACCGTCTTGCCGTACTTCTCGGCGTTGGCGTGCAGCTCGAGCTGCGCCAGCGTCTGGTTGGTGAACGACGCCGACATCACGAAGCTCGGGTGACCGGTGGCGCAGCCCAGGTTCAGCAGCCGGCCCTCGGCCAGGATCATCACGCTGTGGCCGTCGGGGAACACCCACTCGTCGTACTGCGGCTTGATGTTGATCCGCTTGATACCCGGGGTCTTCTGCAGCCCGGCCATGTCGATCTCGTTGTCGAAGTGGCCGATGTTGCCGACCAGCGCCTTGTCCTTCATCTTGGCCATGTGCGCGGCCGTGATGATGTTGAAGTTGCCGGTCGTGGTGATGAAGATGTCGGCCCGCTCGAGCACGTTCTCGAGCGTGTTGACCTCGAAGCCCTCCATCGCCGCCTGCAGCGCGCAGATCGGGTCGATCTCGCTGACGATGACGCGCGCGCCCTGGCCGCGCAAGCGCCTGCGCGCAGCCCTTGCCCACGTCGCCGTAGCCGGCCACGAACGCCGTCTTGCCGCCCATCATCACGTCGCTGGCGCGGCAGATGCCGTCGGTCAGCGAGTGCCGGCAGCCGAAGATGTTGTCGAACTTGCTCTTGGTCACCGAGTTGTTGACGTTGATGCCGGGGAACAGCAGCGTGCCCTTCTTCTCCATCTCGTAGAGACGGTGCACGCCGGTGGTGGTCTCCTCGGAGACGCCGCGGATGCCCTTGGCGATCGACGTCCAGCGGCCCGGGTTGGCCGACAGCTCGCTCGACAGCGCCTTCAGGATGACGCCCCACTCCTCGGGCTCGGTGGCCGGGTTGAACGTCGGCACCTTGCCGGCCTTCTCGTACTCGGCCGCCTTGTGCACGAACAGCGTCGCGTCGCCGCCGTCGTCCACGATCAGCGAGGGGCCCTTGCCGTCGGGCCACACCAGGCACTCGACCGTGCACCACCAGGTACTCGTCCAGCGTCTCGCCCTTCCAGGCGAACACCGGGATGCCCTTCGGGTTGTCGACGGTGCCGCCGGTCTCGGGCCGGCCCACCACCACCGCCGCGGCGGCGTGGTCCTGGGTCGAGAAGATGTTGCACGATACCCAGCGCACGTCGGCGCCAAGCAGCGACAACGTCTCGATCAGCACGCCGGTCTGGATGGTCATGTGCAGGCTGCCCATGATCCGGGCGCCGGCCAGCGGCTGCTTGCCTTCATACCGCTTGCGAATCGCCATCAGCCCCGGCATCTCGCCCTCGGCGAGCCGCAGCTCCTTGCGGCCGAACTCGGCCAGACCCAGGTCGGCCACCTTGAACGGAACGCGACCGGCCGCCTTGGCCAGGTCGTATGCGTGCGCGACACTTGCTGTTGCCATCTGCTCTTCTCCCTCGAAGGGACTGGCTTCGTCGCCGGCCCCGTGTTACGACGACTGCTCCTGCTTGACGCCGACCGCCGCGAACAGGGCCGGCCCGTTCGCCGCGCGGTCGGCCGGTATCATGCGGACCCGCACCTGCCCGAAGCCCGCGCCCGTCAACACCCGCGTGATGTGCTTCTCCGAAAACCCGAGCCACACGTGGCCCATCTGCTGCTGATATTCCTGGTGCTCGTGCGGCAGCATGTCCACCACCAGCACGCGGCCGCCCGGCCGCACCACCCGGCTCACCTCGGCCAGGGCGCGCGCCGGATCCGGCGCGTAGTGCAGCACCAGCGACAGCACCGCGGCATCCAGCTCGCCATCGCCGAGCGGCAAGCTCTCCAGGTCGCCGCGCCGCAGCTGCACGTTGGCCATGCCGTCCAGTCGCGTGCGCGCGGCGGCCAGCATGTCCTCCGATCCGTCCACCGCCACCACCCGCTGCACGTAGGGCGCCAGCGTCTCGGCCAGCTGGCCGGTGCCGCAGCCCAGGTCGCCGACAACGAGCGAATGATCGATGAGGCCCAGGACGCCCCAGACGAAGAACGTCTCGCCGAACAGATCCGTGCGGATACGATCCCACTCCGCGGCTGCGGTGGCGAAGAAACGCTGCGAGGTGGCGCGGCGCCCCTTGATCACCGCCGCCAGCCGGCGCTCGTCCTGCCCCGCTGCCGACGTGCCTTGCACCTGCTCGCGGATGAGCGGCCACAGCTGCCGCGCGCCGGGATCCAGGTCGTCGAGGCCCATGCTGTAGAACCGGCTCGTGCCGTCGCGCCGTGAAGTGACCCAATCGTCGTCGGCCAGCGTCTTCAGGTGGCGGCTGACGCTCGACTGCGGCATCTGCAGGACCGTGCACAGCTCCGACACCGTCAGCTCGTGGCGCTCCAGGAGCAGCAGCACGCGGCAGCGGGTCTGGTCCGCCAGCGCGGTCATGTGCTCCAGGATGGGTGCGGTCATATATCCGTCTATCCGGATTAAATCATATTACCGCGCGCGTCCCCTCGTCAAGGGCTCTTTTTCGAGCGTTTTCGGCGGTCAGCTCAGCCGGCCCCCAGCTCGCGCTCCAGCCGCGCCACCAGCGTGTCGAGCTCCTGCGATACCGCCTGCACCGTATCGGGCTGCCCCAGGTCCACCCCCGCCTGCGCCAGCAGCTTCATCGGGAAGTCGCTGCCGCCGGCGCGCAGCAGGGCCAGGTAGCGCTCCACTCCGTCCGCGGCGACGTCCGGCTTGTCCGAACGGATGTCCTGCATCAGCCGCGCGGTGGTGGCAAAGCACGTCGCGTATTGGTACACGTAGTAGGGCGACCCGAAGAAGTGCGGGATCCGCGCCCAGGTATGCCGCGCCAGCGTGTCGTGATCGACGGCGTCGCCGTAGTAGTCGCGCAGCAACCCCTCGTAGATCGCGTTCAGCGCCTCGGCCGTCACCGGCTCGTCGGCCTCGACCAGCCGATGCGCCTGCAGCTCGAAGTCGGCGAACATCACCTGGGTATAGAACGTGCCGGCAATGCTGTCCACCGCGTGCTGGAGCAGCACCGCGCGCTCCTCGCGGCTCCTGGCCCGGGTCAGCATCAGATCGAGGAACAGCGCCTCGTTCAAGGTTGACGGCACCTCGGCGACGAAGATGGTGTAGCCGGCATAGACGAACGGCTGCGAGCGATGCGCCAGCAGCGTGTGCATCGAGTGGCCCATCTCGTGCGCGAGCGTGAACACCGCGTCCAGCGTCTCGTTGAAATTGAGCAGCATGTAGGGATGGGTGCCGTAGACCGGAGCCGAATAGGCGCCGCTGCGCTTGCCGCTGTTCTCGAACACGTCGATCCACCGCTCGCGGAACGCCGCGCGCACGTGCGACTGGTACTCGGCGCCGAGCGGCGCCACCGACTCGATGATCAGCTCGCCGACTTCGTCGTAGGGATACCGCTCGTCGTGCCGGGCCAGCGGCACGAACAGATCGTGCAGCTTGTAGCTGTCCACGCCCAGCACCCGCCGGCGCAGCCGGTGATACCGCCGCAGCGGCTCGACGCCGGCCTTGGTGACGCGAATCAGGTTCTCGACCACCGACGACGGGATGTCGTTGCCGTGCAGCGCGGCCTCGAGCGTGGTCGCGTAGCCCCGCGCCCGCGCGTGGAACCAGTCGCGCTGCAGCACGCCGTTGTACATGGCCGCGTAGGTGTTCTGGTTGTCGGCATAGGCCTGGTGGAAGGCCTTGTAGGCCGCGGCGCGATCCTCCTGCTGGCGGTTGGTTTCGAGGATGGCGCGGTACTGTCCGTAGGTCAGCGTCACCGATTCGCCGGTGCTGAGCGTGATGGTCGGGAACTTTCGATCGGCCGTCGTCAGCGCCGAATAGCTGTCGCTCGGCGCGCTGTTGAAGCGGCTGGCGTACGACAGGAGCCGTTCGCCCCGCTCGTCGAGCACGTGCTCCTGCTCGTGGAACAGCGACTCGACGGCGAAGCGGTAGACGGCAAGGGCGTCGTCGGCTTCCATCCACTGGCGGATGGTGTCGAGCGGGATCGCCAGCAGCTCCGGGTTGAACCAGGCGCTCGACTGCTGCTGACGGGCGAACGCGATCTGGACCTGCTGGCGCCTGGCGTTGGCCTCGTTGCTGCGCTGGTCCTGGTCGTAGTGCAGCGCGGCGTAGTACCACACCCGGTAGCTGAGCGCGCCGACGTCGTCCATCGCCCGCAGCGCCGCCAGCAGGTCCGAGGGCCCGTTGGCCAACGAGCCACGCAGGTGCGCGAACGAGTCGATCGCTTCCTCGAGGCGCCGGAACGAGCGCCCCCATTCGTCCCAATCGAGGCAGATGGCCGACAGGTCCCACCGGTAGCGCTCGGGGATCTGGTCTCGCGCCGGTGACTCCCCCGGGGGTGGTCGATACGGATCCAATGGCGGCACTCGCGAAGCTCCCTCTCTCAGTTCCTCAGCAGCGCGTGCAGCGCCGCGTAGTCGGCTGCCAGCGGCAGCGCGTGACGGGGCCGCTTCACCGCTTCGGCCAGCACGTCCGGCAGCGGCACCGGGCGCCCGATCGCCGGCTCGACGACCTCGCGAAACTTGGCGGGGTGGGCGGTGGCCAGGAAGACGCCCTGAGCCTGGGGGCCGGCCTGTTCGAGGGCGGCGTTGATGGCCAGCCAGCCGATGGCGCCGTGCGGATCGAGCACGTAGCCGAAGCGCCGGGAGACGTCGCCGATCGCCGCGACCACCTGGGCGTCAGTGTAGGCGACGCCCGAAACGTCGCGGCGCAGCGCGTCCAGCGACCCGCCGTACATCGCCTGCATCCGCTCGAAATTGCTCGGGGCGCCGACGTCCATGGCATTGGCCACGGTCCGCACCGAGTCGCCGCGGCTGGTACTGGCCGGTCCGCAGGTAGGAGGGGACGGCGTCGTTGACGTTGGTGGCGGCGACGAACCTGGCGATCGGCAGCCCGATCCGCTTGGCGATCAGCCCAGCCGTGAGGTTGCCGAAGTTCCCGCTGGGCACGGCCACGATCGGGCCCTGCCCTTCTCCGGTCAGCTGCGCCAGCAGGAAGTAGTAGAACACCTGCGGCAGCAGCCGGCCCAGGTTGATCGAGTTGGCCGGCGTCAGCCACACGTGGCGGCGCAGTTCGTCGTCGGCGAACGCCTGCTTGACCAGGCGCTGGCAGTCATCGAAGGTCCCGGCCACCGAAATCGCCTGGACGTTGTCGCCCATCGAGGCCATCTGGGCCTCCTGGACGTCGCTGACCTGCCCGGCGGGGTAGAGCACGAACACCCGCGTGTCGGGCACGCGGTGAAAGGCCTGCGCGACGGCGCTGCCGGTGTCGCCCGAGGTGGCGACCAGGATCGTCAGCGGCGTGCCGTCGGTGAAGTGGTGCAGCAGGCGGGCCTGCACGCGCGCGCCGACGTCCTTGAACGCCAGCGTCGGGCCGTGGAAGAGCTCCAGGGCCCACACCCGGTCGGCCACCTGCACCAGCGGCACGGGGAAATCCAGCGCATCGCGCACCAACGGCTCGAGCTGGGCCTGGGTGATTTCGTCCCGGAGCAAGTGCCCGCCGACGCGCGTGGCCACGTCGACGACGCTGGCGCCGCGCAGCGCGTCCACCGCGCCCGCCGGCAGCGGATCGAACCGCTCCGGCATGTACAGGCCGCCGTCTGGAGCCGTTCCGGCAAACAGCGCGTCCACGAACGTGATCGGCGGCGCGCCGCCCCGACTACTCACCCACCGCATCTACGGCTTCCCCTCCGATTCGGGGTGCACCGGCGTCGGCCGCCCATCCGCGCCCACGGCCACGAGCACCACTTCCGCCTCGGTCACCTGAACCAGCCGGCTTCCGCCTGGAGCCGCTCCCCAGCGCTCGGCCTCGACCGACACGCGCACCGTCACCGACGTGCGCCCGACCCTGACCGTCTCGGCGTAGAAGCTGACCAGGTCGCCCACCAGCACCGGCTCGTGAAACTCCACGGCGTTCATCGCGCGGGTGACGTAGCGGTGGGGCGCGATGCGCTGGGCCGCGACGGCCGAGGCCAGGTCGATGTGCGACAGGATCACGCCGCCGAAGATGGTGCCGTAGGCGTTGGTGTCCTTGGGAAGCAGGAGCACGCGGATCGCTGGTTCCCGGCCGGGCATCGCAACTCGCTATTCTCGCCTATCGCCTGCCAGCGGTCCACCAACCGGCCGCCGGTGCCCGAGAGAGGAGGAGCCGGATGCGGGTCCACGACGGCGGCGTTTCACGCCGGGCTCCATTTTGTCGTTGAGCATTGCCGATGCGCCGCTTACGATTGGCAAAGCATGAGCACGGCCGCCAACGGACGAACCACGGCCATAGACCCGAACGGGTCCACGGCCCGCAAGTGGACGGTGCACGACGCCAGCGAGCTGTACGAGGTGGCGCGCTGGGGCAACGGCTACTTCTCGGTCAACGGCCTGGGGCACGTGCAGGTGCATCCGACCAAGGACCCCGCGAGCGCCATCGACCTCAAGGAGCTGGTCGATCGCCTCCAGCTGCGCGGCATCAGCCTGCCGGTGCTCATCCGCTTCACCGACATCCTGAAGCACCGCCTGGGCGACATCTACTCGGCCTTCCAGGCCGCGATCAGCCAGAACCAGTACCAGGGCAGCTACAGCTGCGTCTACCCGATCAAGGTCAACCAGCAGCGCCAGGTCGTGGAAGAGGTGCTGAACTTCGGCAAGCCCTACAAGTTCGGCCTCGAGGCCGGCTCGAAGCCGGAACTGCTCGCCGTGGTGGCGCTGGCCGACAACGACACGCCCATCATCTGCAACGGCTTCAAGGACGCGGAGTACATCGAGACGGCGATGCTGGCCCACAAGATCGGCCGCAACATCATCCCCGTGGTCGAGAAGTACACCGAGCTGCAGCTCATCATCGAGACGGCGCAGCGCTTCGGCGTCCGGCCGCAGATCGGGATGCGCGTGAAGCTGGCCTCACGCGGCAGCGGCCGCTGGCAGTCGTCCGGCGGCTTCCGCTCGAAGTTCGGCCTGACCGTCACCGAGATCATGCGCGGGCTGGAAGAGCTGAAGGCGCACGGCATGCAGGACTGCCTCAAGCTGCTGCACTTCCACCTCGGCAGCCAGATCACCAACATCCGCATCGTCAAGGGGGCGCTGAACGAGGCCGCGCGCGTCTACATCGAGCTGGCCAAGCTGGGCGCCGGCCTGAAGTACATCGACGTCGGCGGCGGACTGGGCGTGGACTACGACGGCTCGCAGACCAACTTCGAGTCGAGCATGAACTACACGCTGCAGGAGTACGCCAACGACGTCGTCTACCACATCCAGACGGTGTGCGACGAAGCCGGCGTGCCGCACCCGACGATCATCTCCGAGAGCGGACGGGCCGTCGTCGCCTACCACAGCGTGCTGGTGTTCAACGTCCTCGGCGTGTCGGGCTTCCGCGACGAAAGCGTGCCCACCACGGCCAACCCCGACTGGGAGCAGCCGCTGCTGGACCTGGTCGAGACCTACAACAACGTCAACGCGCGCAACGCGCTCGAGGCCTTTCACGACGCGCAGCAGGCGCTCGACATGGCGCTCAGCCTGTTCACCGGCGGCTACCTGCCGCTCGAGCAGCGCAGCATGGCCGAGAACCTGTTCTGGGCCATCGCCACCAAGCTGCAGCGCATCGCGCAGTCGATGCCCGAGGTGCCCGAGGACCTGCAGAACCTCGACGAGCAGCTGTCGGACACCTACTTCTGCAACTTCTCGCTGTTCCAGTCGATTCCGGACAGCTGGGCGGTGAAGCAGCTCTTTCCGGTGATGCCGATCCACCGGCTGAACGAGAAGCCGCTCAGCCACGCCGTGCTGGGCGACATCACCTGCGACTCGGACGGCAAGCTGGATCGGTTCGTCGATCGCCGCGACGTGAAGAAGACGCTGCCGCTGCACTCGGTCAACGGCGACGCCTATTACCTGGGCATCTTCCTGGTCGGCGCGTATCAGGAGATCCTGGGCGACCTGCACAACCTGTTCGGCGACACCCACGCCGTGCACGTCAGCCTGGACGAGCACGGGGCCGCGCGCCTGGACACGCTGATCAAGGGCGACACCGTCCGCGAGGTGCTGGACTACGTGGAATTCGATGCCGAAGCGCTGCTCGGGAAGCTACGGACCGACGTCGAGACGGCCGTCCACGCCGGCCAGGTGGATTACGAGGGCGCCGGCCGGCTACTGCGTTTCTATGAGGACGGGTTGCATGGCTACACCTACCTCGAGGGATAGGGGTCAATCACAGGTCATAAGGTCAGAATTCAGAAACTGCGGGCCTGGAGCCCGGAGCCTGCAGCCCGGGCCCTTACCGCAACGCCGCCGTGAGATCGTAGGCGGCTACTCGGTTTTCGAACAGGAACGGAACGACGGCGGTGCGCGAGCCTGGCACATAGCCGAAGTCGGCGCCGCCGGCGGAAAACTTCGCCAGCACCCGCACGGCGCCCGACGGCGCCACCTGGAGCAACCGCTGGCCGATGACGTCGGTGACCAGCAGCCCGCCCTTGCCGTCCAGCTCGATCCCGTCGATCCCGCCCACCGGTTCGGCCGTCAGCATGCGTGCGCGCCTTGGTGCGCAGGTCGAAAGCGAAGAGATGCCCGGACGGCGGCGGGCCCTGCCCGCGTCCCCGGCCCCGGCGCCTGGCCCGGCTGCGGCGCCGGGCCCACCGAGCCCAAGGATCAGCCGGCCGCCGTCCACCAGCAGGCCGTTCGGCTGCTCGACCACGTCGCCGCCCTCGACGAAGACCGACGCCTTGCCGCTCCGCACCTGGTAGATCTTCAGCGTGGTGGAGTCCGAGACGTAGACGGTGCCGTCGGGGGCCGCCGCCAGGTCGTTGAGGAACTGGGCGCCTTCGACCTTCACGCGCTGTGTGATGCGCGCGCTGGCGATGTCGATGCCCACCACCTCGTCGATGTCGGACACCCACAACGTCGGGCCGACGCTGCGCAGGCCCTTGGGCGCGTGCAGGCCCGTGACCCACTTGGCGCTCACGACCTTGCCGTCCGGCGTCAGGCGCGAGATGTAGCCGTTGCCGTCGCGCTCGAGAATCTGCCCGTTGATCGACGACACGAAGACGGCCTTCGACGCCGCGTCGTAGTAGGCGCTTTCCGGCGCCGCGAAGTCGCCGGTCAGGTTCCACAGCGGAGCCAGCGTCGGGCCCGACTCGGCCGGCGCCTGCGCCCACAGCGCCACGGCGGCGACAGTCGACACCAGGAGCGCCACCAGGCCAATCAAGAGACGCATCATCGGAATTCCTTCTCGAACCAGGGCAAGCGCAGCGCTACGAGGCGCGCCGGCGATCGTCGTAGAACTTGCGGCACGCCCGCTGGAACCGCTCGTTCAGCGGTCCGGCCACCGACGCCGGCACCGGTCCCAGGCGCGTCCACTGCTGCTGGGCACTGCGCACTTCCTGTTCGGCCTCGCGCCACTTGTTCTCC
Organism: uncultured Acidobacteriota bacterium; assembly: GCA_963713655.1. Lineage (GTDB taxonomy): Bacteria > Acidobacteriota > Vicinamibacteria > Vicinamibacterales > UBA2999 > CAWEBF01. Next base: position 101,290 of record CAVQMT010000010.1, read on the forward strand.
TCGATCTGCTTGGACTGGCCGCCGGTCATCGTGTTCGCGGCCAGGCGCTCACGCAACCGCTGCGCCAGCAGCTCGGTGGGCGAGGCCGCTGGCACGTGCGCGCCGCCCTGTGCCGACGAGAGCTGCTCGACGCGCGCCAGCAGCTTCTCCATCCGCTTCCGGGTCTGATCCGGGTCGAGATCGGTGCCGGCAAAAGCGGCCGGCCACTGCGACACCAGGCGGGCCAGCACGTCGTGGTAGCGCATGGCCAGGTCCTGCTGCAGGGCACGCGGCACCTCGGGTGCCTGCTGCCACGCCACGCGCGCCTTCTGGACCGTGTCGTAGAGCCCCTCTGGGGCCGGCGACTCGGCGGCGTCGGCCGGAACCAGGCTCTCCAGATCCTGAATCACGCTGGTTCGCGCCGCAGCCTTTTCCTGAATCTCGATCTGGTCGCGGTGCTTGTAGCGATCGAAGAAGCCGTCACAGGCGGTGCGGAAGCGCTGCCAGACGACCTCCGATTTCGACCGGCGCACGGGCCCGATGCTCTTCCACTGTGCCTGCAGCCGCTTGAACTGCGCCGCGGTGGCGTCCCAGTCGTTCGACTGCGCCAGCCGCTCGGCCTCCTCGCACAGCGCTTCCTTCTGCGCCAGGTTCCCCGACCACTCGTCCTTGCGCTTCTTCAGGTCTTCCTGCCGGCGGCTGAAGAACCCGTCGCACGCGGCGCGGAACCGCTCCCACAGCGCCTTCTCGTGGCCGCGGGACACCGCGCCGATGTTCTTCCACTGCGCCTGCAGCGCCTGCAGCTCGGCCGCGGTCTTCACCCAGTCGGACGACGATGACATCGCCTCGGCGCGCGTGCACAGCTCCTGCTTCTTCTGCAGGTTGGCGGTGCGGGCCGCGTGCTGCTCGGCCATGTAGGTCGACGTGCGTGCAAACACCGCGTCCTGTGCCGCCTTGAACCGGCGCCACATCGCCTCGCCCTGCGTACGCGGCGCCAGCGCCACGGAGCGCCAGCGCCCCTGCAGCTCGCGCATCTTGCGCGCCGCGGTCTCGAGGTTCTCTTCGGACGCGAGTGCCTCCATCTGCTTGGCCAGCTCCTCCTGCACCTGCAGGTTGGCCCAGCGCTGCCACTCGTCGGCGTCGCGCAGCTCCTGGACGCGCGGCGCCAGCAGTGTCCGCGCCGCGGTCAGTCTGGCGTGCGCCTCCTGGCGATCGACCTTGGTCGGCAGGGGCATCCTGGCCTCGAGCGCCTCCCGGATATCCGACAGGGCGCGATCACCCGCCTTCAGCGTCAGCTGCTCGCTGGCGGCCAGCGTTTCCACCTGCCGGCACAGCTGCTGCAGCCGCTTCAAGTTGTCCTGTTCCTGCTTGGCCCGCACCTGCTGGTGCTCGTGCTCCTTTTCCTCCAGCACGGCGACGGCCTTCTCCACCCGCTCGGCGGCAGCCGGGTGGGCGTCGGCCATCTCGAGCAGCAGGTCGGTGTCGCGGCGCACCATCCGCCAGCGGGTCAGGACCTCCGCGAGCGGCTGCTCGGAGGAGGCCAGCTGCTCGAGCTCGCCCGCCAGCGTCTCGAGGCGCGCGGACGCGACCTCAGCCAGGCCGCGGCGCCGCTCGCGCTGCTCGAATCGCCGGCACGCGTCCTGGAATCGCCGCGTCAGCGCGGCCGAATAGTCGGCCGAAATCGGCGGCAGGCCGTCCCACTTCACCTTCAGCTCGGCGAAGCGATCCAGGGCCTCGGCGCCGTCCAGCGCCTCGATCGCCTCGCACACGCCGACTCGATCCGCCTGCTCCCGCTCGCGCTCGAGGCGCCGCTCTTCTTCGGCCGCCCGCTCCGCGGCCCGCACCGCCGCCGCCTCGCGCACGCCCTCGATCGCCGCCTCGAACCGCTGCGTGAGCGGCGGCTCGACGTCGGTGTCGGCCTGCAGCTCTGCCCACGACACGCGCAACCGGCTGACCGCCGTCTCGGCCTCGGCCGGGTCGGCCACCGCCACCAGCGCTTCGGCCTCGGCCACCAGGGCGGCGCCGCGCTGCCGATCCTCGGCGCTCATACGCTGGGCCGGCGCCGGTGCGGCGGCAGCCACCGCATCCTCCAGCAGGCGCTGGCGCGCCCGCGCCTTGCGCATCGCCACCTTGTTCCGCGCGCGCTGCGCCACCGCCGCCACCGCCGCCGGATCGATCAGGCGGTCCAGTGCCGCCACCGCGACATCGGTGTGCTCGGACTTGAGCGCGACGGCGCACAGCTCCTCGGGATCGGACAAGCGCCTGAGCGCACGCAGGCGCGTGTGCCCGTCGGTGGCGTGGCGGCTCACCGCGCCCAGGGCACGCCCGTCGCTGAGGGCGTCCACCACCACCGCCTTCACGCCGGCGTGCGCGCTCTCGCGCGCGACGACGGTCAGCTCCTTGACCCGGCCAGCCTCGGCCAGCTGGCGCGCGACGGTACCGGCGACATCCTCGTCCGCAGTCTCGGCGGCGATCCCGACCAGCTGCCGCAGCGCCTCCGCGCGCACGTCGGGATCGGGATCGGTGCGAAGCAGATCGCCCAGCACCGCCGTGTCGTAGAGCCGCGAGGCGGCGGCGCGCCGCACCCTCGCCTCGGCGTCGTCGCGGGCCAGCGACACCAGCACCTCGGCGTCGTCGGCCTCGTAGACGGCCGCGATGCGCACACTGGGGTCGGCGTGTTTCCAGCGAGGCAGGGACCGAAACTTCTCCAGAATTCCCATGAACGTCCGAGCGTTAAACGGCGGCGTCGGACCGCGGTGCGGCCCCGAACGCTGGCAGTGCTTCGTTGCGGCGACGCACAGCGGTCCAGGCGCGCGAAGCGCGCCCGAAAGCACTGGAGACGAGCCAAGGGGTGATTTGAAGCGATGACACGCGTACGCCCTTGGCTAGTCTACACCGTGGCCGCGGTTGCGATGCGGGCGAGCCCGCGCGCTTTCGTCGGCCGAAAACAGTACTCAGAAATCGTAACGGCGCCGCCGTACCGCGCCTGGGTCCCGGCAAAAAAAGAGGAAGGGAAACACGTCCCCTTCCTCTCTCGTCACCACCGAACGGCGGAGATTACTTGACGAACAGCATCTCGCGGTAGGTCGGCAGCTGCCACAGGCCGTGCGGCGTCAGCGTTTCGATCGCGTCGCCCGTCTCGCGCAGCTTGGCCATCGCCGGCACCACCTTGTCGCGCATGTACTTCGCGTGCTTCTCGGCCGAGCCGCCGCTGTGGTCGAGCACCGCCGCCAGCGCCTCGGTCTGGGTCCGGAACGCGTCCGACCAGCTTGGTGTAGCGGACCAGCAGCTTCTTGCCCTGCACGCTCTTGCCGCCGCCGGCCTTCACCGCCGCCACGCTCTGCCCGATCTGCTTCTGGTACTCGAGCGCCGACGGCAGGATGTAGCGGTTCGCCATCAGCACCATCAGCTGGCCTTCGATGTTGATGGTCTTGTTGTAGTTCTCGAGGAACACCTCGAACCGGGCGTGCGACTCGCGCTCGTTCAGGATCTTGAACCGATCGAGCATCTTGATCGCGTCCTTGGTGATGAGCTGCGGCAGCGCGTCCACGGTGTTCTTCAGGTTCAGCAGGCCGCGCTTGGCGGCTTCCTTCGTCCACTCGGCGGCGTAGTTGTTGCCGTTGAAGACGATCCGCTTGTGCGCCTTGATCAGGCGCGTGAGCAGCTTGCCCACCGCGATCTTCAGGTCCTCGCCCTTGGCGGTCGCCTTCTCGAGGTCGTTGGCGATCTCGTCGAGCGAATCGGCCATCGCCGCGTTCAGCATCACGTTCGGCATCGCGATGTTCTGGTTCGACGACACCGCGCGGAACTCGAACTTGTTGCCGGTGAACGCGAACGGGCTGGTGCGGTTGCGGTCGCCGGCGTCGCGGGGCAGCTTCGGCAGCACGCTGGCGCCAAGCTCCATCATCCCGCCCTGCTTGGTGGACTTGGCCGCGCCCTTCTCGAGCTGCTCGAACAGATCGGTCAGCTGGTCGCCGAGGAACACCGAGAGGATCGCCGGCGGCGCCTCGTTGGCGCCGAGGCGATGATCGTTGCCGGCGCTGGCGATGCTGGCGCGCAGCAGCCCCTGCCACTTGTCCACCGCGCGCAGCACCGCGGCGCAGAACACCAGGAACTGCATGTTGTCGTGCGGCGTCTCGCCCGGGCCCAGCAGGTTGTTGCCGAACTCGTCGGACAGCGACCAGTTGACGTGCTTGCCCGAGCCGTTGACGCCGGCAAACGGCTTCTCGTGCAGCAGGCACGCCAGGCCGTACTTGGGCGCCACGCGCCGCAGCGTCTCCATCGTCATCATCTGGTGGTCGGCCGCCACGTTGGCGTTCTCGAACACCGGCGCGAACTCGTACTGGCTCGGCGCCACCTCGTTGTGCCGGGTCTTCATCGGCACGCCCACCTTGTAGAGCTCGGATTCGACTTCGGACATGCAGGCCAGCACCCGCGCCGGGATGGCGCCGAAATACTGGTCTTCCATCTCCTGGCCCTTCGGCGGCGTGGCGCCGAAGAGCGTCCGGCCGGCGTTGATGAGGTCGGGCCGCGCGAAGTAGAAGTTGCGATCGATCAGGAAGTATTCCTGCTCGGGCCCGCAGGTCGCGAACACGCGCTCGGCGGTGGAGCCGAACAGCTTCAGGACGCGCACCGCTTCCTTGGACACGGCTTCCATCGAGCGCAGCAGCGGCGTCTTCTTGTCGAGCGCCTCACCGGTCCAGCTGACGAACGCGGTCGGGATCACGAGCGTGACGCAGTTGCCGTCGTTGAGCAGCCACGGCGGGCTGGTCGGATCCCAGGCGGTGTAGCCGCGCGCCTCGAAGGTGGAGCGCATGCCGCCGGACGGGAAGCTGGACGCATCGGGCTCGCCCTTGACCAGCTCCTTGCCGCGGAACTCGGTGATCGCCGTGCCGTCGCCGGCGGGCGACAGGAACGAGTCGTGCTTTTCGGCCGTGATGCCGGTCAGCGGCTGGAACCAGTGCGTGTAGTGGGTGGCGTTGTGCTCGACCGCCCACTCCTTCAGCGCCGCCGCCACGGCATCGGCCGTCGCCGCATCAAGCGGCTCGCCGCGTGTAATCGTCGCCCGCAGCGCGCGGTACGCCGGCTTGGGCAGACGGTCCTGCTGCACCTTGTCGCTAAACACCAGACTGCCGAAGGCGTCGGTGGCCTTGACGGTCGAGGCGGTCGACACTCGTCCCTCGTTGAGCGACCACTCGCGAATACTCTTGATGGCTTCAGACAACGCGGCAGATCCCATCGTGGCGGCCTATCCTTTCTCTCTATCGCATGCACGCGATGACACACTCGAACTGAGCGGAGTGCACGAGTCAATTATGCACGATTGAGCGGTCACCGAGCAATGTTCCGGAGCTGTCTCGGCCCAGAATGGGTCGAAATCTGCATCGATGTCGTTCCAGTTGTGCATGTCATGCACAAAACCGATGTCACCCTGCACCGGTTGACCGTCCGCATGCCTCCGCGCGGGCAAAACCCATGCAGAGCGGCGTGCTTTTGACACCGGTCAACGGCTCCTGCGCGAATGCGCCCGATACAATCTCAACCGTGGAGTACCTGATCAAGCACTACCCCCTCGAAACGGGTGCGCTCGAAATTCAGTACATCGAGGAGTTCTTTGGCGAGTTTCCGCGCAAGAAGACGGCGCACGAGATCGTGGCGCGCCTGCGCGATCGCGAATCCCTGATCCTGATGGCGGAAGCGCCGCTGCCGGACGACCCCGGCAGCGTCGTGCCGGTGTCGTTCAAGATCGTGCACGAGCTGCGCGAGCGCGAGAACGAGCCCAAGCTCGCCGACCTGGTGACGCGGCTTGATCACGCGGTGGCGTTCTCGGGCCGCAAGGTCCTCTACAGCTGGATCGGCGGCACGCGGCGCGACTGGCGCGGCCAGGGCCACTTCCGCGCGCTGACGGAGGAATCGGAAGCGTGGGCGGTGGCGCAGGGCTACCACGAGGTCGTGGTCAAGACGAAGAACCGCTTCTACGACATGCGCAGCACGCTCGACCACCTGGAGTTCGACGTCGTGAAGTACGAACCCGAACGCGGCCGACAACCGCAGCTCCAAGGTGTACCTCAGCAAGCAGCTGACCGCCGACGTCGTGCGCGCGCACACCAGCGCGCGCACGGTGACGTACGTGTAGTCCTTAGTGCTTGGTTCTTGGTACTCGTTCCTGGACCAGACCAAGGACCAAGCACCAAGGACCATGCCGCGCTCAGCGTTTGACGGCGGGCTCTTCCAGCACCTTCATCAAGCGCTTGAGGGCGCGGCCGACGGCCATGCGCGCCGCATCCACGCTCTTGATGCCGAAGTGGCGGGCGATCTCGGAGACCGACCATTGCGCCTCGATGCGCGCGACGATGAAGGCCTTCTCGCGCGACGACAGACCGTCGAGGGCCGCGCGGTAGCGGCGGTAGGCCTCGCGGCGCACCGTGGTCTCGAGCGGCGAGGTGTCGTCGGCGGTGAGATCCCCGGGCAATTCGCTCGGCGCCGGGCGCCGCGTCACCTTGCGCACCTCGTCGCGGATCCGGTTGATGACCGACTGATGCAGGTAGGCCTGCATCGCGCCGACGTGCCGCGGCTCGAAATGATCCAGCCGCCGCAGCACGTGCAGCACGGTTTCCTGCACCAAATCGCCGGTGTCCAGGTTCCCGCGGGCCGCTGCGGGCAGGCGCCCGTGGGCCCACCGCTTGAGCTCGGGCAGGCACCGCTGCAGCAGGGCTTCGACCGCCAGCCGGTCGCCGTCCCGTGCCTTGATCACGAGCTCGATGGTCGGCTCGTCGCTGATGAGGCCGTCGGCGCGCGCAGCGTGTTTGCGTGCAGAGGGTCCCGCGGTCCGCGTCACGAGGGCCATTCTACGTGTACACTGCCGGCTAGTTCGCAACGTTTCATGCTCGGCACCGCCGTCAGTCACTATCGCATCATCGGCAAGCTGGGAAGCGGCGGGATGGGGGTGGTGTACGAAGCCGAGGACAGCCGGCTGCCGCGACGGGTCGCGCTCAAGTTCCTGTCGGAGGAATTGGCCAGCGACGCCGACGCCGCCCGGCGCTTCGCCCGCGAAGCCGCCACCATCGCCCTGCTGAGCCATCCGAACATCTGCACGATCTTCGAGATCGACTCGCACGACGGCCGCCAGTTCATCGCGATGGAGAAGCTGGACGGCGTCAGCCTGAAGACCTACATGTCGCGGCAGTCACTCTCCACGCCGGAGGTCGCGCACCTCGCGTTGCAGATCACCGACGCCCTCGACGCGGCGCACCAGAAGGGCATCGTCCACCGCGACATCAAGCCCGGAAACGTCGTCGTCAGCGACGCCGGACACGTCAAGGTGCTCGACTTCGGCCTGGCCCGGCGATTCCGGCTGGCCGACGACACCGAAGGCGTCGGGCTTGATGGGATCGACGCTGCCGGGCCGGCCGCTGGGGACCGCCAACTACATGGCGCCAGAGCGGATCCTGCAGATGCCGCTGGATCCGCGCAGCGATCTGTTCTCGTTGGGGGTCGTGATGTTCGAGATGGCCACCGGCCGGCTGCCGTTTGCCGGCGCCTCGCCCGGCGACACGGTGACCAACGTGCTGGACCACGAGCCGCCGCCGCTGACCTCCTTGTCGAGCCACTCCAAGCAGCTGGAGAAGGTGGTGATGCGGCTCCTCGCCAAGGACGCGGCCGCCCGGTTTCAGTCGGCGGCCATCCTGCGGTCGGCCCTCGAGCCGCTGGCCTCGGCGCCGCCGTCGCGCATGGGCCGCGCGTGGCGCAAGCTGGTGGCGAAGGCCAGTGAGCCCCGCGCCTGCAGCCGATCGCGAACGAGGCGCGTTCGGCGAAGTGTGCCGCTGACCCGGATCGACTCGCCGCTGGCTGCGGCGCGAATGGCGCCCATGTCGCCCTCAATCGAGAAGCGCATCGGCTCAGTTGCCACCGCCACGCCCGGCCTGAGCGGCAGCGCCCGACCCGGCCACCACGGCGCCCACCACTCCGACCACCAGCAGCTTGACCATTTCGCGTCGATCGATCATGAGGCCCGCTTCCTGGGAGCCCCGCTCATCGTCACCAGTCGACGCGGACTTCAGACGGCGGATCGGCCGGCTCGACCTTGTCCTCGCTGCGGTTCACAGCCGGCACGTCGAACACCAGGAAGTAGCTCCCCTTGCCCTCAGTCACCGACGCCGACGCCAGCGCCTCGCTGGCCTCGGCCAGCGTCTCGTAGCGCAGGCGCACCCTGAACTTGCCCGGCTTGAGGCCGCGCGCCGCGTCCGCGCCGATCTCCTGGAACGCAATCGGATCACGTCCGCGAATCGCGCCTGGCCTGGCGGTGCCGTTGTGATGCACGACCGACCAGTGGACGCTCTGGTTGCCCGTGTACTCCCCGTAACCCATTGACACCTCCCGTGGGCGGACAGCCCGTGATGAGCTGTCACTTCCGGTTAATACCATGTCACTTCCGGTTAATTCGACCTGCAGCAGTGCCGGAATCGCCTGATGAGCTCAGAGAATTTCGCTAGCTACAGATGGGTTACGTTGTCAAGGACGTTTACGGCTAATCGGACGGATCCGCCTGAATTCACCAGTCCACGCGCACTTCGCTCGGCGGCGGATCGTCGGCCGACGGCGCGCTGGATCACGGGCACGTCGAGCACCAGCACGTACATGCCGTCCTCGAACATCACGTTCTGCACCGCGGCTGCGGCCTCGCGGGCGTCCTGCATGCGCTCGAACCTCAGCCGTACACGGAAGCGGCCGGAGTGGCCTTTGCGCTTGCCGACGTCGGCCAGCAGTCACCGGGTCGTGGCCGCGCGCGCCCTTGTCCACGTTGACGTCGTGGCCCTTCTGTCGGATGAGAGGCCCGCCCGGTCTTGCGCCGACAGCTTGACCTCCTGGCCCTTCGCGTCTTCGTGCATCACCGACCAATGCACGCTCATGTTGCCGGTGTACTGTCCGTAACCCATCGCCTCTCCTCCGTGACGTGTGTCGTGGCGGCGCTATTGAGCAGATACCCGCGTCAACGTCGCGATCGCGGGGCGCTGCGAGAACCGATCCCGCGCAGCTTCGGGCACGCCCTGCGTCAGCGCCGCCAGCAGACGGCGGACCTCTGCGCGCGCGGCGGCTGCCCGAGCCGTGTCGCCGCTGCGGGCAAATGCCTCGGCACGCGTGCCCGCGACCGTCGCCGCCGTTTCGGGGTCCAGGCCCGACTCGATCGCCGGATCGAGCCGCAACGTCGCCACCGCGCCAGCGGCATCGCCGGCCGCCAATTGCGTGCGCGCCAGCAGCGTTCGGCACAAGCCCTCGAGGCTCGCGCGCTGCAGGGACGCGGCGCGCTTGACGGTCTCCTCGAGCAGCGGCCGCGACCGGTCGGTGCGGCCGTTGCCGCCGATCGAGGCGCGGTAGGCGCTGGCGCGCCACGGCCGACGCGTCGGGAGGCTCGTCGCCGCGCACGTCGGCGGCCTGGCGGAACAGCGCCAGCGCCCGCGGCCGATCGCCCTGCTCGAGGGCCAGCTCGCCGCGCGACAGCAGCAGGAGCGGCGTCAGGCTGGCGTCGCCGCTGGCCTGCACTTCCTCGGCGGCCTGGGCGAACGCGGCCTCGGCAGCCTTGCACATCGCCCAGCCGGGCCCGCGCCACGCCGACCAGCACCTTGGCGTGGGTGCTGTCGCGGCTGCGCGGCTCGCGCGCCACGGTCTCGAGCGCGGTGAGCGCGTCGGCATAGCGGCCCTGCGCCAGCTGCGTCCTCGCCATGTCCAGGCGGATGCCGACGGCGTCGTCCTCGAGCCCGCGCTCGCGTGCGATCGACAGCGCCTGATCGAAGAACCGCTCGGCATCGCGGGTGCGCCCGGCATTGCGGTGGTACGCCCCGAGGACACGCAGTCCCAGAACCTCGAACGACTTGTCGCCGATCTTCCGGAAGACGGTCAACGCGCTTTGCACGCGGCGCACGCCGTTGTCCGGGCTGGGGCCGTACTCGACCAGAATCGCCGCCGCGTTGACCTGCGCGCGCGCGGCCTGCCGCTCGTCGCCCTGCGTTTCGTTCAACGTCACGCTTTGCTCGTAGTACTGCAGGCTCTGGCGCCGGCGTCCCAGGGCTTCGGAGGCGACGCCCAGGTTCATCAGCACGGCGGCTTCCAGGCCGACGTTGCCCGTCGCGCGGGCGCCGGCCAGGGCACGTTCCCACGAACTCACGGCTTCGGCCTCGCGGCCTTCTCCGGCCAAGGCCACCGCAACGTACTGGTGGGCGCGCGCCTCGTTGAATCTCTCGGCCAGGCCGTCGAACACGCCCAGCGCGTCGAAGCTGGCGACCAGCGCCTGGCTGCGCTCGCCGGCACCGCCCAGACGCAGGACGTCGGCCTCGCACAAAAGCGCCTGCGCTTCGCCGCTGCGGAAGCCCATCTCGCGATACTGCGCGATCGCCAGCCTGGCGTGCTCGCGGGCGCGTGACAGATCGTCGCGGCGCGCATACAGCCGGCAGAGATCGAGATCGAACCGCGGCAGCGCCAGCGCCGTCCCACGGACGCGCTGATAGATCGCCACGGCGTCGTCCAAGCGGCCCTGCCGCTCGTAAAAGGACGCCAGCTCGCCCTGCCACCGCGGCTCGTCGGGATACCGCGCGGCCAGTTCCTGGTAGAGCGCCTCGGCGCCGGGGAAGTCCTGGCGCGCCGTGGCCCACACCGCACGCGACACCAGGGCGTCGGAGACGGGCGTGTCGTCGGTCACCAGCCGGGCGGCGCGATCGGCCGCCTCCCCGGCCGCGTCGGTGTGGCGCAGCAACTGTTCGACGCGGCTCAGCCACGCCTGTGGCAGCGGATGCCGGCCGTCGAGCGTGGCGGCCCGCGCGAAGGCCTCGCGGGCGGCCGCGTACTCCAGCGCGCTCCATCGCCATCAGCCCCGACTCGAGAGCCTGGACGGCGTCGAGCGTCCGCAGGCGGGCGCTGAGGGGGCGCGCCGGCGGCAGCGCGCCGCTGCCTTGCGACGCGAAGTGCCGCTCGATCAGCCCGGCCAGCGCGACGATTCGCGAGTAGGCCGCGTCCTTGGTCAGCGACGAGGCCACGGCTTCGGTTTCCAGTTGCGCGACGGTGGAGCCAGTGGCGGCGTCCTGCACTTCCGCACGGGCGCGCCAGGCGCCGTTCTCGTGCAACAGCGTCGGCACGATCGTCCAGCGCGAGCGCCCCTGTGCCGCCAGGGCCCGCTGCACCTCGTGGTTCGAGACGTCGGCGCCGTTGTCCAGCGCCGGGCCGACAAACTGCGTGACCCGCCCGTAGTCGAGCGGGCGCACACGCGTCGATTCGGCCAGCTCCTGGATGAGCGCGTAGGTCAGCGCGAGACGGTACGGCGCCAGTTCCTGGTACCGGTCTGGTTCACGACCGGCACGACGCTGATCGTTTCCCGGGGCTCGGGCGGCCGGCTCGATCGCCACACGGCGGTGGCCGCGACGGCCACCATCAACGCTGCCGCGGCCGCGACCACCGGCCAGCGTCGCGCGAGCCTCGGGCGGCTGCCGCGCCGGCCCGCGCGCTGCGGCACCTCGACGACGCCCGATCGCAGATCCACCGGCGCCGACAGGCCGCGCGCCTGCAGCAGCGCGAGCGCCAGCTCCCGGCCGTCGCCGTAGCGAACGGCCACGTCCTTGTGCATGGCGCGGAACACCACGCGCTCGACCGCCTCCGGCACGTCGGGCCGGGACGCCCGGATCGGCGCCGGCGATTCGTGGCGGATGGCGTGGGCGATCGCCTCGAAGTAGGCGCCGTGGAACGGCGGCCCTCCGGTCAGCATCTCGTAGAGCACCACGCCGGCCGACCACACGTCGCTCTGCGCCGTGGCCTCCTCGGCGCGAACCTGCTCCGGCGACATGTAGGCATACGTGCCGAGCGGCGCCGCGGCTACCGTCAGGTGCAGCGAGTCGGCGAACTTCGCCAGGCCGAAGTCCACGATCTTCACGGCGTCGTCGGTGAGAATCAGGTTGCTCGGCTTGATGTCGCGATGCACGACGCCGGCACGGTGGGCGCGCGCCAGGCCTTGCGCCGAGCTGGGTCGCAATCTCCAGCGCCTCCTCGAGCGGCAGCGGCGCCGTCTTCGAGCCGCTGCTTCAGCGTGACGCCCTCGTAGTAGGCCATCACGATGAACAGCTGGCCGTCGGCCGCCTGGTCGATGCCGTGGATGGTGCAGATGCTCGGGTGCTCGGTGGCCGATGCCGCCTGCGCTTCGCGCATGAAGCGCTTCTTGGCGTCCTCGTCGTGGCTCCACTGCGCCGGGCAGGAACTTCAGCGCCACCGCCCGCTCCAGGCGGTGATCGCGCGGCCTTGTAAACCACGCCCATCCCGCCGCCACCCAGCTTGGCGACGACCTCGTAGTGGCCGACGGTCGTGCCAATGAGCGGATCGGTCATCGCGTGGTGAGGAGGATCTTACCGATGTGCTCGCTCGATTCCATGCAGCCGATGCGCGGCCGCGGCCTCTGCCAGTGGAAACGTGCGATGGACCACCGGCCGTACGCGGCCATCGGCCACCATCGGCCAGACCTCAGCCGTAACCGCGCGGGCGATCACGGCCTTCTCCGCGACGCTGCGCGGCGCGCAGCGTGGATCCGGTGAGCGTCAGCCGCCGTCCCAGGACCTTGCGGAAGTCCACCAGCGCCTCCGGCGGGCCTTCCATCAGGCCGATCTGGACCAGGCGGCCATCCATGGCCAGCGCCGCCAGGTTCCGGGGCACGTAGGAGCCGCCGACGATGTCCAGGATCAGATCCACCCCGCGGCCGCCGGTCAGCCGCCGGATCTCCTCGACGAAGTCGTGCTCGCGGTAGTTGATCGCCGCGAATGCGCCCAGTTCCAGGCACGCGTGGCACTTCTCGTCGGAGCCGGCCGTCACGATCGCCCGCGCGCCACGCGCGGCCGCCATCTGGATCGCGGTCGTGCCGATGCCGCTCGAGCCGCCGTGAAAGAGCGCGGTCTCCCCCGCCGCCAGCCGGCCGCGGTCGAACACGTTGCTCCAGACGGTGAAGCACGTCTCGGGCAGGCCAGCCGACGAGACGATGTCGAGGCCGTCCGGAACCGGGAGACTCAGCTCGGTGGCGGCGCACGCAGCGCGTGGCGTAGCCACCGCCGGGCACCAGCGCGCACACCGCCTCGCCGATGCGCGTCGCCGGCACGCCCTCGCCGACGTCCAGAATGGTGCCGCTGACCTCGAGGCCGGGCAGGTCGCTGGCGCCGCGCGGAGGCGGATAGGCGCCGCGGCGCTGCAGCGCGTCGGGACGGTTCACGCCGGCGGCAATCACGCCGATCAGCACCTCGCCGGGACCGGGTACCGGATCCGGGCGCTCCACCAGCTCGAGCACCTCCGGGCCGCCGGGCTCACGAATCTCGATGCAGCGCATGGGCGGATGGAGCGCTACTGCGCCGACAAGTCCGGACGGCAGCCGCGGCGAGGACAGGAGGCCGCTGAACACCTGCCACCGGCGTGCCTCGTCGCCGGTGCCCGCCAGCCGCTCGACGTAGGCCTTCACCAGGTCCTGCCCCAGGTTGTAGTTGATCACGTAGCTGCGGTACTGGTCGATGAAGCGGACGCGCTGCTCGGCGCGGGGCCGCGAATACAGCCCCCACGCCATCAGCATGTCGGCCGCGCCCTTGGCGTCCGATCTTCCCGTCGATGTAACTGCCGCGCCGCCTCGTTGCCCGCGTAGGACAGCTGGTCCACCAGGTCCATGACCTCGTAGTACGCCTCGGCGCCGGCCGGGTCGAGGCCGGCCGCAGGGAAGATCACCTCGCGCTCGAACTTCACCCGCTCCGCGCCGGGAAACGCGACGTCCACGCCGTAGTTGGCGGTCCCTTCGGCGATGAGCGACTGCGGCGAGAACAGCGGGTAGACGGAGTACTCGATCCAGCCGCGCTCGCGCACGAGGTGCTGCTCGAGCAGCGCGTTGTAGACGTGGTGGCCGGGGTAGCCCTCGTGGCAGGCGAGATCCACCGCGCGATCGATCATGATCGGCAGATCGGTGTTGACCTGGATCAGGCTGCGGTAGCTGCCCTGGTACCAGTTGTAGCCGCTCCAGCTCTTTCCGGTCACGTATTCCACCGTGAAGCTCTCGGTGGGCGGCAGCGTGAGGTGGGCCAGGGTTTTCGCGCGGCACCCGTCGATCGCGGCGCGGAACGTGGCGTCCAGCTTGTCCTTCGGAATCGCGTACCGGCTCCGGAACTTCTCGTAGCGATCGGCCAGCGGGCCCGGGCCCGGCAGACGCCGCTCCAGTTCGCCGAGCGCGCGCTCGAAGTCCTGCGCGGGTCCTGGTCGGCGCCACCGCGTCGTAGAGCGCCTTGGATTCCTGGTCGAACGTGAGCTTCGTCCCCGACAGCATGGCGACGCGCGTCCGCAGCGACGCCAGCTGCCGCGTCAGGTAGCGGTGGCGCAGCACCTCCAGTTCCTCGCCGGCGGCCGGCTTCGCCGCCAGCTGCCCTTCCAGCGTCGCGGCATCGCGATCGATATCGGCAAGCGGCCGCTTGTCGCCGGTGGGCTTCCACTCCGGTGGACCGTAGTAGGCGTCCACGTAGTCGGCGTCGTGCTGGCCGAGAGCCAGCACCAGCCGCACGTATTGCTCCGCCAGCCTGTTCATGTCGGGTGCCTCCGGTGCCTGCCCCGCGGATCGTCCGTTGGCGGGCCCGGCACATGCGACGGCTGCCGCCACCAGACACGCCGCCAGCACCAAGTCGTGTGCTCATCGCGCGTACCGCTCCCTGATCGTCGGAATCAGATAGTCGTCGAACGCCGATGCGAAGCCGAAGCGGGGCGCGAACCCCCAGTCGCGCCGCGCTGCCGTGTCGTCCACGTCCTCCGGCCAGGAGTCGATGATCGCCTGCCGCTTGGGATCCACGTCCCAGGTGATCTGCGACGCCGGGAACGCGCGCACCACCTGCTGACGCACGGCTTCGGCCGTGGGGCTGAACGCCGACAGGTTGTAGGCGGTCCGGGTCAGCTGCGCCGGATTGGCCGCGGCCAGCGTCAGCAGCGCGTCGACCGCATCGGGCATGGCCATGAACGGAATCCGCGTGTCGGGCCGGACGAAGCACGCATACGGCTCCTGCCGCGCCGCCGCGTGAATCATTTCGGGGGCGTAGTCGGAGGTGCCGCCGGCGGGCACGGTGATCGCCGAGATCAGGCCCGGGAATCGCACGCAGCGGAAGTCCACGCGGCCGACGGCGTGGGCCGCCAGCTGCTTGTAGTAGCGGGCGTAGTAGCGGCCCAGGTGCTCGCAGTACAGCTTGTTGCAGCCGTACATCGTGCGCGGCGTGTTCCAGGCGTCCTCGGCAACGCGGCCGGCCCGCGTCTTGGTCTCGAGGTCGGCCAGTCCGTAGGCGGCAATCGACGACGGGTAGACGAACATCACCGGCCGGCCGTGCGACTCGCCTTCCCGCTGCGCGAACTCGAGCAGAATCAGCGTGCCGTCCACGTTGACCTGGTGCGCGGTCAGCGGCGTGAACTCCGCCCGCGTCGAGAGCAGCGCCGCCAGGTGGAAGATCAGGTCCACCTCGAACTCGGCCAGCACGCGCTCGAGCAGGCCGGCGTCGGTCACCGAGCCGGTGAACGACCGCAGCACCACCGCCGCCAGGCTGGACTCCAGGCCTGCGATGTCGATGGTGACGACGGGACGGCCGGCCGCGGCGAGACGCTGCACGAGGGCATGGCCAATCTCGCCGTTCGCGCCTGTCACCAGCGTGACGGGCTTGCGCATGGGGATATTGTAGGCTCCGGCTTCGCGCTACGGGCTCAGGTCCGAGCGAAGACACCGAGCAGCCTGACGGACTGGTAACCTGCAGCCCGTTGAGGCAGAGCTCGATGATCTTCGCCTTCCTCGAAGATGGCACGCTCGAGTGCTCGAGAGCGAGGCCGACGCCAAGCGCGCAGTCGACGAGCGTATCGTGACACGTTGGAGAAGCGGGGACGGTCCGCCTCTACGACGAGGCCGGTGCGTTTCTGGAGCCGCGAAGCGAATCAGGCACCTACGAACTGGTGCCGAACCCGAACGCCCAGGAAGACTCGTTTGCGCTCGCGCTCTACGAGACCGCCATGGCCTCCAGCCGAATCGCTGGTTCGCGAGCCTTGAGGAGCTGAAGGCGCGACCTAGCCAACTGACGAGGCGGTCGAGGTCGGAGCTTCAGGGCCAGGCTCTGGGCTCTAGGCTTTTGGCCAGACTGAAGGCCTGCAGCCCGGAGCCTGGAGCCCGCGCTCAGCTAGTTGTCTCCGTCCAACAATCCGCCCAGCCCGCCCAGAATCGAGCCTTCACCGACGCGCTTCCCACCGGCGGCGGGCGCCGCCTTGTAGATGCGGTCGGCCATGCGGCTGAGCGGCAGCGACTGCAGCCAGACGCGGCCGGGACCAGTCAACTGCGCGAAGAACAGTCCTTCTCCGCCGAACAGCGCCGTCTTGATCTTGCCGACGAACTGGATGTCGTAGGAGACCGACGGCTGCAGCGCCACCAGGCAGCCGGTGTCCACGCGCAGCGTCTGCCCGGCGCTGAAGCTCGACGGCGTGCAGCGTGCCGCCGGCATGGACGAAGGTCAGCCCGTCGCCCTCCAGCCGCTGCATGATGAAGCCTTCCCCGCCGAACAGCCCGACGCCGATCTTGCGCTGGAAGGCGATGCCTATCGACACCCCCCGCGCCGCGCACAGGAACGAGTCCTTCTGGCAGATCAACTGCCCACCCAGCTGCTTCAGGTCCATCGCCAGGATCTTGCCGGGGTAGGGAGCGGCAAACGCCACCTGCTGCTTGCCCTGGCCGGTGTTGGTGAAGGTCGTCATGAACAGGCTTTCACCCGTCAGCAGCCGCTTGCCGGCCCCGAGCAGCGCACCCATCACGCCCGCCCGAGCGCGACTGCTGCGAGCCGTCGCCGAACACCGTCTCCATCTCGATCGACTGCGTCATGTACATCATCGAGCCGGCCTCGGCGACGGCGCTTTCGCCAGGGTCGAGCTCGACTTCGACGAACTGCATCTCGCTGCCGAGGATGCGTGAAATCGATGTCGTGGGCGCGGCGGCCCGGCACGAGCGGCGGCGGGGCGCCGGCCGGCGACGCCGCCGCACCGGACAGGTACGCGGCCAGCTCGGGAACGTCCTTGAGCGGCGTCCAGTTGGACATGCCGGCCTTGAACACCAGCGTGTTGCCGTCCACGGTGCCGTTGCGGAGGTTGGTCACGACATCGTCCCGCGTGACGGGTCCCACCTGGTGGCCGCCGATTGCCATGAACCAGTCCTGCTGTGACATCGCGTCTGTGCTCCTCTGTGAGGCCTGACTCTGGCTCTGGGCTCTGGACTCTCGGCTTTGGGTTTGGCTTTGGGCTCTTGCGAGAGCCTGAAGCCTAGAGCCCAGAGCCTTCTTCTGGGGCCTGGTCGATCTGCGCCGAAGCGGCCGCCTCGATCTTCGACACCGCCGCCGGATCCAGGCCGAGCAGGTTCGCGAGCTGTGCCAGGTAGATACGCTCGGCGCCGTTCACCTGTTCGTCGGCGCGCACGAGCGTGAAGGCCAGGCCATACAGCGTGGCCCGCTGCCCCGCGTCGGTGACGCCGGCAACGATTCCGGCCAGCGGCGTCGGGCGCGTCAGCTCGGCAGCCACCACGTCGGCCATCCCCTGTTCGGTCGCCACGCGCTGGATTTCCGCGCGCTCGGTCTCGCCCATGCCACCGTCGGCCTGCGCGGCGGAAATCGCCAGGCGCACCAGCCGCAGGGCATCGCTCTGTGCCGGCGCGCCGGCAGCGGTGCCCATCACCGGCAAGGGCGGCACGGCGAGCCGCGACGGCGCGGCGCCGGCAGGCTGCGGCGCGGCCCCGCCCTGCGTGCCTTGCGACGTCATGGTCTCGATCAGTCCCCAGGCCAGGCCGGCGGCCGTCAGCAGCATGGTGGGATTGCCCAGCAGGCTGCCGCCCATACGCCCCAGACCAGGCAGGCTCGGCCCGGTGAGATACCGCGTGGCGCGGCGGCTGCGCTTCCTTCGCCCGCCCAGCACACCCCTCAGCACCCCTTCCAGCAGCTTGGCTTCGTCCATCAGATTGCGCTCCCCACACGCGGCGGCGGCGCCGGACGCTCCGGCTCCGGCGTGAAGTCTTCCCCAGGGTTGATGAACCGATCGGCCTCGAACTTGTACTGCTTGTCGTACAGCTGCCGGTAGCGCCCGTTGGCCGCCAGCAGATCCGCGTGGCTGCCGCGCTCGACGATGGTGCCGGCCTCGAGCACCAGGATCTGGTCGGCGCTGCGGATCGTCGACAGCCGGTGGGCGATGACGAAGGTGGTGCGGCCCGAGCGCAGGCGGCGCAGCCCGTCCTGGATCATCTGCTCGCTCTCGCTGTCCAGGCTGGAGGTGGCCTCGTCGAGGATCAGCAGGCGCGGGCTGGCCAGGATCGCGCGCGCGATCGAAACGCGTTGGCGCTGCCCGCCCGACAGCTTGATGCCGCGCTCGCCGACCACGGTGTCGTAGCCGTTGGGGAACTGCGAGATGAACTCGTCGCAGTGCGCCACCCGGCACGCCTCGATGATCTCGTCGCGGCTGGCGCTGGGCTTGGCGTAGCCGACGTTCTCGGCAATCGTGCCGTCGAAGAGGAAGTTCTCCTGCAGCACCGAGGCCAACTGCCGGCGGTAGTCGCCCAGCCGCAGGCCGGCGAGGTCCTGGCCGTCGATCAGGATGCGGCCCTCGGTCGGGCGGTTGAACGCCATCACCAGGCTGATCAGCGTGCTCTTGCCCGATCCGCTCGAGCCGACCAGCGCCGTGGTGGTGCCGGCCGCCGCATCGAACGACACGTCGCGCAGCACCGGACGGCCGGGCTCGTACTCGAACCAGACGTGGTCGAACGCCACGTCGCCCTTCAGCTGGCTGACGCCGGCGCGCTGCTCGTCCTCGGCGTCCTCGGTGGGCATGTCCAGCAGCTCGCGGATGCGATCCAGCCCGGCGAACGCCTCGGTGATCTGCGTCCCGATCGAGGCAATCGACACCAGCGGCGCCGCCACCAGGCCGATGAAGAAGATGTACATGACCAGATCGCCGAGGGTCATCTCGCCGGCCAGGATGGCCCGGCCGCCCAGACCGATCATCAGCACGCCGACGATGCCGACCACCAGGGTGCTGCCCGCGGTCGTGGCGGAGACGCCGGTCATGGACTTGGCGATGTTGCGGAACAGGCGGTGCGCACCCTTGGCGAAGACGATTTCCTCGCGCTTCTCCGCGGTGTACGACTTCACCACGCGGATGCCGCCCAGCGCCTCGGTCAGCCGGCCGGTCACCTCGGCGTTGATCTTGCCGCGCTCGCGGAACAGCGGCCGCAGCGTGTTGAACGCGTAGGCCATCCCGCCGCCGAAGACGCCGAGCACGAGGATCGTGATGACGGTCAGCTGCCAGTTGAGCCAGAACAGGATCGTCAGCCCCATCAGGGCGGTGACGAAGCCGCCGACCAGCTGCACCAGCCCGGTACCCACCAGGTTCCGGATCCCCTCGGCGTCGTTCATGATCCGCGACACCAGGGCGCCGGTCTGGGTCGAGTCGAAATACCGCACCGGCAGGCGCATCACCTGCGCCTGCACGCGCTTGCGCATGTCCGTGATCGCGCGCTGCGCGGCGACGCCGAGGATCTGCGAGAGGACGAACGAGGTGACGGCCTGAACCGCGGTGGCAGCACCGGCGGCTAGCGCCAGCGGCAGGAGCAGATCTGCGCGATTGTTCCCGACGACCTCGTCGATCAGCCACTTCGACGATGCCGGCAGCACCAGGCCTGCCAGGCGGCTCACGAGCATCAGCACGAGCCCGAGTCCCAGCCGGCGGCGGTGCGCCCACACCAGCTGGCGTGCCTCGCGCCATGCGGCAGCGGCGGTCACGCGCTTCTTCGGTGAGGGTCCGCTCACGGATGCTGAAACTGTACCACGAGGAATCCGCTCGCCGGTTCCACGGCCACCCGGACGCATCAGGGCCTCCGTGGCATAATCGAAGGACAGCGAATCCGACGATGAGCGACGCGACCAACGACACCGGACGCCACGAAGCCGACGAGCCCGACGGCTCGTCGCGAGTGGGCGTGCGCATCAGCGACACGACCACGCGAGGCATCCGCGTCCAGGTCAAGAGCGAATACGTACCCGAGCGCAGCTCCCCCGCCGAGCACGAGTACTTCTTCCAGTATCACGTCCGCATCTCGAATGTCGGCACCGAGCGGGCCAAGCTGGTGTCGAGGAAGTGGGTCATCACCGACGCCGACGGACAGGTCGAGCGTCACGAGGGGCCGGGCGTGGTCGGGGAACAACCGGTGCTGGCTCCTGGGGCGGCATTCGAATACACGAGCTTTTGTCCGCTCAAGACCTCGGTCGGCGCCATGCAGGGGAGCTATCACATGGTAACCGCCGACGGCGATCGCTTCGACGCGGCGATCTCGGCGTTTACGCTCGCCGTGCCGCGCGCGCTCCACTAGCGCAGCCCAGCGGCTCGGGGGCATCAGCGGTCTCGCCGTTGGCCAGCCCGACAGCGTCCTTTTGGCGCGCTTCGGCGCCGGGGCTACTTGAAGCTGTCCAGCCCTTCGGCTTCGCTCTCGAAGGAATCGAACACCGTCGACAACCGGGTCACCACCAGCAGATCCTTCAGCCGCTTGGTGATGTTCAGCAGCTTGAGCTCGGCCGAGCTGCGGCCCGCCGTGACCTTCACCTGCACCAGCTGCCCCAGCCCCGCGCTGTCCACGTAGGCGACGCCGCCCAGATCGAGCAGCAGCTTCTTCCGGCCCTGCTGCAGCAGGGAGTTGATCTTGTCCTTGAGGATGACGTCCCCGCCCTTGTTGAGCGTGATGTCGCCCGTCACCTTGACGACTGTGACGTCCCCGTTCACCTGCTCGTCGATCTGCATTCGTCCTCCTCAGGCACAGCTTGTCCTGCTGGTCTCCCGGCGGCCGCGCGGCCACCGAGAAAGAGCGTGATTCTATCCCAGATGCGGCGTGCGGCCGGCGGCTACCGGAGCCGCTCCTGCGCGTCCGCGTAGCGGGAGGTCCCGGCAGGCACCCGGGCGTAGGCGTCCTTGGCCCGCCCCGGGTCCTTCAGCTTGTCCCGGTACAACTCGGCGGCCCGCCAGATCGGGTCGCGCCGGTTCTTGGGGAAATTGGTCGCCAGCGACTCCCAGGTGCGCGCCGCGTGCTCATAGCCGCTTCAAGTCCTCGTAGAGCGCGGCCAGCTTCTCGTGGGCCACCTCGGCGGCCGGGGCCGACGGGTAGTTCTCGACGACGGTGCGGTAGGTGACGAGCTGCGGCTGCACCGACGTAGCCAGCTCCTTGTCCATGACCCGCGTCCGATCCTTCTCTTCCAGGCTGGCACGGCGGACCAGCGCGATCGGCGCTTCGGCGCTCGCCGGAAACGCGGTGGCCACTTCGTCGAATAGCGTGCGGGCCGTCCGTTCGCGGTCCCTCAGCTTGGAACGCAGCACCAGCTCCGCCAGGGCCAGCGTGGCCGGCGCGGCCTCCGGCGCCGTCTTGTGGGTCGATCGCAGCTCGACATACGCGGCCATCGCGTCGTCGGGCTTCCGCTGGCGCTCGAGGGTCCGGCCGATCAGCAGCTGCGCCGCAGGCGCTGACGCTGCCGCCGGCGCCTCGGCCACCATCTCCCTGGCATCGGCCAGCGCCTGCTCGTAGAGGCCCGAATCGAACTTCGCCTGTGCCGCCTTCAGGCGTGCCGGCGCATCGACGCGAGGCTTGACCGCCACTGGGGCACCAGCCGCGGCGGCCGTGGCCACCGCCGGCGCCGCCGGGGTTGTGGCGCGCGGCGCCGCCGGCTTTTGCGCGGCCACCGGGCTCGCCGGCGTGGGCGTGGCGCGATCGCGGTCGTGGGCGCGGGCGCGGGAGTGGGTGTGGCCGCCGGCGTGGGCGTGGGCGCGGCTGCCGGCGCCACCGCCACCGCCGGTGTGGCGCCCGGTGCGACCTCGCTCAGCGCCGGTGCCGGCGCTCCTGACGGCGTGCTCGCAACCGGCGCGTTCCCGTTGCCCATCCACCAGCTCAACACCAGCGCGGCCGAGCACCAGGGTGGTTACCGACGGCACCAGCATCAGCCAGCGCTGCCGCCGCTCGCGCGCGCGAACCGGCGCAGCCGGCGCGGCTTGCGGCCGCCGGTACGGCTGCACCGACCGGCACCGCAGGCGTCACGGCGGCCGCCGAGGGCCACGAGGGCCGGCTTGCCGCCGGCACGCGCGTCGTGACAGCCGGTGCGACGTCGAGCGCCGACTCGCGCTCGCGCGCGATGCGCTGCAGGTCGTCGCGCATCTCCGCGACGCTCTGGTAGCGCGTGGCGCGATCCTTGTCCAGTGCGCGGGCAATCACGCGCTCCAGGGCCACCGGCACGTTGGCGTTGAGTTCGATCGGTGCCCGCGGATCGCGATTGAGGATGGCGTCGAACACGAGCGCCGTGGTGCCGCCCTGGAACGTCTGCTGCCCCGTCGCCATCTCGTAGAGCACGACGCCGAACGAAAACACGTCGCTGCGCGCGTCCAGGTCCTCGCCTCGCGCCTGCTCGGGCGACATGTAGGCGACGGTGCCCATCGCCGTGCCCTGCCGCGTGGTGAGCAGCGCCGTGGGGCGCTGCGTGGCGCTGCCGGCGTCGAGCGCGTCGTGCGTCAGCTTCGCCAGGCCGAAGTCCAGCAGCTTGGCCTGGTCGCGATCGGTCACGAAGATGTTGGCGGGCTTGATATCCCGGTGCAGCACGCCGCGCGCGTGCGCAGCGTCGAGCCCGTCGGCAATCTGCTGGGCCAGGCGCAGCAGGATACCCATCTCGAGCGGCCGCCCGTCGATGCGCCGATCGAGGGTCCGCCCTTCCAGCAGTTCCATCGCCAGGAACGGACTGCCCTCGTGCTCGTCGACCTCGTAGATGGTGCAGATGTGCGGATGGTTCAGCGACGACGCGGCGCGGGCCTCGCGCAGGAACCGTTCGGTCGTTGCGCGATCGTGGCTGCGGTCCCCGGGCAGGAACTTGAGCGCCACCATCCGGCCGAGCTTGACGTCCTCGGCCTTGTAGACCACACCCATGCCGCCCGCGCCAAGGGCTTCGAGCACACGGTAATGGGAGACGGTCTGGCCGATCATCTGGGGAATCCGAAGCTTAAAAGCCGGAACCGTCCGTCGTCAACCGCCGAGACTGTAATCGGCCTCAGTGCACGACCGCCGGCCTG
The DNA here is from genome assembly GCA_963713655.1 of uncultured Acidobacteriota bacterium. Taxonomy (GTDB): domain Bacteria; phylum Acidobacteriota; class Vicinamibacteria; order Vicinamibacterales; family UBA2999; genus CAWEBF01. The sequence continues at coordinate 124,399 of CAVQMT010000010.1, forward strand.
GCTGCCTGTGTCGATGTGACGGACGGGGGATGTGACGATGCGGCGCGACTCGTCGCGGATCTCCATGCGCAGACCGACGCCGATCCAGCCCACCTTCAGGAAACTGCCGCCCAGGCTGGCGCCTTCGAGCACCGCTGGCGTCGGTCGATCGAAGAACCGCCCGCCCTCGACCAGCACTTCACCGTCGGCGGAAACGAGAATGTGGTACTCAGAATTGCACGTCCGCACAACGAGCTGCGTCAGCGGCTCCAGGTCGCGCAGGTAGACGCCCTCGACCGCGTCGGTCGCCTTGGCGAAGCCGTCGAGCGTGGCCGCGGACCGCGAGCTGGTCACGCGCCGCCTCCGTGATAGCGAAGAGCGAGCACCGTGATGTCGTCGGCTTGCGGCGCCCCGGCTGAAAAGCGCGCCACCGCCGACAGCAGCCGCTCCAGCACCGCGTCCGCCTTCTCGCCGTGGCACGAGGCCACCGCCTCGAGCAGGCGGTCGCGTCCGAACTCTTCGCCCTTGACGTCCCGTGCCTCGGTGACGCCGTCGCTGCACACCACCAGCACGTCGCCGGGCTCGAGCTGGACGGTCTCGAACTCGTACTCCACGCCGTCCAGCAGGCCCAGGACCGGGCCGCCGGTCTCGAGCCAGCGCACGCCGGACGCGCCGATGACGAGCGGCGGCTCCTGGCCGGCATTGCACGATCGCAGCGACCCGTCCGTGCTCAGCACGCCGTAGCACATGGTCGCGAACCGCGCTTCGATGGCCCGGCGCAGCAGCGCCGTGTTGATGCGGTCCAGCGTCTGCGCCGGATCGCGGCCGATTGGCGCCTGCGCGGAGAAGTTGCTTTGGACCACGGCGGCCAGGATGGCCGCCGGCGGCCCCTTTCCCGCCACGTCGCCGAGGGCAAAGCCGAACTGCCCTTCGTCCACCTCCAGGTAATCGTAGAAGTCGCCCCCGACCGTGCGGCACGGCACCGAGGCCGCGGCGACGTCGCACATCGGGCTGTCGTAGTTCGGCTCGGGCAGCAGCGCCTGCTGGATCTCGGCGGCGATGCGCAGGTCGCGGTCGATGCGCGCCTTCTCGGCCGACTCGGCGTACAGCCGCGCGCTCTCGATCGCCAGCGCGGCCTGCGTGGCAAAGGCCTCCAGCGTGCCGCGCGTGGCCGGCGACAGCATGGTGCTGCGCTCCCTCCCGTCCAGATACAGGACGCCGATCGCGCGGCTGCCAGCTCCGGCCGACGTCGCGAGCCCATCACGCCGACGAGCAGCGGCACGCACACGACGTGACGGATGCCAACCGCAATCGTGCCGCCGTGATCGTTGGCGAAGCTGCCGTCCAGCAGGTCGCCGACGATGCGGCTCTTCCCGGTCGCGAACACCTCGCGCGGAATCTTCTCGCTGGTGGCGAACGAGGTGCCCGACAGCGTCATCTTGCCGCGGGCGCGCGCGGTCTTGAACTCGAGCGTGCCCTGCTGGTCGGCCAGCATCACGAACCCGCGCTCGGCGCGCGTGGCCTCGATCGCCGAATCGAGCACGAGCGTCAGCACTTCGTCGAGCACGCGCCCCGAGCCGAGCGCGCGCAGCCCGTCGAGCACCGCCGCCATCTGCGCGAAGTCGCTCAGCTCGGACGACGAGCGGACCAGCCCCGACTCCTCGCCGTCGGCCAGGAACACCATCTCGATGCCGTCACGGTGGCCGAGACGGATGGCGTCGCCGTGCATCAGCCGCCGCTCCGACACCGGCTCGCCGTTCACGTAGGTCCCGAACCGGGACGCCTTGTCGCGCAGTACGTAGGCGTCGCCGTCGAGAGAGATCTCGGCGTGCTCGCGCGAGACGTCGGTGTTGGACACCTGCAGGTCGGCGGTCGTGCGCCGGCCGATGACGAACGGCAGCCGGTGCAGCGGCACCACGCGCTGGCCTTGTCCGTCGGTGAGTCGAAGCCTGGGCTCGGGCACGTTAGCAGTCTCTAGCCTGGTTTGGCCTTCAGCATGCCGATCTGGATCAGCACGCCGGTGAAATCGTAGATCCGGTGCTCGGTGACGATCAGGCCGTCGCGCAACTCGTAGAGGAAGACGATGGAGATCTTCATGGCGCGGCCGGTCGGATCCATGCCCATGAACCCGCCGCGGTCGGTGCCGGCCGATCGTAGGCGAAGAGCGCCGCCCGGTCCCCGTCGATCAGCAGGTCGCGCTGTCTCGAGCTTGAAATCGGTGAACGCGCGGAAATAGGTGGCGTACAGCTTCTCGATGGCCTCGCGGCCGGTGGCGCTGCCGCCTGCCAGCGGGCTCTCCACCACGCCGTCCTCGGCGTGATCGAGGGCCAGGGCGTGGGCGTCCCGCGCGTTCCAGGCGCGCTGCGCGGCGGTCGATGAGCGCCTCGATCTCGTCTCTGGACATGCGACCTCCTCCGAGAATCCTAATCCAGGTGTCCGCGCTCCGAGTCGCCCATCTCAACTGTGCCGCGCGGGAAAATACTGGCTCCAGCGTCCGTCCACCAGCCGGGCCGTGTCCGGATCGCAGAACAGCTCCTTCGGGTACCACGGCTTCATCCGGGCGTCGATCACGATCGGGCCCGGCGTACGACACGTGGTTGCGGACGATCCGCTGCTCCGCGGCCGTGATGTCGGCCGCCGGCTCGAACCGCGTAAAGGTGGTCCACAGGAAGTTCATGTCGCTGCGGGTCGCCCGCGCCGCGTCGTCGCTCAGCACCACGAGCGGCCAGGCCGCGAAGGCCGGCTCGCTTGGCCAGACGCGCCGCGGCGCCCGTCTCCTCCTGATACGGCGGCGCCTGCACGACCAGGCAGCCGCCGCAGTAGACGCGGACGTCGGCGACGCCAGCCGGCACCGCGCCGGCCGCGAACTCGCCGCGGCAGGTCGCGCACCGGGTCGCCGAGGCCCATCCACACGCCCTTCGAGCCCTTGTTCACCTCCGGGCCGGTGTAGTCCAGCGTGTCCATCGACAGGTTGGAGAACACGTAGAGGTCGGTCTCGACGCGCGTCCGCGCCAGGATGTGTTCGAGCGTGGCCTTGAAGTCGCGCACGTCCACGGCGCGGTCGGTGACGAGCAGGAACTTCGTCAGCGACAGCTGGCCCTCGCCCAGGATGCGGAACGCGCTCGCCATCGCCTCGCGCGCGTAGCGCTGCTTGACGATGGCCGCGGCCAGCGAGTGATAGCCGGTCTCGCCGTAGGACCACAGCGTCTCGACGGCCGGCATCACCACCGGGAAGAGCGGCGACAGCAGCTCCTGCAGCAGGTCGCCGATGAAGAAGTCCTCCTGGCGCGGCTTGCCGACCACCGTGGCCGGGATAGATGGCGTCGGCCCGGTGCGCAATCTCCTTGACGGTGAACACCGGGTAGTCGTGCTGCAGCGAGTAGTAGCCGTAGTGGTCGCCGAACGGGCCCTCGGGCCGGCGGACGCCCGGCTGCACCTCGCCGATGAGCGCGAACTCGGCGTCGGCGACGATCGGATGCGCGCCGGCGCCGCGCACCTGCCGCAGTCGCTCGCCGGCCAGGAGCGACGCCAGCAGCAGCTCCGGCACGTTCTCGGGCAGCGGCGCGATGGCGGACAGGATGAGCGCCGGCGGGCCACCCAGCATGACCGTGGCCGGCAGCGGCTGCCCCAGCGCCTCGGCCACCGCGTAGTGGTAGCCGCCGCCCTTGCCGATCTGCCAGTGCATGCCGGTGGAGCGATGGTCGTGCACCTGCATCCGGTACATGCCCAGGTTGTGCCCGTGCTTGGTCGGGATGCGTGGTGTAGACCAGCGGCAGCGTGATGAACGGCCCGCCGTCCTCGGGCCAGGAGGTGATCACCGGCAGCGCGTCCAGCCGCACGTCGCGGGTGACGCGTTCGGTGACCGGGCCGGCCGACACGCCGCGCATGCCGACCTTCAGCAGCTCGCGCGCCCACGTCGCGGGCGCGCCCACAGCTTGGCCGGAGTCGGCGGCACGAGGGTCTCCACCAGCTCGACGAGCCGCTTGATCAGCCGCAGCGGCCGCTCGCCGAAGGCCAGCTCGGCGCGCCGGGCGGTGCCGAACAGATTGGTGACCAGCCGGTGCCGGCTGCCCTTGACGTTGGTGAAGAGGAGCGCCGGGCCGCCGGCGGCAATCACGCGGCGGTGGATCTCCGCGACTTCCAGGCGCGGGTCGACGGGAGCGTCGACGGTCACCAGCGCGCCGTCGCGCTCGAGCTGCGCCAGGAACGCGCGGAGATCCGGAAAGGACATGCCGCCGGTTCGATCCGCGGCCTAGGTGCCCAACGGCTCGTCGGCGCTGCCGCCGTAGATGCTCGGCACCTTCGATCCCATCGCGCGCAGGTACGCCGCCAGCTGGCCGCGATGATGGACGCCGTGCGTGGTGGCGATGCCCAGGAAGGCGGCGTTCGGCTGCTTCATGACGCCGAAGAAGTCCACCACCTGCGTCAGCTTCTCGGCCGGCAGCTCGCGCAGCGCCTTGATGCGCGGCGGCACCTCGCGCTTGTAGAACTCCACCACCTGGGCCACGGTCGAGAACTGCTTCTCCGCCTTCGTCGGCCTCGGCAGGATCCATCTCGAACTTGCCGTCGAGGATGCTCTGCAGGAACCACACGTCGCCGGTGGCGAGGTGCGTGGTCAGCTCCCACGCCGTCCGCGACTTCGGATCCGGCTTGTAATCGCGCTTGTCGTCGGGCACCGCGGCCAGGACCTTTGCCGTGGTGACGGTCTCCTGCTCGATCAGGCCGGCGAAGTAGCCGGCGAGGAACTTGGCTTGCTCTGCGTTCATCGTGCCCTCCCTGGCCCGGCGTCGGGCCGTTACCGTGTGAGCTTGCGGTACTTGATGCGATGGGGGCGGTCGGCTTCGGCGCCCAGGCGCCGCCGCCGATCGGCCTCGTAGTCCTGGTAGTTGCCCTCGAACCACACCACCTGGCTCTCGCCCTCGAACGCCAGCATGTGCGTGGCGATGCGGTCCAGGAACCAGCGGTCGTGGCTGATCACCACCGCGCAGCCGGCGTAGCTGACCAGCGCCTCTTCGAGCGCCCGCAGCGTGTCCACGTCGAGGTCGTTGGTCGGCTCGTCCAGCAGCAGCAGGTTCGAGCCGCGCTGCAGCAGCTTCGCCAGGTGGACGCGGTTCCGCTCGCCGCCCGACAGCGTCCCCACCTTGCGCTGCTGCTGGGCGCCCTTGAAGTTGAACCAGCTGACGTAGGCGCGCGAGGCGATCGGCCGCTTGCCGACCAGCAGCTCGTCTTCGCCGCCGGTGATCTCCTCCCACACCGACTTGTTCGGCGCTCAGCGCGTCGCGGCTCTGATCGACGTAGCCGAGCGCCACGGTGTCGCCCAAGCTGCAGCGTGCCGGCGTCGGGCTGCTCCTGGCCGGTGATCATCCGGAACAGCGTGGTCTTGCCGGCGCCGTTCGGCCCGATCACGCCGACGATGCCGCCGCGCGGCAGCGTGAAGTTCAGGTCGTCGAACAGCAGCTGGTCGCCGTAGGCCTTGCGCAGCCCGCGCGCCTCCACCACCACGTCGCCGAGGCGCGGGCCCGGCGGGATGTAGATCTCCACCTGCTCGATCTTCTGCGCCGAGTCCTCGTTGAGCATCTGCTCGTAGGCGTTGAGGCGGGCCTTGCCCTTGGCCTGGCGTGCGCGCGGCGCCATGCGGATCCACTCCAGCTCGCGCTGCAGCGTCTTCTGGCGCTTGCTCTCGGACTTCTCCTCCTGCGCCAGCCGCTGCTGCTTCTGGTCGAGCCAGGACGAGTAGTTCCCCTTCCACGGGATGCCGGCGCCGCGATCGAGCTCCAGAATCCACTCGGCCGCGTTGTCCAGGAAGTAGCGGTCGTGCGTCACCGCCACCACGGTGCCCTTGTAGTCCTTGAGGAACTTCTCGAGCCAGGCCACCGACTCGGCGTCGAGGTGGTTGGTGGGCTCGTCGAGCAGCAGCAGATCCGGCGACTTGAGCAGCAGGCGGCACAGCGCCACGCGGCGGCGCTCGCCGCCCGACAGCGTGGCGACGTCCGCATCGGGCGGCGGGCAGCGCAGCGCGTCCATCGCCAGCTCGAGCTGCGAGTCGATGTCCCAGGCGTTGGCGGCGTCGATCCGGTCCTGCAGCCGGCCCTGCTCCTCCATCACCTTGTCCATCTGGTCGGGCGGCAGATCCTCGCCGAGCTTCATGTTCAGCTCGTCGAACCGATCGAGCATCGCCTTGATTTCGGCGACGCCTTCCTCGACGTTGCCCTTGACGGTCTTGGCGGGGTCCAGCTGCGGCTCCTGCTGCAGGAAGCCGACGCTGACGCCGTCGGCGGCGTAGGCCTCGCCGGTGAAGCCGGTGTCCTCGCCGGCCATGATCTTGAGCAGCGAGCTCTTGCCGGCGCCGTTCAAGCCGAGCACGCCGATCTTGGCGCCGGGCAGGAACGACAGCCAGATGTCGCGGAGCACCACGGCATCGGGCGGATACGCCCGGCTGAGGCCTTTCATTGTGTAGATGTATTGCATGCGTGGATTCTGGGGATGCGAAACTCGAAGTATATCAACCCGACGGCTCCGGGCTCCGGGCTCCAGCCTCCGAGACGCCTCGGCCCATCGCTCGCAGGGCGTGTTACCGGCGCTCAGAGATGCCTGATCGTCGGATGAACAAAGGAGCCCGTCATGCCTGCCACCGCCAACGAGATCCTCCAAGAATTCGAGCTCGAGTCCGTGACGACGCGCCGTGTACTCGAGCGGGTTCCCACCGATCAGTTGACCTGGAAACCCCACCCGAAGTCGCGCTCGCTCGGACACCTCGCGCTCCACGTGGCGATTGGCCCCGGGCTGATCAGTCAGTGGGCGCTGCAGGACTCAATGGAAATGCCAGACATGGGCGAGCCGCCACAGCCCACTTCGAACGCCCAGATCCTGGCTGTGCACGACGACAGCGTCCGAAAGGTCAAAGCCGCGGTGTCGACGATTGGTGACGCAGGATTGGCAGCCATGTGGCAGTTGCAGAGCAACGGTGCGACGATCATGGTGCTGCCCAAAGGTGTACTGATCCGCTCACTTGCGCTCAATCACGTCTACCACCACCGCGGCCAACTGTCCGTGTACCTCCGACTTCTCAACGTGCCAGTGCCAGCCATCTATGGCCCGAGTGCGGACGAGAACCCGATGGCGGCTGCGCAAAGCTAAGTCCAGGCTCTGGGCCTATCTCGTCGTCGGCGCAGCGGCGGTTTCCGGCAGCAGGCTCAGCACGGTGTAACGGTCCGCTGGCAGGTACTTCTGCGCGGCGGCGTGGATGTTCTGCGCCGTCAGCAGATCGGTCTGCTCGCGGCGCCGCGGGATCAGCCTGGCGTCGCGCCCCATGACGTGCGCGGACTGCAGCGAGTTCAGCCAGAACCCGTTCTGCGTCACGCCGCGGCGAGGTCGTTCTTCTCCCCTTCCTTGACGTTGTTCACTTCGGCCGCGGTGGGGCCGTCGCGCCGCAGCTTGTCCACTTCGGCCAGGACCGCCGTCACCAGCTTCTCCACGTTCTCGGGTGAGCTGCCGAACTGGATCTGCGTGGTGCCGTAGCCGGGTTGCGGCGCGGTGTTCGAGTAGTTGACGCCCACCGAGTAGGTGCCGCCCAGCTCCTCGCGCAGCACGTTGCGCAGGCGCGTCTGCAGCACCTCGGCGGCCGATTCGGCGCGGTGGCTCTCCGCCTCGTCGAGGCCCGTGTCCGAGAAGAAGGTGATGACGGTGTTGGCGCGCGGCTCCTGGCCCTTGCGGACGACCTCGCGCACGACCGACGTCGGGAACCGCAGCCCCAGATCGCGGTGCTGCGAATCCGGCATGCCCTTGGACGGCAGGGCCCCGAGATAGGTGGCGATGAGCGGCGCCACGTCGTCCACCTTGAACGAGCCGACGAAGAAGAAGGTGAAGTCGGCGGCGTTGGCGAAGCGCGCGGTGTAGTAGTCGAACATCTTCTTCGCGTCGAGCTTCGGCAGGTCCCCGAGCTTGATCGGGCGCGCGGTGTAGTGTCCGACCGTGTTCACCTCGCGCAGCCGCTCGCCGAACACGGCGCCGGGGCTCTGCGCCTGATTCGCCAGGTTGGCCTCCATCCGCCGCTTCATCAGCTCCAGCGCCGCGGGATCCTGGTTCGGCGCCGTGAAGTTCAGATAGGCCAGCTGCAGCGACGTCTCGAAATCCTTGGGCGTGGCGGACCCGGAGACGCCGTGCAGGTAGGTCGAGATGAAGGCGCTGGCGCTGCTCAGACGCCCCGCCAGCATCTTGCCGAGATCGACCGGTGAGAACCCGCCGAGGCCTCCCAAGCCGACGAACGACGTGGCCAGCGACGCGTTGAGGTAATCGGCTTCCGGCGCCAGCGACACGCCGCCGCGCGCATAGGAGGTGAAGATGATCTGGTCGGCGCGGAACTCGGTGGGCTTCAGCCACACCTCGACGCCGTTCGACAGGGTCAGCACCGTGACGCCAATCTCGGGGATCTCCCGCCGCGCCTGGACCGTGCCCGGCTGCGCCGGCCGCGTCATCAGCTCCTTCGACGACGCCTCGTCGCGCCACGCCGTGACGGTCGCCGCCAGGCCGGCCGTCAGCGCCTCGCTGAGCTGCGTCGCGGTGACCGGCGGTCAGGCCCGGCTTCTGCGGCGCCGACGCCAGCACCACGCGGTTGGTGTCGGGCAGCGCCTCGCGCGCGTACGCCGCCACCTCCTCCCTGGTGATCGTCTGCAGCAGCTCGCGCGCCAGGGGCAGCTCGCGCTCGATCCCGGGCACGGCCTCCTGGCTCAGGTAGTGGCGCAGCAGCTCCGCGGCCAGCGGGCCGCTCTGGCCGTTGTTACGCTCGTTGTACATCCGCTCGTACTGCGCCAGCGTCGAACGCTGCGCGCGGTCGAACTCCGCGGCGCCGAAGCCAAACTGCTTGACCCGCGCCACTTCCTGCGCGATGGCGCTCAGGCCCTGGGGAATCCGGCCGTCGTTGACGCGCGCCGAAATCGCCAGCGCCTGCACCGACAGCCCCAGGGTCTGATCGCCGACCGACGCGCCCAGGAACGGCGCCCCCGGCTGGCGCGCCATCTCGCCCAGCCGCGCGTTCACCATCTGCGCCATCAGCCCGCCCACCAGCGAGCGCCGGTAGTCGGCAATCGAGATCAGCGCGCGCAGCGGCCGCTTGTGGATGATCGACACCGAGGAGCCCTGCGCCTCGGGATCGGACACGGTCACGAAGCGCGTGTCGGTGATGCGGCGGGATCGGATAGACCGGGCGGGCGGCCGCGCCGCCGGCCACGCCGGCGAACAGCTCCTTGATCTGGCGCTCGGCCTCCGCCGGAGGGATATCGCCCACCACCACCACCGCCATCCGGTTGGCGCGGTAGTGCGCGCGATAGAAGTCGCGCAGACGCTCGACGGTGAACGCCTTCAGGCTCTCCGGCGTGCCGATCGGCAGGCGCTGCGCGTAGCGCGACATCGGCCCGAAGATGCCTTCGATCTGCGGCTGCTGCATGCGCGTGCCGGCGCCCAGCCGGCCGCGCCATTCCTCGATCACGACGCCGCGCTCCTTGTCCACCTCGCGCGGGTCCATGCGTGATGCCGCCGGCGAAGTCGCTCAGCGCCTCGAAGCCGCGCCGCACCGCGCCGGGGCGATCGGTGGGCACGTCCAGCATGTAGACGGTTTCGTCGTAGCTCGTGTAGGCGTTGACGTGCGGGCCGAACCGCGCGCCAATCGACTCCAGGTACTTCACCAGCTCGCCCGGCTTGAACTTGGCGCTGCCGTTGAACGCCATGTGCTCGAGCATGTGCGCCAGCCCGCGCTGGTCCTGCGGCCTCGTCGTTGGAGCCGGCGCGCACCGCGAGCCGCAGCAGGACGCGGTTGCCGGGCCGCGGGTTGTGGCGGATGAAATAGACGAGGCCGTTGGGCAGGCGGCCGGTGGTGATCGTCGGATCGAGCGGCAACGGCGCGGTGAGATCCTGCGCCGCCGCGGGGAGCGACAGGAGCGCGGCGAAAAACGCGGCGGCGAGCATCCTCGCGACCGCATATGCTGGAGTGATGCAGCTTCGGTTGAGACGCCTCGATCCCACGGTTCCCCTCCCCGCCTATGCCACCGCCGGTGCGGCCGGTTTCGACCTGGCGGCGGCGCGCGACGTGACCGTCGCGCCGGGCCAGATGGCGCTGGTCCCGACGGGGCTGGTCGTCGAAGTGCCGCCCGAATACTTCCTGGCTATTTTCGCTCGAAGCAGCACGCCACTCAAACGCGGCCTGGTGGTGGCCAACGGCGTGGGCGTGGTGGACTCCGACTACGCGGGACCAGTGGACGAGGTGCGCATTCCCGTGCTCAACGTCACGGCCCAGGAGGTGGTGGTGCAGCGCGGCGACCGCATCGCCCAGGGCATCATCCTGCCCGCCCCGCGCGTCGAGTGGCAGGAAGTCGCCGAGCTCCGCCAGGAGAGCCGGGGTGGATTCGGAGCCACGGGCCGCTGATCCGGCTCCGCCGGCCGTCCGGCGCATCCTGCACGTGGACATGGACGCCTTCTACGCGTCGGTCGAGCAACGGGACGATCCGGCGTTGCGGGGCCGCCCGGTGGCGGTGGGCGGACGGCCCGAGGGACGCGGCGTCGTGGCCGCGGCCAGCTACGAGGCGCGTGCGTTCGGTGTGCGCTCGGCCATCCCGATGTCGCGGGCCGTGCGGCTGTGCCCCGAGCTGGTGATCGTCAGGCCGGACTTCGCGCGCTACAAGCAGGCCTCGGACCAGGTGTTCGAGCTCTTTCGCGAGGTGACGCCGCTGGTCGAGCCGATGTCGCTCGACGAGGCGTATCTCGACGTCACCGAGAACGCCTGGCAGGAGCCGCTGGGCATGCGCGTCGCCCGGCGGCTCAAGGAGGCGATCCGCGCGCGCACGCAGCTCACGGCTTCGGCCGGCGTCGCGCCCAACAAGTTCCTGGCCAAGATCGCGTCCGGGTGGCAGAAGCCCGACGGCCTCACCGTGATCGCCCCGGAACGCGTCGAACACTTCCTGCACGGGCTGGATGTGGACGCATTGTGGGGCGTCGGTCCGGTCACGGCCGCGCAAGCTGCGCGCCTGCGGCATCAACAAGCTGGTGGACGTCCGCAGCGCCGACCCCGAGCGGCTGCGCGGGGCGGTGGGCTCGCTGACCGAATGGCTCCAGCAGCTCGCGCGCGGCATCGACCCGCGGCCGGTGGTTTCGACCCACGAGCGCAAGTCGGCCGGCAGCGAGACCACGTTCGCCGAGGACCTGACCGACCCTGCCGCGATGCGCGCGGTGCTGGTGGATCTGGCGGGCGGCGTCGCCGCCTTTCTGACGCGCCGCGAGCTCTTCGCGCGCACGGTCACGATCAAGGTCCGCTACAGCGACTTCTCCACCATCACCCGCAGCCACACCAGCCAGCCGACGCAGTCGGCCGAGGATCTGTCCGTGCGGGCGTGTGCGTTGCTGGAGAAGACCGAGGCCGCGACACGGCCGGTGCGGCTCCTGGGCGTGAGCGCTCACAATCTGGGCCCGCGCGAGGAGCCGCTGCCGAAGGGGTGGTTGCCGTTCGGGGAGGACTAGAGACGAAGGGCCACAGGCTCCGGGCTACGGGCTCCAGGCCTAGGACTCGCGGGGCGTTCGGTGGAGCGGTTGATCGCGGTGACGACGCCGACCAGAAAATCGAGCTTGGCCCGATCGCCGGCTTGCAGCCCCATCGCGACAGCCTCTGGCCCGACACGGGCCACGTGCACGGACTCCTCGGTGTCGTCCGCGAAGACGTAATGAACGTCGTACGACAGCTGGCCATGGATGCTGATCGGCTGCACGCGCTTGAGGACAGCTTCCCGCGAGCCTTTGAGCATGCGCCATTATGGCTCGCGCCGCGGCGCCCTGACGCATTCGTGACAGCTTCATGACGGAGGCCTGGGTGACGCCCGCGACGCCTCTGCACCCGGAGCCGGCACCTGGCATCGTGCGAAGGCGGACCAGCCCGGCGCAACTGGGCGCTAGACCTGCCAGCGTCCGGCGCTGGCAGCCAAGCCCAGGCGACGAAGTAACTCGACACCGTCTCTGGCCCTGACCGAGGCGTGACACAGCGCCGATGAAGGCGTGACGCTGGCGCGTAGAATGACGCCCAGGTCACACCTGACGATGATTGGACCCCACCGGCTCGGCGCGCCCGTGACGGGGCTGGCGTTGTTCGTGGCGTTGGCGGGGATTCCGCTCGTCGGGCTCGGATGGCTCGGCTGGCGGCTGCTGGAGCAGGACCGCGCGCTCGAATCCCAGCGGCTGCGCGAGCGTCTCGAGAATGTGGCCACGCTCGCTGCACGCGAGCTGAACCGCAGCCTGGCCACGTGGGGCGCTCTGCTGGCGCCGGCCGCGCGAGGCGACCGGGTCGCCGTGCCTCCGGGCGCCGTGCTCGTTGTCTTCGACGAGAACGGCGTCGTGCGTCACCAGGGCGTGGCGCTTCCCTACTACCCGGGCGTGCCGCCGGCGCCGGAGCCGCTCGCCGCGGCTTTCGCCGACGCGGAAACGGTGGAACTCCGCGACCGAAATCTCTCGCAAGCCGCGGAGGTCTATCGCGCGTTCGCGGCATCGCCGCACCCAGGCGTCCGCGCGGCGGCACTGGTGCGGCTCGCCCGGGTCCTGCGAAAGCAGGCACGCGAGGAAGAGGCGCTCGCGGTCTACGGCGAGTTGGTGGCACTGGGCAACGCATCCGTGGCCGGGGCACCGGCGGCGCTGGTGGGACTGCGCGAAAGGAGCGCCCTCCTGAGGGCCGCCGGCCGCGACGCCGAAGCGGCGGGAGAAGCCGCGCGCCTTGCTGAAGCGTTAGGCGACGGACGATTTCGACTGGATCGCGCCACGTTCGACTTCTACCGGGAGCCGTTCGGCACCGGCCCCACGGAGCAGGGTTCGGCCGGCGTTATGGCCCTCGCCGAAGCTGCGGAGGCTTCGTGGGCCTTGTGGCTGCGCGAGCCCGCGGGACGTTCAAGCTGGTCGAACGGCGCTGGCGCATTCGCCACCGTGTGGCAGCGCTCGCCCCATGGCGCCGCCGCAATCGTCGGCCGCGTCGAGGACCTGGGCGCGTCCACCAGGCCCATCGTCGAGAACTGGCAGGCGCGCCTGACCCTCGAGGATCAGTCCCGGCGTATCGCGTGGGGCCAGGCTGTGCCCGACACGGAGCGAGTCACGAAGACGTCGGTGGAAACGGGCCTGCCGTGGACGCTTCACGTCGCTGTGGCGGACGCCGCCGCGGTCCAGGCCATGTCGGCGTCACGGCGCAATGTCTTCGCCGCCGGGTTTGGCCTGATGCTCCTGGTGATCGCCGCGGCGGGGTATTTCGTCTTCCGGGCGGTGCATCGGGAGCTCGGCGTGGCGCGGCTGCAATCGGACTTCGTCGCCGCCGTGTCGCACGAGTTCCGCTCGCCGCTGACCGCGATGTGCCACCTGACCGAGATGCTGGAGGAGGGCGGCACGCCGCCAGAGCGGCTGACCGACTATTACCGCGCGCTGGGGCGTGAGAGCCGCCGGCTGCACGCCATGGTGGAGAACCTGCTGGACTTCGGCCGTCTCGACGCCGGCCGGCGTGCGTATCAGTTCGTGGACACCGACGCCGCCGAGCTGGTGAACCGCGTGGTGCAGGAGTGCCGCGATCAGACGCCATCAACCGCGCATCGCGTCGAGTGCCTGGCGCACGGCGACGCGCAGTCGGCGCGCATGCACATCCGCGCCGATCGCGAGGCACTGGCCCTGGCGCTGAGGAATCTGGTGGATAACGCGGTCAAGTACTCGCCCGAATCGTCCACGGTGCGAGTATCGGTGACGCCGCGCGGTGCGTTCGTCGGCATCGCCGTCGAGGACGAAGGGCCTGGCATCCCGAAGGATGAGCAGCGAACCATCTTCCAGAAATTCGCCCGCGGCTCGGCGGCGCGCACGCTGAACGTCAAGGGCACCGGCATCGGCCTGACCATGGCCAACCAGATCGTCCGCGCGCACGGCGGCCGCCTGGAACTCGACAGCGAACCGGGGCGCGGAACACGGTTCACTACTCTCCTTCCCGCGGCCGCGGGTCACGCATGAAGAGGATCCTGATTGTCGAGGACGAGCCCAGCATCGCCCTGGCCCTCGAAGACGACCTGCGGCGCGAGGGTTACCAGACCGAGCTCGCCATCGACGGCGACACCGCTGCGCGCCGCGCGCTGTCCCGCGAGTTCGACCTGATCCTGCTCGACGTCATGCTGCCGGGACAGGACGGCTTCGAGGTGTGCCGGCAGGTGCGGCGGGCCGGCGTGGACACGCCGATCGTGCTGCTTGACCGCCCGCGCACAGGAGGCCGAGAAAGTGATGGGCCTCGAGGCCGGCGCCGACGACTACGTGACCAAGCCCTACAGCGCTCGCGAACTGCGGGCGCGGATCAAGGCGCACCTGCGGCGCAGTGCCGGCCAGGCGCCGGACGTCCATCGCTTCGGCGACGCGGAGCTGGACTTCGGCCGCTGCGAGCTGCGGCGCGGCGGAAAGGTGGTGGACCTGTCAGCACTCGAGTTCAAGCTGCTTTCGGCCTTCGTCAAGCGCTCCGGCCGGCTGCTCTCGCGCGCCCAGTTGCTCGACGAGGTGTGGGGATCCGGTACCCATGTCACCGACCGGGTGGTGGACAACCAGGTGACGAATCTCCGGAAGAAGATCGAGCCGGACCCCGAGCATCCACGTTATCTGATCGCGCTGCGAGGCCTGGGCTACCGGTTCGACGTTGAAGGCGTGACCGACCGGTGACACGCGAGCGATTGGCGCCCGACACCCGGTTCGTAGTCTGCAGCCAGGGAGGTTCTCGCACATGAGACACACACTGGCGGCAATCCTTGTGGGGGCGATGCTCACCGGGAGCGCGCTGCTGCTGGCCCAGGCCCCTCGCTCCGTCGAGGTCGAGCTGAAGGCCGCGCAGCACAAAGAGGAAGTGGAAGGCGATCTCCAGGGAGCGATCGCGATGTACCGCGCCGTCGTGGACCGCGCCGGTCGAACCGATCGAGCGCCTGGCGGCCACGGCGCTGCTGCGGATGGCGGACGCCTACCGGAAGCTGGGCGACGCGCAGGCTCGGACGGTCTACGAGCGCGTCACCCGTGAGTTCGCGGACCAGGTCGAGAGCGCCACCACGGCGCGGCGGCAGCTGGCCGCCCTCGGCGGACCAGCGGCGGCCTCAGACGCAGCAGATCGTCCGCCAGATTCCCAACGGCGGTGAACTTGGCGGACAGTGCCGCGCCGTCGCCGGATGGCCGCTACGTGAGCTTCACCGACGACAGCGGCAACGTGTCCCTGCGCGATCTCGACGACGGGCGACGAACCGCCGGTTGACGCACACGGCCGACTGGGGCAACAACGGCTACTCGAACGTGCCGGTGGTGTCACCGGACGGCCGGCAAGTGGCCTACGTGTGGTACATCCACCCCGAGAACGCCGCGGAGGTCCGGCTGATTTCGACCGACGGCGTCCAGGCAGCTCCCACAGTCGCCCTTCGAACCAGAATCAACGAGGTGCCTTACAAGCTGGCGTGGATGCCCGACGGCCGGCAGCTCCAGGCGATTCGCCGTCCTGCCGGATCGGACGTCGCAGATCGGCACCGTGACCATCGAGAACAGGTCGTTTCGCAGCATCAAGTCCCTCGAGTGGCGTCGGCCCAACATGCTCAGCCTGTCCCCGGACGGCCGGTATCTGGCCTACGACGTGCCGGCAACCGACGCCGGCTCTCCCCGCGACATCATCGTCCTGGCCACCGACGGCAGCCAGGAGACGACGGTGGTCAGGAACCCGGCCAACGACTCGTTCCCGCTGTGGTCGCCGGACGGCTCACATCTGCTGTTCCTGAGCGACCGCACGGGACGCAACGCGATTGTGGATGGTGCCGATCCGAAACGGACGCGAGGCCGGCCCGGCCATGTCGATACGGGCGGACGTCGGCCCGATCAGCCTGTTGGGCATGACCAGGGGCGGCACGCTCCACTACATCGAGCCGGCACCCGCTCGCCCGAACATCTACCTCGCGGAGGTCGATGCCCTGCGCGCCACGAAGGCTCCGGTGCCGATAACCGAGCGGCTCATCAACTTCAACCTCGGCTCCACGTGGTCGCACGATGGCGAGTATCTCGCCTACTACTCGTTCCTTCAGGTGTCGGCGGACACCCGGACGGGAGTGCTGGTGGTTCGATCGACGAGAACTGGCGAAGAACGCACGGTGCCGCTCCCGACCCGAGTGTCGTCGCGCTTTCAGGCAGGCCCCAAGTGGTTCCCGGACAATCGCTCCGTGCTGGTCGAATCGGGCGACGCGGACGGCCCGGGATTCGGGTTCTATCGATTCGCCATCGACACCGGCAACATCGAACTCCTGGCTCGGCTGCCCCGCGAGGTGAGCTCGTACGACCTCTCCCCGACGGCAAGACCATCTTCTACGTGCTGAACGTGGAGGATGGGCAGAAGTTGATGCGTTTCGACATCGAAAGACGCCAGGCCACGGAACTGAAGAACGTGGCGTTCCCCGGCGGACTGGAGATCGTGTCTCGGTTGCTGTATCGCCTGACGGCACGCAATTGGCCATGACCCTGCTTAGGGTGCGTCGTCGAAGTGATGCCGGCCGGCGGTGGCCCGTCTCGCGAGGTATTCCGATCCTGCGACCCCGGAGGAGGGCGACCGGCTCGCTGCGCCAGGCGCTGACGTGGTCGCCGGACGGGCGGTTCCTGCTCTTCGCCAGGGGCGACTCGTCGTTGTGGAGGGTGCCCGCCGTCGGGGGCGCGGCGGAGCGGGTTGGGCTCGACATGAGGGTAAAGACACCGGCGCTGCATCCCGACGGCAAGCGGCTGGTCTTCGTCGGGCTGCCGGCGCTCTTGCCGGACGGCCGCCAGCAGCGCGCCAGCGTCTCGACGCTCGAGAACTTCCTGCCCCGGTGACGCGAGCTTGACCGAACCATGACAGAACCGGCGCGGGGGGCTGACGTGCGTCCGGCATAGTGGACGCGTGATTGCCTGGCTCATCGCGGCGGCACTGGTGATTCCTCTGGGACTGGACCTCTACATGCCGGTCCCGGAGGACAATCCCCTCACGGACGAGAAAGTGGAACTCGGGCGGCGGCTGTTCAACGACCGCCGCCTCTCGCGCGACGGCACGGTGTCCTGCGCCAGCTGCCACGAGCCGGACCGCGCCTTCAGCGACGGGCGCGTCGTGGCGGTGGGCGTGCTCGGACGCACGGGCCGTCGCAACTCGCCCGGCGCTCGTGAACCGGGGCTACGGCCGGGCCTTCTTCTGGGACGGCCGCGTGCGGACGCTGGAGGAACTTGTGCTCCAGCCGATTCAGGATCCCAACGAGATGGACCTGACGCTCGATGAGGCCAGCACTCGTGCAGGCCTGCCCGTGCCCGACATTTCGCACGCCCTGGCCAGCTACGTCCGATCGCTGCTGTCCGGCGACGCGCCGTTCGACCGCTTCGTCAACGGCGACCGGGAGGCCCTGTCGCCGGAGCAGCAGCGTGGCCTCCAGGTGTTCCGCGGCAAGGGCAACTGCGCAAGCTGCCACGTCGGTCCCACGTTCACCGACGAGCGCCTGCACAACACGGGCGTGGCCTGGCGCGACGGACGGCTCACCGATGACGGCGCCGGGCGCGGAGACTTCAAGACGCCGACGCTGCGCGAGATCGCCCGCACGGCGCCCTACATGCACGACGGCAGCCTGGCGACGCTCGAGGACGTGGTCGAGCACTACAACCGGGGCGGCCGCGCCGAATCCGTTCCTGGATGTCGAAGTGCGCCCGCTGGCGTTGACCGAGACCGAGAAGCGCGACCTGATCGCGTTCCTGGGCGCGCTGTCCGGAACACTGACGCGGTAAATCAGGCCTGAAGCCCGGAGCCTGGAGCCCGGAGCCCCTCACGGCTCCACGCGCGCTCTTCAGCACTTCGATGCGCGTCGCCGGAGCCTCGCCCTCCACCGGCTGCGCCTCGATTGCCGCGACCGTTTCCAGCCCCGCGACCACCTTGCCGAAGACGCTGTAGCGGCCATCCAGGGCCGGGGTGCGCGCCAGCACGATGAAGAACGAGCTGGTGGCGCTGGCCGGGTCGTCGCCGCGCGCCATCGACACGATGCCGCGGTCGTGCGGCGTCGGCGTGAACTCCGGCTGCAGCGTCCGGATGTAGCGCTCCTGGCGATCGTCGGGCGGCTCCTTCCGCGTCGGCATGTGGCCGCCCTGGATCACGAAGCCCTTGACCACACGGTGGAACGCGGTGCCGTCGTAGACACCGGCCGCCGCGAGCCGCAGGAACTGCCGCACGTGGTTCGGCGCCCGGTCGGGATAGACCTCGATCGTGATCGGCCCGAGCGTCGTCTCGAACACCACGCGGCGCCGGGCCATGTCCTCCACCGTGGCATCGACGAACGGCTCGGGAATCGGCGCCGGCTTGTCGCGGATGGCCACGCGCCTGATCTCCACGCGCTCGCGTGGCACCGTGCTGTCGGCGGCGACGGTGGAGATCTTCTGCGCCACCGTCAGTCCCTCGGCCACGCGCGCGAAGACGGTGTACTGGCCGTCGAGCGCCGGCTGATCGCTGACGCTGATGAAGAACTGCGAGCCGCCGCTGTCCCGCCGGCCCGGCACCAGCACCGCCGAGACGGCACCGCGGGTGTGCTTCTCGGCGTTCTCCTCGAAGCGCAGCACGCCGAGGCCACCGGTGCCGTACTTCGCGGTCTGCGCCGGATCCTTCGAGATCGGATCGCCGCCCTGGACGATGCCCATCGCGATCACGCGGTGGAACACCGTGCCGTCGTAGGCGCCCTCGCGGGCGCGGGTGATGAAGTGCGCCACGTGGTTGGGCGCGGCCTCCGCCAGCAGGTCGATGACGATCGTTCCCATCGAGGTCTCGAGCACCGCCTGCTTGCCGGCGATCTCCGAGGCCGGGAGCGTCGAGACGAAGAACGGATCCTTCGGCGGCCGGCACGGGCGGCCGTGCCGTGCGTGGGCGCAGGACGCGGCGCGGCGGGCCGCGGCGGGGTGGCCCGGCCCTGGTCGAGATCGGCGCCGGCAAGTGCCAGCAAGAGCAGCGGCAGGATCATGCGCGCATTATAGGAGCCTGGGTCACGAGGGCAAATCAGTCCTGTTATAGTGCGAATCGTGAGCGAGCCGGGCTCCGGGCGAACGGCGACGGCGCCACTGACCTACGAGGAGTACTACGGGTTCGCGCACGCGCCGTTCACCCTCGCGCCGGATCCGCAGTTCCTGTATCTGAGTGGATCGCACGACGAGGCGCTGGGCACGCTGCGCGACGCGATCGCCCGGCGCGACGGGTTCGCCGTACTGACCGGCGAAGTTGGCACCGGCAAGACCACCGTGGCCCGCGCGCTCCTGACCAGGCTGGACCGGACCGCGTTCGCGTCGCTGATCCTCAACCCGTTCCTGACGATCGAAGAACTGCTGCGCGAGGTCCTGCTCGACTTCGGCGTGGTGTCGAGGGACGACGTCCGCAGCGGCCGCGCCGCGGCGGCCTCGCGCGAAGACCTGGTGCGCACGCTGCGCGACTTCCTGTCGTCGATCGCCGGCATCGGCGGGCACGGCGTGCTGATCCTGGACGAAGCGCAGCACCTGTCGGCCAAAGTTCTCGAACAGGTGCGGCTCATCGCCAGCGAGGATGACGCCATGACGCGGCCCCTGCAGGTCGTCCTGCTGGGTCAGCCGTCGCTGCTCGACGACGCTGGGTCAGCCGGCCCTGCAGCCGTTCGACTCGCGCGTCTCGTGCCAGGTGCGCCTCACGCCTCTGTCGCGGCGGGACCTCGACGGCTACGTGTCGCACCGCCTGACGGTCGCGCGCAGCGCGACGGCGGTCTACTTCAACGCCGAGGCGCTGGACGAGGTGCATGCGCTGAGCGGCGGCGTGCCGCGGCTCGCGAACCTGCTGTGCGACCGCGCCCTGATGTTGTGCGCGCGCGATCGCGTGCACGAGGTCGGGCCCGATGCGGTCCGCCGGGCGGGCGTGGCGCTGGACATGGCCGCCGACGAACCAGTGCCGGTGCCTCGCCGGCGCTGGCGGCGGTGGCTGGCGGCCGCGCTGGTGCTGACGCTGGCCACGGCCGCCATGCTGGCTGCCAGGCCGCCGGCCGATTGGGTCACGGCGCCGCTGCCCGACCTGCCGGGATCCCCGCGCGTGGCGCAGGCACCGCCGGCCGAGCCCTATCCGGTGCCGGCAACGCTCGATTTCATTCCGCTGCCGGCAGCCCCGCCGCCCCCGTCACCCGTCTTTAGCCCCTTTTAGCCGCATCTTCTGCGACAGCGCCTTGTTGGCGACCTTGGACAGCCGCTTGTCTTCCAGGCGCGCGCGGACGTCCTGCCGGGCCGCCAGGTGCCGCAGCTCGTCCTGCAGACGGTGATAGCTCTCCAGGCGTGACGCGTCGAGCTGCCCCGCCTCGACCGCGGCCTTGACGGCGCAGCGCGGCTCGTCCCGATGCCGGCAATTCGAGAAGTGACACGCCGCCGCCAGCGCTTCCACGTCCTCGAAGGTCTGCTCGACGGCGCTGCCGACGTCCCAGAGCTGGACCTCGCGCATCCCGGGCGTGTCGATTAGCAGCCCGCCGGTGGGAATCGGGATCAGCTCGCGGTGGGTGGTGGTGTGGCGTCCCTTCGAGTCGCTGGACCTGACGCTGCGGGTCGCGGCGCAGGTCGCGGCCGACCAGCCAGTTGACGATGGTGCTCTTGCCCACGCCGGACGACCCCAGCAGCGCGCACGTGCGCTGGGGGCCGGCGAAGGACGCCACGTGCTCCATCCCGTAGCCCGACAGTGGACCCACCACGTGCACCGGCGCGTCACCTGCCACCGTCGCCACTTCGGCGACCAGCTGGGGCACGTCGCTGCAGAGGTCGGGCTTGGTCAGCAGCACGACGGGACTGGCCCCGCCTTCCCGGGCCAGCAGCAAGTAGCGCTCCACACGCCGCACGCTGAAGTCGGCGTCGAGCGCGGTGACCACGAACACCACGTCGATGTTGGCGGCCACCACCTGCTCGTCGGTGACCTCCCCGGCGACCTTCCTGGAGAACGCGCTCGCGCGCGGCAGGACGCCGACAATCGCGGCCTGCTCTTCGTCGCGCCGCCGGCGGACCACCACCCAGTCGCCGACCGCGGGCAGATCGGCACGCCGCTCGGCGTGATGCTTGAGGCGCCCGGCGATCACCGCGTCCCACTCCCCCTCGTCCACATAGACGCGGTAGTTGTGGTTGAACTCCACGGCGACGCGGGCCGGATACAGATCGGGCTTGCCGGCCGCGGCCTCGTCGAACTGCCGCGCGCGGTCCTCGGTCCAGCCCAGGTCGCTCAATCGCACGCGGCCCAGTGTACGCGGGATAGAATTCGGCCCATGCGCGCCTCCCTGATCGCCTGTGGCATCGCCGGCATCGGCCTGGTCCTGCTGGCGCTCGCGGGGCCCAGCTACCGCATCGGCCTCCCGCTCGGGTTCGGGTTCGGGCTCCTGCGCTACGGCGCCTACGTCGGTCTGGCGGCGGCCCTGGTCGCGATCGGCACCGCGCGCCTGGCAGTGGAAGCGGTCGCGTGCCGCGGCGGCCGTGCGCGGTCGTCGGCGCCCTGGTGGGGCTGACCGTGGCGTGGATCCCCTACTCACTCCAGCGCCGGGCGCAGCGCGTGCCGCCGATCCACGACATCTCCACCGACCTCGAGAACCCGCCGGCCTTCGCCGCCATCGTGCCGCTGCGCGCCGACGCCGCCGAACCCGCTCAACCGTACGCCCGACGTGGCCGTGCAGCAGCGCCAGGGGTACCCGGACCTGGCACCCCTGACGCTGCCCGAGCCGTCGGGCCAGGTGTTCGCGCGCGCCCGGACGACGGCGGAGCGCCTGGGCTGGGAGATCGTCAAGGCCGACGCGGCGGCGGGCCTGATCGAGGCCACCGACACGACGCGGTGGTTCGGGTTCGTGGACGACGTGGTGATCCGCGTCACGCCGTGGGGAACGGGCACGCGAGTGGACCTGCGCAGCGTCTCGCGCGTCGGCCGCAGCGACATCGGC
This sequence comes from uncultured Acidobacteriota bacterium, assembly GCA_963713655.1. Lineage (GTDB taxonomy): Bacteria > Acidobacteriota > Vicinamibacteria > Vicinamibacterales > UBA2999 > CAWEBF01. Next base: position 146,337 of record CAVQMT010000010.1, read on the forward strand.
ACGAATGCCGAGCGCATCCGCGACTTCCTGGCGGCGCTGCAGGAGCCGTGACCTCACACCCGATCGAGGGTGACTACCCGACGACGGCCACCTGCTACGCCAGCGAGGAGCCGTCCGACGCGGCGCTGCTGCTCGCTCACGGCGCCGGCGCCGGCCAGCACCACAAGTTCATGGTCGGGATCGCGGAGGCCATCGCGGCCCGCGGCGTGGACGTCGTGACCTTCGACTTCCCCTACGTGCACGCGCGGCGCAAGGTGCCCGATCGGGCGCCCGTGCTCGAGGCCGCCTTCGAGCACGTGCTCGCGTGGACGCGGGAGCGGGCGGCGGCCAGGGGCCGGACGCGGGTCTTCATCGGCGGCAAGTCGATGGGCGGCCGCATGGCCACGCACCTCGGCGCGCGCGGCGTCCCCGGCATCAGCGGCATCGTCGCCCTGGGCTATCCCCTGCGCCCGCCGGGCAAGACCGGCAACGAGCGCGCCGCCCACCTGCCGTCGATCAAGGTGCCGCTGCTCATCGTGCAGGGCACGCGCGACAGCTTCGGATCGCCAGACGACCTGCGTGGAGCTCTCGCTGGCACGACGGCCACACCGGCAATCGTGCCCGTCGAAGGCGGGGATCACTCGTTTGCCGTGCGCGGCCGACAAGCCCGCGGACGTCTTGAGCGAAGTCGCGGAGGCGATAGTGAACTGGCTCCAGGCTCCGGGCTCTAGGCTCCAGGGCTCTAGGCTTTAGGCTCCGGGTTCACTGGAGCCTGGGGCCTGGGGCCTGTCGTCTATTCCGTGATACTTCTGATGCAGCTGCACCGGCGCACTCTTGGCCCGGACCCGCAGGTTGATCATCTCCACGAACACCGAGAAGCCCATCGCGAAGTAGATGTAACCCTTCGGGATGTGCTGATCCAGGCCCTCGCCGAGCAGCGAGACGCCGATCAGCAGCAGGAAGCTGAGCGCCAGCATCTTGACCGTCGGGTGCCGCTCCACGAACTCGCCGATGCTGCGCGACGACACCAGCATCACGATGACGGCGATGATCACGGCGGCCATCATGATGCTCACGTGTTCGGCCATGCCCACCGCGGTAATCACCGAGTCGAGCGAGAACACGATGTCGAGGATCAGGATCTGGATGATGACGCCGGCAAACGAGGCTGCGGTGCGGGCCGTGCCCTCGCCCTCCTCCCCTTCCAGCTTGTCGTGAATCTCGTGCGTGCTCTTGGCGATCAGGAACAGGCCGCCGGCCAGCAGGATCAGGTCGCGGCCCGAGATCTCGTTGCCCAGGATGGTGAAGAGCGGCGCGGTCAGCCCCATCACCCAGGTGATCGCCAGCAGCAGCCCGAGCCGCGTGATCATCGCCAGCGACAGGCCCCAGCGGCGCGCCCGTTCCCGCTCCTCCTTGCGCAGCTTTCCCGCCAGGATCGAGATGAAGACGATGTTGTCGATGCCGAGGACGATCTCGAGCACCGTCAGGGTCAGGAGGGCGATCCAGCCCTCGAGCCCCGTCATCCAGTCGAACATCAGGCCTTCTCCGCCGCCTCAGGCGCCTGGCGTTCCGGCGCGTCCGACAGCGCACCCCAGGTCTCGGCGTCCTGCCACAGCAGCGTGGACAGGTACAACGAGACGTCCTCGGCCGGGTAGGCCTTGCCGATGGCGGCCGCGGCCTCCTTCAGCTTCTCCGGCGTCGGGCTGGGCGTCTCGTCCTCGGCGATGACACCTCCCTCGTGCTGTCACGCCCAACGCATCGAGAAAGCTGCCCATCATCGGCCGCTGGTGCGCCAGGTGATAGGCGATCAGCAGGCGCGCGGCCACCAGCTCCGACACCGGCATCGCGATCAGATGCCGCACCTTCTTGTCGATCGGCAGCGCCACCACCGACTTCGTGCGGAACTTGATCCGCTGCGCGATGCCGGCGATCGCCTCCGCGTGTTCGAGGCTGGCCTCGCCGTCACGCCAGAAGGCCTCGGCGGCAAGCTGCTTGCGGTCGGCGGGCAAGCGGTTTCCAGAGCTGCGAGGGTCGAGCGATCTCAGATGCCATCGACTCGATACGTTAACATAGCGGTATGCCGAGCCTGACCGTCGAAGGATTCTCTGCCGTGAACGTCGCCGAAGGCACGCGACTTGTCAACGCCATCGAAGGCGCGGGCGTTGACATCCTGCACGCGTGCGGCGGCAACGCCAGGTGCGCCACGTGCCGCGTGGAGTTCGTTGAGGGTGAGCCCGCGCGCATGACCGCCGCGGAGAAGGGAAAGCTCGCCGAGAAGGGACTCTCGGGCGTTCGGCTGTCGTGTCAGATCACGGTTGACGGCGACATGAGCGTGCGGGCGATCAGCCGGCTGGCAGGGAGCGGGCGGCCGGACCCGGGGCGGACGCCGGAGCCGACCATCCAGCCGCCGCCGAGTGGACTTAGCGGACGGCTCAAGGCAAAGGGCAAAAGGCTAAAGGCAAGAGCCTGGAGCCTGGAGCCTGGCGCCTTAGTCGATCGACACCTTCCGCAGCAGCGCGAAGTCCGACAGCATCTTCCCCGCCCCCAGCACCACCGAGGACAGCGGATCTTCGGCCACTTCCACCGGCAGGCCGGTCTCGCGGCGCAGCCGCGAGTCGAGGTTGTGCAGCAGCGCGCCGCCGCCGCTCAGCACGATGCCGCGGTCGTAGACGTCGGCCGACAGCTCCGGCGGAATCCGCTCCAGCCCGTCGCGCACGGCCTGGACGATCTGCCGCACCGTCTCGGCCAAGCGCCTCGCGAATCTGGCCGTCGTGCAGCGTGACGGTCGTGGGCTTGCCTTCGAGCACGTGGCGGCCCTTGACCTCCATCTCGCGGCGTTCGCTGCAGCGGCGCCGCCGAGCCGAGCTCGATCTTGATGCGCTCGGCCGTCCGCTCCCCGATCAGCAGGTCGTGCTCGCGCTTGACGTAGGTGATGATCGCCTCGTCCATCGCGTTGCCGGCGACGCGCACCGAGCGGCTGTAGACGATGCCGGCCAGCGAAATCACCGCAATGTCGGTGGTGCCGCCGCCGACGTCGACGATCATGCTGCCCGAGGCTTCGGTGATCGGCAGGCCGGCGCCGATGGCCGCCGCCATGCCCTCTTCGATCAGGTGCACTTCGCTGGCCTTGGCGCGGTAGGCGCTTTCCTTCACCGCACGGCGCTCCACCTGCGTAATCTCCGACGGCACGCCGATGATCACCCGCGGGCGCACGAAACTCTTGCGGCGGTGCGCCTTCTTGATGAAGTAGCCGAGCATCTTCTCGGCGGCGTCGAAATCGGCGATCACGCCGTCGCGCATCGGCCGGATCGCGGTGATGCTGCCCGGCGTGCGGCCCAGCATCTCCTTGGCCTCGGCGCCGACCGCTTCAATCTGATCGCTGACGGTGTTGACCGCCACTATCGACGGTTCGTTGAGGACGATGCCCTGCCCACGCGCGAACACGCAGGTGTTCGCCGTGCCCAGATCGATCGCCAGATCATTGGAGAAGTACGACAAAGCACCCAGCAGCACCTAGAACCTCCCAGCCCCAACCGTCGACGAAAGGATGTCAGTATTCAAATGCCGGGCTAAGTGCAAGCCACATGCCCGTCTGTAAGCATTCGTGCAGCCGCGGGCGTGCTCGCGTCCGCCCGTTCTTGCACAGCGCTGCACGACGGCGCGCCGACGCCCGTCGGATTTCTGACGGTGCCAAGCCGATTCGCTGACGGTTCTGTAAAGGGGGTCGGGCCCGACCCTTACGAGACTGTCGACTTCTTGGGCCGCATGTTCGACGCCAGGATGCGCTTGCGCAGCCGAATCGTCTTCGGCGTGACCTCGACCAGCTCGTCGTCGTTGATGAACTCGATCGACTGCTCGAGGCTGAGGCGCCGCGGCGGGATGAGCCGAATCGCCTCGTCGGCCGTGGACGCGCGCATGTTCGTCTGCTTCTTTTCCTTGGTGACGTTCACGTCCATGTCGCTCTGGCGCGCGTTCTCGCCGATGATCATGCCCTCGTAGACGGTCGTCCCCGGCTCGATCACGATCTCGCCGCGCTCCTGCAGGTTGTAGATCGCGTAGGCGGTGGCCACGCCGACGCGATCGGCCACCAGCGCCCCGGTGGAGCGCGCCGGGATGGCGCCATGCCACGGCTCCCAGCCGGCGAACAGGTGGTTCATGATGCCGGTGCCCTTGGTGTCGGTGAGAAACTGGGATCGGAAGCCGATCAGGCCGCGAGTCGGAATCCGGAACTCGAGCCGCACCCGGCCGCTGCCGTGGTTGACCATCCGCGTCGGCACACCGCGGCGCGTGCCCGCCATCGCCATCACGACGCCCTGGAAGTCCTCGGGCACGTCGATGATCAGGTCCTCCACCGGCTCCATCCGGACGCCGTCCACGTCCTTGGTGACGATGTCGGGACGCGACACCTGCAGCTCGAAGCCCTCGCGGCGCATCATCTCGATCAGGATCGACAGCTGCAGCTCGCCGCGGCCGATCGACCCGCATCTGCTCGGGCGACTCGGTGTCCTCGACCCGCAGCGACACGTTGCCGAGCAGCTCCTTCTCCAGCCGGTCGCGGATGTTGCGCGAGGTCACGAACTGGCCGTCCCGGCCGGCCAGCGGCGAGGTGTTGACGCCGAAAATCATCGACACGGTGGGCTCGTCCACGGCGATCGGCGGAATCGCCTGGCGATCCTCGGGGTCGCAGATCGACTCGCCGATGGTGATGTCCTCGATGCCGGCCAGGCAGATGATGTCGCCGGCGGCGGCCTGCGCCACCTCGATCCGCTTCAGGCCGTCGAAGGAGAAGAGCTTGGTCACCTTGGTGTTCTGGACCGAGCCGTCCAGCTTCATCACGGCCACCGGATCGTTCAGCTTCACGGTGCCGTTGAACACGCGGCCGATCGCGATCCGTCCCAGGTAGTCGCTGGCATCCAGGTTCGCGACCAGCATCTGCAGCGGCGCCGCCGGGTCGCCGCGCGGCGCCGGCACGTGGGCGATCACGGCCTCGAACAGCGGCCGCAGGTCCTCGCCCTTCGCCCGCCATCTCGCGCGACGGCCACACCCTCGCGGGCGTTGGTGTAGAGCACCGGGAACTCGATCTGATCCTCGTTGGCGTCCAGGTCGATGAACAGGTCGTAGACCTCGTTCAACACCTCCTGCGGGCGCGCGTCGGGCCGGTCGATCTTGTTCAGCACCACGATCGGCGGCAGGCCCCGCTCCAGCGCCTTCCGCAGCACGAACCGCGTCTGCGGCAGCGGCCCCTCGGAGGCGTCCACCAGCAGCATCACGCCGTCCACCATCGACAGCGTCCGCTCCACCTCGCCGCCGAAATCGGCGTGGCCCGGCGTGTCCACGATGTTGATCAGCACGTCGCCGTAGTGCACGGCGGTGTTCTTGGCCATGATCGTGATGCCGCGCTCGCGCTCCAGGTCGATGTTGTCCATCACCCGGTCGGCCACCTGCTGGTTGGCGCGGAAGACGCCGCCCTGGCGCAGCAGGGCGTCCACCAGCGTGGTCTTGCCGTGGTCCACGTGGGCGATGATGGCGACGTTGCGCCGGAGGGGATTGGCGATCTGCGTGGACTTTGGCGTGCGAGACATCTTCCCAGTATACCTGCCAGATCTGCTGCCGCCGGATGATTCGGCCGAAAACCGGGGTATACACTGACCCTATGCGAGCGGCACGCGCCCCATTCATCGCCATTATGCTCGCTGCCGCGTGGCCGCTATCCGGGCAGCGTACTCAGCCGCAACCGAGCATTGCGCCCCTGGCTGCGATGTCCCAGGGCGACATCCAGCCGCTGCGTGTCGAAGGTGCCGGAACGGCCACGACGCTCACCGCCACGGCATTCGATCGACCGGTTCACCTGAGCAGCCGTTCTCCCGGCGTCTGGGAGGGGCTGCTGGGCGTGGACGTCGTGCAGAAGGCCGGCAGCTATCCCGTGGTCGTCACCGTCACGCGTTCCGACGGCACCACCGCGTCGGCGCAGACGACGGTCGCGGTCACCGCCCGGCACTTCACCACGAGGAAGCTCTCAGTCGACGCGAGATTCGTCGAGCCCAACCCGGCCGACACGGCGCGCATCGCCGCCGAAGCCGACCGCCTCGCCGCTATCTGGAAGTCCGTTTCGGATCGCCATTGGCACGGGCCGTTCACTGCTCCTGTGGCCGGACCGGCGACCAGCAACTTCGGCAGCCGCAGCATCTTCAACGGCCAGCCACGTGCGCCCCACGCCGGCATCGACTACCGCGGCGCCGTCGGCACGCCGATCGTTGCGCCCAACGCGGGCCGCGTCGTCCTGGCCGAGGATCTGTTTCTGACCGGCAACACGGTCGTGGTGGACCACGGCCTGGGCCTCTACTCGCTCTTCGCCCACATGTCCCGATTGGACGTGAAAGCGGGCGACGACGTGACCACGGGCACGCCGGTCGGCCTGGTCGGCGCCACCGGCCGCGTCACCGGCCCGCATCTGCACTGGAGCGTGCGCCTCGGCGCCGCCCGCGTGGACCCGGCGTCGCTGTTGCGCCTGGGGCTTTAGGCTCGCTCCGGCTTCCGGCTTCCGGCTCCCGGCCCTGCAGGTAAAATCCTTCTATGCCGCTGTTTGAATACGCCTGTGAAGCCTGCGACCACCAGTTCGAGGCGCTGGTCCGCAACGGCCAGGCGCCCACCTGCCCGTCGTGCGAGAGCCCGAAGCTCCAGAAGCGCCAGTCGGTGTTCGCCGCCCGCAGCGCCGGCGGCGCGTCGTCGGTGTCGGAAGTGCCGATGAGCGGCGGCTGCGGCCACTGCGGCGACCCCCGCGGCCCCGGCTCCTGCTCGATGAACTAGGAACACACTCGACGAGAGCACCATCAACGACTGGCGCCGACGCGCTGCCTGAGCTCATCGAAGAACCGCGAGACGACGATCAGCGTCTCGCGTTCGTCTCCACTGGGAGCCTTCGGAACATCGGCAAACACGACACGCTGCCCATCGGGGTGCAGATCGAGGTTGACGCCAACCTGCCCAAAAGGCGGGACTTGGAGCGTCGCCGGGACCCAGGGCCGTGGCTTGTCCGGCTTGAACACCCCACCTTGAACCGTGTACGTAGCAACCATGATCTGGCCGGTGGCGTTCAGGGTCGGGGCGAAGGTGCTGTATAGCAGCTCCTGACGACGCGTCGACCACCGCGGGTCGTTGGCGCCGCCGCTCGATACCTGCACCTCGTCACCGGGCCCCGGAAACGGGCGCACGTGCCAACTCCAGCCGTCCCGACTTGTCGGACACGTACGCCAGCCAGTTGCCATCGGGCGAGAACATCGGCATCACACTTCGAGACGGTCCCGACGCGAACTCGACTGGTTGACGAGGTTTCCAGCCGCTGGCTTCGTCGCCGTCAAGCTCCAGCAGCATCACGCGCTGCGGGTTCGGCGGCGAGCCGTCGTAGAACGCCAGGATGGGACGCGTGGGGTGCCACGACGTCGGCAGCTGCGGCAACGGGCTATCGGTGAGCCGCTGCGTCTCTCCGGTACCGTCGGCGCGTTTCCAGAAGAGATTTGGGGAGCCACCAGCAGCCAGGGCGCCGAACACGATTCGTCGTTCCGTCCGACGTCCACACCGGGGCCATTTCCCCTCTGGCGTCGAGTGTCAGCCTGCCGAGCGTTCCCCGCTCCAGATCGTAGGTCCACACGTCGAGGTTGCCGTCGCCCGTCACCCGCGACATCGCAAGGCGGGTCCCGTCGGGCGCAAATCGCGGCGTTCCCCACATACCGAGGTCGGAGGTGATCGGCCTCACGGTGCCACGGGAGTCCAGCCAACTGAGAGGGCGATCCGAGACTTGCGCGCCACCCCGGAAATACGCCAGCGTGCCGGCGCGCGACGTCGCGATTTGTATGACGCGACTCGCCGCGTTGACCTGAACGCCCTCCAACACCGGAACGGCACTGCCGCTGACGGCCAGCGCGTCCACGTCGAATGGCGCGGCAAACACCGTCCCTTGAGACACATAGATCAGGTGGCCGCTCTCGACGTATCGGCCAAAGAATCCGCCGCGCACGAGCACCCGCCTCGCCCCTAGGGGATACGCAACGACGTCCGCCTGCGCCAGTGCGCCCGGGCCGGTAGACGACGTGAATATCGCGCGTTCCGGCCGGTATGCCGGGCCAGATCACGGCGCCAGTGATCGGGCATGACGCTTACCGGTGTGCCACCGTTGGCAGGCATCTCGCTCAGCATCCCAGGCGCAGGAACGAAGATGATCGGTGTCGCGCTCCGTCCACGTTCCTCCGACCGGATTGCTGACAGCGGCCAGCGTGATTGCGGCTCCCCGCTGACGGCCACCTTCTTCAGCGAGTTGCCGGCGAAAAACCGATCCAGGCACCATCCGGCGAGAAGAACGGTGCCTGGCGCCCTTCAGGTGCCGGCAAGCGGCACGGCCTGCAGTACGTTCAGGCGCCGGACGTAGAGCTGCGACTGGCCGGACGGCGGACTAGCCAGCAACGCCACCGTGCTGCCGTCGGGTGACAGGGCCAGAGCCGGTCCCAGCAGCGTCGTCGGGTCCGCGTCCGCGCCGAGCTCGATGGACAGGCGCATGCGCCGGCGCCGGAGTGGTGAGATTCGCCATGGCGCCCACAGCGCGACCGCGATCGCCGCAGTCGCGACGACCGGCTACGGCGAACGTCCAGGGAGCGACGATGTGCGTGCGGCCGACGCGGGGCGCCGAGGGCTCGTCCACGCGCCGATCGGCCTCGGCAATCTCCAGCCGCGCACTGCCGATATCGGGCAGCCGCTTGGCGCGGTCGCGTTCGAGGCACCGCCGCAGCAACGTGCGAATGGCGCCGGCGTGTCAGCCGGCAGCCGCGTCCAATCGAGGCGGCGACTTCAAGACGCTTCGCGAGGATGTCGGCGATCGTCCTCGCCTTCGAACGAGACGCCGGCCCGGTGAGCATCTCGTAGAGCACGCAGCCGAAGGCCCAGATGTCCGCTGCGCTTGTCGACCGGCTTGCCCGCGCGCCTGCTCGGGCGCTCATGTAGGCGGCGGTGCCGAGGATCATGCCCTGCGCGTCATCGCCGGCGAGGTGATCGTCGGCGACTGCGTCGGCGCTCGCGCCGCGTCGCGCCGTCGTCGGTCCAGCGCCTTGGCCAGGCCGAAGTCGAGCACCTTCACCGTGCCGTCCGGCGCGCACCTTGATGTTGGCGGGCTTGAGGTCGCGATGGACGATGCCCTGCTCGTGCGCGGCCTCGAGCGCTTCGGCGATCTGCCGCGCCATCGGCAGCGCCTCGTCGAGCGGGCAGCGGCCCGCGGCGCGATGCGATCCGCGAGCGTCGTCGCCCTCGACGAGCTCGATCGACCGAGCGCGCAGCGCGCCGCTCGGCGTCTCTTCGATGCCGTAGATGGTGCGCGATGTGCGGATGATTGAGCGACGCCAGCACCTGCGCTTCGCGCTGGAAGCGCGCGCAGGCGATCGGGATCGGCGGCGAAGGACTCCGGCAGAATCTTGAGCGCGACATCGCGCTCGAGCCGCGTATCGCGCGCGCGATAGACCTCGCCCATGCCGCCGCCCGAGCAGCGACGTAACTGGTAGTGCCCGATGGTGCCACCTGCCGCGAGACTCATCGGCGGCAATTATAGGCGCGGCCTCGGTTCCAGCCGTAAGCTCGGCGGCTGGCGATGGCCACCGTTGGGCGCCGCCTGCTATCGTGCCTTGTGGCGACTCACCCGCTCCTGCGTGCGATCTGAGACCTCGCCGGCTCGCGTGAGCTGGCCCGGTCGGTTGTTCCGAGACTGAGCTTCGATGATGTGATCCTGCCCGAGGCAACGAGGCGCGCGATCGAGCAGGCACTGACGCAAGTCAGACACCACGATCTGATCTTTCACGACTGGGGGCTTGGCGAACGAGTACATGAGCGGCCTGGCGCTGGCGTTCAACTTCGCTGGCCCACCCGGCACTGGCAAGACGATCTGCGCCGAAGCGATCGCTCACGCGCTCGGCCGTCGGCTACTCGTTGTGCGCTACGCCGAAGTCGAGTCGATGTGGATGGGTCTAGACGCCGAAAAATGTCGCGGAAGCTCTTTCGAACCGCGCGTGACGAGAACGCTGTGTTGCTGTTCGACGAAGCCGACAGCATCGCCGCGCGACGCTCGACGTCCTCGACGAGGCCGCTGCGCGCGAGGCAAACACCGTCGTGAACGTTCTGCTGCGAAGAGTTGGAGTCGTTTCGCGGCGTCGTCATCTTCGCCACCAACCTGGCGGCGAACTTCGACCCTGCGTTCGAGCGGCGTATCCGTACGCAGATTCTGTTCGAGATGCCAGGCGCCGCCGAGCGCGAGCGCATCTGGCGTGCGCAAGAGCACCCGCGGCGAACGCCGCTGCACGCCGATGTGGACTTTGGTCGCCTGGCTCGAGCAGCGACGAGGTCACCGGCGGCGACATCCGCAATGCGGTCCTCAAGGCCGCCTCGGCCGCTGCCCTGGAGCCGGCAGATGGTGAAGTACGTGCGCATTCGTGCCCACCATCTCGAGGTGGGCATCCGCGATGTGCTGGCGGGCAAACGAGTGATGCAGCAGTCGCTCTTCTCTCGCGACCCCCGACCCGAGCCGATTGCGTCAACGGCGTGGGCACTGCCGCTCAGCGCCGCAGCGTTGGTGGTCGCGCTGGCCGCGCTGATCGCCGCGCTGGTGCAGTGACCGCGTCAGGCGGGCGCCGTGAGCGGGCTGCCCTTGGGGACCAGCATGAACACCACCGCGCGCGTCGGCCCATCAGGCCTCGCAGAACCGTTCGATGGTGTGAACGGCGCCAGACGGCTCGAAGAACGTGCCGCCCGCAGGCAGGACCTGCTCCGGCTCGTTGTTGATGGCAAAACGCATCTGCCCCTCCACGACGTAGCCGAGGACGGCCCCCGGATGACGGTGCCCCGGGCCTGCACTGCGCTGGCCTGGCGGGGTGTTCAGTTCTACGAGCACCACCTCGAACCCTTCGAAAGGACCGGTCAACGCGTGCCTCGCCAGTTCGGCGGCGGGCCGTGGCGCTGGTGCTTGTGCGTCGATGCCGCTTGACGAAAGATGCGGCAGCAGCGAGGCCGCCGCGAATCCAAGGAATGTCCGACGATTCTGCATAGTCACGATTTCTCCTGCATTCAGCGTGCGGTGAAGACCCTGGTCCCCGGGCGGAACTGCGACCAGGCGAACCAGAACTGCGGGACGAGAATCACTTGTTTCAGTTGCGTGCCCTTCAGCGGCCCTTCGAGGCACAGTCCATACGCGTTCCATGTCGAGCGGGTGTCGCGATCGATCACGGAGCTGGCGTCGTCATTCGCCGCCTGAAACGTGAGCGCCTTGCCTTTGGCGCGCGCTTCGAATGCCGTCGTCGTATCGGACGAGGGCTGATGGACGATGACGATCGGCAGTCCGCCGACGCGGTCGTTGACGACACGCGCGATGCGCAGCTGCCGAGAACGGGTACGCCACGGTCTCGCGACCGACTTCGAGTCCGGCCACGGTTTCCCGCGCCGGCAATCGCGGGTCGAGGGCGAGCGCGCCGTTCGGCGCCCCTGCGGGACCCACCCGCGTGACGTCCTTGATGCGCCGGCTCCGAATGGGCATGCGCTCCGCGTATCCCGGCAAGGGCTTGAGCACCAGCGTGTGGGGATACCGTTTGCGCCACTCGGCCCACGTGGTGCGAACCGCCGGATAGAGCTTCAGGCGCGTGCCCTTGAGGGGACCGTCGATCGCTTCACCACTGGCCTGCTGCCAGCTGGTGCCGGTTTCCAGATCCTTCTGCACCTCGTTCGCGCCAACCATGCGGTCGTATTGGAAGTGCAGCGTTCGCCCCTTCACCTCGGCGCGAAAGACCAGGCCGGTATTACAGACTCCGCACCAGGTCACCGAGATCGGCCCGTCCGGCAACTGGTCGAACACCGCGCCATGCTGCGCGAGGTCGGCCGCCGGGAACGCCTTGGCCACCTTGCCACTGGCGATGCCGAGCAGGATGTCGTCGTCCTGAAGAAACGTGGCCTCCGATGCCGCCACGAATTCCGGGTGGTGGATGGCCGTGTAGGGCATCGGCCCCGGTGGGGTCTGAGCAAGGGCCGGTCACCGCAATTCCGGCCACGACCAGGAGCATCAGGATCTCTCCTCTTCGCCGCGCGTCCGTCAGCGGGCTGCCGGTGGGGACCACCATGAAGGCCAGGATGCGCACGGGCGCATCCGGGCTCGCAGAGCCGAACGCCGAGTGAAGGGCGCCCGACGGTTCGAAGAACGTGCCGCCCGCCGGCACGATCTGGTCCGGCTCGCGGTTGATGGCGGACCGCATCTGCCCGTCCACGACGTACCCGAGGATGGACCCGGGATGACGATGCTCCGGGGCTGACGCGCCGGGCTGGAAGTTCAGCTCGACGAGCACCGCGTCGAACCCCTCGAGAGGACCCGTCAGCGCGTATCTCGCCAGCTCGCCGGATGGCCGAGGCGCGGATGTTTCGGGCGTCGACATCGGTTCCGGCCGCGTCGAGGCGGTCCAGAATGCCGCCAGCACGAGCGCGGCGAGCGCAACGGGCACGGGCACGCGAATGGCGCCGGTGACCAACCAGCCCAGCCACGACCCACGCGCGCGGCGTGGACGCAGATGCGGCGGTGCATCCGGCGCCTTCCATTCGCGCAGCAGTCGATTCAGCTCTCGGTCGTCCATACGGTCCTCACGTGGTGGTCGGTTGACGGCTCCGCAGCGGCGCCAGCATGCGGCGCAGGTTCTCGCGAGCGCGGTGCAGCCGCGACTTGACCGTGCCGACGTCCGCGTCGACGGCTTGCGCGACCTCGGCGAGCGTCAGGCCTTCGTAGTCGGCGAGGATCACCACCTCGCGTTGCAGCGGCCGCAGCGCGCGCACGGCCCGGCCGACAAAGTCGCCGACGTCGCCGCGCTCGGGGTCGAAGGGCTCCGCGACGACGGCGTCGTCGTCGTCGAGCGGCTCGAACCGATGTTCTGTCCGCCAGTGCTTGAGCGCGAGGTTCCGGGCGATCCCGAGCAGGAAGGCGCGCAGCGTCCCGCGCGCCGGATCGAACCGGCCCGGATGGCGCAGAAGCCCCACGAATACGTCCTGGGTGATGTCCTCCGCCGCGGCCGGCGAGCGGGACATGCGCCAGGCGAACCGGTAGACGGCATCCTTGTGCTGGTCGAAGACGGCCTGGAACTCAGCGTCGGTCACGTGGCTCGTTGACAATTACCGGACGACCGCCCGGAGGATACGGGCTGTCTGATGACCGGCACGGAACTATTTGAGGTGGCTCATCGAGCGCTACGTCGGCGAGCGGGCGTGCCGGGACGGCGGCCGTGGCGGCTGCGGCCGGGAAAGCAGTCTCCCTCCTGCCCTACCGCTACCCCGCGCGTCTAGTACGGTACCTCGGGACGACATCCGCCGCCGGCTTAAAACGACAGCCTAACTAGAGGCAACCAGAACGCATGGAAGGAAGACGCGCGGGTTCGGCGGTGCGCCTGCTTTCCTGCGGAGTCGAAGTCGGCCTGGCCGACACGGCCGCCAGCCCGCCACGCCCCCTCACCGTCTGCACACGGCAAGTGGTCCGTAGCTATTCGCGGAGAGAGACGCCATCCCTAATTCCGTGGCGTCGGTCGTTCGGTCGCCCCTTCGGCGTTGCTCGTTACCAAACGATCCGTGTTCTTCGTTGGCGCCATAACTGCGAAGTAGTTGCTGGCGCACGAGCCGCAATGATCGACTCAGGCGCGATGATTGAGAGGAGAAACGTAGAGGCTCAGCCAGCCCCAAGCGCCACATTGACGGCGACGGTTGCGCCGCGGCGTAGCGACCAGAAGCGAGGCTTGGGCGGCACGCAGATGAGCGGCTCGTCTGCCGCTGCCCAGCCGCCGTGACTGGCACCGCCAGCGGATCTTGCACCTCGCGATCGAGCATGGCGCTGATCCGATGCGCCGCGTGCGTGCGTGCGTAGTGCATCAACATCGTCGCGGCGACAGCGCGGGTGAGACCGTGAAGCCCGAGAGCAGCCGCTGCCTTGGTATCACCGGCCGCTCGAGCGCGAAGAACGGTTTCGCGAATCCGGTCACGTTGAGCGATACGAAGTACGTGGTTGCTTCAAACGTGGCGCGTCCCCATGGTGGCAGGCGCGACGCGAGTGAGGCGCGAAGCGAGCCGATCCCTGGGAGCACCGGACCGAGACGGACCACGACCGCTGCTTCCGTTCACGCAGTGTAATCGTCAGATCTGCGTCACTCCATCGTCTCGGCGCACTACGCCGATGTCGGCCAGCGTGAGTGGCTCGAAGACGCCGATGTCGTTGATTCGCGCTAGGCTGCGCCGCAGCTCTCCGACGTCGAGCATGTCGCGCTCGTAGACCGTCATCGTGCGGCGGAGCGTGGAGTCGCTGATTCTGGTGTGAACGGCGAAGTTGATACGCCGGATCCCATAAGGCAACCCCATCCAGATGCGCGCAGTCATGTCGACCGGCCGCGTCAGTGCCGGCGAACTCCACTTCGGCAGTGAAATCGAGGCGGCCTTGCGTCTAGGCGCTCCGCCGCGCGTAGAGCAGGCACGCGCACAGCGCGTCGATTGCCGAGGCGCGGTCAAGCGATCTCGCGCAGATGGTCTGCCGGCTGCCGGTCACCGCAGCTGGAGCGACTATCGCGAGGCATAGAGCGAACGCCGTGGATTTTATGACCCTTTAGGTTAGATGCAGCAGCCGAGCGTTTGGCCGTCCAGGCCGCACCAAAATGAAAACCGACTCATTGGGCGCGTTGGTACAAGTGATCAAGTCTGGCGAGTAGGTCGCGTCCCGGCTTGCGATAGCCGTCCGATCGGGCAGACCGCCTCGGAATGGCTCGCAACAGTTGTGATTGGTCCTGGCTAGTCGCCAAGGGATCTTCTATTTTGCCCGGGGGCGGTTGGCAACCAGATCGGCGTAACACATTACGGATCGGTCCTCGCACCGACAAATCATGACGGCTCAGAGCAACTGGCGGCGCGAACTGAAGAAGAGGTGCGGACGCTGGAAGGACTACTTCACCAGATCGAGGTACGCATCGATCCCGCTCTCACGCACAATCAGTTCCGGCCGGCTGTTGCGATCGATCGAAAAAATGAGGTGATTGTCAGAGCCTTTGAGAACGTATTCGCGAACGCTTTCCGGCGACAATGAGATCTTTTGGTCTCCGTACCTGCGCGAACAAACGATCGCCCTCTCGCGCAATCGTCATCTTGAAATCTCCGAGCTGCGAGATTCCCACGTAGCCGTCGAGCACCTTTGGCTCGACAGCGACCTCTTTGTGTTCGTGTTCAGGGAGCCCCAGCACAATCCTGAGGAGTCGGATTGCCAGTTTGGGCGCGTTGGACGAGTCTGAATTGGTCAGCACCACGACGCCGGCTCTCGCGTCCGGCGCGATCCAGATCATGGTGCTGGTTCCTTGCTGCGATCCGCTGTGACCCACAATCTTCAGGTCTTCCACAGCTCCGAATTGCCACCGAAGCGCGTACGCGAACCTGCCGAGCCTGTCCGACGGAATGGGCTGAGTCCACATCGTGTCTCGCGTGGCGCTCTTGAGCAGGCGGTTATTCATGATCGCCGCCGCGAATCGCGCCATGTCTGACGCGGACGAGAGCCAGCCCCCGCCGGGAACTTTGTAACTGGCATCGAGAAACTCCGCGTTCATCACGGCGCCGGTTTTGTTTTTGAGTAGAAGCGCGTGCGAAGCGGCACGATAGCGAAGCGCTCGTCAGGACGCGTTTGCAGCATGCCAGCCGGAATGAGAACAGTCTCGCGCACGGCGTCGGCATACTTCTGCCGAGATGCTCCTTCAATGGCGCATCCGGCGAGCGTGTAGCCCTGGGTGGAGTAGTTGAAGTGCGTCCGAGGCTGCGCCACCAGGGGATCGTTCGCGAAGAACTGCAGCCCGCCCACGATCCCATTGTCAAAGTGACGGGTGTTGCCGACCTCGGGATCGGACTGGGATACGGAGTAGGGCGTTCAGGCACGTTGTAGGAGCGGATCCCGGCGAGGTTTCCGAAGAGCTGCCGTGTGGTGACAGGCCACGGCTTCTGCGGGAATGCCGGGCAGTACTTCTGCACCGGTGAATCCAGATCTAGCCTGCCGTGTTCCGACAGCGCCATGGCGGCAGTTGCCGTGAGCGGTTTCGAGATCGAGCCAAGGCGGTACAGCGTGTTGGATGTCGCAGGAACGGAGTTCTCCAGATCGGCCATGCCGAAGCCTGCTGACCACACCAATTCTCCATGTTGCACAACTGCCGCAGAGACGCCAGGAGTCTGGCTTTCCGTCATGAACGTTGAAATGGCGTTCTCGATCTTGGCTTGCTTCTCGGCGGCAAGCTTGCCGGTCGAGCTGCTGCGCCATTCGCGACTAGCAGAGACGCAAGAAGCCACGCACACGTTTCCGCGAGTGCTCTGCCTATCTGGTGCCGCTGTTCGGTATCAATGCAGTGCGCCTTTGGACTCATGTCTCTCTCCGCCGCTGTCGCGGTGTCTCCGACCAACGCGAAGCTACGCCATTCTTCCGCTGCCATCGGCGAGCGTCAAGCGCTCTCGGTGACAGCCGAATCGAGACGCTGTTCCAGGCCACCGCTGACTGGCACCGGGGTGAGAACCTCGCTGGGACGCAGTTTCGTGACGGGCGAAGCCCGACGTGCGCCAGCGCATCGCTGCAGAGCCACGCGGCCTCGTCGTGCCGACCCTGCAAGGCGAGGCTGACCGCCTACACGATGGCAGCATCCACGAGATCAGGGCGCAAGCTACTGAGTGGTCGTGAAGCGTTGACCAACGGCTGGCTTGGCCTCGTGTTGTGACGGGCATGAAGCCCAACACGTGCCCTTGTCTAACCCAATTGACGGACGCCTTGGGATGGTGGTGGTACGTGAACACACCCGCCGGCGGGTGGGCGTGGTGGGACGGCGGACGTGTCGGCCAGGCCGACTTCGACTCCGGAGGAACGCGGGCGCAGCGATTTTGCCGCGCGTGTTCCGTCCATGCGTTCGAGTTGTTCGAATTAGCTCGAAAGCTTTGAGCCGGAGGGTATGTAGCCCCGAAATAAAGGATGACACGCGCGGGCGGCGGTAAGGGTTACGAGCGAGACGCGCGCCAGCCGAGCCGCCACGGCCGCTGGCTAGCCATGGCCACCCGGCGGCGGGCACGGCATTAGCCGTGGTTACTGGTCGCTTGGCGCGTCCTTGGGCGCGGACGCGGCGGTCAGCTCTTTCAGCACCGCGATGGTCTCGAGATCCGGCTCGCGGCCGGTCGAAGCCTGCTCGAGCGGCGTCCTGCCCTGCTTGTTCTTGAAATCCAGCCTTGCGCCCTTCTGGACCAGGAACCGGATGATCTTCGGCGAGCCGAGGGCCGAGTGCACCACGCTCTCCCCCGACGTGCTGACGGCGTTGATGTCCAGGCCACGCTCGAGGCACAACTCGATGGCGGTAATCGCATCATCCTCACCGCCGCGCAGCGGGTTGTTGCCCTCGCGGTCGCCGCCCAGGCCCGCGGCCAGGTGAATCGGCGTGACGCCGCTCTGCTGGACACGCTTCGGGTCGGCGCCGGCGGCCAGCAACTTCTTCAGCACCACGACGTCGCCGCCGCGCGCGGCGCGCATGAACGGCGTCGCGCCCTCGCCGAGCCGGCCATCGCCCGCGTTGTAGACACGCTTGGGCACGCGGCTCTTCAGCGGCGCGTTCACGTCGGCGCCGGCCGCCAGCAACGCGTCGATGGTCTTCAGCGTGTCGGCCACCACGATCGGTGTCAGATCCGGCCGGCCGAAGCCCGAGGCCAGCGTGTGCATGTCGACGGCGGCATAGAGCGGCGTCATCCCGGTCTTGTCGGCGAGGTTCAGATCGGCGCCCTTCTCGATCAGCACGGCCGCGGCGTCCGCGTGACCGTTGATGATCGCGAAGATCAACGCCGTCGTGCCCTCGGGATCCTGCGCATTGAGGTCCGCGCGCGCCTCCGCCAGCGCCCGGATGGCTCCGGCCGCACCTTCACGGGCGGCATACATCAGCGGCGTCCAGCCGCCCTTCGGCAGCACCGTCTGCCCCACGTACGACACGCCGGGCTCCAGCGCGTCGCCGACGACGGCCGGCGGCGTGTGCGGATACTCCGTGACCTTCGAGCGGGCGTTGAGATCGGCGCCCGCCTCGGCCAGAAACCGCACCGCATCACCCCGATCGGCGACCGCCGCCCACATCACGGCGCTGGTGCCCGGTCCGGGGTTCGGTCGCGTTCACGTTCACACCGCGGCCCACCAGCTGCTTCAGGGCCTCGACCCGGCCCGTCCGCGCCGCCAGCATCAACAGCGTCTGACCGTCGGACGCTGCGGCATCTGCGGCCTTGACGTCCGCGCCATGCCGGAGCAGCAGTTCCAGCATCGGCCCGCTGCCGTTTCGTGCGGCCAGCGACAGCGGCGTCACGCCGTACCGATTCGCGGCATTCGCATCGGCACGGGCGCCCAGCAGCAGCGCCGCGATCTCCGTGTCGTCGCGGCGAACCGCCCAGTGGAGGGCAGTGGTCCCGTCCACTTCCCTGGCGTTTAGATCCGTCCCGCCCTTGACTGCCGTCCGAACGCCTGCCCGGTCGCCAGCCTTCACGGCAGCGATCAAGGAGGCGTCGGCGCCAGCGGCCAGCGCCGCCGCCGCGCCCGCCAGCAGCCACACGGCCGCCACACCGACCGAGGTCACGCGGCGCCACATGTCAGAACAGCTCCACCGAGCCCGTGCTCTCCCCGAACTTCTCCTGCCGCGTGCCGAAGTGATTGGCCACACTCAGCCACAGGTTGCCGATCTCGGTCTTCTTCGCCAGCGCGATGTGGCGATCGCCCCTGCCGCCGGCGCCGCCGAGCGCGAGCATCGGCAGCGGATCGGTGGCATGTACGTTCGGGTTGCCCATGCCGCTGCCGTAGAACACCATCGAGTGATCCAGCAGGGTGCCGTCGCCGTCCGGCGTCGCCTTCAGCTTCTCCGCGAACTTGGCCAGCATCTCCAGACAGTAGACGTTGACCTTGGCGTTGCGCGCGATCTTCTCCGCCTGCTCGCCGTGATGCGACACGACGTGCCACGGGTCCGAGACCCCGATGTCCGAGAACGTCCGCTGGCTGGCCTCGCGCGACATCATGAAGGTGAACACGCGCGTGAGGTCGGCCTGGAAGGCCATCGCCAGCAGGTCGAACATCAGCGCCGAGTGATCCGCGAACGACTCGGGCGTGCCCAGCGGCTTGTCGATCAGCGTCACCTCGCCCTTGTTCTGCGACTCGATCTGCTGGATGCGCCGCTCGATTTCGCGCACGTTGTCGAGGTAGTTGCCCAGCCGGGTGCGATCGCCGGGTCCCAGCCGCGCGTGCAGCGCCCGCGCCTCGCTGACGATTGCGTCGAGGATGCTCTTGTCCTCGAGCACCTGGGCGCGGCGCTCGTCGGCCGAGCCGCCGTCACCGAACAGCCGCTCGAAGGCATTTCGGGGGCTGATCTCCATCGGCAGCGGCGTCGTGGGCGAGGCCCACGAAATCGTGTTCATGTAGGCGCAGCTGAACCCCGGCGTGCAGCCGCCGACGTAGCCGGTGAAGTCCTCGGTCGCGAACTCCAGCGACGGGAACGGCGATTCCTGGCCGAGCTGCTTCGCCAGCACCTGGTCGATCGTCGTGCCGATGCGGTAGTCCTCGGCCTCGGTGCGCTTGGGAATGGCGCCACTCAGCCAGCCGCAGGCTGCCGCGGCGTGCATTTCAGCCTCGCCGCCGGCGCGCTTCAGGTTGCTGATCACCGTCAGCTGGTCCTTGAACGGCTCGAGGACCTGCAGCGTCGGCGAGATCGCGAAGCCTCGCCCGGCGGTGGCCGGCGTCCACGAGGCCATATCCGCGCCGTGCGGCACGTAACAGAAGCCGAAGCGAGACTTGGCCGCCGCAGCCGTCTGGGCGAGGGCGGTTCGCGCTGGCACCATGGCGTCGAGCAGCGGCAGCGCGAGCGTCGCCCCCATCCCGCGGAGGAAGGTCCGCCGGGGCAGCGAGGTCTTGGTGATGAACATCGCCAAATCTCCTTGTGTCGTTAACGATCTGTGGAACGGGCGGCCATCGGCACCGCGGAATCGGCGCCCACCCGGGTGGACTCCGGCGTAGCCGAGGGACTTCGCATCTGAAACTGCGCGCTGTTCACGATGCCGAGCACGATGGTCAAGAACCGGTACTGGTCGGCTTTCGCCGTGCGGACGATCTGTCGGACCAGGGGCATGTCGTCGGCGCTGAGGCCGCGACCGAGCCCGTAGATCAGAAGCTTCTCGGTGAGCGTCTGCACGAAGACATCCGACCGCTTCAGCAGCGCCTCGCGGAGGCCCTGCACGCCGTCGATCTTGTCGCCGTTGGCCAGCACGTCGGCGGTGTCGATCGGCACGCCGGCCTCGTTGCGCAGCCGCCACGCGCCCACGGCGTCGAAGTTCTCGAGCGCGAACCCGATGGGGTCCATCAGGCGGTGACAGGAGGCGCAGGCGGCGTTCGCCCGGTGCTGCTCCATCTGCTGCCGCATCGTGCGGGGCGCTCGCGCGGCCTCGTCCTCGGCGAGCGCCGGCACGTCGGGCGGTGGCACCGGCGGCGGCGACCCGAGCACGTTCTCAAGCACCCACTTGCCGCGCAGCACCGGCGACGTGGTGTTGGCGTGGGAGGTGACCATCAGGACCGCGCCCTTGCCGAGCAACCCGCGGCGGGCGTCGTCGGTCAGCCGCACCTGCCGGAAGTGGCTGCCGAACACGCCAGGGATGTTGTAGTGCCTGGCCAGTCGTTCGTTCACGAACGTGTAGTCGCCCGTCAGCAGCTCGAGCACGCTCCGGTTGTCCCGAAGGATGCTGCCGAAGAACAGCTCCGTTTCACGGCGGAACGCCTGCCGCAGGTTGTCGTCGAAGTCGGGGAACAGGTCCGAGTTCGGCACGATGCCGCGCAGGTTGCGCAGGTGCAGCCACTGACCCGCGAAGTTGGCGACCAGCGCCTCCGACCGCCGATCGGCCACCATCCGGCGGACCTGCCGCACCAGGACCTCCGGCCGGCGGAGCCGCCCTTCGTCGGCCAGCTTCAGCAGCTCGTCGTCGGGGATGCTGCTCCACAGGAAGAACGACAAACGCGAGGCCAGCTCGTAGTCGTTGACGTAAAAGGGGCGACCCGGCGGCAGATTCGCCGGCTCGGCTTCTCCTCGAAATACGAAAGCCGGAGAGGCCAGGACACGGCGGAGCGCAAATCCGATTCCGCGCTCGAACGTGCCCCTGGCACGCCCCTGGCGGTAGAACGACAGCAGTCCCTCTCGCTCCTCAGCCGTGACCGGCCGTCGGTACGCCCGGCGGGCCACCGTCGAGAGGATCCGCGTCGCGCACGCCTGCTCGTCCGCGGCGGTCGTGGGCCGGCAGACGAACAGCCGCGAACTCGGAGGGTTGGACGCCTGGGCCCGGTCGAAGGGCCCCTGGATCGTGATCGACTGGACGTGAGGGGCGCCCTCCGCGTCAAAGGGATTCGCGAAGTCCCGGATGAACCGCTGCAGGCGGTTGGTCTCGAGTAGCGGTGGCACCTCCTCCAGGAAGGCCGCGGCCACCGCATGCCGGCCAGCCTTGACCGGCACGCGCACCCGCAGCCGTGTGGCTTCAAGCTGGTCGCTGGTGTCGGTGGGATTCTTCTGCAGCGGGACGAGATCTTCGGGGCCGCCGATACGGGTGAACAGCTTTCGCTCCCCGTCGATCGTCAGCTCGATCTGATGCGGATCTTCGAGCCCGCGGATGGCGCTCAGGTTACTGCGGTACAGCCGCACCTGGAACTCGTACTCGCCGTCGGCCGGAAACACGTGCTCGAACACTCCGCCGCCGACCGTGCCGAGCGGCAGCCCCTCGAGGTGATGGTCCTGCGAGAGGTCCTGGCGAACGGTATAGGTGGCGCTGTCCGGGCCTCGCGTCTCGCCCGTCGCCAGGGTGCTGATCCGTCGCGCCGCCGTGAGATACGCCTGCAGCAGCGCCGGCGAGCTCGCCTGCGCGTCCGCGACGTTGTCGAATCCGAAGGCGGCGTCGTCGGGCGGCAACAGCGAGGCGACATCGACCTCGAGGCCCAGCAGATCGCGGACGGCGTTGGCATACTCGGCCCGATTCAGGCGGTGCAGCATGCGGCGCCCCGGCCGCGCCTGCCCCGCCACGGCCGCGTCGAGGCTGGCTTCGAGCGTGGTGATGGTCCGCTCGTAGGTCGCGGCATCGGGCCGGCGCGCCCCAAGGGGCGGCATCATGCCCAGCCGCAGCTTGCGGACCACCTTTTCCCAGGCGTCCGCGTTCGCACTCACGTCGTCGAGCTTCAGCGCGTCGATGGAGAAACCGGCGGTGGCGAGCCGCTGATTGTGGCAGCCGACACAGAACTCGGTGAGCGTCGCCTGGGCCGTGGCATGCGCGTCGACCGGCTGGCGAGCCGGCGGCGCCTGCGGCTCCCCGGCCCCTCGGACGGTCGAGCTGCCGGCCACGAGCGCCAGCCCGAGACCGGCGAGCGTGCACCAGCCTCCCGCCCTGAGAGTCCCCGGAAACATAGTTGTCAGACTAGCGAAAGGCGCTCCCGATAGCCATACCCAGTGTTTGGTAACGTCCGCCAGCTTTTCGCTCGTCTTTCATCTTCGAAAACGCCTCAGAAGTCGAAGGTAGCGTTGAACCAGCGACGAAGCGGTGGCCCAGTTTGCCCGCCTCAAGCCGGGCAGCACGTTGATGGATCTGCGATTGGGTGTCCGACGGCTTGATCGGCACCATCCGCGACGTGCACGCCGGCGGCCATCCGCTGTCGCCGGACGTCAAGGGACGGCTCGAGTCGAGTAGCCGCGAGCGCGACGACGCACGGAAGCGGGTGTCGCTAGCTATCGCCCCAGACGCGGACGACGCAGCGGTTGCAGCCCCAGATCGAGCTGGCGATGCCGGTCGCGGCAAACGCGAGCAGAATCGTGCTGAGCACGAAGACCAGCCAGTTGGCGGGCTGGCGCTGCTCGAACCACACCACCGCCACCAGCGCCAGTGCCACCAGCGAGAACCACGGCAGAAGCCAGCGCTTCCACGGGCTGTAGGTCGTCAGCTCACCCCAGAAACACAGGCCCTCGGTCATGGGACACAACGGGCAGTCGGACTTGGAATGCACTTCTCCACTCGCTATCAGTGCGTCGAACGTCGATACTCAACGAACCCGGCGCATGCCGACGCGCGTCCTCGCGAACCAAGCTCATCGGCAATTAATAATTATAGCGGTGCCATGCAGCGCGTCTGATGGTGACCGCGGCGAGCGAAGCCTGCTATGGTGCCTCGTGGCGACTCACCCGCTGGTGCGTGCGATTTCCCGCCTGGCCGGCGCGAGAGAGTTGGTCCGGTCGGTCCAGCCGCGACTCAGCCTCGATGACGTGGTGCTGGCGGAGCCGACGCGGCGGGCTCTCGATCAGGCGCTCGCCCAGGTCAGGCACCACGATCTGATCTTCCGCGACTGGGGCCTGGGCGAGCGATACACGACCGGCCAGGCGCTGGCATTCAACTTCGCCGGCCCGCCCGGCACCGGCAAGACGATCTGCGCCGAAGCGATTGCGCAGGCGCTGCGCCGCCGCCTGCTGGTCGTTCGTTATGCCGAAGTGGAGTCGATGTGGGTTGGTGAGGCGCCGAAGAACGTCGCCGAGCTCTTTCGCATCGCCGAGGACGAGAACGCCGTGCTGTTCTTCGACGAGGCCGACAGCATCGCCGCCCGGCGCTCGAGTTCGCCGGACCAGGGCTTCACGCGCGAAGCGAACGCCGTCGTCAACATTCTGCTGGAAGAGCTGGAATCGTTTCGCGGCGTCGTCATCTTCGCGACCAACATGGCGGCAAGTTTCGACCCCGCGTTCGAACGCCGGATCCGCACCCAGGTCCTGTTCGAGATGCCGGGCGTGGCCGAACGCGCGCGCATCTGGCTGGCGCAGATGCACCCGCGGCGAACACCGCTGCACGCGGACGTGAACTTTCGTCGTCTGGCGCAGCAGTACGAGGTCAGCGGCGGAGACATCCGCAATGCGGTGCTCAAGGCCGCGACGATAGCGGCGCACGAAGCGAGTGGCGGAGGCAAACCCGTTATCCGGTCGCGCCATCTCGAAGCCGGCATCCTGGATGTCGTGGCCGGCAAACGGGTGATGCAGCAGTCGCTTTTCGACGGCGGCACCCCTCCCGCTTCGGCGTCGCGTCACGCCAAACACGCGTGGCTTCTGGCAGCGACGGCGTGGCCGCTGCTGCTCAGCGCCACCGCTTTGGCGGTCGCCGTGGTCGCGCTGATCGCCGCGCTGGTGGGATGAGCGTCAGCGAACGGATCCGACCCACCGTTTGTCGCTGCGGAAGTTCTCAGGGCGAAAACATCTGCGGCCACCGTAATCCTGTATCATCACGGCCAAGTGGGGAGGGGTCTTGTGACACATACGCGAAGTCTCAGTTGGGTGGTGGCGTTCAGCGCGCTCTGCTTGGCGGCTCCGACGGCGAGGGTGAACGCGCATCACTCCTTTGCCATGTACGACCAGACGACCACCAAGACCTCAAGTGGCACGCTGGTACGCCTGATTCCCGGCGGCAGCCATTCCCAGATCGTCTTCGACCTGATTGACGCGGAGGGCAAGCCGGTAGTGGGCCCCGATGGGAAGCCCCAGAAGTGGCAGGTGGAGATCGGCTCGGCCACGAACATCGCCCGGCAAGGGGTGACGGTCAAGACACTGCCGCCCGGCACGGTGATTACCATTAGCTACTTTGCGCAACGCAACGGGGCGAACCAGGGCGCGATTGCCGGTCCGCTGGTGCTTTGTGGGACGACGATGCCAGCCGGTGGGTGCACGCCTCAGACTGGCACCGTGATGAAGCCGCCCGCCAACTAGAGCAAGGGCTTCCGCCCTCGGTATTTCCTGTTGCTTCGGATCGACTCTGGGGAGAAGTGACGATGAACCTGACGCGTTCTGTAGCTTTCGTGGGGACGGCGATTGCTCTCGCCGTGGCTCTCAACGCCCAGGAGGGCACCACGGACCAGGGAGGCAGCCCCGGCGCAGGGCGGCGGCGGCGGCGGCAGAGGGCGAGGTGTCGTGCGATCCACCACGCCTCCGCCTGGGGTCACGCCGCTGCCGGTGGACATGTTCACCACCAAGAACTTCTACTTCGATCGTCAGTACTGGGCCGACAAGCGCTACGCGCGGTGCAACACGCCGAACGACCTCTGGAACCACAACCTGGGCACCAACCCGCTGGGATTCTGGGGCGACTGCAACAGCGACATCCCGATCGAGAAGATCGTCAGCCCCTATCCCTACAAGACCGCCGAGGAGCACTACAACGCCCTCATGGCCGAGACCAAGAAGGCCGGCGGCCCCACCCAGCACACGTGGCAGACGATTCCGAAGTGGGACGGCTTCTACACCCGCAGCGGGTTGCAGGATTCCTGGATCTACGGCGGCAAGATGAAGGCGAACACCCTGGTGCCGCTGCTGACGCCCGATTACCAGAAGCGGTTCATCCAGCAGCAGTATCACGAGACGGTCAGCAACTCCCCGCAGTGGAGCGCGTCCTTCTGCTATCCGGAAGGGCTGATGCGGTGGTGGTCGCAGCCCGGCCCCAGCGGCGTGTTCGAGGTGATGATGAACCCGTACCAGGTGCAGTTCCTGTCCGGCACGGCCGGCAACCTGATGCGCCGCTTCCTGGTCGGACGCAAGCACGTCCAGCAGGTGCCGCAGTGGTACGGCGAGACGGTTGCGTTCTGGAACGGCAACACGATGTACGCCTGGACGGCCAACGTCCAGGGCTGGACGCTGACGCACAACATGTTCGAGTACAGCAACTCCATGGAGATCGTCGAGGCCTTCCGGCCGAGCGCCGATGGCAAGACGATCACCTGGGAGGCGACCTTCTACGATCCGGAAGCGTTCGTGCGCCCCGTGCACGCGGTGACGATTCTGAATCACAGCAAGCGCCTCGACGACCCCGAGATGCGACACAGCTACGTCGAGTGCCGCGTCGCCAGCACGATCGTCAACGGTCCTGATGGGAGGCCCGCCCAGCTGACGTTCGGCGACCCGGGGTATATCGACTACTTCGGCCGGCCCTGGGCCCAGAACTGGGAAGAGCACTTCGAGAAGGGCTGGGAGAAGCCGAAAGATTAGCTCACACAGTCACAGCAGGCTCGGGCGTCTCCCCGTTCGGACGGCAACGCTCGCTGGAGCCGTCACCGCGAGTTGCTGTCAGCTGCGGCCGTCGGATCGTAAATTGACCGGCAAGGCCCTTCCCCCAGGCGCTGTCCTGCTCGTAGACATCGCGGCGAAAATTGACACGACCCTGTGGATCGACCCACGCCGTCCAATACGCGAGCAGCACCGGGATCTTTCGTTTCAGCGTGACATTCTGCGTCCGGCCGGAGTCCAGCGCCTGCGCAATCGTCGGGTCGGTCCATTGCGCCGGATCATCGAGCAGCAGCCGGGCCAGCTCCAGCGGGTTCTCGACGCGAACGCAGCCCGAACTGAAGCTGCGGTCCGCTGCGTCGAACAGTGTCGTCGAAGGTGTGTCGTGAAGGTACACGGCGTAGTCGTTCGGGAACATGAACTTCACGCGGCCGAGCGCATTCTTGGGGCCCGGATCCTGCCGCAACGTATACGGAATGTTTCCGGAGCGAAACGTGCTCCAGTCGATGGTTGCGGGATCGACGTCTCGCCCGCCGCGGTCCAGCACTCTCAGTCCGCGGCCGGTGATTGAGGCTGAATCACGCCGCGCGGCCGGCAGAATGTCGTTCGCAATGATGCCAGGCGGGACTGTCCAGGTCGGGTTCAACACCAGGTAGGTGATCTGCGAACGAAAGATCGGGGTGCGTCGATACGGCTTCCCCACCTGGACACGCGTTCTCCACACCACCTCACCGCCCCGGACGATATAGAGCTGATAGCCGGCCACGTTGACGACGACGAACTCGTTGGGCAGATCGTGCAACAGCACGCGGCCTCGATCGAGGTTGATGCGGATTTGTTCGATCCGCTGCGAGATGGGGACGTTGAGTTCGGCAATCGTACGCGCTCCTGCCGCGCCGTCAGCTTCGAGGCCCAGGCGTTCCTGATAGCTGCGCACCGCGTTCTCCAACACTGCGTCGTAAGCCTGCGGATCCGCGACTGACGGCCCGGCATCACCCGTACTCTGCAGGCGATTGCGAAGTGCGGCCACCCGTGCATCGACCGCGCCTGGCTTGAGCACCGGTCCTGCGGGAATCGGTTTCCAGCCGCCCGCCGCAGCCATCTTGCGGTAGCGCGCGAACTCACGCTTGAGATTGACATAGAGGTAGTGGGTCGGCTTGAGCGCCTCGATGCGGCTGTACACGTCGTCGGCGTCGAGTGCCTGCTCGATGGACTGCGCAACGTTCAGGTTCCGGAGAGTGCGCCCATAGTTCCACTGGGAGTCGAAGGACTGCGGATCGACCTTACCGAAGCTCAGGTGATAGCCGAGCCGAATCACCGCTTCGGTGTTGAGCAGGTCGAACTGCGCGCGCAGTTCGGTGCTTGCCTTGCCGGAACGGAGGTCGACGGCCATCGCTTCGAGTTCAGTGCTGTAGTAGTCCCTGGGATCGAGTCCGTCGTCGCGGCTGTCGCGCAACGCCCGATGCAGGTCGTTGACGACGCCGGGCCGATCCCACGCCGGGCGAAAGTCGCGCTGCGCATAAAACTGGTGAATCAACTGCGGCCAGGCGATCCTCAGATTTCTGATCTGCGCGGCGCCCGGCTCTGTCAGGCCAGCGATCTGCGATTCAATCGCGACGGCCACCGACCGATCCGCGACAACCTGCGCGTGTGCGACGCCGGCGGAATACAGCACGCAGGCGCATAAAACGAGTCGGTGCAGAGTTCGTTTGCCGGGCATCGAAGACGAAAACATGGACTCTTACCCCTTAACTGGCTCCCCGAAGACGTTGTGAGGCGGTGCGACGTTGGCGCCCTCCCTTTCCACTAAGGAAGGTTGTCTCTTGAGCCGCCTGGGGAGATGTACCGCCGAGGTAGCTACGAGACGCGCGGGCTGCGAGAGGGTGGGAGGTGAGACTGCTTTCCCGGCCGCAGCCGCGGCCGCCGGACCACCACAGCCGCCCGGCGGCGGTTCAGTGAACTAGCTGCAGGTCTCTGACGCGACTTGCAGTGACGTGACGGTCAGGCGCGCGCTGCCGGCGTCGTTGTAAATCAGGCCGCGCGCTTCCATGCGGTGGCCGACGTGCGCCTCGGGCTTGAACGGCACGGAGTTCAGCAGCCGCACGGTCTTGTCGCCGAGCGGGCGCGTGGCGGCGGTGGCCAGCGCCTGCGGCGTGGAGGCGTCGTCCCTCGTGGAGA
Source organism: uncultured Acidobacteriota bacterium (assembly GCA_963713655.1). Lineage (GTDB taxonomy): Bacteria > Acidobacteriota > Vicinamibacteria > Vicinamibacterales > UBA2999 > CAWEBF01. Next base: position 174,599 of record CAVQMT010000010.1, read on the forward strand.
CCGGATCCGTGGACTTGGTCAGCATCCACGTGTTGCCGTCGCCCTTCGCCAGGCAGCCGACGGCGGCGACCAGCGAGAAGTTCTGGATGACGGCCTGCTCCCCTTTCCGCAGGATCTGCGCGGTGGCCAGGTCCTCGCTGGCGAGCTTCAAGTCGTTGGGGCCGCTGGGGAAGCCGTTGCTCTGCAGGATGTAGGTGATGGCGTCGAGCTTGTTCTGATCCGTCACCGTGTCGCCGTAGTTCGGCGGCATCGTGTCGCGAACCTTCACGTACAGCCGGTCGACAGGCTCGCTGCCGAAGGTCTGGAAGAAGCGGTCGCCTTTCAGCGCCGGCCCGGTGACGCCGGCCAGGTCCTGGGCGTGGCAGCGAACGCAGTTGGCCGTGAACACTTCCTTGCCGCGCGCGGCCTGAGCCTCACTGTAGACGCCCTGCCAGATGCGGGGCTCGGGCGACTGCGCGCCGACGCGCATCGCCGACGTGGCCGTGAGCGCACCAAGAGCAACCAGGCCGATAGCTATGTGCCGCATCCCCTGTGTCATGCGCCGTTAGTATAAACCCGATCGCATGGGGGACATCGCCTGGTCGGTCGGACAAGGGCGCGCTGCGGCTGGGGGTCTTTCTGGCCGTGTGCCTGGGCTTGGGGCTGTGGGAAGCCTGGTGGCCCAGGCGCGGCGACGCGCGCCGAGGGGTACGGTGGCCGGTCAACCTCTCCCTGGCGGTGGTCAATAGCGTCATCGTGCGCGTGCTGGCGCCGGCGTCCGGCGTCACGTTCGCGCTGCTGGCCGAGGGTCGCGGCCTGGGCCTGCTGCGCGCGGTGACGTGGCCGGCGGCCGTCGAGTTCGTCCTGGCCGTGCTGGTGCTCGACGCGGCCGTGTACCTGCAGCATCGCCTCTTCCACGTCGTGCCGCTGCTGTGGAAGCTGCACCGGCTGCATCACGCCGATCGCGGCTTCGACTTCACCACCGGCGTGCGGTTCCATCCCGGCGAGATCGCGATTTCCACCGTCTACAAGGGCGCCTGCATCATCGCGCTGGGGGCGTCGCCGGAGGCCACGCTGGCGTTCGAGATCGTCCTCAGCACCGGGTCGCTGTTCTCCCACGCCAACGCGCGGCTGGCCGGCGATCGCTTCTGGCGGCTGCTGTTCGTCACGCCCGACATGCACCGCGTGCACCACTCCACCGACGGCGTCGAGCAGAACACCAACTTCGGCTTCAGCTTCTCGTGGTGGGACCGGCTCGGAGGCACCTACCGGCCGTCGCCGCAGCAGCCGCACGAAACGATGCCGATCGGGATCGACGCGGCGCGCCCTTGATATGCTGCTGACCATGCCGCGTGCGATCCACACCCGACCCCACCGCTCTAGGAAACACTGTCTCCTTTTGGTGACCGTTCTCCTGACCTGGGGGTGTTCCTCTCCCGAGCGGGTAGCCGAGGCGCCGGCGCCGCCCAAGCCGATCCCGTGGGAGCTGTCGCTCACGCCCGGCACGCTGGCCACCGGCGCCAATAGCATGGGGCCGCAGCTCACCGCGTCGCCGAACGGCGCGGTGATGAGCTGGATGGAACAGAACGACGACACCTTCACGCTGCGATTCGCCGAGCTGTCGCCGGCCGGCCAGTGGACTGCGCCCACGACCATCACCAGCGGCAAGGACTGGTTCGTGAGCGGTGTGGATCCGCCGGCCGTGCTGCGCCTGCGCGACGGATCGCTGGCGGCGGCCTGGTACAAGGCGGTGGATCTCGCCACCGAGGCCTACGACACGCTGATGGCCACCTCGCGCGACGACGGCAAGACGTGGTCCAAGGTGTTCTCGCCGCACCACGACGGCACCAAGAGCCAGCACGGCTTCGCGTCGCTGTTCGAGTGGCCGGCGGCACAGGGCGGTGGCCTGGGGATGGTGTGGCTGGACGGACGCGCCGGCGCCGACATGGGCCTGTTCAGTGCCCGTTTCGACGGCGCCTGGAAACAGACCGCCGAAGCGCCAGTGAATGCGCGCGTGTGCGAGTGCTGCCCCACCAGCGTCGCCGTCGCCGCCGGCGGACCGGTGGCGGCGTTCCGCGACCGCAGCGCCGAGGAAGTGCGCGACATCCACGTGGTGCGGCGCGACGGCGACAAATGGGCCGACCCGGTGCCGGTGTTCGCCAAGCACTGGCAGGTGGACAGCTGCCCCGTGAACGGGCCGGCAATCGCGGCCGACGGCAACAACGTCGCCGTGGCGTGGTTCGAGGCGCCCGACGATGACGGCCACGCCTACGTGGCGTTCTCGAGTGACGCCGGCAAGACGTTCGGCAAGCCGGTGCGCGTCGATGACGCCGCCTCGCTCGGGCACGTCGGCGTGGTGATGCTGGACGGCGGCGCCGCCGCGGTCACCTGGACCGAGTTCGACAACGGCTCGCGGTTTCGGGTTCGGAAGGTGGAACCATCCGGCGCGCGTTCGGCGGCGAAACAGATCGCCGGCGGCGAGGGCGCCTACGTCAGCGGCATCCCGCGCATCGCACGAGCTGGCGACAGGCTGCTGTTCGCCTGGGCAGAGAGCCGCGGCGAAGAGCCCGGGGCGGCGCAGAAAGTCGTAACTGCGACTGCAGCAATCCCACGGATGCAGTAAGGCACCTCCACGGATGCAGTTACGCACCTCCAGGGATGCAGTTACGACCTAGACCAGACCGAAGACCGAAGACTACGGGCGCGCTCAGTGCGCGTTCAGCACGCGTCCCAGCCCGACGGGCCGGGGTGCCACTGGCGCGCTGGGGCCGGCTGCGGGCTGCCGTCGATGCCGACGGCGCGCTGCAGGCGCCGGTGCTGATCACTGTCAGCGCCTCGCGCAGCGAGCCTTCCATCGCATCCCCGATCGGGTGATCGAGGTCATCGGGCGCCGCGCAGTCGGCCGGCAGGCCGTCGAAGAAATCGCCCTCGCCGTTGGCGTTGCGCAGCTGGAACGACACCGGCGCCAGGATCTTGTCGCAGAACGGGATCGCATACTGCCCCACCGGCTTGCCGTAGGTGCGGTCGCCGACGATCACCACCGGGATGAACGGCCGCAGCGAATTGATCACCAGCTCGCTGGCCGACGCCGATCCCTGCGTGGTGATGACCACCAGGCGGTTCAACGTCAGCGCACCGGGCTGCGTCTCGAACCGCAGCACCTCGTTGCGGAACGCGTTCTTGTCGTTGTGGAAGTACTCGGCGAACACCTGGCCCGCCGTCCGCGAGCCGCCGAGCAGGCTGGCCAGGTACTGCGCCACGTCCACCAGGCCGCCGCCGTTGTAGCGCAGGTCGAGCACCACTTCGCTGGCGCCGCCGGCCTGCAGCGTCGCGAACGCCTGGGCCAGGGCCTCGAACGACGGCTCGACGAAGTTGCGGAAGAAGATGTAGCCGACGCGCCGGCCGCCGACGTCGAAGACCGTGGTGTTGGATACCGTGGGGATCACGACGGCGCGCTTCACCATCGACACGCGCCGCTGGGCGCCCGCCCGCACCACCACCAGCTCGCCCGGCACGCCGGCCGTCGGCGCGCCGTAGATGGCGCCAATCTCTCCGGTGCGCAGCAGCTCCGGCACTGACCGGCCGTTGATCTCGATGATCTCGATCGCCGCGGGCGAGGCCAGCCTCGGCGGCCGGGCTGCCGGGGAACACTTGCGCGATGCGCAGGTCGCCGGCCGGCCCGAACCCGCTCGAGAAGCCGAAGCCCGCGTACTCGCTCGACGAGAACAGCGCTTCCGTGGCGGCGCGGTCGGCGATGTAGCTGAACGACGAGTCCAGCGCCTTGATAGCGGACCGCCTCGAGATACGCCTCCGGCGTGTTGTAGCGGGCGGGATCCACGTTCGGCAGGCTGCTGATACCAGAGGTAGATGTCCGACATCGTGTTCCGGACGAACACGTTCTTGGCGGTTGGCGTGCAGGCGCCAACGCTGAACTGGGCGGCCGCAGGGGCCGCCCACAAGGCGACGATGAAAGCACAAAGGGCGGTTACGCGCTGTCGCGCGCAACCGCCCCGAAACTGTGTCACGAGTCGACGGAAGTGTTAGTCGACCGTCTCACCCGGACGACGGCCCCAACCAAAGCCGTCCTTCGGCCGGTGCAGGGTCACCATCCGAACGCGGTGGTCGGCCGGGTTGCGACCCGGGCTGCCGCTGATGATCACGTGGTCGCCGGGCTTGAGCGTCTCTCTGGTAACGCCCTGGCCGCCGAGCTGACCGGCGCCGCCCCACTCCACCGCGTAGCGAACCATCGTCCCGTCCTTCTCCTTCACCATCACGTGCACAAAGGAGTGCGGATTGCGGAACAGGAACTGGACCAGGTCGCCCTCGATCGTCACGGTCTGATCCTCGAGATAGGTCGCCGCGAACGAGTGGTGGGCGTTGGCGCGCGCGCCGATGAGGGCCGCCGCCGCAACAACCAGAATCACCAGATAACGCTTCATACTTGGGTTCCTCCCTGACAGAACCTCGGTCGTGTGAGAAGGATGGTAACCGACTTTCTGTGCAAGTACGTCTGAAGTCTCCCTGAATTCTTCGTCAGGATCCCACGTCCCTCCTGGCGACCCCGGTTCCGGCCACCCCGCGACGGCGGACCTGCCGAGAATAACCCAGAAGAGCGCGTTTTCAGCACTTATTTGGACTTTGTATAGATTTTTGACTTGATGCCAGGCCCTGTGCGCCCGACCTCGAGCATGGTCAGCGGTCTTGCGCGCCTTTGATGTACGCCGCGACCTGCTCCTCGAGCATGTCGAGCGGCAGGGCGCCGTTTCGCAGCACGGCGTCGTGGAAGGCGCGGATGTCGAAGCGGGCGCCGAGCGCCTGCTCGGCGCGGCGCCGCAGCTCCTGGATCTTCAGCTCGCCAATCTTGTAGGCGAGCGCCTGCCCCGGCCGGGCGATGTAGCGGTCGACCTCGGCCAGCGACTGGCTGGGGGCGTTCTGCTGGAAGTAGGCGCGGGCCTGCTCTCTCGACCACCCGCGGGCGTGGATGCCGGTGTCCACGACCAGCCGCACGGCGCGGAACCGTTCGCTGGCCAGCTGGCCGAAGCGCGTCGGGGCATCGCGATACACGGTGCCGAGCGTCGAGCCCAGCGACTCGGCATAGAGCCCCCAGCCCTCGCTGAAGGCGGTGGCCTGGAACACCGTCCGGAACGCCGGCACACCCTCGAGCTCGCGCGCCAGGCCGACCTGCAGATGATGTCCGGGAACAGTCTCGTGCAGCACCAACGCCTCGATGGTGTACTTCGCCTGCTGCGCCGGCCTGTAGGTGTTCATGTTGAAGAACCCGGGCGCGAGTCCATCGGCAGTGCCGGCCGTGTAGCTGGACGGCGTCGACGCCGCACGATCCGGGGGAATGGGCCGCACGCGGACCTGGGCCCGCGGCTCGCGCAGAAACAGCTTCGGCAGCACCGGCCGCAGGCTCGCCAGCACGTCCTCGGCGTAGGCGAGCATCTCGGCTTCGCTCTCGAACGTGCCGCCGGGCCGGCTGGCCAGCTCGCGCTCGAAGTCGGGGATCGTGCCGCTGAAGCCGTACTCCGCCGCAATCGTGCGCATCTCGCGCTCGATGCGGTCCACTTCCTTCAGCCCCAGCTGGTGGATCTCCTCCGCCGACATCTTCGTGGTGGTGAAGTAGCGCACCAGCTGCGCATACGCGGCCGCGCCGTTCGGCGACGTGCCGAGCCCGATCTGCGGCCGCGCCCGCGGCTTGTAGCGATCGCGGAGGTAGGTCTCGAGGCGATTCCAGCTCGGCACGAAGTGCTGCTGGTAGGCGGCAACGGCCGAGGCGCGCAGGCGCCGCTGCGTGCTGCCGGGCATCGACTCGGGGAACTTGGAGAACGCCGCCAGCAGCGGCGAGCTCAGCGCCGGCGTCGCGGCTTGCGACGACACCTGGTCGAGCATCAGGTCCACGACCACGCCGGGCTGAGCCAGCCCGGCCGCCAGCTGCTCGTCCATGAGCGCGATGGTCTGGTCGATCGAAGGTGGGCAGCCCCCGCAGCCGCGTCAGGATGCTGTCGTAGTCGGCCACGCGGGCGGCGGCATTTGCTCGACCGTGCGGAAGACGACGTTGTGGACGCCGTCCAGCTGCGAGACCGTCTGGCTGGCGCGCAGCGCCGGCTCGACCTCGAGCTGCGTGCGCAGCTCGTACTCGAGCAGCAGCGCACTCAGCAGATCGGACGGCGAGAGCGTCCCGGGCGACAGGAACATCGCGCGCTCGAGGTATTCCTGCCGCGCGCCGCGGGCGCGCTCACGCGCGGCGCGCGACAGGTCGGACCAGCGGCCGTTGTGCTCGGTGCGCCCGACCTGCGTGGCCAGCTCGGGCTCGGTGGCGAGCCGCCACTCCCAGTAGTCGTTGAAGAGCTGATGGAGCGCCTGCGAGGACGGACCCGAGAAGCGCGGCTCCTGCGCGCCGGCGCCGGCGACGCCGACAATGCGGCCGCGACGACGCTGGCAACCAGAACGGCGCGCGGCATCGTCACGGTTGCGAATGCCCCGCTCTACGACTCCGGCAGCTTGAACGCGATCAACTCGGCTGCCAGGTTCGGCGGCGCGCTGATCGCCAGCACGATGTACTGCTGGCCGTTGTGCAGATAGGTCATCGGCGAGCCCGATTGCGGCGCCGGCATGTAGACCGACCCCATCTCCTTGCCGCTGGCCTTGTCGTAGGCGCGTAGCATCGCGCCGCGGCGGCCGTCGGGCAATGTGATCACTGGACCACCTTCGCCGGCCACGACCAGCGTCTTGGTGACCAGCGTCCCGATGCGGCCCTGGCGGCCGGTGCGCGGAATCGTCACGCCCTTGAGCGCCGGATGGTTGCGGATGTTGTCGGGCGTCTCGCCGTGCGCGATCTGCCAGGCCATCGTCCCGGTCTTGAGATCGATCGCGGTGATGCGGCCATACGGCGGCTTGACCAGCGGGATGCCCTGCACGGTCAGCGGAATCGGCGGCGCCTTCGGGTTCTCGGGGTTGGGCGCCTGGCCGCGGATGAATCGCATGTCCGACACCTCGCCGCCGGGCACGAGGCCGAGATCCGAGATGCCGGTGTTGGTGAAGATGTAGAAGATGCCGGTCTCGGGATCGAACGAGCCGCCCTGCCAGTTGGCACCGCCCGTGACGTTGGGCAGCATCAGCGTCGCCAGCGGGCCGTCGAACTTGCTCACCACCGGCGGCGTGAACAGCGGCCCGAGCTTGAACCGCGACGCCAGCTTCAGCCCCTCGGCCTTCAGCGCCGGCGTGAAGTCGATCAAGTCGTCTGGTGAAACGCCCTGGCGCTCGTAGGCCGGCGGCTTGGTGACGAACAGCTGCGTCGGGTTCGCGATCTCGCCCGGCACGTCCGAGGCTTCGACCTTGCGTTCCTCGAACGGCCAGATCGGCTCGCCGGTCACGCGGTCGAATACATAGAGCCAGCCCTGCTTGCTCGGCTGCATGACGATCTTGCGCATCTTGCCGTCGATCGTGACGTCGGCCAGGATGGGCGCGCACGGCAGGTCCCAGTCCCAGATGCCGTGCTTGATGAACTGGAAGTGCCACTTGCGCTTGCCGGTCTTGATGTCGAGCGCGACCAGGCTTTCGCCGTAGAGGCCCGCGCCCGGGCGGTGGCCGCCATAGTAGTCGCCGGTCGGCATCTCGACCGGCAGATACAGCAGGCCCAGCTCCTCGTCGGCGCTCATCTGCGCCCACACGCCGGTGTTGCCGGTGTATTCCTCCGAGCCCTGCTGCCAGGTGTCGTAGCCGTACTCGCCCGGCCGCGGGATGGTGTGGAAGATCCACAGCCGCTTGCCGGTCTTGACGTCGTAGCCGCGCACGTAGCCCTTGTCGTTGCGGCGGCTCACCGGCCGGCTGCCCTCGGTGTGCGCCGCGCCGATGACGATGGTGTTTCCGACGACGATCGGCGCCGCGTGCAGGCCGATGTCGCCGAGCACGGGATCCATGTCCTGGTCGTCTTCGAGCTTCAGGTCCACGACGCCGCCCTTGCCGAAGGACGGCACCATCTGGCCGGTCTTGGCGTCGAGCGCGATCAGGCGGTAGCCGGGCGTCACGTAGAGCACGCGCGCCGTTGCGGCCGTCGGTCCAGTAGGACAGGCCGCGGCCCGAGAGCCGCCGCGGCGCTTCCTCGCCGCGCTTGCCTTCGTCCTCGCGGTGCATCCACAGCTGCTCGCCGGTGGCGGCGTCCAGCGCCACCACGGCGCGGCGCGAGCCGGCGGTGGTGTAGAGCACGCCGCCGACCATCAGCGGCGTGGACTGGTAGTTGTATTCGGGGCGCGGACCCAGGTGGTCGGTCTTGAACCGCCACGCCACTTCCAGCTTGCTGAAGTTCGCGCCGTTGATCTGGTCCAGCGGCGAGTAGCGGGTGCTGGCCAGGTCGGCGCCGTAGGTGCGCCACTCGCCTTTCGGAATCGCCGTCGGGGGCGACGCGCCTGCGTTGCGCCGAAGGGGTCAGCTGCAGGGCTGCCACCGCCAGGGCGACCATGGCCCCGGCGCCCACCATCCTGGAGACTGTGCTCATAGCGCTCCTTGCGTCAGTTCACACCCGACCCCAAATCCACTTTTGGGGACATTACGGTTGCGCCGTCAGCTGCTCGGCGGTGACGAAGCGCGGTGCGATGTCCACCGGGACACCCGTCAGCTTGTCCAGCACCGCCTGGACCGGCGGCCGCACGACGCCCATTTTCTCCAGCATCGCCTTGGCCGCGGCATAGTCGCCCATCGCCTGGATGGTCATGATGTCGCGCGTCAGGCCGGACACATTCTCCTTGATGCGCGCGGGGTTGACGGCAAACGTGCCGTCCGCGTTCGCCACCACGCCGCCGTTGTCCAGGAAGTAGTTCATCTGGATGGCCACGCCGCGCCCGTGCGCCTCGTTGATGCCGAACCGGATCGAGCGGAACATCGACGCGAGGTAGGTGGTGTACATCGTGTCGGCCAGCGCCTTGTCCAGCACGCCCTTGTCCACCAGGAACTGCAGCGCGAACAGGCCCGAGATGTCGGCCTTGGCTTCTTCCGTCGTACCGTAGGTGTCCTTGAGCTCCTGCCGCACCCGCGTGGCGCGGCCGCCGACGGTGATGTTCTGCGGCCCCAGCCCGTGCATCAGCTCGTGCATCAGGATGTGGGTGAAGAACGCGTCGAAGGTCACCTTGCCCTGGTCGGCCGCCGACAGCGCCACCTTGGCGATCGGCTGCAGCACCATGCGGAACTTGGCCTCCTGGTTGTTCTTCAGCATCACCCGCTTGGCGCCCTTGGCCGTGACCACCCGCTCGTCGTTGGGCAGGTTGAAGGCCGCGGTCTGCACGCCGCGGTTGCCGTCGCCCGACGAGAACACGGTGTTGACGACCCGGATCGGTGCCAGCGCGCCCAGCTTCGGGTTGCGGAACTTGGGGTCGATCGGCAGGTTGTCTTCGATGCCCTGGAGCTCGGCGCCCAGCCGCGCCAGCTTCTGCGTCTCGGCGTCGTCACGCAGCGTGATGAACGCCTCGAACGCCGCCTTGTAGTTGAACCACTCGTCCTCGTAGGTCTCGTACGGGCCGATCGTCGGCTCGATGCTGGCGTCCAGCTCCATCCACGCGATGTCGCTGGCGTAGTAGTCGTTGCTCGCGAGCGCCGCCGCCCGCGTGTCGAGATACGCCTTGAGCGTGGGCTGCGCGGTCAGGGCCGCCGCCTCGCGCAGCAGCGCCGCCACGCGCGCCAGCTCGCCTTGATACTCGAGGCTGTACGGCACCGCCTGCAGCTTGCCGTCGGGCGCACGCCGGATGGTGGTGAAGAAGCCGGTGGCCTGCTCGCGCGCGGCCGGCGGCAGCGCCGCGAGCCACTTCTCGATCTCCTCTTTCGTCGCCCCGACCGCATAGAAGTTGCCTTGCGGCGGCTTGGCCGGCACGCCCGTGACAAACGGCTCGTTGTGATCGAGCCGCGACCACGGGCCCTTGTTCAGCAGGAAGTAGTCGAGCCGCGCGCGGCCGAGCGGCGTCTCGTCCTGACTGAGCTGGACGAGCAGCGGCTCGTTGCCCTCCCACACCTGTCGCAGATACAGCGCGTCGAAGACGCGCGCGGCCTCGATCATCTTGGCCAGCGCCTGCCGCTCGTTCGCGGGCAGGGCGGCCACGTCGGCCGTCAGGTCTACGGGCGCGAAGCGCGCCGTCATCGTTTGAATCTTCTGGAGCATGGGATCGGTGGGCGGCGCGGTCCCGCTGCCGGGCGCTACCGCAACGGTGTCTGGCTGTCTGCACGCCGGAGCCAGCGCCGCCGTTGCGGCCGCAACGCCGAGCATGAGAATCGCTGCCATGTGTCGAATCATCGCGAACCTTCGCCGGCCCGGTTGGTGCCGTCAGTGGACGCCGGGACTCATCTGCAAGCGCCGCCGGGTCCGCGCCCAGCCGGCGGATCGCGGTCTCCCACATCTCGTCAGCGGGCACGCCGAAGATCAGCTGCGGGTCGACGTCGGTCATCAGCCACGATGACGTCGCCAGCTCCTGTTCCAGCTGGCCGGGTCCCCAGCCGGCATAGCCCACCACCACGCGCGCACGCGCGGTGGGCGGCGTCTGCAGGAGCTGCATCGTCAGCGCGTGCGACACCGACAGCAGCACGCCAGGGCAGATCTCCCGCTGCTCTTCCTCGGGGCCGTGGGCCTCGGCCATCAGCACCCACGTCTTCTGCGGATCCACCGGCCCGCCGAGCCACAGGCGCAGGTCGCGGTCCACGGTGATCGGCGGCTCGGTCTTCACCATCGTCCACGCAGGCTCGGCCATCTGGCGGTTGACCACCAGGCCGAACGCGCCTTCCGTCGTGTAGTCGCACAGCAGCACGACGGTGCGGGAGAAGTTCGGGTCCGCCATCTGGGGCATGGACAACAACAGCAGGGGCGCCGCGCCTGGCATCGCAGGCATGATAGCAGCGTCCTTACCGATTGTTGCTGGCGGCGACGTCGAGATTGCGCCGCAGCCCGGCCAGCTTGGCGCGCGTCATCGGGCCGCCCTTCACCATCCGCCGCAGCTCCGCATCGGGCCGCTCCCGCAGCTCCGCGAGGGCCGGCGCGTCCAACCCGGGGCGCGGCTGCCAGTGCGGATCGCTCGACACCGGTGCGGGGCGGTTGTACGGGCACACGTCCTGGCAGATGTCGCACCCGTAGACGTGCGCGCCGAGGGCGGGGCGCAGGGGCTCGGGAATCGGCGCGCGCAGCTCGATGGTGAGATAGGACAGGCACCGGGTCGAGTCGAGCACGCCGGGCTCGACCAGGGCGCCGGTCGGGCACGCCTCGAGGCACCGTGTGCAGGTGCCGCACCGCTCCAGGCCCTGGGTGTCGGGCTCGAGCGCCAGGCTGGTGATCACGACGCCGAGGAACAGCCACGAACCCACCTCGGCATTGATGAGGCACGTGTTCTTGCCGATCCATCCCAGCCCGGCGTACTGCGCGTAGACGCGCTCCTGCACCGGGCCAGTGTCCACATAGGTCAGCGCGTCGAACGGCTGCGCGGACGCCCGGCGCATCCACGCCACCAGCGCGTCGAGCCGCGGCTTCAGGACGTCGTGGTAGTCGTCGCCCCACGCGTAGCGGGAGATGCGGGCGACGCCGGCCGGCTGGTCGATCGAGTAGGGCCGGTCGGTGTTGTAAAGCGTGCCGGTGACGATGACGCTCTGCGCCTGCGGCATCACGGCGCGCACGTCGCGCCGGCGATCCGCGGTGCGCGCCATCCACGCCATCTCACCCGCGTAGCCGCGGTCCAGCCACTCGCGCAGGAACGCGAGCTCGGGGAAGTCGTCCACCGGCGCCACGCCGCACAGGTCGAAGCCCAGCGCCTCGGCCTGTGCCTTCACCGCATCGGCTGACAGATTCGTAATTCCACCCCTTTGGGGTCGGGTGTGACGGCGCTACTTCCTCGCCACCAGCTGCCGCACCACGTACGGCAGGATGCCGCCGTGGCGGAACGACACCAGCTCCTCCGGCGTGTCGATCCGGACGGTGGCCGTGAACTCGCAGCGCTTGCCGTCGGCCGCTGTCGCCACCACCTTGAGATCGCCGCGCGGCTTCAGCTCGCTGGCTACGCCCACCAGGTCGAACGATTCGGTCGCCGGTGAGCTTCAGCGAGGCGGCATTCTGGCCACGCCTTGAACTCCAGCGGCAGCACGCCCATGTTCACCAGGTTGCTGCGGTGGATGCGCTCGAAGGATTCGGCGATGACCGCCTTCACGCCCAGCAGCTGCGTGCCCTTGGCCGCCCAGTCGCGCGACGACCCCGAGCCGTACTCCTTGCCGGCCAGCACCAGCAGCGGCACGCCGGCGGCCTGGTACTGCACCGAGGCGTCGTAGATCGTCATCTGCTGATCGCCCGGCTGGTAGCGCGTCCAGCCGCCCTCGGTCCCCGGCGCCATCTGGTTGCGCAGCCGCACGTTGGCGAACGTGCCGCGCGTCATCACCTCGTGGTTGCCGCGGCGGGCGCCGTAGGAGTTGAAGTCCGACGGCTTCACGCCCTTCTCGATCAGATACTTCCCCGCCGGCGTGTCGGCCTTGATCGATCCGGCCGGCGAGATGTGATCGGTGGTGACGCTGTCGCCCAGCAGTGCCAGCACCCGCGCCCCGGTGATGTCGTGCGCCGGCGGCAACTCCATCGTCATGCCGTCGAGGAAGGTCGGCTTGCGGATGTAGGTCGAGTCCGACTCCCACACGAACCGGCTGCCCTCCGGCACGGCCAGCCCCTGCCAGCGCTCGTCGCCGGTAAACACGCCGGCATAGCTGCGGCTGAACATCTCAGACGTCACCGACGTGAGCATCACCTGCTGGATTTCCTGCTCGGTCGGCCAGATGTCCTTGAGGTAGACCGGCAGGCCGTCCTTGCCGTCGCCGATCGGCTCGGTGGTCAGGTCCTTGGTAATCGTGCCGGCGAGCGCGTAGGCGACCACCAGCGGCGGCGACGCCAGGTAGTTGGCGCGCACCTCCTGCTGGATCCGGCCCTCGAAGTTGCGGTTGCCGCTCAGCACCGAGCTGACGACCAGGTTCTTCTCGCGAATGACGGCCGACACCTCTTCCGGCAGCGGCCCGCTGTTGCCGATGCAGGTCGTGCAGCCATAGCCGACCAGGTTGAAGCCGAGTTGGTCGAGGTACGGCGACAGGCCCGAGGCGTTCAGATACTCGGTGACCACCTTCGACCCGGGCGCCAGGCTGCTCTTCACCCACGGCTTGGTGGCGAGGCCCTTCTCCACCGCCTTCTTCGCCAGCAGGCCGGCCGCAATCATGACGCTGGGGTTCGACGTGTTGGTGCAGCTGGTGATCGCGGCGATCACCACCGCGCCGTGATCCAGGTTCCCTACCGCCTCCGCGACGGCCACCGCCGACGGCGCCGTGGCCACGGCCGCCGCGGTGCCACCGCCCTTGGCCGGCACCTGCATGCCCGGGAGCGCCGCGGCAAACGCCACCTTCGCCTTGTTCAGCGCCACGCGGTCCTGCGGCCGCTTCGGCCCGGCCAGGCTGGGCTCGATGCTGTCGAGGCTGACGTCGATCGTCTGCGAGTAGACCGGATCGGGACTGCCCTTGGTGCGGAACAGGCCCTGCGCCTTCGCGTACTGCTCGACCAGCTGGATGCGCGCCGGGTCGCGGCCGGTCAGCCGCAGGTAGTCCAGCGTCATGTCGTCGATCGGGAAGATCGCCACGGTGGCGCCGTACTCCGGGCACATGTTGCCGAGGGTGGCGCGGTCGGCAATGGTGAGCGCGCTCAGCCCCTCGCCGAAGAATTCCACGAACTTGCCGACGACGCCCACCTTGCGCAGCGTCTCGGTGACCGTGAGCACGAGGTCGGTGGCCGTGGTACCGCGCGGCAGCGACCCGGTCAGCCGCACGCCCAGCACCTGCGGGATCAGCATCGAGCTGGGCTGCCCCAGCATCGCCGCCTCGGCCTCGATGCCACCGACGCCCCAGCCCACCACGCCCAGCCCGTTGACCATCGTGGTGTGCGAGTCGGTGCCGACCAGCGTGTCGGGGTACGCCAGCAGTGCGGCCGTCCACGGTCTCCGAGCACACCACCCGCGCCAGGCGCTCGATGTTCACCTGGTGGACGATGCCAGTGTCGGGCGGCACCACCTGGAAGTTGTTGAACGCGCGCTGGCCCCAGCGCAGGAACGCGTAGCGCTCGCGGTTGCGGGAGAACTCCAGCTCCGCGTTCAGCGCGAACGCGTCGGCGCGGCCGAAGTAATCCACCTGCACCGAGTGATCGATCACCAGCTCCACGGTGCGCAGCGGGTTCACCCGGTCGGGATTGCCGCCCAGCGTCACCACTGCGTCGCGCATCGCCGCCAGATCCACCACGCACGGCACGCCGGTGAAGTCCTGCAGCAGCACCCGCGCGGGCATGAAGGAAATCTCCTTCTCGACGTTCGCGGTGGCCTTCCATTGCGCCAGGGCGCGGACGTCCTCGGCTTTCACGAACGCGTCGTCCTCGCGCCGCAGCAGGTTCTCGAGCAGGATCTTCAGCGAGAACGGCAGGCGCGCGACGCCGGGATAGGTTCTGTCGAGGATGGGCAGACTGTAGAAATCGACCGGCGCTCCGCCGACGCGGATCTCGCTCCGTGTGCCGAAGCTATTCAGTGAGGACATGATCTCCGATCATACTCTGCCGCCATTGGTCCGCTGAGCTATGAACGGTCGCGAGGCTGGGCCTCTCGGGCCGGCACCTCCCATTCGTCTTTAGATAGGGCGACTTGGTTCGCTTCCACATGGCCATCGCAGTTCCTTACCTGAGACGCCAGAGATACGGATACGCCAGCAACTTGACCCTCCAATCCTGCCGAACTCCCTCAGCGCGCAACCAGCGTGGACTAGGACAAGTTGGCTCAGCGCGAGGCGCCTTCGAGGGCAGTTGGGTGATGAGGCTCGTACAGCATCACCTCGACGCCGCCCGGCAGGCCTAGCATGACGGTGATGCCGAAGCCTTCGTCTTGTGGTTCACCGTTCACCTTGACGCCCTTCGACCGAAGATCGCGAATCGTCGCGTGAATGTCGTCGCACATGAACGTGAGCTGATGGCGCACACCGGATTCGTACGTCGGACCTTCTGCCGGATGCACACCGAGCTCCGCGGGTCGGTAAGGCAAAGATCAGCCAACCCTGCCCCCGCATCCACATGCTTGAACCCGAAGGCGTCGCGAAGCATGGCACGAAGGGCGTTCGGATCAGACGTGTACAGCAGGGCATGCGCGCCAATGATCGCCATGGTGGTGTCCCCCGGGAGCATTATCGGGACGAGTCCAGGCCCGACCGTGTGACCTGAGAGCCCTATGCGACCTGAGCCGGGCGCCGGACGGCGTCGATCACCGCCGCGGCGGCGCGGGCGCTCGCGCCGGGCAGACTCAATTTCTCGCGCACCGCGACCAGCGCATCGCGCATGCGCGCGTAGCGGGCGGCATCGGTCAGGAGCAACGCGGCCTCCTCGGCCACGCGCGCCGGCGTGCAGTCGCCCTGGATCAGCTCCGGCACGATGCGGCTGCCCGCCACCAGGTTGGGCATGGCGGCGGCGTTCACGCGCACGAACGGGCGCAGCAGGGCGTGCGACACCGTGGACAGCTTGTAGATCACGACCATCGGCCGGCCGTGGATCGCGCACTGGACGGTGGCCGTGCCCGAGGCGGTGATGGCGACGTCGGTGCCGGCCAGCACGGCGTCGGTGGCATCCCGCAGCGTGACCAGCGGGCGGCCGCAGTCGAGCGCCGCCTGCCGCAGCGGCATCAGGAGGTTGTCCGGCAGGTGCGGCGCCCGCGCCACCACGAACTCGACCTCGGGCACGCGGGCGGCGAGCAGCGGGATGGTGCCGGCGAGCACCGGCACGTGCCGCGACAGCTCGTTCTGCCGGCTGCCGGGCAGCAGCGCCACCGCCGGCGCGGTGGTGGACAGCCCCAGGTTCTGGCGGAACGCCTGCCGATCGAAGCCGGCCACCGACACGGTGGACATCTCCACCAGCGGATGGCCGACGAACTGTACCGGCACGCCGGCACGCCGGTAGATCTCCTCCTCGAAGGGAAAGATCACCAGCACCTTCGACACCTGGCGCTGCATCGTCCGCATCCGGCCCGTGCGCCAGGCCCAGAGCTGCGGGCTGATGTAGTAGACGATCGGCACGCCCAGCTTCTTGAGCCGCGCCATCAGGCGGAAGTTGAAGTCGGGGAAATCCACCGCGACGAACACGTCGGGACGCCGCCGCGCGGCTTCGTTGGTCAGGGTTCGCAGCAGCCGGAACGAGTCGGGGACGACGCGCAGGGCCTCGGTGAGGCCGGTGACGGCGATGTCACGGTAGTGGGCGACGACGTCGGCTCCGCTCGAGGCCAGTCGCTCGCCGCCCAACCCGAAGATCTCGACGCCCGGCTCGCGCGCGCGCAGCTCGGTCGCCAACGAGCCGGCGTACAGGTCGCCCGAAGGCTCCCCGCACGAGATCATCACGCGCATTGGCGAATCAGCGAGGCC
The DNA here is from genome assembly GCA_963713655.1 of uncultured Acidobacteriota bacterium. Taxonomy (GTDB): domain Bacteria; phylum Acidobacteriota; class Vicinamibacteria; order Vicinamibacterales; family UBA2999; genus CAWEBF01. The sequence continues at coordinate 191,003 of CAVQMT010000010.1, forward strand.
AGCACTCCCTCGGCCCGGCGCGGCGCCTCGCGCCGCGAGACTCGCCGACATCAGGTCCAGGTCGCCGATCGGAATCACCTCGAGATCGCTGAAGCCCACCGACCGCAGCTGCGGCACGAACGCCTGGGCGTTGCCCACCAGCACGATCGACAGCCGGTCCGAGCGCACGTAGGCCTGCGCCACCCGCTGCACGTCGTCGGGCGTCACCGCCTGCACCCGCTCGCGGTAGGTGGCGATCTCCGATTCGGGCAGCTCGTAGAACACCGCGTTCAGCACCTGCGTCGCGATCTCGTTGGGGGTCTCGATCGTCAGCGGGAAGCTGCCGGCCAGAAACGCCTGCGCGTCGCCGAGCTCGCGCTCGAAGATGCGCTGCCGCTCGATCTTGGCGAACTCGTCCACCATCAGCCGCAGCGCTTCGCCGGTGGTCTCGGTGCGCGTATCGGTCTCGGCCATGTAGTCGCCGGCCTGCTTCATCGCCTGGGTTTCGGCCTGCGCGCCGTAGGTCAACCCGCGCTCCGAGCGCAGCACGCGGTGCAGCCGGTTGGCGCCCTCGCCGCCCAGGATCCGCACCGCCAGATCCCACGCCAGGTAGTCCTTGTGCTTGCGCGGGATCGCCAGCTGGCCGACGCGGATCTCGGTCTGCACGGCGTCGGGCTTGTCGATGACGATCACGCGCCGGGTCTGCGGCGGCGGCTCGATCGTCTTGGGCAGGTTCAGCGTGCCGCGCGGCCAGGCGCCGAACACCCGCTGCACCTGCGCCATCGCTTCTTCCGGCGTGGTGTCGCCCACCACCGCCACGATCATGTTGTTGGGGACGAAGTAGGCCTTGTGGAACGCCTGCAGGTCCTCGCGCGTGATGCCGGCCACGGTCTCGGCCGTGCCGCTGCCCGGCAGCCCGTAGGGGTGGAAGCCGTAGACCAGCCGGTCGAACACCGACGAGGCGATGTAGTCCGGATCGTTGGCGCTCACCTGCAGCGACGACACCGCCTGCTGCTTCTGCCGGTCGATCTCCTCCGGGGAGAACGCCGGGTTGCGCACCACGTCGGCCAGCAGGTCCATCGCCGGGCCGAACGAGTCCTTCATCACCACCACGTTGGCAAACGACAGGTCGGCCCCGGAGCCGGTGCCGAGCGCGCCGCCAATCGTGTCGATGCTGTCGGCGATCTGCTCGGCGCTGCGGGTCGTGGTCCCCTGGTCGAGGAGCTGGCCCACCAGGCTGGCGAGGCCCGCCTTGCCGGTCGGATCCTGCGCCGCGCCCACACCGACAATCAGCCGCACCGTGATCGCCGGCTGCTCGTGCTGCAGGATGGTCAGCACGCGCAGGCCGTTGTCCAGCGTGCGGACCTCGAACGGCGGGAAGTTGATCTGCCGCGCCGCCAGCGGCCGCGGCGGACGCTCAGACGGCCAGTTGACGTTGTTGGTCGGGTTCTGCGCCACGGCAACCGAGGCGCAGAGAATGGCTATCCACCCGCACGAGGGTCACAGTCGGACCGGCGACGCGCATGTTCACCTCGACCCGCCCGCGCGGGGCAGGATGTGCAGCACCACACGGTTGGACTCGTTGAAGTAGGTGCGCGCCACCCGCTGCACGTCCGCGGTGGAGACCTTGGTGAAGATGTCGAACTCGCCGTCGGCGGTCGTGATGTCGTTGTGGATCACGGCCGCATGCGCCAGGTGCAGCGCCTTGTCCTGGTTCGACTCGCGGCCGACGATGTAGTCGCGCGCGAACTGGTTCTTGGCCCGCTGCAGCTCGATGTCGGACACCGGCTCGCGCTTCAGCTTCTCGAACTCCTCGATCAGCGCCTTCTCCGCCGCCTCGGGCGTCTGCCCCGGCTGGACGATGGCGACCGAATAGAAGAGGTTCGGGTGCTCGGTGATGTTGCCGCTGCCGAACGCCGTCAGCGCCAGGCGCTTCTTGTAGACCAGCTCGCGGGGGATGCGGGCGCTCTGGCCGTCGGACAGGATCTTCGAGGTGATGTGCAGCGGATAGGCGTCGGGGTGGCCGTCGTAGGTGACGTGGTAGGCGACCACCACCGCCGGCAGCGGCCACGCCTCTTCGATCACCGCGCGCTTCTCCATCTTCTGCGCCGGCTCCTGCGGGATGTCGCGCGGCACCGGCTTCAGCGCCTTCGGCACGCGCCCGAAGTACTGCGTCACCAGCTGCATCGTCTGGGCGGCGTCGAAGTCGCCGACGATGGTCAGGGTGGCGTTCTCGGGCACGTAGAAGGTGCTGTGGAACTCGCGCACGTCGTTGATCGAGGCGGCCTCGAGGTCGGCCATCGAGCCGATCGTCGGGTGCTTGTAGGGGTGGGTCGTGAACGACTGGTCGTAGATGATCTCCGACAGCCGTCCGTAGGGCTGGTTCTCGACCCGCATGCGCCGCTCTTCCTTCACCACCTCGCGCTCGCGCTTGAACGCCTCGTCGTCCACCCGCAGCGTGGCCATGCGGTCGGCCTCCATCCACAGCACCAGCGGCATGTACTGGGCCGGGACCGTCTGCCAGAACACCGTCTCGTCCTCGGTGGTGTAGGCGTTGCTGCGCCCGCCGACGCTGGCGACGATCGAGGTGTGGGACTCGGGCTCGACGTTCTTCGAGCCCTTGAACATCATGTGCTCGAAGAAGTGGGCAAAGCCGGTGCGCCCCGGGCGCTCGTTCTTGGAACCGACGTGGTACCACAGCGACACGTGGACGATCGGCGTCGAGTGATCCTCGGACAGGATGACGCGCAGCCCGTTGCCGAGCGTCGCCATCTGGTACTGCAGCTTCGGGGGCCGCACCGCCGCCGAGGTGGGAACGAGCGACAGCGCCAGCACGGCGAGGGCCACGGCACCCGCCGACGGACGCGACAACCGACGACGAAGGCTCTGAAGCATAGAAGTGTCTCGATTATCGCAGCTTTTGCGTCGTGCTCAGCGGCTGAGAAGGCGCATGCCCACGCTTGCCCAGGTTGCCGTGCCGAACTCCAGCTGGTAGGGGTCGATCCGGCGCTCCACGGCCAGGAACAGCTCGATCGCGCCCTTGCGGCCGTCGAAACCCAGCCCCGCGTCGGCGCGGAACCCGGTCTGGCCACCGCGGTCGCGCGACCCGTCCACGCCCAGGTACCGCAACGATCCGCCGCCCACCGCGGTCACGTGCGGACCGAGCCGGTGCTGCACCCGGACGCCGGTATCGAGCTCCCAGGTGTAATCGACATACGTTTTGTGGATGGTGCCGCGCAGGTCCAGGCGCGCCTCCACCCGGGTCGGCCCCTGCTCGACCGTTTTGCCCACCATGCCGCCGAGCATGTTCCAGTCGATCGACAGCCGCTTGATACGGTCGCTGAGGTGCCGGGACTGGTGGTAGAACACCGGGCCGGCGCGCAGGCCCGCCAGACAGCGTGGTCACCTCTCCCACCAGGATGTAGTTGCCCTGGTTGGGATCGAAGGCGCGGAGCTGCTCGCCCAGCATCGCCTGGTAGTTGGCCGCGAACGTCAGCCTGGTGGCGCCGAAGCGCACGGGATCGAGCTCGCCGCCGAAGTTGGTGTCCCAGACGAACCGGGGATCCTCGTGTGACAGATGCTCGGCGGTGAGATGGAAGTCGTAGCGGGGCAGGAACTCCACGCCATCGGGGTCGGCTGCGGGCTGGTCTTGTGCGAACGCCGGGAGACTGGAACCGAGCAGGATCAGGATGACGAGGCCGAGTCGATTCACGCGGAGGAATCCTTGGTGCCGCCCGTGAGCCTGGCGAGGCGCGCTTCCAGCTCCTCCAGCCGCCGCCTCAACTCCGGGAGGTGTTTGAAGATCACCGACGAGCGGCGCCACCGCTGGTGATCGATGGCCGGGTAGCCGGCCACGTGCTCGTGGGCATCGAGAGAGTTGGTGACGCCGGACTGCCCGACGGCGGTCGAGCCGTCACCGAGCGTCAGGTGGCCGCCGACGCCGACCTGGCCGCCCAGGATCACGTTGTCGCCGATGGCCGTGCTGCCGGAGACGCCGACCTGCGCCGCCAGGAGGGTGTTGCGCCCCACCACGACGCCGTGGGCAATCTGCACCAGGTTGTCGATCTTCGCGCCGGCCTTGATCCGCGTCTCGCCCACCGCCGGCCGATCCACGGTGGTGTTGGCGCCAATCTCGACGTCGTCCTCGATCACCACCGTGGCCACCTGCGGGATCTTCTCGTGCGTGCCGTCGGCGCGCCGCACGAACCCGTAGCCGTCGCCGCCAATCACCACGCCGTTCTGCAGCACGACGCGGTTGCCGACGGTGACGCGCTCGCGCAGCGACACCTGCGCGTGGAGCACGCAGTCGTCGCCGACGCGCGCGCCCGGGCCGATGGTGACGTGCGGATGGATCACCGTGCGCGCGCCAATCGACGCGCCGGCGCCGATCGACACGAACGGCCCGATCGACACCTGATCGCCCAACACGGCGTCGGCGGCGATCGCGGCCCAGGCGTGCACCCCCGGCGCCGGCCGGTCGTTGGGCGCGAACACACCCACGGCGTGCGCAAACGCCAGGTACGGATCCCGCGCGCGCAGCACCGGGCACGGCGCCGCCGAGTTGTCGTCGTCGCGCAGGATGACCGCCGAGGCCTTGGTGGTGGCGAGCGCCTTGAGATATTTGGCGTTGGCGACGAAGGTCACGTCGCCGGGCCCCGCGTCGTGGATGCCGGCCACGCCCGAAATCTCCACGTCGCCGTCGCCGTCGAGGCGGCAGTCGAGGCGGGCGGCCAGATCGCGAAGCTTCACGTGCTAGCCGGCTTGACCGGCAAGATACTTGGCAAACGAGACAAGCCTTCCCCGGTCGAGCCGGCCCGCCCGCCGAAGGCGGGCAAAGCCAACACTGTGACTAGCGAGGCGAGCATGCTTGGTGGTCTGAGGAGCCTCGCTAGGATTATCGCCGATGCCGCATGCGCTCCACGAACCGCGGCAGCCGTTCGACGCCCAGTTGCGAGGCCGCCTCCTGAATCAGTGCCGCGCGTCGCGCCGGCGGGCAGGTCCGAGGCGCCGCGCAGCCGCGTCAGGATCGGGCAGGCGCGGCCCGTCCACCGCACGCGGTGCAGGCCCTGCCGCGCGCCGCGCATCGACAGCCAGTGGCCGACCACACGGAAGGCGAAGTAGTAGGCCAGGAAGTTGGGGCCGGGGACCAGCGCCAGGACGCCCGAGCCGACCAGCAGCACCAGGTCCACCACCAGCCAGATCCGGTGGCGGTCGTGGTCTTTCTGCAGCATCCGGCGCGCGATCGGCAGGATCACGTCGAAGCTGACGTCGTCGGGGTGGCTGGCCACCACTTCGGTCTTCCCGCGCAGGCGCCACAGCAGCCGCTGCTCGGCCACGCGCTCGGCGACCCACGACATCAGGTAGCCCTGGATGCGCGCCCACCATCCTTGTGCCTGCGCGTCGGCGTCCTGATCCGGGTTGGCCTCGCGATCCTCGGCCGCCCGCAGCATCACGCCGAAGCGATCGGTCAGGCGCCCCCACCAGCCGGATTGGGCGCCGGCCGCGGTGGCGTCGGGTTCCTCGTCCGACTGCCGCTCGCAGAACAGCTCGTAGCGGTCCCGCGGAAAGGGGATCACGTAAACGTCGAGCGTGTCGGCACGCCCGGTGTGCGCGGTGGGCAACGGCGGCGGGGTGATCACGCTGGGGTGGAGCCCTTACGACCGGCGCCGGCGTTGCGTGGACGGGGAGGGGTTGGCGGGGAGCGGCGGCTTGCCGGCCGCCTCCCACGCGCCGGCGATCACCGCCGCCACGGCGCTGATCGATTCGCCGAGGCGGCGCTCGTACACCGGCCGGCTGGCCTTGAAGAACGACGCGTAGTAGGCGTCGTCATAGACGTCGCGGTCGCCGACCGCGGCGAGATCGGCGGCGAGGATTGCCGGGCACGAGACGGGTGCCCTCGAGCACGCGGTCGAAGACGAAGTCGCGCGGGTTGGTGACGGGCGTCTGCGGCTTGGGCGCAACCGTCAACTGCTGGTTGAAGCGCTCGAACAGGATGGCTTCGTAGCGCGTGTGGATGCCCCACTGCCGGGTGAACTGACCGTCGTAGTTGAACACCGCGTGAAACGGCTGGTGGGCGTCCGACACGTAGTGCGCCAGCCAGGCGGAAAAGAACATCACGTCGTACTGTCCGAAGGCGCCGCGCCGGCCCAGGTTCTCGAACGCGCGCCTGAGGCTGCCAAACATCTCCTCGGTGCGCCACGGCAGCGTCCCGGTCTCGCGGATGCGGTCGCGCCCGAACTTGGCCACCGCGGCGGTGAAGTCGCGCGGCAGCTCGCGGTAGGGATCCTTGCCGAACCCCTCCCAGTCGAGATCCAGGAAATGATTCGGGTACTCCTCCTCGAAATCCGCCGTGCGCCAGGTGTCGGGATCGACCGCCCGCTGCACCACCATCGCGCGGTGCTTCTCGAACAGCGGCCGCATCGGCGCCGGCAGCAGTGCGATGGCGCGGTCCATGATGAACCAGTGCGCCTCGAAGCCCCACGCGTAGGCGGGTGCCGGAGCGGCCAGCAGGGCCACGAACACGGCGGCGGCCGCCGCGCGCGTCAAGGCGGTGTGCATGCCCTTGATTATCACTGACGAGGCTGCGCCTCGTCAGTCCTGTGTTTGATTGCCCGAGCTCCGCGCGGGCGTCTGGGGGCCCGCGCGAACGACGGCGGTGGCGTTGAAACCTGCCGGCGACGCGCTGGCGAAAGCGCACGTCACGGACGGTCGCAACCGTCCCGGACGCCGACGGCATCAGCTCCCAGAACGGAAAGCGGGCCCAGACCAGGAACGCGGCGACTCGCGGCTCGTCACGCGCCGCGGCCACGGCCGGCAGCCGGTCGTTCTTCGGGATGATCTCCTCGGTGAGCTGGAGCCGGCGCGGCCAGACGGTGTAGAGGCCGATGCGATACGCGTCGCCGGCGTCGATGATCACCTCGCGCGTCCACGGCACGACCGGCACGGGCCCGACCATCAGCGCCCGCGGCGGCTGGCCGGCGCGGGCCTGCCACTCGTCGATGACGAAGCGGCGCGCGTCCTGCGCCAGCGTCAGCATGCCGGCGATGTAGACGGCGGCGACGCCCAGCGCGACCAGCGCCGCGCGGGGACGGGCGCGGCGACGGGCGAACCAGACGCCGAGACCGAGCGTGATCCACAGCCACGGGTCGACGATGAACACGGCGTCGCCATAGAGCCAGCGCCAGTCGAACGGGTTCAGCAGCCGCACGCCGTAGTTGTTCAAGTAGTCGAGGAAGACGTGGGAGTAGATGCCCAGATACCCGAAGCCGACCAGCCACCAGAAACGGAGGGGAGGCTTCGGACGGCTGCGGCTTCGGGCTCCGGGCTCCGGGCTCCAGGCCGCCAACGATCCCACGCCCAGAACGCTCCCGCCAGGGCGACGGGCAAGAGCAGTTGGGCCAGGATGCCGTGGGTCCAGCCGCGGCGGAACGCGACGGACGGCGTGTTGGTGGCGAACACCAGGACGTCCACGTCCGGCAGGTTGGCGGCGATCATCAGCGCCGCGGCGCCGTATCGCGTCCGGTGCTTGAGACCGGTCTCGGCCAGCGCGGCCCCGACCAGCGTGTGACAAACGTTGTCCATGTGGGCGCCCGAGCCCTGTATTATCGACCGGTGGCCCCTTTGTCCATCGCCGACGTCGAGCGCATCGCCGCGCTCGCGCATTTGAACCTGAGCGACGACGAGAAGACGCTCTTCGCCAGACAGCTCGCTGACATCTTGCACCTGGCTGAGCAGCTGCAGGCCGTGGACACCACCGGCGTGCGAAGCCACCGCGCACGTGCTGGCACTGGTGGATGCGGAGCGGGCCGACGAGCCGCGGCCCTCGCTGACGCCGCAGGAGGCCACCGCCAACGCGCCCGACGCCGAGCGCGAGGCCGGGCTCTTTCGCGTCCCCCGCGTGATCGGTGGCTGAGGCGGCGATGACCACCGCCCGCAGCATCCGCGACGACGTGGCCGCCGGACGTGTCTCGGCGGTCGAGGTCTGCCGCCAGGCGCTGGCGCGAATCGACCGCGTGAACCCGGCTCTCAACGCGTTCAACCTCGTGTCCCACGAGCGCGCCCTGGCGCGCGCGGCGGCAGTGGACGCCAGGCGGGCCGCCGGGCAGCCGCTCGGCGCCCTCGCCGGCGTGCCCGTCGCGGTCAAGGACAACATCTGCACACGCGGTGTGCGCACCACGGCGTCGTCGCGCATTCTCGCCACCTACACGCCGCCCTACGACGCCACGGTGGTGACGCGGCTCGAGGCCGCGGACGCCGTGATTGTCGGCAAGACCAACTGCGACGAGTTCGCGATGGGCTCGTCCAACGAGAACTCGGCGTTCGGCCCGGTGCGCAACCCGTGGGCGCTGACGCACACGCCGGGGGGATCGAGCGGCGGCTCGGCGGCGGCGGTGGCGGCCGGCTGCGTGCCGGTGGCGCTCGGGTCGGATACCGGCGGATCGATCCGGCAGCCGGCGTCGTTCTGCGGCGTCGTCGGGCTGAAGCCGACCTACGGCCGCGTGTCGCGCTATGGGCTGCTGGCGTTCGCGTCGTCGCTCGATCAGATTGGCCCGTTCGCGCGCACGGCCGAGGATGCGGCGCTGGCCCTGTCGGTGATCGCCGGCCCCGACAGCCGCGATGCGACCTCGTCGCCGGAGCCCGTCACCGCGTGGGCGGACCCGCCGGCGCCGACCGTGCAGGGCTTGCGCATCGGCGTGCCGCGACGGTTCACCCACGAAGGCGTGGATGCGCAGGTGAGCCAGGCGTTCGATCGCGCGCTGGAACAGTTCGAAGCGCTGGGTGCGACCCTGGTGGACGTGGAGCTGCCGCACGCGCCGTACGGCGTGCCGGCCTACTACCTGGTGTGCACGGCCGAAGCCAGCTCGAACCTGGCCCGCTATGACGGCGTGAAGTACGGGTATCGCTCCCCCGCCGCGGCCAACGGGCTGAAGTCGATGTACACCCACACGCGCAGCGAGGGATTCGGCGCCGAGGTCAAGCGCCGCATCATGCTGGGCACCTACGTCTTGAGCGCCGGCTACTACGACGCCTACTACCTGAAGGCGCAGCAGGTCCGCACGCTCCTGCGCCAGGATTACGAGCAGGCGTTCGCGCGGGTGGACGTGGTGGCGATGCCCACCAGCCCGCTGCCCCCGTTCGCGCTGGGCGAGAAAACCGACGACCCGCTGGCGATGTACCTGGCCGACATCTTTACCGTCAGCGCCAACCTGGCCGGCCTGCCGGCCGTCAGCGTGCCGTGCGGCGTCGCGGAAACCCCGAACGGCGCTACACTGCCGCTCGGCGTCCAGCTGACCGGGCGCGCGTTCGATGAGTCCACGCTCCTGAGAGCCGCTGGAGCGTTCGAGCAGGCCACGTCGTGGCACTCGCTCCAGCCGCCCGCGATCGCGGCACCTAGCGACCTTCGAGCTTCGCAGGTGCCGTTTCTCTTGCCCCGCTCGCGGGCGGACATCTTCTATGGCCAGTCGTGAAAACGTGTTTCAATCGTTACGACTGAGGCCATAGAAGATGTCTGGCACGAGTTCACTGAACAGAACGAGGAGAGGCAGATGGATCGACGAGATGTGCTGAAGCATGCGGCGCTGCTGGCCTCCACGGCCGTCGTCGGCCGGGAGCATCTGGCGGCCGCCCAGGCGCCCGCGCCGCCCGCGCGCCGCGCCGGCCGCACCGCCCAACACCGTGCGCTTCTTTCCCGGCTTCAAGCCGTTCTCGGTGAAGACGTCGGGCGCCTTGATCAACGGCGTGATCGGCGGTCAGGGGCCGCCGCTGCTCCTGCTGCACGGGGCCCCGCAGAGCCACATCACGTGGCGGATGGTGGCGCCGAAGATGGCCGCGACCCGCACGGTCGTCGTGCCCGATCTTCGCGGCTACGGCGACAGCAGCAAGCCGCCGGACGGCGAGAGCCACGCCAACTACTCCAAGCGCGCGATGGCCCTGGATCAGATCGAGGTGATGAAGTCGTTCGGGTTCGACCGCTTCCCGGTCATCGGCCAGGACCGCGGCGGACGCGTGACCCACCGGCTGATCCTCGACCACCCCAACGCGGTCAGCCACGCGGCGGTGCTCGACATCCTGCCGACGCGCTACCTCTACACGCACGTGACCATCGAGTTCGTGCAGGCCTACTTCCACTGGTTCAACTACCTGCGCGCCGCCCCCGGTCCGGAGAACGAGCTCAAGGCGGCCAACGAGGCCGCCGCGGCCCGCGCCACCAACGAGATCCAGCTCGAATACCTGCGCACGATGCGCGACCCGGCCACCATCCACGCGATGTGCGAGGACTACCGCGCCAGCGCGTCGCTGGACCTGAAGTTCGACGAGGCGGACCAGGACAAGAAGATCACCTGCCCGCTGCGGGTGCTGTGGGCCGAGAAGGGCGCCATGGGCCGGCTGTACGACGTGCTGGGCATGTGGAAGAACTACGGCACCAAGGTCACCGGCCGCGGCCTGCCGGGCGGGCACAATCTCCAGGAGGATATTCCCGACATGTCGTGAGCGCGAGATAGGGGCTGCTCAAGACGTAGGCGCTCGCTATGGCTACAGGCTACGGCCTCAGGCCCCTTACCTTTTGCCCTTTGCCTTTTGCCTTTCGCCTTGTCCATACTGAACATGGCAATGTGCAAGGCGGCTGAGCGGTTCATCCTCGGCGCGGCGATGCTGGCCATCGTCGCGCTGTTCGCCGTGCCGGGCGTCCGGCCTGCAGGCACAGAAACCGGCTCCTCCCCCCACTCTCCCTCCCCTCGTCCAGACGTGTCCGATGCACCCGGACATCGTCGAGACCAAGCCGGGCACTTGCCCGCTCTGCAAGATGAACCTGGTCGCGGCGCGGCTGGACGCGGCCTGGATGTGCCCGCTGCACGCCGCGGTGATCGAAACCGCCCCGGGCTCGTGCCGGCTGTGCGCGCGCACGCTGGTACCGGTCACCGTGTCGCTGGCGTGGACGTGCCGCGGCGAGGTCAACGCCGAGCACCTGGAGCCGGGCCTGTGTGCCGACGGCTCGCCGCGCATCACCAAGCGGACGCTGCGGCCGCACGGCAACCACAACCCGCAGCACGGCGGCCAGTTCTTCATGGCGCCCGACAACTGGCACCATCTCGAGGGCACCTATCCGCGCGCCGGCGGCTTCCGCCTGTTCGTCTACGACGACTACGCCCGGGCGTTGAGCCCGGCCGCGTTGAACCAGATCAGCGGACGCGTGGTCGCGGAAGAGCGCTACGACCCCGCCACGAAGAAGACCACGGAGCTGCGCGTCTTCCCGCTGCGCGTCTCCAAGGACGGCGCTTACCTGGAAGCCGACCCCGGACACCGCGCCTGGCCGTCGCGGCTGACCGCCAAGGTGACGCTGAAAAAGGGCGAGCCCGAACACCGGTTCGACTTCACGTTCGCCGCCACCACGGTGGATCCCGCTGCGCCCGCGCGCACCGGCCGGACCGCACCGGCGGCCACGCGCACACCAGCGACCCGGCAGCCAGCGGCTGCCGCGGGGCACGCCTCCGCCTGTCGTGGAAACACCGGCCGCGCCGACGGTCGCCGAGTTGCCGCCGTCCACGCCTGCACCCTCCACGATTCCGGAGATCGTCGACGCCATTCGCGCCAAGCACGCCGAGATCGGCGGCCTGGTCGAGAAAGGCGACTTCGCCGCGGTGTGGGTGCCGGCGTTCCAGGCCAAGGATCTCGCGCTCGCGCTCGAGCCGCACCTCGCACACCTGCTGGACGACTCGCGCGCCGCGGCCGAACCGGCGCTCTTCCGCCTGGTGCAGGGTGCGTGGCGCCTCGACGCCGTCGGCGACACCGGGAACCGCGCGGAGGTGGAGCTGGCCTATCGCCTCTTCGGCGAGGCGCTGGCCGACGTCGCCGCCGCGTTCCGCACTCAGTAACGCCATGCGAGCGCCCCACTCGCTGATCGCCGCCGCCGGCACACTGGCCGCCGTGGGATGGCTCAGCGCCGGCACCTTCGCGCACAAGCCGATCACGTCGCCGTTCACGTTCTACGAAGACGTGCTGCCGATCACCGCCGCACGATGCGGGGCGTGCCACGCGCCGGAGGGCATCGCGCCGATGTCGCTCCTCACTCATGAGAGCGCCGTGCCGTGGGGCGAGTCGATGCGGCTCGAGCTGGTCGCCGGACACATGCCGCCGTGGGCCGCGGCCTCGCCGCCCGACCGCTTCCGCGACACGCGCCGATTGTCGGCGCGCGAGCTGAACGTGCTCCTGACGTGGGCCGCGGGCGGGACGCCGGCCGGGGACACGCCGAAAGCGGTCGAGACTGCCCCGCCCGCTGCCTGGCCGCTCGGCATGCCGCACGAGACGCTGGCGCTGCCGGCGATGGACCTGCCCGCAGACGTCGCGCGCGCCACGAAGGAATGGGTGCTCCCGCTTCAGGCGTTCGCGGGACGGCGGCTCACCGGCGTGGATCTGCGGCCGGGCCTCGCCTCGGTCGTGCGCAGCGCGCGGATGGCGACCCGTCGAGCGGGCGGCGCAGGCGATGCCGGCGAGCGCGTGGTCGGGCTGTGGGTGCCGGCCGATCAGCCGGCGCTGCTGCCGGCGGGGGCGGGATGGACCATCGAGCCGAACACCGAGCTGGTGGTGCGCGTGTCGTACCGCAAGCGGTGGGATCGTGAGCGGGAGCCGGCGTCGGACCAGAGCACGCTCGGGTTGTACTTCGCCAGCACCACCGGGAATGCCAGTGGCAGCAACGCCGGAGCCTTGACGTTGCGCGTAGGGCAGGACGCGGCCGGCGTCGTCGCCGCCACGGTGGCCGAGCCCGCAAGAGCGATTGCCTTGTGGCCGGAGCCCGCCGTCGCCGGCGCCACGGTGCGCGTCGAGACCGTCACGCCGGCCGGCGCGCGGCACCACCTGGCGACGCTGACGCCGCGAGCCGGATGGGAACGCCGCTACTGGCTGAAGCAGCCGCTCGAGCTTGCGGCTGGCACACGGCTGGAAGCCACGGTCGTCTGGCCAGCCAGCAGCTAACGCCCCCGCGCCGGGCACGGCGCTGCTCGGCGTGGACACGCTCGCCGGGCAGTAATCCGGACTACTCGAACACCTTGCGCAGCGGTTCGATCTGCGCCTGGGAGGTCTCCCCCAACCGCATCGGCGTCACCGCGACGTAGCCCTGTGTGACCGCCCACATGTCGGTGCCTTCGGGCGCGGCGCCGCCGGACTTGAAGACGTTCCAGTACATCGTCCGGCCGGAGGGGTCCTTCATCTCGGCGAAGCTCTCGTCGCCGCCCCCCATCAGCGCCTGCGACACGATGCGATAGCCCTTGTAGCCCCCCGCCGGCGGCAGCGGGATGTTGACGTTCAGGAAGGTGTTGGGCGGGAGCCCGTACTGCTTCACGCGCCGCGCGACGCCCAGCACCTCTTCGGCGGCGGCGATGTAGTCGGCTGCTGTCGCGCGCTCATCGGCCGAAGCGGCCACCGCGGGCACGCCGAACATCGCCGCGTCGCGCGCGGCTGCCAGCGTGCCGGAGATGTAGCCCGAATACCCGAGGTTGTGGCCGCGGTTGATGCCGGACACCACCAAATCGGGCCGCGGCTGCATGATCATCCGCATCGCCACGCGGACCACGGACGCCGGCGTGGCCGTCAGGCCAATCGCCCGCATCCCGTTCGGCAGCGTCAGGTCCTGGCGGTAGATCGGATCGCGGGTGACGAGACCGTGGCCACTGCTGCTCTGCTGCTCGGCAGGCGCGATGATCGACACCGAGCCGATGGCCTGCAGGATCTGCGCGACCGCGGCGATGCCGGGCGCCTGGACGCCGTCGTCATTGGTGACGAGGATCCGATACGGCGGCGGGTCGGGCCGCTGCCGGGCCGCGGGACCGGCCACGAGGCCGGCTGCGAACAGGGCGGCCGCGAACGAAATACGGTGACGGGATCGGCGTGGCTGCACGAGCCACAGCCTACCACCTCGCGAACGCGCCCCTCCGCCGCCAGCGCGGGCCGCCCCACGGCGCGCCATACCCGTACCCGTAGCCGGCGGTGGCGATAGCAGCCCCACGGCCGGAACAGCAGGCGCAGCGGCCAGGTCAGCGATGCGCAGCACGCCGCCGATGATCATGAGCGGCAGCATCACCACGAACAGTACCGTCGCCACCACCAGCCCGATGAAGCCGAGCAGCAGGAAGGTCATCATTTGATGGGAATGGACGACGCCGGCCGGCGGAAGTTCCGCGCCGGCGTCGCTAGACAGGTTCGGGGGCTGCCTGGGGGACGTCGTAGGCGACCAGGCCCCGCTTCACCTCTTCCATCGCCAGCCGTTCGCACTTGAAGGGCCGAGTCCGCACGCTTTCCGCGTCGTCGTCGAGGCGCAGCAAGGCACCGCGGCGCAACTGCTTGGCGCGCAGCGCGGCGACGTCCACGAACAGGAAGCGGCTTTCGATGGGTGGGGCTTTGGGCCGGGGCGCGGCCGGGGCCTCCTCGGATGAGGTGGTCTCGAGGGTCGTTAGCTCGTTCATCTCTGCCATCGCCATAGCCCGTCAGAATAGCATGGGAGGCAGGCGTTTCCGAGCCTGCCTCCCGTGCCGCCTCAAGCGGCGACGTCGACGGCGATGGTCCGCGGCTTCGCCTCCGCCTTGAACGGCAGCTTCACCGTCAGGACGCCGTTCTTGTAGTCGGCGCTGACCTTGGTGTTGTCCACCGTGTTCGGCAGCGTGAACGACCGGCTGAACGTCCCATAGCGGCGCTCGACCCGGCGATACCGGTCTTCCGGCACGTCCGCCGGCGCCTTGCGCGTGCCCTTGATGGTCAACGTCTGCTGATCGACGGTGACGTCGATGTCTTCCCGAGCCATTTCCGGCAGCTCGGCCTTGATGACGACGTCCTGCCCCTCGGTCTCGTAGATGTCGACCAGCGGCACCCAGTGGCTCGCCTGCGACGGCGCCTCGTCGCGCACGAAGTAACGCATTACGGTCATTGATTCATCTCCTCCTGGTCTTCGGTCTTCGGTCTTCGGTCTACAGTCCTGGCGGAGACAGCCCTTACGCTGCATCCACGATCTCTGCATCCTTGATGTCGGAGTCCTGGCTCTGGCCGGACCCGGCATCGTCATTCGACTGCGCGGACGCCGCGTTCTTCTCGGCATACGCGCGCGCCTCTTCGGCGTTGCGCGCCTCGATTTCCTCGCGCCGCTTCTGGTCCTCCTGCGCGTGCGCCTCGGCGTCCTTGACCAGCTTGTCCACGTCGGCCTTGCTGAGGCCCGACGCGCCGGAGATGACGATCTTCTGCTCCTTGCCGGTCGCGACGTCCTTGGCCGCCACGTTCACGATGCCGTTGGCGTCGATGTCGAACGACACCTCGATCTGCGGCACCCCGCGCGGCGCCGGCGGCAGCCCCACCAGCTGGAACCGGCCCAGCGTGCGGTTGTCGCGCGCCAGCTGACGCTCGCCCTGCAGCACGTGCACGTCCACGCTGGTCTGGTTGTCCGTGGCGGTCGAGAACACCTCGCTCTTCCGCGTCGGGATCGTGGTGTTGCGCGTGATCAGCGTCGTCATCACCCCGCCCAGCGTTTCGATGCCCAGCGACAGCGGCGTCACGTCCAGCAGCACCACGTCCTTCACGTCGCCCGTGAGCACGCCGCCCTGGATGGCCGCGCCGACCGCCACCACTTCGTCAGGGTTCACGCCCTTGTGCGGCTCCTTGCCGAAGTAGTCCTTGACCAGCTGCTGCACCTTCGGCACGCGGGTCGAGCCACCAACGAGCACCACCTCGTCGATCGCCGAGGGCTGCAGGCCGGCATCGGCCAACGCCTGGCGCACCGGACCCATCGAGCGCTGCAGCAGGTCGTCCACCAGCTGCTCGAACTTCGCCCGCGTCAGCTTCATCTGCAGGTGCTTCGGCCCGCTCGCGTCCGCGGTGACGAACGGCAGGTTGATGTCGGTCTCGAGCGTCGTCGAGAGCTCGATCTTCGCCTTCTCGGCCGCCTCACGCAGGCGCTGCTGCGCCATGCGGTCCTTGGACAGATCGATGCCGTCGCTGGCCTTGAACTCGTCGACGATCCACTGCACCACGCGCTCGTCCAGGTCGTCGCCGCCCAGGTGCGTGTCGCCGTTGGTGGACTTGACCTCGACTACGCCCTCACCCACCTCGAGAATCGAGATGTCGAAGGTGCCGCCGCCGAAGTCGTAGACCGCGATGGTCTCGTCCGTCTTCTTGTCGAGCCCGTAGGCCAACGCCGCCGCCGTCGGCTCGTTGACGATGCGCAGCACGTTCAGCCCGGCAATCTTGCCCGCGTCCTTGGTGGCCTGGCGCTGGGCGTCGTTGAAGTAGGCCGGCACCGTGATCACCGCGTCGGTGACCTTCTCGCCGAGGTAGTCCTCCGCGGCCGTCTTCAGCTTCTGCAGGATGATCGCGGAGATCTCCGGCGGCGAGTGCTTGCCGCCCCGCACCTCGATCGCCACGTCGCCGCTGGCGGTCTTGGCGACCGTGAACGGCACGCGCGCGGCTTCCGCGCCAACCTCAGCGTGCTTCCGGCCCATGAACCGCTTCACCGAGAAGACCGTGCTGTCCGGATTGGTGACCGCCTGGCGCTTGGCGACCTGGCCGACCAGACGACCGCCGTCCTTGGCGAACGCCACCACCGACGGCGTGGTGCGCGCACCCTCCTGGTTGACGATCACCGCCGGATTGCCGCCCTCGATCACCGCGACAACCGAGTTGGTCGTTCCCAGGTCGATGCCAATAACTCTCTTCATGTCTGTTGTCGTTCCCCCTGTGAACTGAATGATAGCGGCGCTATCACTTGATGTCAAGCATATTATATGAGTGTTAACACTCATGTCTATCGGCTTGGTCTTCAGGCTCCGGTGGCTCCGGGTCCTCAGGCACCGACGTCTCGGACACCGAAGACCGAAGATCTGAAGACCCGAAGACCGCCATGATTCGCGGGCGGTGGCCCAGTTTTCCTTCATCCAGCCGAGCGAATGGGGCGACCTCGGCGACGATATTCGCCAGCTCTTCGATGAATTGGCCGAGGCCCGCGACGGCAGTGCTGGTGCAGTTCCGGGCACCTGCCGCCCCCTTGTCGACGTCTTCGAGACCGACGCGGCCATCGAGCTGGTGGTGGACGCGGCCGGCGTGCCGGCCGCATCGCTGCGGGTGCTGTTTCGCCAGGGCGTCGTCGTGGTCGCGGGCGAGAAGATGGCGCACCCCACCTCCCCCTCGCTGACCTACCACCTGGTGGAGCGCGATTTCGGCCGCTTCGCCCGCGTCGTGCGGGTGAACGGCGCCTTCGACATCGACCGCGCCAGCGCCACGCTGCGCGCCGGGGAGCTTACCGTCGTGTTGCCCAAGCGGATCGAGCGCCGCGGGCAGGCCCACCGCGTGCCCGTCCGCATGCCCGGGGAAAGCCCGGGATGATCATCCTGTTCATCGGCGACATCATCGGCCGTCCGGGCCGCGAGCTGCTGCGCAAGGGCCTGGCCGCCCTCGTCGAGCACCATCGCGTGGACTGCGTCATCGCCAATGCGGAGAACTCGGCCGCCGGCTTCGGCATCACCAAGGACATCGGCGACACGATCCTCAGCTACGGCGTTGACGTGATGACCTCGGGCAATCACATCTGGGACAAGAAGGAGGCGCTCGACTACATCGCGGCGGAGCGCCGCCTGCTGCGGCCCGCCAACTACCCGTCCGGCGTGCCGGGCCGCGGCTCGCTGGTGGCGACGACGCGGGACGGCCGCCAGGTCGGCGTCGTCAACGTGATGGGCCGGGTGTTCATGACCGCCCTGGACGATCCGTTCGCGATCGTCCTCAAGGAGATCGACGCCGTTCGTGCGAAGACGAAGATCGTGGTCGTGGACTTCCACGCCGAAGCCACCAGCGAGAAGATCGCAATGGGCTGGCACCTGGACGGCAAGGCGACGCTCGTCGTCGGCACCCACACCCACGTGCAGACGGCCGACGAGCGCATCCTGCCCAACGGCACCGCCTATCTGACCGACGCCGGCATGACCGGGCCGCACGATTCGATCATCGGGATGGAGCGGGAGCCGGCGCTGGCGCGCTTCCGCAGCGGCCTGCCGTCGAAGTTCGAGCCCGCCACCGGCAACCCGCGCCTCAACGGCATCGTGGTCGAGGCCGACGACGCCACCGGCCGCGCCACTGCCGTGACCCGCATCAGCTATAACGAGCGCGATCTGGCCGCGATCGGAGCCACGGCATGAGCTCGCTCTTCGACCTGCCGTTCGAAATGCCGCCCGAGGACGAGCCGGCGCCGGCGCCGAAGGAGCCCTCGGTGCGCCGCGTCTACACCGTGTCGGAGCTGAGCGCGCAGATTCGCGCCACGCTCGAGGAACGCTTCTTCGAGGTCTGGGTCGAAGGCGAGCTGTCCAACTGCAAGGTGTGGAACACCGGCCACATGTACTTCTCGCTCAAGGACTCGGGCGCACAAGTCCGCGGCGTGATGTTCCGCTCGGCGCTGCGGATGACGCGCTTCACGCCCAAGGACGGCTTGCGCGTGGTGGCCCGGGGGCGCGTCACCGTCTACGACCCGAAGGGCGAGTACCAGATCGTCTGCGAGCACCTGGAACCGGCCGGCCTCGGCGCCCGCCAGCTGGCGTTCGAGCAATTGAAGACGCGGCTCGAGGCCGAGGGGCTGTTCGCGGCGGTCCGCAAGCGGCCGCTGCCGGAGCTGCCGCGCAAGGTCGGCGTGGTGACCTCGCTCGACGGCGCCGCCGTGCGCGACATCATCCAGGTGCTCCGCCGGCGTTACGCCAACGTCCACATCGTGATTCGCCCCACTCGCGTACAGGGCGATGGCGCGGCGCTGGAGATCGCGCGCGCGCTCCGCGCGATTTGCCGCGTCCCCAAGGTGGACGTGGTGATCGTCGGGCGCGGCGGCGGCTCGATCGAAGACCTGTGGGCGTTCAACGAGGAGGTGGTGGCGCGGGCGATCGCCGGATGCCCGGTGCCGACCGTCTCGGCGGTTGGCCACGAAACCGATGTGACGATTGCCGATTTCGTCGCCGACTGCCGCGCGGCCACGCCGTCGGCCGCCGCGGAGATGGTGCTCGCCCGCAAGGACGACGTCTACACGCGGGTGGAGCGCCTGGCCCGGCGGCTCGATCGCGCCGTGGCATCGCGCTCCGATCGGCTGGAGGCGCGCCTGCGCGCGATCGAGAACCGCCCGGCGCTGGCCGGCTTCCACGCGCGGCTGGCCATGCGCCAGCGCTACGCGGCGGAGTTGCAGACGTCGATCGACGCGGCGTTGCGCCGGCGCGTGGCTGCGGAACGGCGCCACGTCAACACGCTGCGCGTCCGCCTGGACGCCCTGGACGTGCGCCAGCGCCTGTCGTCGGTTCGCCGCCGGCTGGACGCGCAGCGTGCCGCCATCGACGCTCATGTGCGCGCGTACCATCATCGCGCCCAGGCGCGCCTCGGCGTCAGCGCCGGCCGCCTCGAGGCGCTCAGCCCGCTCTCCGTGCTGGCCCGCGGCTACGCGGTGTGCTGGAATGACGATCGCTCGACCGTGGTCCGGCGGGCGTCGCAGGTGGCGGCCGGCGACCGCGTGCGAGTGCGGTTGTCGGAGGGCGAGCTGCAGTGCGACGTGCGCGCCACCGGCGACGAGCCTTCTTCCTGACGTTCCGACGGATGCCCGACATGGACAGCACCAGCAAGGACGCGACGATCAAGGACTTCGAGACCGCCATCGCGGAGCTGGAGCGGATCGTCAAACAGCTCGAGGACGGTGACCTGCCGCTCGAATCTTCGCTCCAGCTCTACGAGCGCGGCGTGCAGCTGTCGCGCTATTGCCATGGCCGGCTGGAAGAAGCGGAGCGCCGCATCGAGATCCTGAACGAGCGCGGCCAACTGCGCCCGGCGGACGCCGACCTCGACGCGCCCGGCGACACCCGCGAGAAACCTTGACCGCCGAACCCGACGACGTCGCGGCCTACGTCGCGTCACGCCGCGCGCTGGTCGAGGACGCGCTGGAATCCTGCCTGCCGCCCTCACCCCAGTGCCCGCCGGTGCTGCGCCAGGCGATGCACTACAGCCTGACGGCCGGCGGCAAACGCGTGCGCCCGGTGCTGTGCCTGGCCGGCGCGGAAGCCGTGGGCGCGCCGGTGGACGTCGCGCTGCCGACGGCCTGCGCGCTGGAGCTGATCCACACCTATTCGCTGATCCACGATGACCTGCCGGCGATGGACGACGACTCCTTGCGCCGCGGCCGCCCGACCCTGCACGTCGTGGCCGGCGAGGGCATGGCGATCCTGGCGGGCGACGGCCTGCTGACCGAGGCGTTCCGCGTGTTGTCGTCGCAGCCCGGCGCCGATGCGGCGCGCGTGCTGCGCACCGTGGCGGTGGTGGCCGAGGCCGCCGGCGCGCTTGGCATGGTCGGCGGCCAGGCGGTCGATCTCGCCACGGTCACGCCCGACCCGTCCGGCCGGCTGTCGCCGGCGCTGGATGCGGCCGGCCTCGCCACCATGCACGCGATGAAGACCGGCGCCCTGATTCGCGCGGCCGCGGTCTCGGGCGCCATCATCGGCGGCGGCAGCGACGCGCAGATCGCGGCGATTGGCACCGCGGCGCGCGAGTTCGGGCTCGCGTTCCAGATCGTGGACGACATCCTGGACATCGAGGGCGACGCCGCCAGCATCGGCAAGACGCCGGGCAAGGACGCCGCCGCGGGCAAGCCGACCTATCCGGCGCTGTACGGCATCGCCGCGTCGCGCCGGATGGCGTCGGAGTGCCTGCGACACGCCGAGGCCGCGTTGGACGAGGCCGGGCTGGCAGACTCGTGGCTGCTGGGCCTCGGCCGTTGGATCGTCGATCGAACGAATTGAGCCGCGTGCGCATCGACCTGCTGCTGGTGGACCGCGGGCTGGCGCCATCGCGCGAGCGCGCGCGGGCGCTGCTGCTCGCCGGGCAGGTGCGGGTCGGCGGCCAGCGCGGTCACGCAAGGCCGGCACGCTGGTGGACGCCGCCGCCGAGATCGAGCTGGCGACGCCGGACCATCCCTACGTCGGCCGGGGCGGGCTGAAGCTGGCGCACGCGCTCGATGCCTTCGGCATCGCGGTCGAGGGACGGGAGGCGCTCGATATCGGCGCTTCCACCGGCGGGTTCACCGACGTGCTGCTGCAGCGGGGCGCCCGGCGTGTCGTCGCGCTGGACGTCGGGCACGGTCAGCTGGACTGGTCGCTGCGCAACGACGCGCGGGTCGTCGTGATCGAGCACTTCAACGCGCGGCGCCTGACGCTGGCCGACCTGCCCGGCGCCGTCGATGTCGTGGTGGTGGACGTCTCGTTCATCTCGCTGCGCCACATCCTGCCGGTGATCCCGCCGGTCGTCCGGTCGGGCGCCGACATCGTGGTGCTGGTGAAGCCGCAGTTCGAGGCGGGCCGCGCCGACGCGCCAAAAGGCGTCGTGCGCGATCCGTCGGTGCACGATCGGGTGGTTCGCGACATCGTGGCCGCGGCCACTGAGGTAGGATTGGCCCACGTGGCCACGACCCCGTCGCCGATCACGGGACAGGAGGGCAACGTCGAGTTCCTCCTGCACCTGCGACCGGCCGCCTGACCCGCCAGCCCTGCCGACATGACTCCCCCATCCATCGCGCGCGTCGGCATCGTCGCCAAGACCAACCTGGTCGCGGCGGCCGATCACCTGACCCGGCTGACGACGTATCTGGCGGCGCGCGGGCTGGTGCCGGTGCTGGACACGGACACCGCCGCGCTGCTGCCGGGGCCGCGCCCGGCCGAGACGCCGTACCGCGACGCATTGGCGGGCGACGTCGACCTGGTGGTGGTGCTGGGCGGCGACGGGACGCTGCTCGGCATGGCGTCCCGGATCGCCCAGTCGGGTCGCGACGTGCCGATCCTGGGCGTCAACTTCGGCAGCCTGGGCTTCCTCACCGAAACCCGCATCGACGAGATGGACGCCACGCTGGCGTCGGTGCTGGACGGCACCGCCACCTACGACGAGCGCCTGATGCTGCGCGCCGAAGTGGAACGCGGCGCCGGCATCCTGGATCGCCGCGTGGTCCTGAACGACGTGGTGTTCACCAAGGCGGCGCTGTCGCGCATCATCGAAGTGTCGGTCTCGGTGGGCGGTCTGCCCGTCACGACGGTCAAAGCCGACGGGCTGATTGTGGCGACTGCCACCGGGTCCACGGCCTACAACCTGGCGGTCGGGTGGCCCGATCGTGCACCCGCGGGTGGACGCGATGGTGCTGACGCCGATCGCCCCGCACACGCTGACCAACCGGCCGATCGTGATCCCCGGCCACGAGGTGATCGAAGTGCGGCCGCACGTGGCCGCCGGCGCCGACGAGATCTTCGTGACCTACGACGGCCAAGCGGGCTACCCGCTGCACCCAGACGACATCGTGCGTATCCGCCGCGCTGAGCGCACGCTAGGCTGGTGAAGTCGCCGAGCCGCAGCTACTTCGAGTTGCTGCACGAGAAGTTGCACTGGGGAGAGCGGTTGCCGAGAACCTCAGCGACCTGAGAGCTGGGCATAGGAAGAAGGCAGGAACTGCAGGCCTGTCACTGCCTTTGCCGTCTGCCTTGTGCCTCGACGCTCTCCCCTCATCGGCGTCGTGATCGCTCCCGCTCGGAAGTACTCGACCTGATACTTCTGCACGTTCGCGTTGTGCTGGGTCAGGGTCTCGGCGAACACGTGCGTGCCGTTGTTGCGGCTCACGAAGTAGAGATACGGCACGTCCGCGGGTGCGAGGGCGGCCTCGATCGCGGCCCGGCCCGGGGCGGCGATCGGGCCGGGCGGCAGGCCCGGGAAGCGGTAGGTGTTGTAGGGCGAGTTGATGTCCAGATCGACCTTGCGGATGTTGCCGGTGTAGCGCCCCGCCTTGCTCAACGCGTACACCACCGTGGGGTCGGCCTGCAGCCCCATCCGCCGTTCGAGCCGGTTGCGATACACCGCCGAGACGAGCGGCCGCTCCTCGGGAGCGGCGGTCTCCTTCTCGACCAGTGACGCGAGCGCCATCACCTGGCGCACGGTCATGCCCTCGAGGTCGCGCCCGCCGGAGACCTCGGCCCATACCGATCGAAATCGCTCGACCATCATCGCCACCAGTTCCTCGGCCGTGGCCGTCCGCGACAAGCGCGTAGGTGGCCGGGAACAGGTATCCCTCGAGATCGCGGGCGGCGGGATCCAGGTCCGACACCGCCTCGGTGTTCCGGGCCGCGGTCAGGAACGCCTTGGCCGGCCCGAAGCCGCGCATCTCGAAGATCTCCGCCATCTCCGCGAGCGTCAGACCCTCGGGAAACGTCAGCGGCCGGCCGAACACGCGCCCCTCGGCGATCCGCGTCACGACTTCGAGCGGCGTCGCCGCGCGCTCGAAGCGGTATTCGCCGGCCTGGAGCGTGCGCGCCCGGCCGCTCCACCACACGGCCGCGCGAAAGATCCACTCGTCGCGGACCACGCCGGCGTCGGCGAGCTGGCGGCCGATGGCGGCGGTGGACGCGCCCATCGGGATCTCGACGAACTGCTCGTCGCCCTCGAAACCCTGGAACGGCGCCTGGAGTTGCTGGCTCACCCACCAGGCCCCGCCCGCCGCCGCGGCCGCGGCGACCGCAGCGACCGCCACGACGGTGAGCAGCAGCCGGCGCATCACGCGTCGTAGTCCTCGGGCACGGACGCGGGTGGGCGGCTATCGAGGTAGTCCTGGAGGATGACAGCCGCCGACGCCGCGTCGAGCGCACGCTTCCGATCGCGCCAGTCCTTGATCCGCTCGGCCAGCAGCGCCTCGGCTTCGTGGCTGGACAGCCGCTCGTCCTGCAGGATCACCGGCAAGCCGCACGCGTGCCCCAGCCGGTCGGCGAACGCCTGCACCGTGCTGGTCATCTCGGTGGGCTGTCCGTTCAGGCGGCGCGGCAGGCCGACGACGATTGCCGCGACGCCGTCCTCCTCCTCGCCCAGGCGCTCCACTTCGGCGCGGACGCGCGCGACGGCCGTGGCGTCCAGCGCCGCGACTACCACACACCCGAGCGGTCTGGCCAGGGTGGCGGTGGGATCGCTGATGGCGAGCCCGATCCGTCTGGCGCCGGCGTCTACGCCAACCACTCGCATCCCCCTATACTAGCTGCGTGCCATTCCGGCGCAGGACAGCGTGGATCGTGCGGTGCGGCGATCGCCGTCGCGGCCACTGGCACCTACGTCCTGCGGGCGCGCGCCCAGGCCACGCCTCCATCCTCCAGATCAACGCGTGTCCGAGCGGCTGCGTGCGCTCGAGCGCGAAGCCTCGAGCCTGGCCAGCCAATCGCGCACGCTCATCGGCGAGATTCGCAAGCTGGAGGTCGAGCGCGACCTCCGCGTCGAGCAGGCGCGACAATCGGAAGACGCCGCGAGCGCCGCGCGGCTGGAGCTTGCGCGAGGTACGGCCGCAAGCTGGAAGCGCTCGAGGCGCAGCGCCTGGAAGGCTTGCCCGAACTGCAGGCGCAGTTCGTCGATCTCTACAAGCGCGGACGGCGCGGCGAGCTGGCGCTGCTGCTCAGCGCCAACGGCCTGCGCGAGTTCGCGCGCGCCACCCGCGCGGCCGCGGCGCTGGCATTCCGGCGGCAGCGCATCGTCAGCGATCACGAACGCACCCTCGCCGGCCTGCGCGCCGAGCGTGAGGCGCTGGCGGTCACGAGCCGCGAGCTGCGGGCCGACGAGATGCGCGCGGAAGCGGCGCGGCGCGGCGCCGAGCGCGCCGTCGCGGCGCGGGCCACGCTGCTCGATCGACATCGACGCGCGCCGCGATCTCACGGCGCAATACCTCGGCGAGCTGCAGCAGGCCCACGATCGCCTGAACGCGGACATGACCGCGCGGGTCGTCGGGACGTCTGGTCGAACCGGTGTCGATTCCGGTCGGACCGTTTCGCGGCGCCCTGGAGTGGCCGGTCCCGGGTCGGCTGGCCGGCCGGTTCGGTCAGCCGGGCGCCACCGCGGGCACCCTGCGCAACGGCATCGAGGTGGCCTCGGCCATCAACACGCCGGTGCGCGCCGTCCACGACGGCACGGTGGACTACGCCGAGGGCTTCACCGGCCTGGGGACGCTGGTCATCGTGGACCACGGCGCGAACACCTACTCCCTTTACGGCTATCTGGCCGAGGCGTTGGTCAAAAAGGGAGACCTCGTGCGGGCCGGCGCGGAAGTGGGCAGGGTGGGCCTGGCGCCGGTCGGGGGCCAGCCGACGCTGTATTTCGAGCTTCGCGTCGACGGCCGTTTGGCCGATCCCGTACAATGGCTGAAGCCCCGCTGACCGCGGACACCAGGGGCTTACGAGGAACAGGTCCTGCATGAAGACACGCACCCGGCTGTGGGTTCTGCTGGTTTCGACCCCCGTCATGGCGTTCGCCCTGGTGGGCGGCTACCTGGGCCATGCCATGGCCAAGGACGGCACGTTCCAGCACCTGCGGGTGTTCGAAGACGTGGTCTCGCTGGTCGTCAACAACTACGTGGAAGAGGTGGACGTCAAGGAAGCCATGCAGGGCGCCCTGAAGGGTCTGGCCGAGGGCCTCGATCCCGACAGCGCCTACCTGACGCCCGACCTGGTGCGCGCGGTGGAGTCGAACAACGTCGCCGGCCCGGCCGATGTCGGCGTGGTGTTGCTCCGGCAGTACTACCTGCGGGTGGTGTCTACGCGCGACGGTTCCCCCGCGGCGCGCGCCGGCCTGCGCACCGGCGACTTCATCCGCGGCATCGACGACAAACCGACGCGCAACATGTCGGCCTACGAGGGCACGCGGCTCCTGCAGGGTGCGGCCGGCAGCCGCGTCAAGCTGCTGGTGTTCCGGGGCAACGCGGCCGAACCGCACGACCTGGTGCTGACGCGCGAGCGCGCCACCGGCGCCGAGGTCACCTCGCGCATGGCCAATCCCACCACCGGCTACGTCCGGGTGGTGGAATTCTCCAAGGCCACACCGTCGCAGCTGCAGGCGGCTATCGACACGCTGGCCAAGTCGGGCGCTTCGCGCTACGTCGTCGACCTGCGCGGCACCGCCGCCGGCGACCTGGACGACGGCATCGCGGCCGCGCGGCTGTTCGTCAAGAGCGGCACGCTGGCGGTGAAGGCCGGCAAGACGCAGCAGGAAGTGGTGTCCACGGCTGCCAACGACGGCGCCATCGGCGCGCCGGTGGCGCTGGTGGTGAGCCAGGGGACATCGGGCGCGGCGGAAGTGTTTGCCGCGGCCCTCGAGGGCAACGATCGCGCGGATCTGATTGGCGAGCGTACGCTTGGCCGCACCGCGCGGCAGCGTCTGGTCAAGCTGCCCGACGGCAGC
Organism: uncultured Acidobacteriota bacterium; assembly: GCA_963713655.1. Classification (GTDB taxonomy): domain Bacteria; phylum Acidobacteriota; class Vicinamibacteria; order Vicinamibacterales; family UBA2999; genus CAWEBF01. The sequence continues at coordinate 217,202 of CAVQMT010000010.1, forward strand.
GGTCTGCTGATCTCGAACCTCCGCTACCTGACGCCCAAGAGCGCGCCAGCTCCACGAGCGGGGGCTGCAGCCCGACGTGGTCGTGGACGAGCCCGACGTGGAGTTCGGCGCCACGCCGCCTCCCGGCGACAAGGCGCTCGACGCCGCCGTGGCGCACCTGGCCACAAGGCGGCGGCCTAGATCCTTCCTGACTCGATGAACAAGCAGGAACTGATCGCCAAGATCGCCAAGGACACCGGATCGTCGAAGGCCGGCGCCGCCGCCGCCGTCGACTCAATGATCGAGGGCATCACCAAGTCGCTGAAGAAGGGCGACTCGATCACGTTCGCCGGCTCCGGCACCGGCAAGAGCAGCGTGCGGAAGACGCGGACGGTTCGATAGACTCGGCGCCAGTCTTCGGTCGTCGGCCTCTGGTCCTGCGCTGCCCTGCTATACTGATCGTTCGATAAAAGGCCGAATTTGTAACGATATAGGCGCGTAGCTCAGCTGGTTAGAGCGCCTCCCTGACACGGAGGAGGTCAGTGGTTCGAGTCCACCCGCGCCTACCACTTTTGCATCCATGAGCCAGGTCCAGGTCACGCTGCCCGACGGGTCGAGCAAGTCGCTCGATCGAGGGGCTCCGGTTTCGGCTGTCGCCGAGGCGATATCGCCTCGCCTGGCGGCGGCGGCGTTGGCCGCTGCCGTGGACGACAAGCTGGTGGACCTGACGTTCCCGCTCGAAGCCGACGCGCGCGTCCGCATCATCACCGACAAGAGTCCCGAGGCGTTGACGATCTACCGCCACAGCACGGCCCACTTGCTGGCGGCGGCGGTGACGGCGCTCTTCCCCGAGGCGCAGTGCGGCATCGGCCCGCCCACCGACGAAGGCTTCTTCTACGACTTCGTGGTGCCGCGCCCGTTCGTGCCGGAGGACCTGGACGCGATCGAGAAGAAGATGCGCGAGCTGGCGCAGGCCGACTTCCGCTTCGAGCGGCAGATGTGGCCGCGCGAGGAAGCGAAGCGGTTTTTCGGCGCGCGCGGCGAGCCGCTGAAGGTGCAGCTGATCGACGAGAAGACCGAAGGCCAGTCCGCAGGTGTCCTGCTACACCATCAAGGACAAAGACACCTTCGTGGACTTCTGCGTCGGCCCGCACGTGCCGTCGAGCGGCCGGCTGAAGGGCTTCAAGCTGCTGACGACGTCGAACGCCTACTGGAAGGGCGACGCGCGCAACCAGCCGATGCAGCGCGTCTACGGCACGGCGTTCTTCTCCGAGAAGGAGCTGCAGGACCACCTCAAGCGGCTCGAAGAAGCCAAGGCGCGCGACCACCGCAAGATCGGCAAGGACCAGAAGCTGTTCATGTTCCACCCGTGGGCCCCGGGCGCCACCTTCTGGCTGCCGAAGGGCACGATGCTCTACAACACGCTGGCGCAGCTACATGCGCGAGCGTGCTGGTGCCGGCCGGCTACACCGAGGTGAAGGCGCCGATCGTCTTCAACAAGGCGCTGTGGGAGACGTCCGGCCACTGGTCGCACTACCGCCAGAACATGTTTCTGGTGGAGTCCGAGGGCGAGCAGATGGGCCTCAAGGCCATGAACTGCCCCGGCCACATGCTGATGTACGCGAGCGAGGTCCGCAGCTACAAGGACCTGCCCGATCCGCTACCACGAGCAGACGCCGCTGCACCGGAACGAGGCGTCGGGGGTGCTGTCGGGCCTGACCCGCGTCCGCCAGTTCGCCCAGGACGATGGCCACTGCTTCGTCACGCCGGAGCAGATCGGCGAGCGAGGTCGAGCACGTGCTGCGGCTGGTCCAGCGCGTCTACCGCGATTTTGGGCTGAAGCCCGAAATGAAGCTGTCCACCCGGCCGGAGGAGTTCCTGGGCGAAATTGCCGCCTGGGACGAGGCCGAAGCCGGGCTGAAGCGGGCCCTGGACGCGCATCGGCGAGCCCTACAGCATCAACGACGGCGACGGCGCGTTTTACGGCCCGAAGATCGACTTCGACGTCACCGACGCCATCGGCCGGAAGTGGCAGTGCGCCACCATCCAGCTGGATTACCAGCTGCCGGAACGGTTCGACCTGCACGTACGTGGGGGCCGACAACGCCCACCACCGGCCGGTGGTCATCCACCGCGCCATTTTCGGCAGCTTCGAGCGGTTCCTGGCGATGATCATCGAGCACTTCGCCGGGGCCTGGCCGCTGTGGCTGGCACCGGTCCAGGTGGCCGTCCTGCCGCTGTCGGATCGGCACGTCGAATATGCCACCCGCGCCCAGGAGGCGCTGGCCGCCGCCGGCCTCCGGGTCGAACTCGACGCGCGCGTGGAGAAGATTGGCTATAAAATTCGGGAAGCACAGGTGCAGAAGGTCCCCTACATGCTGGTCATCGGAGACCGGGAGGTGGCCGAGGGCACAGTGTCGGTTCGGGGGCGATCGGCTGGCGACCTTGGGGCGCGGCCGCTGGCCGAGTTCGTGCGACTGGCGTCGGAGGAAGTAGCGAGCAAGGCGCTCGCGTCGGGAATCACCCCGGCTTCCGCTGCCCAGACGCCGTCGTAACGTTTCAGTCGCCGCCGACGCGTCGACACTGCCAGGAGGATCGCTATAGCCTTCGATCGTTCGCCCCGACGTGATGACCGGGTCCGCACCAACGAGCGCATTCGCGTGCGCGAGATCCGCGTCATCGATGAAACCGGACAGCAGCTGGGGATCATGGCGCCGCCGCAGGCGCTGGTGATCGCTCGGGGGAAGGGGCTCGACCTGGTCGAGATCTCTCCCACCGCCGTTCCACCGGTGTGCCGAATCATGGACTTCGGCAAGTACCAGTACCAGGAGCAGAAGCGCTCCCGGGAAGCGAAGAAGCATCAGAAGGTCATCGAGGTCAAGGAGATCAAGTTCCGGCCGAAGGTGGACGAGCACGATTACCAGTTCAAGAAGAAGCACATCGAGCGCTTCCTGGCCGAGGGCGACAAGGTCAAGGCGACGATCTTCTTCCGGGGCCGCGAAATGGCGCACCCCGAAATCGGACGGCGCATCCTGGAACGGCTGCTCGGGGAGCTGGCCGACGTGGCGATTGCGGAGACGATGCCACGCCAGGAAGGGAACCAGATGCACGTGATCCTGGGACAGCGGGCCGGGCGCAAGAACGCGCCGAAGGCGCGGTCCCAGGGCGACGGCGGGGGTGAAGAAGTCCCCGCGGTGGAAGGGTAAGGGAGTCGTAGGACATGCCGAAACTGAAGACGCACCGGGGCGCCGCCAAACGGTTCAAGAAGACCGGCACGGGGAAATTCACCCGCGCGAGCGCGTTCAAGCGTCACATCCTGACCAGCAAGACCACCAAGGTGAAGCGACACCTGCGGGGCGACAAGACCGTGTCGGACCAGGACACGGCGAAGCTTCGGCTGATGCTTCCGTACAAGTAGGTCGCAGTAGTTGGTAGTTGGTAGTTAGTCGTAGTTGGACCTGGAGGCCTGGAGCCTGGGGCCCGGAGCCTGATTCTGAGGACGAAATGCCGAGAGTGAAACGTGGGACAGTCACGGCGAGCCAAGCGGAAGAAGCTGCTCGCACGCGCGAAGGGCTTTTACCAGACCAAGAGCAAGCTCTATCGCCAGGCCAAGGAGTCGGTGGACACGGCGGCGAAGTACGCCTATGTCGGCCGCAAGAACAAGAAGCGCGACTACCGCCGCCTGTGGGTGGTGCGCATCAACGCCGCCGCCCGCGAGCACGGCCTCAGCTACTCGGTGTTCATGCGCGGCCTGAAGGCCGCCGGCGTAGACGCTCGACCGCAAGATGCTGGCCGACCTGGCTGCCACGCAGGCCGACGCGTTCGCGGCGGTGGCGGCCCAGGCCAAAGCCGCGCTGCCTGCCGAGGCGCGCGCCTAGCCTCGGCGCGCGATCGGCGGTGGCAGACCTTTCCGCCCTCGAGCGGCTGCGGGCCGAGTTCTCCACCCGCCTGGCCGCCGCCGCCACCGATCGCGACCTCAAGGCACTCGACGACGAGTTCCTCAGCCGCAAGTCGGGGTCGGTCACGGCCCTCCTGAAAGCGCTGCCGACGCTGCCCGCCGACGAGCGGCGCGGCTTCGGCTCTCAGGTCAACGCTCTCAAGACGGAAGTGGAAGCGGCGCTTGCCGAGCGCGCGGCCGCGCTGGCCGCGGCCCGTCCGCCCGCCGGTGCGGTGGACGTCACGCTGCCGGCGCGCGAGCGCGCCGTGGGCCGCGTGCACCCGCTGATGCAGGTGCGGCAGCAGGTCGAGGACATCTTCGTCCGCATGGGCTACGAAGTGCTGGAGGGCCCCGAGGTCGAGGACGACATCCACAACTTCGAGGCCCTGAACATGCCGCCGGACCACCCGGCGCGCGACATGCAGGACACGCTCTACCTGTCGTCGCCGATCGTCGGCGGCATCTGGGGTGCGCATCGGGGCCAGATCCCGGAAGCGCAGGTCCGGGCGGCGACGCTGCTGCGCACGCACACGTCGGCGATGCAGATCCGCTACATGAAGACGTTTCCGCCGCCGGTGCGCATCCTGGTGCCGGGACGCGTCTACCGCCGCGACAACCTCGACCTGACGCACACCCCGATGTTTCAGCAGTTCGAAGCGCTGGTCGTCGGCGAGGGCATCACGATGGCGGACCTGAAGGGAACGCTGCTGACGCTCGCGCGCGAGCTCTTCGGCGACGTGGCGATCCGCCTGCGCCCGAGCTTCTTCCCCTACACCGAGCCCAGCGCCGAAGTGGACGTGTCGTGCCGATCGTGCGGGGGCACCGGGTGCAGCGTCTGCAAGGGCACCGGCTGGCTCGAGATCCTCGGCAGCGGCATGGTGCACCCGGCGGTGTTCGAAGCCGTGGGCTACGACCCCGAGCAGGTCACGGGTTTCGCCTTCGGCACCGGCGTCGAGCGGCTGGCGATGCTGAAATACGGCGTCGACGACATCCGGCTGTTCTACGAGAGCGACCTCCGGTTCCTGGAACAGTTCCCGTTATGAAGGTGCCCTACTCGTGGCTGCGCGAGATGGTGGACGTGAACGCCTCCCCAGCCGACGTCGCGGTGGCAATGGGCGTCCGCGGGTTCGCCGTCGAAGGCCTGGAGGCGCTGCCCGACGGCGACACCGTCCTGGACTTCGAGGTCACGGCCAATCGCCCCGACTGCACCTCGGTGCGGGGCCTCGCGCGGGAGGTGGCCACGGCCTACGACCTGCCGCTGAAGGACATCACCAGTCTGGACACGCTGAGCCCGGGGACGCGCGAGCCGTTCACCGTGGACATCGAGCGGCCCGACCTGTGCGGTCGCTACGTCGGCGCCTTCGCCGCCGTGTCGGTGGCGCCGGCGCCGGAATGGCTGCAGGCGCGACTGCGCGCCTGCGGCGTGCGTCCGATCAACAACGTGGTGGATGTGACCAACTACGTGCTGCTGGAGCTGGGCCAGCCGATGCACGCGTTCGATCTGACCCGGCTGGTCGGCCCCGCCATCCGCGTGCGCACGGCCGCGCCCGGCGAGAAGATCCGGACGCTGGACGGCCAGGACCGCGCGCTCACGCCCGAGATGCTGGTCATCGCCGACGCCGCTGCGCCCGTCGCCGTGGCCGGCGTGATGGGCGGCGCCGACTCGGAGGTCTCAGCCTCGACGCGGTCGGTGGTGCTCGAGAGCGCCTCGCTTCAATCCGACCTCGGTGCGCCGCACCAGCAAGACGTTGGGCCTGAAGACCGAGGCCAGCACGCGATTCGAGCGCGGCGTCGATCCGGCGCTGCCTGCCGTGGCCATGGCGCGCGCGTGCGCCCTGCTGCGGCAGCTGGGCGCGCAGCCGGCTGGCACCGCGATCGACTGCCATCCGGCGCCGGTGACGCCGCGGCGGCTGCAGCTGCGACGCGCGCGGCTCGCCGGCCTGCTGGGGTTCGACGTCCCGGACGGCGAGGTGCTGCGGATCCTGCGGGCGCTGGGCTTCACGGCTGACGCCGGCGGGCGCCGGCTGGGACGTGATCGTGCCGACCAACCGCGTGGACGTCGCGCGAGAGGTGGACCTGATCGAAGAAGTGGCCCGGCACCATGGCTACGATCGGGTGCCGACGCGATTTCCCGTCCTGGTCGCGCCGCCGCCGCCGAGCGATCCCCGCAGCGCGCAGGCGCGGCATCTGCGCGGCGTGATGACCGGAGCGGGGTTCTTCGAGGCGATGACGTTCGGCTTCATCGCCGAAGCCGCGGCGGCGCCGTTCGCGCCGGCGGCCGACATCGTCGGCATCGCCAACCCGCTCTCGGAGACCTTCGCGGTCCTGCGTCCGTCGCTCCTCCCCGGACTGCTCGACGGCATCGGCCACAACCGCCGGCGCGAACAACCCGACGTGCGGCTGTTCGAGATCGGCGCGCGCTTCTCGCGCGCCGCCGGCGAGCGGCGCGCCATCGCGTTCGCCTGGACCGGCGCCGCCGATCCGCCGCACTGGTCGGCGCCTCCCGCACCGGTCACCTTCTTCGATGCCAAGGGTGTGGTCGAGCGCGTCTGCCTGGCCTTGGGCGTGTCCGCGGTCGGTCGAACCGGACACCGCGGGCTGGCTGGTCGCGGGCCAGTCCGCGGCGATTGTCGCTGGCGGGGCAAAGCTCGGCATCGTGGGACGCCTGGCGCCCGCGGTCGCGGAACGCCACGGCATTCCCCGTGACGACGTGGTGTTCGTCGGGGAGATCGATCTCGACGCCGTGTCCGCCCAGCACGCCGAGCCGGCGCGCGTCGCGCCACTGCCCCGCTTCCCGTCGGTGTCCCGCGACCTCGCGCTGCTGGTGGACGACACGCTGCCGGCGGCGACGCTGCGGGAGACCATTCGCGCGGCGGCGCCCGACACGCTGGTGCAGGTGCGCGAGTTCGACCGGTATCAGGGCAAGGGCATCCCCGACGGCAAGGTCAGTCTCGCGGTCCGGCTCACATTCCGGTCGCCCGATCGCACGCTGACCGACGGCGAAGTGCAGTCGGCCATGGACGAGGTCCTCGCCGCCGTGCGCGCGACACACGGCGCGGTCCAACGGTAGGTCCGAGCCGCGCGATTCTGTCTTGCTCGCGGGCCGCGATCGTGTCACCATGCGGGCCGTACGTTCTTTCTTCGCGAGGGCGGGCACGAAATGGTGAAGCAAGCGGTGGCGCGGACGGTTGACCTCGATCCTATCGATCGCCTCGAAGACAAGGTGCGCCTGCTGGTGGACCTGGTCACGGAACTGAGAGCGGACCAGTCGAAAGCGGCCGACGAGAACGCCCGGCTGCGCAACGAGGTGGCGACGTTGCGGTCGAAGATGGTCGATGCGGAAAGCGCATCCTCCGAGCTGGTGGCGTTGCGCGACGAGCGCGATGTCGTCCGCTCGCGTGTGGCCGACATGCTGCGCCAGCTCGACCACCTCAGCCTCTGACACACCCCGCCGACGCATGATGACCCACAGCATCGTGAGCGTCGAGATCGCCGGGCAACGCTACCCCATCCGCAGCACGCTCGACGCCGCCTACGTCGCCGAGCTGGCCGCCTACGTGGACACGAAGATGCGCACGGCGGCGGAAGCGACACCCTCCAGCGACATGCTGGGGCTGGCGCTGCTGGTGGCACTCAATATCGCCGACGAGTGCTTCCGTGCCCGGCAGCAGACGTCTTCGACCAGCGGCGAGTTGAACGAGCGCGCCCTGCGCCTCGAACGCCTGGTGGACGACGCGCTGGGATCGCTGCAAGGTTCGCGCGCCGGCGCAGTCTGACCCGAATTCCGAATCGACGCTGGCCGCCCGCATTTCTGGACCAACACGGCTGCCGGAATGCGCTAAGATCCGGAGTGCTCCTGCTTTGCCCGTGATGGTTACTCGGGGGCTCGTCTTGAGCCGATGTTACTACCCAAGTGAGCCGCGGGGTCGCGTGTTGTGCATGCCTCTGTTCCGAGGAAGCCTGTAACGCGGTCTATCACAGCGGCTCCACCTGCTTGTGCAGGTTCAAGCGGCCTCCCCACACGGCAAAGCGGGGCACTATCTGGCGATCTGGCTCAGCGCCGGCTTACGCGCCAGTTCCAGCTGATCACTGACTCACTCCGTCAGCGACAACTCTCGTGATCAATCCGTCGTCGGCGATCTGGGTGAGCACGCGCTCATCGCGCGCATCACGAGCCGCCTGGCAGTTCCCGCGTGGGTTGTCGTGGGCCCAGGCGACGATGCAGCCGTCCTGAAACCCGTTCGCAACGCCCTCGACGTGGTGACCACGGACGCGCTCGTGGACGGCGTCCACTTCGACACGCGTTTCGTCCCGCCGCAGGCGATCGGCCACCGCGCGCTGGCGGTCAACTTGAGCGATCTGGCGGCCATGGGCGCGCGGCCCCGCGCGGCGCTGCTGTCGTTGGCGCTGCCGGCAACGCTTGCCGTGGACGTGATGGACGGCTTCCTGGACGGTTTCCTGGCACATGCCGCGGCGCAGCAGGTGGCGATCGTCGGCGGCAACATCACGCGCATCGACGGTCCCCTGGTCGTGAACGTGACCGCCCACGGGTCGGTGCGCCCGCGGGGCGTGCTGACGCGCAGAGGGGCGCGCCCCGGCGACGGCGTCTACGTGACCGGGTGGCTGGGCGCGGCGGCGGTAGGGCTCGCCAGCCTGCGGGCCCGCGCCGAGGGCCCGGCTGGCGATGCCTGTCCAGTCCCGGCGTGCGAGGACCGCTATCTGTATCCGCAGGCTCGCATTCGGGCAGGGCTCCAGCTCAGCCACCACCGCGCGGCGTCAAGCTGCATGGACCTGAGCGACGGGCTGGCGGACGGCGTGCGGCAGCTGGCGGCGGCGTCCGGGGTCGGCATCCTGGTGGACGGCGATGCCCTGCCAATCCCGGACGAGGTCCACCGCTGGCACGGGGCGCACGGAGGCGACGCCGTGGCCGCGGCACTCTCCGGCGGCGACGACTACGAGCTGCTGTTCACAGTACGTCGCAAGCACGCCGGCCGGCTGCGCGGCGCCGCCACCCGGTGCGGCGACCTGCCGATAACCCGTATCGGCGTCGTCACGGAGGATACGGCCCAGCTGGTTCGGCGCGGCTCAGCCGTGAGCGCGCTGCCGGAGGGATATCAGCACTTCCGCTGATCGACAATTGATCCCAGAGATGCTGCCCAAGCTGCTCGCAAGCAATCGGCGGGTCGCGACGGCCGCCCTGGTGGCCGCCGCCCTTGCGGTGGCCTTCGTGGCCGGGCCGCTGACGGATTGGGCCCGGCAGCGGTGGTTCGGGGCCGAGCCCGAGCCCGGCGCCAAGCTTGCCTTCACCGCCACCGCCTACTGCAAGGGGACGACGACCGCGTCCGGCGTAGCGGTGCGGCGCGGCATCGCCGCCGCCGACCCGCAGCTGCTGCCAGCCGGATCGGTGGTCAGCCTGTCCACCGGCGACGTGGAGTTCGACGGCGTCTACACCGTGATGGACACCGGCCCCGCCGTGAAAGGCCGGCTGCTGGACCTCTACGTGTGGAGCTGTCACGAGGCCCTGGCCTTCGGCCGCAAGTCGGTGCAGGTCACCGTGCTGCGACTCGGATGGGACCCGCGCGCCAGCGCCGCAACGCTGGTGGACCGCCTGTTCCGGCGCCAGAAGCGTCCGCCGCGCACCTCCGCGCGAGGAGCCTCCCCCAGCACCATCCGAAGCCGCCGTACCGGCTGCGGCATCCTCCTCCCGGTGAAGCCCTTCCCGGCGCCCCAGACGAGGGGCAGCCGCAGCCGCACTCCGCTCCACCCGCGGAAGCCGCGCCGGCGTCGCCGCCACCTCGCCGAAGGGCTCAACTAAAGGCGCCTTCTCGAGCATCCGATACCCAAACCATGCACATCCGCACGCTGGTCCTCGTCTGCCTTGCGTCCACCCTGTTCGCCCCGCGCGCCGAGGCGCAGTTTCAGGCCTCCGAACCCGGCGCCCGGAGAGCACTACGACGTGGAGCTGGGGCTGATGTTCTGGACGCCGCAGCCGGGGATCGTCATCCTCAGCGGCTCGCTGGCGCCGCTGTCGTCGCGCCGGCGTGGATTTCGTGCGTGAGTTCAACCTCGAGAACGAGCGGTTCATGGAGTTTCGCAGCGTGCTGAAAGGCGGCAAGCACAAGGTGCGAATCAGCCGGGTGCCGTTCAAGTACGAGGCATCCGCGGTCCTGCAGCGCACGGTGGAGTTCGCTGGACAGACGTTCGACGTCAACGCCGAGGCCACGGCCGACGTGTCGTGGGATATGTGGCGGTTCGGCTACGAGTACGACTTCGTCGCCGGGCGACGCCGGCTACTTCGGCTTCATCGCCGAAGTGAAGCAGAACAACGTCAACGGCCGACCTGCGTCTGACCAGCGCCGGCGGACCAGGGGCGTCGCTGACCGACATCAACATCACGGCCCCGCAGCTCGGCGTCACGGGCCGCGTCTACCCGCACAAGAACGTGTCGATCACCGCGGAGTTCACCGGCTTCAAGATGCCGGGATGGATCCGCGAAAAATTCACCGACGAGGAAGAGTTCGAGGCCAACTTCAAGGACTTCGACATCTACGGCACGGTGAGCATTACCCGCTTCTTCGGCATCCAGGGCGGCTACCGCTGGCTGGAAGCGGACTACATCGTGGACGACGAATCGGGCAACCTGGAGATGAAGGGGCCTGTACTTCGGCGGCCTCTTCCGTTTCTGAGCTCCGTGTCTTCTCGAGTCACGATGCTCGGCTTCCGCGCCACCACCAGCAGCGAGCTGCCGAACGGCATCGGCACGCGGGCGGCCAGCGCGGCTTCGGCGCGCACCACCACCGACAGCAACTGGTTCACCGGATACGGCGGCACGGCGATGTCGATGTCGTCGCGCACGGTGCGGAACGGCCGCGTGAGCCGCTGCAGCACGCGCACGCACAGCATCATCGGAAACAGCGACCCGAACATGAACGAGGTGCGCTCCAGGCGCAACCCCGCCTCCTCCACTCGCTGCGCGCACCAGCGCCGGCGAGTAGCGCCGCTGCTCGCTCCACACCTCCGCATGGTCGCCGCTCAACACTTCGAGCGCGGCCAGCGTCAGCACCACCACCCCCCCGGGCCGCGTGACGCGTGCCATCTCCCGCAGGGCGGCGCGGTCGTCGGCCACGCATTGCAGCACGTCGAACGACGCCACCACGTCGCAGCTGTCGGATGCGATCGGGATGCTGGTGACGTCGCCCTTGGCCACGGCGCGGCCGGCCTTGCGCGCGATCGCCAGCCCGCCGTCGGAGAGGTCGAACCCCATGCTGCGTCCGTGCGGCGCCAGCAGGCCCAGGTTGGACCCGGTGCCGCAGCCGCAGTCCAGCAGACGGAGCCCGGGCCGGCCGCCGGCCAGCCGTGCGACCACCGGAGATACGAACTGGCGGAAGCCGTGAAACCAGAAGTGATCGGTCTCGGCCTGATGCGTCAGGTCGAGGAGACGGTTCATGCGAGAGACTACGCTAGCTCGGCTGTGCGCGCTTACCTGAGGGCGGCGCGCGCGACGGTGGGCGGAGCGTTCGGGTCCACCAGGCCGCTGCCGTACAGGTAGCGGTAGTCCTCGGCGGTGCCCAGGATGCGCTTCACGTAGCCCTGCGTCTGCGGGAACGGGATGTCGTCGATGAACTCGTCCTGCGGGATGCCCGGCTTCTCGCGCTCCCACCTGGCCACGCGCCCCTCGCCCGCGTTGTAGCTGGCCAGCGCGTAGTGCGCGCCGCCGAAGCGATCCACGAGATCCTTGAAGTACTGGGTGCCGAGCCGGACGTTGATTTCCGGCTGGCGCAGCATCGCCGTGGTGAACGGCTTGATTCCCAGCTTGCGGGCGTAGATGCGGCCGGTGCTCGGGATGATCTGCATCAGCCCATAGGCATTCGCGTAGGACCGGATCTCCGCCGTGAAGGTGGACTCCTGCGCCATCAGGGCGGCAATCAGGTAGCGGTCGAGGTTGTGCTGGTCGGCGTACTTGGTGATGAGCGGCCAGTAGTCGAGCGGGAAGATCACGCGCAGCACGTCGGGCGGCAGCGCTTCCCCGCCCGCCGCCATGAACTGCGGATAGGCCCGGCGCATCGTGGTGATGGCGCCGCGCAGCGCCGCGAAGCGCTCGTCCGCCGTCAGCGTGAAGCCCTGCTGATGGCGGATCCACGCCGAGGTGGCCTGGAGCCGCGGCGAGTCGCCGTACACCGCCTGCGCGTACTCGACCTCGCGAAGCGCGTCCTGGTACAGACCGGCGCCGACCAGTGCCCGGATGATTTCGCCCGTCGGCTCGACCCCGGCGATCGACGCCACCGGCGTCGCGCGCGCCGATCCGCGCCAGCACCGGCGTCTCCTTCTTCGCCTTCAGGATGCCCGAGGCGAGCCGGCCGTAGTAGGAGTTCTGGTAGTCCACCACCACCAGGCGGTAGCGTGCGTTCGCCGAGGCGGTGTCGTTCAGGCGCTCGCGGGCGCGGCCGGCCCAGTAGAGCCACGCGGGGCGGGTGTCGCTGCGCGGGAAGTTGGACGCCGCAGCCTCGAAGATCTCGATCGTTTCCTGAAAGTCGCCGCGACGGTAAGCGCGCCAGCCCACCTTCCAGGCCGCACGCTCGGCATACGGGCTCTTCGGGTAGGCGCGCATCAACTGGCGGAACACCGTGTCCGCCTCGTCGTCCTGGTCCTGCGTGACCAGATGCGAGCGCCAGCTCGTTCAGCGCCTGCTCGGCCCACGGCGTGGCGGGATAATCCGCCGCCAGCTTGCGTGCCAGCGGCGCGAACGCCGCGCGGTCCACAGTCCTGGTCGCCAGCAGGTGGAAGTAGCGGGCCTCGGCGGCACGCGGCTCCTCGAACATCGACGCCAGCGCGTCCCGCGCCGCGCGCCGGTTGTTCAGGTAGTAGTCGCACTCCGCGATGCGCAGGGCCACGCCGGCGGCGGCGTCGCCCGCTGACGCCGCTCTGTAGCGCCACGAAGGCGCTGCGCGCGTCGGCCCAGCGGCGAGCGGCAAACAGGCGTTCGGCCCGCGCCAGCGCACGGTCCGTTTCGGCCGACACCTCGCCGGCAACCTGCAGCCGCGAGAGCGCGGCCGGCGCTTCGGCCGCCTCTGACCGTGAGCGGGTAGTCGTAATACAGACGGCGGTAGGCCTCCAGCGCATGCGGCCGATGGTTGGCAGCGTCTTCGACGCGCGCGCGCATCAGCCACACGGCGCCAGGCTCGGCCAACTTGTCCTCGGTCAGCTCCACCAGCGCGCCCTCGGCGCGATCGGGCCGGTTGAGCGCGAGGGCCGCCTCCCCCATCCGGAGCGGCACCAGCTCTTTCAGCGCGCCGTCGAGCGGCTTGGCGGCCAGCAGCGACAGCACCAGCAACGCTTCGTCGTAACGCGCCAGGCCAATCTGGGCGACTCCGATGTAGTAGGCGGCGTAATTCTCGAGCGGCGTGCCGGTGAGCGCTATCGGCGACAGAAGCGGCAGGGCCGCGGCGTAGTCCTTCGCCACCACCAACTGCACGCCGCGCGCCAGCCGGGCCGCCGCCGCCGGGATCGGGCCGGCCGGCCGCTGGCCGGGTCGACGCCGCGCCCGGGACGAACCAATAGAGCGACAAGTCGCCCGGCAGCGGCGGATGGATCGTGGACGCCAGCGGATAGTTGGGCGTGGTGCCGCGGGCGGGGCCTTCCTGCTGGCGGGCGCCGAGCCCTGCCGTGGTCAGTGCGGAGGTCAAGAGGGCCGCGGCGCAGACCAGCGGCTTGATGCGGAACGGCGGGACGTACGGGTCTTCGACGTGCCGGTGGTCATTGCGTGGATTCGATTATACGGGTGCTCGGCGGGGCGCGGTCACTAACTGTCGCATTGGACGTGGGTTAGCGGTGACTGGTTGCAGCCCGGCCGTTCGGCACGCTCTTACAGATATCGGCGCGAGGCGCCGTTGGCCGTACGAATCAAGGGACGGCCGTCGCGTGGAGCGCGCGTGGCCGCAGCGACCACGTCCTCTGGGGGCGAATTTGGCTTCGACGGGGGTTCGAGATCGCGGGATGCATGCCGAGCACCATTAACTCGTAAATCTGATGGAACATCCGTTAACTGCGGATTCTCAGTACGCTCTCGCAGCCTAATAAGCTGTGACGTTCGCCCTGACCTCGCCTGGTGGTTGGGGGTCGAACGCCATTAAACAGGCTGGTGGGCACGCGGCGCCTCGGCGCGTGCCGGCGAGATTCTCCGAGGCTGGTGCCCGGCGGTTTTTAGCCGCTTCCTCACGCTGGGCACGAGAAAACAGAAGCGGATACGCATGTAGAGTCCCTCGACGACGGGCTTTCGGACGCGGGTTCAACTCCCGCCGCCTCCACCACTCTTTCTTGAGGAAATCGACCGAATCAGGGTCGATTTCCCGCCGCCTCCACTATCTCTCCAAAACCTCGCCCGGTCGGATCGTCCAGCAACCGGATGGCCGCCCCGAGCGCGGCCGGGCTGACGTGCATGTACCGCTGCGTCGTCGCGAGGTCCTGATGCCCCGCCAGTTCCTGAATGGCCCGCGCGGGCGCCCCACGCATTGCCAAGTGGGAACAGAACGTGTGCCGGAGCAGATGCACGCCCGGGCCGACGTGCGCCCGCGTCGCCACACGCCGCACCGCTACTTGCACGGCCTTCTGCGTCAGGGGCCTCCCCTCCCCATCGCAGAGAACGCGGGGACTTCGGAGGTGGCGGGCCCCCTTCAGCGCATCCCGAAGGCGTTCGGTGAGCGGCACGAATCGCACCCGCCCGCCCTTGGTTGCGGTGATGTGGCCCTTCCACTCGGACCGTGCGACGCAGAGCTGGCGTTTCCCCACGTCCACATCGGACCATTCCAGCGCCATCATCTCCCCACATCGGAGCCCTGCTTCACCTCCGAGGAGCACGAGCAGGGTCGTCGTCCATCCATCGGCCCTCGCCATCTCCACGAGCCGCTCATAGTCCGCGAACTCATGGAAGCTGGCCCGCCCCTTGGGAACTCGGAGCAGTCCGATCTCGCATGGCACACGATCGATCACATTCCACGCGACGGCTTTCCGAAGGGCAACTTTCAGTACGGTCAACACGTTGTTGATCGTCTTGGGCGACCTGCGGCCAAGTGCAGACTTCAACCGCTGAACATCCTCGGTCGTGATGGCATTCAGCGATTTGTCGCCGAGCATGGGAATCAGATGGACCCGGAAAACCGTCTCCTTTGCCGCGATCCCGCTCGGCTTCTGCCGTTCCGCCCGAGCGTGACCGTCGATAAAGCGCGGAGCGAACTCCTTTAGCGTTGTTAGTTTCGGCGCCTCCTTGCTGATCGGCCCCGGCTTGCCATGGACGAAAAGTTCGCGCTCTCGACGCCTGCCCCATTCATGCGCCGCAGCCTTCCCGGTGACGGGAGCCTTCTTGCGTTCCCGAATCGTGGTGCCGTCTGGAAGCTGAACTCGAATGTCAATCTCCCAGTGACTACTGCCCTGGTACTTTCGTAGCTGAACACTCATCGCCGTGTCTCCTGTGACGACGGCGCGGAGTTGTGGTCGAGGAAGTCTAGCAGGTCCGCGCTGCGCACCAAGACACGCCGACCAATGCGCGTCACCCCAGGAAGGAGGCCTCGCTCGATCATGGTGTAGACCGCCTTGTGGCTCGTTCGTAAGAGCGAGGCCGTTTCAACGACGGTGAGGAGCACTGGGAGTGGGGGCACGACAAACATAGAGTCTTCCTTGGGGGGCGTCACGGCTGCTCGGCGTTGCTGAGCTGCGCCAGCGCTTGACGAGGAGCGCGAGTCAACGGCGACGGCACCCCTTTTACGACGAACCGAAGTTGGTTCGTACTCTGATTCCGAGAATCGCGTGCGAGCCCGGTCCAACAGTCGCGCGGCACCGCGGTCATGCGTACACGATAACGAGACGTGAATAGTCAATCCGCTACCTACGTCACACTATCTGGAACCAGACACTGAATCCTTTCTGGCACGTGAACGTCAGGTCTTGGTCCGTTGAACTGGCATTGCCTATCGGAACGAAAGCTGAGGAAATTCGTCGCACGCGAGCGGCGGCTCTATGACAAATGCCTTTACGTCGGCGACATGTTCAATTACGCGCAGTGCACCGCTGGCTTTGTAAGGACCGATTCCTGACGGCGGCACGACTCGAACGTGCGACCTCCTGGTTCGTAGCCAGGCGAAACGAGGCAACTGGGGGCAGCTGGAGACAACTGCTCCGAGGTTTTCCGGGTGATCTAACCGATTGAGACCACCTGAGGTGCCCGAGTCAATCGCGGTTTGTCTGCCGTTTGTCAGTCGAGATCAGCCGACAACACCACCACTGTGCCGCCACTAGCGATACTTCGGGAGTATCCGTAGCGCGTTATCCCGGTCGATGCCAGCCAACTCAGCCCCGCTCAGCCCGGCGGCCCGTAAGAGCTCGACGTGATTGACGATTGTGCTGTACGGATAGTCAGCCCCGAACACGAGCTGCGTCGCGCCAACGAGACCCTTCAGTGCTCCCAACTGGAGGAAGTCGGTGAACTGCGCGGTGTCGTAATAAAAGCGCCGCAGATGGTGCAGCCTGGAGTTGGGTGCCGGGGTTCCGGCCAGATCCCGCGGAGACAGATTGGCGTAGCCGAGGAATCGGTTCATCAACCCGATCAGCGTGCCGCCTCCGTGCGACCAGATGAAGCGGATGTTGGGCGAGCGCGTCGCCATGCTCATCTTCCCACCGCTGTCGTTGATGACGTTGAAGATCGCCCTCGCGGTATCCGTCTGCCATTCGATGGTGCCGGGCTGGTGTTCGGCAGAAGCGCGTGGCAACACGTTGCATCGGTTGGATGTGTATAGACCACCGCATTGCGACGATTCAACTCGTCGAAGACCGGCTGCAAGACCGGATCGCCAAGCCAGATAGCGCCGTAGCTGGTCAGCAGGCCGACGCCGTCGGCCCTGAGCGTGTCGAAGGCGTATTCGATTTCACGCAAGCTCGCGTCGATGTCGGGCAGAGGCAGCACTGCGAAGAGGCCGAAACTCCCTTTGTAGTCGCTCGTCATGCGCGCGCCATAGTCGTTCATGTCCCGCGACAAGGCGATCGCTTCCTGACGCTCCTGGGCAAAGTCGTCACCGAACCACACGCCCGGCTCGGTGCACGAGAGAAATGCCGTTGCGACGCCTGCAGCATCCATCGCGGCAATGGCGCGCGCGGGCGTATAGGTTTCGAAACTGCTGCCAACCTTGCCGCTTCACCTCGACGATCCGTTTGATCCAGCGCGGCGATCCGAAATGATGGTGAAGGTCGAGTCGGCGTGCGCTCGCAGGCGCCTGTGCGGCAAGCGGTACGTTCGTACAACTGACGCCATCGCGCCGAGCGCCGCCGCATGTTTCAACCACCGCCGGCGAGAGATAACTGCGCGGGATTCTCCATTCGCCTTCCTCCGTCACGATCTCGAGTGACTGTTCACGAATGTGATAGCGGGTAGCTCCTCCTAATTGAGGTGCTTGCGAAAGAACTCGATCGTTCGCGGCCATGCGTCGGCAACGGCGTTGTTGTTCTGGCCAATGTCCTGAAACACTACGAATGAGTGCGTGGCCTTCGGATAGACGACCGCTTCGTCCTGCTTGCCTAGTCGTGTCATGGCCCGTTGCGTCGGCTCGACAGTCGCTGTGACGCGAGCGTCGTTCTCGCCGTAGAACCCGAGGACTGGCGCGTTGATCTTCGCCATTTCCTCCTCGGGTGGTGGCCCGCCATAGAACACCACCGACGCATTGTGCTCTGGGGTTTCCGCAGCAAACCTGAAGCTGTTGCCGCCGCCAGCGCAGAAGCCCACCGATCCGGACTTTCCGTTCGCCTGCGGCAACTTCAAGGCGTACACCCGCGCCGCCTTGTAGCGGCCCATCGTCTCCGCCGGCGTGATCTTCCCCGCCGCGGCACGCATGGCATCGTCGATGAACTCCGATGCGTCCCAGTTGCCGCCGTCTGGGCCAGTGCCGGACCAGAGATTTGGTGCCACAGCGATGAACCCGTCTTCGGCGACCTGAACCGCGAGTGCACGCTGCCATTCGTCAAGGCCCACGCCGTGCTGCATGACCAGAACGACACCAGTCTTCGCGTTCGTCGCCGGGTAGACGACAAACGTGTGGAGCTTGACGTTGCTTCCCTCCAGGGGAATGTCAACCCACTCCGACTTCAACCTGGTGTTGCGTAGCGTGGATCGCGCCGTATAGAAACCCGCGGGCAGGCGAGGATGCTTCTCGGCTATCGTGTTCCGCGGGGCTGCCGCCGCCCCACGCACCTGTGCCTGCATCGCCAGGTGGTCGGCGTGCGCGGTCGCCGCACTCGCCGGCAGCACGTTGCCGGTCAGACGATTGAGGGACGCCACGAAGACCGGCCAGGCCTCTGCTGACAACGCGAAGTGCGCACGTGGTTGCGGTGAGCGGACCTGGATGCGTCCCGCGGCCCGATCGAAAGCGACGTGGAACACCGCATCCTGAGAGGAAGGCAAGGCCTCAACGGCGCGCTGCACGGCCTCGAGACGACGAGCGACCTCGGCGGTATCGACCTGTGCCGGCGCAGCGCCGACGCGACGCCCCTCGCCATCGAGCTGAGCGCGCACATCGGGAACGACGACGAGATATCCCTCTGCAGCCAGCTGGTCGCTGAGGGCGCGCGTCCAATCGTCGGCATCACGGCGCTCGTTCAGAAGGAGCACGACGGGCGCAGGATCAGAGCGCTCGGGATACGTGACCCAGGCGAGCGTGGAGGTGGTGGCTGACACCGGCACCGTCATCCACTCGCGATGTCGGTGGGTGGCATTCAGCAATGCCTTCGCGGTGCCCGCAGAGGGCAGCGTCGAGTGGGCCTCGGCGTGAACAACCGGCGCCAGCGTTGCATCTCGGGACGGGACGGCCACGAGGGCGAGAGCTGCGGCTCCTGCGATCCCCAATTCGAAGACAGCGGCACGTTTTGTCACGGTTTACCTCGCTTCCCTGAGCAGCTGGTCCTTCAGGAACGCTGTTGCACGCGGCCACGCCTGCTCCACCGCCGGCGTATTGCGTCCTTCGAATTGGATGGTAAGGAACGCGTGTGTCGCGCCCTCATAGCGGTGCACCTCGAATGGCTTGCCGATCCGTTTCATCGTCTCTTCAGCAGCATCCACGGTCGCGGTCACTGCTTCGTCATCGTCCCCAAAGAACCCAATGACCGGCGCCTTGACACGGCGGAGTACGCTTTCATCAGGGGCTGCCCCATAGAAGACCACCGTCGCGTGGACGGCCGGTGCCTCCGCGGCAAAGCGGAAGGCCAACGCCCCGCCGGAGCCGACGCCCAGGACCCCAATCGCGCTGCTCGCTCGCGGCAATTTCAATCCGAACTCCGCCGCCACCAACGCCCGCCGCATGGCTTCGTTGGTCGTCAGACGCCTGCCAGCTTGTCGCATTGCGACGTCAGGCGCGGGAAAAGAATCGAAGTTACCGCCGCCTGGCCCGAACCCCGAGAACAAGTCTGGTGCCACGGCGATAAATCCTTCCGACGCCAGCTGGTCTGCCACCGACCGCATCCAGTCGTCGAGGCCGGGCTCGTGCTGCAGGACTAGCACGACCGGGGCACGACCCTCCGCAGCCGGGTACTCAACCCACGTGCGGAGGCGCCGATCGCCGAGCGGAATGTCAACCCACTCGTGACGCAACTTGGTCCGCGCGACGGCTGACGATGCCGTCCACGCACTGGCGACCAGATGCGGCGCCTTGGCAGCAAGGCCGCCGCCACCACCCCCTCGTACGGCGGGAGACTGATTGGGCGGCGTTTGCCCAGGCGGAGCCTGCTGTGCGGATAGTGCCGGCACTCCAGTCATCGCTGCCACGGTGAAGCCGGTAAGTAGAAGGATGATCGCCGCAACGTGGTGCATGCGCATGTCCACCTCAACAGAAGTGCCAACGGCCGTCAGCTCCGTGAGATAGGTATCATTTATTTGACGCGTTAGACAATTCGTTTTATCGTTCCATCCGGACACCCGGCGTCGCACCCATCGGTAGACAGGAGGGCAGGATGCGCGTGCAGTTCTCTTCATTCGCGCTCGCCATGGTCGTTTGTCTTGGAACGAGCGGTGTCGCTCGCGCACAGGTCGACGTGTCCGGCGAATGGGCGCTGCGCATGCACGAGGATCAACCCTGGCGCGGACCCGGACAGCTGCCGGGCGAGTTTCAAGGCCTGCCGATCAACCCGGAGGCGCGCGCGAAGGCGGAAAGCTGGAACGCGTCTGTCTACGCCATGCCCGAGCGGCAATGCATCCCCTTCCCGATGGACATGGCCTATACGTTTGGCAACATGCGGATCTGGAAGGTCAAGGATGGCCCGTCACAGGAGCTCGTCGCGTTTGGTCAGCACAACGAATGGCAGGCGCAGGAACGCACGATTTGGATGGACACCCGCCCGCATCCACCGACGTGGGCTCCACATACCTGGCAGGGGTTTTCTACAGGTGAGTGGATCGGCAACGCGCTCAAGGTGACGACGACCCATCTCAAGATGGCCTACCTCGAACGGAACGGCGTTCCGCGCAGCGATGGGGCAACCGTCATCGAGTGACTACGCGCGACACGACAACGTGCTGACCATCACGACGATCATCACGGATCCGGTGTACCTCACCGAGCCGTTCGTTCGTACCCGGAACTTCGCCGCGGCGCCCACCCAGGAGCTCAACGCCTATCCGTGCCGTCCGGCGGTAGAGATCGATCGCGAGGCGCACACTGTGCCGCACTATTTGCCCGGCACGAATCCATCACTCGATACGGCCACCAAACGGTTCGGCGTTCCACCTCTCGCGCTCCGCGGCGGCGCCGAGACGGCCTATCCGGAGTTCGCGCGTCAGCTGCTGAGGCAGCCATGAATATCTGGATGCGCCTCGCCGCCCTCGCAGGCGCCTGCATTCTGACGCCCCTGCCGTGGCCCGACCTCGCCGCACAGTCTCAGAACATCGCTGACTTCAACGCGTTCCCGGTCCAAGGCGACGTGTCCGTGCTGATTGGTCCGGAGGGGCTCGGCGGGGCCACCCCGAACATTACGGTCCAGGCCAGCACTGACGCCGTCGTTCTGGTCGACAGCGGCCCCGGCGGTGCCAACGAGCGCGCCGTCACCGCCATCCGGCGCATTTCGTCGAGGCCGATTCGTTTCATCATCAACACACAGGCAGACCTCGAACACACGGGAGGCAATGAGGGGCTGGCACGATCCGGCCGTCCTTATGGTGGCCGTGCGGCCGGTGCGGGATTCCTGCTGGCTGATCAATCCGCGGGAGCGACGATCATTGCCCACGAAAATGTGCTGACCACGCTCAGCGGAGCGCGCGGGGGCCCAGCCGCTGCATTCAGAATGCTCCCCACCGAGACCTACTTCACAAGCCAGCACGAGCTGTACAACGGCGAAGCGATACAACTCTTCCACGAGCCAGCCGCCCACAGCGACGGCGACAGCATCGTGTTCTTCCGTCGGTCAGATGTCATCAGTACCGGCGACATCTTCTCGACCGTCGCGTACCCGCGGGTCGACGTCCGCTCAGGCGGAATCGGTCGACGGCGTCATCAGAGCGCTCAACCACATCATCGACCTCGCGATTCCCCGCGACAAGCAGGAAGGCGGCACCTACATCGTTCCGGGCATGGTCGTGTTTGCGACGAAGCTGATGTTGTTGAATACCGGGACATGCTCGTGATCATCCGAGACCGCAGTTCGCGACCTCGTCATGAAAGGACGCGCGCTCGACGAGATCAAAGGAGCGAAGGTGACCTTCGATTACGACCGACGATACGCCCTTCCTGGAGGGACCGGGGAGCAGCTGGTCGAGTCCATCATGGCCACCCTGCCACCGCCAGCACCGAATTCGCCGGCCGGCGACCGCGGCGGGCTCAGATAGCCCTCGGCGCCCCGTGTGTCGCTGCCGCTCACCAGTAACATGTTGTGCGATGACCAGAGCGGCACGCGAACCAGAGGTTCAAATCGTCCTGCCCCGACACGCCATGATCGCGTTGATGAAAGCGGCCGATGGCGCCCGGCGCGCGATGACTCGAACGCTTCAGTCGTTCGACCTGACGCTGCCGCAGTTCAACGTGTTGACCATCCTGCGATTCAACGACGGACTACCTACGTTCCAGGTCGCCGCACAGATGGTCGAAGCAACACCGGGCATTACCCGCTTGATGATTACTCTGGAAGCGAAGGGCTATATCAGCCGCAGCCAATCTGCTGGAGACCGTCGCCAGCAGTTGTGCTCATTAACGCCTGCGGGCGCAAAAGTGGTGGATGCGGCGATTCCGCGTGTAGCGGCTGCGCAAGAGCGGCTTCTCCACGATCTCAGCAGGCCCGAGGCGCTGCAACTGACCGGACTCTTGAGGCGCGTGCCTGCCCCTGGCGGGCCGGACCGCAGACTCGACTATCTGGGGGATGAAGTGCCGGTCCCGGCGCGTGCCTCGACCGGGCTTGGCCGACGAAGAACCAGTGGTGCGCGCCAACGCTGACGCGCGCGGCTTCTCGATTGCTTTGACCGCGTTGCGGTTCAACCGATTGCTGCGTTGCGATGGTTGCAGTGTTCTTGCCGTCGCGCGCTTTCTCTCTGTATCTGCTCAGCGTTTGTCAGTCGAGAGGTGGGCGCGCGCTCAGAAAGTTGATCCATTCGCCGCTCGGAAAGTGATCTTGTCGATCACGAATAGCTATAGTGTCAACAGTTGCATCTATTATTGCCTAGTAGGAACGTATTGCAGATGGCTTAGAACGCCAGGACAAGCCGTCGGAATCGACCGAGCTCCTGCCGGAGTCGTCCAGAGTCCGAGGTCGGGCGTCGAGAGTCGAGCGTCGAGCGTCGGTCAGGTGCGTTATTCGATGAGGTCGCGATCAGCCTGTTGCGCGACTCCTCTGCGAGGTGCGCATCGCACGCGTCCGGCCGGTCTTTCGTGACCCGGCGCCTGGGGTGTCGAAGGAGCGGCTAGTCTGCCAACGCTGGTGGGACTTCAAATGTTTCATTACGAGTGCCCAGAACGCCTCCGCTGCTGGGCTCATATGTCGCCCTAGCAATCGAATCATCGAAATCGAAACGGACAGTGCTGGCGCCGAAAGAAGGCGCGCGCCGAGCTCCGTCGGCAACGGCTGCGGCAACGCTCCGGCCGGAACGAATCCGACACCGACTCCCGCACGCACGTACTCGATGATTTCCGGAAAGCCAGGCACGATGACGGCGTGTCGCAGATGAACACCCGCCGCGGCCGCCGCCCCTTCGATCAGCAAGCGAGTATGGCTGTCGCGAGGTGGGGAGACCAGCGGAACGTCGCGAAGCTGAGCGAGTCGAACTGGCGCAGCTCGTCTCCGCCAAGGGATGGTCCCGCGGGAAAATCACATGGATCGATTCTCGACGCAGATCGATTCGTTCGACGATGCCCGACACCACTTCGCCCGAGATGATGCCGAAATCCGCGAGCCCACCGACGACGTCGTCGATGACGGTCGAACTGTATCCGGCCCGAAGCTGCACGTCGATGAGCGGCCGCTGCTCACAGAACGTGCGTACCAGCGGCGGAAGCGTGTGATGCACGACGATCGGCAGGGTCGAGATGATCACCTGCCCTCGCTGCTCCGCCGCAACCTCCCGAAGTCCGCCAAGCGCAATTCGGAGATCGTTGAGGACCCGTTCGCCAACCGCCACGAATTCCCGGCCGGCGGGCGTGAGCTCGATTCGGCGGGTATTTCTCACAAACAGACGGACACCAACGAGCTTCTCGATTCGTGTGACGGTGCGACTTAATGCGGACTGCGAGGTTTGCAGGAACGCCGCAGCGCCAATCAGGCTGCCGAAATGCGCGATCGAGACGAGGGCCTGCAGTTCTCGGACATTCAAGCCCGGTAGACTTAACGGTTGCATTGTCATTGGGTCATTGGGTTACAGGTCCCTCATCCTGTCATCAACAGGTAAGACCCTGCAACTTGGACTGACGGGCGTTCTGACTGCCGAGCGGGTCCGTCGACTACTTGGCCTGATCCACGCCCGGCACGCCGCCGGCTGGATTGCGGACGTTCGGGTTGTCTGCTCGACTTCGTCGAGCGGAACGCACTTGTCTTCGACGAGTGCTCGCCCATCCGGTGCCGGAGGACGAGATCGCTGGTCGGATACACGGCAGTGCGGTACTTAATAGTTTCCTAATTGGCAAGAATATATATCTATCTTGTGCTCAGGTAAACTACACGGCGTGCCTCTTTTCTTGTCAACGAACGGCACCGCGGCTCCGCTTTTCGTGCTGAAGGTTTCAAGTCTCAACGGCAAGGCGCGGGAGCGGCCGATGGCGCGCGGCGCGCGATGACTCGAACGCTCAAGCGTTCACTGACAACCCATAGCCACACCCGACGCTGGCTAGGCGGCTGTGGCTGTTGCTGGCTCTGCACTATTGCGGCCGAATAGTCGCGACTATCCGGCGAGAGCGGGCGCCACGGTGGTCAGAAGCCGAGGCACACACACGACCGAAGGCTGTACTTCAGCCGTGGCGCCCGCTCTCGACGAACAATCAGAGCAGCGGCTAGAAGTCGATCTGGCCGCTGATCTTGGCGAACCGAGCCGGCAGGATCCCGGTCGGCGGCAAGTACGCCCCAAGGACGCCGGCCGCCGAGACTGAAGTCGACTGGTTGTACGTTTCAGCCGAGTTGGAGTTGAACGCGTTGAATAGATCCAGCGCGATCTGCGTCCGCAGACGACCGACGCGGAGGACCTTGGCGAATCGCATGTCAACCTGACTGATCCGATCCCCGTAGGTCTGGCCCGGGGGCAGGAGATTCGCCGTGATATTCGCCCCGCCGGACAGAGGCCGGCCGAGCGTCTGGGCGGCGACCGCGCTCGGGATGGCAGCGTTCAGCACCAGTTCTGCGCCCGTCAGGTTCTGATACGTGGCGCTAATCAGCACGTCGATCCGCGGCACGATGTACGAGCCGAAGCCTTTGAACTGCGTCAGGAACGGCGTTTCAGCATGGCAAAAGCTGGTGCTTTGCCATGCCGACGGTTGATTGTTGGCAACCGAGGTGTCAGCCGCACGCAGATTCCGTTCCGGGAGCTGCGCGACGACCTCACAGATATCGGTGGTCGTCTTGCCGCTGCTGACTCCCCCCTGGAACATCATCCCTGCTCGAGGGCGCGCGCTGACGGAAACGTCGACGCCGTGCCACATGCGGGTCTGTTTGCCGTAGTTCTCCGCCGCCGTGATCACCTCGTTCACCTGGCCGACCTTGTTCGGCTTGACATCGAACACCTCGACCGTGCTGCGACCGTCGGGCAAGCGGCTATCGACGACGGTAATTGAGAACTTGTCGAAGTCTCCCGGCGCGACCGCCAGATTGTCGGCAATCATGAAATTGCCGAACCACCGGCGGTAGTAGCCGGCGTTGACCGACATGCGGGGAAGCAGTTCATGCTGCACCGCGGTCGAGAACTCGAACTGGTCGGGCCTGTACACCCCATCCGGAGGTGATCGCCGGATCGTAGGTGGTCGTGAACACCGGCAGCCCAAAGTTCTGGTTCAGCATCGGACCGCACTCGCCGTTTGCGGCCCGGTTCGACAGATCGCAGTTGGGGACGTAGTCGCGGTTGCCATCGGTCCAGGCACGGGCCACGGTCGACGCGGACCGATTGATCGGGTTCTGGTCGTTGCCGAACATCGACGTGCCGTCCTGGGCGATCACGTAGCGTCCAAAGTTGATTTTCAGGGCCGTGCGCCCCGTTCCGAACAGGTCGTAGCTCGCGCCCATTCGCGGTGTCACGTCCTTGAAGTTCACCCCGTCCGATTCCTCGAAGACGATGGGGCCGTTCGACAGGTATGGCGAGGGACCGAGCTGTTGCCTTGGAAAGTGCGTCCGATAGTGGTCATAACGGACACCGCCCTGCAGCGTCAGTCGGCCGAGCGACCACGAGTCTTGTGCGTAGAACGAGGTGGTATTGAACTCCGTCGGAGGGAGCACCGGCCTGACCTGCACGGTGACTTGGTTCGGGATACCATTGTTGAATCGGAAGACCATCGCCGGGTCGTTGGCAAACTGCTTGCGCCCGGAACTGAGATCGTCGCCGTAGTATCCGAACTTGGCGTTATGCGCCCCCGTAATCAGCGAAACCGCGCCGCGCCACGTGTAGGTGCCGGACCACGCGTTGAACCAGCCCGCCGCCCGGTAGTTCAGCCCCGGAATGGCGCCGCCCTGCTCCTGCACAGGAATGAGCGCTCGGTTGTTGGCCGGCCGCTCCTTCGTTCCCCAACGCGCCAGATACGTCCCCCACCCGGCTTCGACGAGGATCCGATTCGAGAGTGGCGACGTCCACGTCACCTGTTGCACGCGGTTTGGCATCGCGAAGCTGCGCACCGATGCCTCCGGAGCCGTGGTGCCCGCCACGCCGCCGGAAGTGCATGAGACGCAACGCATCTGCTCATCCCAATAGAAGTTGAACTTGTTTCGTTGCGACGCCTGCAGCGTCAGCCGCATGCCAAGACTCCACCAGTTGGAATCGAGCAGGGCCTGCTTCGACAAGTCGGGATCGTAGGTCCACGCATCGACTTTGCCGGCGTTCTTGTTCTCGAATATCCCAGCGACGTAGTTGTTGGCCACATTCTTCCGGCCGCTGAAAAAGAACCAGAACCTGTCGCGGACGAGCGGGCCGCCGACCGACGGGTTCAGATCCCATACCTTCTCCACCTTGTTCGGAGCCAGCAGGCCGCGAGACTTGAGGTCCTCCGTGTAGTTGCTCGCTTGAAGCCCGCCGCCGGCGTAGGTCGCGAACAACGTGCCGCTGACCGCATTGGACCCCTCGCGCGGTACGATGTTGATCGCCGGCCCGCCGGTCTGCGTCTCGCCGAGGCCGCCCGAGGCGCTAATCACGATCTCCTGACTCGATCCCACATTGGCGACGAACATGCTCTGGTTTGTTCCCTGCCGTTCTGGCGCGCCGATGGTCAATCCATCGACATAAAGGCGCTGGTCACCCGGACGGCTGCCGTGCATGCTGATATCAGTCTGGACATCGCCCAGCACCCCGCCAACATCCTGCCGCGCTCCCGGGTTGCTGACGCCCACCATGAGATTGACGACGTTCTGATAGGCGCGTGCCGTCGGAATCGCGGCGATGGCATCGCGATCGGTGACCAACTGCTGCCGCGCATTTTGCACGTCGACGACCGACGCTTGGCCGGTAACGGTGATCGTTTCGGCGAGTGTGCCGACGCGGAGATCGGCGTTGACGGTCGCGGTCGCATTCCCCGTCAGCTCGACGCCATCGCGGCGCAACGTGCTGAATCCTGCCAACGTGAACGTCACGGAGTAGGTCCCGGGGCGCAGATCGACGATCCGATATTGACCCGCACCATCGGTCACCGTCGATCGCACCTTTTCAATCAGCGCCGGACTTGACGCTTCGACCGTGACGCCAGGAAGAACCGCTCCCGAGTCGTCGCGAACGATGCCGGCCATCGCGTTCTGCGCCGCAGCGGCCGCCGGCAGGGATAGCGTTAGTACCACAACACTCACACAAACCAGCGCGATACGAAGCATCTTCCACCTCCGAGATGACCTCGGTACCTTGCAGGCAAACTGACTGATCGGTCAGGCCGCCGCGGAGCATACTGCAACGTTTTCCCCAGCGTCAAGACGATCATGCATACTTGCATGTTCAGCAAGACTAAGGCTGTTTAGTGGTGGTGCCCGCTGGCGCTGCTGGCGGATTCCTTGAACTCAGCGTGGCCCAGGCGCGGCTGCAGGCCTGGGGAGCTTGGGAGGGATACGGACTGATTCTTAGGTCCGAGCTTTCTTACTCACCGTGCATTTCCGGCGACGGGACGAAGCAGCCCTTCGCATGCCACCTTCTGAATCTGGCGTACGAGCTCCTCGTGCGTGAACTCATCGCGCAACCGAGGCCAGCGTGTCAGAGCGAACGCCATGCCGAAGATTGCGACCCGGGCTACTCTTGAATCGATCTGCTGAAAATGGCCGCTCTTGACGCCGCTGCGGTAGAACTGGTTGAGCATCGTTGCGATACGATCTTCGAGCTGATTGATCACCTTCTGATGTGCAGCGGTGAGGTGGCTTTTTTCCTTGTACCATACCGAGCATGATCGCGGCGCGCTCGGTGTTCAGCCGAACGTAGAATTCCATCAACGCGCGCAGGCGATCGGGCGGAGCGTCCGGCCGAGCAATGATCGCCTCGACGTGACGAATGCCGTAATTCAGGTTTTCAACAAAGATCTCGTGTAACAGCTCTTCCTTGCTGCGAACGTGATAGAAGAAGTTCGCCTTGCTGAATTGCAGTTCGTCGGCGATGTCCTGAGCGGACATGCCGACAAAGCCTTTCTTCCCGATCAGGTGCGCCGCGCGCTCGAGAATGTCGCTGCGCGTAGGTAGCGCTTCAGCTCCACGAGCCGCAGACCGACCGCTGCGTCGTTTCTTCTTGGGAATCGCCATCGCAGCGGGGATGGTAGCACCTTGCAAACTTCTCCCATCGCCGTGGCGCCGTCAGTGAACGGCTGCTCGGCGGGCACAGCTCAGGCGAGCAGCGCCTTCACCACGTTGCCATGCACGTCCGTCAGACGGAAGTCCCGCCCCTGGGAGCGGTAGGTCAGCTTCGTGTGATCGACGCCGAGGATGTGCATGATCGTCGCGTTCAGATCGTGGATGTGCACCGGATCGCGGACGATATTGTAGCTGAAGTCGTCGGTCTCACCGTGCGTGTAGCCGGCCTTGACGCCGCCGCCGGCAAGCCACCAGGTGAAGCACCCGCCGTGATGGTCGCGGCCGAAGTTCGCCTTGAGCTGGCCTTGCGCGAATGACGTGCGGCCGAACTCGCTGCCGAAGATCACCAGCGTGTCGTTCGAGGAGCCCCCGCTGCTTCAGGTCCTTGACCAGCGCCGCGGCCGGCTGGTCCACCATTCGGCAGCGGATCGGCAGGATCGTGGCGATATTCCCGTGCAGGTCCCAGCCCATGCCGAAGAGGGTCTGATACTTCACGCCGCGCTCGGCCAGCCGGCGCGCGATGAGACAGTTGCGCGCGAAGGTGCCGGGTGTCTTCACATCGGGACCGTACATCTCCAGGACGGATTCAGGTTCGTCCGAGATATCAGCGACTTCGGGCACGGAAGTCTGCATGCGATAGGCCATCTCGTACTGTGAGAGGCGCGACTGAATCTCGGGGTCCTTCGACGCGGCTTGCTGAGTGCCCACCAGCTTCGCGAGCGTGTCGAGCATGTCACGGCGATCGCTCCTCTCTATGCCGGCGGGATTGCGCACGTAGAGCACTGGGTCGGCGTCGGCACGGAACTGGACACCCTGATGGTGCGACGGCAGGAACCCGGAGGCCCACACGTTCGAGTCGAGCGGCACACCCTGGGAGGCGCCCGCGCTCATGACGATGAACGCCGGCAGGTTCGTGTTGTCGGACCCCAGGCCGTAGTTCACCCAGGCGCCGATCGACGGGCGCCCGGACAGTTGAAAGCCGGTGTGCAGAAACTTGGCCGCCGGGTCGTGGTTCACGTGCTCGGTGTGCATCGTCTTGATGAAGCACAGCTCGTCGACGATCCCGGCGATGTGGGGCAGGAGATCGCTCACCCATGCGCCGCTTTGCCCGCGCGGCTGGAACTTGGCCAGCGGCGCGACCAGCGGGAACGATGACTGCCCGTTGGACATCGTCGACAGCCGCTGCGTGTTGCGCACCGACGGGGGGATCTCCTGGCCGTGCATCTTCTCGAGCGTCGGCTTGTAATCGAAGGTGTCGACGTGCGAGATGGCGCCGAGCATGTGCAGACAGATCACGCGCTTGGCGCGAGGCGCATGGTGCGGCGCCGCGAGGACGCCGGGCTGCGTCCCGGGAGAGGCTTGCGTCTGGGCTCGCGTGTCCACGCCGAGCAGTTCGGCGAGTGAGACGGCACCCAGACCGACGCCGGCGCGCAGCATGAACGCCCGGCGCGCCTGTTTGAACGTGGAATCAGCAGTCATGCGTCGCCTCCCTACCGAATCGAATACGCGTCCGGCGAGTTCATCACCACCGCGGTTACGTGTGTCAGCGCCGCCAGCTTCACCCGGTCGACACCCGCCGGCACGGGCGTCACGCCCGTTTCGAGCAGCGCCTTCGCGGCCGCCGGATCGCCGTCGTATCGCCGCAGCTGTCGCTCGTAGAAGGCGCGCAGGATGCCGAGCTGCTCGGCCGTCGGCCGGCGTCGCGTGGCCAGCCTGTAGATGTGCGCCAACCGCGCGTCATCGGCGGCCGTGCCGGCCAGCGCCTGCGCGGCAAGCGCGCGATACGCCTCCACGAACTGCGGATCGTTCATCAGCTCCAGCGCCTGAAGGGGCGTGTTCGAGACGCGCCGGCGCGCGGTGCTCACGTTGCGGTCCGGGAAGTCGAAGATCGTCATCCCCGGGTGCGTCGCATTGCGCTTGATGAAGGTGTAGAGGCTGCGCCGGTGATGCTCGTCCGCCGGAATCGCGTCGGCGGCGGGATACAGGTGGAACGAATTCAGCGGGTTCCAGATGTTGTCGGGCTGATACGGTCGCACGGACGGCCCGCCGACCTGCCGCGCGAGCAGGCCGCTGGCGGCGAGCGCGTTATCACGCACCATCTCGGCCGGCATTCGCTGGCGTTGGCCGCGCGTGAGCAGCTGGTTCAGCGGATCCCGCTTCAGCAGTTCGTCCGTCACATTCGAGGCCTGCCGATACGTCGCGGACATGACGATCGTCTTGTGCAGCTGCTTCAGGTTCCAGCCTGACTCCATGAACGACACGGCGAGCCAGTCGAGCAGCTCAGGGTGCGTCGGAATCGACCCCTGAGAACCGAAGTCCTCCGCGGTTTCGACGATTCCCTGGCCGAAGTGCATCTGCCACATGCGGTTCACGAACACGCGCGCGGTCAGCGGATGCTTGGCGTCGAACAACCAGCGCGCCAACCCCAGCCGATTTGGCGGCAGGCCCGGCGAATACGGGAACACCTGCACGAGCCCGCGCACCGGGACCTCTTCGGCGCGATTCGAGTACACGCCGCGATCGAGTCGATAGGTCTGCCGGGACCGCGGAGCGTCGGCCATCACCAGCACCTGCGGGATGAGCGTCACGATGCGGTTGTGTTCCTCCCGCGCCTCCCGCAACGCCTGCTTCGCCGCAGCCACCGACGCGTCGGCGCCCATCGTCAACGCCAGAAGATCCCGCGCCAGCGCGTCACGGTCCGCGGCCGCCACGGCCTTCTCGTCGTGCAGCAGCCGCACTTCGAGCGGCGTCAACGCCCGTGTGAAGACCCGAATCTCGTCGAGGCCTGCGCCCACCGGCGCCTTCTCGCGGAACCGCGTGCCGAACGCCACTCCGACGAAGTTGTCGAAGATCGGCGAATAGCCCAGCGGCAGAATGCTCCGCGTCAGGTTGTCGTGATGAACGTCGACCTCCACCGGTGCACCGTTCAGATAGAACTTGACGCCCGACGCCTTGCTGGAGCCGTCATAGGTGAAGGCGACGTGCGTCCATGTCTTGAGGCGCATCGGCGCGGTCACCGTGAGGCCGATCATGTTGAACGGCCGCGAGTGGGCCATGTAGAACTGCAGCCGACCGTCCTCGAGCTCGAGGCGGTAGCCGGCGCCGCCCGAGTTGTCGTCATCGCGGTGGTTCAGCACCGGGATCGGCGTCTCGTAGGCACCGTCAACGAACAGCCAGAAGTCGAAGCTGAACTCCTCGTTGCGCTCGTACCAACCGACGTCCTTGCCGAGGAAGCCCTTATTCATCTCGTCGAAGAAGAGCGCCTTCCCCTTCACGCCGTCCTTCAGCAACGGCGCTGAGATGATGGCGGGCGGCACGCCGGCAAGCCCGCTCGGCGACGTGGTCAGTCCCTCACGGACGAAGCCCGGAGGCGACGGCGGACCACCGCGGCCGCGACCGCCGCCGCCCTGCGCCTGACCCGGCTCTGGCGACGCGGCGACGACCTCAGACGGTGGAAACGGGTTCCGTCGAAGCGACACGAGCCGCTGTGGCGGGGTGTTTCGTGCTGCGAGCGGGCGGCATGTCGGCATCGGCAAACGGTGCGGTCTCGTCGAACGGGTAGTACGCCGTCGTGGCTTTCCTCAGCGACTCCCGCAGCACCGCCGCGATCTCGGACGGTGAGCCCGCGAGCACGGCGTCGACAGCTGCACGCGCCTCCGCTGTGGCGGTGGTGCTCGCGGCCCTGAACGCGGTCTCGCGCTGACGCACCTTTGCTTCGGCGGCGTCGGCCGCCTTCTGCTCCTCGTCATTCGGCCACGGCAGCGTCGGCCCGGCCTGGATCGCGCTGTGGCCGGGCGGATAGAAGCCCGGCTCGTCGACGTTGTTGAAGAAGCCGGACAGCGAGTAGAAGTCCTTGTGACTGATGACGTCGTACTTGTGGTCGTGGCAGCGCGCGCAGCCGACCGTGAGCCCAAGGAACGCCGTCCCGATGGTGTTGGTGCGATCGACGACGTACTCGATACGGTATTCCTCGTCGATGGCGCCGTTTTCCGTGGTCCGGGGCCCGACGCGCAGGAACGCGGTGGCCAGCTTCTGTTCGCGCGTCGCGTTCGGCAGCAGGTCGCCTGCGAGTTGCCAGGTGGCGAACTCGTCGAAGCGCATGTTGCGGTTGAACGCGCCGATGACCCAGTCGCGCCAGGGCCAGAGCATACGGTCGTGGTGATCATCGAGGAAACCGTCGCTCTCGGCCCAACGCGCCAGGTTCATCCAGTAGGCGGCCATGTGCTCCGCATAGGCCTGCGAGGCGAGCAGCCGATCGACAAGCCGCTCGTAGGCGTCCGGACGCCGATCGGCGACGAAGGCGTCGACCTGCGCGAGCGTCGGCGGCAGGCCGGTCAGCGTCAGGCTGACGCGGTTGATCAACGTCTCTTTGTCGGCCTCCGGTGAGAGACCGAGCCCCTCGCGCTCCAGGCGCGTGAGCACGAACCGATCGATGTCGTTGACGGGCCGGCGAACAGCCTTGACCGGTGGCGCTGCCGTCTTCACCGGCGTGATGTACGCCCAGTGCGGCTTGTACTGCGCGCCCTGCTCGATCCAGCGGCGCAGGATTTCGACCTGCGCCGGCGTCAGGACCTTGTTCGTCACCGCGGGCGGCATGCGGCGGGCCACCGTCGGCGCCGTGACGCGCCGGATCAGCTCGCTCTCATCCGGCCGGCCGGGAACAATCGCGAATCGTTCCTGTTGGCCGGAACGCGGTGCATAGGCGCTCTCGGCCTGATCGAGGCGGAGGCCCGCCATCCGCGCCTTCTCGTCATTGCCGTGACAGCGGAAGCAGTTGTCGGACAGAATCGGCCGGACGTCCCAGTTGTAGTCAATCGGTGCCTGGGGTGCCGGCAGTGGCTGGGGGGCCTGCGCCGACGGTGCGACGACCGCCAGCGTCACAACCGCACCCAACGCCGCGCTAACCGTGGTGAACGCTTTCGCTCTGCGCATGAGTCTCTTTCCCAATTACGGCGGCCTGACCGTTCGGTCAGGCTGATGCAAAAGTCTCGCAGAGGCGCGACAGGGTGTCAAGCCGCAGGACGGGCGCGAGCCGCCCTCGCCGGCACGCTCGGTGCGGTGCTTGGGTCGAGGCGCCTTAAACGAGAGCGAAGCTGATGACGCCTACCAAGGGCAGCTCCACCTTTCGGCCCTGGTGTGAGCTTGCCCGTGTCGCCGTCGACGATGAACCCGGTGACGTCACCCGACTGCTGGTTGCAGACGTAGAAGTACTTGCCGGACGGTTCGAAGTTCATCTCCCGCGGGCCCCTGCCACCGGTCTTCACGGTGCTAACCACAGTCATGCGTCCAGTGGCTTCATCGATGCTGAAAATGGCGATGCTGTCCTCGGCGCGGTTCGCCGCGTAAATGAACCGCCCGTTCGGATGCATCTGGATGTTCGACGGCGCGACCCGCGGACCAGAATAGCCTTCGGGAATGGTCGCAATCGTCTGGACGAGGCGCGGCTCGCCCGTGTTCGAATCGAAGAAGAACGAGGACACGCTGGCTTCCCGCTCGTTCGTGATGAAGAAGTACGGCGCGTGCGGATGGACCGCGAAATGACGCGGCGCCTTGCCGGTCTGCGTCGGGTACGCTTTGCCCTCGAGCCTCCGCGAACTCGGGCTGAACCGATAGACGTACAGGTGATCGTACCCGTTGTCGCTCGCGATCGCCCATC
The DNA here is from genome assembly GCA_963713655.1 of uncultured Acidobacteriota bacterium. Taxonomy (GTDB): domain Bacteria; phylum Acidobacteriota; class Vicinamibacteria; order Vicinamibacterales; family UBA2999; genus CAWEBF01. The sequence continues at coordinate 251,224 of CAVQMT010000010.1, forward strand.
GTTGCGTGCGATCGAACACCACCTGGTGCGCCGCCGCGCCCGGACCGGGCTCGGCTGGAGGACGCCTGGCGAAGACCGAGACGTCGCATGCCGGCTCGAGTGAACCGTCCAGCCTGACCGGATACATCGACACGGTCGCATCGTCGGTCAGGCTCTCCACCACCGGCACGCCGTTCCTCTTGACCACCGTGGCGATGCTGGCGACGGCGCCATGGTTCGCCACCAACACCCGCGAATTCGTCTTGTCGATGAGTCACGCCAACCGGGTTCGATCCCATCGACGGCTGGGTGTTCAAGTGCTTCAGCGACCCGTCCTCGCGATTGATCGCAAAGGCAGCCACGCCGCCGCCCGCCCCGGGTTTGCCGCCGAGTGACGTCGTCTGGTTGACGGCGTATAAGAAGCGGCCATCCGCCGACGTGCACATGCCGTCGCAGTTCAGATCGTCCACTTCGGGACCGGTCTTGCTGACTTCGGTCAGCGACCCGTCGCTCGTGTTCACCCTGAATACCGTGACACCACCTCCGCCCGGCGCCGCCGCGCCGCCACGGCCACCGCCCGGGCCGCCGGCACCAGGCGCGCCGCCGCCTCCGGGGAATCCCCCTCTCGTTCGCCTCCCTACGTAGGCATACAATCGGCGCTCGGGTGTCTGCGCTCCCAGCTTCGCTGTCGCCAGCGCAGCCGCGGAGAGCGCCAGAAACTCGCGGCGAGAAGTCTCTTTCGACATGGCCTACCGACCCGTGCTTTGCTCTCTGATGGCGTCCTGTTCCGCCCGTTGCTTCGCTCCTTCCGCCAGGATCTGCTCGAGTGGCGGATTGGGCGGCAGCTTCTTCATGTAGTCCTGATACTCGGGGAACATCGTCTGTTCCCCGCCCCGCGCTGCCTCGAGCGGGATCCCGTGGCTCATGAACCCTTGATTGTAGATGTGCGTGACGAAGGGCAGGCGCATCGGCACGTGCCCCTCGGGCATTGGCACGTGGTTGTAGGCCTGACACGGGTAGGGATCCATGGCGCCCTGGGGGAGGCGGACGTACAACTTGCTGTAGACGAACGGCTGCGACAGGTACGCCGGATCCGAGATCATCATGATGTTGACGAGGATGTCGCCGTACCGGAACAGGCGCTCGTCCATCTCGGCTTTATCCGAGAGCAGCAGGCCCTGGGTTCGCTGCAGGAAGCCCTCCTTGAGGTGGGAGGTATGCACCCACAGCTCGTCGCCGACCCACCTGCCAGTCGAGAAACCCTGCCAGCTATGCGGCGCCCACGCGGGCGGACGCGGACGACCGGAGTCCGGCATCCAGATGGTCCGGTGCTGCGCCGCAAACGACATCCGCATCTCGATCTTCGTCTGCCGCTGGCTGTCGGGATCGAGCGTCTCCCACATGCCCATGGTGCTGAGCGTCCTGGGCCCGTAGGTCGCGGGAAACGGCCGGCACTGCAGCTCCGCAATCATCATCTCGTTCTCGTCGTACGTCGCCGCGGCCTTTCGTGCCGCGTCCGTAATCGGCAGGCCCGGGAACTCTCCCGGATCCGGACCACCGGCGTAATTGTGCGAATCCTGGTCACCCAGCGGCTGCCAGTAACCGGTGACCAGCGACTGAGCCGACAGTTGAACGGCCAGAAGTGCGGCAGCGCTGACGACAGCGGCCGCCAGGCACAGAAGACGTGACTTGATTGGCATGATGTTCATCTCTCAACCTGACGAATCAGTTTCCCGCGACCTGGCTGCACGGGTGCGGCGCCCACTTCGAGCCGTCCGGCTCCTTCCGAAAATCCGCGGTGGTGTTGAACGGGCGGTTGAGATACTCGGGATCGATGACCTGGATGGTCACGTTGAACCATTGCGCGCCGGTCGGATCCTGGAACGTCCGATAGTGCTCGATCACGCGGGTTCGCGAGCCGTACGGCACCCCGTTACGCCGCAACCAGCCCGGCGAGAGGTTCGTCGTCAACACCGCCAGGCTCCCGCCCGGCTGCCGCTCGCCCTGCCGCTCGGTTCCCAGCCCGCCGCCCCTGCCCGCGGGGCCGCGCTGCCAGACGGCGGAGTTGATCTGATAGGGACGCTCCCACATCGCTTCCGAAAAGCCCTGCAGCGAGGCGGGCTGCTGGCTCGTGCCGACCGTGCTCATCAACAGATCCTGCGGCAGGTCGCCATACAGGCGGCCGGCGTCGAAACGGAACAGACGTGTCTGCTGACCCCAGTCCGTCTCGATCTTCAGCACGTTCGGCGAGTCCCAGGTGATACGCAGGCGGGTCGGCATGCGCATCACGTTGGCGGCGCCGTAGGCGCGGCAGTCGACGATCCCCGAGGTCTGGTAATTCGCCCCACCATACCGCGCGGGATCGAACGAGTCGGCAATCTTGCGAGCGGCCGGCGTGAGCGGAATCTGCGCGTAGTCACCCTTGGGCGGCGTCATCATGCGAAAACGCCAGTCCTGGTTCACGACCGACACCCAATTGCCCGTCAGGTCGACGAGAGCCGCTGACTGGGCGGTCGGGGGTGGACCCTGCGGCTGCGGCTGGGCCGGAGCCTGCGCGACGAGCCCCCCTTGAAGGATCGCGAGTGCGCCTGCCAGCACGGCGGAGCCCAGGATGAGACGAAGCTTCATGGCGTATCTCCGGACGATTCGTCAGTTCTGGACCGAGAAGAAGACGCGGACCCTTGGCGGGCAGCGTCTGGTAGATCGCGGTGATGAAGTCGCGCGTCGTCCACGGTCCGCTGGTTCTGCCCCAGCGCTGGTCATAACCCTCGCTGGGCTTGAGCGCCAGCACCTGCTCCAGCGTCCTGCCCTCATTCTTGTAGTACTGAACGAGGTTGCGGATGATCGTGATCATGTTCTTGTAGAGCACCACGTCTGTCTGAGTGGCCAAGCGGCCATGCCCCGGGACGATCAGCGTCCCACCGTCGGCCTGCCTGTCGGGCACCGCCATGTCGATCACCTTGTTGAGCGCGACCAGCAGGCCGTCGATGGTCCCGCCGCGCGTCACGTCGATGACCGGGTAGCTGGTCATGTCGACCACGTCGCCGGCGACGAGCACGTCCGATTCGCGGAACAAGACGATCAACTGGCCATCGGTATTCGCACTGCGGGGGTGGTAAATCTCCACGGCCTCGCCGTTGAAGCGGCGGCTGTCGTTCTCGAAGCCTTCCAAATCGGTGGGCCACAGTTCCGAGTTGCCGCTCGTCGGCCACCAGGCGCGCCAGCACGTTCTCATGGGCGAACACCTCGGCGCCCGGGGTCCCGAAGGCCGTTGCCGGCCCGCGTTCTTCACCGGCGATGATCTGGCTGCCGGCTTTGCGAATGATCTCGTTGCCACCAATATGGTCGGCACGCCCGTTGGTGTTCACCATCATGCGGATCGCCTTGTGAGTACCGCCCCGTTCCTGTGCGAGCCGCTGGATCTGCGCGAGTAGCTTCGGCGCCATCGCCTGCGTGCCCGTATCGACGACGAGCACGCCCTGGTCGCCGACGTGCACCGTCACGTTCGACTCGCCGCCGGCCATGAGCCAGACCCGCCCGCGCATATGCCAGGGTTGAATCTCCCCATCCCCCTGGGGCGGCGCATAGGGATCGGCTTTGGGCGCGTACAGGTTCACCGGTTCACCAAACGCCGGCTGTGCCGCCTGAGGCGGGGTCCCGGCCGGTCTCTGCTGACCAGCAACCGCGACGGTAAGGCTCGCCGCCACCAGCCCAAGCCCCGCCCACCAGGCACGGCGAGAAGCAAGCGATTCGGCGCGCGGGCCGCCTCGTTCCGAACTGAACGTGTACATGGTTATTCCGTCGTCATATCGAGTGAAAGCGCCGAAGTTGATCGCCTCGTCCGCCTGTCGAAATGGTGGCGGGACTATCGTCGGTCAACTCATTGTCGTCAAGGGATTCTATTACTATGCGTATTGGGAAACTGTTGTCCTCCGCGTAGGAATCGCACTACGGCGTCGCGAAGCCGGTGCGGACGAGTCCGGCGCGCAGCGCCTCCCGCACCTCGGGACGCGGCGATACCTCGAGCGCGAGGCCGAGCTGATCGGCAGAAAGGGTTTCGCCGGGATGTCCGCACGGGACCTCGGTGAGCTCGAGTTCAGCAAGGCCACTTTTTCTATCACGTCAGGAGCAAGGAAGACCTGCTCCACGAAATCTTCGTCGAGACGCTGAACTACGCGATCCGCCACATCGATGAGATCGTCAGCCGCTCCGAGTCGCCCTCCCAACGCCTCCAGGCGCTGATGGATTTCTATGTGCGGCTCAACACCGAGCGCGCCACCGTGATGCTCGTGTGGTTAAAGGAGAAGGAACATCTCAGCCCGGAGCATCAGGCGCAGATCATGGCGCTCGAGGCGCGCATCGCCACGCTGCTGAACGAGTTCTACCGCGCCGGCGTCGAGCTCGGCCAGTTCCAGCCGATCGATCCCAGGATCGCGCTGTCGTCATCTTCAGGATGTCCTTCGCGCTGACGCGGTGGCCGCAGCTTTCGCGAGAAGTTCTCGCAACAGGCGATCTCGGCGCAGATCTGGAAGGTGGCCTCCGAAGGACTGCTGCGGCTAGATCCTGAGATCACTGACGCTGGTAGGCGAAGATGCGATCGCCCCGCCGATCGCTGTAGGCGACCTCGAGATACCCGCCGGCGGCGCTCAGCGGCGGGAGCGGCACGACGTCGTTATCGGATAACACAGGATTCCGCCAGGCCTCAGCATGCTCGCGACATTCTGGGGTATCCAGTAGCCACACGTCCAGCCGGCGAGCGTGGCTGCGACCCAAAGGATGCCGGTCGAATACCTGGTGATCGCGAACCACTGCGCGAGCCCGAGGGGTATCGCTGCCCCAGGGGGAGCGCATGAGGGCACGGGAGTGGGAGAGCGGGACCGACGTGGCCACGTTTCTCAACGCGGCACCGGCGTGCCGTGCACCGCAACGACCCGCTCTTTATTGCTTCTGTAGCTCCTGGTACATGGTCGTGAAGTTCCCCGCTGCCCCGCCGCGCGCCCCCGGTCCCGGGGGCGTCAGCTCGTATCCCCTGAACTTGTCGCCCGGGTTGAACTCGGCCGCCGCCTGCTGCGGCGTCTTGCCCGCCTTGAGCGACGCGCGCGCGTGATCCGCAATGGCGCGATTGAATTCGCCGAACAGCACGAACTCGGACCAGAGGCGAACGGCGTCGTGGCCGGTGATCACCCGATCCACGTTGGTGACGCCAGCGACAGTCTTGGCGATCGTGTTCCCGTAATTGAGCACGCTGCCACCGCCGTTGACGTCCACGTACGGCGCGGCCGTCGCCGTCGTCTGGAACACGTCGCCGGCGTGCATCACGCGCGCGCGGCGGAACACGACGAAGGCGTCGCCGTTCGTGTGGGCCAGGCCAAAGAAGTAAAGGTCGATCGCGTCGTTCCCGCTGAACAGCGTCAGCCGATCCTTGAACACCCGGTCCGGCTGGCCGTGCCTGGTGGCGGCGTCCTGGAACGCGCGCATTGCCCGCATTGCCGTGCCCGCGTTCTCCTGCGTCACGATCTCGACGCTTGCCGGGTAGAAGGCGTTGGCGCCGGTGTGGTCGCCGTGCATGTGGGTGTTGATGATGGTCGTGATCGGCTTGTCGGTCACCGACCGGATGCGATCGAGCAGCGGCTGGCCCTGATCGGGAAATTTCGTGTCCACGATCACGACGCCGTCGGCGGCGACGTACACCGCGCTGTTCCGCCCCCGCCGGGAACCACGTAGAGGTTGTCCGCCAGCTTCTCGATCGCGCCAATCGGCGGCAGCTGCACTTGCGTCGCGACGCTGACGAGTCCGAAGCCCACGGTAACGATGAATCCGAGGATGAAACCGCGCTTCATACCAGGCTCCTTTGGCGTTCGTTGCTTGTGCCGCGCCGCCGGTACTCGGATACCAAGTGGGAGAACGGGCGTGGATCGATCGAGGACACTAACCGACTGGTCGGTCCCGCGCCACGAGCTGTCGCGCGAGACCATCACACGTCAGCTTCAGGAATTCGCCACCTCCGGACTCCTGATCGCGCCGCCGCGCGACAAGTAACGGCGCCGCGCGTCGAGCCTCCGGGCTCCGGCGCCCGCGACCGCGAATGACAGCAGCACCACACAGTAGAGAGGAGCGCCTCGATGCCGCCGTTGCAGATCGGCCAGACCATCCCGCGGGCCGCGCGATGAGCGCGTACGCCAACAGCGCGTCGATCGAAATTAGGACGGCCGCCGTTCTAAACTCCACGCTCGGGTACTATACGGAGTTTAGACCGAGCTAGTTGCCTCTGCCGCGCGCAAACCTTGAGGATGCGCAGATCACCGCATAACGACCCCCGCGTGTTTCTCAAACGGTCGGTTGAACGATGGTTACTCCTTCCAACCGGACTGCGACAGGCCGCCCTGCCACCGCGGCAGGTGAGTTGCGTAGCGCGGCGCCGGATGTCCTGGTCATTCACGGTCAACGGGACGGCGCGTTTGCGGTCGGCAAGCAGCGAGACGCTGGCCGAGCTAGTTGCCTCGGCCACCTCCCCGTGCGGCAGCTTCGCCCTCGACCGGTGGTGTCATCTCGCACGGCCGCGGGCTGAACTTGGCTGCATCCGGTTCGCGCTTGAACTGAGTGGTCAGCACGAACGGCTGCGCGAGGTAGCTCGGATCGTCCAGGATCGAGGTGACGATGAGCCACGATTCGTTGTTGGCGCCCGGCACCCGATCGAAGTACTCCGTGAACACGGCATCACCGCTGTAGGGAGCACCGTTTCTACGGAAATATCCCGGGCGCAGGTTGGTGGTCACCACCTTCAAAGCGCCGCTCGGCGGCGGCAGGCCGCGCCCGCGACCCGCGGCAGTGGGCGGCACAGCCCGGGCTTCCAACTGATTCTCCCACTGCGCCACCGAGAATCCCTGCCAGCTCGGCGGACCTGCCGGCGCCGGCGCCGACGCGCGAGGCGTACCCGCCGCGCGGAAGTTGAACTGGCGAACCTGCTGGCCGTTGTCCGACTCCACCTTCAGCGTCGTGTCGTTTTCCCAGGAGATGCGCAACCGCGTCGGCAGGCGCATCAGACCTGGCGCGCCATGCGCCTTGCATTGCTCCCCGGCGGCGACGTCCCTGGCCAAGTCCCACGTATTGCCAACGCGCCGCCCCTCCTCGTTGAGCGGAGCACTGGCGAAGTCGCCCTTGGGCGGTGTGACCATGCGGAAGCGCCAGTCCTCAGTGATGGCTGCGGCCCACACGCCCGTCAGATCCGCGGGAGCCGCGGCACGAGGCGTGGCGGGCGGCTGCTGCTGCCCTCGTCCCGCCGGCGGCGCCTGCCCTCTGCCGGCTGGCGCCTGTTGCGCCGACACGCCCGGCATCAGCACGCTCACGGTGATCGCGCCGGCGATCACGACTGCGAGTGCGGCGATCGTGCGCCCATTGCTATGACCCATGTGTCCGGTCTCCACCTACTTACCACCCACTGTTCGATACACCGCCTCGATGAACCTGTCGGTCGTCCATGGCCCCGCGGTCGCGCCATAGTAGCCATCGTATTCAAGCGAGGGGCGCGCCGCCCTGACCTGCGGCAGCGTCATCCCCTTCTTGACCATTTCCGCGACGCGGTCGCGGATGATCGTCACCATGTCGCGGTAGTCGACCACTTCCGCCTCGTTGCAGATGCGGCCGCGGCCGGGGATGATGCGCGTACCGCCCATCATGTTCCGCTCCGGAACGGTGATGTCGAGCAGCGCGTTGAGCCCGTCGATGACGCCGTTGACGGTGCCGCCGTGCGCCGTGTCGATCCGGGGATAGCTGTGGGGGATGAAGATGTCGCCCGTGGCCACCACGTCCGACTTGCGAAAGTAGACGAACAGATCGCCGCTGGTGTGCGCCGCGGGCTGGTGCAGGAGCGCGATCGACTCGCCGCTGGCGAAGATGTCCTTCTTTGGCGTAAAGAACGTCGAGGTCGGCAGGCCGTCCCCGGTCACACCGGCCCCGCCCGGCGGTGCCAGCACCATCAGGTTGAATGCATTCTCATGGGCGATGGTGGCCACTCCGACGTTCTGTCCACCGGCGTTGCCGCCACCGACCTGGCCGGTCAACAGCCGGACACCGCCGGTTTTGACGATCAGCTCGTTCCCCGCCACGCGATCGACGTCGCCACTGGTGTTGACGAGATTGCGAATCGGCTTGGTGGTCAACGTGCGGATCGCCGCGAGAATCTTTGGGGTGTAGGCGGCTTGTCCCGAGTCGACGACGAGCACCCCTTCGTCGCCGACGTCCACGGCGACGTTCGGGCCGTCGCCGGCGAGCATATAGACCTGGCCCTGAACCTTCAGCACCTCGACCCCGTCGACAACGAGCGGCGGTGGTGGAGGTTCGAGCGAAACAGTGGTAACCGGTTGCTGCCCCGACACGATCGGCGCTGCCGCCAACGCGGCCATGGCGATCAGAACGAAACGTTTCATGTCTATGTGTCTTCCTTTGATGGCCCGCGCCACGTTACCGAGGACGGCGCCGGCAGAAGCAGCGGCGGTCACCGACTACCTTGCCGAGCTGGCCGCGCCCGCCGACCGAAGCAGCTGGCGAATCCTGAGCTCGTATTCCGGATAAATCGTGTCCTTCCCGCCCTGAACCACTTCGAACGGCAAGCCGAACCGCTTGGCGAATTCCTCGTGCTTCGTGTCGACCGGGTAATGCGGCACGTAGCCATCCGGGTGCCCGGCCACTTCGTCGACCGCCTCGAAGATCCACCGCTCGTCAGGCACGGCGTTGGTGGTCCGCACGAACGACTGCGTCCGGATGAAGGGCTCCTCGAGGTAGACCGGATCGTCCACGATCGTGACCACCGTGAGGTACTCCCCGTGACGGATGTAATGCTCGGTCAAGACGGCCTTCGGGCTGGTCGCGACGCCGTTGCGCTGGATGACGCCCCATTTGTTGTGCGTCGTCGTCACCGTGAGCCGATTGCCGTCGACGACGCCGGTGGAAAAGCCTTCCCACTGATACTCGGCGTTCGGTGACGGGTGCGGCCGGCCGTCCATCCAGATGATCCGGTCGGCACGCCCGTAGAGCCCTTCCATCGCGTAGGCGATAAACTGATGCGTGACGGGATGATGGCGCCGCGTGATCCGCAGCTGTGGCCCCGGGCCGCGCATCGAGTAGACCGCGGGGTGCGGCTGGGTCATCCGCTCGGGCCGCGCCAGAATCGACGCGTCCCACGCCGTCGCCTTTCTGCCGCGCGGCGGCGTTAATCGGCAATCCCGTGTAATCACCAAGCTCGGGACCCGGTAAGCGGTGCGGCTGGTCCTCGGTGATGAGTGGCGCCCACTCGCCGGCAATCGGGACCTCGGCAGCGAGGTCCTGCGCGACGGCCGGAGCGACGGCAAGCATGCTGACGAGCACGGAGACGACGGCTGCAGACGACTTAACACCCATTCCAGACTCTCCAAACGTCCGCCGGGACGCGCGCACAAACACTCGTCCCGTCAGTAGGGTTATCTGTTTCCTGAGGCAGGCGCAGGCGCGTTCCCTCTGCCGCATTACCGCCCCCCGCCAGGAAGGTATCCCGCTAACGCCCGGCGGGCAGATGGGTCTTTACCTCGTTGTACATCTGCTCGTAAAACCGGGTGCTGGTCTGCACCGTATTGTCCGAACAGCAGATTTCAGTCGCGAAACGCTTGTCGAACTCGCGAGTTGGACGGGCCTCTCGTATCTGCTCCAAGGTCATCCCCTGCGCCACCATCTTCACGAAGCGATCGTGGATGGTGATGAGCGCGTCACGATTCGCGATCAGATCGGCGCGCTTGCCAAGCTGTCCGTGGCCGGGAACGAAGATCGTATCCTCGTTGGTGAGCGCCAGCGCCCGGTTGTAATTGTCGACAAAGTTCTCGACCGTGCCGCCTTGCGCCACGCTAATCGACGGATAGTCGTTGGTCCACGCGTCACCGAAGGCCCACACGTTGGACCTGGTGAAGTACACCGCCAAGTCGCCATCGGTGTGCGACGCTTTCAACGGCACGAACATCACGTCCTCACCGTTGAAGTGGAACGTCATCGGCGCATCCGACGTAATGTTCGGCCACCCAGCCGGCGGCACGGGTGCTGGACCACGACCTGGCGCCGGGCCACCGGCCGCAGGAGCGGCGCCGCGGCCGCCTCCCGCTGGCTGGCCTGGGGCCCCGGCAGGCGCGTTATTCCCGCGCGCAGCTTGTGGCTGCCCTTGTCGCATCAGCGCGTTTCTCGTATTGGTGTGCGCAAAAACGAGCGCGCCTATCTTGGCTAGGCTCGCGTTGTTCTGGAGGTGGTCGCCGTGGGAATGCGAGTTCGTGACGATCCGGATCGGCTTGTCCGAGATCTTGCGAACGGCGCCCATGATCTGGTCGTAGAACATGCTGAAGCTGTTGTCGGCGAGGAGCACGCCATCCTCGCCAGTCTGCACCACTACATTATTGGTGACGGCGATGACGTGGACCTGGTCGGCGATGCGACGGGCGACGAGGCCCTGCTTGACCACCTCGGGATAGCGCGGATCGTTCATGCCCTGGAAGCCGCGAAAGTCGGGAAGCGGCCCGATGCCGATGGGAAACGGAATCCCCTGCATCGCGGCAGTCGCGCCCACGGCTACCGCGAAGACCACGGTGAGGACGTTACGCCGGCGCGACGTTCGTGTAACGTTCGGGCTCATCGAAGTTCTCCTTCTGATCTCGCGAATCATCTCGCTGCTCATCTCGTCGCGCGCAGCGGCAGCGGGCGGTCTGGCGGGATCACCTTCGCCGGGTCGGCGCCGCGCTTGGGCCGGAATTTCTCGGCGCGCCCGTTGAAGGCCTCGGCGGTGTACAGGTTGCCTTCGCTGTCGACCGAGAACTGGTGAACACCCCACATCTGGCCGGGGAACTGGCCGAAGGTGCCCCAGGAGTACAGCAATTTGCCGGACTTGTCGAACTTGAGGAATTTGTTCGTCGCCCCGTCCGCCACCCAGACGCTCTGATCCGTCGCGACGTGCACGTCCCAGGGATCGCGAATGTTCGGCCACGTGTCGAGATGCTTGCCGTTCTCGTCGAAGACCTGAATGCGGCTGTTGCCGCGATCAGCGATGTAAAGGCGCCGTTCGTTGTCGATCGCGACGGCGTGCACGGCCGACCGGAACTCACCCGGGCCCGATCCTTCCTTCCCCCACGTCATCAGGAACTTGCCGTCCTTGTCGAACTTGACGACGCGCTGGTTCTGATAGCCGTCGGTGATGAAGAACGTGCCGTCGGGCAGCCAGGCGATGTCGGTCGGCCGGCCGAAATGGCCGCTGTCGTTGCCCCGGACCAGCCGCTCGCCAATCGTCATGACCAGCTTCTTGCCGTCGTTGGTGAATTTCAGGATCTGCTGCAGATCGTCGTCGATGATCCAGACGTGCTTCTCGGGATCGTACGGATTGATCTTGATGTGATGCGGGCCGCGGGAGCCGTCCCACAGCTTGTCCCATTGCGTCCAGGTCTCGACGATCTTGCCCTCCCGATTGGCCACGAGGACATAGTGTTCGCGCCGAGCCTCTCCCACGGCGCTCGTGGCCGACCGCCCCGGGGTTGCGAACAGCGTCGGCGGGGGCGCGCCCCGTCGTCCTTCTGGCCGCGGAAGCTCGCCTCGCTGGATGAAGAACACCCGATCTGGCGATTCAGCAAAGATCCCCGTGACCGGAGCAGAGACCCAGCCCTCATGGCCGGGCAGTGACTGAGGCCATCCCTGAACGACTTCGTAGGCGCCGGTCTCGTCTCCGCCGCCCTTCTCCTGCCCGATCAGGCTGGCAACGCTCGCGAGCGAAAGGGCAACCAGAATCCACGGCGATTCTCGCATGCGTAGCATGAGAGCGCTCCTTCTTAGGCTGACGTACCGATGATCAGGACCGCGCGTGTGGTCAACGATACGCAACGTACAAACTGACTCATTCAACAACTCTCCAGTGGACTAACCGATCGGTCAGCACGCGGCGGAAGCTTAATGCAAGGTTGTCGAGTGGTCAATACTTCCACCTACAGTTGCGTGGAGCGCAAGACTCGACAATGTGGTCCGGCACACCGCGTCGGTCGATGCCACGTCTGCGTGCGTAGCTCAGACGAAAGGGAGGCTAACGCCCTTGCCCCGCATGCAACAGTCGAGAACAGAAATCGAACTGCCGGCTCAGTTTCGCGAAGCGCGCCATCATGCGCGTGCCGCCGCTGAATCCCGATTATTGCTGCTCACGCAACACACCGCGGACGCCTCCGATCGGCAGCGCGCGACGCGGCTACCGCGAGCTGGGATTCGCCGCAAGCTCCCGTTTGTCGCGAGGCACTGCACGGTCGATGATGTGGTTCAGCGCCTTGATGATGCCGTCGATCTGAGGATTCACCCGGGAGCGCACCGCCGCGCTTTGCGCTGGTTACGTAGGGCGAACCTTTGCAGCCGGCCACATCTACGGACGCTGGCTCGCCGGCGGCACGCCGCCATTGAGGCGCAAGTACACGACCATCTGCCCGTAGATGTCCCAGGTGTGTCCCAGCAGAAACCAGATGACGCGCGCGCGCGAGGACGGGCCGAGGAACGCGTTGGTCTGCACGATCTCCATCAGCGTCTGGTCTGTGAATTCGTTGATCAGCGCCGCGCCGAAGTCGAACGACGCGTCCATCGCCTTGATCGCCTCGGCCTTCGACGTGGCATTGCGGTCGATCACCGGTGGCGTGGCCTTCCCGCCGAGAAAGCGCAGGTTCCCGACATTGCCGCCGGCGATGTGCGTCACCTGCTGACCGAAATCGCGCTGCGGCGGCGTGGTTTTGAACGTGTACTTCTCCGCAGGCATTTCCTCAGCGAGCTTGTGGATCGTGGCTTTCATCTCCAGCCAGTCTCTGAGCAGCTCCGCCTTGAGGCTGGAGGTCTGCGCGGAGGCGGGCCGCAAGCCGGCCCCCACGATCATCATGAGTAGGAGAGCGACGACAACGGTCTTCATTTTCGCGCCTGGTTCCAAACTGAACCTGTGCATGGACTCCTCTTCAGACCCTTCGCTGGCGCATCCGCAACACCACGTTCCGAGCCGGAGCCCCCACGCCATGCCGTTGCGACGTGAAATGATCGAGCATCAGTGACCAGAAGCTGAAGGCCGCAGGGCTCATGTGCCGGCCGGCCAGCCGTATCAGGGTGAGAGACACCGATAGCGCCGGAGCGGAAAGCAGGCGCGCGCGCACGTCCGAAGGCAGCGGCGACGGCAACGAGCCGGACGGCAGAATACCGATGCCGACACCTGCGCACGCGTAGGCCAGGACCTCGGGAAAGCCGGGGACCAGCACGGCGTGCCGCAGCGTCACTCCTGCGGCCGCTGCTGCGCCGTCCACGAGCATGCGCGAATAGCTGTCCCTGGGAGGCGAGATGAGCGCCAGGTCACGAAGCTGCGCCAGTCGAATCGGCGCCGCATCTTCGGCCAACCGGTGATCCTTCGGCAGCACGACCTGCAGCGACTCGCGGCGAACCTCGACGCGCTCGAGTGAATCGGGGATCGAATCGCCGTAGGTGATACCGAAATCAGCAACGCCGCCGACCACCTCCTCGATCACCTGCGAGTTACACCCGCCGCGCAGCTGAACGTCCACTTGTGGACGCTGCTCACGAAAGGTGCGAATCAGCTTGGGCAGCGTCTGCTGCACGACGGTCGGAAAGCTGGACACGATCACTTGACCCCGCTGCTCGGTAGCGATGTCACGAAGGCCGCCGAGCGTGATCCGCAGGTCGTTCAGAATGCGTTCGCTGACCGCCACGAACTCGCGACCGGCCGGAGTGATCTCGATGCGACGCGTGCTTCTCACGAACAGCCGTACGTCGACCAGCTTCTCGATCTTCGTAATGGTGCGGCTCAGCGCCGATTGCGATGTCTGAAGAAACGCGGAGGCGTTTACCAGACTGCCGAAGTGCGCCACCGCAACCAGGGCCTGCAGATCTCTGGCGTTGAGGCCCGGAATGCTCAACAGTGTCATCGTCACCGGAATTCCGCCATCATGCCGGCGATATTGCCCGCCGCGGGACCGGTGCCCCAATTGAGCTCCTTCACCAGTGCCTGCGTCATCTCCTCCTGCGTCCGCCCCTCCTTCACCAGCGCGCGCGCCCGTTCGCGAATCCGGCCGACCTTGGCGCGATGCTCCAGGAACTGCGCCTTCGTCAGCACCGGGCCGTGACCACCAACCATGAAGTCGAAGTCCATCGCCGCGATGGCGTCGAGCGTCTTGCCCAGGTCGGTCCAGTTGCCGCCGTCGCCGTAGTTCACGATCTGCGGAATAGTGTCGGGCGTGGTGACGAGATCGCCGACGGCGACGATTCGCGCCGCCGGCAGGTATGCGACCGTGTCGCCCCGCGTGTGCCCGCAGTACTCCGTGAGCTGAACCTCCTTGCCGCCCATCAACACGCTCGCGTGACCGGCATAGGCGATCTGCGGCAGCGCCGTCTGACCCGCCCGCGCCATTTGCTGCCGGTCATCGCGCGAGATGGTCACGGTGGCGCCGATCTGCTGCATCCGGGCGGCACCGCCGCTGTGATCCGGATGATGGTGCGTGAGGATCACGTGCTTGATCGGTTTATCAGTCAGTGACTTGACCTTGGCGATGACGTCGTCGTGCATCTGGTCGTTCTTCGAATCGATCAGGACAACGCCTGCGTCGGTGAGGTACACCGTGATGTTGCCGCCGAACGCTCCTATTTCCGCGACGACGTCATTCACGTTCTGGATCACGTACACGTCGTCTTTGACTTTGACGAGGCGGGGTGGTTGCGTGGGCGCCAGCTGTCCGGCACCGAAGCCGCGCCCAGCTCCTCCACCCTGGGCCCCTCCACCGCCACCGCCACGGCCTGGCGCCGGAGGCGGTAACGACACGGTCGTCGTGCACAAGCCGTCGATCGGTGTGGGAGGGGACGGCGGCGGCTGCTGCTGCGCAAACGCGAGGCCACCCATCGAAGCGATCACACAGGTGCACGCTACTCTTCTACAAGTGCTGGTCATGGCGCTTTCGCGAGTCGCGGCGGATCGATCGCGCACGGCGTCGGCGCGAATTTCGAGCCGTCAGGTTCCTTCCGGAAATCGGTCGATGTGATGAATGGCTGCGCCAGATACTTCGGGTCGTGCACGATCGTCGTCACCGTCAGCCACTCGAGGTCGCGGGGGCCGGAATGACGGTAGTAATACTCGGTGACAACTGCGCTCTCGCTGTACGGCACGCCGTTGGTCCGCAGGTAACCGGCTCGCAGCCCGGTCGTGACAACCTGAAGGTTGCCGCCGGCAACGCTCCCTCCCCCACGGCCGCCAAAGCCGAGCGCAAATACTGGCGGCTGCTTGCGCCATTCGGCGGCGGACGTCCCCTGCCATGGCCTTTCCGCCGGAGCGGCCGCGGCCGGGCCGCCTTGCGGTCCGGCGAATCGAAGCAGCCGCGTCTGGTTTCCGGCTGACGTGTCGATTTTCAGGGTGTAGTCGTTCTCCCAGGTGATGTGCAGCCGACCAGGACGGCGCATGACTGCCGCGGCGCCGAACGCGCGGCATTCGCTCGCTTCTGCCTTGTCCTTCGCCGCATCCCACGCGTCGGCCACACGACGACCCTCGTCGTTCAGCGGCACGCTCGAATAGTCGCCTTTCGGCGGTGTCATCATGCGCCACCGCCAGTCCTCGGTGACGAGAGACACCCAGTAGCCGGTCAGGTCGAAGGGGGCAGCCTCACGCGCTGTTGCAGGCGGACCGCCTGGGCGTCCGCCGGGCCCACCCTGCCGTGCTCCTCCGCGTGCGCCTGCGGGCGGCTGCTGCGCCGCTCCTGTCGCGAGGGCGCCGCAGCACACCCACAAGAGCATCACAGTAAGGCGCCGCATCATCGCTTCACTCCCGTCTGCGGCTGTGCGGCCACGGCTGACAGACTTCGATAGGCCGCTTCGACGAACATCTCGCCGGTATACGCGGGCGTGCTGTAAAGCGGGTCGTAGTCTCGCGTGGGTCTGGCAGCTTTCACCTGGGACAGCGTCAGGCGACGCCGCACCATCTCCTGAATGCGATCGCGAACAATCGTCACCATGTCGCGGTATTCGGCGACATCCGCCTCATCCCCCAGGCGGCCGCGGGCAGGAACCACCATCGTTCCGCCCTCTTCATTCAGTTCCGGAACCGTGAGCTCGATGATTCGGTTTAGACCCGCGACGATTCCATTCAGGGTTCCGCCGTGCGCCAGGTCGATGCGCGGAAACTGATGGGGAGTGAAGACATCGCCCGCGACAACGACATCGGACCGGCGAAACACGACGAGGGTATCGGCGTCCGAATACGCCGACGGCTGGTGGTACAACTGAACGGGCTCGCCGTTGAAGAACAGGTCCTTGCTGCCCACGAAATAGGTGTCGGTCGGCCATGCAGCTTGCGGGGCTGCGCTGCCGTCGGCGCTCATCCGGTTGAGGACGGACTCGAAGGCGAGGATGCCCGCGCCACCACCCGGGCGATCACCCACCGCGCGTCCGGCTTTGCGAATCACCTCGTTGCCGCCGGTGCGATCGGCATTGGTGTTGACGATCTGCAGAATCGGGCCCGCGGCGACGGTCCGGATCGCCTCGAGCAGGCGAGGGGCCAGCGCCGCAGTCATCGTGTCGGCCACCAAAACCCCGTCTGCTCCCACCTGCACGGTGCTGTTGCCCTCGGCGCTCGCCATCAGAAAGATCCGATCGCGCCGAATCGGCACGATGTGGATCGGTCCGACCTGGCGCTCGGCGCCGCGAGAAAACGCGTCCGGCACGGCGCGCACCGCCGTCTCCTGCCCCGTGACGATTGCGCTGGCAGCGACGAGCAGGCCGGCTGCGAAAGTGGCAGCGGAGAGCCGATGCATTGGTGCGATCATCGGCCGCCCCTTGGAGCGGCACCGCCGGTCGACGCAGGTGCCTGTGCTGCAGCGGCCTCGGAGGTCAGCCGCGCGCCAGGCGCGATCACAGGCGTATACGTCGGCGTCTGGCAGGGTCCGCAGCCTGGCGGCGAACTCGGGATACATCGTTTCCGCTCCGCCGGCACGCCCTTCTACGGGTATGTGATACCGCGCGGCGAACTCGTTGAGATACGGATTCTGGCCGGGAAGGTAGTGGGGGATCTCCACCTGTTCGCGAACGATTTCCACTTCCACTGCACACGGATACGGCGACGGGAGATACCCGGGCTCGTGCACGAAGTTCCGACTCTTGATGAACGGCTCGGTGAGGTACACCGGGTCGTCGATGATCTGGATCCAGGTCAACACATCGCCGCTGCGGATGAAGTGCTCGGTCAGCGTGGCCTTTTCACTGCGGGCCAGGCCGTTGCGGCGGACGTAGGCCGGCTTCAGGTGCGTGGTGGTGACGGAGAGCATGTCGCCCTCCCACTTGCCGGTCGAGAAGCCCTGCCACGTGTGCGGCGCGTACTCCGAAGGATGGGCGCGGCCATCCATCCAAATCGTCCGCACCGGTGCCATCCACGCCATCTGCGTGTGGTAGGCGACGATGTCCGCGGTGACCGGATCGACGTCGGTCCAGATGCGCAGGTTGGAGAAATTGGGACCGTAGTCGGCCGGGTGCGGAATGCACTGATGCTCGGGTACCGTCCACAGCGTCGCACTCCATGCCTCGGCGCGAGCGCGATTGGCGTCATTGATGGGCAACCCCTGGAACTCGCCGATGTGCGGGCCGGCGCCGCGCTCCGGCGCATCCTCATGCTGGCGCGTCGCCCACCCGCCGCTCAGATCGATCTGTGCATTCGCCGCGATCGGCAGCGCCAGGCAGGCGCTGAAGGCGGCACCAAGAACGAAGAGGCGTGATGCCATACCGAATTCCGTATCTTTCCTGATCTGCAAGAATGTTACAGAGACTTGTTTGTGGGTAAATTACACGTCGCAACGATTCCGTGTCAATCGATGCGCGAGTGGTGACACACCAAGCCCGAAGTTGGTGAGGCCGGCATGCGAGATTTCAGGGACCGTATGACACAGCGCTGTCGTTTACCGCCAGTTCGATCGTCGCTCGCACGACGCTCCGCCATGAAGGTGCCTTTCACTCGCGAACGACGCGCGACGATGGTGTTCAACAACGAGTGCCGCGGTGCGTGCGACAGGAGCGGCCCCTTAACAACGCCTCCAATTCCAGCCTCATCGATGACGGCACGTGGACTTGCCGCTGATCCGTTGAGGTCGGTGACGTTATCGGGGTACCCTTCGCTGCTCACTCCACCCCCTTCTCCCACTCGGTATCCGAAGTACCGGCGGCGCGGGCACAAGCAACGAACGCGAAAGGAGCCTGGTATGAAGCGCGGTCTCATCCTCGGATTCATCGTTACGGTGGGCTTCGGACTGGTCAGCGTCGCGACGCAAGTGCAGCTGCCGCCGATTGGCGCGATCGAGAAGCTGGCGGACAACCTCTACGTGGTTCCCGGCGGGGGCGGGAACAGCGCGGTGTACGTCGCCGCCGACGGCGTCGTGATCGTGGACACGAAATTTCCCGATCAGGGCCAGCCGCTGCTCGATCGCATCCGGTCGGTGACCGACAAGCCGATCACGACCATCATCAACACCCACATGCACGGCGACCACACCGGCGCCAACGCCTTCTACCCGGCAAGCGTCGAGATCGTGACGCAGGAGAACGCGGGCACGGCAATGCGGGCAATGCGCGCGTTCCAGGACGCCGCCACCAGACACGGCCAGCCGGACCGGGTGTTCACGGATCGGCTGACGCTGTTCAGCGGGAACGACGCGATCGACCTTTACTTCTTTGGCCTGGCCCACACGAACGGCGACGCCTTCGTCGTGTTCCGCCGCGCGCGCGTGATGCACGCCGGCGACGTGTTCCAGACGACGGCGACGGCCGCGCCGTACGTGGACGTCAACGGCGGTGGCAGCGTGCTCAATTACGGGAACACGATCGCCAAGACTGTCGCTGGCGTCACCAACGTGGATCGGGTGATCACCGGCCACGACGCCGTTCGCCCTTGGTCCGAGTTCGTGCTGTTCGGCGAATTCAATCGCGCCATTGCGGATCACGCGCGCGCGTCGCTCAAGGCGGGCAAGACGCCGCAGCAGGCGGCGGCCGAGTTCAACCCGGGCGACAAGTTCAGGGGATACGAGCTGACGCCCCCGGGACCGGGGGCGCGTGGCGGGGCCGCGGGGAACTTCACGACCATGTACCAGGAGCTACAGAAGCAATAGAGAGCGGGTTGTTGCGGTGCACGGCACGCCGGTGCCGCGTTGAGAAACGTGGCGGCGTCGCTTCACTGTAAACGATTGGCTCCTCGGGCTGGATTCGAACCAGCAACCCTCCGGTTAACAGATTGATGCAGGTTCAGCATCGTGTTGGTTCTTCGTGGGTTTAGCTCCACGTTGATCCACGCTGTTACCCGGTGTTCGGCACTAAATTGTTCACGAATTGTTCACAACGACGCCAGCGCCCGTCGAACGCCAGCTGGGGAATGACCTTAAGAAGCAAGAGGCCGATCAATCGGCCCTGTCCAAGACCTTGCGCGGGTCGCCAGCTCGTCGGCCACGGTCGGCCAGTCGTGGAGCGTCGCCGGATCGAAGTCGGCGCCGTTCGGCCAGACCAGCGTGTGGACCTCAGCATCCAATCGAACTTGCCCAAAGACCTCGGGATCGCGCAGCGGCCCGTACAGCGCGCCAATCAGCACTGGCGCGAAATCGATGGTCTGCTCGGAGCCATCGGCGAAGGTGACCCGCAACGCGTGCAAGCCGACGCGTTCGAACGAGTGCACCCTGTGGATGGCATGGCTACCCATGGCCCTATTGTAACGGAGCGATCGGAAGGGGTGGCCGACCGCCCTGTAGGCGATCCCAGTCGGCCCGCAGCTCACCCAGGTGGAGTTCAGCCCACGCCTCGACTAGTCGACGCTGGGTGCGGGGTAGCTCTCCGGCGAGGAGTTCGACCGGCTCGATTCCGAACACGGCAACGTGTTCCTGGTAGTACGCGTGGAAGTGCGGGGTGTTGTGCGACTCGCCGACCTCCATGAACATCCGGATAACAATCCCGAAGAACCGGCTGAGCTCTGGCACAACAGCTCATTCTAGCCCCGCGTCTCGCGACTCCTGCGCGGCTCGGCACTGGAGACACATAATCCGCCTTCGGAACGTGTCCACGAGATCGACTATGAAGTGGCCCTCGCTGTCCAGCTCGATCTCATCCGCCGCCGACGGTGATGCCAGAGGAACGCTGCTCACTTGACGGGCTGTCCCAATCGACTATTCGCGGTCAATGCCGCATGAAAGGGTCCGTTGGCGAGCCGCATTCGGATCAACGCGATCACCTCGATGAGAAGGTGTCCGACGATTTTCGTCCGCGGTCATCGCCTCTAGACAGCCGTCAAGGTACGTCGACGTCATCGGCACATCGTCGCCGCCTTGGCTTCGCCTATCTACGCGGCGACGGGTCGCGCACCCCGTGCCGGATCGTAGGTCGTCCCATGTTTCCACATCGCGTACAACACGTGAGCCAGCTTCCTCGCGAGTGCCGTGATTCGCGACCTGGGCGCCTCGACGGGCCGCCACCTGCTTCGCCCATTGGACCATCGGATCCCTGGGGCGATGGAGATAGAGCGACCACGCGGCTTGTCCCAGCGCCCAGCGCACTTGCGGGGCGCCGGCTCGAGTGAGCCGCGTCCGTTTGGTGCGAAAACCCGTCGTGTTCTCACCAGGAATGAGGCCCAGATAGGACGCGACACTGGCGGCATTCGGAAAGCGGCCGACATCGTCGAGCGCTGCCACAAATCGCGCGGCCGTCACGGGGCCGACACCCGGCACCGTCATCAGCCGACGCATGCGGACGTCGGCACGGGCTAAGACTTTCAACTCGACATCCGCCTCCGCGATCTGTGCGCGGAGCGCCTCAAGCACCACCAGCAGGCGCTCCAGGTGCGCGGGCAGGCCTTCCGGATCGTCGATCAGGGCCCGTCGCACTTTGGCGGGCAGCGTGTCGGGCGTCGCGCGCAGGCGCTCGCCGATCCGCGACCGGAGGTAGCTGCGCACGCGGTTGACCAACACCGTACGCGTCCGGACCAGCGCCTCGCGCGACACACACATCGCCTTGACTTCCTGGCTAACCACGGTCGGAATGTGCACCGAGGGAAGGTCAATGCGACACGACGCCTCGCTCAAGGTCCGAGCATCGCGCTCGTCATTCTTCAGCCCGCGCTGTCCAACTCCCAGCGCCCGAACCAACGTCGCGGCGACCACTCGCACCTCGTGCCCGTGCCGTTGGGCGACGCCGGCGAGCCGGAAGGCTTCGGTGCACGTCTCCAGCACCACACGCGCCGGCGCACGACTCGCCAACCATCGGCCCAGCTCGGTCGTGGGACGGCGAGCCTCCTCGATGATCGCCCCCGCGCTATTGCGCACACACACCTGACTGTCTCTGCCGCCCAAGTCGATGCCGATGTGGTCCATGGTCGGTCTCCTTTAAGATGAGGTCCCAGTATCCGGGACCTCAATCGAGGCCGGCCACTTCATCCTTTCTGATCACTTCCAGGTGAGAGAAGGGTGTCCGTAAGCGCCCCTAATCGCTATCGGCGTGGATCAACATGACCTATCTCGTGGTCTCCCACTGTGAGTGCGTCGGCGGGCGATATGCAGGGAGACTCTGAACAGCTGGCTACGTTCACCACTAGACGCGACGCGAACAGCCGCTTTGCGAAACGCCTCAATGCTAGCAAGCGGCTGGTTGCTCACGAGCTACGGATCATCGAGGAGGACGACCGCTTCATCTTCGATTCTCCCTACATCGTGTGGGCGGCAGTTGTTCGGCTGCCGATCCGGAATGCGTCCGTGAGCGAGGCACGGAAGCATCTGTCGGCCCTCAATGCTGACCGGCGCGTTTCCGTCGCGGACGTGAGGAAACTATTCGTCCGGTATGAGGGATGGATTTACACGCCTGACGAGACCAGCTACCCCTTAAGCGAGCACACGATCAGTGGATTCCTTACTTGGGTCTCGTAAACGCGGGCCAGGCATCGAGTACCTACAGACGGCCAGCCCGTTGTGGGCTCGAACATCCATAACCTGCCATCGGCGGTAGCCGTAGAGCTATTTGGAAGTCCGTAACATTCTGAATTCGTCGTCATCTATCTCTCGGTCTTCATAGGCGTGATCATCTTGGACAAGTAGGCGATCACCCTCGGGCTCCAGCCGATGTCGTGGCCCAACCAGTACACAGTTTGGTAAGTACACGTGTTTAACGAACGGTATCGTCTCCGATCCTTTCTTTACGAAGAGTTCGCCTGGAGTGTTCGGAATAATCCATGGCTTCCGTCCGTTCGGGCCGAACCCAGTGCGAGCAGCGTCATGAGGCAAGTTGTCGACACGAATCGTAGGCGAGTCATGGCAGCCGGGAATCTACTTTAGTGGGATCTTGAGGATCAAGCACAACGGTATGTCACCCGCGTCACCTACGCGATGAGCGACCGTCCTGATCAGGTTGCGACGCGCAAGGCGATCACCGACCCGGCGACACCCCCCGCCAAGTAGGAACGGGGGCGGTCCGCGTCCTCGAAGTCGTCTTCCCTCAATCGCGGTTAACCGCGTGGTGCCAGTTCTCGATGAGGATGATGGGCAACACCGACGCGCCCGTCTGCTTGAGCATCAGGAACCGTTGGCCGTCAGGAGCCACGTCATAGTCGTGACCACCGGCATCGAAGTAGCGTCCTTTGAACAACGCCTTCGGCGTCCCGGCGGAGAACGTCGGCGTAGTGGCAATCGGCACGGCCATCATCGCGCCGTCGCTGGGCCGTCGATAGTAAAGCTCACGGCCAGCCGGAGACCAGATGGGGTCATCACCGCCGTCGGCCGAGACCGACTGCCGGCTGCCACGCGTTGGAAAACGCTCGACGTAGACCTCGGCCCGACCAGTTTCGTTAGACACATAGGCAATCCAATCCCGGCCGGGGGACAGGCTGGCCGTGTGTTCGCTTGCCGCGGTCTGGACCAGCGGCTTCCACGTGCGGGTTCCATCCAAGGAAAGAACACCAATGCCGAAATTGACGTTGCCTGTGCCCGAACCGTATCCGAACACCAGAACCTTCCCGTCAAGCGACCAACCCTGCGGATCCACGAAGTCTGGCCCTTCGATGTCTGCCAATCGATCGGGCTGGCCGGCACCGTCGGCGGTCGTCGTGAGCAACCCTCGTCTGGGGCCGAAGTCCGTGCCGAACACAAGGCGCTGGCCATCGTTTGTCCAAAACGGGAACTCGACCTCGGTTGGGCTCGTGGTCAGCCGGAGTGATGTGCCGCGTGCTGTGTCGTAGACCCAGAGGTCACCCCCAGCCGTCGCTCCAATGCTGACGGCAACGCGCTTTCCATCAGGGGACAGGTGAGGATAAGCATATTCGGCCGGTGGGAGACCGAGTGGTTCTTCGCCTCCATTCCGATCCACCCACACGAGGGTACGTTCGAGGGCTTCGCGAGACCCTGAGACGTAGACCAAAGAGCCGTTGCCGGAGACGCTGAAATTCGCTCCGCCGAACTGCCTGGGCTGCACGCCTTGGACAATCGGGATTGGATCACCGTTGAATGTCGGTCGGCGCGGGTCGAACCCCACAGTCCACAGCGCGCCGTCCGCGCTGTAGATGACGTGTCCAGTCGGCGAGTACCTGTGGCTGGCTGCCAGGCCCGAGGTCGGTTACCTGTCCCGTCTCGAGCGACACATGTGCGATACGCCCCAACCCGACAACGCGTCCTGAAGCGCCCTCCGCGGTGCTCGTCCAGACCGTGAAGAGCACTCCAGCCCGGTCCGGCAATGCCTGTGGCCAGGTGTGAAGAATCTGGGACGAGTTCGCGGTGGTCAACGGCTGCGACACTCCGCCGACAGCCGGTACACGCCGCAGCCCGCCACTCTCGCTCGTACTGAAGACGATTACGTCGTCCGAAGCCCAGCTCATAGCCACGAGACGTCCGCTGAGGCGAGTCACATTCGCCGCTTGACCGCCCAGGACGGAAACGCGCTTCATCGCGGAGTTCGCTTCGTCGAAGAACGCGATCGACTCGCCATCGGGCGAAAACACCGGGTAACTTCCGCCATCTGTCCCACGGATGGGCGTGGCGTCGATTTGATTGACGGGGCGCAGGTAGAGAAGACGTTCAAGCGGCGCCGGATTGCCGGATCCGTACACGATGCGCGTCCCGTCCGGAGAAATGGCAACTTCAGGATGTTCGCCGACGAGCAGAAACCCGACTGGCAGCGTGGCGACCGTGAAACGCGCCGGGATCCTGACCGGAGGATCCGTGCGTGACATCCACACGACGACACTCGCCACGAAGACTGCCGTCATCGCCGCCGCCGCTACCCAGGGAAATGCGCGACGCCAACCCGACGAACGAGAGGTCGTTAAGTCCCCCTTGGGAACCTCCGGCGCCGACGTCAACGCATCGGTGATTTCCACCCGGGCATCGCCGATGTGCTGCAGCCGCTCTTTCCGATCCTTGGTTAGACATCGCCGGACGAGCTGCCTGATCGCCGCTGGCGTGTTGGCAGGAAGCCGAGTGAGATCGGGCTCGCGTTCGAGTACCTGTGCCAGGGTGTCGCTGAGGGTCGCGCCGTCGAAAGGCCTCCGTCCGGCCAGCATCTGGTACAGGACTACGCCGAACGCCCAAACATCTGATCGGCGATCGACCACCGCACCCCTGGCATGCTCGGGGCTCATGTAGGCAGCAGTGCCGAGGATTGTTCCCCTCTGCGTCATCGCAGGTGCCGTGATCGTCGGTGAATCCGAGACGCTCGGCGACAAGGTGCCAACCGGTTCCATCGCTTGCGCCAGCCCGAAGTCCAGCACCTTCACGGTGCCATCCGGGCGCACCTTGATGTTGGCGGGCTTCAGGTCCCGGTGGATGATCCCGTGTTCATGCGCAGCCTCGAGAGCTTCTGCGATCTGCTTCGCAATCGGCAGCGCCTCGCCGATGGGAATGGCGCCGTGCGCGATGCGATCGGCCAGCGTCTCGCCCTCAACCAGCTCCATCACCAGGGCTTTGGTGCCATCGGCGTCCTCCAAGCCGTGGACGTGCGCGATGTTTGGATGATTCAGCGAGGCGAGGATCTGGGCTTCGCGCTGAAACCGGGCGATGCGTTCCGGGTCGGCGGCGAAGGCATCTGGGAGCACCTTGAGCGCATCGTCCCGTTTGAGCGCTTTGTGATGTGCGCGCCAGACTGTGCCCATGCCCCCCTCGCCGATGAGGGCAGTGACTTCATATGGACCGATACGGGAACCAAGGCCGATGGTCACTCGGAGGGGATTCTACGCGATAGGCTTCATCCACGGCAGATGTGGCTACCAGAAACGCGCCACGTCGTGCGACGATTCGGTCGCAAGCCGTCCGAATGGGGTCGACGCCGCCCTCCTTCGGTTCCTCCACAGTGAGGATCGATCTTCATCACTCGTCCCGGAACGCCGTTGCTGGATCGACGCGGGTCGCGCGCCACGCCGGTGCCACGCACGCGGCGGCCGCGGTCAGCGCCGCGACGATCGGCACGACGACGAAGGTCAGCGGGTCGGACGGCGTGACCGGATAGATCAGGGCCGCCATCAGTCGTCCGAACATCGCCGCAAGTGCGAGCCCGGCGATGAGACCGGCGAGCGTGATCCGCGTCGCATGCCCGAGCACGAGCCCGATCACGTCCGGCCGGCTGGCGCCGAGCGCGATCCGCACGCCGAACTCGCGCGTGCGCTGCTGGACCAGCTGCGCCAGGACGCCGAAGATCCCGACCGTGGCCAGCGTCAGCGCTAGTGCGGCGAAGGCTCCGACCAGCAGGGCGCGAAACCGCGGACGTGACATCGCATCGTCGGTGATGGTAGCCATCGTGCGCATTCGGGCGACCGCCACCTCGCGGTCGATGCGGGCGACCGCCGCGCGCATGGGACCGGCAAGCGCCGCCGCGTCGCCGCGCTCGGGCCGCACGACAAGCGACGCGATCCACCACCGGTTCTGCGCCAGCGGCACGTAGGCCTGAGCCACCGGTCGCGTCTCGGCCGCTGCCGCCTTCACCTGGCGGACGACCCCGACGATCTCGACGGTGGGAATCTCCACGGGGACGCCCGGCCGCGCCAGCATGCTCCGCTGCAGCTCGAGCTGCATGCCGAGCGGATTCCGCCCGTTCAGATATTGCTCGACAAAAGCCTCGCTGACCAGGCACACGGCGGCGCCTCCGCGGTGTCGGCGGCCGTGAATCCGCGGCCGGCGACGATCGGTATGTCGAGCGTCTCGAAGTAGGTGGGACTGACCATGTGATACGCCACGGTGTCGCGGGCCGCCATCGGCTTCGGCGGATCGCCGACGATGGCGAAGGACTGCCCGAAGAACCCGCCGTCAAGCGGCGGGATGGCCCCCAGCCAACCTGTCGCACACCAGGGATCGCGCGCACCTCGCGCTCGACGGCCTCGTAGAAGCGCAGAACGGCATCGGCCGAGGGATAGCGCGATGGCGCGCCTGGCTGCGGAACCGGGAGGTTGATCATGCCGGTTAGCACCTCGCGCGCCCGGAAGCCGCTGTCCATGTTCTGCAGCGTGATCAAGGTACGCAGCAGCAGGCCCGCGCCGCAGAGCACGAGGACGGCAGCGGCCACCTGCACCGACACCAGACCGCTCCTGAGCCAGCCGCCGCGACGCGTGACCCTGCCGTCTGCGAACCATGGCGTCAGCCAGACGTCCACGCGTGGACTGCCAGGCCGGCGCCAGGCCGAACAGGACACCGACCCCCAACGCGGTGAGCGCGCACACGGCGGCCACGCGGCCATCGAACGACAACGAGACCGCGTTGGGCAACAGGCCCGGCGGGACGAACGATGGCGCGGCGGCGAGCAACGCGGCCGTGACGCCCACGGCGACCACGCCGCCGATCGACGCCAGCACCAGGCTCTCGGTCAGCAGCTGCGCCACGACGCGCCGCGCGGCCGGCGCCAAGCGCCGCCCGGACGGCGAGCTCGCGGGTGCGGCCGGTCGCCTGAGCGAGGAGCAGGCTCGCGACGTTGGCGCAGCACATCAGCAACACGAACCCGACAACGCCGACGAGCAGCAGCGACGTCAGCCGGACCTGCGGACCGATGAGCGCCTGACGCAGCGGCTGCACCGTCACGCCGTGCCCCTTGTTGCTCTCGGGAAACCGTTCCGCCAGCCGTGCGGCAATCACGTCGAGGTCGGCCTGCGCGCGCTCGAGGCTCACGTCTGGTTGCAGCCGGCCGACGACCGTCAGCAGGTGAGACAGCCGCTGCCCCGGGAGTCCCGCGCGCACGGGCTCGAAGAGGATCCAGATCTGCGGCGGCGGACCTCCGGTCAGTCCGCCCGGCGGCATCAGCTCGAACGACGCTGGCACTACGCCGATCAGGTTGAGCGGCTGGCCGTTGATGACGATGCTGCGGCCAACGGCGGCCGGATCCGCCCCGAGGCGCGACCGCCAGAAGGCCTCGCCGACGACCACGGCTTGCGGGCTCGGTGTCAGGTCCGACTCCCGGAACGTCCGGCCGACAAGCGGCGTCACGCCGAGGACGTCGAAGAAGCGGGCCGTCACCGACTGCGCGAGCGGCTGCTCCGGCACGCCACCGGGGCCGGTCATCCTCGCCAGCCCCAGCGACATCGCGGCGGTCGCGGCCAGCGTTCGATTCTGACCGCTCCAGTCGGCATAGTCGGCCGGCGTCACGGTGATGAACGTGCCTGGCCCGCGGCTCTCCCCGATCATCACGAGTCGGTCTGCCGGATGAGTAAACGGCAGCGCTCGAAAGAAGGTCGCGTCCGCCAGCGCGAAGATCGCGCTGTTGGCGCCGATGCCGAGCGCCAGCGTCAGCTACCGCCACAATCGCAAACCCGGGCGCGCGCCGTAGTTGCCGTAGCGCAAACCGGACGTCGGTCCGCCGTTCCTCGAGCCAGGTCGTCAGTCGCATCTCACGGTCCCTCCGTCGCGCAATCCCCACGCAGGCCCGCCGCACGCGCTCGACCTCAGCCGGATCGACAGGCCTGCCCTCGCGGCGCCGCATCTCGAGGTGGAAAGCCAGCTCCTCCTCGACTTCCTGCTCGATCGGCACCCGCCACAGCCACGAGCGCAGGGATCGCCTCATTGAGCCAGCAGGATGCGGGAGACGCCGGAGGCGAACTGGAGCCAGGCGGCCGTTTCGGCAGTGAGCTGCGCGCGCCCCTGGCGTGTCAGCCGATAGAGCTTGGCGCGCCGGCCCAGCTCCGACTCACCCCATTCGGCCTCGAGCCACCCCTTCCGCTCCATCCGATAGAGCGCCGGGTAAAGCGACCCCTCTTCGATGACCACGGTCTCGCCGGAGGCATCCTCGATGAACTTGGCGATCGCGTAGCCGTGGCGCGGCCCGCCGGCCAGCGTCTTGAGAATCAGGGCGTCGAGCGATCCGTGCAGCAGGGCGTTGGGCGTCTTCGCGGGCATGGTCGTTTCATCGCCCTCTGCAGTATCCGGGCCATTGCCAAGACTCTCTATGTATTAGAGAGCGCGATTGCGGGTCGCGGAGAGTGGCCGGGCGGCGTCCGAACCTGGGACGACAATGTTCGCAGGCGGGCGGCGCGCCATTTTCGCCTTTGCAAAGACACGCTGCGCGAGCAGTATGGAGTAAAGGACCTGTCACATGCGTCTTCTTCTCGCTGTCACGTTTTTCGTCGGGCTGTCCGTCATGACATTGTCAACCGCGCAGTCGACGCAGAAGGGCGACCTTCGTCTCGTCTCTACGGCGTGGTCACCGTTCACCAACGCAGCCGGGACAGCCGCGCCTGGCGTTGGACCTGGTTGAGAGCGCCCTCGGGCGCCTCGGACTGAGCGCTCGGACCACAATCGTCGAGCCGGCGCGCTTCACGCCGGCGCTCCTGAGCGGTGAATTCGACGGCAGCGCCGCCGCATGGAAAGACGCGGAGCGCGAGCGCGTGACTGATCTTCTCCCAACCCTATCTCGAGAATCGTCTGATTCTCGTCGGGCGGCGCGGGGCCGATGTGTCGGCCACATCGCTCAATCAACTCGACGGCAAGCGCGTGGCAATCGTCGAAGGTTATTCGTATGGCGACGCGCTCGATTTTTCCGGCGCCATGCTCGTGCGGTCGCGCAGCGACGAAGACAGCCTCGCCCTGCTCCTCGCGAGCAAGGCCGACTACACGCTGATGGACGAGCTCGTCGTTCAGTACCTCGTAGACAACTATCCGACGCAGGCGAGCACCAGGCTCGACATCGGCTCAAAGGCCCTGGTGACACGGCCGCTGTACCTCGCCGTGAAGCGGGCGCGGCCCGACGCCGAAACGATCGTGACTCGCTTCAACGGAGAGGTCCGCGCGATGATCGTCGATCGTACCTATCATCGTCTGCTGCACGTCTCGTGGATCTCGGCCGACATCGACGGGGACGGCGACGCCGAGTTCGTGCCAGCCAGTGACCAGTCCGGCACGTCGGAACCGCGGCGCGCCTACGCGCTCTCGACGACGACCGGCCAGCGCACGTCCAAAGCCACCGAAGACAAGCCGGGCTTCTACGTCGGCGGGAACATCTATACGAACTGGGCGTCGGTGCCGAACCGATACAAGGTCGACGATCCGTCGGCGCCGGACGCAAGCCGATCGACTGCGAGCATTTTCCGATTCAGCTGGTAACTCGAGGTCTTGCTATCGCGCGCCAACACCTACCCGGCGCGTAGCGTCTCCACTGGATTGATGCGGGCGGCGCGACGCGCAGGCAACCAGCACGCGAGCAGGGCGACGCCCAGGAGCGTGAGCGCGGTCAGCGCAAAGATCGTCGGATCGCGCGAGCTCACGTTATACAGGAGAGACTCGACCAGCCGGCTGCCGGCGAGCGCGGCACTGAAGCCGACCGCGATCCCGGCGAGCGCGACGGTGCCCCCCTGCCGCAGGATCAAGCCCGCAACGCTCCCCGGCGGCGCGCCGAGCGCGATGCGCACGCCAATCTCGCCGGCGCGCTGACTGACGACGTAGGAGATGACGCCGTAGATCCCAATCAGGCCAAGCAGCAGCGCGACGCCGGCGGCAATGGTTATCAGGACCATCGTGAACGCCATCTGCGCCGAGGCTCGATCGACAATCTCCTCCAGCGTGCTGACCTGCGAGATCGCCAGCGTGGCATCGACGTCGTTGATGGCGCCGCGAACGGCGGGCAGTAATCCCGTCGGCGACGTTGCCGACCGGACGACGTAGGTCATCGTGGCCACCGGACGGGCCGAGCATCGCGATCGACGGAATGTCCGGCCCACCGGCGATGGAGATCGGCATATACACCGCCGGCATGGGATTGCGCTCCGCCAGCGCCATGAAAGGCGTGTTCGACACGATGCCGACAATCGTCAGCCACGGCGGCGCGCCACCGTCCCAGCCAGAACTCCCCGCGCCTTCTGGACGAGGCGTCGTGCGTGGCGGTGCGTTCGACCGGATGCGCTGGCCGATCGGATCTCCCGCGGGGAACACCATGTCCGCGAACGCCTTGTTGACGACGACGTTAGGCTGACCCCGCTCGACATCGTCCCGCTCGACGGCGCGACCGCGCAGCAGCCGCAGACCCAGCGCCTGAACGTGTCCGCCGGACACCGCGCACAGTCTGGCAAGCTGGAGCGGCCTGTCGTCGGCGACGTCGCGGCCCTGTACCAAGATCCCGTTGCCGAAACAGGCGTCGGCCAGCGGCAGCCCCGTCGAGGCCGAGACGGCGGTGACGCCCGGAATGGCGGCGAGCCGATCGAGGATCGCGGAGTGCCCTGCGACCGCCGCGGCCCTGGTGGGATAAGCGCGTTCGGGCAATCCAACGCGCAACGTGAGCGCCGACCTGGCAACGAAGCCGGGATCGAACGCACGCAGGTTCTGGAAGCTGCGGACCATCAAAGCCGAGGCGACCAGCAGCACGAGCGCCAGCGCAACCTGTCCTCCCATCAGCAGATGGCGCGTGCGATGGCCGGCCACGGCTGGCCGTGTTTCCACGTCCCACTTCGTTCAGCGAGCCGGCCAAGGGGCTGCCACGCAAGAGCGGAATCGACCCGAACGCCAGTGCCGCCAGCAGGCTCAGCGCGAACGTGAAGACGATCGCCACCGTGTCGAGGCGGATCTCCTCCAGTCGCGGCAGGGTCGCCGGTCCCCATGTGACCAGCAAGCTCACCGCACCGGACGCCAGGACCAGCCCAATGGCGCCGCCGGCGATCGACAGCAGAACGCTCTCGGTGAGAAAGAAACGGGCGATGCCACCACTGCTCGCGCCGAGCGCGCGCCGTACGGCAACCTCGCGCTGACGCGCCTCCGAGCGCACCAGAAACAGGTTCGCGACGTTGGCACAGGCCACCAGCAGCACCAATCCGACGGCGGCGAGCAGGATCCAGAGCCCGCGTGAAATGTCCCCGACCATCGCTTCCTTCAGCGTGATCGCCGTCGACTGCAGCGCGCCGTTGCCGGCCACGTTTCCCAGGACGCCCCGGTCTCCCGGATACACCTGGGGCAAGTCGGCGATCAGCGTGTTCAACTCGGTGCGCGCGTCGGCGACCGTCGCCCCGCCGCGCAACCGTCCGACACCGACGTATCCGTAGGGAAGGCCGTAGCCGGTTGCGCGCGAGATCACAGCGGGGAGCCACGCGTCGGTACGCGGCTCGGGAAACGCAAACGACGCCGGCATGATGCCGATGACCGTCGCGGGCACGCCGTCCAGCGTGACGGATGTGCCGAGCACCGCGGCGTCGCCGCCGAATCGGCGCATCCAGAGCCCGTGCGAGAGGATAGCGACCAGCGGAGCGCCTGGTGTGCCCTCCTCTGCCGTGAACCAGCGACCCCGCGCCGGCGGCACCCGCAGCACCGACGCCAACGTGGGTGTCGTCCGCGCCACCTGGATACGCTCCGGCTCGCCCCGGCCAACCAACGTCGATTCGCCCGCGCGGTAGATGGCCAGCCCCTCGAGCGTGCGCGCCCGCTGGTACTGGTAATAGAGGCCCGACGTCATGCCGATGCCCGACAGCACGTTGATGCGTGCCATGCCGTGGTCCAGCCGGACCAACCGGTCGGACTCGGGATACGGCAGCGGATTCAACACCACGCGCTGCACGACGGCGAAGATGGTCGCGTTGGCCCCGATGGCGAGCGCGAGCGTCAGCGCGGCGGCGAGCGTGAATACTGGGGCGCGCAGCAGTCTGCGGGCGGCCTGCCAGATCTCGTTTCCGATGCCTGCCATGTGCTCACCTCCGCCGCGTGCGCCATTCCGCACCCGTCCGACCTTCAGATCCCAGGTTCAAGCAGCGCGCCAGGACACCGGATTTATGAAATCCTTCATTGCCAACAGGTTAACCGCGCCGTTGGCGGACGTGGTCTGGGCGGATGTTCGCAGTCGGGATGAAGTGTTCGTATGCGGGACGGTAGCTCAATCCGCCGAGGAACGAGGCTGTTCGGGGCGGGAAAACCGAGCCAGACGCAGCCCCACTATCAGTATCTGGTGACACGACTCCCAGTTCAAGACTGTTTCTTGGCCGGCGAGACGGCTACCATCGCCGGCTCATGCCGAAGCGCTCCGATCCCGGCCGCCGCGGCAAGTCCCACGACACTGGTTCAGTTGACCAGCGACTCGCCCGACTGCTCGACACACCACACCTGGCGCGACTCGTGCCCCATCTGGCGCCCGAGACTCTGCACCAGCTCATTCGATATCGCGGACTCGACGCCTGCGGAGAGCTCGTCGCCGCGGCGACACCCGCTCAGCTCAAGTCGGTCCTCGACCTCGATCTGTGGCGCAGCAACCAACCTGGACGCGACGAACGGTTCGACGAGGCTCGCTTCGGCGAGTGGATCGAATTCCTGGTGGACGGCGGCGGCTCCGCCGCTGCCCGCACCGTCGCCGCAATCGATGAACCTCTCGTGATTGCGGGACTCGCCCGCTACGTCCGCGTGTTCGACCACGCGACCTTCGCCCCGGCTGTCTCGAGCGATGACGAGCCGTTCGACGTCGCTGTGACGCCAGCTGGGGATCTCGCGTGTGAAGTGGGTGGCTACCTGGTACGGGCAAGGCGCGCCGACGCGTGGGACGCGATCGTGACGTTGCTCCTCGCACTGGATACCGACCATCGCGACTACTTCCACGCCGTGATGCGGGGCTGTCGACGGCTGTCCAACTCCGCGCCGGAGATCGACGGGCTCGACGATCTGCTGGACGACCCGGCGCAGCTGCTGCACGACGTGGCGCTCGAGCGGGAATGTCGCCGATCGCAGCGGGGATACCTGACGCCAGCCGACGCGCGCGCCTTCCTCCAGATGGCGAAGCAGCCGCGACATCAGCGGCCCGACGCCTCGCCCATGATCAACCCGCTTGTCGCCGCCTACTTCCGGGCCGCCGATGAGGACACGGCATCGGCCGACAGCAGTGCGACACCGCCTGAGTCCGCCGTTGACGCGCCGCCGAGCGCCTCCGTCTCCGAGTCAATCGACGCCGTCGTCAATCTCCTGGCCGAGGCTGGCCTGGTACCAGGGCGGCCCCAAGCCCTGCTCGGAGGCACAACCGCTCAACCGCCACGCCTGACGCCAGTGCAACGACTGATGGAGCACGTCCGCGACACGGACGACACCGCGCATCTGGCGCGAAGAGTCGCGAGATGGCGTTCCTCGCCAACACGCTCATGGCCGGGTGCTCGGTTCAGGCAAGACCGTTTACGGCCCAGGAAGCGTCTGATGCGGCCGTCGGCGTCTGCAATCTCGGCCTCGAGCACTGGCCGGAGACCTTGCCCGACACTTTTCTGGTGGATCACGACCTGGTGACGGCGTTCGAAGCGGGCTGGGCGGTGTTGCACCAGGACGTGAGCCTGTTCGTGACGGATCACTTGATCGGCACGCTGACGGATCTGCAGTCTGTCGATGCCGGGATCCAGCGCGGACTATACGTCCTGCGGCGCGAGCTGATTAGACAGCGTGACGCGGGCACGCCGTGGCGCGCGCGCCAAGCGCTCGACGTGATCGCGATGCTGGATGCGCCAGCCTGGGCCAGCTTGCTCGGATTGCTGGACGAATGTCCGGTGCTGCCCGCTGCGCTGAGAGCCATCCTCGAGGGTCACACGGGTGCGGTCAGCGCCACGGCGTTCGAGTTTATCGCCACAGCCGGCCAGATCCGCGATGTGCGAGCCTTCGTCGACAAGCTTCCCGAAGTGCTGCTTCGCTGATCGTTCTACCGAGGCACAGGATGGGCGAACAACTCCACGGTCGACAGGTTCGCCGATCCGGCGATGCCGTGCCCGCCGCCTGGGGCAAGCATCGCCAGCCCGACCTCGTCCACCATGCGCAGGTTGGGGTTGAACACCTCCGCGAGCACGACGACCTTGCCCGGATCCAGTCCGTACCAGCGCATGCCGGTGAACGCGACCTCCAGGGTGAGGAACTCGCCATGCGTCGTGATGCCGCGATCGCCGACAAGCAGCCGGCCGTCCGCCAGCTTCACGACCGGGTGCAAGAGATGAATCGCGTTGGTCCGCAGGATCCAGCGCAAGCGGGCGGGGTCCGCCAGATTGAGGTAGTTGCGCCGGTCCCGCAGGGTCACCGCCACGGGAGATGAGGCCATCCCGTTCCACAGGTCGATGCGCTCCTCGTGCACCGCCGCGCGGACGACGGATGCGTCCGGCCCGTACAGTTTCACTTCGAGCCGAGGGTTGGTCACCACCGCCGGCGTGACCCGCATGTTTTCGTCCGTTTGTTCACCGGTGTGCGGGGGCAGGCGCCACGGCTCGCTGAAGAGCAGCGGCGGCCGCGGCGCCATTCCTGGCTTCTGCGTGCCTGGCGCCGGAGCAGGCCGGTCTGGGCGGCTGCCGCCAACGACCAGACGACGAGGCATGTGAGGGTCAGCGTTGCGCGCACGTCTTGTATCCTCCTCAGAGGCATCATGCTACCCCAGCCTCGACGGGAACGCCGCGATCGCCTCTTCTTCGTCACCATGACGCTCGCCATCGCCGTGACGGTGTTCGTGGGCTTCGCGCCGACCTTCTATCTGCGATCGCCGGGACCCGTCGACGGCCGCTCTTCCGCTCTACCTGCAGATGCACGGCACGGTGTTCACGGCGTGGATCATCCTGTTTGCCGCGCAGGTGGCGTTCATCGCGTCCGGGCAGACGCGGCGGCACCGGCAGGTTGGATGGGTTGGTGCCGCGCTCGCCGCCGCGATGGTCGTCAGCGGAACAACGGCCGGCATCCTGTCGATGCGCCGCGAGTTCGCGGCTGGTTACGAGGAGGAAGCGGCAGCATTCCTGTTGACGCCGTTCTCCGCGATGCTGATCTTCGCGACGCTGGTGGCCGCTGCCATCGCGTGGCGCCGCCGTCCCGAGACGCACAAGCGCCTGATGCTGCTCGCCACCATCAGCCTGCTCGACGCGGCAATCGCACGCTGGCCGGTCGGGTTCACGGCCGACTGGATGTTCCTGGCCGCAACAGACGCGTTCATCGTCGTCGCGCTGGCCTATGACCTCGTGACGCGACGGCGCGTGGCTACTGCCTACCTCTGGGGTGGCGCGATCGTCGTGGCCGGGCAGGCCCTGCGCTTGCTGGGTGGCCCAACGGACACGTGGCGTGCCGTGGCGCGGCACATCCTCCAGTGATTCGACTCGGTCCTGATGCTGCCTCGCTAGCCTTGGGCAGGCGCCAGCAGGCGCGTCAGTTCCGAGACGCTCTTCAGCCGCTCGAAACCGTGAACCAGGCCCAGGATCTCCTCGCTTCGCGCGGCTGGCAGCTTCGAGTCGGGCATCAGCGCGCGGTATTTGGCGTCGACGTCGCTCCACTCGATGCCGCGCGGCCCGGATCCGCGCGGCGCGTCGACGGTGCTGGTGAATCGGGCGCCGGCTGTGGTCACGATCGTGACCGAGCCGCCCCAGCTCCAGTTGTATTTCACCGCCGGCGGCGCGGGGTCGACTTCCACCAACTGCATCAGCCGCGTGACGACCGGGTTGAAGATCTTCGCCTCGGTGGCGTGTACCCAGGTGAACTCCTTGTCCGCGACCGCCGATGCGACGAAATACGGCAGGCTGTGGATGGCCTCCACCAGATCCTTCGGGCGCCGGCTCCCTCCGACATCGGTCCGGTTCTGGCCGGCGACGAGAATCCTGGCCACCTGGTCGGGCGCGACGTTCGCCTGGCGCGCGGCATTCATCGCCGCTTCTACCGTGCCCGAGAACGGGTGGGCACCTGGCCAGAGCTTGATGGCGAGGAACTGGACGATGTCCCACTCCTTGCCGAGATCGGCCGTCAGTCGCCCGACGGCGCCCGCGCCGCCACCGAAGACGTCCACGAACCCGCCCGGCCCGTCGAGCATGTCCTCGTTCACGGTGTAGCCGCGGCCGGCGGCCAGGGCCGCGTCCACCCCGCAGGCCGCCGCGTTGGCGCCCATGTATTCGCGCGCCCAGCTGTTCGTGCCGGTGGCGAGACCGCCGATGGTGGTCGCGACGATGCCGAGGGCGTGGGCCATCTGGTCGTCGGTCAGCTTGAGGAGCTTGGCCGCGGCCACGGCACCGCCGAAGGCGACGACTTGGGACGCGTGCAGCCGGCGCGGCCGCCGCGGCGCGCGTCGCCGATCCGGCCTGCCGCCTCGTAGCCGACCACCATCGCGCCCAGCAGATCCTGCCCCGTGCGCCCCGATCCGCTCGCCGATCGGCAAGGCCGACGGAGGCGAGCGTCGTGCCCTCGTGCGCGGTGTTGCGGATGTCGCTGTCGTCCGACGCCGCCGCATCGCTGAGCGCGGCGTTGACACGGGCAGCTTCGCGCGCCGGCAGCCTGGTGCCATCGAACCAGATCGTGGCCTCCGGCTTGCCGCCGCTCTCCTTCGCCAGGTCGCGGAGGATGCGGGCCGAATCGATGCAGCGAACCGGACGCGGCGCTGGCGAAGGTGCTGGCCAGGATCATCTTCGCGTGCTCGATCGCCTTCGGCGGCAGATCGCGCATACCTGGTGTTGTTGAGGAATCGAGCGAGCGCCAGCGCGCTATTCGGCGGGGCGGCACTCGCTCCGGCGCCGCCCCGTTGCCTCGCACCCGCCGCACGCGGGACCGCCCACCGATGCCGAGCACGGCTGCGGCGGTCAGCGCACCCCGCAGCAGCGTGCGGCGCGCGATTCGACTGACGGCGTTGGGCCCTTCCATTGATGTCGCAAGTCTACAGCTCAATCCCTCGCCGCTGAAGGCCCGCGAAGAACCGCAACCCGAATCAAACCACCCCGTCTACCATGCCGGCATGAACGAACGAAGCGCGACACGCAGCGACTACGCGGTTCGCCTGGAGCGGGTCCTGAGGTGGCTTGCGGATCACATGGACGACACACTCGACCTGAATCGGCTGGCCGAGGTGGCGTGCATGTCGCCCTATCACTTCCACCGGGTCTATCACGCCATGCAGGGGGAGACGGCCGCCGAGACGGTGCGGCGCCTGCGCCTGCATCGCGCCGCTGTCGAGCTGATCACGGGCGAGCTTCCGGTGGAGCGCGTCGCACGCCGGGCGGGATACGGAAGCCAGGAGGCGTTCACGCGGGCGTTCAAGGCCGCCTACGGCGTGCCGCCGGCGCGCTATCGGGCTTCGTTCGTTCCCATGCCTGGCACCGGCGGAACGGAGGATGAGATGGAGACGACACTGAGCTATCAGGCCACGATACAGGACTGCTCGACGATCACAGTGGCAGCGCTTGCACACCAGGGAGACTACCAGACGATCCCCAGCACCTTCGGGCGGCTGGCGGCGATGGCGGGAGCACTCGGCCTGCTCGGTCCCGGATCGCGATCGTTCGGGATCTACTACGACGATCCGTCGGCCGTCCCGGTGGACGCACTGCGGTCCGAGGCCTGTATCAGCGCGCCAGACGACTGGACGCCGAGCGGCGATCTCCAGCGGCGTGAGATTCGCGGCGGCCGCTACGCGGTGGTGGTGCACGTCGGTCCGTACGCCGAGCTCGGCCGTGCCTACACCTGGCTGTACGGCACCTGGCTCGCGCACAGTGGCGAGGAGGCCGCCGACGCGCCGTGCGTGGAGGAGTATCTGAACGATGCACGCACCGTTCCGCCGGCCGAGCTCAGGACCGCGATCTGGCTGCCGCTCCGCTGACGTGCGGATCTCGTCACTGTCACTGCGGCTCGCCTATGATTGGCCGCATGAGCACAATTCCTTCCGCTTACCGGCTCCAGGCGGTCCTGGCCTTTGTCGCTTTCGGGCTCGCCTGCAGCAGTTCCGCGCCCGTCCAACCGCCGGCGGAGGGGGCTCGGGCGTTCCTCAAGGACGCAAACGAGACGCTGCTGCGGCTGGGGATCGAGTCCAGCCAGGCGGGCTGGGTGCAGCAGACGTTCATCACCCCCGACACCGAGGCCATCAACGCCCGCGCCAGCGAGGCGTACATGACGGCGGCGACCGGCTTCGCGAAGCGCGCGACCCAGTTCGACGGCGTCGAGCTGCCGCCGGACGAGCGTCGCCAGCTGACGGTGCTCAAGAACTTCCTCACCATGGCGGCGCCGGCCGATCCCAAGGAGGCCGCGGAGCTGGCGCAGCTCGCCGCATCGCTGGACGGGATGTACGGCCGCGGCAAGTACTGCCCCGGCGGCGAATCGGGCGACGCATGCCTGGACGTCGAGGAGATCACCGAGATCCTGGCCAAGGACCGGAACCCCGCGCGCCTGCTCGAGGTGTGGGACGGCTGGCACTCGATCGCGCCGCCGATGAAGAAGGGCTACGCGCGGTTCGTCGAGCTGTCCAACAAGGGCGCTCGCGAGCTGGGATTCGCCGACACCGGCGCCATGTGGCGCTCCAAGTACGACATGCCGGCCGACGCGTTCGCGAAGGAGCTGGACCGGCTGTGGGAGCAGCTTCGCCCGCTGTACCTGTCGCTGCACACCTACGTTCGCGCC
Organism: uncultured Acidobacteriota bacterium; assembly: GCA_963713655.1. GTDB lineage: Bacteria > Acidobacteriota > Vicinamibacteria > Vicinamibacterales > UBA2999 > CAWEBF01. The sequence goes on from CAVQMT010000010.1 coordinate 290,007, forward strand.
CGCCTGCGCCAACGCTACGGCGAGGCCGTGCCGGCCGACGGGCCCATCCCCGCCCATTTGCTCGGCAACATCTGGGCGCAGGACTGGTCGAACCTGTATCCCGACGTGGCCCCGCCAGGTGGCACGCGAGCCGTGGACCTGACGCCCGTGCTGCGCGCCCGGCGAGTTACGCCGGTCGAAATGACGCGCTACGGCGAGCGCTTCTTCACCTCACTCGGCTTCGAGCCGCTGCCCGCGACGTTCTGGGAGCGCTCGCTCTTCGTCAAACCGCGCGACCGCGAGGTGGTCTGCCACGCGAGCGCGTGGAACATCAACCAGGTCGACGACCTTCGCTTCAAGATGTGCATCGACCAGACGGCCGAGGACTTCACCGTCATCCACCACGAGCTGGGGCACGACTTCTATTCGCGCGCGTACTCGGGTTTGCCGCCGGTCCTGCGCGACAGCGCCAACGACGGCTTCCACGAAGCGATTGGCGACACCATCGCGCTCTCGGTCACGCCGGAATACCTGGTCAAGGTTGGCCTCATCCCGCAAGCACCCGATGCCTCGGGCGACATCGGGCTCCTGCTGCGCACGGCGCTCGAGCGATTGGCCTTCCTGCCGTTCGGCCTCGTCGTCGACGCCTGGCGGTGGCAGGTGTTCGACGGCACCGTGACGCCCGAGAACTACAACAAAGCCTGGTGGGATCTGCGCGAGCGATACCAGGGCGTCCGGCCAGCGGCGCCGCGCGGCGAGGAGTTCTTCGACCCGGGCGCCAAGTACCACGTCCCCGCCAACACCCCCTACACGCGTTACTTTCTGGCGGCCGTGCTCCAGTTCCAGTTCCACCGCGCGCTGGCGCAGGCGGCCGGCTGCACGACTCCGCTGCACCGCTGCTCGATCTACGGCAACGCCGAGGCAGGCCGGCGCCTCAAGGCCGCGCTGGAGATGGGCGCCTCCAAGCCGTGGCCCGACACGCTCGAGGCCCTGACCGGCCAGCGGCAGATGGATGCCAGCGCGATGGCCGACTATTACGCGCCGCTCAAGGCGTGGCTCGACCAGCAGAACCAAGGGCGGAAAACGGGCTGGTGCACGTTGCGGAGGCACGCTTGTACGCTAGATCAGGGGCTTGAGCTCCCAGTCGGGCGCGTCGAGCAGCGCCTGGTAATCGGCTGGCGCGATCGACCGCTTGGCGTAGCGGCAGGCAATGACGAACAGGTTCTTGTCATGGTGCCAGTCGCTCCGCGTCACTTCGCATTCGAACGATCCGCTGCCGCCGAGCTCCATTGTGAGCATCGCGCCGGTTTTCGGAATCGATTCGAGCTCGATTCGCTTGCTGAACCGGACGTCGCTGTTCGAGATGGTCTCGGGGGTGTCTTTTCCTTCACGCCGGACTCGGAGCGACGGAACCTTGAGGCTGATTTCGACTATTTGTGCCATTCGCTGGGATAGAGTACTCCGCGGCGACCTGCTCACCTAGGCGGCGCGCTTCACATAGTGCGGCCTGCAGAGCAAGAAACAAGGCACGTAGCCGGTCGACCTCCAAGGGCCCTGTCCGACGGCTCGGCTTCGACGAACGGCTGCAGATTCTCCCAGTATCCGCTCTCCATCGGCCTTCAACCCCCCGACCGCGGGGGCCCTCCTGACCTGGAAAGGTGCAAGGACGGCGCCAAGAGCGGCCAGGGCCAGCCCGGCCTATGGTTTGGGCAGGTTGTCGCGCTGTACCAGCTCGATTCGGACTCCGCCGGGGCCCTCGATGAAGGCCAGCCGCATGGCCGTGCCGCTCGGCAGCACCAGCGGCCGCGGTTCGGTGGTCACTTTTACGTTCTTGGCCTTCATCGCCGCCACGGCGTTGTCGACGTTGAGCGGCCGGAAGCCGATGTGGTCGATCGCGTGCCCGGCACTCGGCTCGCTGCTGCCCTTGGCAGCCAGCAGCCAGACGCCGCCGTAGTTGATGCCGTCGGCGCCGCGGAACTTCGCGACCTTGCCGCCGAACGTCTCGGCGAACCACCCCAGCGTTGCGGCAGGGTCGGGGCTGACGAGGCCGATGTGATGCAAGCCCAGCCTGGCCTCGTCCTGCACTACTTCAATCAGCGTTCCCCATGGATCCACCACCTGCGCCATCTTGATGCCCTGCATCGTCATCGGCGGCATCACGAGCTTCACTCCGGCGGACTGCAGCGTCTTGACGGCTTGCTCGAGATTGGCCACCGAGAACCCGATCGCGCCGAGCACGCTGCCCTGGCTCGGCTTCGGCATCTCGCTTTTCTGAAAGATCAACCGCGTGGGTCCGAGCATTGCGCGATCGGCGCCTTCGGGCGTCAGGGTGGCGCCGAAGTTCGCGCGGTACCACTCGACCGCCTTGGCCTGGTCCGGCGCGGCCAGATGAATGTGATCGAACAGATCGGCGAAGCCGGTCTGCGCCCACGACACCGCCGGAGCCGCGGCCGTAACGACGCACAAGAGCAACAAGCGCTGAAGCATGGGGTCCTCCCGGGTGTGAGATGAGCCGCGGCGATCGGCGGTATCAGCCGCCGCCGCAATTGATCGCGCACTTGGCCGGCATCACGAACTTCGGCTTGATCACCTCGCGATACTCCGGGTACATCGTCTCGGCCCCGCCCATCAGCGCCTCGACCGGGATGCCGTAGCGCTTGGTCATCTCGCCGACGTAGGGGTTCTTGCCCGGCAGATAGTGCGGCACGCGTCCCGACTCCACGCCCTCGTCGCCGACGATGCACGGCGGCCCGCCGATCGGCACCGGGTTGGTGCTCAGGTTGTAGGCCCGCGACAGGATGTAGGGCTCGGTCAGATAGACCGGATCGTCCATGAACATCGTCACCGTCAGCATGTTCCCGTGCCGCCGGAAGTGTGTTGTGATGGTCGCCTGGTCGCTGCTGGCTGCCCCATTGCGCCGCATGTAACCAACCTTCAAGTGCGTGGTCGTGGCAATCAGCTCGTTGCCATTCCACACGCCGGTGGTGAAGCCGGTCTGATCGTGCGGCGCGTTTTCCGACGGGCCGCGGCCGCCCGTCCATCCAGATCGTCATCGGCGCGCGGGTTTCCCAGGCGCCGACCATCCAGGCCTGCACCCGGCCGGTCACGGGGTCGGGCACGGCCCACATCCGCAGGCTGAAGGGCCCGGCCGCGATGTGCCATTGGGTCTGGAACCAGCAGATGCGCTCGGGCTCCGAGATCACCGACTGGTTGAACCCGAGCGCTTTCGCGCGGCCCGATTCGTTGAACGGCAGCCCGGCCCAGTCGGCGGGGTTGGGACCGGCGCCGCGCTCCAGCGCGTCCTCGTGGTTGATCGACACCCACGATCCCGACAGATCGATCTCGGCGCGTGCCGGCAGGCTGGCGCTCGCGAGCAGCGCCAGGACAGCGAGGATTCGACAGCGGCTCATGATCTGCACTCCCCGGCCGATCCCGTTACCACGAAGCCGAGCACGGCGACGGCTTCCACTTGGCGTTGGTCGGCTCCTTCTTGAACTGCGAGCTGATGACGAACGGCACGCGCAGGAACTCGGGGTCGGTGGTCGCGATGGTGACGACCAGCAGCGGCGCGCCGTCGGGCTGCGTGATCACCTCGTAGTACTCCGACAGGCTGGCGTTCTCGCTGTACGGCACGCCGTTCTTCCGCAGGAAGCCGGCTTTGAGGTTCGTGGTGGTGACCTTCAGCGAGCCGTCGGTCGCGCCGCGGCCGCCGCCTTCCCATTCCGCGACCGACTCGCCCTGGAGAGTGCGCGGACCGCCGGGCGACTTTCCAGCCGCCGAAATGAAACAGCCGCGTCTGTTGCCCGGCATCCGTCTCCAGCTTCAACGTCTGGTCGTCCTGCCAGGTGATGTGCAGCCGGCCGGGCACCCGCAGGAGCGCCGGCGCACCGTAGGCCTTGCACGGCTCGCCCGACGCCTCTTCCTTCGCCGGGTCCCAGCTGTCGGCAATCTTGCGCGCGGCCGGCGTCATCGGCACGCCTTGATAGTCGCCCCTGGCTGGCATCACCATGCGATACCGCCAGTCCTCGGTGACGACCGACACCCAGTAGCCGGTGAGATCGACCGGGGCCGCCGCACGCGGCGTCGCCGGCGGCTGCGGCGGGCCCCCGGCCGGCCACCCGCGGCTTGAGCCAGCAGGGCCGATGGCGCGGTGGCCAGCGCCGCGACGCACAACCACGACAATCGCGCGCGTCATGGCCTGGCCGCCGTCAGGCTCTTGTAGACCGCCTCGATGAACATGTCGGTGGTCCAGTTGCCCGTCTTCGATCCGTAGCGCGTTTCGTACGGTAACGCCGGCCGGGCGGCCTTGATCTGCTCGAGCGTTTTCTTCTGCGCGATCAGGTCCGCGACGTTGTCGCGGACGATGACCACCATGTCGCGATATTCCACGACCTCCGCCTGCTCGGACAGGCGGCCGTGCCCGGGAATCACGTAGGTGCCGACGTCCTTGTAGATGAACGGAGTCGGGGCGATGGTCAGCTCGATCAGCTTGTTCAATGCCTCGATCTCCCCCTCGATGCTCCCGCCGTTGGCGAGGTCGATCACGGGAAAGCGCCTGGTGTCCAGCACGTCGCCGGTGACGACGACGTCGGATCCGCGGAACAGCACGAAGCTGTCGGAGCCGCTGTGGGCGTTGGGCTGATACAGCACCTCGATTCCCTCGTCGTTCATCCGCAGCGCCTTGCGGCGAGCGTAGAACGCCTCGGTCGGCGAGGCAGCGGCCGAAAACCCGTCCTTGGTCATCCGGTTCAGCACGCTTTCGTGGGCCAGGATCGCGGCGGCGCCACCGTTGGTCATCGCGCCGACGAAGCCGGTGTTGCCGAGCGCGTTGGTGAAGATGGTGAAGCCGGCCTTGGCCAGCTTCTCGTTGCCGCCGACGAAGTCGCGCCCGGCGTCAACGTTGATGATGTAGCGGATCGGCAGCTCGGTCAGCCGCTTCAGGGCTGCCAGCACCTGGTCGCTGGCCTGCGCGGTGCCGGCGTTGACCAGCACGATGCCGTCCGACCCAATCTGGGCGCCGATGTTTCCGCCGGCGCCGGCAATCATGTAGAAGTTGCTGCGGACCTTGACGACGTCGAGCGCCCCTTCCTGAGCATCCACCGCGCGGCCCGGAGAACACGCTCAGGGCCAGGCCGACCGCCGCTGTGACGATGCGGCACGTGGTTCGAAAAGTGGTTATCGTCACGGTCCGTCGCTCCTGGCATATCCCATCCCGGAACGCTGCGCAGTATATCGTCTTCGCGCTGTCGCGCCTCGAGACTATGCTGGGCGCTTCCGTCCGGGGGCTCGTGCGGGGTCACCTGGATTCTGCAATCACCTGGAGGTGATTATGCCCGCCCGTCGTTCTTCCACGCGCTGCGTCCTCGGCTGCGCGTTCGCGGCGGCGCTGTCGTTGTCGGCCACTGCCGACAGCAACGTGCAACCGTTGAACAACGCTGGACCCGTATTCGGCCTGGCCGCCGACGCGGGCTCCCTGCTCGTCGCCGACGCCGGCGCCGGCATTCTCCGGCTGCGCAACCGACCGCCGCTAAACTCTACCGGGGTGGTGAAGGGCGTGGTCACACAGATGGCAGACCTGGGCGCGTTTGAAGCGACAGTCAACCCAGACGCGCCGGAGATCAACCCCAACCCATTCGATCTCGCGACGCTCCCCGTGGCGCCAGTCTCCACCGCCACGTCAAGATGCTGTTCAACTGTCCAGCCGGCCTCGCCCAACATCTGCAACCTGCCGTCGACGATCAACGCGCACAGGTCACGGGGAATCCGCTTGGCGGCACCGTGAACGCTTGCCGCCTCGGCGAGCGACACCGCTCAGTACGATGACTGTGAAGTGGTAGCCGCGGGTGTCCCGACGCCACTCGCGATCGCCGTCGAACCGGGCGGACACATCGAATACCTCAGCAACGGGCTCGAGCCCGGCGGCACCGAGGTGGTCGGCGCGAAGGAGTTCGGTTGGAGCGTTCACGCTTTCTGGCAACGGCGCGACGCGGAAAGGCTACCTAAAGTGCGGCTGAGGGGAAGGCCTACATGAAAGGACCGATGGCGACCTGACTGCTGCTCAGAAAGAAGTGTGACCTTCTCCGTGAAGCATTGTGTCGAGCCGCCACCGGCTTACCCGGTGAAGGTGCAAGCGATGCGCCAATCGGATACCAGCCGGAAACCTGGGTTTCGCGCCCACGTCGTGGAACGCGGCCGATTGTGCCCTACGCGTGTGCCGCAATTATGGAAGGCTGAGTTCGTGGATCGGCACGCACCACCCGCGCTCAGCCGTCCGCGCTGGCGCAGTTCCTGCACCAACTGAAGTCCAAGCGTGCTCCCCGACGCGACAGCAGGAGGTGAACCATGAAGCACCTGTCGATCGCCACGCTGGGGGCCATGCTCGCCGTGTCGCTGACGGCGTCGGCACAGATATGGAGACACGCCAGCCACCAGTACACCTCGGCCACAAACGCCAGCGCAGACGACGCAGCGTCCCGATCCCGAGATCGACGACGATGTGAACGTTACCGGTTGCCTCCGCCTCTGGGACGCGTCGATCGGCGCGCTGCCGGGTGAGCCGTCGAGCGGCCCGCGCTACGTGCTCCTGAACGCCCGGCAGGACGACAATCCTGGCAAGGACGTCGTGGTGCTGCGGCGCTACGTGGTGACGGGGGAGCCGTCGGTGAACCTGGCGGGACACATCGAGAAGACGGTGCGCATTTCCGGCAGCGTCACACCACTCGGGGCGAAACTTGAAGTGCCGCCACCGAGCGAAGCTCCGCCGCCAATCTCCGACAAGCCGCATCCGGACTCGACCTGGCTGGGGCTGTCAGCGTCGGTCCATCGACATGGTCAGCGCTGCGTGCGGGGTTTCCCGTTAAGGGCCACGTGTCGCGGTGACAGGTGGCATGTCGAATGCATCTGCCGATCGACGGGAAGCGGCCTGACCAAGCGTCGGAGTCCTCCTCCGTTGTGCGTCCGCTGCTCGCTGAAGCCACGGCATCTGCTGAGCCTGCGGACCAGCGCAGCCGAGTCGGGCACCGTCACGAGTCATGCCCTTCCCACTTACACATGTTCCGACTGCCACATCAACTGGCGGCGCCCGAGCCGCCGGTCCAAGCCTGAGATAGAGTAAAGGCTCTCCGTCGCACCCAGACGCGTGCGCCGGAAGACGACGCCAGGCAGCCGAACCCTCGTCCAGATGAGCGGAGCGCCGTGCGTGACGCGCGCGGCGGCCCGGGCAGCGAATCACAAGCCGCAGCGCTAGTGCAACGGCGACGGCGGCGCGGCTTCCAGAGCCGGGCTTCATCACCACCTTGATGCAGGAGTCTTCCTTCTCTCGGAACGTCTTGTACATCGCGCGGTGCATCATCGAGGGCGACACGGTGCGTGATGACGAACGAGGGATCGATGTCGCCACGCTCCACCCGCTCGAGCAGCGGCCGCAAGTACCGGTGCATATGTGTCTGCCCCATCCGCAGCGTCAGACCCTTGGCAAAGGCCGACCCCAGCGGGAACTTGTCCAGCCAGCCGCCATAGACGCCGGGAATCGACACGACGCCGCCCTTGCGGCAAGCCGCGATGGCCTGCCGCAGGGCATGCAGCCGATCGGTGGCGAGGTACACGGAGGTCTTGGCCCGGTCGTACCACGCATCCAGAGTGGTGCCGTGGGCTTCGAGCCCCACCGCGTCGATGCAGGCGTCGGGACCTTGGCCGCCGGTCAACGCCCGCAGCTCGTCGAGGACGTCCACAGCGGTGTAGTCCAGCACTTCCGCCTTGCCGGCCGACGCCGCCAGGGCCAGGCGTTCCGGAAACCGATCAATGGCTATGACCCGCTCGGCCCCCAGCAGATACGCGCTGCGGATCGCCATCTGCCCCACTGGCCCACAGCCCCAGACCGCCACCGTGTCGCCGCCACGGATGTTGCAATTCTCGGCCGCCATATAACCGGTCGGAAAGATGTCGGAGAGGAACAGCACCTGTTCGTCGGTCAACGAGTCGGGGACCGGCATCGGCCCCACGTCCGCGAACGGCACTCGTACGTACTCCGCTTGCCCGCCCGGGTAGCCACCGTACATGTGTGAGTAGCCAAACAGCCCAGAGCCCGAGTAGCCACTGAGCTTCTCGGCCATCCACGCGTTGGGGTTGGAATTGTCGCAGAGCGACCACAGTGATTCCTTGCAGAAGTAGCAGCGCCCGCAGGCGATGGTGAACGGCACTACCACGCGGGCGCCGACCTGCAGCCCCGTAATACCGCGCCCACGGCCACCACTTCGCCCATGAACTCGTGGCCCAGGATGTCGCCCCGTTGCATGGTCGGGATGAAGCCGCCGTAGATGTGCAGATCGGATCCGCAAATCGCCGTGGTGGTCACCTTCACGATGGCGTCGCGCGGATTGAGGATCGTCGGATCCGGCACGCGTTCGACCCGCACGTCTTCCTTGCCGTAGTACCGGACCGCCTTCATGACGCCGCCTCGGGTTCCAAACGCGTGGCCGTCGCATACTCTCCCGCCTCCAGAAACTGCTTGAACCGCCGCAAGTCCTCGCGCACGGTTGCCGATGGCGACTGCCCGAAGATCGTCGCCAGGAACGCGCCCGCCTTGCCGACCGGCGGCGCGTACTGCATGTGAACCGTGATCTGCGTGGACTGGCCGTTCCGGGCCTTGGCAAACTGGACCGAGCCGGCCGATGTGAGGTCCGAACCCGGCACCGAACGCCAGCCGATCAGGCGATTGGGGACTTCGTTGATGATTTCCGCGTCCCATTCCACGCGGATGCCAGCTGGTCCGCGGGCGACCCAATGGGACATGCCTGCGGCGGTCTCGGTCACCTGCTCGAGGTGGCGCATGAACCTCGGGAGGTTCTCGCAGCTGACGCCAGTACTGAAACACTTCCTCCACCGGCCGCTCGAGGCGGATCGACTCGCGCAGGTGGATGCCGCGCGTGCCTCCCAGCGCGTCACGCGTGTGGTAGTTGGCATTGGTCCCCGGCTCCAACGCCGTCCAGCGCCTCGCGAGCGCCTGGTAGGTGATCGCCGTGGCGGCCGCGCCCAGGCACATCGCCGCCACGGGCTGCCGCCGCACGCTCAGGAGCACCGCCCCGGCGGCTGCGCCCAATGCCGCGCACACCTGGACTTCCGACCAGGAAGGTGCAGCGTCGATCAGTGCTCCGCGTGTCATCTTCTCCTCCTGCCTCTGACGTCCGGTGCCGGCCGGTCCCCTCTTCCAGCTAAGCGAGCCGGGGCGACTCGATCCGGCATCGCCCGCAGCGCCAGACGGGCAGCCGCCGGCAGGCCGCCTGCGATGCGGGCCAGCGGGGTTGGACCTGCGGAACGCGCACCGTCGCGGTCATCGCCCCCTGACACCTCGGACACGGCGGACGGCCCTCGGCTCGTGTGCCGTCATACTCTGTGCTGTCGATGTCCATCCGGCGGTACTCCAGGCCCGCGGCCCGAGCAGTGCAAGCGAAGTACCACGCTGACAGAGCCTTGGCTTCACCTTCAGGAGCCGATCGCGTTGGATTTCCACGCCCGCCGCCAGGTCGCTTTTCGGTGGGCTCGCTGGCAGCGTTGTGCCGAGATTGGGTCGATGTATCCTCAAGCACGGCGGCGCCGATCTGATCGTTGTGCTCGAGCTTGAAACACCACGGCGGGGCTTCGGCACGCCTGTTGCTATCGTTTCATCACAGGAGTGACCGCATGCCGAACACCGGGTTCGATCGCGTGATGCGCGGCGTTCGCCGCGGGGTGGTGTCGCACGTGGACGATCAGCGGACGCGTGCCGCCGACGGCTTGACGGGTATCGCGGACATGATGGAGCAGCTCGGCGACGAGTTCCGCGGCCCGCTCTCGAACCTGTCGAAGACGGCGAGCTCGCGGCTGCGGGGGACTGCGGAACGCGTGCGCGAACACGACGCCGCTGAACTGGCGCGCTCGCTGGCTCGATTCGCCCAGGATCGCCCGCTGCTGTTCATAGGCGGCGCGTTCGTGCTCGGGCTTGGGGTGGCGCGGCTGCTCGACGCCGGAGACGAGCAATGACCGCCCCGGCGGCCCCTTCCGAGCGGTCGCTCATCGACCTCTTTCGCGATCTGTCGCAGCAGGCATATACGCTGATCCGCCAGGAGGTGGCGCTCGCCAAGACCGAGGCCGGCGAACGGGTCAGCGCGCTCATGGCCGACGCGATCTGGATCGGCGCCGGCGCCCTGCTGATTCACATGGCGCTGGGCACTGCGGTGGCGGCAATCGTCGTGGCGCTGAGCGCGGCGGGAATGCCCTTGGCGACCGCCGCCGCCCTGGTGGCCGCGGTCCTGATCGTGATCGGCGGATTCGTCGTGCAGTGGCGCGTGTCGGCCATTCGCCACCGCCGCGTCATGTCGACACGCGTCGTGGATGAAATCAAGGAGACAGGCCAGTGGTTGAAGGACCAGACGAACTAGAATCCGAACGCATCCAGCAGGACATCGAGCGGACGCGCCAGCAGATGAGCGGCACGATCGACGAGATCCAGGAGCGGTTGACGCCCTCCCGGCTCCTCCACGAAGCCACGGCATCGGTGCGCGAGGCCGGCGCCGGCTCCGTGCGCCGCGTGTTGTCGCATGCCGGACGCACCGCCGGGCGCACGGCTGGTCAGGCGCGGGCCGCCTCCGCGGCCGCGGCTGGCTACGCGAGATCACACCCGCTGCCGGCGGCTCTGGTGCTGTCTGGCCTGGCCCTCGTGCTGGCACGGACGTTCCTTCACCGGCGGCAGAGCCCGTCCACCTTGAACGGCGTGGAGTTCAACGGATGGGACGAAGCCCCCGGCGGGCGTGCGCCGCTCAATGACCTGCACCAGCACCACGACTTCCACGATTGGGCCGAGCCGAGCCACGCCGCCCGCCGCATCACCGCGTCGTCAAACACGAGCTGGATCGCGGAGAACTCGCTGGCAGTCGGCGCCGCCGTCGCGGCCGCCGGCACGGTGGTGGGCCTGACGTGGGCGAACCAGCGGGCCCCCGTCGCCGCGCCGGTCGAAGGAACCGAAACCGTCAGGCGCTGACGGTTACCTCCGGTTCCTTCACCTCCGCCTTGTCGGAGGCCTCGGCTTCGACAGCCACGGCCTTGCCCGTCGGTGTCAGGGCCCAGTCAGCCTCGAACACCCGCGTCACCGCGAGGATCGCTTTCTTGTCGTCGACGATCACGCCGACCTCGCGGCGTTTGTCCAGTTCCAGCCTGCGCAGGCTCTGGCTGCCCAGGAACAACTTGCGGCCGTCCTGCACGATGGCGCGGACGTGCAGCCGCTTGCCGGGATAATTCTCGGCCAGGATGCCTGTTGCCGCACCGGCAACCTTGCCGATGACGCGCACCTCGACGCCCGCATTGGCGCGTTCCTTGAGCAGCTTGAGCACCGCGGGGTCGCTGATCTTGGGGTCGTAGATCAACAGCTGCTTGCGGGCGCCCTTGATCAGCGCGGTCAGGCGATCGCGGGCGTTCTCCGGGCTCACCACGAAACGGTCATACGAAGCAGCGTATGGCTGGCGCGCGGAATCGGCCTCGAACACCTTCATGGCCTCCTGCACCAGGCGCTTATGCTTGATCACCAGGCCGAAGCCGCGGCTGCGCTCGATGTCGAGCCAGGTGAAGTTGAAACCGTAGACGTGCAGCGCCTTCGCGTCGACGATCATCATCTTGCCGTGGTAGCGCACGAAGTCGTCGCCGGTCCTGGACACCGTCACGCCGGCCTCGAGCAGCGCCTGCTCCAGCTTTCGCAGCGTCTTCTCGCCACCGCGATTGGTGTGGGCGATCAGTGCCCGGACATTCACTCCGCGCGCCACGGCAGCGGCCAGCGCCTTCCGCATCTCCTGGATGTCGAGTCGAAAGATCATGATGTCGATCGACTTGCTGGCGCTGCGAATGGCGGTGAGAACGGGTCCCACGCCGCTGCCTGGCTGCTCGATGATGGTCATAGGTCTCCCAATCCCATTGGACGCGTCCGCGGAATGTCAACCAACTAGCTCAGCACGTCGCGTACCAGGTTTGGGGTCTTCGAAAATGCGCCTACGCGGAGGTCACCCTGGCCCCTCTCTTGCAGCTGGGCAAGCCGTGACACCTCAATGTGAACCGAATTGCCCAGTTACAACGCATGGGCTGGCTGGGCCGGCGCTTTTGATGGCAGCGTGCGCCATGTCGGTCGGCTGCGCCACATTGATGGGCAGCCCGAAGCAGACCAACATCGACAATCCGAATCAGGTCGAAGCGCTGAGCCGGGCCCAGGTGTGGCAACCGACCAACGTCGAGTCGATGGACGTGCGGCAGGGCCCGCGCGATCGCGGTGCGTTCGCGCCGATGGCAACCGTCAACTGCCGTCACGTGGAAAAGGACGCGACCGGCAAGACGCCGAAGTTTGCGTGCGTCGTGGGCGGTGACGAGTTGAAGGTCAAATACGGCCGCGACAACGGCGAGATCTATGCCGAGGTGGCGGCCTCACGGCTGCTGTGGGCGCTGGGGTTCGGCGCCGACCGGGTCTACCCCGTCCGCGTCATCTGCGCTGGCTGCCCCGAGTCACTGAAGGCGGACAGCCGGCAACGGGATGGCCGTGCCGTATTCGAGTACGCGACGATCGACCGCGAGGTCGAAGGTTACCCGGTGCCAGGGTTCGAGGAATCGGGATGGGCCTGGCCGGACCTGGATCGCGTGAACCCGGCGGTCGGTGGGGCCCCGAAGGCGCACCGCGATGCGCTGACGCTGCTCGCGGTGCTGTTACAGCACACCGACAGCAAGCGCGAGCAGCAGCGCTTCATCTGCCTCGACCCGCCGGCACGCGGGGAGGTGAACCGCAACAACTGCGAACGGCCCTTCCTCATGATCGCCGACCTCGGCAAGACCTTCGGCAAGGCCAACACCCTCAACCGTGACGAGCCCGGCAGCGTCAACCTGAAGAATTGGCGCGAGGAACGGGTCTGGCGCGACGGGGCCGAGTGCGTCGGCAACATGCCCAAGTCTCTGACGGGCACGCTGGAGAATCCGGTCATCTCCGAGGCTGGCCGACGGTTCCTGGCCGGCTTGCTGACGCGGCTGTCGGACCGCCAGATGCGCGATCTGTTCCAGACCGCGCGCTTCCCGGACCGGCTGGCCGACGGCGAAGAGAACCCGGGATCGGTGCAGGACTGGGTTGACGCCCTGAAGGGAAAGATCGCCGAGGTCGTCAATCGCGACTGTTCGCAGCCCAGGCAGGCCGCCGACGCGCGATGACGATCGCTTTCGTCCGCCTCGCCGGCATCCTGCTGGTGGCGACGTGCGTGGTGGCGACCGGCGCGGCCGCGCAGCAGCCACAACCCGAGGCTCAACTGCCGACGGCCGAACCCGGCCGCCGACACATCGACAACGACACGCCCGATTTCGATGCCCAACTCCTCCGCTTGACCGAGGCCGCCGTGCGCCTGCCGCTTGCCGCAGGCCTGGCGTGCCTGATGGCGATGCGGCCGCGCCGCCGCGGCGCGCCCGCGCGCAATCCGTCGGTGATCCAGACGCAGATCATCCTGTCGGTCATCGGCGCACTGGTGATGCTGGTCGTCGGCTCCAGCCTGGCGCGGGCGTTCGGCATTGTCGGCGCTGCCGGCCTGGTGCGCTACCGCGCCAAGGTCGATGACAACAAGGAGGCCGGCGTGATGTTGTCCACGCTGGCGGTCGGCCTGGCGGCCGGCGTCGGCCTGTACTTGCTGGCCATCTTCGGCACGGTGTTCATCATGCTCGTGCTGTGGATCATCGAATACTTCGAGCCGAAGGCGACGCGGCTCCTGATGCTCAAGGTGAAAACCAAGGACCCGGCCAACCTCAAAGGCCGGATCGAACAACTGCTGCGGCGCCAGAACGCCACCTACGAAGTTCGCGGCGTCGCGCAGGAGGAGTTGCAGTTCGAGGTGCAGTGGCCGCTCGAACGCCACACCGACCGCGTGTCCGAGGCCATCCTGGCGCTCGGCCAGAAGGACGAGACCGAGGTGGAGTGGGCCGAGAAGTCGGCCAAGAAGTAGGGGCGCCTGGCCTAGGCGCGCAGCCGGCGGCGGGCGTGCCGCAGCATACGCAGGTCCTTCCGTGACAGCTGGGGCGCATCCAGCTTCAGGCTTTCCAGCGCATCGATGGCGATGCGCGCCACGACCAGGCGCGTGAACCACTTGTTGTCCGCGGGCACGACGAACCAGGGCGCGTACTCGCTGCTGGTGGCGCGCATCACTTTCTCGTACGCAGCCATGTAGTGCTTCCACTTCAGCCGGGTGTTCAGGTCGTTGACCGAGAATTTCCAACGCTTCGCGGGGTCGTCGAGCCGGACGATGAACCGGCGCCGCTGCTCCGCTTTCGAGACGTTCAGGAAGATCTTGCGGATCACGGTCCCGTTCCGCGTCAGGTAGCGCTCTATCCGGCGGATGTCGTCGAAGCGCTCCTGCAGCACCCCTTCGAGGTTTCCGCTCTCGACCTGGCCGTTCAGTGCCGCCGGGTTGACCTGCGGCACCAGCACGTCTTCGTAATAGGATCGGTTAAAGATGCCGATCCGCCCGCGCTCGGGCAGCGCCTTCATGCAGCGCCACATGAAGTCGTGCTTCAGTTCCTCGGCCGAGGGCGCCTTGAAGGCGAAGACCTGGGTCACCTTCGGATCCAGGCCGCGCATCACGTGTTTCACGGCGCTGTCCTTTCCGGCCCCGTCCATCGCCTGGAAGATGAACAGGACCGACCGGCGGCTCTGGGCCGCCAGCAGTTCCGTCAGCCCGTAGAGGTGGTGGACGCTCTTGGCGAGGAGTTTTCGCGCGTCGTCCTTGGTCTCGAACGGCGCCGTGTCGGTTGGATCGAACCGCGACAGCGACAGTTGACGAGACGCCGGAACGCGAAAACGCTGGAGGTCGATGCGCATGAGGCTACAAAGTAGCTCAGCAACAACAATGCCAGGATACAGCCGTGGCAAGGAACGCCGCTTGCAGCGGCTCGACCGGGGACCGCACATGCGTTGTTCCACTGGCTGGTGCTTGACAGGCGCGCTGCTGCTGAGCAGTTGGGCGTGCGGCGGCGAAGTGACGTGTTCGCAGCCGTCCGCTCACCAACCGGCGGTGAACCAGAACGCCGCGGCTTTGGCCGACTTCAAGGCCCGGGTGGACGCCTACGCGGCGCTGCACCGGAAGCTGGAGGAGTCGCTGCCGAAGTTGAGCCAGGAGGCCACGCCGTCAGAAATCGACCGCCACCAGCGCGCGCTGCTGACCGGTATCGCCGCCGCCCGCGCGTGCGGCCAAACAAGGCGACGTCTTCACTCCGCCGATCCGGAGGATGATCAGGGCATTGATCGCCGACACCTTCGCCCGAGGAAACTCGGCGACGCTGCGCGAGTCGATCCAGGACGAAAATCCCGGCAACGGTGAAGATCACGGTGAACGGCCAGTATCCCGAGGAACTGCCGCTGGCCAACATGCCGGCGGAACTGCTCAAGAACCTGCCGCCGCTCCCGTCCATCGTCGAATACCGGTTCGTCGGCGACAGCCTGATCCTGCTGGACTCGGGCGCGCACCTGATCGTGGATCTCATTCCCAGCGCGCTGCCCAGGTAGACCGCGTGCGTCGTACCCCATTTCCTCTCCGCGGCCCTCATCGCACTCTCGCTCGCTGGATGCGAGATCGCTCGGCGGCGGCGAGACGATCACGACCGTAGCGACGGTGCCCGCGGCCTCGCCCGCGGCGCCGACGCCGCTGCCGAACGCGGCCGATTCGCTGAAGTTCTGCGTGTTCGGCGACTTCGGCACCGGCAGCACCGCACAGTACCAGCTGGCCGCGCGCATGGCCGAACTGCACAAGACGTTTCCCTTCGAGATGTGCGCAACGGTCGGCGACAACCTGTACGGCGGCGAGCGCCCGCGGGACTTCCAGCGGAAATTCGAGATTCCCTACAAGCCGCTGCTGGACGCCAACGTGAAGTTCTACGCCTCGCTCGGCAACCACGATGCGCGCGAACAGCGCTTCTACAAGCTGTTCAACATGGACGGCAAGCTGTACTACAGCTTCAAGGCGCCGAAACAGGACGTTCGGTTCTTCGCTCTCGAGAGCACCTACCCGGTGCCCGAGCAGATCAAGTGGCTCGAGGAGGAGCTGAAGAAGTCCGGCGAGAAGTGGAAGATCGCCTACTTTCACCACCCGCTCTACTCGTCCGCCGGCCGGCACGGCTCGGACCTGCAGCTGCGGCAAACGCTCGAGCCCTTGTTCACCAAATACCGCGTCAACGTCGTCTTCGCCGGCCACGATCACATCTACGAGCGGATCAAGCCGCAAAACGGCATCGCCCATTTCGTGACCGGTTCCGGCGGACAGCTTCGCGGCGGTGACGGCCGCCGCCCGGAGCCGTTTTCGGACCGCATCGTGGACTCCTCGCAGGTGTTCCTGGTCGCGGAGATCTCTGGCGATCAGATGGTGTTCAACGCGGTGAACCGGGCCGGGCGCATCGTCGATTCGGGCGTCAGTGGTGCGCCAGGAGCTGTCATCGGCGGCCGCGCCGGCCTGAGGGGCAGCGGCCATGAGCGCCCCAGGCGTCCCGACGCCGCCCCAGCCGACGCCGCCCCGGGATGAGAACGACCGGGAACTGGACCCGTCTCCTCCACCCACGACCGATCAGGACATGGACATTGCCGGCACCGAAGCCGACGACAAGAAGGGCACGCCCGCCGAACGCCCAGCCGCGTCCGGCAACGTCAGGATCGGTGACATGCGCCGTCAGCCCCAATCCAACGAGCACACCCGGCTCGAGCACGACGCGCTGGGGCCCGTGCCGGTGCCGCTGAATCGGCTCTGGGGCGCCGTCACCGAGCGCTCCCGATCGCACTTTGCGATCGGCGAGCCTGCCGCGTATCGCTGGCCGCGCAGCGTGATCCGCGCGTTCGGGCTGGTCAAGCAGGCTGCGGCCGCGGCCAATGCGGCCGTGGGCACCATCGATCCGGCGGTGGCCGATCTGATCCGCCAGGCAGCCGAGGAGGTGATCGCCGGCCGGCTCGACGACGAGTTCCCGCTCGGCGTGTTCCAGACCGGTTCAGGCACGCACAGCAACATGAACGCGAACGAGGTGATCGCGAACCGCGCGAACCAGCTCGCGGGCCAGGAACCGGGCACGTATCGCCCGGTGCACCCCAACGACCACGTCAACCACGGCCAGTCGACGAACGACGTCTTTCCCGCGGTGATGCACCTGGCAACGCTCGAAGGCCTGGACCATCTCGAGGAGGCGCTGGCGCCATTGCGACGCGCGCTGGGCGAACGCGCCGGACGCTGGCGCGAGATTCCGATTCTCGGCCGCACGCACCTGCAGGACGCGACGCCGGTGATGCTGGGCGACGTGGTGGCCAGCTGGGCGTCCCAACTGGATCATGGCCGCAGCCGGCTGCGTGAGGCGCGCCCGTACCTCTACCGGCTGGCACTCGGCGCCACCGCCGTCGGCTCCGGCCTCAACGCTCACCGCGAATTCGGCCGGCGGGCGATCGAACATCTGGCCGCTGCCACCGGATACCCGTTGCAGCAGGCCGCCGACCTCGTCGCCGGCCTGTCGGCGCACGACGCCATGGAGACCGCCAGCGCGGCGATGCGGTCGCTCGCGGGCGCGTTGTTCAAGATGGCGAACGACATTCGCCTGTACGGTTCAGGCCCTCGCGGCGGGTTCGGCGAACTGACGCTGCCGGCGAACGAACCCGGATCGTCGATGATGCCGGGAAAGGTCAACCCCAGTCAGTGCGAGGCGCTGACCATGGTGGCGGTGCACGTCTTCGGCTGCGACGCCACGGTCGCGTGGGCGAACGCCCAGGGCCCCCTGCAACTGAATGTCTACAAGCCCGTGATCCTGCACAACGTCCTGGAGCCGGCGCGGCTGCTGCGCGACGCCTCCGCGGCCTTCACCCAGTACTGCGTCTCTGGACTGGAGCCGGACCTGGCGAGGATCGACGCCCACCTGCAGGCGTCGCTGATGCTCGTGACCGCGCTGGTGCCGCACATCGGCTACGACCGCGCAGCGGAACTGGCGCTGACTGCCCACCGTGAGGGACGCGGGCTACGTGAGGTGGCTGTGGAGACGGGGGTCGTGACAGCTGATCAATTCGATGCGTGGGTTCGACCGGTGGAAATGGCACGGCCGCATGGCCCGGCGCCAGGAGAGGAACAGCGCTTAGCTCGGCAGCGAACGAGAAACCTATCTGCCCGCGTAGAACATCACGCCCAATCCGATCAGCCAGGCGGCCAGCCAGATCTGGGCCATAGCCACGAAGAAGTCCTTGCGCGTCTGACGCACGGGATCTTGCTCGTGCGTGGTCGTGTGTCTCGTGAATCATCGGGGTCCCCCGGGGTGAGCGAAGCAATGCTCCCACGAGCACACCGTGTGCCAATTCGAAACGCGCGATTGGCGTCGATCGGCCGGCGCGGGACGTGTTCACCCACGGAATACGGAAGTGCGTTGCCATATATGGTCGAGGCTATGACTCAACTTCCGTCCACGTAAATGGTCGAGCTGTCATTCCTCCGCTGGAAGCGGGTCGACTTCTTCATTGCCGTCTTTCGCGACGAAACGCGGGTTCCACAGTCCGGCTTGCCCGCTCGTCCACTCGCCATCGCTCTGCTCCAATCGGTGCGCGGTCGGCCCCCCGGCCCGTCGTGCTGACTGCCGGCGCCGCGACCGGCCCCATCGCCGCGGCGCGGCGCTCACGCTCCGCGACGATGCGCGCGTTCTCGACGCGCTCGAGCTGCGCCGCCCGTTCTGCCTTCGCGCCGGCGACCTGAGACGCCATCGCCGCCATCAATCGCGCGCGTCTGGCGTCGAGCATCGACTGCTCGGCGAACCCCAGTGGAACTGACCAGAGAGAGCGGAAGAAGTTCAGCACAGCAGCAGCCCTCCGTGTCACGAAGGAGCATCAAGCGTGCCACGCGTAGCTGCGTCGTGGACGGACCGCGGCACGATGCTTGAACCTGCTCTACCCCGGAGGACGTTCATGGAACACCACACCAACACCCGAGATACCGTCCCGCCGCGGCGAGCCGATCGACCCAAATCCCGATCGCGTCAACGCCGACGACGATCAGACCGATCAGGACATCGATATCGCGGGCACCGAAGCGGACGAGCCGGCTATCGGATCGGCGCTGGACAAGGGCATCGAACGGGACGAACGCCGCCGGCCGGCGCCGGATCGTCCCTTAGATCAGGCTTCATCGCGGAGGTTCCCATGAGGAGCGAACTGGCGGAGTTCTACGCGTTGGTTGACGAGCTGGACACGGCGATGATGACCACTCGCCAGCGGGACGGCCACTTGCGATCGCGCGCCATGGCCAACCAGAAGCCGGCAGCGCGGCGCTGACTTGTGGTTCGTGACGATGGACGAGAGTCCGAAGCTGAACGACCTGGCGTGGGATCCGCACGTCAACTTGTCCTATTACCGCGACCGTAACCGGGAGTGGGTGTCGGTCTCCGGCACCGCCGTGGTGTCGAGGGATCGCAGCAAGATCCGGGAGCTGTACGCCAGCGACTGGCAGATCTGGTTTCCCAAGGACGGCGATCCCCGGCACGGCACGCCGGAGGATCCCCGGATGGTACTCATTGGGGTCACCGTGCACGCCGCGGAATACTTGAAGGTGGACGCGCCGCGCCCGCTGATTCTGTTCGAGGTGGTGAAAGGCTGGCTGACCGGCACGCAGCCGGAGCTCGGCACGATGCATCAGGTGGAGGAGCCGCGGCGGCGCAAAGCGTCGCGTCCCGTCGGCCACGCACCGGGTGCGTCCGCGGTCCGCGGCGGCGCCGAGTCGCCGCCCGCGTGCGCGTACATCGGGGCGATCGGCCCGAGCGAGCAGCCGGTTCTTCGGGGTGATGTCCTTGGGAATCGTCTGCGTCCAGACGTGATAGCCGCCGGCCTCGAGACGTGCGGCCCGTGCCACGTCGATGGCGAGCGCCGGCTCCAACCAGCCGTTCAGCGTGGCGCCGGAGAACGCGCCGGCGTCGTGGCAACACGGCAGCACGGCGACGCGGGCGCGCGCGGCCGCGGCCAGCGCCAGGACCTCGTCGGTCAACGCGCCGCACGCGTGGCACGACACCACGAGGTCATCGGGCTGGACCGCTACGTCCTGGATGCGGCCGGCCTCGAAGGTCACGCGACCGGTCAGGCGAGGCCACTTGCGCGTCAGGGCGTCATGGAGCTTGGCGGCCGACCGCGGCAGCGCCGGGTCCACGACCAGCGCCGACGCCGAGGAGTCGTCCAGGA
Organism: uncultured Acidobacteriota bacterium; assembly: GCA_963713655.1. Lineage (GTDB taxonomy): Bacteria > Acidobacteriota > Vicinamibacteria > Vicinamibacterales > UBA2999 > CAWEBF01. Next base: position 310,195 of record CAVQMT010000010.1, read on the forward strand.
GCAGCAGCACCTGCGCCAGGAGACCGTGGCCACCAGCCAGGTCCACGACTCGGCCGCCTCGGAACAGCCGCCTGACGCGCCGCGCCATCTCCCACGCCTCGAACAGTTCCTTGCGCGGCAGGCAGCCTGCTGCGCACACCGCGCGCCCCAGCCGATCGAACAGCGACCCGCTCGGGAACCGCCCCAGGTCGTGCGACGTCAACCGATTCCCCGACGCGCGATCGAAAGTCCGTGCAGTTTGCTGAATTGTGCATTCTGAATTCTGAATTGGCGTGTGGGCCTCACCTCTTCACCGATAGTCCGTACACCTCGATCCGGCCCACGTTCACAAACCCACCCCACCCGTGACCGCTACCCGGCAGCAGATCCGCGAACCCCACTTCGTCCACGCGGCTCAAGTCGGGCGTGACCCACGTCTGCCCGCGCGTCACGACGCGCGCGATGTCGAGCGGCAGCCAGCGCACGTTCGCGATCGCGAACTCCGACTCCACGAACAGGCCCGAGTTGGCGGTCTGGCCGCCTTCGGCGTGGTCGCCCACCAGCCACGTGCCGTCGGCCAGCTTGACCACCGGCCGCACGACGTGGAATCCGGACGTCCGCGTCACCCAGCGGATGCGCGCCGCGCCGGTCAGGTTGACGAAGCTCTCGCGATGCCTCAGCGTCGCGGCGACAGCGGACTGGCAGACGCCGGTCCACAGGTTCGGCGGATCGGAGGGCTGACCGGCGACCACCTTCGCCGGCGGCGGGTTCTGGTTGTAGCCGCCCAGCTGGATGCACGACGGCCCGTCCCAGTCCACCGGTCCCGACCCGGGCGGCGGCGTCTTCAGGTAGGCGGCGACGTTCTTCGCGTTGGGGTCGTAGAGCCGCAGTTCGAGCTGGGGGTTGGTCACGGCCGCCGGCGTGATCCCGGCCTCCGGACGAAATCCGGTCGAGGCATCGAACGGGCGCGACTGGCGCCACGGCTCGCGAAAGAACAACGGCGGCAGCGGCGACGGCTCCAGGAACTTCGGCGCCGGCGCCTGGCCGTGCACCAGGCCAACAACGACCGTGGCAAGGAACGATGCGATCAGAAGGAGGCGCAATCTGCTCATGGCGAGCAGCATATACTGCCGCGATGCGTGCAGCGATTGCGGCGATTCTCGTGTGGGTCGTGACGGCGGGCGTGTCGGCGCAATGGATACGATACCCCTCGGCCGGTGTGCCGAAAGGAGCCGATGGCAAGCCGAACCTCTCCGCGCCGGCGCCACGCGCCGCCGACGGGAAGCCCGACTTCTCCGGCGTGTGGCTGGTGGACGGCTTCGGCCCGCCTGGCGGCTGAAGGCACGGGGCCAGTGCCACGGACCGTCTTCTTCGACGTCGCCCACGGTCTCAATGGACAGCGCCCGCCGTATCTACCCTGGGCGGCCAAGCTGCGAGACGACCGGCGGGAACAAGAGGCCAAGGACAACCCCGACGCGCGCTGCCTGCCCCTCGGCCCGTTGCAGATGCTCGCGCACCCGCTGCCGAAGAAGATCATCCAGATGCCCGGGCTGCTCGTGCTGCTGCACGAGCGCAACATGGAGTTCCGGCAGATCTTCCTGGACGGCCGCCCGCTGCCGGCCGACCAGCAGCCGTCGTGGTACGGCTACTCGACGGGGCGCTGGGAGGGAGACACGCTGGTGGTCGAGACGTCAGGCTTCCGCGACGGCCTGTGGGCCGACTTCTACGGCAGCCCCCTCACCGACCAGGCGAAGCTCACGGAGCGTTTCCGGCGTCCCGAACTTCGGCACGCTCTTGGTGCAGGTGACTATCGACGACCCCAAGGCGTACTCGAAGCCGTGGACGGTGGACGTCAACCAGCGCTACGGTCTCGACGTGGAGCTGCTCGAGTACGCGTGTTTGGAGAACGAAAAAGACGTGCCTCGGCTCGTGGGGAAGTAGGCTCCGGGCTCAGTTCCGCGGTCTGTGGCAGGCCTGAAGCCTGTGGCCTGTAGCCTGTGGCCCGGCCTAGATCCGCTCGAACCTCTTCTCCAGCTCGGTTCGAGTCAGCCTCAGCATCACCGGCCTCCCGTGCGGGCACACGGTCGAATAGGCCGTGCGCCGCACGCCGTCCAGGATGTGCAGCATCTTCTCGTGCGTCAGCGGGTAGTTGGCCTTCACCGCGGCATGGCAGGCCATGGTCGCGGCGATGCGTTTCACCGCATCGACGACGGCTCGCCCTCGATCCAGCTGCTCCAGGTCCTCGGCCAACTCACGCAGCGCGGCGCGGCTCTCCTCGCGGCTGAGCAGCGCCGGGCATGCCGACACGCGCACCGCATCGGCGCCGAAATCCTCGACCTCGAAGCCCAGGCGTGCCAGGTCCTCGGCATGCGCGAGCAATGCCTGATGGCCCTCCGGCGCCACTTCGACCAGCATGGGCTCCAGCAGGCGCTGGCTCTCCAGCGGGCCGGACGTCAGCCGCTCGGTGATGCGCTCGAACAGGATCCGCTCGTGCGCCACGTGCTGGTCGATGATCGCGATCCCCTCCTCGTCCACGGCGACGATGAAGGTGTCGCGAAACTGGCCCAGCGGCATCAGCGTCCCCGGTGGTCCGGGCGCGATGTGGAGGCTGTCGTCGATGACGGCCTCCGAGCGCCGCCGGCCTCTCCTCCCTCGCGTAAGGCCTGCGGCCACCGGCTGGGAAAGACGGTGGGATAGGCCGTCGGCAGCGGGCAGCGGCGCCGTGGCGACAAGGCCTGGAGCCGCGGCCGCTTCAACGGTGAGCCCCGGCACCGGCGCGCGGCTCAACGCGTCGGCCACGGCCATCCGCACGCTCGAGTGCAGGAACGACTGATCGCGGAAGCGCACTTCCGCCTTGGTCGGATGCACGTTCACGTCCACGGCATCGAGCGGCATCTCGATGAACAGGTGCACCTCCGGGCTGCGCTCCTTGATCGAGGCCGCGCTGTAGGCGTCGCCGATCGCGTGCGCGATCGTCTTGTCGCGCACCATGCGGCGGTTGACGAACACGTGCTGTGGGCCGCGCGGCACGGTGGACGCCAGCGCCGCGGCCATGCCGTAGACCGCCAGCCCGCTCGTACGCCGCTCCACCGGCACCAGATCGGTTCGGTGTCCGTAGACCTGGAACAGGCGGTCGGCCAAGGTCGCGGCGGGCGGATACTCGAGCCGGCGCCGCCCGGGCGCCGCGAGCGCGAACCCGACGTCCACGTAGCACAGCGCCATCTGCGTCACGACCCGCGTGACCTGCGCCATCTCCGCCGCGTCCGACTTCAGGAACTTGCGCCGCGCCGGCAGGTTGTAGAACAGGTCGCGGACCTCGACCGCGGTGCCGGCCGGGGCGCCGACGTCGCGCACCGATGCCGGCGCGCCGCCGTCCACGGCGACTTCGACGCCGCCGGTGGCGTCGCGCTGGCGCGGTCCGCAGCGTGAAGTGGGACACCGAGGCCACCGCCGGCAGCGCCTCGCCGCGAAAGCCCAGCGTCGCGATGCGTCCAAGGTCGTCCGACGTCCGGATCTTGCTGGTGGCGTGGCGCTCGACGGCCAGCCGCGCGTCCTCGGCGTCCATGCCCTCGCCGTCGTCCTCGACGCGGATCAGCCGCTTGCCGCCCTGCTCCACCGTGATCACGACGCGGCGGGCGCCCGCGTCCACGGCGTTCTCGACCAGTTCCTTGATGACCGACGCCGGGCGCTCCACCACCTCGCCGGCCGCAATCTGGTCGGCGAGATCCGGAGGAAGCCGGGCGATCTTTCCCATGGGTCAGTTCGCCGGCTCGAAATTCACAATGCACAATGCACAATTCACAAAGGCAGCCGGAACTGCAGTTCCGATCTGCTTTGTGCCTTTTGACTTGTGAATTGTGAATTGTCATCCGCCATCGGCCTCCTACAACCATCGATTCCGCTTGAAGACCGCCAGCATCGCCAGCGACAACGCCGCCATCAGGCCCGCCACCCACCAGAACTGCACCTCCGGGCCGCCGGGAAAGTGCGGCAGCGGCACGTTCATCCCCCACATGCCGGTCAGCACGGTGAGCGGCAGGAAGATGGTGGACATCACCGTCAGCACCTTCATCACCTGGTTCAGCCGGTTCGACACGGCGGCCAGGTGCACCTCCAGGATGCCGGTGACGCGATCCTGGAACAGCAGCGTTTCCTCGGTCACGCGCACCACGTGGTCGTAGACGTCGCGGAACCGGTAGGACATCTCGTCCGAGATCGCCGGGAACTCGCGCCGCGCCAGGCGGCCGATCGCGTCGCGCTGCGGAATCAGGACTCGGCGGGCCTGCGCTCAGCTCGTGCCGCAGCGCGATCACGCGCCGGACCATCGCATCGCGCCCCGCATAGGCCTCCTCCTCCAGCTCGTCGATGCGGTGCTCCAGCGCATCAATCGCCGGCCGGTAGTTGTCCACCATGGCGTCGACGATGCGGTGGAACAGGGCGACCGGGCCTTCGGCCAGCAGGCGCTCGTAGCGGCCGCACGCGTGCAGCAGCTCCGCGATCGGGACCGAGGTCCCGTCGTGCACGGTCACCAGCACCGAATGGCCGACGAAGAAGTCCACGTCGCGGGTGCCCAGGCCCTGCGCGGCTCGCCGCGAGGTCGATGCCGTGGAGGACGGCGTAGAGGTAGCCGGGATACTGCTCGACCTTGGGAAACTGGACCGCGCTGCGCGCGTCCTCGATGGACAGCGGGTGGAAGTGGAAGACGTCGTTCAGCTGAGCCAGCTCGGCGTCGGTGGGCTTGGCCATGTCCACCCACACCGTGGTCGTGGCCGACGGGGCGAGCCACTCGGGCTCGACCCGGTCGGCCGACCCGGACCGCGCCGTTCTCGCGGACGTGAATCGTGATCAGTCGCCCACCTTCGGCCGAAAGCGCCGCCTGCGCGGCCGCCAGCCGCGCCACCGGCACGCGGTAGGGCGAGCAGCTGACGTAGTCGAGCCCCACCTTCTCGAAGAAGTGGATCGACGACGGGTCGCCGCCGTGCTCGCCGCAGATGCCGAGCTTCAGGTTCGGCTTGGTCTTGCGGCCCTTGGCGACCGCGATCTCGACCAGCTGGCCGACCCCGGACTGGTCGAGGGTCGCGAACGGGTTCTTCCTGACGATCTCCAGCTCCGCGTACTCCGGCAGGAACGAGCCCGAGTCGTCGCGCGACATGCCGAGCGCCATCTGCGTCAGGTCGTTGGTGCCGAAGCTGAAGAACTCGGCCGACTGCGCCACCTCGTCTGCCGTGAGCGCGCCGCGCGGCACCTCGATCATCGTGCCGACCATGTACTGCAGCTTGACCTTCTGCTCCGCCTGCACCTCGCGGGCCGCCTGGTGCACGACCTCGATCTGCAGATCGAGCTCCTTCTTGAAACCGACCAGCGGGATCATGATCTCGGGCCGCACCTTGATGCCTTCCTTCTGCACGATCGCGGCCGCTTCGAGCACGGCCCGGGCCTGCATCGCCGAGATCTCGGGATAGCCGATCCCCAGCCGGCAGCCGCGGAAGCCGAGCATCGGGTTGAACTCGTGCAGCTGCGCGACCCGCTGCTGGATGCGCTCGGGGGTGACCCGCAGCTTCTTCGCCAGGTCGCCCTGCTGTTCCTTCGAGTGCGGCAGGAACTCGTGCAGCGGCGGGTCCAGGAAGCGAATCGTCGCCGGGATAGCCCTTGAGCGCCCGGAAGATGCCGGCGAAGTCGTCCCGCTGGTACGGCAGCAGCTTGGCGAGCGCCGCCTTCCGCTCCTCGAGGGTCTCGGCGAGGATCATCTCCCGCATCGCGTCGATGCGGTCGCCCTCGAAGAACATGTGCTCGGTGCGGCACAGGCCGATGCCGACGGCGCCGAACGCAATCGCCGCTTCCGTCTGCTCCGGCGTGTCGGCATTGGTGCGGACCGACATCCGGGCCGCCTGCGAGCACCATTTCATCAGCTGCTGGAAGTGGCGGAACTTTTCGGTGGCCCTCGCCGCCGCGTTGTTGTGCACCAGGCCGGCGATGATTTCGGACGGCGCGGTCTTGAGCTCGCCGGCGTAGACCTTGCCGGCGGTGCCGTCGATCGACATCCAATCGCCTTCCTTGAAGGTCCGGCCGCTCACGCTGACCTGCCGGGTGCCGTAGTCCACCTCGACCTCGGCGGCGCCGCAGACGCAGACCTTGCCCATCTGCCGGGCCACCAGCGCCGCGTGCGAGGACACGCCGCCGCGGGCCGTGAGGATGCCTTCGGCGGCGATCATGCCGCGCAGATCTTCCGGCGACGTCTCGACCCGGACCAGCAGGACGCGCTGGCCCTTCTCGGCCGCCGTGACCGCGCGGTCCGCGTTCAGGTAGATCTGGCCGGAGGCCGCGCCCGGGACCCGCAGGCAGCCCGGTCGCGATCGGCGCCGCCGCGGCCAGTTCGGCGGCATCGAACACCGGCGCCAGCAGCTGCTCGAGCTGGTCGGCCGGGTTGCGCATCACCGCGGTCTTCCAGTCGATCAGCTTCTCCTTGACCATGTCCATCGAGAACTTCAGCGCCGCCATCGCCGTGCGCTTGCCGTTGCGCGTCTGCAGCATGTAGACGACGCGCGTCCTCGATCGTGAACTCGAAGTCCTGCACGTCCTTGAAGTGCCGTTCGAGCGTCTGCCGGATCCGCTCCAGCTCCTTGTAGGCGCCCGGCATCTGCTTCTTCAGCTCGGCCACCGGCTCGGGCGTCCGCACGCCGGCCACCACGTCCTCGCCCTGCGCGTTGATCAGGAACTCGCCGTAGAACTCCTTGACGCCGTTGGCCGGGTTGCGCGTGAAGGCGACGCCGGAGCCGGAGTCGTCACCGGTGTTGCCGTAGACCATCGCCTGGACGTTGACGGCGGTGCCCCACTCGGTCGGGATGTTGTACTTGCGGCGGTAGACGATGGCGCGGTCGTTCATCCACGAGCCGAAGACGGCGCCCACGGCGCCCATCAGCTGGTCCCACGGCGAGGCCGGGAAGTTCTTGCCGGCGCGTTCCTTGACCAGCGCCTTGAAACGGGACACCAGCTCGCGCAGGTCCTCGACCGTCAGCTTCGTGTCCTCGATGTCGGCGTGGTAGCGCTCGTGCTTCAGAGCCCTCGATGACGGTCTCGAACGGCTCGTGGTCTTCGTCCGGCCGCTTCTGCACGCCCAGCACCACGTCGCCGTACATCTGGACGAAGCGGCGATAGCAGTCCCAGGCGAAGCGCGGGTTCTTGGTCTTGCGGGACAGCGCCTCGACCGTCTGATCGTTCAGCCCGAGGTTCAGGATCGTGTCCATCATGCCGGGCATCGAGTCACGCGCACCCGAGCGCACTGACACCAGCAGCGGGTTGGTGACGTCGCCGAACTTCTTGCCGGTCTGGCGCTCGATCGCGGCGACGCCCGCCTGCATCTGCGCGCGCAGCGAGGGCGGGTAGCTGCGCTTGTTGGCGTAGTAATAGGTGCAGACTTCCGTCGTGATGGTGAATCCAGGCGGCACCGGCAGCCCGATGCGGCACATCTCCGCCAGGTTGGCGCCCTTGCCGCCGAGGAGCGGCTTCATGGTGCCGTTGCCGTCGGTCTTCTTGCCGAAGAGGTAGACGTACTGCCCCTTGCGCGGCGCGGCCGCCTTCTTCTGCTTCGTCGCCGGCTTGCGTGTCACTTTCGTCTTCGCCTTCTTCGCCATCTAAGTCAGTCTCCGGTCTCCGGTCTACAGTCTCCGGTCCTGCTGTTTCTGAATTCTGCATTCTGCATTGGCAGGCGCACCGCTAATCGGCGGCCATCTCTGACAAGTCGGCAATGCTGCAGGATCACATCCCGCAGATTCGCGACCAACTGCAACCGCGCAGTGCGCAAGCTCTCGTCCTCAGCCATCACCATCACGTCGTCGAAGAAGCGCGCCACCACCGGGGCCAGCACGGCCACGGTCGAGAAGGCGCGCCGGTAGTCGCCGTCGGCAGCCGCGGCGCGAATCGCCGGCGTGTGCGTCACAACCGCGTCGCGCAGCGCCACCTCGGCCGGCTCGGCCAGCCGCGCGCCGGCGCGCCGCCAGATCGGACGCGTCCACGCCCTTCGAGATGTTCTTCACGCGCTTGAACAGCGCCGCCACCTGCTGCAGCGCATCGGAGCCGGCCATCTGCTGCAAGCGCCTCCAGCTTCCGCCGCGCTTCGAGCGGGCTCAGCCGCGCCGGCGTCGCCATGCGTCACCGCGCGGATGGTGCGCACGTCGAAGCCGCGCTGCTCCAGCAGATAGGCCAGCCGGTCGGTACACGAAGGCGCTGACGTGCGCGGACGCGTCGCGATAACCTTCGAACGGCGCCCCGGCCTGCTCGAGCAGCGGGCCGAGCGCGACGCGCCGGTCCACGCCCGGTCAACTCCGGCAGATCGGCCAGGATCTTCACGGCGCCCTGCGCGTGCCGGCGCAGGCCCAGCGGATCGCGCGACCCGGTCGGCCGTTCGCCGGCGGCGTACATGCCCACCACCGAGTCGAACCGATCGGCCAGGGAGACGGCGGCCCACACCGCCCCTGCCGCCCCCAGCTGACCCTTGGAGGGCGGCGCGTCCGCCTCCACGCCCACCGGGCAGGTAGTGGTAGTAGATGGCCTTCCAGATCTGTTCGCCCATCCCCTCTTCGCGGGCGTAGATCCCGCCCATCGTGCCCTGCAGCTCGGTCAGCTCGCGCACCATGTCGGTGGCGAGGTCCGCCTTGCACAAGCGCCCCGCACGCTCGGCCGCGGCGGCAGCGTCGGGGCGGCCCAGTGCCTCGCCCGCAATCCATCCGGCCAGCCGCGCCACCCGCTCAGCCTTCTCCTTGTAGCTTCCCAGCTTCTTGTGGAAGAGCACGGTCGCCAGCCGATCGATGCGCGACTCGAGCGGCACCTGACGGTCGGCGTCGTAGAAGAACCGCGCGTCCCGAAGCCGCGCGGTCAGCACCCGCTCGGCGTTGCGGGCGATCACCTCCGGCTTCTCCGGCTGCATGTTGGCCACCGCCAGGAAGGCCGGCTTCAGGGCCCCGTCGTCGCCCACCACCGGGAAGTAGTGCTGGTGGTGAATCATCGTCGTCGTCAGCACTTCCTCGGGCAGCTGGAGGAACTCGGGGGGAAAGTGACCGGCGACGACCGACGGATACTCCACCAGGTCGGGCACTTCCGTCAGCAGCGACGAGTGGGCCGACACCAGGCCGCTGAGGCGCGCACCCAGCCTGCGCGCGTGGGTCTCCAGCTCGCGCCGGATGCGCGACTCGCGCTCGGAGCGCTCCAGGATCACGAAGTTTTCGAGCAGGCGCGCCTTGTAGTCGTCGAAGGTCTTGACCTTGATGGCCCGTCCGGCGCGGCCGCTCGTCGTCAGGAAGCGGTGGCCGTAGGTGTTCGATCCGGACCGCACATCCTGAACCGTGCGGCCCTGCGCCAGCTCGGATCGACGGATCACGAACGGCACCACGCGCCCGCCGTAGGTCAGGATCAGCCACCGGATCGGGCGGGCGAACACCAGCGGGCCCTTGCCGTCCTCCAGATAGGCGTCCCACCGCATCTGCTTCGGGAACGTCATCTGCCGCAGGATGCCGGACATCACGTCGGCCAGCACATCGGCCGTGGCACGGCCCCGCTGATGGACGCGGTGGGCGAGGTAGACGCCCTTGGGCGTCTCCACCTTCTCCAGGGTGCTGACCTCCACGCCGTACTTCTTGGCGAAGCCGGCCGCGGCAGGCGACGGCGCGCCGTCCTTGCCGAGTGCCGCCGAAACCGGCGGGCCGGTCACCAGCTTCCTCGAAGTCGGTCTGCCGTTCGGCCAGCTTGGCGATCCGCGCGGTGAGGCGCCGCGGCGTGCTGAAGGTCTCGATCGGCGCCTCGGGCAGCAGCCGCAGATCCTTCAGGCGGGCCTCCAGCTGGTTACCCAACTGGGCGGTCAGGCCGGGCAGCCAGCTGGCCGGGATTTCCTCACAGCCAATCTCGAGCAGCAGTTCCCGATCCATCGCTAGGTACCCTCGGCGGCATCCGCCGGGTAGGTCTTGTCCACGTAGGCGCGCGCGATCTTCACCGCCAGCTGGCGGACGCGCAGGATGTAGGCGGTGCGCTCGGTGACGCCGATGCTGCCGCTCGAGTCCAGGATGTTGAACACGTGCGAGCACTTCAGGCAGTGCTCCAGCGCCGGCCAGATCAGTCCCGACGCCAGCAGCGACTCGGCAAATCCGAAGTTGGTGTCGAACAGCCCCCGGTGGAGCGCCGCAAACTCGGCCTCCGGCATGTCCACCTGGCCGAACGCGTACTTCGACTGGTCGATTTCCTCCTGCAGCCGCACCTCGCCGTACTTCACGCCGCCGCCCCACTCGAGATCGAACACGTTGTCCACGCGCTGCAGGAACATGGCGATGCGTTCGAGCCCGTAGGTGATCTCGCAGGCGATCGGTTCGAGGTCGATGCCGCCGACCTGCTGGAAATACGTGAACTGCGTGATCTCCAGGCCGTCGAGCAGCACCTGCCAGCCGATGCCCCACGCCCCCAGGGTCGGCGACTCCCAGTTGTCTTCCTCGAACCGGATGTCGTGCTGGCGCGGGTTGATGCCGCACGCCTCCAGGCTGTCCAGGTACATCCGCTGCACGTCGTCGGGCGAGGGCTTCAGGATGACCTGATACTGATGGTGCTTGAACAGGCGATTGGGGTTCTGGCCGAACCGGCCGTCGTCGGGCCGCCGCGAGGGTTGGACGTAGGCGACGCTCCACGGCTTGGGCCCGAGCACGCGGAAGAGTGTCTCGGGGTGCGACGTACCGGCGCCGACTTCCAGGTCGAGCGGCTGCTGCAGCAGGCAGCCCTGGGTGGCCCAGAACGCCGACAGCTTGAGGATCAGGTCCTGAAAGGTCACGCGTGACGCCGAAGGTCGCGAAGCACGCGGTCCGACTTCAACGTCTTCTCCAGGTGCGTGGTGATGAGCGATCGATGCACGGATTCCAACTCCCTGAGCACCCGGTCGTCGGCCTGAAGGCACGCGGCGTCCCGGGGCCCGACCACCCGGGCAGCCGCCAGGAACCTTTGCGCGCCATCAGACAGCGTGTCCTTCGCCTCCGGGTAGACGCCCTGCAGCCGCAGGACCCAATACTCGAAATACCGCGCCAGCGGCTGCACCGGCACGCCCGCCGCCAGCCCGTCCAGCATCGACGCGCCGAGACGATAGAGCCGGTCGTCGGCGTCGGCGTCCTGGGCCCACTCGTTCAGCAGCTCCGCGAAGTAGGCCGCGTAGGTCAGCGCGTCGCAGCCCTGCGCCGGCTGCGTGCCGACCATGGCCAGCGGCGATCGCACCACCTCCGCATAGTTGAGCCCGACCAGCTCACGCCGGGCGCTCTCGAAATAGGCCACCCGGGCCTCGGTCAGCGGCTCAAGCGCGCCGCCGAACCTGGACCGCGAACGGCGCGCGCTCTTGGCCACCCCGCGCTTTTTCCCGCGGTCCCTGGTCAGGAACACGACGATCCGGTCGGATTCGCCGAGAGCGTAGGTCCGAAGCACCAGGGCGTCGGCGGTATAGAGCGGCACGAATTGGGCTATTTTACGTCGTTTCGTGCAATGTCACGCGGCCGGGGTCAGGTACTGCGAGAAGACGGTCGCCAGCCCCAGGAACGAAAAGAAGCCGAAGACGTCGGTCATCGTCGTGATGAAGACGGACGAGGCCAGTGCCGGGTCCACGTTGGCGGCCCGCAGGCCCAGCGGCACCAGCGTCCCGGCCGCGGCCGCCACGAACATGTTGATGATCATGGCCAGGCCCAGCACCACGCCGAGCACCGGGTTGCCGCGCGTGGCCCACACGACCAGCGCGGCCACGACACCCAGCGCCACGCCGTTGCCGATCCCCACGACGATCTCCTTCAGCAGGGCTTTGCGCGAGTTGCTCCAGGTCAGTTCGCCCAGCGCGATGCCGCGCACCACCACGGTGAGCGTCTGGGTGCCGGCGTTGCCGCCCATCCCGGCAACGATGGGCATGAAGATCGCCAGCACCGGAAACAGGTCGATCGTGCCCTCGAACAGCGCCACCACGGCCGCGGCGAGAAACGCCGTTACCAGGTTCACGCCCAGCCAGGGCAGACGCTTGCGCAGCGATTCCATCGCCGGCGTGAACGCGCGCTCGTCACCGGCCACGCCGGCCAGCCGGTTGATGTCCTCGGTGGCTTCCTCCTTGATGACGTCGATCACGTCATCCACCGTGATGATGCCGACGAGCTTGTTTTCCTCGTCCACGACCGGGATTGCCAGCAGGTTGTAGGCCGCCACCTGCCGCGCCACTTCTTCCTGGTAGGTGTCCACCCGGGCGGTGATGAGGTCCGTGGTCATGATCCGCTTCAGCGGCGTCTCGGGCGACACCAGCAGCAGCCGGCGCAACGACACCACCCCCACCAGGTGGCGGCGCTCGTCGACGACGTAGAGGTAGAACACCATCTCCACGTCGCGGTGGATCTGCATCTCGGTGATGGCTTCGCCGACCGTCAGGTCCTCGCGCAGCGCGAAGACGTTCGGGTTCATGATGCGGCCGGCGGTCTTGTCGTCGTACTCGAGCAGGTTCTCGACGACGCCTGACTCCTTGGGCCGCATCAGGTCGAGGACGGCGGCCGACAGCTCCTCGGGCAGGTGGGCCACCAAGGCGGCCGCGTCGTCGGAGGGGATTTCCTGGACCAGCTTGGCCACTTCCTCGGCGGAGCGGGTGGCGAGCAGGGCGGCGCCGGCCTCGGGGCCCAGCTCTGACACCGCTTCCATGGCCAGGCGGCTGTGGCGCTCGGCCAGGATGCTGAAGGCGGCTTCGCGGTCGCGCTCCTGAAGCTCTTTGAATACTTGCGCCAGGTCGGCCGGATGCTGCTTCTGCAGCAGGTTCAGCAGGTTGGCGGTCGCACCAATGCGCAGCAGTCGCTTGACTGAGTCGAGCACGAGATCGAGTCGTCGCTGCGCCGCCATGGTGAGTGTCCGTCAGCCTGCAAACGTTTCACTCTAGCACGCGCACGCGCCCGCTCGATACCTCGATCGTATGACGGCGAGCCGGATCGCGGCCCTCAGCTTTCGCGGTTCTGCGTCGCGATCTCGTCGAGCAGCCGCTCGTTGTCGCGCCAGTCGGCCTTCACCTTCACGTGCAGGTCCAGGTGGATGCGACGATCCAGCTCACGCTCAAGCTCGACGCGCGCGGCCGTGCCGATCGCCTTCACCATCGCCCCGCCCTTGCCGACGACGATGGGCTTCTGCGACTCGCGCTCGACCCAGATGGTGCAGTAGAGGCGCGTGATCTCGCCGGGCTCCCCCTCCTCGAACCGCGTCCACGACTACCGTGGTCGAGAACGGCAGCTCGTCGTGCGTCAACCGCAACACCTGCTCCCGCACCAGCTCGGCGACCTGGAACCGCTCGGTCTGGGAGGTCAGGTAGTCGGGCGGGAACATCGGCTCGCCCTCGGGCAGCCGGGCGACGATGGCCTGCTCCAGGGCCTCCACGTTGGTGCCGTCGGCGGCTGACACCGGCACGAAGTCGGCGAACGCGTGCGCCTTCTGGTAGCGCTCGAGCAGCGGCAGAAGCCGGGGCTTGGCCACCAGATCCACCTTCGACAGCGCGAGCAGCGTCGGCACGCCGGCCTTCCCCACCAGATCCAGCATGTAGCTGTCGCCGGGACCCGGACGGACGGAGGCGTCCACCACCAGCACCACTACATCCACGTCGCGCATCGCCTCGAGGGCCGTGTCCACCATGCGGACATTCAGGCGATGCGTGGGTTTGTGGATGCCCGGGGTGTCGACGAAAACGGCCTGGGCGTCGGGGTACTGCTTGACGCCGATGATGCGGGTGCGCGTCGTCTGGGGCTTGTCGGAGACGATTGCCAGCTTCTGCCCGACGATGCGGTTGAGCAGCGTGGACTTCCCGGCGTTGGGGCGACCGATGAGGGCGATGGTTCCGCACCGCATGACAGGGAACCCGGTTACTCGGCGCCGGCCGCGGCCCGGCGGCGCACTCGCACCTTCGTGATCCGGCGCCGCTCGACTTCCAGCACCTCAACCGCCAGCTCGCCGGCCTCGAACGTCTCGCCGACGTAGGGCATGCGGCCCAGGTGCGCCAGCAGGTAGCCGCCGAGCGGTCTCGAAGCCTTCACGCTCGATGGTGATGCCCAGCCGGTCGCGCACCTCGTCCACGCTGACCTTGCCGCTGAACACGAGGGCGCCGTTCCCCTCGTCGGTCACCGTCTCGCTCTCGACGTCGTATTCGTCGCGGATCTCGCCGACGATTTCCTCCAGCAGATCCTCGACGGTCACCAGCCCGGCGGTGCCGCCGTATTCGTCCAGCACGATCGCCATCTGCACCTGGCGGCGCTGCAGTTCCTTCAGCAGGTCCGAGACGCGCTTGCTCTCCGGCACGAAATAGGCCGACCGCATCAGCGTCTTCAGCGGCGGCTCGGCACCCGGGGGCAGGGCCACCAGATCCTTCACGAACACCACGCCGACCACGTTGTCGAGGTTGTCCCGATAGACGGGCATCCGGGAATACTGCTCTTCCCGGAACACCGCCCGCAGGTCCTGCAACGACGCGTCGGCCGACACGGCGACGATGTCGGGCCGCGGCGTCATCACCTCGCGCACCACCGTCTCGGTGAAATCGACCACCGACTGCAGCAGCTCACGGCCTTCTTCCTCCGAGATCTGCCCTTCGTCGTTGGCGACGTCCGGCGGGCGCAGCGCCGGCTGGGCGGCGCCGTTGCCCGGCGCCGCGGCCGGGTCGCGATCGCGGCGGGTGCCGCGAACCTGGAGCAACGTGGCGGTCAGCGGCGTCATCAGCCGCGCCAGCGGGTTGAACACGGGCAACAGCAGATCGAGGACGCGCTCCGGGTCGGCGCCGACAATCGCCATCGGGATCAGGTGCTCGCAGGCCACGACGAAGGCGACCAGCGAGACCACGAACGTCGCCACGGACTGCAGGCTGTCGATATCGCTGACACGGGCGATCAGCACCGCGGCCAGCACGGTGCACAAGCCGATCGCCGGCGCGGACCGGAATGAAGAGCCGTTGGCGGATCGTCGAGATATCCACCAAGCTCGTCGTCGCGCCCGCCCCGCTCGGCCATGAGCCGCAGCGACAGGCGCATCAGCGCGCCGAACGCCGTCTGCACCGTGCCCAGGAACACGGTGGCGCAGGCCACCAGGAACAGCGCCAGCGGCGTCAAGGCTGGCGAGGCTCCGCCATGGACCGGCGAGGGCGGCTTCGCCTCGCCAGCGCAGTGTTTGATTGCCCGGTCCGCTCGATCAGGCCGGCCTCGAGGCCGCCCCGCCGGCGTAAACGCGCCTCGGCCCGCGCCATCCGCCCGTCGTCCGTGCTCGTGGTCGTAGCCGAGCAGGTGCAGCAGGCCGTGCAGCGCCAGCACCCTCAGCTCCGTGGCCAGGGAGTGTCCCAGATCACGGGCCTGGCGGGCCGCCACGCCGCGGGCGATCACGATATCGCCAAGCTCGCCGGGCTCATCGGCTGGAAACGACAGCACGTCGGTAGGCTTGCTCACTCCGCGAAACCGGCGGTTCAGCGCGCGCACCCGGGCATCGGTGGTCACGGCGACGGTCAGGCTCCCCCTGGCGCCCGCCGGGGCCACCTCCGCGAGCCAGGCGCCCAGCGCACGGCCACCCGCCGGCACGCCCAGCACTTCCACCAGCAGCGGCCGGTCACCCATCCCGCCGGCTGGACGCCGTGTCGTACGCCCGCACGATCAGCTGCACCAGCTTGTGGCGCACCACATCGGTGTCGTCGAAGTAGACGAAGCCGATACCCTCCACGTCCTTGACGATCCGCAGCGCCTCGACCATGCCCGACGCGCGCGGGTTCGGCAGGTCGATCTGCGTGATGTCGCCGGTGACCACGGCCTTCGAGCCGAAACCCAGCCGCGTCAGGAACATCTTCATCTGCTCCGACGTGGTGTTCTGCGCCTCGTCCAGGATCACGAAAGCATCGTTGAGCGTGCGCCCGCGCATGAAGGCGATCGGGGCGACCTCGATGGTGCCGCGCTCCACCAGCCGCGTCGCCTTTTCGGTGTCCATCATGTCGTACAGCGCGTCGTACAGCGGGCGCAGGTACGGGTTCACCTTCTCCTGCAGGTCGCCCGGCAGGAAACCCAGCTTCTCGCCGGCCTCGACCGCCGGCCGGGCCAGGATGACGCGGCTGACCTTCTTGGCGAGGAGGTACTGCACGGCCTGCGCCATCGCCAGGTAGGTCTTGCCCGTGCCCGCCGGCCCGACGCCGAACACGATGTCGAACTTGTCGATGGCGTCCAGATACTTCCGCTGGTTCTTGCTCTTGGGGTTCACCCGCCGCCGCGTCTGCGGCGTCGTCGACTGCCCGGGCGCCTCGCGCAGGAAGTAGTCGCGGAGATTGGTGTCCGGATCCTGCGACAGCAGCTGTGCCGCCGTCTTCACGTCGCCGTTGGCGATGGTGTAGCCCTCGCGCAGCAGGTCGGCCAGCTGCTCGAAGATGCGCCCCGCCGCGGCTTCGCCCGCCGGGCGTGCCGTTGACGATCAGCTCGCCGCCCTGCGTCCGCAGCGTGACGCCGAACAGCGATTCGACGAACTTCAGGTTCGCGTCGCGCGCGCCGTAAATCGTCTCCAGCCCGTCCTGCGGGAGCGCGATTCGTCTCATGGGCGTCAGGAGTACGCGCGGCCAGGTGCAGTTCCCGCAGCTGGTGGCGGCTCACCGGCGACGGCGCGCTCGACATCAGATCGACGGCGGCGGCCGTCTTCGGGAACGCGATCACCTCGCGGATCGAGCTCTCGTTGGCCAGGATCGCCACCAGGCGGTCGAGGCCGATGGCGATGCCGCCGTGCGGCGGGGTGCCGTACTCGAGCGCCTCGACGAAGAACCCGAACCGCGCCTTGACCTCGTCGGGCTCGATGTTGAGCAGCGAGAAGATGCGGCTCTGCATCGCGGCGTCGTGGATACGCACGCTGCCGCCCGCCACCTCGCTGCCGTTCAGCACCAGGTCGTAGGCCTTGGCCCGGGCCTCGCCCGGGCTGGTGGCCAGCTTCTCGTAGTCCTCGTCGAGCGGCGACGTGAACGGGTGGTGCATCGCCACGTAGCGCTTGGCCTCGCCGTCCCACTCGAGCAGCGGGAAATCCACCACCCACAGGAACTCGAACGCGTCCGGCTTCAGCAGATCGTCCCGCTTGGCGACATGGAGCCGCATCTGGCCCAGCAGCTTCGAGGTCGAGTCGGGCTCGCCGGCCGCGACCAGCAGCAGGCCGCCCGCCTCGACGCCGGCCAGGTCCAGCAGGCCGCGGACCGCGTCCTCGCCGAGCGCCTTCATCACCGAGCTGGTGATGGCGCCATCGGCGCCCCGGCGCGCCCACACGAGGCCGGTGGCGCCCATCCCCTTGGCCACGTCCACCAGCCCGTCCACCTCGCTGCGCGAATAGCCCGCCGCATGGGGCGCCACGAAGCCGCGCACGGTGCCGCCGCCGGCCACGATCTCACGGAACACCCGGAAGCTGGACTCGCGGAAGAACTCGCGGAAGTCCTGGATCGGCATCCCGCACCGCAGGTCGGGCTTGTCGGACCCGTACTGTCGCCAGCGCCTCGGCGTAGGGCATGCGCCGGAACGGCGTCTCGATGGTGCGGCCGACGACGGCGAACACGTCGCGCATCAGCGGCTCGATGATGCCGAAAATCGTCTCGGGCCGCGCGAACGACATCTCGACGTCGATCTGCGTGAACTCGGGCTGGCGGTCGGCGCGCAGGTCCTCGTCCCGGAAGCACTTGCAGATCTGGACGTAGCGGTCCATGCCGGCGACCATCAGGATCTGCTTGAAGAGCTGCGGCGACTGCGGCAGGGCGAAGAACTCCCCGGCGTGCACGCGGCTGGGCACCAGGTAGTCGCGCGCACCCTCGGGCGTGGACTTGGTGAGAATCGGCGTCTCCACCTCGATGAAGTCGTGCTGGTCGAAAAAGCGCCGCGCGGCGATGGTCACCTTGTGCCGCAGAACGAGGTTGTCTTGCAAGCGCGGCCGTCGCAGGTCGAGGTAGCGGTACTTGAGCCGGACGTCCTCCGACACCGGCGTGTCGTCGGCGATCGGGAAAGGCGGGGTCTTCGCCTCGTTGAGGATCGTCAGCCGCCGGACCAGCACCTCGACCTGGCCCGTGTCGAGCTTCGGGTTCACGGTCTCGGCCGATCGCGCGCGCACGCGCCCCTCCACCCCGACCACGAACTCGGAGCGCAGGCGCTTCGCCTTGGCGAGCATGGCCTCGTCGTCCTTGTCGAACACCACCTGGGTGACGCCGGCGCGATCGCGGACGTCGATGAACAGCACGCCGCCCAGGTCGCGCACCCGGTGCACCCAGCCGAGCAGCACCACGTCGGCGCCCACGTCGGTCTGGCGCAGGGCGCCGCAGGTGTGTGTTCGAGTCAGCTCGCCGAGTGCTTCAGCCACGGTGCGTCAATACCTCACGAATCGCGGCACCCGCCGCGGACTGGGGATAGGTGGACTGGGTCTGGGCCGCCAGGTGCTTGATGGTCACGGTGCCGGCCGCCATTTCGTCGGCACCGAGCATGGCCACGAGCGGGATCCCGCGTGCATCAGCGTACTTGATCTGCTTGCCGAGCTTGTCGGCCTCGGGGTAGACCAGCACGCGCAGGCCCTCGGCACGCAGCCGCGAGGCCAGGGCCAGGACTTGGGGGCCATCGGCCTCGGCGAACACGGCCACCATCACGTCCGCCGGGGTGTGGTGGACGGCCGCCGGGAACATGTCGCGTTCGGCCATCACCACCAGGATGCGCTCGAGGCCCAGCGAAAACCCGCAGGCCGGAACCGGCTGGCCCAGGAACATGCCGACCAGGTTGTCGTAGCGCCCGCCGCCGCCGAGGCTCCCGCGCAGGTCCGGCACCACGATTTCCATGATCGCCCCGGTGTAATAGGACAGGCCGCGGGCCAGGCAGGGGTCGAAGCGGATCCGGGTGCCGGCTCGTGTCTCGGCCGACAGCCGGACGATCTCCCGCAGGTTCGCCAGCGGGCCCGCCGCTGTCGGTCCCAATGCCGGCCTTCGCCACAAAGCCGGCGACGAAATCCAGCGCGCCGGATGGCCCGCCTCTGCCGGCCTCGGAGGCCAGGCTGCCCTCGATCACCTGTTTCAGGCCGTCCACGCCGGCGGCATCGACGCCGCGCTCGGTCAACTCCGCCGCCACGCCCGCGCATCCCGACCTTGTCCAGTTTGTCGAGCGCGATGAGGGCGGTGCCGTGGAGTGGCTCCGCAATGCCCGCCGCCCCCAGTACCGCTGTCAGCAGCGCCCGGTGGTTCAGGCGGATGTAGAAGTCGTCGAACCCCAGCTCGGCGAGCACGTCCGAGGCCGCGGCGCAGATCTCGGCCTCGACCAGCGGCGACGTCGAGCCGATGGCGTCCACGTCGCACTGGTAGAACTCGCGGAAGCGTCCCCGCGCCGGCCGGTCGGCCCGCCACACCGGCTGCACCTGATAGCGCTTGAAGTACTTGGGCAGCTTGGCCTGGTGGTGGGCGATCACCCGCGCCAGCGGCACGGTGAGGTCGTAGCGCAGCGCCAGGTCCGCCTCCCCGCTGGACTCGTGCTCGCCGCGCTTCAAGATCTTGAAAATGAGCTGGTTGCCTTCCTCGCCGTACTTGCCCAGCAGGGTCTCGAGGTTCTCGACCGCGGGCGTCTCGATCGGCTCGAAGCCGTAGCGCTCGTAGACCCGCGCCACCACGCCGATCACGTGCTGCCGGCGGCGGACGTCGTCGGGCAGGAAGTCGCGCATCCCGCGCGCGGGCTCGGTTCGCCGGGCGCTCATTCGGGCTCAGCCACGCCGTCGTCGGCGAAGTCCAGCCGGTAGCGCACGTAGTTGTCCGAATACCAGGCGATCGACGCGTCTTCCTCGGCCGTCAGCGAGCGGCGGACCTTGGCCGGCAGGCCCATCACCATCGACCCCGGCGGGATGACCATCTCCTCGGGCACCAGCGCCCCTGCCGCCACGATCGACCCCTCGCCGATCCTGCAGCCGTTCAGCAGGATGGCGCCCATGCCGATCAGGCACCGGTTGCCGATCGTGCAGCCGTGGATCACGGCGGAGTGGCCGATGGTGACCTGGTCGCCGATCACCGTCGGGTGGGTGTTGCGCATCACGTGGACGAGAGTCAAATCCTGGACGTTGGACCGCGCGCCGATGCGGATCGAGTTGACGTCGCCGCGCACGACGACGTTCATCCACACGCTGCTCTCGGGGCCGACGTGCACGTCGCCGATCACCTGGGCGCTCATGTCCACGTAGGCGGTCGGGTCCACCTGCGGCCGGACGCCCTTGAACGCGCGGATCATCCCGTAATTATAGGGGGCCGCTCGCGCGGCGGGCTCAGTTCGCCGGTGGGCCAGCGATGATTTCCAGCAGCTCGATCTCGAACACCAGCGCCGCGCCGCCCGGAATGGCCTGGTTGCCGCGGTCGCCGTAGGCGAGGTCCGAGGGGCAGACCAGCCGCGCCTTGCCGCCCACTTTCATGCGCTGGACGCCCTCGGTCCAGCACCGGATCACCCCGCCGAGCGGGAACTCGGCCGGCTCGTTGCGCGCGTAGGAGCTGTCGAACTCGGTGCCGTTGATCAGCGTGCCCCGGTAGTGCACCTTGACGCGATCGCTCGCGGTCGGCGAGGCGCCCGTGCCGGCGGTGGTTTCCGTGTAGACGATTCCGGAGTCCATCTTGACAGCGCCGGTGGCGGCCGCCGCTTTGGTCAGATACGCCGCCGACGCCTCCTTCTCACGGACCGTGAGCCGCTCGCCGCGAGCATTGGCCAGCGCCTGAATCTTCGGGCCCCATTCGTCCAGGTCGATCGCCGGCTTTCCTGCCGCCGCGTCGCTGATGGCTCGCTGGATGACCGCCATCTCGGCCGGACTCAAGTCGAACTGCTGGAGGGTTCGCTGCATCACCAGGCCAACGGCATACAGCGTCTTCTCCTCGTCGGTCTGCGGCGCCGCGGGTGCCTGCGCCAGCACCGAGGCCGGCAGGAGCACGAGAAGAATCGCGAGCAGAGGCATAGGCGAGACTAACACCCTTCGAACAGCCGGTTAAAGCAGAGCCACGACGGTGTCAGAGCCGCGGTAAGGTCAGGCCTTGCTGCTTCTGGTATTTGCCCTTCTTGTCGGCGTAGGAGACGTCGCAGGGCTCGTCGCTCTGGAAGAACAGCACTTGCGCGATCCCTTCGTTGGCGTAGACCTTGGCCGGCAGGGGCGTGGTATTGGAAATCTCCAGCGTCACGTAGCCCTCCCACTCCGGCTCGAACGGCGTCACGTTCACGATCAGGCCGCACCGGGCATAGGTGGACTTGCCGACGCAGACAGTCAGGACGTCGCGCGGGATGCGGAAGTACTCCACCGTCTTGGCGAGCGCGAACGAATTCGGCGGGATGATGCAGACGTCGGCGGTCAAGTCGACGAAGTTGCGCGCGTCGAAGCTCTTCGGGTCCACCACCGTGCTGTTGATGTTGGTGAAGATCTTGAACTCGTCGGCGACGCGGATGTCGTAGCCGTAGCTCGACAGGCCGTAGGAGATGACACCCGCCCGGACCTGGCGGTCCTCGAACGGCTCGATCATCTTGTGCTCGAGCGCCATCTGCTTGATCCAACGGTCGGCCTTGATCGACGGCACCCTGAACCCTCCCCCGGCGGGCTAGCGCCGGCCCAAGAACCAGGCCACGAGCGTAAGGACGACGCTCACGAGAATCGACGTCGTGAGCGGAAAGTAGAACGAGAAGCTGCCGCGGCGGTAGGTGAAGTCGCCGGGCAACCGCCCAAGCGGAACGCCGAGGGCGATCACTGCGCCGACTGCCGCGATGACGAGCCCCACGACGATGAGCGTCTTACCCATGAGGCCTGCAGCCTGGAGCCTGGGCGCCTAGCCTCCCGGCTAGAGCAACTCCATGCCGCGAAAGAAATACCCGAGCTCGAACGCGGCTGTTTCCGGTGCGTCGGAGCCGTGGGTCGCGTTGCGCTCAATCGACTCGCCGAAGTCCTTGCGCAGCGTGCCGGCGTCGGCCTTGGCCGGGTCGGTGGCGCCCATCGTGGTGCGCCACTTCTTGATCGCGTCGGGCGCCTCGAGCGCCAGGAGCACGCACGGACCGGACGACATGAACTCGGTCAGCGACCCGAAAAACGGCCGCTCGCGGTGAACGGCGTAGAAGCCCTCGGCTTCCTTCCTGGACAAGTGCTGCAGCCGCATGGCGCGGACCGTGAAGCCCGCCGCCTGGATGCGCGCCAGGATCTGGCCCGCCAGGGCCTTTTCGACCGCATCCGGCTTGATGATCGCAAACGTTCGTTCCATAGACGCTGCCCGGCGTTACCGCCCGAGCACCTCCTTCATGGCCGCGCCCATGTCGGCGGGGCTCTTGGCCACCCGTACGCCGGCCTTGGTCAACGCCTCCATCTTCTCGGCGGCCGTTCCCTGGCCGCCGGCGATGATGGCGCCCGCGTGGCCCATGCGGCGCCCGGGCGGCGCGGTCTGGCCGGCGATGAAGCCGACCACCGGCTTCTTGAACTCGCTCTTGATGTAGGCCGCGGCCTCCTGCTCGGCGGTGCCGCCAATCTCGCCGATCATGATCACGGCCTCGGTGTCGGGGTCGCCGGCAAAGAGCTTCAGCGCGTCGATGAAGTTGGTGCCGATGAGCGGGTCGCCGCCGATGCCGATGCAGGTCGTCTGCCCCATCCCCTGCTTCGACAGCTGGTGGATGGCTTCGTAGGTCAGCGTCCCGCTCTTCGAGACGATGCCGATGCGGCCTTCCTTGCAGATGTGGCCGGGAATGATGCCCGCCTTGGCCTGGCCGGCGGTGATGACGCCGGGACAGTTGGGGCCGACGAGCCGCGTCTTCTTGCCTTCCATGAAGGTCCACACCTTCAGCATGTCCACGGTGGGAATGCCTTCGGTGATGCAGACGGCAAGCGGGATGCCGGCGTCGGTCGCCTCCATGATGGCGTCGGCCGCCGCGGGCGGCGGCACGAAGATCACCGACGCGTTCGCGCCGGTCTCGCGCACCGCGTCGTGGACGCTGTTGAAGATCGGCCAGCCCTCGTGGGTGGTGCCGCCCTTGCCGGGCGTCACGCCGCCGACGACCGTGGTGCCGTAGGCGGCTGCCGCCTTGGCGTGAAAGGTGCCCTCGCGGCCGGTCAGGCCTTGAACCACCAGCCGGGTGTTGCGATCCAGCAGTACCGCCATGGCTTACTTCGTCCCCTTTGGCGCGGCGGCCAGCGCCACGACCTTCGATGCCGCTTCACCCATGGAGTCGGCGGTGGCGAAGTTGAGTCCGCTCTCCTGCAACAGCCGCTTTCCCTCCTCGACGTTCGTGCCTTCCATCCGGATGACGATGGGCACCGGCACGCCCAGGTCCTTCACCGCCGCGATCACGCCCTGTGCCAGCACATCGCAGCGCAGGATGCCGCCGAAGATATTGATCAGCACCGCCTCGACGTTGGCGTCGGACATCAGGATCTTGAAGGCGTTGCGGATTTGCTCGGCGTTCGCCCCGCCGCCGACGTCCAGGAAGTTGGCCGGCTCGCCGCCCGCCAGCTTGATGATGTCCATGGTGGCCATGGCCAGCCCGGCGCCGTTGACCATGCAGCCGATGTTGCCGTCCAGGCGGATGTAGTTCAGCGAGAACTTCGAGGCCTCCACCTCGAGCGGATCCTCCTCGGACTCGTCGCGCAGCTCCTTCAGCTCGGGGTGCCGATAGAGGGCGCTGTCGTCGAAGCTGACCTTGGCGTCGAGCGCCAGGAGGTTGCCCTCCTTGGTCAGCACCAGCGGGTTGATCTCGATCATCGAGGCGTCGGTGGCCATGAAGGCCTCGTAGAGCGATGCCAGCACCTTGGCGAACTTGCCGGCCGCGGCGCCGTCGAGCCCCATGCCGAAGGCCAGCTTGCGGCTCTCGAACGGCAGCAGACCGGTGCCGCGCTGCACCGTTTCCCGAAGAATCTTCTCGGGGTGGGAGGCGGCGACTTCCTCGATGTCCATCCCGCCGGCGGCGCTGGCGATGATGACCGGCGAGGCGCTGGCGCGGTCGATGACGATGCTGACGTACAACTCGCGGTCGATCTGCAGGCCTTCCTCGATGAGCAGCCGGCCCACCTTCTTGCCTTCGGGGCCGGTCTGGTGCGTCACCAGCGTCATGCCCAGGATGGACTTGGCGAGCTGCTGCGCTTCCTCGGGCGACTTGGCGACCTTGACGCCGCCGCCCTTGCCACGCCCGCCGGCGTGAATCTGCGCCTTGACCACCGAGATGCCGCCGCCGAGTTTTCTGGCGATGTCGGCGACGTTGTCGGCGGAAAAGGTGACCTCGCTGCGTGGCACCGGGACACCGAAACGCGCGAGGACGGCTTTGGCCTGATATTCGTGGATTTTCACTGGAAGGATGTATGTGAGCTGGCGTCGATTCGCCAGGTCAAACAGCCATCGATCATACAACAAGGCTCCAGGCTACGGGCTACTCGGCTACGGGCGCGTGGCCTGTCGAAACGCGACTACAATGCTGCGCCACTTTCCCACTGCCCACCTGAGGGGCTCGCAGGAGACGAACATACATGATGCGTCTGACAGTTTGGGGCCATCGGACTCGGTCTGCTGTTGATGGGGGCATTCGTCGGCGCGCAGGCGCCGCCGGCCGCGGGCGGCCAGGCAGGCGCGCGCCAGGGCGGCGGGCCGCCGGCGCCACCGCCGACGAACCTTCAAGTGCTGCCGAAGGACTGGTCGCGGGAGCAGGTGTTGGTGGTGATGCGGCAGTTCAACGCGGCACTCGGCGTCACGTGCACGCATTGCCACGTGTTCACCAAGGCGGGCGACCCGATGAACGACTTCGCCACCGACGTCAAACCGCAGAAGAACATGGCCCGGGCGATGATGCGGATGACCGCCGGCCTGCAGCCGACGGTGCAGCAGGCGGTGAACAAGACCGCCGAGACCGCCACCCGGGTGTCGTGCGCGATGTGCCACCGGGGGGCCGTGACGCCCGTGGTGCCTCCCCCGCCCGCGCCGGCGCCGGCGGCTGGAGCGCCCGCCGCCGCGGCGCCGCCGGCTGGAGCCGGCCGGGCAATAGCGGCTCGCAATCGGCAATTCAGAAGTCAGAAGTCAGAAACTGCACTGAGGCAGAAGGTTCTCTCGAACCTTCTGCCCGTTCTGTGCTGGCCTGGCGCCCGGAGCCTGGAGCCCGGAGCCGGGCCTACATTCCGATAACGTCGACGAGTTCTTTCACTGCCGCCGCCGACTTCTTCAAGGCCGCATCCTCCTCCGGCGTCAGCTTCACTTCGATAATCTGCTCCACACCCCGCGCGCCGAGCTTCACCGGCACGCCGACGAACAGATCGCGAATCCCGTACTCGCCCTGCAGGTACACCGAGCACGGCAGGATCTTCTTCTTGTCCTTGAGGATCGCCTCGCACATCTCGGCCGCGGCCTGACCCGGCGCGTACCACGCGCTCGTGCCGACCAGCTTCGTGATCTCTGCGCCGCCGTCGGCGGTGCGCTTGGCGATGGCGTCGATGCGCTCCTTGGGCAGGAGCTCGGTCAGCGGAATGCCGGCCACCGTGCGAGAACCGCGGCAGCGGCACCATGGTGTCGCCGTGGCCGCCGAGCACGAACGAGGTCACGTTCTCGACCGAGACGTTCAGCTCCATCGCCACGAAGGTGCTCATGCGGGCGGAGTCGAGCACGCCGGCCATGCCGATCACGCGCTCGCGCGGGAACTTGGTCAGCTTGAAGAGCGCCTGGGACATCGCATCGAGCGGGTTCGCCACCGGTACGATCACGGCATTTGGTGTGTAGTGCACCAGATGCGGTGCGATGCTCTTCATGATCTCGAAGTTGTCGCGCACCAGGTCGTCGCGGCTCATGCCCGGCTTGCGCGGCTTGCCCGACGTGATGACGACGACGTCGGAGCCGGCCGCGGCGCTCCAATCGCCGCCGCCGATGAGGCGCGAATCGCTGCCGATGATCGGGCACGTCTCGTAGATGTCGAGCGCCACGCCCGCCGCTTTCTGATCGGCGATGTCGATGATGACGACGTCGGCCAGTTCCTTTTCGGCGATCGCGCGCGCCACGGTCATCCCCACGTTGCCCGCGCCGCCCACCACGGTCACTTTGCGATTCATGCAGCTCCTCCTTAGGTCACTGTCCCGCAACTTGCGTTGGCAGTTTTCCTCAGTACCTGTGGATTCCTTGTTGAAAAGATCGCCCATCTCGACCGATCGGCGATTGATCTTTAGCGATCTAGCATTTTGCACCATCGTTGTGCGGCCGTCATACATCCGCAACCGCCCTGTGGATCGCTCAGCCCGCTCGCCAGCCTGCGCCACCCTGTCGGAGCACATCCGGCTTACGCGACAGCCCGCGATTATACTTGGGGAGTCCGTTCGTGACGCGCGTGCCGGTATCGCCGCGCGCCGCCCACACCAACCGCTCGCGCCGCACGGATCCATCGTGAAGATTCTCGATCGCCGACGACCTCCCGACATCCGCCATCGATCTGCTGTCCAAGGAGGGCTGGACCGTCGACGCCCGCATCCGGCCGCAGCGTCGAGCAGTTGACAGCGGACATCGCCGACGCCGACGCGATCGTCGTCCGCAGCGCCACCAAAGTGACGGCGGCGCTGATCAACGCCGCGCCGCGGCTTCGGGCAATCGCCCGGGCCGGCACCGGCGTGGACAACGTGGACGTGCCCGCGGCAAGCGCCCGCGGCATCGTGGTGATGAACGCCCCCGGCGCCAGCAGCATCAGCGTCGCCGAGCTGACGATGGGCCTTCTGCTTTCATTAGCACGGCACATGCCCGGCGCCGACGCCGCGATGAAACAGGGCAAGTGGGAGAAGAAGAAGTTTCAGGGCAGCGAGCTGCGCGGCAAGACGCTGGGACTGGTCGGCCTGGGGCGCATCGGCCAGGAAGTGGCGCGACGGGCGACGGCATTCGAGATGCGCATCATCGCATTCGATCCGTTTCTGCCGCCGCAGGTGGCCGCGGACCTCGACGTGGAGCTGGTCGCCCTGGACGATCTGTTCGCGCAGGCCGACTACGTGTCGCTCCATATGCCCTCGACGCCGCAGACCCGCAACCTGGTGAACGCGGAGCGGCTGGCCAACGCCAAGAAGGGCCTGCGACTGGTGAACACCGCGCGCGGCGACCTGGTGGACGAAGCCGCGCTGGCCGACGCCATCGAGGGCGGGCAGGTGGCGGGCGCGGCCCTGGACGTGTTCGTGAAGGAGCCCACGGTGGACCACCGCCTGCAGAGCTTGCCGCAAGTGGTCGCCACGCCCCACATCGCGGCGTCGACCGCCGAAGGCCAGGAACTGGTTGGCGTCGAGACGGCGGCGGCGCTCCGCGACTTCCTGCGCGACGGTGTGGTCCGGAACGCCGTCAATGTGCCGTCGGTGTCGCCAGACGAGTTCAAGCGTCTCCAGCCGTTCCTGACCCTCGGCGAGCGCCTGGGCTCGTTTCTGGCCCAGATGATCGACCGCAACGCCCAGGAGCTGAGCGTCCGCTATTACGGCGACCTGGCCAGCGGCCGGACCGACCTGGTGGCCAACGCGATCATCGTCGGCCTGCTGCGGCCGATCCTCTCTCCCGCCGTCACCTTCGTGAACGCCCGGCAGGTGGCCGCCGAGCGCGGGCTCGAAGTGGCCGAATCGCGCAGCACGCGTGCGCGCGACTACCGGGCGCTGATCTCGGTGAAGCTCCAGACGCCCGACGGCGACCGGTGGGTGGAAGGCGCGGTGTTCGAGCGCGCGTCCGCGCGCCTGGTGATGCTGGACGGCGTGGCCGTGGAGGCGCCCCTCGAGGGGACGATGATCGTCATCTCCAACAACGATCAGCCGGGCGTCATCGGCGACCTCGGCACGATTCTCGGCCGTCACGGCGTGAACATCGCCAGCTTCGCGCTCGGCCGCGACGGCACCCGCGCCGTCGGCCTGGTGGGCGTCGACGAGTCGGCCCGGATTACGGAAGCGGTGCTCGAGGAAATTCGCGGCCTGAAGAACATCAGGACCGCGCGGCTGGTCGCGAGGCTCGCCACCACGCGGCTCCGCCTCGCTAGCGGTTTGAGCCCGCTCAGCGGCGTCTACGCAGCGGCAGGCGAATGACGCGGCCGTCGCGCACGTCCACGACATCGACGCCGTCGTCGTCAATCCGCTCGATGCGGTAGCTGCCGGCGACGACGTCGCCCACGGCGGCGAGCACGAGGCCTAGCGTGTTGCTCGACAGCACGGCGGTGCGGACGGTGGTGCCGGTCGCCGCGTCGCTGGCCATGCCGGCGAGGCGGAACGGGAACACGGGCGCCGCCGGCACGACCGGCGCGGCTGCCGATGCCGCCTCCGCCTCAGGCGCCGCCGTGCGCCGGGCTGGGGCGACTGCCGGAAAGCGGAAGGGATTGCGGTTCGGCTGCTCGAACGCGGCGGTGGCGCGGATGCGTGCCGCGAGCCGCGCGGCTTCGTGCTCCAGCGACACCGTGGCGGGCGCGGGCCGTGAAGCCGCGGTCGTGCGCGCGGGCTCGCGCGCGGGCGCGGGCGGCGTCGCGAGCCAGCCGGCGAGCGCCGTCGCGCCGGTCACGACCGTCACCGCCCCTTTCCAGTGCGACTGCAGCACCCGGGTATCGTAGCACCTCGGCCGCGTGTTTCGCGGACTGCCACGGCTAGTCCGGCTAACGGCTAACGGCAAACGGATGCGGGCTCCGCGGCTCCGTGCTCTGAGCCTGTAGCCCGAAGACCGACGACCGACGACCAGCGGCCGCGCCGCCATGCTATGATCCGCCGTGTCCACTGACGCGCGTCGCGGCGTTGCACCCGACTCGCGGCAGACGTCCCGGATCGTCGCCCTCATCCCCGCGCGCTACGACTCCTCGCGCTTCCCAGGAAAAGCACTCGCCGATTTGTGCGGCAAGCCGCTCATCGCGCACGTCTACGAGCGCGCGCGGCTGGCGCGCGGCGTGGACGACGTGATCGTGGCCACCGATGACCGGCGCATCGCCGATGCGGTCGCCGCCTTCGGCGGCACGGTGCGAATGACGCAGGCCGGGCATCGCACCGGCACCGACCGCATCGCGGAGGTGGCGCGGGATCTCGCCTGCGAGATCGTGGTCAATCCGCAGGGCGACGAGCCGCTGCTCGAGCCGCGCATGATCGAAGACGTGGTGCGCGCCGCTGCTGCGACGACCCCGCCGTGTTGATGACGACGCTGCGCCGCCCGATTACCGATCCCGGCCGACTACGTCAACCCGCACGTGGTCAAGGTCACGGTGGACGCCAGGGGCGACGCGCTGTACTTCTCGCGCGCGCCGATACCCGCCGCGGGCGCGCCCGGCGCCGGGCCGGCCCTCCCGCCGTGTCACGCACACATCGGTCTCTACGCGTTCCGTCGCGACTTCCTGCTGCGCTTCGCGGCGCTGCCCCAGACCCCGCTCGAGCGCATCGAGTCGCTGGAGCAGCTGCGGGCGCTGGAACATGGCTACCGCATCCGCACCGTCGCGACGCAGCACGCCACCGATCGGCGTGGACACCCCGGAAGACTTGGAAAGGGCTCGACGAACATCTGCTTGCAGGCACACGTGAGGGCGCATGAGTCAAGGATCTGAAGGACGTCCGGTCAAATACATCTTCGTCACCGGCGGCGTGGTGTCGTCGCTGGGCAAGGGCCTGGCGGCCGCCTCGATCGGCCGGCTGCTCGAGGACCACGGCTACAAGGTCGCGCTGCAGAAGTTCGACCCCTACATCAACGTGGACCCCGGCACCATGAGCCCGTACCAGCACGGCGAGGTGTACGTCACGGACGACGGCGCCGAGACCGACCTCGACCTCGGCCACTACGAGCGGTTCACCAGCATGGTGGCCAGCCGGAACAGCAACTGGACCACCGGCAAGATCTACCTCTCGGTGATCCAGAAGGAGCGCCGCGGCGACTACCTGGGCCGGACGGTGCAGGTCATCCCCCACATCACCAACGAGATCAAGGACGCCATCCGCCAGGCGGGCCGCGACGTGGACATCGCTGCTGGTCGAGATCGGCGGCACGGTCGGCGACATCGAGAGCATGCCGTTCCTGGAGGCGATCCGGCAGTTCCGCCTCGACGTCGGCCGCGAGAACACGCTGTACATCCACCTGACGCTCGTGCCCTACATCGGCACGGCCGGCGAGCTGAAGACCAAGCCGACGCAGCACAGCGTGCGCGACCTCCGGTCGATCGGCATCCAGCCCGACGTGCTGCTGTGCCGCACCGACCGCTTCCTGGACGCCGACATCAAGCGGAAGATCGCGCTCTTCTGCGACGTCACCGAGGATGCCGTGATCACGGCGAAGGACGTCTCCACCATCTACGAGGTGCCGCTGGTCCTGAAGGGCGAGGGGCTCGATCAGATCGTGCTCAAGCAGCTGGGCCTGCCGCTGACCCAGGCGCGGACCGCGGCGTGGGAGGAACTGGTCGATCGCATCAAGAACCCCACGCGCGAGGTGACCATCCACGTCGTCGGCAAGTACACCGGCTACGAGGACTCGTACAAGAGCCTCAACGAGGCCGTGTACCACGGCGGCTTCGCCCAGCGGGCCAAGGTCACGCTGCACTGGGTGGAGGCCGAGGCGCTGGAACGCGAGGGCGGCACGGATCTGCTCGCCGGGTCCGACGGCATCCTGGTGCCAGGCGGGTTCGGCTCGCGCGGGACGCGCGGGATGATGAAGGCGGCCGAGTACGCGCGCAAGCACGCGGTGCCGTTCTTCGGCATCTGCTACGGCTTCCAGTGGGCGACGGTGGAGTACGCCCGGAACGTCTGCGGCCTCGAAGGCGCCGACTCCACGGAAGTGGACGAGAACGCGCCGCACAAGGTGATCTACAAGCTCCGGGACCTGCTCGGCGTGGACGAGCTGGGCGGCACGATGCGCCTCGGCCGCTACGCCTGCGAGCTGGCGCCCGGGTCGGCACGCGCAGCGGATCTACGGCGAGACCCTGATCCACGAGCGGCACCGCCACCGCTTCGAGTTCAACTGCCTCTACGAGAACGAGCTCGCCGAGAAAGGACTCCGGGTGTCGGGCCGCTCGCCCGACGGCAAGTTCGTCGAGATCGCGGAGCTGCCCTCGCATCCCTGGTTCGTGGCGGTGCAGTTCCACCCCGAGTTCCAGTCGAGGCCGCTGCGGCCGCACCCGCTGTTCAGCAGCTTCATCGAGGCGTCGCTGCGGCACAAGGCCGGCACGCTCGAGCCGGCGGATCTGAGTGCGAGCAGTACTAGCGAGGCTCCGCCTCGAACCAGCGAGCATGTGGCTTCGCCTCGCTAGTAGCAGCGTCTTTGGCCCGCACTCGACGATGCGCGCGCCGGTCCGCGTGACGGTTCACAGCGTCCAGGTCGGTCCGCATGCCTTTGGCGCCGGCCCGCTCGCCTTCATCGCCGGTCCGTGCGTCATCGAGAGACCGCGCGCACGCTCTGTCGCTGGCCCGGGCCGTCAGTGACATCGGACAGCGCTGCGGCGTCCCGATCGTGTTCAAGGCGTCGTTCGACAAGGCGAACCGCACGTCGGCGTCGTCCTACCGCGGCCCTGGCCTCGACGAAGGCCTCCGCATCCTCGCCGAGGTGAAGAGCGCGACCGGACTGCCGCTCCTGACCGACATTCACGAGCCGGCCCAGGCCGGCCCGGCGGCCGAAGTGGTGGACGTCCTGCAGATCCCGGCGTTCCTGTCGCGCCAGACCGATCTCCTGGTGGCCGCCGCCCGGACCGGCCGGGCGGTGAACATCAAGAAGGGGCAGTTCCTGGCGCCCGACGACATGCGGCATGCGATTGCCAAGGTGACCGGCGCGGGCAGCACGAAGGTGCTGGTCACCGAGCGCGGCGTGACCTTCGGGTACCACAATCTGGTGGTGGACGTGCGCGCCTTCCCGATGCTGCGGGCGCTCGGTTGGCCGGTGATATTCGACGTCACCCACAGCCTGCAGCTGCCGGGTGCGGGCGATGGCGTCACCACCGGCCTGGCGGAGTACATCGAGCCGCTGGCGGCCGCGGCGGTGGCGGCGGGCGTGGACGCCGTGTTCATGGAAGTCCACGAGGAGCCGGCGCGGGCAAAGAGCGACGCGGCCAACGCGCTTCGCCTCGATCTGCTCGAACCCCTGATTCGCAAGCTCGTGCGCATCGACGCCGCGCGCCGCGAACCGGCCGGGGCCGCGCGATGACCAGGGGAGAGACCGGCCTCGCCCTGGCGCGGCGCGTGCTCAAGACCGAAGCCGCGGCGATCCAGGCGCTGGAGGGGCGACTCGACGAGCGCTTCACCAGGGCGGTCGAGATCCTGAAGTCGGTGCGGCGGCCGCGTGATCGTGACCGGCATGGGCAAGTCGGGCATCATCTGCCGCAAGATCGCCGCCACGCTGTCCAGCACCGGCACGGCGGCCTTCTTCCTGCACCCGGCCGAAGCCATCCACGGCGACCTCGGCGTGCTGCAGGCCGACGACGTGGTGCTGGCGCTGTCCTACAGCGGCGAAACCGACGAGCTGCTGCGCCTGATGGAAACCATCAAGCGGCTCGGCGCGCGCCTCATCGTCCTGACCGGCGCCCCGTCGTCCACCCTGGCGACGGCGGCCGACGTCGCGCTGGACTGCCGCGTGTCCGAGGAAGCGTGCCCGCTCAACCTCATCCCGACGGCCAGCACCACCGCGGCGCTGGCGCTCGGCGACGCGTTGGCGATGGCGCTGCTGGTCGAGAAGGGCTTTCGCGAGGAGGACTTCGCCTCGCTCCATCCCGGCGGCAAGCTCGGCAAGCGGCTGATGCGGGCGTCGCAGCTGATGCACGGCGGCGACAACGCCCCGGTCGTGTCGGCCACGACCCCGGTGCCCGAACTCATCTACGAGATGAACCGGAAGGGGCTCGGGATGTCGTGCGTCGTGGACGGTGCTGGTACGCTGCTGGGCATCGTCACCGACGGCGACCTGCGCCGCCACATGGGCCGCGGGTCGCGGCTGCTCGAAGCCACCGCCGGCGACGTGATGACCGCGCACCCGGTCACGGTCGGCGCCCGACGTGATGGCGGTCGAGGTGCTGAACGTCCTCGAGGCGCGGCGGATCACGTCGGTCGTCGTCGTGGACGCCGAGACGCGTGTGCTCGGCGTCGTGCACCTGCACGACCTGTGGCGCACGGAGCTCGTGTAGCGGCCGCCGCGCGCGGCGCCAGGAGTACCGCTGATGTCCGAGTACGGATTCCTGTTCGCGCTCGTGGCGCTGCTCGTCGGCGTCGGCGTCGGCAAGGCGTGGGAGCGCTACAAGCTGCGCGACGGCCGGTGGATCGATCGGCGCCGCCTGCGGCAGACGCCGCATTACATGCTCGGCCTGAACTTCCTCGTCGATCACCACGTGGACCAGGCGATCGACGAGCTGACGCAGGCGGTCAGCACCGACGGCGACGCGCTGGAAATCCAGATGATCCTGGGCAACCTCCTGCGCCAGAAGGGGCAGGTGGCTCGCGCCATCACGCTGCACCAGTCGCTGCTGCAGCGGCCGGACCTGACCCCGATCGAGCACGCCTACGTGCTGCTGTGCCTCGGGCTGGACTATCGGCACGGCGGGTTCGTGGACCGGGCGCTGGAGGCGTTCCGGCAGGTGGTGCACCTCGACCCGCAGAACCGCTACGCGCTGGTGAACCTGCAGCGGCTCCACGAGGACCAGCAGGAATGGTCGAAGGCTGCCGACGTGCGCCAGGCGATCGAGCGCCTGGACACGGTCGAGCCCGAGAACCGCCAGATCCTGGCGTTCCTGCGCAACCAGATCGGCCGCGCGTTCCTGCAGGCGGGCGCGGTCAAGGAGGCCGCCGCCACCTTCAGCGAAGCAATCGAGACCGATCCCGCCACCGCGCCGGCCTACCTGAACCTCGGCGACGTCCGCGCGGCCGGCGGCGACCTGCCCGGCGCCATCGACGCCTGGGAACAGCTGACGCGCGCCGTCCCCGACCGCGCGCACCTGGCGTTCGCGCGGCTGGAGCGCGCCTACGGCTCGGCCGGCGGTCCCGGGCGGTTCGTGTCGCTGTGCCAGCGGCTCATCGCCCAGCATCCGCAGGACTGGCGCGCCCGACTGGCCTTGTCGCGCCACGTGTCGGCGGCCGGCCATCACGGCGCGGCGCTGGATTTGCTGTTCGACGCGCTGCCCCACCACCCCCACGCCCTGACCATCCACCAGGAGGTGTGGCGGGTGCTCGGCGCGTTGGAATTCAACCCGGTGCTGGTAGGGCGCTATACCGACCTGACGCGCGGGGCCGTGTTCTACCTGGATCCGCACGTCTGCACCACCTGCCGCTACCGCAGCACCGAGCTCCTGTGGCAGTGCCCGCAGTGCCACGACTGGAACACCTTCATCGAGGAGCGCATCGCGTCGGCGCGGGGCCTGGCCGAGGTGAGCGACGCTGCGCCCACTTGACGGGCTATCGGTGCTCCGCGTCGAGGGAGTCGTGAAGGCCGAAGGCCGCGTGGCCCTGACCGGCGGCATCGCCACCGGCAAGAGCTACGTGCGCACCCGGCTCGAGGCCCTGGGCGTACCCACCATCGACGCCGACCGGCTGGCGCACGCCGCGATTGCTCCGGGCACACCGGGGCTGGCGGCGGTGGTCGGCCGCTTCGGCGCCGGCGTGCTGGACGCCGATCGGCAGGTGAACCGGGCGGCGCTCGGGGCGATCGTCTTCGCCGACGACGGCGCCCGGCGGGACCTCGAGGCGATCGTCCACCCGGTGGTGCGGCGGGCAATCGATGACTGGTACGCGTCGCTCGCGCCCGATACGCCGTTTGCCGTGGCCGAGATCCCGCTGCTGTACGAAACCGGGCGCGACCGTGAGTTTGCCGCCGTGATCGTCGCCGCCTGCGATCCCGAGCGGCAGGTGGAACGACTGACGGCACGCGCCGGCATCGATGCCGCAGCGGCGCGGCAGCGAATCGCCGCGCAATGGCCGATCGAGGAAAAGGTGCGGCGGGCAGCCTATGTGGTGAAGACCGACGGCAGCTACGCGGAGACCGACGCCCAGATCGTCGCCGTCCACGCGGCGTTGCTCGCTCGCTAGACGCTTCGACGATGACCGGCTGTCAGTTGTCGGTCGCGAGCATGGAAATGCTACCGACGAGGCCGAGACACCGGATCGAGGCGCGCCTGCTAGGCCGCGCGGCTCTGGCGCGCCTGGGCTGCCAGCAGCGTGTTCTTCATCAGCATCGTGATCGTCAGCGGACCGACGCCGCCCGGCACCGGCGTCATCGCGCCGGCCACTTCCTCCACGCTCGGGTGCACGTCGCCGACGAGCATCGTGCCTCTCGAGGCGAAGTTGGCAAGCCGGATGTGCCCCGCCGGATACAGGGAGGCCGCGACGTTCGGGTCGGTGACCTGGTTGATGCCGACGTCCACCACGGTGGCGCCGGGCTTGATGTATTCCGCGGTCACGAAACCCGGCTTGCCGATGGCCGCCACCAGGATGTCGGCCTGGCGGCAGGTGGCCGCCAGGTCCGGCGTCCGTGAATGGCAAATCGTGATGGTGGCGTCGCGATGCAGCAGCAGCAAGGCCATCGGCTTGCCGACGATGTCGCTGCGGCCGAGCACCACCGCGCGCTGGCCGGCGATCGTGATGCCCTCGCGCTGCAGCATCTCGATCACGCCCGCCGGCGTGCACGCGACCAGCGTGGCGCGGTTCTGCGACAGCAGGCCGACGTTCTCGGCGGCGAAGCCGTCCACGTCCTTTTCCACCGCGATGGCGTCGAACACCCGCTGGGTGGCGCCCTTCCCCATCGTCTTGGGCAGCGGCGCCTGCACCAGGATGCCGTCGTGGATCGCGCTGCGGTTCAGCCGGTCCACCGCGGCCAACACCTCGTCGAGCGTCGCCGTCTCCGCGATGCGTGCGCAGTCGGCATGGAAGCCCCACTCTTCGGCCGCCTTGAGCTTGTGCTTCACGTAGACGTGCGAGGCAGGGTCGTCGCCCACCAGCACGATCCCCAGCCCCGGCCGCCGCCCGTGCGCCGCGGTAAACGCCTGCGCCGCCGGCCTGATCTCCTCACGCATGGCATTGGCCACGACCTGCCCGTCCAACCGTCTCGCTTTCGTCACGCTGCCACCTGTTCTCCAAGCGCCTTCACGCTCTCGGGCCGCCCCAGCACCACCATCTCGTCGCCGGCCCGGATCGTCGCGTCGGGAGAGGGATTGAAGTCCATCGTGCCGTCTGCCCGCCGAATCGCCACCACGATGACGCCGAACCGCTGGCGGATGCCGGCGTCGAGGATTGTCTGCCCGATCAGGCCCGACCCGTCCTGGATGCGCACTTGCTCCATCGACAGGTCGAGATGGCCGGATGACGTCGCGAGCTGGACGAAGTCCACGACCGCGGGGCGCAGCGCCGTCTGCGCCATGTGCGACGCCCCTATATGGTACGGCGAAATCACCCGGTCGGCCCCGGCGCGGCGCAGCTTGTGCTCGGCGTCGTCGGCTTCCACGCGGGCGATGATGAAGAGATCCGGCCGCACCACCCGTGCGGTCAGCACGGCGTAGACGTTCTCGGCGTCGGTGCCGACGGCGGCGATCAGGCCGCGCGCGCGGTGGATGCCCACGCGCACCAGCACGTCCTCGTGGCTGGCGTCGGCCGCGACCGCCACCCAGCCGCGCTCGACCAGCCGGGTGACGCGCTCGGGGTCCTTCTCGACGACGACGAACGGCACATCCTGCTGGCGCAGCTCGTCGGCGATCAGGCTGCCGATGCGCCCGTAGCCGCACAGGATGAAGTGATCGCGAAGGTCCTCAAGCATGCGCTTCTGGCGGCGCTCGACGAATCGCCGGCGCAGGCCGCCCTCCACGACGTGGGTGGCCAGCAGGGTTGCGGAGTAGAACGCCGTCCCCACGCCGCCCACGATCAGCAGCAGCGTGAAGGCCTCGCCGGCGCGCGACAGCGGGTGCACTTCGCGGAAGCCGACCGTGGCGACGGTGGTGACCGCCATGTACAACCCGTCCCATACGGACCATCCTTCGATCAGGACATAGCCGAGCGTGCCGCCGGCGATGATGACGGCGAGCAGCAGGATGGCCAGCCGCGGCCCCTGAAGTGCCGGTGTCGGCCGGTCCTGCGCCAAGCGCCCGATTACCGTGGCGCCGCTCTGGCCAGCACGCGGCCAAGCACCCACACCACCGCGCCGACGCCGAGGACGGCCAGCCCGACGGAGTCGGCCGCCTCGGGCGTCACGCCGATCTCATTCCACTTGGCGGTCACTTCCGTGGTCACGCCGAACTCGGTCATGTAGGCCAGCAACGTCATGCACAGGCCGTTGAACAGCGTCAGCAGCCCGGCCATGGTCAGGAAGTTCGCAGCCGAGGCCGCCGCCGTCCGCCTGGCCCGTTCAGCGCGATCGGCCAGCGGACTGTGGATGCGGCCGTAGAACCAATAGATCATGATGCCGATGTCGAGCCACACGAGGAATCGGATCCAGGTCAGCACCGGAAGGCTCAACATCAGCCACAGGCAAGACAGGATGCCCAGGACGGGGAACAGGATCCCTCCGGGCACGCGGAACGGGCGATGTGCCTCGGGACGCCGAACCCGCAGGACGAGCACCGCCGCGCACACCACCACGAACGCGAACAGCGTGCCGATGCTGGTCATCTCCCCCACCACCTGGATCTGGGTGAGGCCGGCGACGATGGCGACGACGACGCAGGTGATGATGGTCGTGATGTAGGGCGTGCCGAACCGCGGGTGGACACGGCTGATGCCCTGCGGCAGCAGGCCATCCCGGCTCATGGCGAAGAAGATGCGCGGCTGGCTCATCAGCATGACGAGCAGCACGCTGGTGATGCCCGCGACCGCTCCCGCCGAGACCAGGTACGCGGCCCAGTCCTGGCCGATCGAGGCCAGGGCAAACGCCACCGGCGCGTTCAGGAACTGCGTCACCAGGCCGGCATCCGCCGTCGGCAGGCCCGGCAGCGCCTCCGCGCTGGATCGGATACTGCGTCACCGGGACGATCCCCGACAGGATCGCCGCGACCGCGAGGTACAAGAGCGTGCAGACCACCAGCGACGCGATGATGCCGATCGGCAGGTCGCGCCGCGGGTTCTTGGCCTCCTCGGCGGTGGTGGAAACGGCGTCGAAGCCGATGTAGGCGAAGAACACCACGGCGGCAGCCGCCATCACGCCGGAGGTTCCGTAGGGCGCGAACGGCGTCCAGTTCTCCGGCTTCACCCACGACGCGCCGACGGCGATGAAGAACAGGATCGCCGTCATCTTCACCGCCACCATCGCGGCGTTGAACCGCGCGCTCTCGCGCACGCCGATGACCAGCAGCACGCAGATGAGCAGGACGATGAACACGGCCGGCAGGTTGATGATCGTCCCCGGAGTGGTCGCCGAGGGAGCCGCGCTCATCCAGACCGGCAGCGGCATCCCGGCGCCGATGAGCAGCCGCTGCATGTAGCCGCTCCACCCGATCGCCACGGTCATCGAGCCAACGGCGTATTCGAGGATCAGGTCCCAGCCGATCAGCCACGCCACCACCTCGCCCAGCGAGGCATAGGCGTAGGTGTAGGCGCTGCCGGCGATCGGCACCATCGACGCGAACTCGGCGTAGCACAGCGCGGCGAAGGCGCAGGCGAGCCCGGCGGCAAGGTAGGACAGCATGATGGCGGGTCCGGCCTGATTGGCCGCCGCCGTGCCGGTCAGCACGAAGATGCCCGTGCCGATGATGGCGCCGACGCCGAGCAAGGTCAGATCCCAGGCGGTCAGGCTGCGCCGCAGCGCCTTGCCGCCGGTTTCGACATCGCTGACCAGCTGCTCGATCGACTTGGTCTTGAGGAGGTGTGAGTCCATTACGGCTCCGCTCTCGAAGTCAATTCACAAGTCACAAGTCACAAATCCGACCGACAACTGCAGTTTGTGAATTGTGACTTGTGCATTGTGCATTCTCAGGGACGCAGTCTCGCCTCGGCGAGGCGATTATAGCTGGCGACTCGCGCACGAGGGTCGCCACCGGCCAGCAGGTCGCCGATCACGGCGACGCTCCACGCGCCCGCGGCCCACGCCGAAGCGGCGTTGTCCAGCGTCACGCCGCCGATGGCGACGATGGGACGCTCCGGCGCTCTGCGGGCGGCGGCTTCGACGAGCGCCAGGCCGACCGCTTCGTAACCGGTGTTCTTGGTGATCGTGCCGAACACCGGCCCGATCGCGAGATACGACGCCGGCTCACGCAACCCGCGCTCGAACTGCTCCAGCGTGTGCGTCGAGTAGCCGACCATCGCGTGCGGCCCGACGACGGCGCGGGCATCGGCTGGCGACAGGTCGTCTTGTCCGACGTGCACGCCCGCGGCCCCCGCCAGCCGCGCCACGTCCGCCCGATCGTTCACGATCACGATGGCGCCGAACGGCGCGGCAGACGCGACGACCGCGCGCGACAGCTCGAGGAGCGGCCCCGACGCCAGGCTCTTCGCGCGCACCTGCAGGCAGCGGGCGCCGCCGTCGAGGAACGCCCGCGCCAGGGCGAGCGGGTCCCAGCCGGCGCCCGCGGCCACGTCCACGTCCACGATGGCGTGCAGCGGGGCGAACGCGCGCTCGGCCACGGAAGCCGGGCTAGGCCGTCTCGGCGAGCGGACCGGCCTTGGGCTTCGGCATGAAGCGCTCCATGAACGCGGTGTTCATCTTCCCCGCCTGGAAGTCGGGGTCGTTCAGGATGCGCAGGTGCAGCGGCACCGACGTGCGGATGCCCTCGATGATCGTCATCTCGAGCGCGCGGCGCATGCGCGCGATCGCCTCGCGGCGGTCGCGGCCGTGGACGATCAGCTTGGCGATCATCGAGTCGTAATACGGCGAGATGGTGCACTCGGCGTGGGCGAACGAGTCGAACCGGACGCCCGGCCCGCCGGGCACGTTGAACGCATGGATCACGCCGGGCGACGGGGCGAACGTGTCGGGATCCTCGGCGTTGATGCGGCACTCGATCGAGTGCCCGGTGAACGTGACCTCGCTCTGCCGCACCGACAGCCGCTGCCCGTCGGCAATCCGGATCTGTTCCTTGACGATGTCGAGGCCGGTGACCATCTCGGTGACCGGGTGCTCGACCTGGAGACGGGTGTTGGTCTCCATGTAATAGAACTTGCCCTCGCCGTCCATCAGGAACTCGAACGTGCCGGCGTTGGTGTACTGGACGGCCTTGGCCGCGTCCACCACCAGGCTGCCCATCTTGCGGCGCACCTTGTCGGACAGCACCGGCGACGGCGACTCCTCGATCAGCTTCTGGTGGCGCCGCTGGATCGAGCACTCGCGCTCGCCCAGGTGCACCATGTTGCCGTGGTGATCGCCGAGGATCTGGAACTCGATGTGGCGCGGGTTCTCGAGGTACTTTTCGACGTAGACGTCGCCGTTGCCGAAGGCGGCTTCGGCCTCGCGCTGCGCGGTCCGGAGCGCCGTCGGCAGCTCCCCGGGGTTGCGCACGATCCGCATGCCGCGGCCGCCGCCGCCGGCCACCGCCTTGATGATCACCGGGTAGCCGATGTCCTTGGCGACTTTGAGCGCCGTCTCCTCGCCGTCCACCGGCCCGTCGCTGCCGGGCAGCATCGGCAAGCCGGCCTTCTTCATCGCCTTGCGCGCCCGGGCCTTGTCGCCCAGCAGCTTGATGACGCTGGGATCGGGGCCGATGAAGCGGATGTGGCATGCCGCGCACACCTCGGCCAGATACGCGCTCTCGGACAGGAACCCGTAGCCGGGATGGATCGCGTCGGCGCCGGTGATCTCGGCCGCGCTGATGATCGCCGGGACGTTCAGGTAGCTGTCGGCGCTGCGGGCGGGGCCGATGCACACGTCCTCGTCGGCGAACTTCACGTGCAGGGAGTTCTCGTCGGCCTCGGAGTACACCGCCACGGTCTTGATGCCCAGCTCGCGGCAGGCGTGGATGATGCGCAGGGCGATTTCGCCGCGGTTGGCGATCAGGATCTTCTTGAACATCGAGTGACGTCTCCTGCTTAGCGTGGGCTTCACGGCGAAGAGCCGTTCCCCGGTACTGCACCGCCTGACCGTTCTCGACGTAGGCCTTGACCAGCTCGCCGTCGCACTCGGCGTTGATCTCGTTCATGAGCTTCATGGCTTCGATGATGCACAGCACCTGCCCCTTGCGCACCATCTGCCCCACCTCGGCGAACGCCTTGGCGCCGGGCTCCGGGGA
Source organism: uncultured Acidobacteriota bacterium (assembly GCA_963713655.1). Lineage (GTDB taxonomy): Bacteria > Acidobacteriota > Vicinamibacteria > Vicinamibacterales > UBA2999 > CAWEBF01. The sequence goes on from CAVQMT010000010.1 coordinate 351,237, forward strand.
GCGGTAGAAGGTGCCGACGATCGGCGACTTCACGATCGCCAGGTCCACGTCTTCGCTTTCGGGGGTCAGCACGTGGGTCGGCGGAGGGGGCGCGGCGGGAGCGCCCGGCGACGGCGGCAGGGGCGACGTAGGGAACGGGGGCAACGGCCGGCGGGGCCGTCCAGTGCGGCGGCGGGCCGTGCTTGCGGAGCCGGAGCTTGGTCGATTCGCCCTCGAGCTCGAACTCGGCGAGCTCGTGCTCGCGCATCAGCTCCAGAATCTTCTTGATCTCGTCTAAATCCATGGACTCCCGCTAGTCTGACGCCGCACTCGAGGAGCTCGCGGGGCACCGATGTCAGCACGTCTCGCACCGTTGCGCCGTCACCAGCGACATCGTCCTCGATCCGGACACCGCCCCATCCCGGCAGGTAGGCGCCGGGCTCGATCGTCACGACCATGCCTGGTTGCAGCGGACGGGGCGGCGGGGTGGTTCCCGTGCTGGTCCGCGACAGCCGAGGCTCTTCGTGCACTTCCAGTCCCAAGCCGTGCCCGGTGCCGTGCCCGAACGCCTCGCCGAGTCCCGCCTGCTCCAGCACGGCGCGCGCCGCGCGATCGACGGCCGAGGCGTCGACGCCCGGCCCGACGGTCGCGATGGCTGCCTGCTGGGCGGCCAGGACGGCGGCGTAAATACGGCGAACGTCCTCACTTGGCCGGCCAACCGACACCGTCCTGGTGAGGTCCGAGCAGTATCCGTCCAGAACGCCGCCGAAGTCCAGCACCACCAGGTCGCCGATCTCGATGCGGCGATCGCCGGCCCGGTGGTGCGGCAGCGCGGCGTTGGGCCCCGAGGCGACGATGGTGTCGAACGACGGGCCGCTCGAACCCGGCGCGTCGCGCAGCGCCGACTCGATCGCCGCGGCGACCTCGCGCTCCGCGACTCCCGGCCGCACCGCGGCGAAGGCCGCCTCGGCCACCGGCGTCAGCCCGGCCGCGGATCGCGACAGGACGTCGAGCTCGAACGCGTCCTTGACCGCTCGCAGGTCCTCGACCAGCCGCTCGGTGGGGCGCAGCCGGTCGTGCGGACTCGCCGAGGCGGCGGCGCCAGCGCGTCGTGGGTGGCCACGCTGACGTGCCGGGCCTCGAAGCCGACCACCGGCGCATCCAGCGTGCCCAGGTACTCGACCAGCGCGTCGTCGTAGCTGCCCGGCACCAGGCGGGGCTGGAGGCCGGGACAGGCCTGCAGCGACTCCTGACGCGCGCGGACCGCCTCCTGATAGCGGGCGTCCACCAGCAGATCGACGCGCGGTTGGCGTGACGACCAGCACGCCGGCACTGCCACGATGGCTCGCCAGGTAGCGCTGGTTCGCCGGCTGGGTGACGACGAGCGCGTCCAGCTTCGCCTCGGCCAGGCGCGCGCGCAGCCGCGTCAGCCGGGCGCCCAGGACCGCGGTCGGCGGGAGTGACATGCGTCGGGAGTTCGAGAATACGCCGAAAACGACGAACCCCGCCGGGCCACGACGGCCGGCGGGGCTGTTGATGCGGCGCGACGATTCTACGGCGTCGTCGCGGCGTGGGGAGGGCGGTCGCGGTCCCTGTGGCCACGGCTGTTCGGCCGAAGTTGTCAGTGACTGTCAGGACCACCGGATAGTTCACGGGTTTGCCTCCCGTCGGCCTCGGAGGGCACAACCGGGTATGCATGGCTCGCAACCGGCACGTGTCGTTGTCAGCGAGTGCCGTCCCCGAAGTCCCAGACGTATTCCATCAATCGTCGCTCCTAGCACCGACGGTCGAGCCCCCGGCGTTGAACGCCATCGTCGTACCTCCAACGGCCGAGGCGGGGGTGATGGTCAAGCGGGCACTGGTGCCGCCGGGCCGTTGATGGTGAGCGACTGCGTCGCCGAACCGACACCGCCACGGCTGTCGGTGACGGTCAGCGTAATCGTGTATGTGCCCGGCCGGCCGTAGGACTTCGTGACCGTCCTGCCGCTGTCGGTCTCGAAATCGCCGAAGTCCCACTGGTAGGTGCACAGGATCGCCGCAAGGCTCGCCCTTCGTCCATGGTCAGGCTCGCGTCGAAGCCTCATGTTCCTGGTTGATGTTGCCGATCGCGGGCGACAATCGTGAACGACGCCACGGGCAGGCGGTTCGGCAGCAGCGTGCCAGCGGGCGGCACCAGCTGCACCACGACCGACCGGCATGTTGGTCGTGCTGATCGCATCGGCCCCGACCGGCGTTCGCGGTGATCGTCAGCGTTGCTCGGCGTGCTGGGCACGAAAGCCGGCGGCGGCGGAGCCGTCACGACAATCGCCGCGCGCCCCTGACCGTCGGTCGTGGACTGCTGCGCGGAAGGCTCCACCAGCACGCCCGTGGACGCACGCCACGCTCCACTGCACCGCGACGCCGGGGGTGGGCTTGCCCCCGGCGTCGCGAACCGTTGCCTCGACCCGGGCCTGCGACACACCGTCCTGGCTGAGCCGGTCGGGCGTGGCCGTCACCGAAATCGACTGGCCGAACTCCGACGGCCCGCTGAGCGCCGGGGCTTCCTGGTCGCTGGTCGTGCACCCCGCCGCGGCACCCGCCGCGATCAGCGCGACCGCGCGCAGCGTTCGACTGATCCACATCGCGTGCGTCCTCATGGTCCTAGTCTGGGTCTCCGAAGTTGCCGAACGTGATGCCGATCGACCCGCCGGCACTCACGTCGTTCCCGGCACGATCCTGGCCGTAGAACGTCACATCGGCGATCGTCGTGATGAAGGTGTTGCCGTTGGTCACCAGGGCCCGGAGCGGCGCTTCCTCCTTGGCCGTGATGCGCACCAGCTCGAAGCCCGCGGTCACCGGCGTGCCCACTCTGGCGGTGAAGGTTGCGGCCGAATCGAACGGGTAGGGCACGTCCACGCCCGGCGTGTTGCGGCCGTCGGCGCGCTTGTAGACCACCCGATAGCGGGTGAAGGTCACGTCGTTCATCGCGGTGGGGCTGGTCGGAGAGCCCGGCACGCCCGGATTCTTCAACGCCAGCGTCACGACCACGCGCCCGGCGTCGGAGAAGATCGTCGGCACCTTGATCTTCACCCCGTTGTCGTCCTTCTTGACCAGCGTCAGGACGTCGGAGCTCAGCGTGCCGCCGAACTTGTTGGGCTCGGCGCCGGGCGCCGCTTCGAGCGACGTGACCATGGCCTGCACCGGCCCGTCGCCTTCGCGGATGGTCTCCGAACAGCCGGACAACGCCGCGGCGCATGCCACGGCCGGCCGCCCACGTGCGATACGTCGTTCTGGACATCGAACTCGTGCTCCTACAGCCTGGCGATCTTGGGGGTGATGAAGATGAGGAGCTCGCGGCTCTCATCCTCGGAGATGTTCCTCTTGAACAGCCATCCGAGCAGCGGCAGCCGGTAGAGGCCGGGCGTCCGGTCCTGCGTCGCCTGCTCGCGGCTGACGTAGATGCCGCCGATCACCGTCGTCTCGCCGTCGCTGACCAGCACCTGGGTGACGGCGCGCTGGGTGTCGATGGGCGGGATGCCGTTGACCTGACGGCTGAAATCCGGCGACTCGTTGGCCACCTGGATGCGCATGATCACCGTGTTCGACGCCGTGATCTGCGGCGTCACCTTGAGCGTCAGCGCGGCGTCGCGGAACGACACCGTGACGGTGTTGTTGGCGACGGTCTGGATCGGAATCTGGATGCCCTGGGTGATTTCCGCCTCGATGTTGTTCTGCGTCGAGACCCGCGGCGTGGACAGGATCCGGCCCTGGCCGCTGCGTTCGAGCGCCGACAGCGCCACGTCGAGGTTGAACGCGCCGTTGATCGACCCCAGCGCCAGCGACGCCGTGGAAGGCGCCGCCGGGAACGTTGAGGTCGACGCCCGCGGTGCCGACGGCGGCAGTTCGGAAACGCCAGCGGCAGCGTGTTGCCCAGCGCCGGCGACCGCCCGCCCGCTGATGCCCCACTGCACGCCCAGGGCGGAAGCGAAGGAACGCGTCGTCTGGACGATGCGGGCCTCGATTTCGACCTGCGGCTGCGGCACGTCGAGCGACGTGATCAGGCTGCCGGCGCGCTCGAGGCGGTCGGCCAGGTCGTTGATGATGATGGTGTTGGTGCGCGCGTCGGTCTGGATCGACCCGCGCTGCGACAGCGCCGTCGCCGTCAGCAGCGCCTTCAGATCCTCGGCGCGCGCGTAGCTGAGCGAGCGCGACATCACCCGCAGCTCGCCGGCCAGCGCCTGCTCGTCCTGCAGCTTGCGCCGCTGCCTCTTCCTCGTCGGCCAGCACCGTCAGCGGCGCTACGCGGACGATGGTGCCGTCCACCACGTAGCCGAGCCGGTTCGCGCGCAGGATGATGTCGAGCGCCTGATCCCACGGGACGTCGCGCAGCGAGACGTCCACCGTGCCCTGGATCGAGGGGTCGATCACCAGGTTGAGGCCGCTGATCTCGGAGAAGGTGCGGAGCACCGAGCGCAGGTCCGCGCCCTGGAAGTCGAGGCTGACCGGGTGACCGGTGTAGCGCTGGGCCGGCGGTTCCACGTCCCGGTGCCGCTCTGCGGCGCTTGCGGCGCGGCCGTCCGGGCCGGCGCCTGCTGCGCCGGCCGGCGCGGCCTGAATGGCGGCCGGCCGCAGGAGCGATGCGGCGCTCTGCGGATCGTCCACGCGCTCCAGCAGCGGCGACGGTGCGGCCGCCGCCGCGGCCGCGGGCCGCGGCGGCAGCACGTCGTCGAACACGACGCTCAGGTTCTGGCCGTCGGCGGAGGACTCCACGCGGTGCGCGATCGCGCGCGCCAGATCCATCGTCACCTCGGTCACGAGCGGCGAGCGTGTGCTCAGGCCGATCCGGACCTGCGAGACCGGCGCCGTCGCCGGCGGTGATCGGGACGGGGCACCGCCGACGCGACGTTGGCGAACTCGAGCACCACGCGGCGCCGGCCTTCGGTGATCTCCTTGACGGAAATCGGCGTCAGCGGGCCGAGGCCCACCAGCGTCACCGCCGTCCCGGTGCCGAGCCGGGCAACGCGCACATCGCTGATGACACTCGACCGTCCTGCCGCGGCAATGACGCCCGGCGCCGCCAGATCCAGCCGATCGGCTTCGACGATGATGAGGTTGCGCGAGCTCTTCACCCGCGGCCGCCCCGGCTGCGACAGCCCGACGTTCACACGCGCCACGCGGGCGCCGTCGGCCGCGACCGCGCTTTCGACCCGAACCGACGTCAGCGGGCTGCGCGGGTCGGGCGTGAAGTCCGAGAACGCGCCGGTCGCCACCACGTCGCGCAGCTCGATCACGAAGGAGCGCGGGTCGGGCTGCGACGCCACGTAGGCCACCGGGACCGACGCTTCGATGGTCAGCACGCTGGTGCGTGCATCGAGGCGCGACGCCACGCTGCGCAGAACGGCCGACTCGACGCCGGCGGCCCCAAGCGGCGCGCGCACACCAGCAGCCGCCGCGACAGCCGCGACGAGCAACCACACCCGATACCCTCTCATTGCCGGCCCTCTTCCGTCTGACGGAGCACCTTTCGCACCTCACGCTGCTTCTCGAGCGAGAGCGGATCGTTGACTTCCTGGAGAATCACCAGCGCGTCGGCCGTGATCGATCGAATCGTGCCGTCAGCCAGCTGTTCGCCCGCCCGCACGATGTAGGTCTTCGAGTCGGCGCCCTGCAGGATGGCGACGTAGCCGCCCTGGCTGGCCACGGTTCCGCGCAGGGTCACTTCGCCCGCGCCCAGTCCCTTCAGGCCCGGACCGCGCGCACTGGGCGCGCTGGCCGTGTCGCTGCCGCGCCGCAGCAGGCTGACGAACGGGTCGCGCCGCCCCTCGGGCCGGTAGGTATGACCCTCGGGGGTCGCTGGCGTGGCGGCGTGGCGCGGCCGGAGCCGCCGGGGTCGCCGGGGTCGCCGCGGGGCGTCGAGCCGCCGCGCCCGCTCTTGTCGGCCGGGGCCTGTGCCCCTGCCGGCGGCCGGGCCACCGAGCAGCGCCGGCGAAGACGATGAGAACGATGGTTTCGCGCATGTGTGATTCCCCGCCGCCTAGGCCTTGGCCGCCTTGGGCTTGGCCTTGGGCTTGGCCTTGGGCTTGGCCTTCTCGGCCTCTTTGTCGTCGGCAGGGTTCACCAGCACGAAGGCGGTCGCGGTGCAATCCGCGGTGACGGTCACGCTGGAGGTCTGCGTTCTCGCGCGACGCGATCTTGATGTTGCCAACGTTGATGATTCGGGGGAACTTGCTGACCCGATCCAGGAACGCGCCCAGATCGTGGTAGCGTGCCCTCCACCTGCAGACCGATCGGCCACTCGGCGTGCAGGTCCTTGCGCGTCACCGGCTGCGGCGTGAAGCCGCGGATCGTCAGGTTGGACTCGGTGGCCATGCCCTGAACCCGGCGCAGCAGGTCGGCCACGTCCTGCTCCTCGGGCAGCTGCGTGCGAAGCCCTTCAGCTGGTTCTCGAGCGACGCGAGTTCCTTGCGGAACTCCGGCAGCCGGCGCGCGGTCTTCTGCCCGCGGGTAATCTCCGCCTGAATCTTCTTCAGCGACGACCGGCGCGCATCGATGTCGGCTGCGCATCGGGTCGGCGTACATGTACCAGAACACGCCGATGCCAATCGCGGCGAGCCCGGTGAACGCGCCGAGCTGCGCGCGCCAGGGCAGCGAATTGAGACTGAAGCTGATGGCCATGCTAGGCGCGGCCCTTTTTCCGCGGTGCGGGCTCGCTCGGCGCGATGCCTGCCACCTGCACCCGCACCGTGAACGAGATCAGGTCGGGCGTCGCCTGGCCGTTTTTCGAGCTCTCGCCGGGCTCGACCTGGCTGTTGACGATCTCGATCGGCTTGACCAGCAGCGCGTTGCTGCCCAGGTTGCCGACGAAATCCGACAGCGCGATGAGAGTGGTGCTGCGCCCCTGAATCGTGACGGCGGGGCCTTCCTGCTGCAAGTCGGTCAGCCACAGCATGTCCGGCAGGCTGCGGCTGATGTGGTCGAGCAGCTGCACGGGCACGCTCTGCCCGGCCCGCAGTCGCTCGATCAGCTGCACGCGCTCCTGCAGCTGCTTGGTGCGCGCCTCGAACTGCTGCACTTCGTTCAGGACCGACTTCAGCCGCGCGGCCTCGCGGTTGGCGGCCGCCGTGTCGGCGTCCACCTGCGCGGATTCCTGCCGCAGCGACCAGAACCACCACCCGGTGCCGGCCGAGGCCAGCACCAGCATCACGGCGCAGAGGACGCCGGTGTGCTGGCTGATGTCGAAGGCGGCTGCCTTGACCTTCTGCCGCTCGACGCCGAGGAGGTTGATGCGAATCATCGGTCACCTGCCTGCCGCAGGGCGAGGCCCACGGCGACCGCGGCCGTGGATGCCGACCAGCGCCGGATCGACGTTGCCCAGCTTCGCGGCTTCCCACTTCACGTTGCGGAACGGATCGAAGTACTCGACCGGGGCGTGCAGCCGCTCCTCGAGCAGCTCGCGCAGGCCCTCGACCCGCGAGACGCCGCCGCTGAGCACCACCTGATCGATGCGCTCGACCGCCGATGTGGCCTTGAAGAACTCGAGCGTCTTCTGCACCTCGAGGACCACGTTCTCGGTGACGGCCCGCAGCACCGGCTCCGCGTCCTCGACCGTTGCGCCGTCCACCGGCACGCCGCGCTTCAGCTGCTCGGCGGCGTCGAAGGACAGCCCCAGCTCTTTCTGCACCGCTTCGGTGTAGGCGTTGCCGCCAATCGAGATGTCGCGGGTGAAGACCGACTGGTCACCCTGGACGATGTTGATGTTGATGGCGCTGGCGCCGGCGTTCAGCAGGACCACCACCCGCGACGACTCGAAGCCGTAGTTGGCCTCGAATGCGTTCTGCAGCGCGAAGGCGTCCACGTCCACCACCACCGGGGTGCGCCCCGCGCGGGTGATGACGCTGGTGTAGTCGCCGATCTTTTCCTTCTTGGCCGCGACCAGCAGCACGTCCATGCTGCCGCGCGAATCGGGGCCGGTGCCAGGGTCCAGCACCTGGTAGTCGAGGTTGACGTCCTGGATGTCGAAGGGGATGTACTGCTCCGCCTCCCAGTAAATCGAATCCCGCAGCTCGGCCTCGGTCATCACGGGCAGCGTGATCTTCTTGACGATCACGGTGTTGCCCGACAGCGACGCGCAGACCTCCTTGGTCTTGAACGCCTTGCTGGCCTCGAACAGCCGCTTGATGGTGGCGACGACGGCGTCGGCGTCGATGATGGCGCCGTCCACGATGGCATCGGCCGGCACCGGCTCGCTGGCAAAGGCCGCGACCCGGTACTGCTTGCCATTCGGCTTCAGCTGCACGGCCTTGACGGCGCTCGACCCGATGTCGAGCCCGACGACAGCCTTCTGTTTCCGAAACACTCGCCGCTCCTTGCCTTGCTGTGGCCACTGGGGTGACGGGGGGCCAGATGCGCCGGCCCTGCACAATGCTGCTGACGAGTCTGTTATCGGCTGTTTACGAGCCTCCATCACTTCACAGGACGGCTCACGCGCCGCCCGTAAAGCCTTTATGCGCAAGGCCGTGAATGGGGTGGCAGTTCGTGCGACGACTGCAGGCTTCAGGCTCCAGGCTCAGGGCCCCAGGCGGGTCCAAGACCCTCGATGCGAGGCCTGCAGCCTGGGACCTGGGGCCTTTCGCGCGCGAAGCGAGTTTCACGCGCGCCGCCTTGACACCACCCCGAAGTGCCCATACTATTGGGGTTTGCGGTTTTAGGAAGAACCTCGTCTAGAGCGCGGTCTGGAGAGAAATAGTTTGATGCGAACGGTCGTGGCAAGCGTGGGCAGTATCGAGAGACGGTGGCACGTCATCGACGCTGGGGGACAGGTCCTCGGGCGAGTGGCGACGCTGGCGGCTCGTCTCCTTCAGGGCAAGCACAAGGCGATCTATACGCCGCACATCGATACGGGCGACCACGTGGTCGTGGTCAACGCCGCCACGGTGAAGCTGACCGGCGCCAAGGAGAACCAGAAGATCTACCGGCGGCACAGCGGCTACGAGGGCGGCCTGCGCGAGGAGCGCGCAGTGGTCGTCCGCAAGCGGCAGCCGGCCCGGCTGGTCGAAGAAGCGGTGCGCGGCATGTTGCCCAAGACCAAGATGGGCGACGCCATGTATCGCAAGCTCAAGGTCTACGCGAGGGCGGACCATCCCCACGCGGCGCAGCAACCCAAGTCCATCGAGGTCGTGTAACTTGGCCAGTACTGAACATTACGCAACAGGTCGCCGCAAGACGTCGTCCGCGCGCGTCTTCCTCCGTCCCGGAACCGGCACCATCACCGTCAACCACCGCGAGTTCCAGAACTTCTTCCCGACCGAGGCGCTTCGCACCCAGGTCAAGCGGCCGTTCACGGTCACCGAGACGGCCGAACAGTTCGACGTGCTGGCCACGGTGGCCGGCGGCGGCGTGAACGGGCAGGCCGGCGCCGTGCGCCTGGGCATCGCCCGCGCGCTGGTCGCCTTCAACGCCGAGCTTCGCAAGCTGCTTGAAGAAGGACGGGCTGCTGACGTCGGATTCGCGGGTCAAGGAACGGAAGAAGTACGGTCTGGCCGGGGCGCGCAAGCGCTTCCAGTTCAGCAAGCGTTAGGCGAGGGGGAGGAATCTTTGCCCGGTATTGCCACCAAGGAGTTGCTCGAAGCGGGGGTGCACTTCGGCCACCAGACCAAGCGCTGGAACCCCAAGATGAAGCCCTACATCTTCGGGGAGCGGAACGGCATCTACATCCTCGACCTGAACAAGACGGCGCAGCAGTTCCGCGCGGCCGAGGAGTTCGTCACCAACCTGGCCGCCGACGGGCGCACGCTGCTCTTCGTGGGCACCAAGCGGCAGGCCCAGGACGTCATCGCCGAAGAAGCGCAGCGGTGCGGGATGTACTTCGTGAACCAGCGGTGGCTGGGCGGACTGCTCACCAACTTCACGACCATCCAGCGCAGCCTGGCGCGCCTGCGCGACCTGGAAGCGATGGTCACCGACGGCCGTTACGAGTCGCTGTCGAAGAAGGAGATCGCCCGGGCCGAGAAGGAGAAGCGCAAGCTGCTGAAGAACCTCGAAGGCATCCGCCACATGTCGCGGCTGCCCGACGCGGTCTTCGTCGTCGACACCGGCAAGGAGAAGATCGCGGTCGACGAGGCGCGCAAGCTGAAGATTCCGGTGATCGGCATCGTGGACACCAACGCCGATCCGGATGAAGTGGACTACGTGATTCCCGGCAACGACGACGCCCTGCGCTCGATTCGTCTGTTCGCGTCGCGCGTGGCCGACGCCGTCTCGAGCGGCCGCGCCCAGCGCGAGTCGCGCCTGGCCGAGGAAGACGCAGCCCGCGCTGAAGAAGCCGCGGCCGCCGACGCCGCCGCGCGGCTGACCCGGGCCGTCCGCCCGCAGCGCCGCGCCGAACCGACCCCCGCCAGCGCGTAAGACGCCCGCGTCGCGGGGCCCGAAGTCAGGCGCCGGCTCGGCGCCGGCGCTTTGCGTGTAGCGGAGCGCGCCGGCTCGCGGCCGGCGCCTGTAGCGTAGAGGACGGCGCTTCAGGCGCCACGAGGAGTACGACGACGATGGCAATCACGGCAGAGCAGGTGAAGCAGCTCCGCGACAAGACCGGGGCGGGGATGATGGAGTGCAAGGCGGCGCTGACCGAGGCGAACGGCGACATGGAGGAGGCCAACACCCTGCTGCGCAAGCGCGGGCTGGCGCAGGCCGCCAAGCGCGCCGGCCGCGCCACGGCGCAGGGCACCATCGGCAGCTACATCCACCTGGGCGGCCGCATCGGCGTGCTGGTCGAGGTGAACTGCGAGTCCGACTTCGTGGCGCGCACCGAGGACTTCAACAACCTGGTGCGCGAGGTGGCGATGCACATCGCCGCTGCCGACCCGAAGTGGGTGCGCCGCGAGGACGTGCCCGCCGAGGCGATCGAGAAGGAGAAGGCGATCTACCGCGCCCAGATGGAGAGCTCCGGCAAGCCGGCCAACGTGCTCGACAAGATCGTCGAGGGCAAGCTGGGGAGCTTCTACTCGCAGTTCGTGCTGCTGGACCAGCCGTCGATCCGCGACCCCAACGTCAGCGTGTCGCAGATCGTGGCCCAGGCCAGCGCCAAGACCGGCGAGAACATCCAGATCAGCCGGTTCGTGCGGTTCCGGGTCGGCGAGGAAGTCTAGGCTCCAGGCTCCGGGCTCCGGTCTCCGGGCCTTCAGTCTCCGCTAGAATCGAGGCCGGCTGCCAGGAGGTGGGCGGCTCGATGCGTTTATCGCCATCTGCTCCTAGCGCCCTGAGTCTGTCGCCGCTCCTGGCGCAAACTCAGTCCGGGGCTGTCGCCGCTCCTGGCGCAGAACTCAGTCGGCGACCGCGGTGCGGGCGCCCGCGGTGCGTGACGACGCTCCCGACGGCACCGACGCGCTGATGGTCTACGCGCTGCCCTGAGCGGTGAGCAGCCGGCTGACGATCCTGCTGGGTACGGCCGCGGCCACCACGCCGTGGACCGAGGCCGTGCGCGCGCTGGCCGGGGACAGCCAGCTTCACGTGGACGACACCGGCCAGATCATGGCCGTTTCGTCGAACGGTCGTGCCCTGCGCCCGGGCCGGCGGTGATCGTGATCCCGGCGCTGCACGACGCCTTCCCCACCGGCCAGACCGGGTCCGCGCGCCTGGTGCTGACCCAGTCCACTTACCAGCTGCAGCGATGGCTCGACTGGCTCGATGCCAGCCCGTCCACGGTCGCCGTCGGCGTGCTGTCGAACCCCTCCCGTGATCTGCTGCGCGATGCCGGAGCGCGCCGCGGGCCCTGGTCGCGTCTGGAGGTCGTGCGAGGTCGCTTTGGAATCGACGCCGGCCCGCCGCCGGCCACGCCTTGCACGATGCGTTTCGCCAGACGGACCCCGAAGCGCGATACCTGGCGTGCCAGCGCGCGACGGCCGAAGCGCCAGCCGATCCGGCGCTCGCGCTGGCCCTCGGCAGCGCGTGCATGGAGACGGGCCGGCTCGACGAGTGCGAAGAGACATTGGCTGCGGCGCTCGCCATCGCGGGCGACTGGGAAGCGGTGCACTTCGAGCGGGGCAAGGCCTGGCTCCGGCGCGACGACACTGAACGCGCCGCGGCGTGCTTCGCCGAGGCGGCGCGGCTGATGCCGACCTTCGCCGCCGCCCACGCCAACCTGGGCGCGGCGCTGGGGGAGCTGGAACGGCCCGAAGAAGCCCTCACGGCCCTGGAGCAGGCCGCGCGGCTGGACCCGTTCGGCCACGCGACCCACAACAACATCGGCGCCAGCCTGCGCGACCTTGGGCGCCTGCAGCAGGCGGAGTCCTCGTTCGAGCGCGTGATCGCCCTCGCCCCGTCGTTCGTGTTCGGCCACTACAACCTGGGCCACGTGCTGTTCCTGCAGGGACGCTTCGCCGACGCGCGCCGTGCCTACGAGGCGGGGCTCGACGCGCGACCCGGGGCAAACCCCGCGGCAGCGGCTGCGGCTGGCGCTGACGCTGGCCGCGCTCGACGACGAGGCGTCCGCCCGGGCGCATGCGCGGGCAGCGCTCGACGCCACGCCCGACGACGGCCGCGGGGAACTACTCGATGAGATGGCGGAAGTGCTGGAGGCGCTGACGGCGCTCCTCGGGGAGCGCCGTCCGGCCCTTCGAATGCTGGAACAGGTCGTCGCCGACTACCGCTATTCCTCGTAGCTGAAGCCGCACTGCTCGCAGGTCCAGGTCTTCTCCTGCTTGTACATGTTGCCGCCGCACATGTCGCAGACGCGGTATTCGCGGCCGTCCTTGTCGAAGAGCGGCTTCTTCTTGGGGGCCTCGTCCTTCTTCTCGCCCGGCGTCGGGCGCCGGCGGCTGCTGGGGCTCCTGCGCGTAGGCCGGAAGCGCGAAGGCCAGGGCGACGGCCGCGGCAAACAGCGCCGAACCCTTCAGGAACCCGCGTCGGTCGACTCGCGTCGTCATCGTGTAATCGAGCATCTGCATGACCTCCGGCAGCGGCGCCGCCGGCGGCGGGCGACGCGCTTGGACGATCTTAGCAGAGTCCGGCGCCGGCACATGCGCCGCGGCCGTAGGCGGCCCAGGTGGCGACCGATATAATCGGTGCTTCGATGCCTGCCGATTCCGCGTCGTCCGCAAACCCCATCTACAAGCGCGTCCTCCTCAAGCTGTCGGGCGAAGCCCTGATGGGCGAGCAGCAATTCGGCGTGGATCCCGCCGTGGTGACGCGAATCGCCCGCGACGTCGGCGAGCTGCAGGGCCTCGGGGTCGAGACCGCCATCGTCATCGGCGGCGGCAACATCTTCCGCGGGCTGGCCGCCAGCGCACGCGGGATGGACCGCGCCACCGCCGACTACATGGGCATGCTGGCCACCGTCATCAACGGCCTGGCGCTGCAGGACGCGCTCGAGCAGCAGAACGTGGTCACCCGCGTCGTGACCGCGATCGAGATGCGGGCCGTGGCCGAGCCGTTCATCCGGCGCCGCGCCGTCCGCCACCTCGAGAAGGGCCGCGTGGTCATCTTCGCCGCCGGCACCGGCAACCCCTACTTCACCACCGACACCGCCGCCGCGCTGCGGGCGATGGAGATCCGGGCCGAGGTGATCCTCAAGGGCACCAAGGTGGACGGCGTCTACTCCGCCGACCCGATGCTGGACCCGACGGCCACGAAGTTCCCCACCATCTCCTATCTGCAGGTGCTCGAGCGGCAGCTGCGCGTGATGGACGCCACGGCGATCTCGCTGTGCATGGACAACAAGCTGCCGATTGTCGTATTCAATCTGCGGCAGCCCGGCAGCATCCGGCAGGTGGTGATGGGCGAACCGGTCGGCACGACGGTCACCGTCTGATTGGCGGCGGCAGCCGCCGGCTGCGTCACGAGAGGCGTATGGACTTCAACGATCTGAAAGGCCTGTTCTCCGAGATCAACACGCGCATGAACGGCGCCGTGGATCGCGTGCGCAAGGACATGGCGGGCGTGCGCACCGGCCGCGCCTCGGTGAGCCTGCTGGACCACGTGCACGTGGAGGCCTACGGCTCGAAGATGCCGCTCAACCAGGTGGCGACGCTCTCGGTCCCCGAGCCCGCGCTGATCGTCGTGCAGCCCTTCGACCCGTCGCTGATGGCGGCCGTCGAGCGCGCCATCCGCATCTCGGACCTCGGGCTCAACCCGGCCAACGACGGCAAGGTGGTGCGGGTGCCGATCCCGTCGCTGACCGACGAGCGGCGCAAGGAGCTGTCACGCCACGTCCACAAGCAGGCCGAAGAAGGCCGCAACGGCGTGCGCCTGGTCCGCCGCGACGCCAACGAGCGCCTGAAGAAGCTGCTCAAGGATCACAAGATCTCGGAAGACGACGAGCGGAAGGGCCTCGAGACGGTGCAGAAGGCCACCGACGATCACGTGAAGCAGATCGACGAGCTCCAGAAGAAGAAGGACGCGGAGTTGCTGGGGCACTAGAGACGACCGAGCTACAGTCTCCGGTCTTCAGTCTTCGGTCTCCAGTCCTGGCCCGACTTACGCCGGCGCTCGACGGAGCTCGCGCAACAGGTCGCCTTGCACGGGAGCGAGTCTGCACTGGCGCGTCGCGCGTAGATCCCGCCATCGGCATTCAGCTTGGGCGCTTCGAACACACGCCTTGCCTAGCTCGAACGTCAAGATCGACGCAGCGTCACATCGTCTCCAAGAAGCACTACGGTGTCAGTCAGTCGAAGGACGGAATCAGTCATGACGTTCTTGGCCACTGAGGACTGAAGACTCGAAGACCGAAGACTTCTCAGTCGCCGAACGAGACGCCCGAGCGCGCGGGCGGTCTGCAGCAGGTCGTAGTCCAGCGGGACGGTCTTGGTCTTCCCCACCACCTCGCCAATCGGGATCGGCACGATGTCGGGCGGGTTGTTGGCCACCATCTTCCCGAACTGACCCGCTGAGCAGCAGCTCCACGGCCTTGCCGCCGAACCGCGTGGCCAGCGCGCGGTCGAACGCGGTCGGCGCGCCGCCGCGCTGCAGGTGGCCGAGCACCACGTGCCGCGTCTCCTTGCCGGTCAGCTGCTCCACCGCGTCGGCGCACACCTTGCCCGCGCCCCCCAGCCGCTCCGCGTG
Organism: uncultured Acidobacteriota bacterium; assembly: GCA_963713655.1. Taxonomy (GTDB): domain Bacteria; phylum Acidobacteriota; class Vicinamibacteria; order Vicinamibacterales; family UBA2999; genus CAWEBF01. The sequence continues at coordinate 366,246 of CAVQMT010000010.1, forward strand.
GCCGCCGTGCGCGGCCTCCACGATCGTCCGGCCCTGGTGCTTGATGGTGGCGCCCTCGGCCACGACCACGATGCTGAAGCGCGCGCCCAGCTCGTCGCGCTTGAGGATGCTTTCGGCCACTTTCTCCGGCTCGTAGGGAATCTCGGGAATCAGGATCACGTCGGCGCCGCCGGCCACCCCGCCGTGCAGCGCAATCCAGCCCGCGTTGCGGCCCATCACCTCGACCACCATCACCCGGCGGTGGGCCTCGGCGGTGGTGTGCAGCCGGTCGATCGCATCGGTGGCGAAGCTGACGGCGGTGTCGAAGCCGAAACAGCTCGTCGTCCCGACGATGTCGTTGTCGATCGTCTTCGGCACGCACACCAGCGGGATGCCGCGCTTGTAGAACTCGTAGGAGATGCCCAGCGTGCCGTCGCCGCCGATGCAGACGAGCGCGTCGAGTTCCATCTTGTGGAACATCTCCAGCACGCGGTCGGCGTAGTCGAACGTGCCCTCGGGCGTCTCGATCGGCACGGCGAACGGGTTGCCGCGGTTGACCGTGCCGAGGATCGTGCCGCCCAGGCGCAGGATGCCGGTGACGTCCTTGCGGGCCCAGCGGCCGGGCCATGTCCGAATAGATGAGGCCGTCGAAGCTGTTCTCGAGGCCCAGGACCGAGACGCCCGCGTTGCAGGCGGTCTTCACCACGGCGCGGATGACTGCGTTGAGGCCGGGGGCATCGCCTCCACCGGTGAGCACGCCGATCTTTTTCACGGATGACATATCTGAGCCGTAACGCTCACTATAATCGGGTTCCTTCTCACACTTCTTGACAGCCGGACGTCAGCGCGCGTGTCGTTGCCGGTGTTTTCGAGCGCGTGCTACACTCGTGCTCTTGAGGTGCGCGGTGCGGCGTCTGCCCGCACCGGCGCGCTTCGCCAGGCGTCAAGACGTGGGCGGCTAGCTCAGCTGGGAGAGCGCTGCGTTCGCAATGCGGAGGTCAGGAGTTCGATCCTCCTGCCGTCCACCAAATTTCACGCTCCGGCACATCGCCCTTCTCGCAGACGCCGTCGCGACGTTCCCACCTTCGCACCAGACCTTCCGACTTCGTGGCCACAAAAGGCCGCGCCGCGGCTGACTTGTCTGCCGTCGCCGTTCTGTAAGTACAACGTCACCAGCTGGTTACACGAACAACCGAAACTGGCGGCGGGTTTGCGTTCTAGTCGGGCAACGTTCCTTCCCCGGTGCAACGGGTTGGTCCGGGCGCCTTCAGCGAAACGCATATGGCCGCCTCACCAACCCGTGGCATCTTCCCCCGCGGTTTCGCCGCGGCGTAGACCCTCCCCGCGAATCGAGACAGAATGCAAGCGATACGTTGTCGTCATCCGCTGGCATTTCGCTCGGCCGTGCGCACGCGCTGGCATCGTTCGTCGCGCAAGAGGTTCGACGAACCGGCGCCCCCATCGACGAACTGACACCTCTCGGCAGCCTGCGGCGCTACGCGCCGTCGGTGGACCGCGTGACGCTGCTGGCCACGGCGCCGGCCGATCGGCACGCCGCCGTGCTGGACGGGTTGGCGCGGCTCTCGGGCAAGGCCACCGTGCTGAACCGCACGGCGGGCCGAATCGCGGTGGCGACCGAACGCGGCCCAATCGAAGTGTGGCTCACCACGCCAGACCAGATGGGCGCGGCCCTGGTGTGGCACACCGGCACCGACGCGCACGTGCAGCAGTTGCAGGCACGCGCGAGCGGGCGCGGCCTTCACTTCGACGAGGCCAGGCTGACCGATCGCGGGCGCGAGCGTCCCGTGCCCGAGCGAGAACGACTTCTACCGCCACCTGGGGCTGCCGTATGTGGCGCCCGAATTGCGTGAGAGCGCCGATGCGCTCGAAGCGGCCGAGCAGGGCCGGCTGCCCCAGCTCCTCTCTCCGCTCCACATCCGCGGCGACCTGCACGCGCACACGCGCTGGAGCGACGGCCGCGACACGGTCGAGCAGATGGTGGCGACGGCGCAGGCAACTGGGCTACGAGTACTTCGCCATCACCGATCACTCGGAGCGCAGCGCGGCGTCCCGCACGCTGGCCCGCGGCGACGTGGCGCGCCAGGCGGCCGAGATCGAGGCGGCGCGCGAGAGCATGCCCGGCATCGAGGTGCTGCACGGCGTCGAGGTGGACATCATGCCGGACGGCAGCCTGGACTTCGACGACGCCCTGCTGGCCGGGTTCGACATCGTCCTCGCCTCGCTGCACGACGACGCCGGCCACGGCGGCCCGCGGCTCCTCGATCGCTACCTGCGCGCCATGGAACACCCGCTCGTCAACGTCATCACGCATCCGGCCAACCGCACCCCCGGTGGCTACGACGGCTACGACCTGGACTACGACCGGCTGTTCGACGCGGCCGCCGCGACCGGCACCGCGATGGAAGTGGACGGCTCGCCCGGGCACCTCGACCTCGACGGGGCCCTGGCCCGGCGCGCGGTCAGCCGGGGCGTCACGCTGGTCGTGGACAGCGACGGCCACCGGACCGACTTCCTGGGCCGTCAGCTCCAGTTCGGCGTCGGCACCGCGCGCCGCGGCTGGGTTGAGCCCCGCCACGTGCTCGAATACCCAGGGAATCGCGGCAGTTCGGGCCTTCGTGGCCGCGAAACGCGGCCGCCGCTGAGCCGGCTCCGCCTTTGGCCTTGCGCCTGCCTCCACTCCCGCCGTGCTAAGGTAGCTTTGCCAGCGCAGCCACGAGCACATCGATGAAACGCCTGGGTGTCGCCGTCGCCGTTTTCGCCGTCGCGTCCCAGATGGGACTGGCCCAGCAGCCGCCGCCGCGGGCCGCGGCCCAAGGCGCGGCCGCCGCGGGATCGGCCGAGGCGCTCGCCAAGGCCCTCGACGCCCGCTATCGACCGTTCGCGACTTCTCCGCCGACTTCGTCCAGACCTACCGCGGCGGCGCGCTGCGCACGAAGTCGCAGCGAGCGGGCACGGTCAAGATCCGGAAGCCAGGCCTGATGCGGTGGCTGTACGCGGCGCCCGAAAAGAAGGAGTTCGTCTCGGACGGGCACTCGATCTATTCGCTATTTCCCGGCGGACAGGCAGGTGATGGTCAGCCGCGTGCCGAGCGACCTCGAGTCCACCACGCCGGCCCTGTTCCTGGCCGGCAAGGCGCGACATCGCCCGCGACTTCGCCGCCGACTTCGCCGAGAGCCCGGTGCCGGGCACGATCGGCCTGAAGCTGACGCCCCGGAAGGCCCGAGGCCAACGTGGACTACTTCATCGTGGCCACCGAGCGCCCGGGTCTGCAGATTCGAGGCCTCGCCGCCCGGGACCGCCAGGGGGGCGACTCCACCCTGGTCTTTTCGAACCTGAAGGAAAATCAGGGAATATCCGATAAGGAGTTCGCATTCCGCATCCCCAAGGGTGTGGATGTCATCACGAATGGTTCGGGCAACTAACAGAATCGCGGCTGGCGACCGCCCTGGCGGCCCTGCTGGCTGGCTGCGTGCGTCCGGGTGCCATGCGGGCGGGCCAGAAGGCCGAGCAGCCTGAGGACTTCGACCGCGCCGTCGTGGAGTACACCGCGAGGTCCTGCAGGAGAACCCCGACAATCTGACGCGCCGCCTGTCGCTCGACCGTGCGAAGCTTCGCGCCTCGCTAGAGCACTACAGCCGGGGCCGCCGGCTGAGCAACGCCGGCCGCCTGGAGGAAGCGCTCGTCGAGCTGCAGATGGCCTCCGAGCTCAACCCCGGCAGCGGCGACATCGACCGGGAGCTGACCAGCGTGCGCAACCAGCTGCGCAACAAGGTGGCCGTGGCCCGCGAGGGCAAGACGCAGCTCGAGACGTCTGATCGAGCGTACGCGAGACCTGCAGGCCGAGCGGCAACGACCTGCCTGCCGACGCCAAGCTGCCGGCGTCGGTGACGTTCCGCGACGCGAGCAGCCGCGACGTGTTCACGGCGCTGGCGCGATTTGCCAGCGTCAACGTCGATCTTCGATCCGACCTTCCGCGACCAGGCGCTGACGATCGACCTGCGCGACAGCACGCTGGAAGCGGCGCTGCAGTCGGTGGCCAGCGTCCACGCGCAGCTTCTACCGGGTCACCGCGCCGCGCACCATCACCGTCGTGCCCGACACGCCCGCCAAGCGGCGCGAGTACGAGGAAGAGGTGCTGCGGACGTTCTACCTGAGCAACGCCGACCTGAAGGAAACGCTGGACCTGCTGCGGATCGTCGTCGACCTGCGACGCGTGGCAGCCGGTCGCCGCCACCAACGCCATCTCGATCAAGGACACGCCCGAACGCGTGGCCGCGGCTGGCCGCCTGATCGCGGCGATCGACAAGGCCCGGCCCGAGGTCGTCATCGACGTCGAGCTGCTGGAGGTCGATCGCACGCGCCTGCGCGAGTACGGCCTGCAGCTGGCCTCGCCCGTCCACCACCGGCCCGACCGGCATCAACGGCGTCGGTATCGATCAACCCGACCCCACGACCCTGCGCGATCTCCGGAACCTGACGCAGGCGAACGTCTTCCTCAGCAACCTGCCCAGCCTGTTCTTCCGGCTGCTCAAGCAGGACGGCAACACGCGGACGCTGGCCAACCCGCAGCTGCGGACCTCGGAAGGCATCGCCGCCACCGCGCGTTTCGGCGAGCGCGTGCCGGTGCCGGTCACGACGTTCGCGCCGATCGCCACGGGCGGCGTCAACCAGCAGCCGATCACGTCGTTCAACTACGAGAACATCGGCGTGAACATCGACATCACGCCGCGCACGCATCACGACGATGAGGTGTCGCTGGCGCTCAGGATCGAAGTCAGCAGCATCTCGGGCACGGGCTTCGGCGGGCTGCCCACCTTCGGCAACCGCTCGATCAACACGGTGATCCGGCTGCGCGACGGCGAGACCAACCTGCTCGCCGGTCTGATTCGCGACGACGAGCGGCAGGTGCTGTCGGGCGTGCGCGGCCTGAGCGATCTCCCGATCGTCGGGCGGCTGTTCGCCCACTCGAAGCGCGAGACGCAGGAAACCGACATCGTGATGACGCTGACCCCGCGGATCGTGCGGGTGCTGGAGCTGACCGAAAACGACCTGCGGCCGTTCCGTGTCGGACGCGACGGCGACGGCGGCGGTCGCGCTCGATCTGCCCGTGCCCGTGGTGATTCCGCCCGCCACGCCGGTGCCCCAGCCAGGCCCGGCCCCGGGCGCCCCGGCACCGCAGCCGGCCGCCGCGCCGGCCCCGGCGCCGCGCCGACCGGCCGCCGCAGGCGCGGCCGCTCGCGCCGGCGCAACCGATCACGCCGCCGCCGCCCCGGCCGCTAGTCCACCTTCTCGACACGCGCGCCCAGCGCACGCAGCCGCTCGACCAGCTGACCGTAGCCGCGCTCGACGGTCTCGAGCGGCGCGACCCGCGTCTGCCCTTCGGCGGCGAGCCCGGCGGCGATGAGCGACATGCCCGAGCGCAGATCGCGCGTGTCGAGCATGCGGCCGCCGCGCAGCTTGCTCGGGCCCGGTGACGATGATGCGGTGGGCGTCGGCCAGGAACATGTCGGCGCCCATGCCGCTCATCTGCTCGAGCGCGAAGAGCCGCAGCTCGTACATCCAGTCGTGCACGAGCGTGCGGCCTTCGGCCTGCGTGGCCAGCACGGTCACCAGGCTGACGAGGTCGCTCGGAAACGACGGCCACAGCCCGGTGGTGATCCGGCCGCGCGGCCTTGCAGCTTCGACGGCTGCACCGTCGAACACGCCGTCGCGCATGCCGCAATCCACGTTCATGCGCCGCAGCACCGCCTCCACCACCTCGATGTCCTCGGCGCCGGCACGCCTTCGATCGCCATCTCGCCGCCGGTGATGGCGCCCACCACCGCCCAGCTGCCGGCCTCGATGTAGTCGCCGCCCAGCTCGTGCTGCACGCCGCGCAGACGCGGCACGCCCTCGACACGCAGGCTCGACGAGCCGATGCCCGACACGCCGGCGCCCATCTTCGCCAGGAACTGGCACAGCTCGACGACGTGCGGCTCGGTGGCCGCGTGCCGGATCTCGGTGACGCCTGCGGCGCGCGCCGCGGCCAGCAGCGCCGTCTCGGTGCCGGTGACCGACGCCTCGTAGAGGTACATCGACGCGCCCTTCAGGCCGTCGGGCGCCTCGAGCACGTGGTCGGCGCCCGCTGCCCAGCCGCGCGCCCATGGCGCGCAGCGCCTCCAGGTGCGACGCCGATCGACCGGCGCGCGGGGAAATCGCCGCCGGGCGCCGCGAGGTGCGCCTGGCCGACGCGCGAGAGCAGCGGGCCGAGCAGCAGCACCGATCCGCGCAGCCGGCCCACCAGCGTGCGGTCGGGCGTGTGCGTGTGCACGCGTGCCGGCGCGCACCCGCAGCGTGGTGGTGCCGATGCCGTCGACCTCGGCGCCGAGGTCGACGAGCAGCCGCGCCATCACCTCCACGTCGCCGATCCGCGGCACGTTGGTGAGCGTGCACTCCTCCTCCGTGAGCAGGCAGGCGGCCAGCAGCGGCAGCGCGGCGTTCTTGTTGCCTTCCACGGCCACGCGGCCCTCGAGCCGCTGGCCGTCCTTCGATGACGAGTGTGGACATCAGGGATGCGCTTTCCGCAGGTACTCTACGATCGGGCAGCTCGGCTGCGCCGTCGAAACCCGACGAAGCACCGGCTCGGGCTGCAGCCACACGCCGAGCCGATCGGCGACGCGGCGCTTGACCCGCGCCGCGAACCGCACCACGTCGGCGGCGCGGGCGCCGCCGCGGTTGACGATGGCGAGCGGGTGCTTGGTCGAGATGCCCACCGGCCCGTCGCGCGTCGCCCCGCGCCAAGCCGGCGCGTTCGATCAGCCACGCGGCCGGCACGCGCACCCGGCCCGCCCGCGACCGTCGCGGGCCGGCACGTCCCGGCCGGTCCGCGCCGCCAGCGCGGTCTCGATCGGCGGCGGCGATCACCGGGTTCATGAAGAACGACCCGACGCTGCGCGCATCCGGATCGACGCCGTCGGCCACCATCCCTTTCGATCGGCGGATGGCCAGCACGGCGGCGCGCACGTCGCCGAGCGGCCGGCGACGCCAGGCCCTGCGCGCCGAGCCAGCGCCGCACGTCGGGATAGGTCAGCGTCGGCGCGCCGCGCGTCAGCCGGAAACGCACGCCGCAGATGACGAAGCGCCCCGCGTCGCTCGCCCTTGAACCGGCTGTGCCGGTAGGCAGAACCCGCAGCCGCGCCGGCGTCCAGCTCCACCATCTCGCCGGTGTCGCCGTCGAAGGCCTGCACGGCCTCGATGATCGAGGCCACCTCCTGCCCGTAGGCGCCGACGTTCTGGATCGGCGTGCCGCCGACCGTGCCGGGAATCCCCGACAGACACTCGGCGCCGGCCCACCCATCGGCCACCAGCCGGCGCCACCACCGCGTCCCACGGCTCGCCGGCGCCGGCCTCGAGCGATCAGCCGTCGCCCGCGGCGTCGCGCACGCCAGCCGCGCGATCGCGACCTGCAGCACCAGGCCGTCGAACCCGGCATCGGCCACCACCACGTTGCTGCCGCCGCCGAGCACCCACAGCGGCACGCCGCGATCGCGGCACCAGCTCGTGGCTCGCCCGGACATCGGCGGCGTCGGTCGCGGTCACGAACCACCGCGCTGGACCGCCGACGCCGAGCGTGGTCAGCCCCGCCAGCGGCACCCGCTCACGCGGCGCGAACGCCGTCATCGTGCGTCCAACTGCTCGCAGCGCGGCCAGCGCGGCGCCGCGCGTGCAGACCTCGAACGCCACCCCGTCGCCCGGCGCCAGCTGCGCGGCGAGCGGCAGGTCGGCGGTGATCACCGTCGCCAGGATCGGATAGCCGCCGGTCACCTGCCGGTCGGCCATCAGCAGGATCGGCTGCCCGTCGGGAGGCACCTGGATGCCACCGGCGCACGGTGGCATCGGAGATCATCTCGCCCGCGCTGCCGCCGCGGCAGCGGCGCCGTCAGCTGCCAGCCGGTAGCCCACGCGGTTGGACTGGGGCGTCACGGTGAACCGGCTGCGCTCGAGGCCCGCCAGCGCGTCGCCGTCGAACCAGTCGTCGTGCGGGCCCGGCAGCACGCGCAGCCGGGCGACGGGCGCACGCCGAGCCACGGCCGGCGCCGCGCGCGATGGCGGCGCCGTCGCCGAGCCCGAGCGTCCAACGGCCAGCCGATCGCCGGCCCGCAGCGCGCGCCCGCCGAATCCGCCGAAGCCCGCGCCGAGTTCGGTCGAGCGGCTGCCGAGCACCGGCGGGCACGTCGAGGCCGCCGGCCAGCGCGAGATACGCGCGCGCGCCCGCGCGCGGCGCTCCGCGAACCGGAGCGACGCTCCCGCCGGGCATCGCACCGGCTCGTCGAGCACCAGCGCCGCGCCGTCGAGTTCGGCGCCGAGGTCGGCGCCCGACACCGCCGCCGTGCACGGCGCGATCGAACCGCAGCTCGAAGCCGGCCAGCGTCACTTCGAGCACCGCGGCGCCGGCGTCGTTGCCGACCGCCTCGTTGGCCGTCGCGCCGCGCGCGCGCGTCGAGCGCGCCGCCCACCGGCACGCCCAGCGCCTGGCGGCCCCATCGCCCCGCGTCCTGCACCGTCGTCAGCAGCCCCGGCCGGATCACGGTGGCGCTGGGCACGCCGTCGGCCGGAGGCACGGCGGCGCGGCAACGGCCGGCATCGGCGCCCAGACGATCGCACCGGCACGAACCGCACGCGGTCGCCCGGCTGCACGCAGCGCGGCCGGCGTCCGTGACGGGTCGAACAGCACGCGTGTCGGTGCGTCCGACAATCGCCCAGCCGCCGGGACAGTCGCGCGGATAGATGCCGGTCTGCCGGCCGGCGATCCCCACCGACCCGGCCGCCACCCGCAGCCGCGGCGTGGCGCGCCGCGGGGCCGCAATCGCCGCGTCGACCGGTCCCAGGTAGGCGAAGCCCGGCATGAAGCCGAGCATGAACGCGTGATACGTCGGCGCGCGTGTGCGCGCCACCAGCGGCCGCCGCGCTCAGGCCGGAGCGGTCGGCCACCTCGGCGAGGTCGGGCCCGTCGGCGCCGCCGTAGACCACGGGAATTTCCACGTCGCGGCCCGGCGGGCGGCGCGCCGCCGGCCGTGTAGCGCGGACGCCAGCGCGCGTGCAATCGCGTCGCGATCGGCGCGCAGCGGGTCGTAGTCCACGGCGACGCTGCGATAGGTGGCGCGCACGTCGCGCACGCCCGGGAGTCCGCTGGCGCGCACGCGCCGCGGCCGTGGCCACGGCGCGCGCGTTGACGGCGGCGTCCACCACGGGCTCGAGCTCGAACAGCAGCATCGAGTCGCCCGCGTCCCGCAGTCGAGGAAAGGTCACGCCGACAGCGCCGTGCAGCAGCTTGCCGTGGATGCCGCCGAAGCCGCCGTTGGACATCACGACGACCAGGTCGCCGGCCGCGGCCTCCGTCGACACCGTCTCGCACGATGGCGGCCACCGACGGCAACGTGCGGGCGCGGCGCCGCCGGGACGTCGAGATCGGCGATCAGCTGCTCGACCGACAGGCGCTCGCGCTCCGGCAGCGACGAGCGGAACACGCGGCGCGACCACCACCTCGTCGGCGCCGCCGAACGCCTCGGCGAAGGCGTCCTGGAAGACGCGGCGGCACGAGGACGCCGATCGCGGCTCGAAAACCGCCCAGATCCGCCGCCCCGGATAGCCCATGCGCAGCGCCGACAGCGTCTCCTGCACGGCGGTCGGATGGTGCGCGAAGTCGTCGAGCACGGTCACGCCGCGGGCCTCGCCGACGCGCTCGAGCCGGCGCTTGATGCCGCGGAAGGCGCGCAGCCCGTCGGCCAGCACCGGCGGCGTCAGCCCGGCGCGGGCGCCGACGGCGACCGCCGCCAGCGCGTTGCGCACGTTGTGCAGCGCCCAGCAGCGGCGACTCGAAGCTCGCCGAACGGGCTGCCCCCGGTGCGTGCACCGTCGAAGTGCGTCCTGCCGTCGCGGTGCGCCACGTCGTGCGCCCGCCAGTCGGCGTCAGCCGCGAGGCCAAACGTCTCCACCGGTCCGATCACCGCGTCGCGCAGGCCCGCCGCGTGCGGGCTGTCGGCGCCGAGCAGCACCAGGCCGTTGCGCGGCACGAGCCGCACCAGCCGCCGGAAGGCGAGCAGCACCGCGTCCAGGTCGGCGTAGATGTCGGCGTGGTCGAACTCGACGTTGTTGACGACGGCCACTTCCGGCAGATACTTCAGGAACTTGGCCGTCTTGTCGAAGAAGGCGCTGTCGTACTCGTCGCCTTCGATGACGAAGTGCGGCCCTCGGCCCGACCCGATAGCTCGACCCGGCCGGCGCCAAAGTCCAGCGCCACGCCGCCGATGAGCACCGTCGGATCCAGCTGGCCGCTGGTCAGCAGCCAGCCGGTCAAGCGACGTCGTGGTGGTCTTGCCGTGCGTGCCGGCGATGACGACGGGGTGCGAGTCCCACAGGAAGAACTCGCGGATGGCCTCGGGCATCGAGCAGTAGCGCAGGCGCCGCTCGAGCACGGCCTCGAGCTCGGGGTTGCCGCGCGAGATGGCATTGCCCACGACCACGAGATCGAGGTCGCTGCGTCGAGGTGGTCGGCCGAATAGCCCGCGAACGCGCGGGATGCCTTCCGGCGACCAGGAAGTCGCTCATCGGCGGATAGACGTTCTGGTCGGACCCCTGCACATGGTGCCCGCGGCTCTTGAGCAGCGCCGCCAGCGTCGCCATCGCCGTCCCGCACACGCCGATCAGGTGGATGCGCTTCGCCTCAGCCAACCGGCGACTCCTCCACCACCACCAGCGGCCGCGGATGGGTCGACCACGCGCACCGCCGTGCCGAGCGGCAGCGTCACCACCGGGCCGGTGGTGTGCCCCGAGGGAACGCCACAGAACACCGGGCCGTCGAAGCCGGCCATCGCGTGGCGGATGGCGTCGACCGCGGTCAGGCGGCCGCCCGGCTCGTCGCACCCGCGCATCTCGCCGAACACCACGCGCGCGGGCGCGGCGCAGCACGCCCGCCTGTTCGAGCTGCGTCAGCATGCGATGCAGCCGATACGGGCGCTCGTTCACGTCCTCGAGGAAGAGGAGGCAGCCCTCGGGCGGCGTGAAGGCGTAGGGCGTGCCGAGCGAGGCGACCAGCGTGCGTCAGCGTGCCGCCGAACAGCGGGCCGCGCGCCTCGCCGGCCCGGATCACGACGCCCGTTTCGCACGTCAGCTCCATGCCGGTCTGCGCCGCGCGCCAGGGCCATCAACGACGCTGACGTCGTAGCCGTCCGCCCCGCGGCTGAGGCGCCGTTCCAGCATCGGGCCGTGCAGCGTGGGAATGCTGCAGGTGGCAGGTCAGCCACGTGTGCAGGGCGGTCGTGTCGCTGTAGCCGACGAACAGCTTCGGCGACTGCACGAGCGCCGCCGGCGTCGAGGTGCGGCAGCAGCTGAGCGCTGCCGTAGCCGCCCCGCAGCGCCACCAGCGCCGCCACCGACGGGTCGTTCCACGCCGCCATGAAATCGCGGGCGCGGGCCACGGGCGTGCCCGCCGAGAACGAGATCCCGCGCCGGCGACGGCGTCGGTGTGCAGCGGCTCGAACCCCAGGCGTCGCAGCTCGGCCAGGCCGCTTTCCAGTTCCTCGGGGGTGCAGCCGCTGGCGGGTGCCACCACGCCCACGCAATCCCCCGCCCGCAGCGGCCGCGGCTTGTGCATCAGAGAAAGCGCGCCATCTCGTCGGCCACGCGCCGGTGGGCGTCGCAGCCCAGCGTCTGCCGCAGCGTGCGCGCCGAGGCCACGCTGACCGGTGCGCCCAGCAGCCGCTCCTTGGCCCGGCGCTGGCGCTTCAGCGCGTCCTCGAGCCGCCTGACCGGCACGCGTCTCCTGCTCGACCGCGTGCACCAGCGCCTCGAGCGCCGCCGCCTGGACGTCCGTCTGGCCGCTGCAGATCGAGCAGCCCGTCGCACCCGGCGGCCACGGCCTGGACCGCCGCGTCCGGCACCGGCTAGGTGGCCGCGATCGCCTTCATCTCCAGGTCGTCGCTCAGGATCACGCCGTCGAAGCCGAGCTCGTCGCGCAGCAGATCGTAGACGATGGCGCGCGACAAGCGTGGCCGGCCGCGCCTCGTCGAACGAGGGCACCAGGATGTGCGCGGTCATGATGAACGCCACCTCGGCGGCGATCGCCGCCTTGAACGGCACGGCCTCCACCCGGCGGATCCGGTCCGGGGGGTGCTCGACGAGCGGCAGCTCGAGGTGCGAGTCCACGGACGTGTCGCCGTGGCCGGGAAAGTGCTTGCCGCAGGCAGCGACGCCGTTGTCCTGCAGCCCGCGGACGATGGCCGCGCCCAGCCGGGCCACCATGTCGGCGTCGGCCGACAGGGCCCGGTCGCCGATGATCGGGTTCTTCTCGTTGGTGTGGATGTCGAGCACCGGCGCGTAGTCCAGGGTGATGCCGACGGCGCGCAGTTCGGCCGCCAAGCGCGGCCGCGAACCGGGCCGCCAGCGCCTCGTCGCCGCACCGGCCCAGGACCGTCATCGGCGGCCAGACCGTGAACGGCTCCTTGAGACGGGCCACACGCCCGCCCTCCTGATCGACGCTGACCCACAGCGGCACGGTGGTGGACAGCTGCTGGACGTCGTGCGCGAGCTCGGCCACCTGCTCGGCGGCTTCGATGTTGCGGCCGAACAGGATCACGCCGCCGAGCGAGAACTCGCGCGCCAGCGACCGCATCTCGGGGGTGATCGTCGTGCCGGGCAGGCTGCCGATGAGCAGCTGCCCGATCTCGCGACGCCATGACGCTGGCACGTGTCATTATAGGTCCGACCTCGGTTCTATAATTGCGCGGTGCGCATCGAGACGTCGGCACCGACCCGCATCGATCTGGCGGGCGGGACCATCGACATCTGGCCTCTCTACCTCTTTCATCCCGGCGCGCAGACGATCAACGCCGCGATCAGCATCAGGGCGCGGGCGACGGTCGATCGGCGTCACGACGCGCGCATCGTGATCCGATCGGTGGACACCGGCGTGACGGTCGAGGCCGCGGATCTCGACGCGCTGCGCGACGAGCCGCAGCTGCAGCTGCTGTCGCGGCTGGTCCGCTTCTTCGAGGTCACGGGCGTGATCCTGACCACGCGCTCCGAGTCGCCAGCCGGCGCCGGCCTGGCCGGGTCGTCGGCCCTCAACGTGGCCGTGTGCGCGGCGCTGTCCGAGTGGAAGCGCCAGCACTACCCGCCCGAAGACGCTGCTGCAGATCGCGATGAACGTCGAGGCGCAGACCCTGCAGGTGCCCACCGGGCTGCAGGACTACCGGCCGGCGCTCTACGGCGGGATTGCGGCGCTGGAGCTGGAGGTGGACGGCATCCACCGCGTGCCCCTGGACGTGAACCTGGACGAACTGGCCCGGCGGATCACGCTGTGCTACACCGGCGAGCCGCACAACTCCGGCACCAACAACTGGGAGATCACCAAGCGGCACATCGACGGCGACCCGCAGGTGTTCGACTGCTTCGAGCGCATCCGCGACACCGCCGTGGTGATGCGCGAGGCCCTGGTGCGGGCCGACTGGGACCTGGTGTCGCCGCGCGATCGACGAGGAATGGGACAACCGCCGGCGGCTGGCGCCGGGCGTCACCACCCTCGTGATCGACCAGCTGATCGCCCGCGCGCGCGCGGCCGGGGCAACGGCGGCGAAGGTGTGCGGGGCGGGCGGCGGCGGGTGCCTGTTCTGCTTCGGTCCTCCGGCGCGGCAGCCGGAGATCCGCGCCGCGCTCGAGGCCGGCGGCGCGCGAGTGCTCGACTACACGTTCGAGCGCCAGGGGCTGTTGCGTGGATAACGCCGCCATCGCCCGGGCGCTGGCCGACATCGCGGACCTGCTGGAGATCAAGGGCGAGAACGCGTTCAAGATCCGCGCCTACCGCTCGGCGGCCGACGTCGTGCAGACCTCGGGCGAGCCGGTGGCCGGCATGACCGATGCCCAGCTGCGGGCGCTGCCGGGCATCGGCAAGGACCTGTCGGCCCGGATCCGCGAGCTGGCCGACACCGGCACCTGCGCGCCCTACCGCGAGCTGATGGCGGCCTTTCCGGCCACCATCCTGGACCTGCTGCGGCTGCAGGGCGTCGGCCCGAAGACGGTGGCCCTGCTCTACCACTCGCTCGGCGTGGACAGCGTCGAGGCGTTGAGCGCCGCGGCCCAGGCGGGGCGGCTGCGCACGCTCAAGGGAATGGGGCCGAAGAAGGAGTCGCTGATCCTCAAGGCGATCGACGACCGGACGCGCACCGCGGGCCGGCATCTGCTGGCGGATGCCGCGGCGCTGGCCGAGGACATCATCACGTCGCTCGTCGCCGCGCATCCAGCCGCGTCGATTCTCCCGGTCGGCAGCCTGCGCCGCGGCGTCGAGACCTGCGGCGACGTGGACCTGCTGTGCACCGGCGCGGACCGGTCCGTGATGGACACCTTCGTCACCCACCCGCGCGTCGAGCAGGTGCTCGGCCGCGGCGACACCAAGTCGAGCGTGCGCGTGCGAAGCGGGGTCCAGGTCGATCTGCGCGTCGTGCCGAGCGCAGAGCCGCGGCGCGGCGATGCAGTATTTCACCGGCTCCAAGGCCCACAACATCGAGCTGCGGGACCGGGCACAGCAGCGCGGCATGACGCTGAACGAGTACGGGCTCACGCGGCTCGACGACGGCCAGGTGGTGGCCAGCGCGACCGAAGAGGACATCTACCACGCGCTCGGCCTGTCGTGGATTGCCCCGGAGCTGCGTGAACACAAGGGCGAGATCGACGCGGCCGAGACGGGCGGCCTGCCGCACCTGATCGCGCCGACCGACCTGCGGGGCGATCTCCACATGCACACCACCGCCACCGACGGCCGGGACTCGCTCGAGGCCATGGCCGCCGAGGCGCACCGGCTCGGCTACCAGTACATCGCGATCACCGACCACTCGAAGGCGCTGGCAATGGCCAACGGCCTCGACGAGCGGCGGGCGCTCGAGCACGCCGCCCGGGTGCGCGCAGCTGAACGGCCGATTCGAGGGGCTGACGCTGCTCGCCGGCATCGAGTGCGACATCCTGGCCGACGGCTCGCTGGACCTCGCCGACGACTGCCTGGCCCAGCTCGACGTGGTGGTGGCCTCCATCCACTCCCACTTCTCCCAGGAGCCGGCGCAGCTGACCGACCGCGTGCTGCGCGCGGTTGAGTGCCGCTGGGTGGACGTACTCGGCCACCTCACCGGGTCGGCGCCTGCTGCAGCGGCAGGCGCTGGCGATGGACGTGCCGCGTATCGTCGCGGCGGCGGTGGCGCGCGGCGTGGCGCTGGAGATCAACAGCCAGGTCGATCGGCTGGATCTGAGCGACGTCCACGTGCGGCTGGCGCGCGAGCACGAGCGCGAAGTTCATCATCTCGTCGGATGCCCACTCCACCGGCGCCTTCGCCAACGTCCGCTGGGGCGTCCAGGTGGCGCGCCGCGGCTGGCTGACGGCCGAGCACGTGCTCAACACCTACCCCCTGGAGCGCCTGCGCCCGGCGCTGCGGCGCGCGAGGGCCGCCTGACATGAAGATGCGGCCGCCGCAGGGGTTCGTGGCGCTCTCGGCGCTCAAGCAGGGAGCGCCGTCGAGCGAACAGGCGCTGGCGGAGATCCGCCGGATCTATTTCTCCACCACGGCGCGGACCATCGATCACGACTTCGCCCACGCCATCGAGCTGCTGAAGGGGCTGGAGAACGAGGCGGCCCGCGAGAAGGCCTCGGTCTTCATGGAAGGGCTGGCCGAGCTGCGGAAGGAGTGGCAGCCGCGCGAGAAGCCGGCCCGAAGCGGCCGAAGCCGGCCGCCAAACGACGCTAGGACGCCCCGCGCAGGCGCTAGCCGCCGATCACCGACCTTCTTGCGGGCATTGACGCGCAGCGCGTCGGGGACGTTGCGGTCGGTCGACATCATGCGCAGGTCCTTGTCGTTCAGCCGCGCCATCAGGTTCATCGACAGCGCCACCGGCGTCTTGGGGTTCTTCACCAGCGACAGCGCCACCGCGTAGTTCTTGAGCCACGCGCGGTTGTTGCAGATGGTCCGCAGCACGTCCTCCGAGACGTTGGCCATGCGGGCGATGCCGGCGATCTCGGTCTCGGTCATCTTCGGGCTGCTGAGGACGGCGGCGGTCACGATCCGGTTGGGGTCGCGGATCAGGATGGCGCGCTCCTCGCGAGTGCCCTTCATCGCCAGCGCGATTCGTTTGGCGACGTTCATGCCGGCGATGCGCTGCAGCGTGGAGTCCTCGCGCTCCTCGACCGCCGGCTCGGGCTCGTCGCCGCCGGTGTCCACCAGCGGCAGGTCGCCGTCGCCGCTCGGCGCCGCGGCCGGCGCAATCCCCCGAGCGGCAAAGTAGGCGTGCGCCTCCGCCGAGGCCTCTGGCCTGGCCAGAAACCCAGCAACGCCGGCCGCGTCCAGGCTCTCGAGGGTCCTCTCGGCCGTAGCGGCCACCTCGGCGTCGGCATCCGCCCGCAGCAGCAACAGGATCTCCACCTGCTCCAACGCGCGCGGCGCCAGGCCGCCGGCGGCGGCCAGCAAGCGAATATCGCGGGGCGCGTCGCCGCGCTTGAACGAATCGAGCAAGGGTGTACGGGTACCGAGGTCCATGTAGCCCAGTTATCGGCGCGACGGGCGTCCGGCGGCAAAGGCGGCCGCCAGCTCCCGCGTCGCTGCCGGCAGCGCAGCCGCGGGCACCGCCGACCACCAGCGGATGGCCGCCATCCCGGCCGCGCCGGTGCTTGCCACCGCTGCGGCAGTCGAACCGTCCACGCCGCCGACCGCGAGGACCGGAACGGTCGTCCCTTGCACGGCCAGGCGCAGGGCTTCCAGGCCGGCCGGAGGGTCGGCCTTGGCGGGGGTCGGAAAGACGGCGCCGAAGATCAGGTAGTCGAGGCCGCCCTCGCGTCCCAGCCGCGCGGCATCCTCCGCCGTGTGCACCGATCGGCCGATCAGGAAGCCGCGGGGCGCGATCGCGCGAGCATCCCGCGGCGGCACCGACGCCTCACGCAGGTGCACGCCGTGGGCACCGGTGGCCAGCGCCACGTCCAGCCGGTCGTTCACCACCACGCGCGCGCGGGAGCCGGCCACGGCCTGCAGGCACGCACGCACCAGCCGCGCAAGGTGGCCCGCCTCGAGGCCGTGTTCGCGAATCTGGATCAGGTGGGCGCCGGCGCGTGCCGCCGCCTGGACCGTCTGCACCAGCAAGCCGTCGTCCGACCCGGCCGCCGTGCCGGCCCGTCGTGATCATGCACAGCACGGGTCCAAGGTTCGCACCTTCAAATGCACAATTCACAAGTCACAAGTCACGAACTGCAGCAACGGCCTGGGGTTGTGAATTGTGCATTGTGAATTGCCTACTCTGGCGCGGGCGAAGAGGCGAACGTCGAAGGCGCCTGCGCCCTGGCCCGTGCCGCGAAGATCGCGACCAGCTCGGCGATGCCGGCGCAGACGTTCACCGCGCCCAGCCCGGACACGGCGCCGCGGACGTAGTTGCTGGTCAGGAGCGCCTGCATCTGCGGGAAGGCCTCGATGAAGTAGTTGCGATCCCAGAGGATCGACCACGGCACGATCAGCAGGACGATCCCGACCTCGACGAACAGCGCCGCCAGCAGCAGACTCATCAGCCAGCGAGGCTCCACGGAAGAAACTGACCCATCCGTTAATCCTCGGGTCAGTTTCGGAGCGGAATCGAGGGTGCGGGTCAGCCGGGCCAGGCGTTCGGCGACGTCGCGGTAGCTTGCGGCATCGAACTCGAGATCGGACCAGCACGCCAGCGCCCGGTCCTGCTGCCCGGCGCGCTCGAGCGCATCGGCCAGGTCGTAGCGCGCCGCCAGGCCATGCTCGCGCACCGGCGCCGGCACGCCACAGGCGCGTTCCAGCCACTCGACGCCGCGGTCGAACTGGCCCTTCTGCAGGAACCAGCGGCCCAACTGCGCTGCGGCCTGGAACTGCAGTGCCGGCGTCTCGGCCGCTGCCTGCAGCTGGGCGATGGTCGCGGCCTCGTCGACTTCGGGATCGGCGTCGTCGTGCGGGACTTCCAGAACCGCGGCCGGTGGTGCTTCGATCGGCTCTCGACGCCAATTCCTCGATCGCCGGTTCCTCGATCGCCGCTTCTTCGACGGCCGGTGCTCTCGGGAGCGGCTGCCGCTGAACTGTCGTCGGCCACCTGCTCGTACGCCGGCACCGGCGTCTCCGCCGGCGCATCGTCGAGCAGCGCCGTCAGGTCCACCTCCTCGCTCGCCTGCCGATGCCAGGCATCGACTACCGGGGCTTCTTCGCACGGCGGCGTCTTCCACGGCCGGCGCCGCGGCCACTTCCCACTTCGCCAGCAGCGCGGACGCGCGCTCGGCGTCATCGGGCACCAGCGAGCGGTACCGGCCCAGCGCCCGCGTGGCCGCGGCCTCGTCGTCGGCCTGCGCCGCGCGCTCGCCGACAGCCCACAGCAGCGCCGGCTCGTCTCCCGCGACCTCCACGCTCAAGAACGGCGCGGCGCGCTCCAGGCAGCCGCCCTCCAGGCAGGCGTGCGCGGCGGCCCGGCGCACCGCGAGATCGTCGGTACGGCGTGCGGCCTCCAGCCAGGCGTCCAGGGCGTCGGGGGCGCGGCCTTCGCGCGCCAGCGCCTCCGCGGCGGCGGCGTAGAGCCGCGCGGTCTCGCCCGCCTCCACGTGGGGCTCGGCGGCACGCGCCGCCGCCAGCTTCGTGTCCGCCTTGGCGACCGACAGGCTGGCCAGCCGGATCAGCGCCTGTGCCACGCCCGCGGCGTCGTTGCTGCTCGCGCCGGTGCTGCACCAGGCGGTTCCAGTACAGCGTGGCGTCGGCCAGGAGCTCCTGGCCGACCGCAATCTCGGCCAGCTGCGACAGCGCCTCCTCGCAGCCGGGATCCACCTTGAGCGCTTTCTTGTAGAGGGCGATCGCCTTCGAGGTGAAGCCTTGGGCGCGCTCGGACTCGGCGAGCCGGGTGAACTGCTCGATCGCCTTGGCGATCTCGCCGGTGCGGGCGTAGAGGTCGCCCAGCGTGTTGGCGGCGCCCAGGTCCGTGGGTTGCTCATCCAGGAGGGCGCGGTACTCGGCGATGGCCAGGTCCAGCTTGCCCTGGCTCACGTATTCGTCGGCCCTTCGGACGACGGCTGCGCGGTCTACGGCCATGTCGTCACCGGCCGCGCGGACCGACTCCTGCCGCCACACATGTCAGTCATCCAATCGTATCAAACGCGTCGTCTTTCCTTAACCGCCGGTCGTCCGGATCTGCAAACGGAAGCCCGCTGACGGCGCGCCGGCCTGAAGGAGCGGCGATGAAGCGGCGAGTAGCCGTGTAACGCGACGGCGGCGAGATGCTCGCGGGTCGCGTAGCCCTTGTGCTTGTCGTAGCCGTAGCGTGGATCGGAGACGTGGTGCTGCTCCATCTCCCGATCGCGGATCACCTTGGCGACGATCGACGCCGCGGCCACGGCGCTGCAGCGGCGATCGGCCTTGGGGATGCCGCGCTGCGCCATCAACAGCCCGGGGATGTGGAAGGCATCCACGACGACCATGCACGGCAGCGGCACCAGCGCGGCGATCGCCCGGCGCATCGCCTCGAGCGACGCCCGGTGGATGTTCAAGCGATCGATCTCGGTCGGGTCGGCCGACGCCACGGCCCAGGCGAGGGCATGGCGGGTGATGTCGTCGAACAGACGCTCGCGCGCGGCGGGCGTCATCATCTTGGAATCGAACAGGCCCGGGATGTGGCGGTCCGGGTGCAGGACCACGGCGCCGGCGACGACGGGCCCGGCCAGGCAGCCGCGCCCCACCTCGTCACAGCCGGCAATCTGATGAAACCCCCAGCGGCGCAGGGCGTTCTCGATGGTCCTCGTGGCTCGAACCTTGACCATGAGACACCCGCCCGCGCGCTCGGCAGCCAGTCTCAGGTGCGCTTGGTCTCCTTCATGCGCGCCGCCTTGCCCTTGAGATCGCGCAGGAAGTACAGCTTGGCGCGCCGCACCCGGGCCGACCGGATCACTTCCACCTTGGCGATCGTCGGCGAGTGCAACGGGAAGATGCGCTCGACGCCCTGGCCGAACGACACCTTGCGCACGGTGAACGACGCGCGCACGCCGCCGCGATGCATCCCGATCACGATGCCTTCGAAGATCTGGATGCGCTCCTTGTCGCCCTCGCGGACCTTGACGTGCACCTTGACGGTGTCGCCCGACTTCATCTGCGGGCGCTCGGTCATCTGCGCCTTTTCCACCACATCGATCGCGCTCATCGTTCCTTCTCCTCTACTCGGTCACTCCAGCCCCACTCGTCGAGCCAGCGACGCTCGTCGGCGTCGAGCTGGGCCGCGTCCAGCAGGTCCGGCCTGCGAGCCAGCGTGCGCGCCAGCGCCTCGCGCTTGCGCCACATCCCCACGTCGGCGTGGTGCCCCGAGAGCAGCACCGCCGGCACCTCACGCCCGTCGTACTCCGCCGGCCGCGTGTAGTGCGGGTGATCCAGCAACCCTCGCGAGAACGAGTCGGCCTCGACCGACGCCTCGTCGCCCACGACACCCGGCACCCAGCGGCTCACCGCATCCACGACGACGAGGGCCGCCAGTTCCCCGCCGCTCAGGACGTAATCGCCGATCGACAGCTCCTCGGTCGCGACCACGTCCCGCACCCGTTCGTCGATCCCTTCGTAGCGCCCGCACAGCAGCGCCACGTGACCCAGCCCCGCCAGCCGCCTGGCCTCGGCCTGCGTGAACAGCCGGCCCTGCGGCGACAGCAGCACCGTGGTCTTCGGCGCCCCGCTCTCGCCGGCGATGGCCGCCGCGGCCCGCACGAACGGCTCCACCTTCATCACCATCCCGGGCCCGCCGCCGTAAGGCGCGTCGTCCACCGTGCGGTGCCGGTCGGTCGTGAAATCGCGCAGGTCGTGCACCCGCACCTGCAGCACGCCCGACTCGATCCCCCGGTGCACGACCCCCTCGGACAACCCGGCTTCGATCATCCGCGGGAACACCGTGACGATGTCGAACCTCACGCCGTACCCTTCGTCCTCCCCGCTCGCCGCCGCGCGGGTCGCGCCGGCTGGTTCACCTCGAGCAGCCCTTCGGGCGCATCCACCACGCACCAGCCGCCGCTCGACGTCGATGGTCGGGCACAGGCTGACGGCAAACGGTATCAGCACCTCCCCGCTCAGCGCCGGCGACCGCCAGCAGGCTCGCCCCGGTCCCGCCCTCGACCCGGACCACCTCACCGACCGGCACGCCCGCCGTGGTCTCGACGCGGCACCCGATCAGCTGGTGCTGGTAGTACGCGCCCCGGCATCCAGCTTCGCCAGCGCGTCCTCGGGCACCCGCAACTCCGCGCCCGCCAGCCGCTCCGCATCGGGCACGCCCGACGTCCCTTCGAACCCGACGATCGGCCGCCTGCCCCCGAACGCGGCCCGCGCCACCGTCACCTGCTCGACGACACCGGCCACTCGCGTCCACAGCGACGCGCCCACCGCAAACCGCTCGCCGGCGAAGTCGGTCTCCGGGTTGACGACGACGTCGCCCCGTATCCCGTGCGGCCGCGCCACGCGTCCGACGAGCACCATCGCGTCCCAATCGGGCTGGCGCATGGCTCCGACCCGAATTCAGAATTCAGAAGTCAGAAGTCCAAACCGCTCGCCTCGTCGACCGCGGACTGCAGTTCCGCGGACTGGGCCGAGGTCGAGACAGCTTCGGCCTCAGTGCAGTTTCTGAATTCTGAATTCTGAATTCTGAATTGACCTCTCCTAGTCCCGAATGTCCAGCTGAGCGCGGACTCCAGCCTTCTCGGCCGCGAGCGTCACCAACGTGCGCAGCGCCGCCGCCGTGCGGCCTTGCCGGCCGATGATCTTGCCCATGTCGCCCGGGGCCGTATACAGCTCCACCACGGTCGTGCCGCGGCGCACGCTCTCGGTCACGTCGACTTCCTCGGGCCGGTCGACCAGCGCCTTGGCCACCACCTCGACCACCGCGCGCATCGGGCTTGGGCCCACGCCCGCCGTCCGTCATCACTCCGCCGGTGCCGGCTGCGGCGACAGGTCGCGCACCAGGTGCTTGGCCAGCAGCGTTCGCACCGAGTCCGACGGCCGCGCGCCCTGCTTCAGCCAGTGCTCCACGCGTGCCTTGTTGATGTCCACCTGGGCCGGCTTGGACCGGGGATTGTACGTCCCCAGGTTCTCCACGAAGCTGCTGTCGCGCGCCGATCGCGCTTCCTGGACGACCACGCGGAAGAACGGCTTCTTGGACGAGCCCATGCGCCGCAAACGAATTGAAAGCATCACCTCTCCCTAACGACTGACGACCACCACGACTAACGACTACGACTAACGAGCTTTTATGAGCCCCCAGGGCCCGCCCTTCTTCCGCTTCTTCATCCCGCCGAACGCACCGGCCGGCATGCCTTGCGGCAACTGCCGGCGGCCCGCGCCCTGCATCGCCGCCTTCATCCCGGGCAGACCGCCCTGCCCCATCATCTGCAGCACTTTCTTCATCTCCATGAACTGCTTCAGGAGGCGGTTCACCTCTTCGACCGTGGTGCCGCTGCCGCGGGCGATGCGCTTGCGCCGGCTGCCGTTGAGGATCGACTCATTGCGGCGCTCGGCCGGCGTCATCGAGCCGATGATGGCCTCGACGCGGCCCGAGCTGCTTCTCGTCGGGCTTGTTCTCGGCCAGCTGCTTCATGCTGCTGAGCCCGGGGATCATGCCCATCACGCTTTCGAGCGGGCCCATCTTGCGGATGGTGCGCAGCTGCTTGCGGAAGTCGTCGAGGGTGAACTGGTTCTTGCGGAGCTTGGCCTCGAGCTCCTCGGCTTCGTCCTGATCGATGGCCTGCTCGGCCTTCTCGATGAGCGACAGCACGTCGCCCATGCCCAGCATCCGCGACACGATGCGATCGGGGTGGAAGACCTCGAGGTCCTCGAGGCGTTCGCCGCTGCCGACAAACGCAATCGGCACGCCGACGACCGAGACGACCGACAGCGCCGCGCCGCCGCGCGCGTCGCCGTCCAGCTTGGTCAGCACGACGCCGGTCACGCCCATCCGCCGGTTGAACTCGCCGGCGCTCTTGATCGCGTCCTGGCCGGTCATCGCGTCGGCGACGTAGAGCAGGTCCGACGGCGAGACGGCGGCCTTGATGGCCTGCAGTTCGTCCATCAGCTCGTCGTCGATGTGCAGGCGGCCGGCGGTGTCGACGATGATGGTGTCGAAGCCCTTGGCCTTGGCCTCGGTCAGCGCCCCCTTGGCGCGCTGCCACCGGGTCGAGCGTGTCGGGCTGATAGACGGGCACGCCCGCCTGCTTCGAGACGACGGCCAGCTGCTCGATGGCGGCCGGCCGGCGGACGTCGGTGGACACCGTGACCGGGTGCTTGCCCTGACGCACCAGCCACTTCGCCAGCTTGCCCGACGTCGTCGTCTTGCCCGACCCCTGAAGCCCGAGCAGCAGGATCACGCGTGGGCGTGGGCGCGTGCTTCGGTCAGGCCGCCCTTGGTCTCGCCGAACAGCGCCAGCAGCTCGTCGCGGACGATCTTCAGCACCTGCTGCGCCGGCGACAGGCTTTTCAGCACCGCCTGGTCCATCGCCTTGTCGCGGACCCGGTCGATGAACGCCTTGACGACCTGGAAGTTGACGTCGGCCTCGAGCAGGGCCAGACGAATCTCGCGCAGCACGGTCTCCACCTGCTCGGGCGTGAGGCGCACCTCGCCGCGAAGCGACGTGAAGGCCTCCTGGATGCGCGTGCTGAGCGATTCGAACATGGGCGGCACGCGCCGGCGAGGCCTGGAGACACCGCTACTGCGGCGCCGGGCCCGGCGGGCGCAAACGGTTATGTTATGCCATAATCCGTTTGATTTCAAAGGATTTGCGGCTCATGACAGCTGCTGAAACGGGTGATCGCGGCGGCGTTCTGGCTGCTCAGCCGCGCTGGTGCTTTTCGCCCCCGGCGGCGTGGGCCCAGGCCAGCCAGGACCTGAGCCGGCCGCCAACACTGGGCGGGGGCAACCCGGGCGAAAGCACCGCCCGGCTGGCCGCGGGCTACGTGCCGCCCAGCGGGCCGGCGCCCCGCCTGCCGAACGGCAAGGTGGACTTCAGCGGGGTCTGGGACCACGCCTACGTGCCGGACATGAGCCGGTCCAGCGCCGGCGCGAGCAAGCTGCAGCGGGGGGCGGGGGACCTGCCCTACACGGCCGCGGGCCTGAAAAACATCCAGGACTACAACCCGGAACGGGACGGCGACTACACCGGCATGTGCATGCCGTTCGGCTTCACGCGATCGGTCAACTCCCCTTATCCGATTCAGATCTTCCAGAACGACGGCTACCTGGCGTTTCTGTTCGAGCAGAACAGCTGGTTCCACGTTGTGCCGTTCAAGGCCGCGCATGCTCCCGACCTGGAGCCGACCTGGTTCGGCACGTCGATCGCCCGGTGGGACGGCGACACGCTGGTAGTCGAGACCAAGGGGTTCAACGGCTTCACGCGGCTCGACACCAAGGGCAACCCGCACAGCGACAAGCTGGTGCTGACCCAACGCTTCACCCGCACCGACATGGGCCACATCGCTTACGTGGTCACCGTGGACGACCCGGTCTACTACACGAAGCCGTGGACCAACGAGCGCATCTTCACGCTGACCAACGGCGGGCTGATGGAGTATTCGTGCGAGGAGAACAACCGCTCGATGTGGGAAGGGCGGATCAAGCTGTGGATTCCGCCCACCGCAGGACAACCGAGGCGGAATCCACAGTAGTCTTCGGTCTTCAGTCCTCAGTCCTGAGTGCGGAATTCTGCACGGCTCGGGCTGCAGGTCGGCGACTGTGCCGTAGACCGTAGACTGTAGACTGATGGAGCGTCATGACTGAACCGCTCCCCATCGTCACCACCATCGGCATCCCGGTCGCCAAGCGGCACATCTTCCTCTGCGCCGAGCAGACCAAGCCCAAGTGCTGCGACTACGAGCGCGGCGTGGCCGCGTGGGACTTCCTGAAGAAGCGGCTCAAGGAGCTGGGCCTCTCCGAGCAGGGCGGCGTGCTGCGCAGCAAGGCCAACTGCCTGCGCATCTGCGAGGCGGGGCCGGTGGCGGTGGTCTATCCCGAAGGAGCCTGGTACCGGGAATGCGATCCGCCGGCGCTCGAGCGGATCATCCAGGAGCACCTGATCGGCGGCCGGGTGGTCGAAGACCTGCTGCTGGCTGAGCGGCGGCTCGAACCGGAACCCTGACTGGTCGAGTCTTCAGGTTTCCGACTTCTCGATCCACTTCGCCACCAGCGGCGGCCGGTAGGCCGCCATCTGATCCAGCAGCCCGTCGGGCGTGTCGGCGACCAGCAGCATCGCGTTCTGCTCCGGCCGCACGAAGCCTTCGTGCATGGCGTGCGCCATGAACGCCAGCAGCCCGTCGAAGTAGCCGCCGACGTTCAGCAGACCGCACGGCTTCACGTGCAGCCCCAGCTGCGCCCACGTCAGCACCTCGAACAGCTCCTCCCAGGTCCCCCAGCCGCCCGGGAGCGCGACGAAGGCGTCGGACAACTCGGCCATCAGCGCCTTGCGCTCGTGCATCGATGCCACGACGTGCAGCTCGGTCACGCCGGTGTGCGCCAGTTCCTTCGAGACCAGCGCGTCCGGAATCACGCCGGTGACGCGTCCGCCGGCGGCCATCACGGCATCGGCCACGGCGCCCATCAACCCGACGTGGGCGCCGCCGTACACGAGATCGATCTGCCGTTCGCACAGCGCGCGACCGAGCGCCGAGGCGGCGGCGCGGTATTCAGGGCGGGCGCCGATGCTGGAGCCGGCAAACACGCAGATGCGTCGCATGGAGACCGTGGACTCAGAGCTGACGGGCGAGCCCGAGCAATTCCAGCAACGCCGTCACCTCGGCGCGTACCGCCCCCTTGAGCGTCGCCTCGCGATCGGGAGCCCATTCCGGCGAGTGCGGCGCGGGCACGGGGATTCCGGTGCGGCGCGCCTCGGCCAGCCGCTCGGGCGCCACGGCGCCGATGTGCAGGAGGACCGACGGCACGCCGGCCACGCCGTACTCGGCGAAGTCCTCGGAGGTCATCTTCTGGGGCATCTCGACCACGCGATCGCCGAGCGCGCGCTTCAGCGCACCCGCCAGGCGCTGCGTCAACGGCGGATCGTTGTAGACGGGAGGGTTGCCCCGCGCTCGGGAGCCTCCACCTCGGGCTCGCGCGGCGCCCCGGCCGCGATGGCCTCACCTCGCGCCACGCGCCGGATCGCCGCCAGCGTGCGGGCGCGCACCTCCTCGGAGTAGGTGCGCACGGAGAGCTGCAGGCGGACCTCGTCGGGAATGATGTTGCCGGCGGTGCCGCCGTGGATCGATCCCACGGTCACGACCACGGGATCCACCGGGTTGTTCTCGCGGGCGACGACGCGACTGCAGGCCGACGACGATCCGCGAGGCGAGGACCACCGGGTCCACCGCGTTCTGCGGCATCGCGGCGTGGCCGCCCCGCCCGTAAACCGTAATCGTCACCGCGTCGGAGATGGCGCGGAAGAGTCCCGGCTTGTAGCCGACCGTGCCGGCCGGCAGCGTGTCGTCGTCGTGCATCGACAGGATGGCGTCGGGGCGCGGGAAGCGGGTCAGGAGGCCGTCGTTCAACACCGCCAGCGCGCCGCCCAGGTTTTCCTCGGCGGGCTGTCCCAGCATCACCAGCGTGCCGCGCCACTGGTCCCGATGCTCGGCCATCAGCCTCGCCGTGCCGACCCACGCGGCCATGTGGAGGTCGTGCCCGCACGCGTGCATCACCGGCACGGTTTGGCCCGCGGCAGTCGTCACCACTCGCGTGCTCGCAAACGGCAGGCCGGTCTTCTCCTGGATCGGCAGCGCGTCCAGTTCGGTGCGGAGCATCGCCGTCGGGCCCGGGCCGTTGCGCAGCACACCGACCAGCCCGGTCTTGCCGACGCCGGTCGTGACCTCGAAGCCCAGCGCCTTCAGCTGCGCCGCCAGCGTCGCCGAGGTCTGCGACTCCTGGAACGCCAGCTCCGGATTGCGATGCAGGTCGATGTACAGCGCTTCGAGATCGGGGTAGATCGCGTCGAGTTCGGCCTGGGTCGGCGTGATCCAGGGCGCCCGCTGCGCGTCTGCGACGGCGGCGAGGCTGACGAGCAGGGCCAGGGCGACGAGGCGTGCCGATCGTGGACGGGGCCTCATGCCGCGGCTACACCGACTTGAGGTGGTGCCCCAGCTTGTCCTTCTTGGTCTTCAGGTAGCGGCGCGTGGAGTCGCTGGCGGGGATCTCCAGCGCGCACGGCCTCCGACACGGCCAGCCCGTAGCCCTGCAGGCCGACGAACTTGCGCGGGTTGTTCGTCAGCAGCCGCATCGTCTTCACGCCCAGGTCGTTGAGAATCTGCGCACCGATGCCGTAGTCGCGCTGATCGGCCTTGAAGCCCAGCCGCTCGTTCGCCTCCACGGTGTCGAGTCCCTGATCCTGCAGCTCGTAGGCGCGGATCTTGTTCGCCAGCCCGATGCCGCGGCCCTCCTGGTTCAGATACAGCAGGATGCCGCGGCCTTCCTGGGCGATGCGGCCGAGCGCCGCGTCGAGCTGCGGACCGCAGTCGCAGCGCGCCGAGCCGAACACGTCGCCGGTGAGGCACTTCGAGTGCACGCGCACCAGCACGTCCTTGCCGTCGCCCAGGTCGCCGCACACCAGCGCCACGTGCGTCTCGCCGTCCACGTTGTTGTCGTAGGCGACCAGGCGGAACTCGCCGTGCTCGGTGGGCAGGGCGGCCGTGGCCGCGCGCTTCACCAGCCGTTCGGTCCGCATCCGGTACTGGATCAGATCGGCGATGGTGATGACCAGCAGGCCGTGCTTCTTCGCGAACTTGGTGAGCTCGGGCACGCGCGCCATCGAGCCGTCCTCGTTCATGATCTCGCAGATCACGCCCGGCGGGCTCCAGCCCGGCGATGCGCGCCAGATCCACCGCCGCCTCGGTGTGGCCCGACCGCACCAGCACGCCGCCGCTGCGCGCGCGCAGCGGAAACAGGTGGCCGGGGCGCGTCAGGTCGCGCGGCAGCGACTTCGGATCCAGCGCCACGCGCACGGTGGTGGCGCGGTCCGCCGCCGAGATGCCGGTGCTGGTGCCTTCGCGCGCGTCGATCGACACGCACATCGCGGTGTCGCGCCGCGACGAGTTGCCGCTGACCTCGAGCGGAATCTCCAGATGGTCCAGGCGTTCCGGCGTCAGCGCCAGGCAGACCAGGCCACGGCCATAGCGGGCCATGAAGTTGATGGCCTCGGGCGTGACCTTGGCCGCCGCCATGGTCAGGTCGCCCTCGTTCTCGCGGTCCTCGTCGTCCACGACCACAATCATCCGCCCGGCGCGAATCGCGCTCCAGGGCGTCCTCGATGGGCGCGAACGGGCCCTTGCGCCGTGGCTCCCTTGGCCATCCGCATCTGCGCTGCGTTTCACCATCGGTCCTTGAATCCTTCCACCGCCCGCGCCACGTACTTCCCCACCATATCGCACTCGAGGTTGACGCGGTCCCCGGCCCGCAAGGACGACAAATTCGTATGCCGCCAGGTGAACGGCACGATCATGACCTCGAACCGCGCGGCCTCCAGCCGCGCCACGGTCAGGCTGACGCCGCTGAGCGGCCACCGACCCCTTCGAGACCACCAGGTGCGCCAAGCGCAGCCGGCAACTCGACGCCGATCCAATGGGCGTCGCCGTCGGCGTCCACGCGATCGACGGCCACGGTGGCGTCCACGTGGCCCTGCACCAGGTGGCCCCCCAGACGGCGTGTCGGCGCGCGCGGCGCGCTCGAGGTTGACGGCCTGCGACGGCCGCAGCGCGCCAAGCGTGGTGACGCGCGCGGTCTCCGGCCCGATGTCGGCGCTCACCTCGTCGCCGACGATGTGGGCCACGGTCAGGCACACGCCGTCCACCGACAGGCTCTCGCCCAGCGTGCAGCTCAGGCGCCAGCGGCGTGTCGCAGCGCGCAGGCGCCAGCCGCCCGGCGCGGCCGCGAGCTGCGTCGACGGTGCCGACGCCTTCAACCAGCCCGGTGAACATCGCCTTCGATCAGGACGTCCGGCCCCAGCAGCTCCACGCGGCGATCGTCGAGCATCATCAGACTCGGCCCGCGGCCGCCGAAGAGCGGCACACCCTGCGGTCCCAGCCACACCGGCGCCACGTAGAGCTGCACCGCGTCCACCACGCCCTCGTCCCACGCCGCGGCGTGGATCGCGGCCCCGCCCTCGATCTCGATGCTGTGGACGTCGAGTGCCGGCAGGCACTCGAGCGCCGCGCGCAGGCCCGGCCCCGGGCACCTCGACCAGCGTCGCCCCGGCCCGCCGCAGGCCGGCCGCTCGCGTGGTCTCGGCGTGCATCGTCGCGCTCGAGGTGAGTATGACCACGGGCCCGGCGTCGAGCGTGGTGAAGAGGCGCGCCGAGGCGGGCGTCCGCAGGCGCCGGTCGAACACCACCCGCGTCAACGGCCGATCGCGATAGACGTCGCGGGCCGTCAGCAGCGGATCGTCCACGAGCACCGTGCCCGAACCCACGGCAACCGCGTCCACCAGCGCCCGTCCGTGCTGCACGTGCAGGTTCGCGGGCGGTGGAGGTCAGCGCCGTGCGCGCGCCGGGGGCCTCGGCGATGCGGGCGTCCAGGCTGGTCGCCGCCTTCAGCGTGACCCACGGCCGCCCCGTCTTCATCACCATCAGGAACGCGCGGTTCAGCCGCCGCGCGGCTTCGCGCCTCCACGCCCACGTCCACCTGGATGCCGTGCGCCCGCAGCTCGGCGATGCCGCGGCCGTTGACCAGCGGGTAGGGGTCTTCGATGGCCACCACCACGCGCCGCACGCCGGCATCGATGATCCGCCTGGTGCATGGGCCGGTGCGGCCGGTGTGCGCGCACGGCTCGAGCGTGCAGTACAGCGTCGCCGCCGCGCGCCAGCGCCCCGGCCTCGTCGAGCGCGTGCACCTCGGCGTGCGCTTCGCCGGCGCGCTCGTGCGCGCCGTCGCCGACGCACCACGCCGTCGTCGGTGACGACGCAGGCGCCGACCAGCGGATTGGGCGCCGTGCGCCCCAGCCCACGCCGGGCGTGCGCCAGGGCGCGCCGCATCCACCGCGCGTCGTCTACCACTTCTCCTGGAACAGCGCGTCCACGTACTCGTCGGGCGAGAACGGGATCAAGTCGTCGATGCCTTCGCCGACGCCGACGTAGCGGATCGGCAGCTTCAGGTCGTGGGCGATCGCCACCGCCACGCCGCCCTTCGCGGTGCCGTCCAGCTTGGTCAGCACGACGCCCGTCACGCCCGCCACGGCCGTGAACTCCTTCGCCTGCTGCAGGCCGTTCTGGCCGACGGTGGCGTCCAGCACCAGCAGCACCTCGTGCGGCGCGCCCTCGGCCGCGCGCGCGGCGACGCGCCGGATCTTGTCCAGCTCGTTCATCAGGTTGACGCGCGTGTGCAGCCGTCCGGCGGTGTCCACGAGGATCGGGTCGCAGCCCCGCGAGCGCCCGGACTGGATCGCGTCGAAGACCACCGCCGCCGGGTCCGATCCGTCGCTGGCGCGCACGATGTCCACGCCGGCGCGCCTGGCCCAGATCTCGAGCTGCTCCACCGCCGCCGCGCGGAAGGTATCGGCCGCGCACACGAGCGGCTTCTGGCCCGACGTTCTTCAACAGGTTCGCCAGCTTCCCCACCGTCGTCGTCTTGCCGGTGCCGTTCACGCCGACGATCAGCGTCACGTGCGGCCGCCGCGCCGTTGACGGCCGCGGCCCGCGGCGCCGGTCGAACACCTGCCGGATCTCGCGCTTCACCAGCTCGCGCAGGCTCTCGCCCTGCCGCGCGCGCCCGCGCACCGCGGTGACGATGCGCTCGGTGGCCGGCACGCCCACGTCGGCCGAGAGCAGCAGCTCTTCCAGCGCCTCCAGCGTGTCGACGTCGATCGGGCGCGTGCCGGTCCGGCACCGCGTCGGACTTCTGCACCAGCTCCTCGAACCTGCCGACGAGCTGCTGCTGTGGTGCGGGTCAGCCCCTCCCGAAGCTTGTCGAAAAACCCCACCGTGTGACCTCTCCTGCCTGACTGCCTATTCCAGCTCGTCCCGCTGCGGCCGCACCATCAGCTCGTAGAGCGCCGTGCGCGGGTCCTTCCGGCCCGCCAGCAGGTCCGCCACCTGCGACGCGATCGGCAGCTCGATCTGATGGCGCGCCGCCAGCGCCAGCGCGGCGTTGGACGTGCGCACGCCCTCGGCCACCATGCGCGTCCCGTCCAGGATCTCCTGCAAGGGCCGTCCGCGCGCCAGCTCGATGCCCACCCGCCGGTTGCGGCTGGGCGCGCTGGTGCAGGTCAGCACCAGGTCGCCCAGGCCGGCCAGGCCCGACAGCGTCTCGCGCTGCGCGCCGGCGGCGCAGGCCAGCCGCGACATCTCCGCCAGGCCTCGCGTGATCAGGCCCGCCTGCGCGTTGTAGCCGAGGCCCATGCCCTCCACCAGGCCGGCCGCAATCGCGATCACGTTCTTCAGCGCGCCGCCCATCTCGACGCCGGCCACGTCGCTCGTCCCGTACAGGCGCACGTAGGGCGCGCGGAACTCGTGCTGCACCGCGTCCACGACCGCCGCGTCGCGCGACGCCACGGCCATCGCCGTCGGCAGTCTCGCGCGCCAGCTCGGAGGCGAAGCTGGGTCCCGACAGCACGGCCACGCGGACGCTCGACCCCAGCTCCTGCTCGACGACTTCCGACATCCGGTAGAGCGACTCCTGTTCGAGCCCCTTGGTGGCGCTGACCACCACCGCGTCGGCGGGCACCGCGGCACTGGCGCGGCGCAGGATGTCGCGCATCCCGTGCGACGGCACCGCCACGACGACGAACCGCGTGCCGTCCAGCGCCGCCTGCAAATCGGCGGTCGGGCGCACCTGCGGGGGAAAGTGGACGTCGGGCAGATAGACCGGGTTCGCGCGGCGCGCGGCCATCTCGGCCGCGAGCGCGGGATCGCGCGCCCACAGCTCGGCGTCGTGGCCGGCACGCGCCAGATGCACCGCCAGCGCCGTGCCCCATCCGCCGGCCCCGAGAACCGCTACCCGACGAATGGCCCCCTCCTTCGCGCTTTCACGCCCGGCATGCCGATGCGCGGCTCGGTTCCGTGTGCCAGCCGCGAGAGGTTGGATCGATGGCGCCAGACGATCAGCGCCGCCAGCACCACCGCGCCGGTCGACGTGGACGGGCGTCCGTCGAGGAGCACCGTCACCAACGGCACCATGAGCGGCAGCCGCGACCGATCCCGCCGACACGTAGCGGGTTGTCGCCACCATCGACCCGAACACCACGACCGACCACACGACCGCCACCGGCGCCAGCAGCGCCCACGCGCCCGCGGCTGTCGCCACGCCTTTGCCCCCGCGGAAGTCCGCCCAGATCGGCCACATGTGTCCGACCACCACGGCCACCGCGCACCCCACCATCACCTCGGTCTCGCCGCTCAGCAGGCTGTGCCAGCCACACCGCCAGCAGGCCCTTGCCGCTGTCGAGCGCCAGCACCACCGCCGCCAGGAGGCGGCCCGTCGTCCGCAGCACGTTGGTGGCGCCGATGTTGCCGCTGCCGGTCGCGCGAAGGTCGACGCCCTCGCTGCGGGCCAGCCAGAGCCCGAATGGCAGCGACCCCAGCAGGTAGGCCACCACCAGAAGAATCGCGGTCATGATGACGGCGGCCCGGTCGGTCGACGGGGATGAGGCCAGTGTACCTGGTGCCGCCGCCGGGACCGAGGGGTGGCCCTGCAGCACGCGGCGCACCATGTCCAGCCCGGCCTGCGAGGCCTGGAACTTCACCAGCTCGCGCTCGCCGAAGAAGCGGAACAGGCGCGATCGGCGTCTCGGCCGGCGGTGGCCACGGCCACGGCCACGGTGCCGACCGGCTTGGCCGGCGTGCCGCCGTCCGGCCCGGCAATGCCGGTGATGCCGACGCCGATGTCGGCGTCGGCGATCGCCCGCATGCCCTCGGCCATGGCCCGCGCCACCGGTTCGCTGACCGCGCCGTGGGCCTCGAGCAGGGCCGGCGGCACACGCAGCACGCGCCGTCTTGACGTCGTTGGCGTAGGCCACGACGCCATGCCGGACGTAGCGCGAGCTGCCGGGAACGTCGGTCAGCCGCGACGTCAGCAGCCCGCCCGTACACGACTCCGCCGCCGCCACGGTCAGCCCGCGCGACGCCAGCAGCTCGCCGACCACTTCCTCGAGGCGCGCGCCGGTGACGCTGAACACGTCGGCGCCCAGCAGGGCGGTGACCTGTGCCGCGGCAGCCGACGAGCAGCGCCCGCGCCTCGGCCTCGGATCGATGCCGCACCGACAGGTGCAGCTCGATCTGACCCAACGCTGGCGAGGATCGTCGCCGCGATCGGCGGCTGCCGCGCGCTCCACTCGCCGTAGAGCGGCTGCAGGATCTCGTCCACCTGCGACTCGATCCGCCCGGTCAGCCTCAGCACGACGCGGGCGATGCTGGCGCCATCGGTGCGCGGGCGAATGCGTTCGTCCACCAGCGCGGCGAACATCGGTTTCAGCTCGCGCGGCGGCCCCGGCAGCAGCACCACCACGCGCCCCTCGACGTCCAGCCACAGTCCGGGCGCGCTGCCGGCGGCGTTCGGAATCACGATCGCGCCGCGCGGCACCATCGCCTGCCGGCGATTGTTCTCCGGCATCACGCCGGGATAGCCGCGCGCGGCATAGCGCGTCCGCAGGCGCGCGGTCAGCTCCGGGTCCTCGGCCAGCGGGCGGTCGAACACGGCCGACACGACCTCACGCGTCACGTCGTCGTCGGTCGGCCCCAGCCCGCCGCACGTCACCAGCAGGTCGGCGCGTTCGGCGAACGAGCGGATCACCTGCGCGCAGTCGCCGCGGTTGTCGCCGACGACCGCTTTGCACACCACCTCGATGCCCGCACGGTTCAGGTGCTCGGTGAGATACAGCGAGTTGGTGTCGAGCCGGGTCGTGCCCAGCAGCTCGCTGCCCACGGCGACGATGGCGGCCGTGCGGATGTCCGGCGCGGCGCCGCTCATACCAGCCAGCCCGGCGGGCGCCAGCGCGATCAGCACCGCGCAGCAGCAGGTGCCCGTAGACGCCGGCCATGGCGTCGTCCGCCATCACGCCCAGGCCGCCGTGCAGCGACTCGAAGCGGGCGGCCGGCCACGGCTTCACCACGTCGAGGACGCGGAACACCAGGAACCCGACGAACACGCCCAGGCCGGTCAGCGGCAGCCACAGCAGCGTGATCAGCGTGCCCACCACTTCGTCGATGACCACGGGGCCAGGATCGGTGCGCTGCCAGTGGCGCTCGGCCACGCCGCTCGCCCACACGCCGGCGGCGAACAGGATCACGATCGCCGCCGCTTCGGCGACGGTTCCGCCGAACGCCCGCAACCCGTAGAACACGGCGACACCTACCAGCGAGCCGGCCGTCCCCGGCGCCACGGGCACATGGCCCACGTAGCCGCAGGTCGCCAGGAACAGGCCCAGTTTCGTCAATCAGGACAGCGCCACGACGCGCGTGTGCGCCACGCGGTCGTGCAGGCCCCGGCGCGCCGGGTCGGCCAGCGCCAGCAGGAAGGGCACGCCGGCCGCGACCACCGATGCCACCTCCACGACGGCGCGCCGCACGGCCTGCGACACGTCCAGCCCGCCGTCGTCGTCGCCGACGACGCAAATGCCCAGCGCCATCTTGCCGATGGTTTGCCCGCCGGCCAGCGTGAAAGCGCTCAGATAGGTCAGCTTCAGGCCGAACAGGAAGACCAGCAGCGGCGTGCAGCGGAATCAGGCGCCAGTCGGCCAGCGTCAGCGACGTGAGCCGCAAGGTGAAGTGGATCACCACCGCGTCGATCGCCGAACAGCAGGCCAAAGTCGATCAGCGCCGCAGCGAGACGCGGCCCGAGCGGGCTCGCGTCGGTATCGTGCAGATCGGACAGCGGCGCCGGCGCGCGATCGACCGGTGTCGCCGGCTCCGCGAGCCCCCACGAGTGGCGAATCTCGATGACCGGGTCGGGCTCCGATTCGAGGTCCGGCTCGGCGCCGAACTCGAAGACGGCATCCTCCGGATGGTCGTCCGTGGCCAGCGGGCGCGGGAATCGCAGCCGCTGCGCATCGGGCGTCTTGCGGACCGCGATCGGCGCCCGCGGCGCGGCCATGCGAACCAGCGGCTCGTCCTCGGCCTCGTGGTCGTCGCGAAACAGCGGCAGCGCGGGCGCGGGGCGCCGGCGCTCCGCCGCAGGAGGTTCGGGGACCCGCAACGACAAATCCATCGCCAGCCGGTTCTCCTCGGCCGGGCGCGTCGTGGAGCCGTAGATCCGGCACGGGCGACGTCGCCGCCGGCTCGAACCCGGGCTCGAACGCCGGCTCCGCATCGGACAACAGGGAGAACTCGTAGCCGCAATTGCGGCAGCGGTCGCCGGTTTCGAAGCCGATGTACCGGCACTTCGGGCACTTCATGGCCGCCTCCCTGCTGTGTCCGTGGTCGCCGAATCCAGGCCCGCCAGCACTTCGCGCTGCCACGCCGCCCGCAGCGCGTCGGCGGCGGCGCGCGCCGGGTCGGCGGCGTCGATCGTCTGCAACACGCCGATGGCCTGGCGCACCTGGCCCTGCGCCATACAGGGTGCGGGCCCGCTCGACGGCCATCTCGCCGGGCCGCAGCACCGGCAAGCGGCTCGACGTGACTGACCGGGCTGGTCTGCGCGTCGGACCACTCCGCGAGGGTGGCCGTGATCATCCGGCCGGCCACCAGCACCGCGGCGACGACGATCGCACTGGCGATCGCCGTGGACGCCCATCCGGCGCCGGCGCCGTCGGCCGGCGCGATCCGGACGGGCTGGCCGGCCGGCACGGGGCCAGAGCCTGCGCCGGCACCGTGACGCGATTCAGCCGCTCGAGCAGCAGCGCGGCCGTGTCGCCGCCGCCGCCTTGCGCCACGGCCTCGGTCAGCAGCCGGCGCGCCAGCAGCACATCGCCGGCGTCGAACGCCGCCCGGCCGCGGTCCACCATCTCCTCCGACTCGCGCTGCCGTTCGGCCAGCGCACCGCGGGCGCGCTCGATGTACGCGCGGGCCTTGCCGTGGCGCCGCTCCAGGAAGGCGACACGGGTCCAGACGTCGATCGCCTGTTCGTACTGTCCGGCGAAATAGTGATCGAGCCCCGCCAGCAGGAGCTGCTCGATACGGGAGGAGCGCTCGCGTTCGTCGATGTCGGCCGGCGATCCCTCAGACGGGTCGGCCGCTCGCTGAGGCTCTGACATGCGAAAGGCGCGGCGGCACCCGCCCCCGCGACGCTGTGATTATAAGCGATGAATATGGTACAAACACGTGATCGCCGGAGAGAACGCATGCCGAGATGCTGGATTGCCGTTCCGATCGTCCTGGCGCTGGCCGCGGGCCTGGGCCCGCGCCCGAGCGCACAGACTGCGCCCGCCGGCCAGACGCGGATCGGCGTGAAGGTCACACTCGGCGGCACAGCCCGTCGAGGGCGGACCGCGCGGGGTCGCGCCAATCGAAGGCGCTGAACGCCGATGATCGCCACCGCCCCTCGCGTGGGACGGCTGGCGCCCACGGCCGTCAACGCCATCCTGGCGGACGTCCGCCGCGTGCAGGCCGCCGGCAAGTCGGTGGTGTCGCTGATGCGCGGCGAGCCCGACTTCCCGACGCCCACCCACATCGCCGACGCGGCCGTGGCCGCGCTGCGCGCCGGCCGCACCGGCTACCCCGACAACCGCGGTGAGCTGAAGTTCCGCGAGGCGGTGGCGGAGAAGCTGGCGCGCGAGCGAGCAGGGCCGCTACGACCCCGCGACCGAGATCCTCGCCACGACCGGCGCGACCCTGGGCCTCTACTGCGCGCTCACCGCGGTGCTGGCCGACGGCGACGAAGTGCTGGTGCCGGACCCGATTTACGACGCCTACCGCTCGCCGATCGCCCTGGCCGGCGGCGTACCGCGGTTCGTGCGCGCGCCGATCGTCGGCGACCGCTTCACGCTGACGGTCGAAGCGCTGGAAAAGGCCGTCACGCCGGCCACGCGGGTACTGCTGCTGAACACGCCGTGGAACCCGGTCGGCACCGTGTTCACCCGCGCCGAGATCGAGGCGATTGCCGCGTTCGTGCTCCGCCGCGGCCTGACGCTCATCAGCGACGAGATCTACGAGACCATCGTCTTCGACGGCCATCGGCATGTGGCCCCGACCGGGCTCTCGCCCGAGGTACGGGCCGCGACCATCCTGGTGAACAGCCTGTCGAAGACCTACGCGATGCCCGGCTGGCGGGTGGGCTACTGCGCGGCACCCGCCCCGCTGATTCAGGCGATGTTCCTGGTGCTGCAGCAATCGAGCCGCGGGCCGGCGACCTTCATCCAGGACGCGGCCGCGGTGGCGCTGACCGGGCCGCAGGACGCCGTCGGCCGCATGCGCGACGAGTACGCCGCCCGGCGCGCGCAGGTGATGACGGCGCTGGCGGGGATCCCGCGGGTGCGCGTGCTGGCGCCCGAGGGCGGCTTCTTCGCGATGGTGGATCTGCGCGAGACCGGTATTCCCTCGAACGCCGCGCGGCTGCGGCTGCTGGAGGAGCACGGCGTGGTGGTGGCGCACGGCTCCGCCTACGGCGAGGGCGGCGAGGGCACGTTGCGCGTGTCGTTCGCGAGCGGCGGCCAGAACCTGGCCAACGGCCTTGAGCGTCTGCGCACGGGCCTCGCGGCGCTGTGAGCCTGCTGCAGATCGAGCCCCGACCTCCCCTGCCACGCGCGCTCGCCGGGTCGGTGGACCTGCGGGCGCTGCGCGCCGCGCTCGAAAGCGAGACCACCGCCGAGGTGCGGTTCGACGACGTTTCCCGCGCCCTCTACTCCACCGACGCCAGCGTGTATCGCATCGCCCCGCTGGGCGTCGTCCTGCCGCGCACCACCGCTGACCTGATCGCGATCGTCCGGATCTGCGCCCGCTTGAAATGCCCGCTGACGATGCGCGGCGGCGGCACCTCGCAGAGCGGGCAGACCATCGGCGACGGGCTCATCGTCGACACGTCGAAATACTTGAACCGCCTGCTCGAGCTGAACCCCGCCGAGCGCTGGGCGCGGGTCGAGCCCGGTATCGTCCTCGACGAGCTGAACGCGTCGCCTGCGCCCGCACGGGCTGCGCTTTGCCCCGGATGTCTCCACCGCCAGCCGCGCGACTGTCGGCGGCATGATGGCCAACAACTCCAGCGGCGCCCGCTCGGTCATGTACGGCAAGACCATCGACCACGTGCTCGAGCAGGACGTGGTGCTGGCCGACGGCTCGCTGGCGCACTTCGGCCCCGTGGACGACGCCGAGGCCGAGCGCCGCGGCGCGGCGCCGACGCTGGAAGGCGCCTGCTACCGGGTGGTGCGGCGCGCGGCGCGCGAACTGGCCGACGAGATCGAACGGCGGTATCCCGAAGGTGCTGCGGCGCGTCAGGCGGCTACAACCTGGACGAGTTCGTGGACCCCGCGCGGCCGTTCAACCTGGCCAAGATGCTGGTCGGCTCCGAGGGCACCCTCGCCGTCGTGACGAGCGCGAAGGTGAACCTGGTGCCGCTGCCGAAGGCCAAGTCGGTGCTGGCGATCCAGTTTCACGATCTGCTGGAATCGCTGGCCGCGACGCCCATCATCCTCGCCCACCGGCCGTCGG
The DNA here is from genome assembly GCA_963713655.1 of uncultured Acidobacteriota bacterium. Lineage (GTDB taxonomy): Bacteria > Acidobacteriota > Vicinamibacteria > Vicinamibacterales > UBA2999 > CAWEBF01. The sequence continues at coordinate 404,795 of CAVQMT010000010.1, forward strand.
CCGTCGAGGTGATGGACAAGTCGATCCTCGACTACACCCGGCAGAGCGCGGCGCTCGAAGCCGTGCGCCAGAGCTTCATCGTCGGCGACCCCGGGGCGCTCCTGTGCGTGGAGTTCTACGGCGATCGCGCCGAGGATCTGCCGCCGCGGATGCGCGCGGTGGAAGAGGAGCTGCGCGCCCGCGGCTTCGGCTATCACTTCCACCACGCCACCGATTTGGCCGCCCAGGCGCGGATCTGGAGCCTGCGTGAAGCCGGGCTGGGCCTGTCGATGGCGATGAAGGAGGACGCCAAGTCCATCTCCTTCGTCGAGGACACCGCGGTGCCACCCGAGCGGCTGCGCGACTACATCGAGCGGTTTCTTGCCCTGGTGCGCGGCCACGGCACCACGGCCGGCGTCTATGCGCACGCCTCGGTGGGCTGCCTGCACGTGCGGCCGGTGGTCAACCTGAAGTCCGAGGCCGGCGTGCGCCAGTTCGAGGCCATCGCCAACGCCAGCGCCGACCTGGTGCTCGAGTTCGGCGGCGCGCTGTCCGGCGAGCACGGCGACGGGCTGGTGCGCAGCCCGTTCATGCGCAAGGTGTTCGGCCCGGGCATCTACGACGCCTTCCGCGAGATCAAGCACACCTTCGACCCGGCCGGCCTGTTGAACCCCGGCAAGATCGTCGACGCCGGCCCGATCACCGACAACCTGCGGTTCGGCGCTGGCTACGTCACGCCCCGGCCAACCACCTGGTTCGACTACTCGGAGTACGGCGGCATGGGCGGCGCCGTCGACATGTGCAGCGGCGTCGGCGCCTGCCGCAAGACGCTCGAGGGCACGATGTGCCCGTCCTACATGGCGACGCGCGAGGAGATGCACTCCACACGCGGCCGGGCCAACGTGCTGCGGCTGGCGATGTCGGGGCGGCTCGGTGAGGCCGGGCCTCGGCGACGAGGGCGTCTACGAGACGATGGACCTGTGCCTGGAATGCCGCGCGTGCAAGACCGAGTGCCCGGTGGGCGTGGACGTGGCGCGGTTCAAGAGCGAGTTCCTGGCCGACTACTGGGAGCGGCACGGCACCGCCCTGCATGCCCGGGCGCTCGGCAACGCCCGGTCGATAGCGGCGCTGGGCAGCCGATGGGCGCCGCTGTCGAACTGGATCCTGGACAGCGCGCCGGCGCGGGCGGTGAACGAAGCCGTGCTCGGCATCGACCGCCGCCGGCGCCTGCCGCAGTTCGCGCGGACGCCGCTGACACGACTGGCCGGCGCCCGTTCGGGCGGCGATGCGCGCCTGTTCGTGGACACCTTCACGAACTTCTACGATCCGGACATCGGCGTGGCGGCGCTCGACGTGCTGGACGCCGCCGGCGTCGGCACGTCCCTGGCCCGCAACGGCTGCTGCGGCCGGCCGCAGATCTCCAAGGGACTGCTGGCCGACGCGCGCGAGCTGGCGCGGCGCAACGCCTACGTGCTCTACGAGGACGCCGCCGCCGGCCGGCCGATCGTCTTCTGCGAGCCGAGCTGCCTGTCCGCGGTCCGGGAAGACGCGCCGGCGCTGCTCAGCGGCGAGGCGCGGGAGCGGGCGCTGGCGGTGGCCAGGGCCAGCGTGCTCTTCGAGGAGTACGCAGAGAGCCTCGGGCCGCGCCTGTCGCTTCGCTCGGGCCCGGCGCGCGTGCTGCTGCACGGCCACTGCCACCAGAAGTCGATGGGGCTGCTGCCGCCCGCGCGCGCGCTGCTGTCGAAGATTCCGGGCACGACGGTCGTCGATCCCGACGCGGGCTGCTGCGGCATGGCCGGCTCCTTCGGCTACGACCGCTCCCACTACGACGTCTCGCGCGCCATCGGCGAGCGCAAGCTGTTTCCCGCCGTGCGCGGCCGGGAACCCGGAACCGTGATCGTGGCCGCCGGCACGTCGTGCCGCCACCAGATTCACGACTTCACCGGCGAGCCGCGGTGCACCCGCAGTCCTGCTGCGATCGCTGCTCGCCGTAGTCTCGTTAGTCGTTCGTCGTAGCTCGCTCGTCGCTCCATCGACTGAGTCCGACTACCAACCACCAACGACCAACCAGCTATACTGACCCGCTCATGAACCTGGCCTGGCTCTCTCTGAGTGCGCTCGTCGTCGCGATGATCGTCAGCTGCGTCACCGAGCTGAACGTCGGCGTGCTGGGCCTGGCGCTGGCCTGGCTGGTGGGCGTCTACGCCGGCGGCATGGGCCTCAACGACGTGCTGAGCGGGTTTCCGACGGCGCTGTTCCTGACGCTCGCCGGCGTGACGCTGCTCTTCACGCAGGCGCAGCTGAACGGCACGCTGGACCGCGTGGCTCACGCCGCCGTGCGCCTGTGCCGCGGCAACGTCGGGCTGATGCCGGTGATGTTCTTCGTGCTCGCCGGCGCTGATCGCGTCGCTCGGCCCCGGCAACGTCGCCACCGCCTCGATGATGGCGCCGATGGCGATGGCGGTCGCCGGCCGCGCCGGCATTCCGCCCTTCCTGATGGCGATCATGGTCGGCAACGGCGCGCAGGCCGGGGCCTTGTCGCCGGTGGCGCCCACCGGCATCATCGTCACCGGCATCATGAACAAGATCGGCCTGGGCGGCTTCGAGCTGCGCACCTACCTGGCCAACTTCCTGGCGCACGCGCTGGTGGGCTTTGCCGGCTACCTGATCTTCGGCGGCTGGAAGCTCTTCACCTCGCGCTACGACGGCGCCACCGCGCCGGCCGACACCGCCTCGACGATGACGGCCGCGCACTGGATCACGCTGGCGACGATCGCCGTGGTGCTGGTGCGCGGTGCTCGTCGGCAACGCCAACATCGGCATGGCCGCCTTCGCGGGCGCGGTGGTGCTGGCCGCGCTGCGGCGTCGCCGACCACGACCAGGCGGTGCGCCGCATGCCGTGGCAGGTGATCGTGATGGTGTGCGGCGTCAGCGTGCTGGTGGCGCTGCTCGAGAAGACCAAGGGGCTGGATCTCTTCACGGAGCTGCTGGCCGCGATTGCGACTCCGGGCACGCTGACCGGCGTGATCGCGTTCGTGACCGGCGTCATCTCGGTCTACAGCAGCACGTCAGGCGTGGTGCTGCCGGCGTTCCTGCCGACCGTGCCGGGCCTCGTCGCACGCCTGGGCGGCGACGCGTTCGGCGTCGCCAGCGCGATGAACGTCGGCGCTCACCTGGTGGACATGTCGCCGCTCTCCACCACCGGCGCGATGTGCCTGGCCGGCATCGCCGACCCCACCCAGGTGCGCCCGACCTACAACAAACTGCTTGCCTGGGGCATGTCGATGACGGTCATCGGGGCGCTGCTTTGCTGGATAGCGTTCTAGCAGCGCCCCGGGCTCCAGGCTCCGGTCTTCGGTCTACAGGCCTGGCAGTGCGGAACTGCAGTTCCGCTTGGGCCAGGACTTCAGGTCCGCAACTGCGGGACCGTAGACCGGAGACCTGAAGACTGAAGCCTAGAACGTCGCGATTGGATTCAGAGGTGAGCCCGTTCCGCCTCTAATCGCCAACGGCGACGCTGTCAGCAAGAACTCCCACCGCTTCTTCGCCGCGGCCGCGTCGGCCAGCGCCTCCAGATCGCAGTTGTCGAACAGCGGCATCCCCAGATAGACCAGCGCGAAGTCGTGCACGGCGCCGCGCGGCGCGCCCCCGGCCTCGCCCGGTGACACGTATTGCGGATGGTCGCTGCCGAGCAGCGCCACGTCGCGCTGGCGGAGCCACGGGATCACCGACGCGTCGAGACCGGCGGACCGCCCGCCCTCGGCGCGGCCCCGCAGCCACGGCCCCTGAGCCTTGCGGCGCGCCCACACGCCGGTGCGAATGAACAGCGCGTCACCCGATCCGACCTTCACGCCGGTGCGCTTCTCCCACGCCTCCAGGTCCTCCACGTAGATCGGCGTGCCCGGCTCGAGGAACGGCACGCCCTTCAGCCGCGCGATGTCGATCAGCACGCCGCGCGTGAAGACGCCGTTCTTGAAGTTGTGGATCGAGTTCTTCGCGTGGCGATCGCGCGCCACGGCCTCGGGGTCGGGCTTGTAGCCGTTGTAGAAGACGCCGTTCTCGTTGATGTGCGCCAGCGAATCGAGGTGCGTGTGGGTGATGCCGTGGTAGTTGATGGCCAGCCGGTCCGAGGCGATGCCCTGCATCGTCACCTCGTAGGGGTTGGGGTTGTCCACCGCCTTGACGGTGTCGGCATCCGACGAGAGCGACACCGACTCGCCGTCCCGCACCAGACGCGCCGCTTCGCGCCGCTTCGCCGGCGTGATCAGGTTCATCGTCCCGATCTCGTCGGCGGCGCCCCACCGGCCCCAGTTGGAGATTTGCTTCTTCCACTGCTCGGTACTGCGCCGCGGTGACCGGCTGGCGGCTCGGCGGTGGGCCTGCGCGCCGGGCCACGCATGCACGAGGCCGGCGAGCGCCACCGCCGCGAACGTCGTCTTCATCAGTGCCCGCATCATCACATCCTCCCCTCACCCGCCGGCCAGCAGCCAGAGCCCCAAGCCGCCAACGCCCACCGCCACCAGCTTCGAGAACAGCGCCGGCGACAGGCCCACCAGCACGCGCTCGCCGGCCCAGGTGCCGATCAGCACGCCGGCCGTCGCCGCGGCCACCGGCACCCACACCCGTTGCAGGCTGCCGCCGGCCTGCCAGAGATACACGGGCGTCCGCGCCACGTCAACGAGCAACGCAGTGGCGGTCGCTGTGGCCACAAACGCCTGCGGGCCCAGGCCGAAGGACGCCAGCGCGGCGGCGCGAATGCCGCCCTGGTTGCCGGCCACGCCGCCGCAGAAGCCGGAGGCCAGTCCCAGCATCGACACCGCCGGCCCAACCGGCCGCCACCGCTTCGCCATCCCCGTCCACTGCGCCACGGCCGTCATCAGCAGCAGGGCCCCGAGGACGCGCCCGAGCACCGACGGGCCCAGCTGTGTATACAGGAGCGCACCGGCCAGCCCGCCGGCGGCGCTCAGCAGGCCGAAGCGTTTCAGCACGTCGAAGGCGATGTGCTTCCGGAGGCGCCAGCAGCGCACGGCGGTCGCCACCGCGTGCGGCAGCGAGACTGCCGCCACGGCCAGCGAGGCACCGAGCGACGCCGTCAGCAGCGGCGTGAGCATGCTGCCGATGCCGAAGCCGAGGACGGAGGCCGTGGCCCCGGAGAGGACTCCGACACCAAAGACGGCGACGAGGAAGAGCGGCCACGCCAATTCACAATTCAGAAGGCAAAAGTCACAAACGCCAGCGACGGTGCTCGGGGTAGCCGCGGGCGGCGATCGGCCACACGTCCACGACCCGGTCGCCTTCGATGGCGTAGAACACGTCGTGCAGGTTGACGGTGGGATCGGTGTGCGAGGGGCGCAGCCGCACGCGATCGCCGATGGCGACCGCGCACTCGCGCGGCACCGCCACGACGGCGTGCTCGTCGTTGAACGCGGTCACGCGCGCGCCGGCAATGCCGTCGACCAGCCGGGGGACCATGGTCCTTGGTCGCCGACTTGTGCCCGCAGTCGAGGACGATGCGGTCGAGCGCCGGACGGCTCACGACGGTGCCGAGGACGAAGAACGCGGGCACGAACGGCACGCCGACGTCGCCGTAATCGGTGTCCATCAGCGCGTAGGATCCGGCCTGGATCTCGGTCACGCCCGGCACGCGGCCGCTGACGTCGTAGGTGCCGGTGCCGCCGGCCGACACGATCGGGCAGGCCAGTCCGGCCCCGCGCAGCAGCTCGGCGGTGTCCACCAGCGCCTGCATCGCTTCCCGCGCCGACGCGTGCCGCGCAGCGCGGTCGCGCATCGGCTGCACGTGCCCTTCGTAGCCCATCACGCCGCGCAGCTCCAGCGCCGGCAGCGCACCGACCAGACGCGCCAGCGACAGGGCCTGCTCGCCGGGACGAACGCCGCATCGTCCCTGACCGACGTCCAGATCGACCAGGACGCCGATGCGCACGCCGGCGGCCTGAGCAGCCGCCGCCAGCCCTTCCGCGCCGCGCGGCGAGTCCACGGCCGTCGTCACCCGGAGCGTTCGCGCCAACGCCGCCACGCGCGCCCATTTGGCTTCACCAATCACCTCGTTGGCGATCAGGATGTCGTCAGTCAGCGACGCCACGGCCTCGGCCTCCGACACCGTCGCGCAGGTCAGCCCGACGCAGGACCCGGCCGCCAACTGGCGCTTCGCGATCGCCGGCGTCTTGTGGGCCTTGACGTGCGGCCGCAGGCGGCAGGGGCCGTCGGCGAAGAACCGCGCCATGGTCGCGATGTTGCGGTCGAGCGCCGGCACGTCCACGATCAGCGCCGGCGTGGCCAGGTCCGCCACCATTGCCGGCACCGCCCGAAGGCCGGGGCGGCCCGCGTCGTCAGGTATCGGGGTCATCGTCCGGTCTGCGCGGCGGGCCGATGCCGAACCCCCGCATCTTGCGGTACAGGTTGCTGCGCTCCACGCCCAGGATGTCCGCCGTCTTCGACATGTTGCCGTTCTGCAGCGCCAGCGCCCGCAGGATGTAGGCCTTCTCGAACTCGTCGCGGGCCAAGTGCAGGGGCGCGACCGGTTCGAGCTCCGTGTCGCCCGGCCCCGCCCGATCGATGGCCCCCGAACCGAGCGCCCGCACGTCGTCGGCCGTGATGCGCTCCCCCGGCACCATGATCATCAGCCGCTCCACCAGGTTACGGAGCTCGCGCACGTTGCCCGGCCAGCCGTAGCGGCGCAGCGCCGCCATCGCGTCGGCCTCGAACACCTTGGCGCGGCGGCCGTACTCACGCGCCAGCAGCGCCATGAAGTGATCGGCCAGCAGCGGGATGTCGTCGGGGCGTTCGCGCAGCGGCGGCACGAAGATCGGCACGACGTTGAGGCGGAAGTACAGGTCTTCGCGGAAGCGCGCGTGGCGAATCTCCTCGGTCAGGTCCTTGTTGGTCGCGGCCAGCACCCGCGCGTCCACCCGGATGCGGGTGGAGCCGCCCACGGCTTCCATCGTCTGTTCCTGCAGGACGCGCAGCACCTTGGCCTGCGTCTTCAGGCTCATGTCGGCGATCTCGTCCAGGAAGATCGTGCCGCCGTGCGCCAGCTCGAACTTGCCGCGCCGATCGGCCACCGCTCCGGTGAACGCGCCGCGGACGTGTCCGAACAGCTCGCTCTCGATCAGCTCCTCCGGGATCGCGGCGCAGTTCACCTCGACGAACGGCCCGCTGCGCCGCCGGCTCATCGCGTGGATGGTGCGCGCCACCAGCTCCTTGCCGGTGCCGTTCTCGCCGAAGATCAGCACGCGGCCGTTCGACGGGGCCGCCAGCGCGACCTGGTCGCGCAGCCGCGTCATCACATGGCTTTCGCCGACCATCGTGTACTGCGCGTCGACCTTGGCGCGCAGGGCGATGTTCTCCGCCTGCAACTGGCGCTGCCGGAGCGCGTTGCGCACCACCAGCACGGTCTTGTCGAGCGACAGCGGCTTCTCGACGAAGTCGAAGGCGCCCATCTTGATCGCGCGCACCGCGGCCTCGACGCTGCCGTGGCCGGAGATGATCACCACCTCGGCGTCGATGTCGCGCTCGCGCATGCGCGTCAGCGTGGCCAGGCCGTCCATCCCCGGCAGCCACACGTCCAGGACCACGACGTCATAGGCCTGGCGGCCCAGGCGCTCGAGGCAGGCCTCGCCGCTCTCCACCGCGTCCACACGATAGCCCTCGTCGCGGAGCACGCCGCCCAGCGCCGCCCGCACGCCGGGCTCGTCGTCGACGATCAGGATGCTGGACATGAGGGGTCGTGCTCGATCAATTCAGAATGCACAAGTCAGAGACTCAAGGCCGAAAGCAGCGGAACTGCGGTCCGTCCTGTCGGCCTGCAGACCACTGCAGTTCTGACTGCATCGTGCTGAATTCTGAATCTAGCAAGGGAGCTCGATCGTAAACCGCGTCCCGTGCGGCAGGTTGTCGGCGACGTCGATCGACTCCGCCATGCTCGGCGACGATGCGCCGGACGATGGCGAGCCCCAGGCCGCTGCCGCGCTTCTTGGTGGAGTAGTACGGCAGGAACAGCTTGTCGCGCTCGCCCGGGGGGATGCCGGGGCCGTCGTCGGCCACCACGACGTTCACCAGGCTGTGCGCGGCGTCGTGCGCGGTGGACACCTCGATGGTGCCGTGCCGATCCATCGCCTCCACCGCGTTGTCCACCAGGTTGAGGACCACGCGCCGCATCTGCTCTGGATCCACCGAGACCCGCGGCAGCACCGGCGCGTAGGCTCGGTGGAAGCGGACCTCGCTCAGCAGACCGTCGTAGAGTCCGAGCGCGTCGTCCAAGACTCCGTGGAGATCCGTGGGCACGGCCCGCGGTACGGGCATGCGCGCGAACTGCGAGAACTCGTCCACCAGCCCCTTCAGCGACTCCACCTCGCCGATGATCGTGGTCGCGCACTCGGCCACCAGGTCGCGTGTGGCCTCGGGGGCGTCGGCGAAATGGCGGCGCAGGCGCTCGGCCGACAGCTGGATCGGCGTCAGCGGGTTCTTGATCTCGTGCGCCAGCCGCCGCGCCACCTCGCGCCAGGCCGCCACCTTCTGCGCGCGCACCAGCGGCGACACGTCGTCGAACACCACCACGAGGCCGTTCTGCGACCCGTCGTCGGCACGGAGCGGCGACGTCACCACCGAGAGGTGGGTCTCGCGACCGCCCCGAGTGACGGTCAGATCGTGGGCGCGCGCCTCCTGCAGCTTCAGCCCGTGCTCCCCGAGCAGCGCCGCGAACGCTTCGAGTCCCGGCGCACCGAACACATCGCCGACGCCCTTCCCCGCCGCCGCGTGCCCCTCGATGTCGAGGAGCCGCGTGGCCGCGGAGTTCCAGGTGCGGATGCGGCCGCCGGCATCGACCGACAGCACGCCAGTGGCCAGCCGCTCGAGCACGGTCTCGACGTAACGCCGCCGGTGCTCGACCTCGACGTGCTTGGCCTCGAGTTCCACCGCCGAGCGCTCCAGCCGGCTGCGGCTGGCCGACAGCTCCGCCGCCATGCGGTTGAACGACGCGGCCAGCGACCCGAACTCGTCGCGGTTGGGCACGTCCACGCGGTAGTCCAGATGGCCGGCGCCGATCTCGTCGGCGGCGGCCGCCAGCAGCTGCACGGGGCGGGTGATGCGCTTGGCGATGTAGAGGCCGAGCCAGGTCGCCGTGACCAGGATCATCAGCGTCAGCATCAGGAAGAACGACAGGTACACGCCCGTCAACGGCTGCCGCAGCACCCGCAGCTGCTGGTAGCCCTCGTAGGCATCGGTCACGCCGCGGGCGCGGGCCGCCAGGTTGGCCGGCAGCAGGTCGCTGGCCACCACCGCGCCCGACGACCGGGCCGCCGGGCGTTCGCCGCACCGGCGACGCCGCACGCATCAGCTCGGCGCCGTCGGCGCCCCGTTCCACCGTCCGCACGGGCTGACCGGAGGCGATGGCGCGCTGCGCCAGCCTGGCCGAGACGTCGGCGTCGTTCTGTCCCGGCCGTGATGCCCCTGCTTGCCCCACCAGGCCGACCGACTCCGTGCCGTCGCCCGCCGGCTCATAGACGCGCACCTCACCGGACGAGCCCGCGGCCGTATCCCCTGCCAGCGCCGCGCCGACGGCGTCATGCTCGAACGCCGGGTCCAGCGCTCCCACGGCGCGCGACACGCGGGCGGCGCGCGCGGCGACGGTGTCCTGCCGCAGCCGGTAATAGTCGGCGGCGATGCTGTTCGCCGAGGCCAGCACATCGCCCATCGGCGCATCGAACCACCGCGCCACGCTGTTGCGAATCAGCTCGCTGCCGACGAGCGACACGAGCAGCGCGGGCACCAGCGTCATCGCCAGCAGCACCGCCACCAACTTGGCCCGGAAGCGCGAGAACGGCAGCGCGCGGCGGCGTTCGACCAGCAGCTTGACGATGTTGCGGGTCAGGACGAACACCAGGGCCACGACAATCGTGAGGTCGGTGACCACCAGCGCGAAGAGAACGAACTCGGCCAGGAAGTCGGGGGCCAGCGCGGTCGAGCGGTTGGCCAGAACCAGCAGGCCCACCAGCGCGGCGATCAGCGCCACGATGCCGGCCAGCACGTGGCGCGTGTTGTCGAGGAAGGGCGCACGGCCCCGATCGGAGGCGCGGCGGCGGGGCGGAGGCGTGGATGAAGACGGCTCCGCCACCGTCACTCCTTGGCGTTCAGCAGGTCCTTCAGCTCGCTCATGAACTCGCCGATGTCGCGGAAGTGCCGGTACACGGAGGCGAAGCGCACGTAGGCCACCTTGTCGAGACGCTTCAGATCGTCCATCACCAGGCCGCCGATGTCGTCGGTGGACATCTCCTTGTCGGGCCGTTCCTGCAGCAGCGCCTCGACGCGGTCGGCCACGCCTTCGATGGCCGCCATGCTCACCGGACGCTTCTCGCACGCCTTCAGCAGCCCCGCCACCAGCTTCTGCCGGTCGAACCGCTCGCGGGTGCCGCCCTTCTTGATCACCATGTAGGCGATCTCGTCGATCCGCTCGTAGCTGGTGAACCGCCGGCCGCACGACAGACACTCGCGCCGCCGCCGGATCGCCTCGCCTTCCTTGCTCTCGCGCGAGTCGACGACCTTGTCGCCGAGGTGGCCGCAGTAGGGGCACTTCATGGGTTGGTCGCGGCCCCCCTGGCGCCTTCGGAATCAGCCAGCGAGCGCAGTCGGCCAATTGTCAGGCCGTCCTGGGCCATGAACAAGAGCCCAGCCAGAATCACCGGACCGAAGGACAGGGCGTGCACCACGATGGCGGCGGCCACGGCGCTGGCGTTGGCAGCGCCGAAAAACGACGTCATGCCGAACCGGTATGCCTCGTGGAAGCTGCCCACGCCCCCCGGCGTGGGCACCGCGACGCCGATCACCAGGAGCGACTGGATCAGAAACGAGCCCGGAAACGGCAGCGCCATGCCGAATGCCCGGGTCACCGCCCAGATCTCGGCGGCCCCCAGGATCCAGATCGGGAGCGACCACAAGGCGGCCAGCACGAACTCCCGCGGGCGCTTGGTCACCACCAGCCCGCTGCTGAACCGGCTGGCCATGTAGGCCAGCCGGCGGCCCATCGCGGCGGGCAGGATGCGCGTGGCCGAGAGGGTCAGCGTGCCGATCCGCTCGGGATGGGACGCCAGCGTCCAGAGCAGCACCAGCAGCACGACCGCGACGGCCGCCGCCACCGCCGCGGACACCTCGATCGATCGGAGCGCGCGCACCGACATCGTGTCCGTGTCCGCGAACCCGAACACGTACACGGCCAGCAGCAGCAGCACCGCCACCAGATCGAGCACGCGCTCGATCACGATCGTCGCCATGGTGGCCGTGACGCTGAGGCCTTCCTGGCGGGCGAGCAGGTACGGCCGCAGCACGTCGCCGGCGCGCGCCGGCAGGACGCCCAGCGCGGCGAACCCGATCACGGTGGCGCGAAACGTCGAGCGGAAGCGCACCGGGCCGATGGGCGTCAGCATGTGATGCCAGCGCACGGCGCGAACCCAGTAGGTCGACGACGACGAACAGGAAACCGAACAACAGGAACAGCGGGTTGGCCCGGCGGACCTGATCCCACACGTCGGCCAGGTTGGCGTGGCGCAGGAACCACCACAGCAGCCCCAGCGACACGCCGGTGACGATGAGCGGTACGAAGCTTCACAGGCTCAGGCGAACGCGAGCGACGGCTGAGTGGGCGGGTCAAGCGGTCGCACACAATATATCAGGCTCGATGCGTGCGACAGTCGATGCTGTTGCGTACGGTTGCGCGCGTCACATCGTGTCGATAAGATCGGCCGTTTTCGCCCGGATGGCCATCGATTCCCACCCGTGACTACTGCTGCTCCGCTGATGACCACGCTCCTCGACGGGCGCGAGCCCGATCGCCGGGGCAAGGTTCGCGACCTGTTCGACGCCGGATCGTCGCTCCTCATCGTCGCCACCGACCGTATCTCGGCCTTCGACTACGTGCTCGGCAGCGGCATTCCCGACAAGGGCAAGGTGCTCACGCAGTTGTCGGCATTCTGGTTCGCGCGCACGACCGGCATCGTGCCCAACCACCTGCTTGGCACCGATCCGGCGACGTTCCCGCCGCAGTTTGCCGCCCATGCGGAGCTGCTGGCGGGGCGCGCGATGCTGGTGCGCAAGACCACGCCCTTCCCCATCGAGTGCGTGGCGCGCGGGTATCTGTCGGGATCGGGCTGGAAGGACTATCAGCAGACCGGCGCCGTGTGCGGCGTGCGCCTGCCGCCCGGGCTGCGGGAGTCAGACCGTCTGCCCGAGCCGATCTTCACGCCAGCCACCAAGGCGGCCTCGGGGCACGACATCAACATCACCGAAGCGCAGGCGGCTGAGCTCGTCGGCCAGGAAACGCTGACCGAGCTGCGGCGGCTGACGCTGGCGCTGTACCAGGCCGGCGCCGCGGCACGCGGCGTCGCGGGGGATCCTGCTGGCCGACACCAAGTTCGAGTTCGGCGTCACCGAGACGGGCTCGATCCTGCTCATCGACGAGGTCATGACGCCGGATTCGTCCCGCTACTGGCCCGCCGACTCGTACCGGCCCGGAGGCCCACAGGCCAGCTTCGACAAGCAGTTCGTGCGGGACTACCTGGAACAGATCAGGTGGAACAAGCAGCCGCCGGTGCCGACGCTGCCCGATGAGGTGGTGGCCAGGACCCGGGACAAGTATCTGGAGGCATATAAACGCCTGACCGGCGCGGAGATGCACTGATGAGCATGCGGGACGAGCTGGATCAGCTGGTGTTCGAGATGCTGACCAAAGGGATCCGCTACGACGACGCCCACCGCGAGTTCGAGAAGCGCTTCATCAGTCACGCCCTCAAGAAGGTGGAGGGCAACGTCGGCCAGGCCGCCGAGCTTCTGGGCATGCACCGCAACACCCTCAGCCGGAAAATCCACGAATACCGGCTCCGGCGCACGGCTTGACACCCTTTTTCGCCTCTCCACTACAATTAGCAGTCGCCACGGTCGACTGCTAACCCGCAATCAGGGAGCGTCGCCGGATGGCGCCCAGGCCGAGGTCAACACGGCCGCAGATCGAACCACAACCGAACAGTTGGAGTCGAGAGACATGAAAGTCAGACCGCTACACGACCGCATCATCGTTCAGCGCCTGGATGAGGGCGAGCAGAAGATCGGCGGGATCATCATCCCCGACACCGCCAAGGAAAAGCCGCAACAGGGCAAGGTCATCGCCGCCGGGGCCGGCAAGTTCAAGGAAGACGGCAACCGTCAGCCCCTCGACGTGAAGGACGGCGACACCATTCTCTTCGGCAAGTACTCCGGCCAGGAAATCAAGATCGACGGCGAGGAGTACCTGATCATGCGCGAAGACGAAGTGCTGGCGATTCTCGAGTCGAAGTAAACCCTGTTTGGCGCGGCACCCTGCCGCGCGATGTTGTGGAGCGTAGAGGCAATGGCAAAACAGATTATTTACGGCGAGCAGTCGCGGCAGGCCATCCTGCGCGGCGTCAACCAGCTGGCCGACGCAGTGAAGGTCACGCTCGGACCCAAGGGACGCAACGTCGTCCTGGACAAGAAGTTCGGCTCCCCCACCATCACCAAGGACGGCGTCACGGTCGCCAAGGAAATCGACCTCAAGGACCCGCTCGAGAACATGGGCGCGCAGATGGTGCGCGAGGTGGCCAGCAAGACGTCCGACACGGCCGGTGACGGCACCACCACCGCCACCGTGCTGGCGCAGGCGATCTACCGCGAGGGCGCCAGGAACGTCGTCGCCGGCGCCAACCCGATGGAGCTGAAGCGCGGCATCGAGAAGGCGGTCGAGGCCATCGTCGCCGAAATCAAGAAGATGAGCCGCGCGGTCAAGGGCAACATGATCGCGCAGGTCGGCACCATCTCGGCCAACGGCGATTCGACGATCGGCAACATCATCGCCGAAGCGATGGACAAGGTCGGCAAGGACGGCGTGATCACGGTCGAAGAGTCCAAGACCCTCGAGACGTCGCTCGACGTGGTCGAGGGCATGCAGTTCGACCGCGGCTACCTGTCGGCCTACTTCGTCACCGACCCCGAGCGCATGGAAGTGGTGCTCGAGAACCCGGTCATCCTCATCCACGAGAAGAAGATCGCGTCGATGAAGGACCTGCTGCCCGTGCTCGAACAGGTGGCGCGTCTCGGCCGGCCGCTGCTGATCGTGGCCGAAGAGGTCGAGGGCGAGGCCCTGGCCACGCTGGTCGTCAACAAGCTGCGCGGCACGCTGCAGGTGGCGGCCGTGAAGGCGCCGGGCTTCGGCGATCGCCGCAAGGCGATGCTCGAAGACATCGCCATCCTGACCGGCGGCCGCGCCATCACCGAGGACCTGGGCATCAAGCTCGAGAACATCAAGCTCGAGGACCTGGGCAAGGCCAAGAAGGTCACCATCGACAAGGACAACACGACGATCGTCGAGGGCGCGGGCACGTCGTCCGCCATCGAGGGCCGCGTCAAGCAGATCCGCGCGCAGGTCGAGGAGACCACCTCGGACTACGACCGCGAGAAGCTGCAGGAGCGGCTGGCGAAGCTGGTCGGCGGCGTGGCCGTGATCAAGGTCGGCGCGGCCACCGAGACCGAGATGAAGGAGAAGAAGGCGCGCGTCGAGGACGCGATGCACGCCACCAAGGCGGCGGTCGAGGAAGGCATCGTGGCCGGCGGCGGCGTGGCGCTGGTGCGCGGCGGCAAGGCGCTCGACGGCCTGAAGCTCGAGGGCGACCAGGCGGTCGGCCTCAACATCATCAGGCGCGCCATCGAGGAGCCGATGCGGCACATCGCGGCCAACGCGGGCGCCGAGGGTTCGATCGTCGTGGCCAAGGTGAAGGAGATGAAGCAGGACGAAGGCTTCAACGCCCAGACCGAGACCTACGAGGACCTGGTCAAGGCCGGCGTCATCGACCCGGCCAAGGTGGTCCGCAACGCGCTGCAGAACGCGTCGTCGATCGCGTCGCTGCTGCTCACGACCGAAGCCCTGGTCTCCGAGATTCCCGAGGAGAAGAAGGAAGCGGCCGGCGGCGGGCACTCGCACGGCGGCGGCATGGGCGGGATGTACCAGGAGCGCTACGCGCTCCTAGTACCTGTGTTTCTGGGCCGGCTTCGCCGGCCTGGACATCTTCCGAAATCGCGACAGTGTTCCATCGTCGCAACAAGCTCGGAAGATGTCGGGCACAGGCACACGGACACGCAGGGGCGGGCCTTCGGGCCCGCCCCTTTTTCTTTGTACTGGCGGGCCGAGCATGCCCCAAACCACACAGCCGCGGGCATAGAATCCGGACCGTGCTCAAAGATGCCGTTCGATACGACATCGTTCTCGCGGCGCTGACACCTTTGCCCGTGTCAGGTCAGGCGATCAAGGGTGTGCCGTGAACGTCGTCCCCGCGCCAGTTGTCGCGCCCACCGTCGTTCCTCGAGCGCACGTCCAGTCGCAGCAGTTCTTCGTAGGAATGGCATACGCCTGCGCCGGCCTCGCCATCGCCGGGTTCGTCCCGACGTACTGGGCGCCGCTCGCGACCAGTTCGTTCGTCGGTCCATCAATTCTGCACGTGCATGGCGTGCTGTTTTCGGCGTGGACCGTTCTGTTCGTCCTCCAGACCAGATCCGCCGCCGCCGGACGCTTCGATCGTCATCGCGCACTAGGCCTGGCTGGCATCGCGCTGGCGACCGCCATGCTCTTCCTCGGCCTCATGGTCGCCACCATGAGCCTCGAGGGCAGCATCGCCCGCGGGTTCGAGCCCCGGGCGCGCGCGGCGTCGATCGTGCCGATCTCGATCGTCCTGTTCTTCACCGCGACCGTCGCCGTGGCCATCGCGAACACTCGGCGTCCGCCCGTGCACATGCGCCTGATGCTGGTCGCGACGATCTCGATCCTGCCACCGGCCGTTGCGCGCGTCCTGTTCTTCTTTCTGGCGCCGCCGGGCGCGGCGCGCCCCGGGCTGAGCGAGCCGCCGCCGGTCGCGTTCACCTTGGGGCCCGCTCTCGCGGCAGACGTTCTCCTGGTGGTCGCCATCGTCCATGACTGGCGGACGCGAGGGCGGCCGCATACCGCTTACGTGATCGCCGGCGGCCTCCTGCTCGCGATGCAGTTCCTCCGCATCCCACTGAGCACGTCATCGGCATGGCGCGCGATCACGAACTGGCTGCTGACAGCCACGGCGTAATGGGACGGCCCGTGTCATGAGGTCTTGATGCAGATCAACCCGTACCTCAGTTTCAAGGGCGACTGCGAGGCCGCGTTCACGTTCTACGAGCGCTGCCTCGGCGGCCAGCTCGGGACGCTGTTTCGCTACGCCGGGTCGCCCATGGCGGATCGAGTTCCCTCCGATTGGTCAGACAAGGTCATGCACGGCAGCGTCACGCTCCCGGGTCTGGAGCTGAATGGCGCCGACGTCGCGCCGGATTCCGTCTACGAGGAGCCGCAGGGCTTCTCCCTGTCGATTCAGATCAAGGATGTAGCGGAAGCCGAGCGTGTGTTCCGCGAGCTCGCCGCGAACGGCAGAATCGTGATGCCGCTCGAGAAGACGTTCTGGGCCGAACGTTTCGGCATGGTGGTCGATCGGTTCGGCATACCCTGGCTGGTCAACTGCGAAGGATGAGGGCGACGGACCGGCCATGGCGCGCCGACCAGCATGAACCCATCGATTGCAGGACATGTCGACCAGTACGCGGCATACATGGCCAGAACGAGCGCCTGGTGCCGGGCGTGTGGTAGCGCGCCGGATCCACGCGGTCGTCTTCGATCTGGACGGAACCCTGTTCGATCGTCGCGAGACGTTTCGGCGCCACATCGAGCTGCAGGCCAGGCGGTTGGGTGACCTGTTTGCCGGCGTCGGCGCCACCGCCTCGAACGCATCGTGACGCTCGATGCCAACGGCACGTTACCGCGCAGCGTCTTCTTTCAACGGGTCGAAACCGAGCTCGGGCTGCCCACCGGCTCGTGGTCCCGGCTGCGCGACGACTTCGAAGCGCACTTCCCTGAAGACTGTGTTCCGGCACCGCATCTGCACTCGACACTGGAGGCGCTTCGTGCTGCCGGACTCAAGCTGGGATTGATCACCAACGGCCGCATGGTGATGCAGACGCGGAAGATCGACGGGCTCGGCATTCGCAACCTGTTCGGGACCGTCGTGATTTCGGAGGCGGCCGGCATCCGGAAGCCGGATCCCCGCATCTTCGCCCTGGCGTGTGAACGAGCTCGACGTCGACCCAGCCCGCGCGGTGTATGTCGGCGACAACCCCGAGGCAGACATCGCCGGGGCCAAAGCCAGCGGCCTGCTGGCGATCTGGAAGCGAGACGGCTTCTGGCCCGGCGTGGCCGCCGCGGACTGGGTCATCGACGATCTGGCGGAGATCCCGGCGCTGCTGCTACGCCCGCCGGCCTGACCAGGGTTGCCAGCCCCGGCGGTTGACGGGAGAATGACTTCTCAAGGCCAACCAATGTCCATCGAATCGACGGCCGATTGGGACGGCTTGCGGGCCGTATCGAGGGTCGCCTCGCGAACGCTCGACCTGCTGGAGCGTCACGTCCAGCCTGGCGTCACGACCGGTGAACTGGACGCCCTGGCGGCGCAGTTCCTCACAGCGCAGGGCGCGCAGTCCGCGCCGGCGATGGTCTACGGTTTCCCGGGAACGGTCCTCATCAGCATCAACGATGAAGTGGTGCATGGCATCCCGGGCCGGCGCCTGATCGTCGTGGGCGACCTCGTCAGCCTCGACGTCACCATCGAAATGAACGGCTACGTGGCAGACGCGGCCAGAAGCCTCGTGGTCGCGCCTGGCAGCAAGAGGGCACACGACCTGGTGGCCTGCGCACGGGCAGCGTTCGAGGCGGCGCTCGATGTCGCGCGCGCGGGCGTTCCTGTCAACGAAATCGGCCGGGCGGTGGAGCGCGAGGTGCGGCGCCGCGGCTTCGCGGTGATGAAGGGCCTGACCGGTCACGGCGTCGGCCGGACGATTCACGAGCCGCCCTCCGTCCCGAACGAATGGAATCCACACCAGCTGGACGTGCTGACCGAGGGGCTGGTCATCACCATCGAGCCGATGGTCGCGGCCGGCTCAGGCCGGCCGGTCGAAGACCGCGACGGCTGGACGATTCGGACGCGCGACGGTGGTTGGGCGGCGCACTACGAAGACACGCTCGTGATCACGAACAGCCGGCCCATCGTGCTGACCGTCGCCGGCGCCGCCTAGCCCGCGGCGAGCAGCTCTGGCTGCGACTCCGCCAGTGTCGGACGCTTCTTCAACACCGGCACCGCCGGCACACGGGTGGGCTGCAGCAGGCGCCGCAGGATCTTGCCGCTCGTCGTCTTCGGCAGCTCGTCCATGATCTCGACGAAGCGCGGGTACTTGTAGGCGGCCAGCTGCGATCGCGCGAATCCCTTGATCTCGTCCGGCGTGACTTCGTACCCCGGCTTCAAGCTGACCACCGCCTTGATCGTCTCGCCCCGATAGGCATCCGGGACGCCGACCACGGCCGCCTCCCGCACCGCCGGGTGCAGATACAACACTTCCTCGACCTCGCGCGGCCACACCTTGAAGCCGGAGGCCACGATCATGTCCTTCTTCCGATCGACCAGGTAGAACCAACCCTGCTCGTCCATGAACCCGACGTCGCCAGTGCGCAGCGCGCCGTCGGGCAGCGCGGCGGCGGTTTCCTTCGGCTTGCGCCAATAGCCCGGCACGATCTGCGGACCGGCGATCACGAGCTCGCCGATCTCGCCGGGCTCGGCTTCAGCGCCGGAGTCGGTCACGATGCGAACCTCGGTGTTGAACACCGGGATGCCCATCGACATCACACCCGATCGTGGGTCGATGGGCGCCACGACTCCGGGAGGGGTCATGTGCGTCGGCGAGGTCGCCTCGGTCAGGCCGTACATCGGCTGAATGCGCGTGCCGGTGCGAGCGTGCCACTCGGCGAGGACGCCCGGGGGCGTCGGCGCGCCGCCGGTGTAGACCTTCGTCAGCGAGGACAGGTCGTGCTTGTCCATGGCGCTGCTGTTGAGCAGCGCGATGAATGCCGTGACCGCCGACACGGTGAACGTCGCCCGATGCGTCGCGGCCAGCCTGCAGGCCTCGTGGACGTCGAACCGGTAGAACAGGATCAGGGGACTGCCGGTCAGAAACGCCAACGCCACGTGGCCGATGAGGCCGGTGACGTGAAACAAGGGCGCCAGACCGAGAATGGCGTCGGCCTCCGTGAAACCAATCCACTTTTGGTAGACAGAAGTCGCGAAGACGACATTTTTGTGGGTGTTCATCGCGGCCTTGGGCTCGCCCGTGGTCCCCGAGGTGTAGACCATGAAAGCCACGTCGTCGCCGGTAATCGGCGCCGGCATGGGGCTTTGGCCCTCGTGCAGCGCCACCAGTTCCTGGAGGTCGGCCACGCCGGCGTGGCGCGTCCGGCTCGAAGCGGACAGGAGCGCGGGCACGGCGCGCGCCAGGCTCGAGATAGTCCAGCGCGGACGTGGTAATGGTGTGGCGCACGCCAATCGTGGACAGCGCGGCGCGCACGACGTCGGAATACAGGTCATCCTGGCAAATCAGCACCCGGCAGCCAGCGTCGCCGAGGATCTTGACCAGCTCCCGCTCCCGAAGCATGGGATTGCACGGAACCACGGCGGCGCCGCATTTCCAGGCCGCCAACACGGCCAGCAGCACCTGTGGGATGTTCTGCAGATACGTCGCCACGCGATCGCCGGCGCGGACGCCACGCCGCTGCAGGGCCACCGCCAGCGCATCCGACATCGCATCCACCTGATCGGCCGAGAGCGACCGATCGAAGTAGTGCACCAGCGGCGCCTCGCCTGCGCGAGCGGTCGTGGCGCGAAACATGTCCAGGCCGGTCCGGCTCTCCGGCTCGATGGTGTGGGGGACGCCGTGATACAGGTCGCGCCAGCGGTGCGGCGATGCGGTCGATTGACGGACGTTCATGACAGACTCCCTTCGTGCCAGCGGCTCCTCGGCTCGAACAGCGTCTTGGCTGAACGTCGTCCTGGACGTCTACGGCTATCGCAAAAGCCGGGCCGACTCGGCTGGAACGGCGGTCGAGGTCGGCGACCGGCCTTTTGTTTAGGAAATCCGCACGAGTGGCCGGCGACCGGCCGTCGACGACTGCCCCAACAGTAGCGACATTCCTGTAGTAACGAAGATCGGCGTAGACATGCGCGTATGATGTCGAGCCGCGGCTCCCCTTTCGCCTCGCGTAAGCATTCAGCCACGGCGACCGGCCGATCCGCACGATCGCGCGCACCGAACGCGCGTACCCGTGGCTTGGTTGTTGCTTCGCTTTGAGGTCAGACGAGCTTGTGTCCAATTCCCTGTCAGTTCGCCGCCGCGATGCCGAATGGATGGACGAGCCGGACATCGATCCCCAGCTGCACCGGGACGCACTGCGGGGCCTCGAGCGAATCAACGTCGTGTCGGCGACGGTCCCCGCTGTCTGGGCCCCGCTGGCCAGCCTCTGGCGACGGCACCAGGGGGCCGGGTTGAGCCTGCTGGACGTAGCCTGCGGCGCGGGCGACGTGGCGATTGGCGTGGCACGACGCGCGCGCCAGGAGGGTGTGACGCTGGTGGTCGACGCCTGCGACATCAGTCCCACCGCAGTCGCGTACGCGGCCGGTCGCGCTCGACGCGCGAACGTCGACGTCCGCTTCTTCGAACACGACATCATGAACACGCCTTTGCGCCGCGCCTATGACGTCGTGGTGTGCTCGCTGTTCCTGCACCACCTGGATGAAGACGACGCCGTGCGGCTGCTCCGGACGCTCGACGCCGCGGCCCGATCGCTGGTGATCGTCTCGGATCTGGATCGCAGCCGGCTGGGGTTGGTGCTCGCGTGGTTGGGCACGCGGCTGCTGTCGCGCTCTCCAGTGGTCCATGTGGACAGCCTGCGGTCGGTTCGCGCCGCGTTCACGCGCGCCGAGGCGGCGGCGCTGGCCGCGCGTGCCGGCCTCACGTCTTGTCGCCTGACCGCACACTGGCCGTGCCGGTGGCGGCTGGTGGCGGAGCACCCGGTGTGACGGACACGCGCACCTGGGACGCCGTCGTCGTCGGAGCCGGCCCGGCAGGCAGCATCGCGGCGCACGGCCTGGCCCGAGCCGGGGCGGCGGTGCTGCTCGTCGACCGGGCCGCGTTCCCGCGGCCGAAAGTGTGCGGCTGCTGCCTGAACGGACGGGCGCTCGCCGCGCTCGATCACAGCGGCCTGTCGTCACGGCTCGCGGCCCTGCGGCCACGCGCGTACCAGGCGCTGCATCTGCGCGCCTGGCGCGCCGAGGCGGCGCTGCCGCTTCCGGCCGGCGTCAGCGTGTCGCGGGAGCGTTTCGACGCGATGCTGGTCGAGGCGGCCGAGGCCGAAGGCAGCGCGGCTGATGCTCGGTACGCGCGCCGCGCTGATCGGCCGCGATCCGGCGGGGCTGTCGACGCTGGCGCTCGAGGACCCGCGCGGGGTGCACACCACCGTCCAGTGCCGCGTCGTGATCGCGGCAGTCGGGCTGGGCGGCTCGTTTGCCTCTCGGGAACTGGAGGGTGAAATCGTCGCAGCCGGATCACGCATCGGCGCCAGCACGGTCCTGGATGAAGCCGCCCGGGTTCCATGGCAGGAGCACGCGGTCAACATGACGGTGGGCGCGCACGGCTACGTCGGAGCGGTGCGGCTCGAAGACGGCCGGTGGAACCTGGCGGCCGCCCTCGACGCCGACGCCGTGACACGCGCGAAAGGCGTGGGCCCGGTGGTGCGCGGCATCCTGGGCAGCGGCCGGTGGCCGGTGCCCGCCGAGGTGGACCGCGCCATCTGGCGCGGCACGCCGCCGCTGTCGCGGCGTCCGCGACGCGTGGCTGCCGACGGCCTGTTCGTGGTCGGGGACGCCGCCGGCTACGTCGAGCCGTTCACGGGCGAAGGCATGGCCTGCGCGCTGCAAGGCGGGCGCGCGGTCGTCTCCCCGGCGCTGCAAGCGATCGAGCAGTGGCAACCCGATCTCGCCGCGGCCTGGACGCGGACGATTCGACGCGACGTGCAGCGCCGCCTGGCGTTGGCCACGATTGCGGCGTGGGGCCTGCGCCGCCCGTCGATCGCAACCAATGTCACTTCCCTGCTGTCCTCGTGGCCGGGGCTGGCCGCCCGCCCCCTCGCGTGGTTGAACTAGCCAATGGCGCTGCCCTCGAGCCCTTGGCTAGTTCCAGTCCCTTTTGGCGCGCTTCGCGCGCCGGGACCGTTATGTGGAGCCACAACGAGCACAGAATTCACGTTCGGGGCCACATAACGGTCCGACTGTCGTCGGCACGAGGAGCGTACACATGACCGGAGTCGGGATCCTGGGAATCGGCACCGCCGTGCCGCCGTTCACGCTGGACCAGTCCGAAGCCGCGCGTTTTGCGTCGCTGCTGTCCTCCCACAACGAGGAGCAGACCCGGTTGGTCGCGGTGCTGTATCGGCGCTCGACGCGTGCGCCAGCGCCATCTCGCCTTCCTGGATGCGCAGCCACGCGGCGGGGAGACGGTGCCCGAACTGCAGTCCCTGTTTCACGAAACGCGGCCGGACGACGACCTGCCGGCTGGGGCCCACGACGGCGGATCGCATGGCCTATTACGCCGCGCGGTCGGCCCCCCTGGCGGAGCAGGCGGCACGCTGCGCGCTGACGGCCGCCGCGGTACCGGCCGCCGCGATCACGCACCTGGTCACCATCTCCTGCACAGGGTTCATCGCCCCTGGAGTGGACGTCGCGCTCATCACGCGCCTCGGTCTGAGTCCGCAGGTCGAGCGCGTGCACGTGGGCTTCATGGGCTGCCAGGGAGCGCTCAACGGCCTGCGCGTCGCCAGGGCGCTGGTGCGATCCGCCGATGCGCGGGTTCTGCTGTGCGCCGTCGAGCTGTGCGCACTGCACTTTCAGTATTCGGCCGAACCGGACGCCATCGTCGCGAACAGTCTCTTCGCCGACGGGGCGGCGGCCGCGGTGATCGGCGCGACTGACAGCGAGGCGCACTGGCGTCTGACGGCGAACGGTGCGGGCCTGGTGCCGGAGTCGCTGGACGCGATGACCTGGACCGTCGGCAATCACGGCTTCACGATGACGCTGTCGCCGCGCGTGCCGAGCCTGATCGAGGAGCAACTGCAGCCGTGGATGGAGGCGTGGCTGGCGCAGCACGGGCTCCGGATCCCGGACGTCGGCTCCTGGGCGATTCACCCGGGAGGCGCGCGCATCGTGTCATCGGCCGAGAAGGCGCTGAGCCTCGAGTCGTCGGCTGGCGCGGTCGCGCGCGAGGTGCTGGCCGAACACGGCAACATGTCGTCGCCGACGGTGCTCTTCGTCCTGAAGCGCCTGATGGACGGCGGCGCGCGGCGCCCGTGCGTGGCGCTGGCGTTCGGGCCGGGGCTCAGCATCGAGGCGGCGCTTTTCACCTGATCGCCATCTCTGCCGGCGTTGGGCCGGAGCGGTGTAGTATTTCCCTGTCCAGGGCCGCGCCCTGCCTCGGGGGAGAATTGTGAACGCTCGGCTACTACTCGCTTGCGGCGTGGCAGCCCTGTCGGGCGCCGTTCTGTGGAGCCAGGCCCCCGTCGCGGGCCAGGCGCCCGCGGCAACGCCGCCGGCCGCACCCGCCGCCGTATCCAGGGTCCAGTCCCAGCCGGCCCGCGCCGCCGCCGATCCGGACGTGGCGTCGCGCCGGGCGCTCGTCGATCGGTACTGCGTCACCTGCCACAACGCGCGCCTCAAGACCGCCAACCTCCTGCTGGACCAGTTGGACCTCACGAACCTGGGCGGCCAGGCGGAGGTCGCCGAAAAGGTCGTCCGGCGCGTGCGTTCCGGACTGATGCCCCCCACCGGCATGAAGCGGCCCGACCAGGCCACGCTCGACGCGTTCGCGCAGTGGATGGAAGACGCCATCGACCGCAGCGCCACCGTGCACGTCCCGGCCCCGGGGCTGCACCGCCTCAATCGCACCGAGTACGCCAACGCGATTCGCGATCTCCTGGCGCTCGACGTCGACGCCACCAAGTTCCTGCCGCCCGACGACTCCACGCGCGGGTTCGACAACATCGCGGGCGCGCTGACCATGTCGCCGGCCCTGCTCGAGGCCTACCTGTCGGCGTCGGGCAAGATCAGCAGGCTCGCGCTCGGCACATCCACGGCGCCGACGCAGGCGGTGTTCGACGTGCCGGCCGACACGGCCCAGAACCATCACATCGAGGGCCTGCCGTTCGGCACCCGCGGCGGCATGCTGATCAGCCACGAGTTTCCCGCCGATGGCCTGTACAGCTTCACCGTGAAGGGCGTGACGGGCTACTTCCAGGCGGTGCTCGGCGGCGTGCGGGGCGAGCAGCTCGAGGTCACGGTGGACGGCGAGCGCGTGAAGCTCTTCGACTGGGACAAGGAGATCGCCAACACCACCGGACTCGGCAAGGCCACGCCGCGCGTGCCGATCAAGGCGGGCCTGCACCGGGTCGGTGTGACGTTCCTGGCGACCAACGACATCCCCGGCACCGAGCTGAACAAGCCGTTCCAGCGCACGATGAATACGCCGGGGTCGATCCCCGGGTTCCTGTTCTACCCGCACGTCGGCCAGGTCACCATCGAGGGTCCCTTCGAGGGCACGCCCGCCATCGACACCGACAGCCGACGGAAGATCTTCGTGTGCCGCCCCGCCGCCGCCCGCGAGGAGACCGCGTGTGCGCGGACAATCGTCTCCACGCTGGCCAAGCAGGCGTTCCGGCGGCCCGTCACCGCCGCGGATCAGAAGCTCCTGCTCGAGTTCTACCAGGAGGGACGGGATGAGGGCGGGTCGTTCGACGCCGGCATCGAGGCGGCGTTGCAGCGCATCCTGGCCGACCCGGAGTTCATCTATCGCGGCGAGCGCGAGCCCGCGAACATCGCCGCCGGCAAGAGCTATCGCATCACCGACCTGGCACTGGCGTCACGCCTGTCGTTCTTCCTCTGGAGCAGCATTCCGGACGACGAGCTGATCGACGTGGCGGCGCAGGGCCGGCTGCGGGAGCCGGCGATGCTCGAGCGTCAGGTCCGCCGCATGCTGAAGGACCCCCGCGCCGAAGCGCTCGTCGCCAACTTCACCGGCCAGTGGCTGGGCGTGCGCTCGCTGAAGACGTCGGAGCCGGTGGTGAACCTGTTCCCGGACTTCGACGACAACCTGCGCCTCGCCTTCCAGCGTGAGATCGAGCTGTTCTTCGGCAGCGTGGTCCGCGAGGATCGCAGCGTGCTCGATCTGCTGAACGCCAACGACACCTTCGTCAACGAGCGGCTGGCCAAGCACTACGGCCTGGCCAGCATCTACGGTCCGCAGTTCCGCCGGGTCACGCTGCCGGCGGCCTTGGACGCGCGGCGGGGACTTCTGGGCAAGGGGGCCCTGATGACCGTGACGTCGGCGGCGGCCCGCACCTCGCCCGTCACACGGGGTAAGTGGTACCTGCAGACGTTTCTCGGCGTCTCGCCGCCGGATCCGCCGCCGAACGTGCCGGCGCTGCAGGAGAAGGCCGCCGACACCACCGGCAACCAGAAGACGCCGACGATGCGGCAGACACTCGAGGCGCACCGGCGCAACCCGGTGTGTGCGTCGTGTCATCAGATTTTCGAGCCGATGGGGCTGGCGCTCGAGAACTTCGACGCCGTGGGCGGCTGGCGGACGCTCGACGAGGGGCAGCCGATCGACGCCACCGCGACGCTGCCCGATGGCACCAAGGTGGACGGCGTCACGAGCCTGCGAGACTCGCTGATGGCACACAGCGATCAGTTCGTGCGCGTCGTCACGGAAAAGCTGCTGACCTATGCGCTCGGCCGCGGCGTGGAGTACCAGGACATGCCGACGGTGCGCTCGGTGGTCCGCAACGCCGGGAAGCGCAACTACGCCTTCTCATCGCTGGTGCTGGGAGTCGTGAACAGCCAGCCGTTCCAGGTCAACCTGAAAGCCGGGGTGGAGACGCACTGATGTTCCTTGCCAAGAAGCATCTGTCGCGGCGGACGATCCTGCGAGGCGCGGGTGCCACGCTGTCGCTGCCGCTTCTCGAGGCGATGGTGCCGGCGGCGACGGCGCTGGCGCAGACGGCCGCGCGGGCCAAGCCCCGGTTCGTCGGTTGCTTCGTGCCGCACGGCATGGCACCCGGCTACTGGGTGCCGGCGAAAGAAGGCGCCCTCGAGGCCGAGCTGCCGTTCAACTGGAAGCCGCTCGAGCCGTTCCGGAACCAGACCGTGATCCTGAGCGGCTTGCACTCCCGTTCGGCCGAGCCGCCGCCGGGCGTCACCGGCGCCGATCACTGGGTGGCCGCGGCGTTCTTGTGCGCCGACAAGCCGAAGAAGACGGCCGGCGCCGATGTCTACGCCGGCACCACCATCGACCAGTTGATCGCGCAGCGCATCGGCCGCGAGACGCTGATGCCGTCGATGCAGCTGGCGGTCGAGGATCCGGGCGCCAACTCCAGCAACTGCGGCGAGGGCTACAGCTGCACCTATACCAACACGATCTCGTGGGCCTCGCCTACCGCGCCCCTGCCGATGGAGCTGAACCCGCAGGTGGTCTTCGAGCGGATGTTCGGCGACGGCAGCACCGTGGAGCAGCGGGCGGCACGCCGCCAGCGCGATCGCAGCATCCTCGACTCGCTGACCGCCAGCCTGCAGCGGCTGCGCGGCGACGTCAGCGTGCCCGACCGGGCGCGGATCGACGACTACACCGAGCACGTCCGCGAGATCGAGCGGCGCCTCCAGATCGCGATGAAGGCGTCCACGGTGGCGCCCGAGAACATGGCGGTACCGGTCGGGCGTGCCGCAGTCCTTCGACGAGCACATCAAGCTGCAGTTCGATCTGCTGGCGCTGGCGTTCCAGGCCGACATCACCCGCGTCGGCACGCTGCTCTTCGCCCGCGACCTGACCGGCCGCACTTATCCGGAGTCCGAAGCGCCCACGGCCGGCTTCCACGGCGTGTCGCACCACGGCGAAGATCCGCGTCGCATCGCCGAGCTGTCGAAGATCAACCAGTACCACGTCAAGATGCTGGCGCATCTGGTGGCGCGGCTGGCCGCCGTCAAGGACGGCGACGGCACGCTGCTGGACCAGTCGATGGTGCTGTTTGGCAGCAACATGGGGAACTCCAACCAGCACGTCCACTACGACGTGCCGCATGTCCTGGTGGGCGGCGCCGCCGGCAAGCTGCGCGGCGGACGGCACCTGGCCTACCCCACCAAGCAGATCCCCACGGGCAACCTTCTCCTGAGCGTTCTGGACGTGTTCGGCATCGAGCAGGACCGCATCGGCGACAGCACGGGTCGCCTGACGGGGCTGGTGTAGGCATGGCGAGGTTGAGACGCACGTGCCATGCGGCGGCGCTGCTGGCGGTGCTGGCCGTCGTGGCGCCGGATCTCCGGCTCAGTGCCGCCGCGGCGGATGTGGCGGACGCGGCGATGCGCGGCGATCTGGCCGCGGTGCGCGCGCTGGTGGCCAAGAAGGCCGACGTCAACGCGCCGCAGGGCGACGGCGCCACCGCCCTGCATTGGGCGGCCTATCGCGGCAACAGGGAAATGCTCGAGGTGCTGCTGCGCGCCGGCGCCAACGCCAAGGCCGCCAACCGGGCGGGCAGCACGCCGCTGTGGCTGGCCAGCATCAACGGCGACGCCGGCATCATCGGCGCGCTGTTGGCGGCCGGCGCGGACGCCAACGAGAAACTGCCGCTCGGCCGTACGCCGCTGATGGCCGCGGCGCGAACCGGCAGCGTCGAGGCGATGACGGTGCTGATCGATCGCGGCGCCGATATCAACGCCAAGGAGACGCTGCGCGGCACCACGCCGCTGATGTGGGCGGCGGATGAAGGACACGAAGCGGCCGTTCAACTGCTGGCGCGGCGCGGTGCCGATCTCACGGCGCGGTCGAACCCGGCCACGCGCGGCCGTGGGCCGGCCCTGGGCAAGGCCAACGACCCGCGCAAGGCGGTGGCGGCGCAGGGCGCGGCGCTTGCGGCCGGGCGCGCGCTCGATCTCGGCCAGCTCAACGCCATCGCCAACGGACGTGGCGCCGCTCCACAGGGACGTCGCGGCGGCGGCGGCCGGCGCCCGCGCTGGCGGAGCCGGCGGGGCCAACGACGCTGACGACGACGCGGGCTTCAATCCGTTCAGGCGGCCGGAGCCGACCGACGGCGGCGAGCTGACCGCGCTCGTCTACGCGACCCGGTCGAACGATCTCGAGACGGTGAAGGTGCTGCTCGAGGCCGGTGCCGACGTCAACCAGGTCACCGGCTACGGCTGGAGCCCGCTGCTGGTGGCGACGCAAAACCGCTACTACAAGCTGGCCGCCTATCTGATCGAGCGCGGGGCCAATCCCAACCTGCCGAACAAGGGCGGGTGGAACCCGCTCTACCTCGCTACCGACAACCGCAACATCGAGAACGGTGACTATCCCGTCCGCAAGGGCGACATGGATCACCTGGACTTCATCAAGCTGCTGCTCGACAAGGGCGCCGACGTGAACGCGCGGCTGAAGGACAGCACGGAAACGCGCACGGTGTTCACCAACCAGTGGCTCGACGAGAACGGCGCCACCGCGTTCCTGCGCGCGTCGCAGTCGGGCGATCTCGAGCTGATGAAGCTGCTGCTCGCGCGCGGCGCCGACCCCAAGATCCCGACGGCGCTGGGCGTGACGCCATTGCACGTGGCGGCCGGCATCGGTTGGGTGGAGGGCATCACCTACGAGTGGTCCCCAGCGGCCACGCACGAAGCAGTGAAGATGCTGCTCGGACTCGGCCTGGACGTCAACGCGCAGGCCGATACCGGCCGCGTGGCCCTGCACGGCGCCGGTCACAAGGGCCGCACCGACGTCATCCAGACGCTGGCCGACGCCGGGGCGCGTCTCGACATCCGCGATTACGGCAACACCGACAACCGCGGCGGCAAGCTGGCGGTGCACACCTGGCAGGCGGTCGACTATGCCGACGGGCTGGTGCGCGTCGGTGTGCAGTCGGCGATCGGGCACGCCGATGCCGGCCTGCTGCTGCGGAAACTGATGGCGGCCAAGGGCCTGCCGGTGCCGCCGGTGGGCCGGACGCTCGAGTCGATCTGCATCACCGAGGCCTGCGAATAGCGCAGGCCTTTACTTCGCGGCGTCGATCGACTCCACCCGGATCGTCTTGCTCTTGGCGTCCAACGTGCCGGCGACGCGCACCCGCTGGGCCGCGAACTGTTCCGGCGCCTGCTGATCGCTGAGCAGGTAGACGTCTTCCCCCACCAGCAGCACGTACTTCGCGTCGTGCCCCAGGATGCAGGCCTTCACGCACTCGGCGTCGGTTGGCCCCATCCGCATCCGCGCGTGCCCGGCCATGGCGCACACGTCATCGGTGATGACGCCGGTGAAGGTCTGCTTCCCCTGCGCGCCGGACAGCGCGGCCGCGGCCAGGATAACGATTGCCACGAGCTTCATCACGCCATGATACGCGCGATCTCCCACGGGCTTCCCGGTCAGGCCAGTCCCGCCGCCACTTCCTCCAGGCGGTCGTAGCTCGTCGCCGCGCCGTGCTCCATGCCGGTCTTCAGGACCATGTCACGCACGTCCTTCGACGGGTAGGTGGCGGTCACGGTCATGCGCGTCTTGCCGCCCTCCTCGGTCAACACGGTGGTGACCACCGATCCCGCGTCCGGAAACGGCTCGAAGAACTCGGTGTTGACCAGGCGCTCGCGGGGCGCGATCTCGCGATAGACGCCATAGAAGGCCGGCATCCTGCCCTCCGGGCCCTCGCCGACGAATCGCCAGGCCCCGCCGACCCGCAAGTCGATCTCGCACACCGGCACCGAATGCTTGTCGTCGAGAATGCCCCACCAGCGGCGGACGTGCTCGGGTTTGGTCAGCGCTTCGTAGACCAGGTGGCGCGGCGCGTCGAACAGCCGCGTCAGCTGGATATCGGTATCGGACGGCGTGGTGACCTTGAACGTGCGGCTATTTGCGACGCTGCTTACGGGCATGGGCTTTCTCCTTGGCTTTCATCTGCTGCAGGTAGGTATCGAGGCGATCGAAGCGCGCCTCCCAGATGTGGCGGTAGCGCTCGGTCCAGTCGGCCACTTGCTTGAGCGGTGCGGCCTCGATGCGGCACGGCCGCCACTGCGCCTCGCGGCCGCGCGCGATCAGGCCGGCGCGCTCCAGCACCCGCAGGTGCTTGGACACCGCGGGCATGCTCATGTCGAACGGCTCGGCCAGCTCGGTGACCGATCGCTCGCCGGCAATCAGCCTACCGAGGATGGCCCGGCGCGTGGGGTCGGACAGGGCCGCGAACGTGACGCTGAGCTGGTCGGTAGGCATGTCGTAGTGAACCTATGAGTTAATTAACCTATAGGTTTAATACAACACGAACTACACGTGTGTCAAGGGCCCAGTTCCCGTAGCCAGGCACGGCCAGCATGCTAGACCGGCCGTCTTGAGTGCAACCGTAGCAGACTCGATGATCATGCGGAACGAAGCTGCCGTGGACGGATGCAGGGAGCGGTGTACAGATCGTATCGTGGTCTAGCAAGTCTCTCTGCATCACACAGAGCGGCCAGAGCGCCTGCGACGCAGCTATACCGCGCGCGGGCCCCAGTTCGTGCAGAGCTCAATGGCCGACTTCACGGTGCAGTCTCCTGCCGCGACTCAGTGGCGACACGTCGGCTCGCTTCGCCGTCATCTATCGCACTGAGCGAACTGGCTCTGGCCGAGCTGCGCAGTCGACCAACGCTTCGCCTTGTGGCATGGTCGCCGACGCGCTATCGACGGGATCGTCGAATGGAGTCAGGAGGACACCCGCGAAGCGCAGTGCGGAGCGACGCCGGACGTGCCTTCGACTGAGCCGAGGCATCATCGAGGAACGCCAGTGTTGAGTCATTCGAGGCGACGTTGCACGGGCGGAAGACTCGCGTTTCTGCGCGTTGTGACCGAACTGATCCCGAATATTGAGGCGCGCTACCGGGCGGGTGCCGTTTGCTGGTATTCCTGGGCGTCTCTACGAGGCCGTGCCTCTTTCAAGCGCCGGAGACGTTTAGGCGGATGGTCCTGGTGAGTCCGAGTCTCTGGTGGGATGGCGGAGTCATCGCCAAACAGGAACAGGCTTATGCCGCGAATCACAAACAATTGGGCGTGCGCCTGTTCATGTCGGACGGCGAGCGGGAAACGGACTCGATGATCGGCACGATGCGCCAGCTGGAGCGTCTGCTCGCTTCACGCCACTATGAAGGGCTGACGCCTCGACACGAGGATCTTCGAGAGCGAATCGCACCTGTCGACGTTTCCGGTGGCGGTGACACGCGGGCTGAGGACAGTGTTCGCCGAGCCATCGACGCAGTAGCGCCGACGCCAATCTGGCGATGTCGCCAGCTATCAGCGGCTGCACCTGCTGGTGACCGCAGCATGCAAAAGGGAACACAGGCGGAACTCACTGGCAAGGTCGCGGTGGTCACCGGTGCGACCAGGCGCGCCGGAATCGGCGCCGCGATTGCTCGAGCGCTTGTCGACGGAGGCGCCGCTGTCTTCATTACCCACTTTCGAGCGTACGACCAGCGTCAGACGTGGGGTGTCGCGCCTGACGAACCCGAATCACTCCTGCGTGCGCTGGGGACGAAGGGCGCTGGAATCGAGCTTGACCTCAGCAGCCCCTCAGCGGCCGCCGATCTCTTCGATCAGGCGACCTTGCGGTTCGGGCACGTCGACATCCTCATCAACAACGCAGCACATTGGGAACACGGTGGCATCACTCAAGTCTCTGCGGACCAACTCGACCGCCACTTTGCCGTCAACCTTCGGGCGGCGGTCCTCCTGTGCGCGGAGTTTGTGCGGCGGAGGCCACCGACCGGCTATGGTCGGATCATCAACGTCACGTCTGGTCAGGGCCACGCGCCGATGCCGGGCGAGCTGGCGTACGCGGTGACGAAGGCGGGGCTCGACGCCCTGACACTGAGTTTGGCGGCTGATCTGGTGACGCCTGGCGTGGCCGTCAACGCCATCGATCCTGGTCCGATAGACACTGGATGGATGGCTTCCGATCTCAGAGACAGCCTCGCTTCAGCGTCGCCGACGGGCAGATTGGCGCGGCCAGAAGACGTGGCTGCCGTCGTACGGCTTCTTTGTCGAGACGATGCGGCGGACATCACAGGGCGAATTGTCCGAATTCAGTCCAAGGGTGTGGTCGCGAACCTGAAGACTGAGTTGGCCAACCTGCGAGTGCCTGGAGCCTGAAGCCCGGAGCCTGTGGCCAGTGGCCTGTGCCTGTGGCCTGAACTATCGCAGCGTGAACTGCAGTTCGATCGTGACGAGCACGGCGACGGGCTCGCCGAATCGTGTGCCGGGCGCGAACCGCCACTGGCGGGCGGCCTTGATCGCTTCCTGGTCGAGGCCGAACGTGCCGTCGAGCGACTTCACCACTTCCACGCGGCCGACCGACCCGTCGGGCATGACCACGCACTCGAGCAGCACCACGACCCTGCACTTTGGCGCGCATCGCCTCGGCGGTATAGGCGGGCTTCACTTCGCGCAGCACGCGAGGAATCGTCACGCCGTTCCCCGGCCGGAAGACGCCGCCGCCGGTGCCACCGCCGACGCCCTCGCCAAGCCCTGAGCCCTGTCCCGATCCCACGCCGGTGCCGCGGCCCGTGCCGCCGCCACCGCCGACCCCTGCGCCTTGGGACTCGGTACTGGCGTCGTTGTTGGTGATGACGCCCGGCGCGATCACCGGCGCCGCTGCGGCCGTCTGTGCCGGGATGTTGATCTCCGGCACCGGCTCGGGTTCGGGCTTCGGCACCTCCACCGGTTCAGGCGGCACCGGAACCGAGACCTCCTGCTTGCCGGGAAGCTCGACCTTCTTCGGCGGCTCGGGCGACTGGTTGCCGCCGCCGCCCCCGCCGCCCCCCGGCCCCGGATCGGCCAGCCAGACGATGTCGGGCAGCGTATCGGGCAGCACCGCCTGGTAGACCTTGTCCGGGACGATCTGCGAGATCAGGAACAGCAGGCCCAGGATCGCGATGTGCGTGACGACAGACACGCCGAGGGCGTTGCCGATCCGCTGGTTCTGCTGCTGGAACAGGAACGGGACTTCGGCAGGCCCCAACCCGTCGGGACGCACCGTCAGGTGCGCCGTCGAGGCCGCGCTCGAGCGGCTGGCGGGTTCGGGGTTCACGCTCGACATGATGCGAGACTTGGCTCATTGTCCCCGAGCCACGCCATGACCGCAAGGTCGGGGATATTTCCTTTGACGCCGAATCGCGCCAAACGGCTCTCAGGGCGCCACATACCCGTCCCGTGCGCGGACGCGCGCCCCGGCGGCGTTGCCCGTCAGGCGTACCGTGATCGACCGCCACCGGGCCTGGCTGCCGCTGCGCCGCGGCGGCTGGGCGTAACCGAGCAGGTATTGCTGCTGCAGTTCACGGGCAATCGCCGCCAGCGCTGGCTCCAGCGCCTCGGGGTTGCGAACCTGCAGCGAGCGCCCGCCGGACACGGCCGCCATCTCCGCCAGGATTGGCGCGCGCGTCTTCCCGACGCCGATCCCGTAGACCAGCGCGTTGCTGCGGCGGACGCGTTCGAGGACGTCGGCGACGGAAGCGCGGCTGTATCGGTCGCTGCCGTCCGTGAAGAGCACCAGCGCCTGCCGGCCCGGCTCACGCTCCAGGCGATCCAGGGCCGCAATCACGCTGTCGTGGAGCGCGGTCGTGCTCCACGGCGTCAGCTTCGCGAGCGCCAGCAGCTGCTCGTCCCGCGGCGCGTCGAGGGGTGCGATCACCTCGGCGCCGTCGGCGATGGCCCACACCATCGAGCGATCCTTCGGCTTGAGCGCGCGCAGGAATGCCTGCGACGCGCGCATGGCCAGCCGCAGGGGCTCACCCGCCATGCTGAAGCTCCGGTCGACGCCGAGGGCGACCGTCACCGGAAACTCCCCCTCGACGAACACCGAGATCGGCTGCGCGGTGCCGTCCTCGAGCACCTCGAAGTCCGACGCCTTGAGCCCGGTGACGGCGCTGCCGTCGGCGCGCGTCACAGTGGCGTAGATCTCCACCAGCTGGACGCCGGTGGCGAACTGGGCGTGCAGCTGCGGCGCGACGCCAAGCCCTGCCAAGAGCAGCACGAGGACCACGTCGCCCAGGCGCCGCCTGGCTGGGCGTCCCCCGAAGTGGACGCTGGATGTCAGCCCTACTGGCATGCTCGAAATGTGTTCAAGAACCGTTCCGGGGGCCTTGGGGCCCACGTGGTACAATTTCGCAGGTTCGCGCGTGGACTGGACAGTTCAGGCCCCGACCCGAATCCGCTGGGTGCCGTATGAATTTTGGCTTCACCGAGTTACTGATCATCCTGGCCATCCTGATCGTGATCTTCGGCGCGAATCGGTTGCCAGAACTGGGGCGAGGCATCGGGCGCGGTATCCGCAACTTCAAGGACGCCACCAAGGAAGGCGCTGACAAGCCGCGACGAGCGCCCGGAACGAACCTAGGCCGTTCTTCGCCGCGTTTTTCTCACCGCCGCTTGCCCGCCTTCCTGGCGGATCGTTCCCGGCGTCCGGGGCGTTGGGCCCGCGCGCGGTTGGGCTTGATGGTCTTCGACGGCCGGCCCTTGGGTGGACGGCCTGGCTGCCGCCGCACCGCCTCCAGAATCTCCACCAGTCCGAGATCTACCTGCCGCAGCTCCTGGTCCACGCGAATCACCTGCACGCGGACCCGATCGCCCAGCCGGTAGGTCTTCTTGGTGTTCTCGCCGAAGAGGACGTGCTGCTGCTCCACGAAGCGGTAGAAGTCGTCGGCCATGCTGGTCACGTGGACCCGGCCTTCGACGAAGTATTCGATCAGCTGGACGAACAGGCCGTAGGGCGCGACGCCGGTGACGTAGCCGTCGAACTCGTCGCCGACCTTGTCGGCCATGAAGCGCACCTTCTTCCACTGCAGCAGCTGGCGTTCGGCCTCGTCGGCGCGGCGCTCCATCTCGGAGGTGTGGCGCGCGACCTCGGGCAGGGCATCCTCGAGCTCCTCCCGCCGGGCCGCACTCAACGGCCCGCGGCGTGACTCGCGCAGCATGCGGTGCACCACCAGGTCGGGATAGCGGCGGATCGGCGAGGTGAAGTGCGTGTACTCGTCCACCGCCAGGCCGAAGTGCCCCAGGCTGGCGACGTCGTAGCGCGCCTTCTGCATCGTCCGCAGCATCAGCGCCGCGATCGGGCGCTCCTCGGGGGTGCCGCGCATGCGGTCGATCAGCCGCTGGAAATGGCGCGGCCGGACCGCCTGCCCCGTCGCGGCCAGACCATAGCCCAGCGGGGCGATGAAGGCCTCGAACTCCTCGACCTTCTTCACGTCCGGCGCCTCGTGCACCCGGTGCAGCGAGGGCACGCCGTGGCGCACCAGATGGCCGGCCACGGTCTCGTTGGCCAGCAGCATGAACTCCTCGATCATGCGGTGCGCGACGTTGCGCTCGGAGGCGATGATGGCGGTCACGGCGCCCTCGGTGTCCATCACCACCTCGGCCTCGGGGAGATCGAAGTCGATCGAGCCGCGCCGGCGGCGCCGCTCGTTCAGCACCCCGAACAGCTCGTGCATCAGCTCGAACAGCGGCACCAGCGGCTCGTAGGCGGCGCGCACGGCGGGATCGCGATCCGAGACGATCGCGTTCACCTCGGTGTAGGTCATGCGCGCGGCGCTGTGAATCACGCCGTCGTGCATCTCGTATCGCACCACGCGGCCGCGGCCGTCCACGTCCATCACGCAGGACTGCACCAGGCGATCGACCCGCGGCCTGAGGCTGCAGAGGCCGGTGGCGAGCTCGTGCGGGAACATGTGCACGGCGCGATCCGGAAAGTAGACCGAGGTGCCGCGCTCGTAGGCCGACTCGTCGAGCGGCGAGTCCTCGCCGACATAGTGCGAGACGTCGGCGATGTGCACGCCGAGGCGGTAGAGGCCGTCCGGCAGCCGCGACAGCGTGATCGCGTCGTCGAAGTCACGGGCGTCTTCGCCGTCGATCGTCACCGTCGGGACCTGGCGGAAGTCGGTGCGTCCGGCGATATCCTCGGGCCGCACCACCTCGCCCAGGCGCTGCGCCTCGGCGACGGCGTCGGCCGGAAAGTCCTCGGGAATGCCGAAGCTGCGCAGGATGACGGTGGTGTCCACGCCGGGCGTGGTCACGCTGCCGAGGACCTCGACGATGCGCCCCTCGGGACCGCGCGCCTCGCTGGGATACTTCGTCAGATCCACGACGACCATCTCGCCGGCAGCCGCGGGCAGCGGGTCGCGCCCGGCAATCAACACGTCGGCGAGCACCCGCTTGTCGAACGGCACCACGAAGCCGCGGCCGGCGCGATCCACCTCCAGCCGGCCGACGATCCGCTGGTGGCGGCGCGACACCACCTCCACCACGCGCCCTTCGTCGCCGCGCTCGGTGCGGCGCTCCACGCGCGCGGTCACGCGATCGCCGTGCATCGCGTCGCCGAGCGCGCCAGGCGGGATGAACAGGTCGTCGCCGGGCTGCCCGTCGCGGGACACGAAACCGACGCCGCTGGCCGTCGTGTGGATGGTGCCGACGACCAGGTCCGGCCGGCCTGGCAGGCCGAAGAGATGCCCGCGCTGCCGCACCAGTTCGCCCGCGTCCACGAGCGCCGTGAGGTGGCGCTTGAACGCCACCCGCTCCTCACGCGGCACCCCAAGGGTACGAATGAGGTCGCGGGCCGTGGCCGGACGCCGGACGTCTTCGCGCAGCGCGCGGAGCACTTCGTCGCGGGTCCACGTCGCGCCGGATCGCGTGCCCATCAGCCGACCAGCGTGATCTGCAGGTCGCCGACGTTGGTGCGCGTCGGCCCGGTGCGAATCAAGTCGCCGAGCGCGTCGAAGTAGGTGTAGGAGTCGTTCTCGAGCAGAAAGGCCTCGGGCGGGCGCCAGGCCGGCGGCCGCGGCCCGCGCCAGCGTGGAGCTGTCCACGGCGGCGCCGGCGGCGTCGGTCGGCCCGTCGATGCCGTCGGTGCCGAGGCTGCCCAGGACGACGCGCGGGCCCAGGCCGTCCAGATGGCGGATGGCGGCACACGCGAACTCCTGGTTGCGCCCGCCCCGCCCCGTGCCACGCACCGTCACCGTGGTCTCGCCCGACGAGAGCACGCAGACGGGCCGCGGCACGTCGCGCACGAGCGCGGCCACGCGCTGCAGATGCGCCGCCGCCGCGTCACGCGCCTCGCCGGTCACCGGCTGCTCGATCACCAGCACGGTGAAGCCGCAGTCGCGGGCCGCGCGGGACGCATCGTCCAGGGCGCCGCGCTGCGGGCCGATCACGGCCGCGACGGCACGCGCCAGGACCGGATTGCCGGGCGCCGGCGTCTCGGGCACGTGCCCGGCCGCGCCGGCCTCGAGTCGCCTGACGACCGCCCCGGGAAAGGCCGCGCGTCCGCCGCGCTGGTCGAGCACCGCGAGCGCCTGCGCGAACGTGCTGGCGTCGGCCACGGTCGGCCCGGACGCGATCACCGACAAGTCGTCGCCGACGACGTCCGACACCGCCAGCGTGTGCGTGCTGCCCGGCGCCGCGGCCGCCAGCTGGCCGCCCTTGATCGCGGACAGATGCTTGCGCACGGTGTTCAGCTCATAGATGTCGGCGCCCGATTCCAGCAGGCGGCGAACGGTGGCCTGCTTGTCCTCGAGCGCGATGCCCGCGGCCGGCAGCGCCATCAACGCCGACCCGCCACCGGACAACAGCACCAGCAGCAGGTCCCCCGCGGCCGGTGCGGCTCGCCACCTCGAGGGCGCGCCGCGCGCCGCGCACGCTGCCGTCGGTCGGGACCGGATGACCGGCATCCACCCACTCCACCGCCGGACGGCACGGGCGAGTTGGCGGGCCCCACGCCCAGCATGGTCCGGGCGCCGCGCGGCGACGCGGTGGCAAACGCCTCCAGCATGGTCCCGGCCGCCTTGCCGGCCGCGACGACGTCCACGGCCGCGGCCGCGGACAGCACCTGCCGCAGGGCGGGAGACGAGACCGCCCGGGTCACGAGCAGGCCGGCGTCCACGGCTGCGAGAGCCGCGCGCGAGATGACAGTGAGATGTTGGCGGAGAAGAGCGAGGTCGATCAGTGGACTTGCCGGCGGTCGGTCCATCCGGAGGCGCCGGTCACGAGGTCGAACTGGCGCAGCAGCCGGCTGACGACCTGGTCGGCGTTTCCGGCGGCGCACAGGTGATCCAGCTGCTGCAGGACCTTACCGAGCGCCTCCTCGACGTCGTGCACCGCGCGGTCCGAGTAGTGCTCCCGCTGCTCCTCGAGACACCGCTGGCACTTCACGAACTCCTCGCGATAGAAGGTCGTTTTGGAGGGACATTCCGGCTCCCAAATCGGGAGCGAGTCAGCGAGGAAGCGAGCTATGCGGTGCCGTGAAACGGACATGCAACCGGTGAATCC
This sequence comes from uncultured Acidobacteriota bacterium, assembly GCA_963713655.1. Taxonomy (GTDB): domain Bacteria; phylum Acidobacteriota; class Vicinamibacteria; order Vicinamibacterales; family UBA2999; genus CAWEBF01. The sequence goes on from CAVQMT010000010.1 coordinate 443,081, forward strand.
CAGTCTAGTCAGGGGCGCCCGCGCCTGTCAACGGAGGCCCGGTCAACCAGTCGCCCGCCGGGAGGCAATCAAGCCCCCGAGACTCCCGACCAGCATCCCGCCCGCGACCAGCGCGGCGCTGAGCGAGGCCGGCAGGAAGCGCGGAGCCATGCCGTCGAGCGCCAGGGTGAGATCCGCGCCCCAGATGGCCATGCCAATTTTGTAACCGGCGAACACGGCCACCAGCGCGACCAATGCGCCAATCCCGCCCTGCAGCAGTCCCTCAGCCACAAACGGCCCGCGGATGAACGCGGTCGACGCACCGACGAGTTCCATGATCTCGAGCTCGTCCTTGCGCGCGTGCATCCCCAGCCGGACCACACTGGCGACGGTGACCGCCGCGGCCGCCGCGAACAGCAGCGCCAGCGCCAGGCCGACCCGCCGCATGGCGTCGAGGCCCTGCCCGACCCGCGCCAGCCAGGCGCGATCGTAGCGGACGTCGGAGACGCCCGGGAGCGTCGCCACGCGACGCAGCAGCGACTCAGCCGCACCATCGGCATCGGTACGGTCCTGGAGCCGCACTTCCAGCGAAGCGGGAAACGGGTTCCCGTCGAGCTCGCTGGTCATCGAGGCCAGCTCGGCGAATTCGCGGCGGAAACGGGCCAGCGCCTGATCCTTCGACACGTACTCGCGCCCGCTGACGGCGCGACTCTGATCGAGCAGTGTCTCCAGCATGCCGCGCTGCTCGGACGTGGCGTCGTCGCGCAGGTAGACGGAGAACTCGGCGCTCTCCCACCACCGTGACAGCACACGGTCGGCGTTGAACGTCACCAGGCCCACGGCGCCGAGGACGCTCGCGGCCAGCGCAATCGCCAGCACGGCGAACACGCTCGAACCCTTGCCCCGCACCAGGCTCGCCCAGCCGTGCCGGAGCGCGTAATCGATCGCCCTCACGACATCTCCACGATGCGGCCGTGGTCCAGCGTCACGCTGCGCCGCCCCACCAGCCGGATCAGCTCACGGTCGTGCGTCGCCACCAGCACCGTCGTGCCGCCGGCGTTCACCTCCCGCAGCAGGTTCATGATCTCGAGCGACAGGTCCGGATCCAGGTTGCCGGTCGGCTCGTCGGCGATGACCAGCGGCGGATCGTTCATCAGCGCGCGGGCGATCGCGATCCGCTGCTGCTCGCCGCCCGAGAGCTCGCGCGGATAGGCGCTCATCCGGTGCTGAAGACCCACCCACTTCAGCACCTGGAACGCGCGCCGCTTCTGCTGGGCCGGCGCCACGCCGAGCACTTCGGACACGAAGGACACGTTCTCGAAGACCGTCCGGCTGGGAATCAGCTTGAAGTCCTGGAACACGAAGCCGACACCGCGCCGGTACTCCTGCACTTCGGAGCGGCTGAGCGTCGTCAGGTTGTGTCCGTTGACCAGGATCTCGCCCCCGCTGGCGCGTTCCTTGAGCAGCAGCAGGCGGAGGAACGTGGACTTGCCGGCGCCGCTCGGCCCGGTCAGGAAGACGAACTCGCCCTTGTCCACGGAGAGCGACAGATCGCGCAGCGCGTAGGCGCTGCGGTCGTACAACTTGGAGAGGTTCTTCGCCTCGATCACGTCGGGATTGCGACCGAGAGTATCGCACGGGGTGCCGGTCTGCAAACCGGCTTAGCCGCGAGGCGAGCCTCGCGTAACCCGGCGTCAGCTCGCGGGTCAGCACGCGGTTGACGAGCGGCGGGTTGGCCTTGCCGCCGCTGCGCTTCATCACCTGGCCGACCAGGAACCCGAACGTCTTCTGCTTGCCGGCGCGATACTCGGCCACCGGACCGGCGTTCTCGGCGATGACCTCGCGGACGATCGCCAGCACGGCGTCCTCGTCGCCAATCTGCGCCAGGCCCTCCGCCGCCACGATCTCGTCGGCCGCGCGCCCGGTGTCGAACATCCGGGCGAACACGTCCTTGGCGATCGAGCCGCTGATGGTGCCCTGTTCGACCAGTCCGATCAGCCCGGCCAGGGCTGGCGGCCGCACCGGCGCTGCGGCCACGTCGAGGCCCCGGTCGTTGAGGGTCCGCAGCAGCTCGCCCATCACCCAGTTGCTGGCCAGCTTTCGGGCTGGTGACGGCGCCCGCCACGGCCTCGAAGTAGTCGGCCAGCTCGGGCGACTGGGTCAGGACGCCCGCGTCGTACTCGGGCAGGCCGTAGCCGGCCACGAACCGGCGCCGGCGCGCGCCGGCGGTCTCGGGCATCGAGGCCCGGATGCGCTCCACCCGCGCCTCGTCCACCACCAGCGGCGGCAGGTCCGGCTCCGGGAAGTAGCGGTAGTCGTGCGCCTCTTCCTTGCTGCGCATCGAGTGGGTGCTGTTGGTCGCGGAATCCCACAGCCGCGTCTCCTGCACGCACGGTGCCGCCGCCGGCCAGCACGTCGATCTGCCGCTCGATCTCGTACTCGATCGCCTTTTGCAGGTAGCGGAAGGAGTTGACGTTCTTCACTTCCGTCTTGGTGCCGAACGCGGTCTGCCCGTGCGGCCGCACCGACACGTTGGCGTCGCAGCGCAGGCTGCCCTCTTCCATGTTCCCGTCGTTGACGCCCAGCCACACCAGGATCTCGCGGAGCTGACTGAAGAACTGCGCCGCCTGCGCCGCCGAGCGCATGTCGGGCTCGGAGACGATCTCGATCAGCGGCACGCCGCTGCGGTTGTAGTCGACGTAGGCCTGGCGATCGGAGTCGAGGAAGCCTTCGTGCAGGGACTTGCCGGCGTCCTCTTCCATGTGGATGCGGGTCAGGCCGATCCACGACGCGGTCCCGTCCACGGTGACCTCGAGGCCGCCGCCGAGCGCCAGCGGCCGCTCGTACTGGGAGATCTGATAGCCCTTGGGCAGGTCGGGATAGAAGTAGTTCTTGCGCGCGAAGATCGACGTGGTCTGGACGCGGCAGCCGAGCGCCAGTGCGGCCGCCACCGCGATAGTCCACGGCCTGGCGGTTGAGGACGGGCAGCGCGCCGGGCTGCCCGGTGCACACCGGGCAGACCTGGGAATTGGGCGGGGCGCCGAATGCCGTGCTGCAGCCGCAGAAGATCTTCGTCTTCGTGCGCAGCTGCGCGTGAATCTCGAGCCCGATGACCGGTTCGTATGTCACGGGCGAATCAGCGCCTCCCTGAGGCAATAGGCTAGCTCGCCTTCGGACCGGCCTCTTTGACGGTGCTGGGGACGTCGGCCTCGAACGTCTTGAAGTTGTCCACGAACATCTTGGCCAGCTTGCCCGCCTGCTCGTCGTACTTGGCGGCGTCGGGCCACGTGGTGCGCGGGTCCAGAACCGCCGCCGGCACACCGGGACAGCTGGTCGGCATGTCGAGGTTGAAATTCGGGTGCTTCTGGTAGCCGACGTTGTCCAACTGGCCGGTGAGCGCTGCCGTGATCATCGCGCGCGTGTGCGCGATCTTCATGCGGCTGCCGACGCCGTACGGGCCCGCCGGTCCAGCCGGTGTTCACCAGCCACACACGCGCCTGGTGCTTGGCGATCTTCTCGCCGAGCATGCGCGGCGTAGACGTTGGGGTGGAGCGGCAGGAACGGGCGCGCCGAAACAGGTGCTGAACGTCGCCTTCGGCTCGGTCACGCCCTTCTCGGTTCCGGCGACGCGCGCCGTGTAGCCCGACAGGAAGTGGTACATCGCCGCGTCCGGCGTCAGCCGCGCGATCGGCGGCAGCACGCCGTAGGCGTCGGCCGTCAGCATCACGACGTTGGTCGGGTGGCCGCCGCGGCCCGACATCTCGGCGTTGTCGATGAAGTCGATCGGATAGGAGCCGCGCGTGTTCTCGGTCAGCGACGCGTCGTCGAGATCCAGCGTGCGGCGATCGGGATCCATCACCACGTTCTCGAGGATCGTGCCGAAGCGCTTGGTGGTGGCGTAGATCTGCGGCTCGGCCTCGGCCGACAGCTTGATCACCTTGGCGTAGCAGCCGCCTTCGAAGTTGAAGACGCCGGAGTCGCTCCAGCCGTGCTCGTCGTCGCCGATCAGCCGCCGCTGCGGGTCGCTGGACAGCGTGGTCTTGCCGGTGCCGGAGAGGCCGAAGAACAGCGCCGTGTCGCCCTTGGCGCCGATGTTCGCCGAGCAGTGCATCGACAGCACGCCCTGCCGCGGCAGCGTGTAGTTGAGGATGGTGAAGATCGACTTCTTGATCTCGCCGGCGTAGTGCGTGCCGCCGATGAGCACCAGCTTCTTGCCGAAGTGCACGAAGATGAAGACGTCCGAGCGGGTGCCGTGCTTGGCCGGGTCGGACTTGAACTGCGGCGCGTCGATGACGGTGAACTCGGGACGGTGCTCGGCCCGCTTGGCGGCGTCGTCCTCGGGCAGGAACATGTTGCGGGCGAACAGGTTGTGCCACGCGAACTGGTTGACGATGCGGATCGGCAGCTTGTAGACGGGGTCGGTGCCGGCCCAGGCGTCGAGGACGAACAGTTCCTTGTCCTGCAGGTAGGCCATCATGTCGCGGTGCAGCGCCGCGAACTTCTCCTCGTCAATCGGGCGGTTGACGCTGCCCCAGTGCACGTGCCCGTCGCTCGACGGCTCCTTGACCACGAACTTGTCGTTCGGTGACCGGCCGGTGTGCTGGCCGGTGCGGGCCACCAGGGGGCCGTCGGCGGCCAGGGAAGCCTCGCCGCGCCGCAGGGCCTGCTCGTAGAGCGCTGCCGGGCTCAGGTTCCAGTGCACGCGTCCGGACCGCACAATTCCCAGGGCTTCCAGGCCGTACGCCCGCTCGACCTGCATCGACATGCTGTAGAGTCTCCCTTCTCCAGAAAGGGTAAATCGTAGCCCTGTTGGCCCCCGGGGCGCAACGCGATAGAATTCACAGTATCAACGCGATGGCAGGAACCACGGCCCGCGCCGCTTCTCTCGCCGGCGCCCCAGCCGAAGCCCCGGGGCGCGCCCCCGTGCGCTCGCGCGATTCGGAATTGGCCAGCGCCGTCAAGGCGCTCGTCGTCGCCGGCCAACGCGACCGTGCGCGCGAACGGTTCGGCGAGCTGGTGGCGGCCCAGCAGCGACGCGCCGTCCGCATCGCCTTCCACTACCTGCGCGACGCGCACGACGCCGACGAAGCCGTCCAGGACGCCTTCCTGAAGGTGTTCACCCACATCACCACCTACCGCGACGAACTGCCGTTCGAGGTGTGGTTCACCCGCATCCTCGTGAACCGCTGCCTGGACGTGCGCAAGGCGCGGGCGCGGCGGCTGAAGTGGGCGCTGCCGATGACCCTGTCCGGCGATCTGCGGGTGCCCGATCGGCCGACGCCGCAGGCCAGCGTGGAGGAGATGCTGATCTCCGACGAGCGCCGGCGGACGATTGGCGAGGCGGTGGATCAGCTGCCGAACCGCCAGCGCGCCGTGTTTACGCTGTGCCACATCGCGGACCAGACGACGAGCGAGGTCAGCCAGGCGCTCGGTCTCAGCGAAGCCACGGTGCGCGTGCACCTGTTCCGCGCCGTCCGCAAGCTGCGGACGCTGCTGGCCGCTCCGGAGGCGACCGCGTGACGCGCCGCCACCTCACGGACGCGCAGCTGATCGAAGCGTCGGTCGGCCACGTCGCCAGCGCCGAGCACGTGGGGCAGTGCGTCGAACACGTCGAGCACTGCGCCGAGTGCCGCGGGCGTCACGAGTCGCTGCGCGCGCTATTGGAGAACACCTCCGCGGCCGCCACCGCCGATGCCGAGGCCGCGTTCTCCGCCGAACGCCTGACGCGTCAGTACGATCGCATCATGGAACGCGTGGAGCAGGTCTCGCGGGCGGGCCGCGTGATCAGCTTTCCCGCGGCCTTCGGCCGCGTCACGCCGCCTTCGGCCGCCAGTGGCACGCGGTGGGTGGCGGCGGCCGCGGCGGCGGGCCTGGTCGTGGGCCTGCTGGGTGGACACCTCACGCACGACTTGCGCGTCCAGCCCGGCTCCGGCATCCCGGCGGCCGCGCGCGCGGCCATCGTCCCGGTGACGCAACCGGCGGAAGACGATCTCCTCGACCAGGTCGAGGTGGCGTTCGAAGGCCGCGGCCCCTCAGCGCTCCGTCCGCTCGATGCCCTGACGCCCGTGGCCTGGGACGTCCGCGAGTAGTGAGCGCCTCGGGCAGCCCACTGATCTTCCGCAAGGGCCTCGATCGCAAACAGGAAGTCGCGCTCCAGCTCGCCGAGGACTATCACAGCGATCTGGTCGCCGCCATCAAGCGCGACGGTTTCGTCTATTCCGCGGGCCGGATCACGGTTCACCTGGCGCGCGAGTTCGGGTTCTGCTACGGCGTCGACCGCGCGGTGGACTATGCCTACCAGGCGCGCGTGCGCTTCCCCGACCGCCGGATCTTCCTGACCGGCGAGATCATCCACAATCCGCACGTCAACGACCAGCTGCGCAGCCAGGGCATCCGCTTCCTGAGCGACCCGGGCGAATCGGCCGACGCGGTCACGCGGGACGACGTCGTGATCCTGCCGGCCTTCGGCATCGCCCTCGATGTGCTCGAAACGTTCGTGGCGCGCGGCTGTACGCTGGTGGACACGACCTGCGGCTCGGTGTTGAACGTGTGGAAGAACGTCACCCGCTACACCGCCGAAGGCATCACGTCGGTCATCCACGGCAAGTACTGGCACGAAGAGACGCAGGCCACGGCCTCGCAGGCCGGCCAGGGCGGCCGGGGCCACTACCTGGTAGTGCTCGATCGCACCGAGGCGGCCCAGGCGTGCGACTACATCCGCAACGGCGGCGACCGCGGCGCGTTCCTGGCGGCGTTCGGCAAGGCGACCTCCCCCGGCTTCGATCCCGACCTTCACCTGCAGCGCGTCGGCTGCGCCAACCAGACGACGATGCTCAGCTCGGAGTCGCTCGAGGTCGGCCAGATGTTCCGCGCCGCCATCGCCGACCGGTTCGGCGAGGCCGAACTGCCCCACCGCTTCCGCGCATTCGACACCATCTGCAGCGCCACCCAGGATCGCCAGGATGCCGTGACGGCGCTGCTCGACGAGCAGCACCTGGATCTGATGCTGGTGCTGGGCGGCCACAACAGCAGCAACACCTACAACCTGGCACGCATCTGCGCCAGCGCGGTGCCCACCTACCACGTCGCCGAGCCGACGCGGCCTGGTGTCAGTGGACGAAATCCTGCACCGGCCGGTGGACGGCCACGACGCCGTGCTGGCCCGCGGCTGGCTGCCGCAGGGGCGGTTGTCGATCGGCCTGACCGCCGGGGCGTCGACGCCTGACACGCTGGTTGGCGCCGTGATCCGGCGCCTCGACGCCCTGGCCAACGACCCGTCGAACGAGCCGGACACCTTCGCCTAGGTCTGCGCCCCTAATTAGCCGGAAGTGGGTAAACAGCCCGTCGGCTGTGGGCGTAAACTTAAGTACAAGGCACTGATGTCTAGCAACTTCCGGCTCGCTTCCCTGGTATTCCTCCTCGCACTCCTGAGCTCGGTTTCGGTGGGCGCCCAGGGCTTCAAGTGGTGGCAGAACGACCGCTACCGTTCGGAGCTGGGGCTGACGGCGGATCAGAGCCGGCGGCTCGAGGAGATCTTCCAGAGCACCGCGCCGACGCTCCGCACGCAGAAGAAAGCGTTCGACACGGCCGAGGCGGAGTTCGGACGTCTGGTCGAAAACGGCAACGACAGTGCCGTGATGGAGCAGGTGCTCAACGTGGAGGCCGCGCGGGCCGAGCTCAACAAGACTCGCGCGCTGATGCTGCTCCGAATGCGGCGTGCGCTCACCACCGATCAGTGGCTCAAGCTCGGCGCCATGCACCAGGCCGACGAGCGCGAGCGCAAACAATCACAACAACACCAGCTTGACGAGCGCAAGCACTCGCAGCAACGAGGCTCGGGTAAGTAGCCCGCTTGCACGATAGCGCTGCTCCGCTCGCGGTTCGAGGATGATCATGCGACGTTCTTCAGTTTGCTTTTGCGGCGTAGTGTCGGTGTGCCTGATGACGGCGGGCCTGCGCGCGCAAGACGACACCGCGCGCCGGCTCTCCGAGCTGGCCCGCACCGCGGCGCAACAGTTTGCCGCCGCCCGCGCCGATGCCGACGACGCCGGCCAAGCGCGTCCGGCCCCCACGACAACGCCCGGGCCCAGCGTGGAGCTGTCGCTCGACGAGGCCACGGCGCGAGCGCTCGAGCGCAACCTCGACATCGCGGTCGAACGGCTGAATCCGCAGCTCCAGGAGTACAACCTGGCCCGGCTGCGCGGCACCTACCGGCCGACGGTCACATCCGTAGTCGGGCACCGCGCCGTCGTGCAGCCGCCGACCAACCAGTTGAACGGCGGCATCATCGTCCAAAACGACAACTCGACCTACAACGCCGGCATCGCTCAGGCGCTGCCGTGGGGCGGCGGCGACTTCACGTTCCAGTTCAACAACCACAAGGCGGTCACGAACAACACGTTCGCCAACTTCAACCCGTCCTACACCGCCAACTTCGCGAGCACCTTCACGCAGCCGTTGCTTCGCGGCTTCAGGATCGATGGCGTGCGGCAGCAGCTGCAGGTGACCGCGATCAACCGCGACATCTCCGAGATCCAGGTGCGCAGCACCCTGGCGACAACCGTGGCCGACGTGCGCAACGCGTATTGGGAGTTGTTGTTCGCGTTGCAGGCGCTGGACGTCGCCCGCGGCTCGCTGGACCTGGCCGAGAAGCTGGTGGAAGACAACCGCGCCCGGGTCGAAGTGGGCACCATGGCGCCGCTCGACGTGGTGCAGTCCGAGGCCGAGGCGGCCACGCGCCGGCAGACCGTGGCACAGGCCGAGGCGACGCTGGGCACCGCGCAGTTGTCGCTCAAGCGCCTGATCGTCAGCGGCACCGACGATCCGCTATGGCGCAGCACGATCACGCCGATCGATCGCCCCGAGTTCAGGCCCGAGCCGCTGGACGTCGAAGGGGCGGTCCAGAGGGCGTTCGCGACGCGGACCGACCTGGAGCAGGCGCGCAGGACCATCGACAGCAACGACGTCACCATCAAGTTCCTCAGCAATCAGACCATGCCGGCCGTCGATCTCGTCGCCAACTGGGGCGCGCAGGGGCTCGGCGGCACGGCGTTCATCCGCGAGGGCGGCCTCGGCAGCCCGGTCATCGGCACCATCCCGGGCGGCTACAACAACGCGTGGAACACGCTGACCGACCGTAGATTCCCGAACTGGAACGTGCAGCTGAACATGAGCTATCCGCTCGGCGGAAGCGTCCCAGGACGCGAATTACGCGCGCGCGCGCGTCCAGCGGAACCAGTCCGCCGCCCAATTGCGCGCGCTCGAACTGCAGGTCGCCACCGACGTCACCAACGCCGCCTTGCAGGTGGACAGCGGCTTGAAGCGGTACGAGGCGTCGGTCGTCGCGCGCGATCTGGCGCAGACGCGCCTCTCGGCCGAGCAGAGCCGCTTCGAGGTGGGTCTTTCCACCAATTTCTTCGTCGTCCAGGCGCAGCGGGACCTGGCGACCTCACAGAACGCCGAGCTGCGCGCCCTGTTGGACTATCGCCGCGCCCTGGTCGACTATGCCCGCGTGCAGGAAGCGCCTGCGCAGCGCGGTCCCGGCGTCACGGCGATTCAAACCGGTGGCGGCGGCAACTAGGATGCGCGTGGCGGAGGGACGGTCGATCGGACGGACATGAAAAAGATAGCGTTGGCGGTGGTCGTGGTCGGCGCCCTGGCGGCCGGCGTGTGGTATTTCCGCGGCGGTACCGAATCCCAGACGGCTGGTGAGGGCGGCGCGCCGGGCGGCGGCGCTGGTGGATTCGGCGGCAATGGCCGCGGCGGGCGGCGGGGCGGCGGAGCCGGCGGGTTCGGAGGCGGGCAGTTCGGACGGCCGCCGATGACCGTCGAGCTGGGCAAGGCCACGCGCGCGTCCATCGCATCGGAGATCACCGTCGTCGGCAACCTGGTCGGCGAGGCCACGGTGTCGGTCGCACCTCGCGCGGCCGGGCGCCTGCAGGAGCGTCTCGGTGCGGCTGGGCGACCGCGTCAGCCGCGGCCAGCGCGTCGCCCGCATCGAGGACTTCGAGATTCAGGAGCAGGTCAAGCAGGCCGAAGCGGCGCAGGAAGTGTCGATGGCCACCATTCGCCAGCGCGAAGCGGACCTGCAGCTGGCGCAGACCAACGCCGAGCGCTCGCGCAACCTGTTCGAGCGCCAGCTGCTGCCCAAGCAGACGCTCGACGACAACGAATCACGCTATCAGTCGGCGCTCGCGTCGCTGGATCTCGCCAAGGCCCAGGCCTCGCAGTCCAAGGCCCGCCTCGACGAGCTGCGCATCAACCTCGGCAACACCATCATCACCTCGCCCGTGAATGGCTTCGTGTCGAAGCGGCTGGTCGATCCGGGCGCCTTCGTCTCGCAGAACGCGCCGATCGTGGACGTGGTGGACATCACCACCGTGCGCCTGGTCGCCAACATCGTCGAGAAGGACCTGAAGGAGCTCCAGAGCGGCGACGGCACCAAGGTCGAAGTGGATGCGTACCCCGGCGAAGAGTTCATGGGCCGCATCGCCCGGGTGTCGCCGGTCCTCGACCCGGCCACGCGAACGGCGCCGATCGAGATCGAAATTCCCAACCCGCGGCTACCGCCTCAAGCCCGGCATGTATGCACGGGTCAGCATCCTCACCGACACCACCAAGGATGCACTGGTAGTGCCCTCCGACGCGGTCGTGGACCTGGGTGGGCGCCGCGGGGTGTTCACGCCGCTCAACGAGTCGGCCGTGTTCCGCGCGCTCCAGATCGGCACCGAAGCGGGCAGACATCGTCGAGATCCTGGGCGGCCTGGCCGAGGGCGACGTCGTCGTCACCACCGGCGCCGGCGCGCTGCGTGACGGCGACCGCATTCTGCTGCCAGGGCGCGGCGGGAACGGCGGACGGCGCGGCGGCGACGCGGCTAACGGTGCAGGACGAGCCGGCCGGGGCGGCGCCACTGGAGCCGGCCCGGGCCGCGAGGGGACCGCCGCGGGCGCGCCGCCCGCGCCTGGCGGGAACGCTGCACGGTCGGGCGCCGAGGGCGGCCGCCGCAGCGGCGGCGACGGCTCCGGCCGGTCCGGCGGACGCGCCGGCGATGGCTCGGGACGCTACGGCGGGCCGAGCGGCGAAGGCCGCGGCGGCCGCGAAGGCCGGAACGGCGGCGAGGGACGGGCCGAAGTTCCGTCCGGCGGCCCCGCGTCGTAGCGGCTTGTGACTTTGTGGCTTCTGACTTCTAACTCTGACTTGAAGGCACCGAGGATCCGATGAGCATCCCACGCCTAGCGATTCAACGGCCGGTCACCATGTTCATGATCAGCGGCGTCATCACGCTGCTGGGCGTGATCTCGCTGACTCGCCTCCCGGTCGACCTGATGCCGGAGTTCGAACAGCCCCAGCTCACCGTGCGGACCAACTACGCCGGCGTCGGCCCGCTGGAGATGGAGGAGCTGATAACCCGCCCGATGGAGCAGGCGGTCAGCGCCGTGCCGGGCGTGACGCGCGTCGAATCCACGTCGTCGGAGGGCAGCAGCCAGGTGCGCCTCAACTTCGACTACGGCACCGACCTGTCGGAGGCCGCCGACGAAGTCCGCACCCGCGTCGATCGCATGCGCAACCGCCTGCCGGAGGACGCCGAGCCGCCCACCATCTTCAAGTTCGACTCGAGCGCCCAGCCGATCATGCAGATCGGCGTCGAGGGCGACTTCGACCCGGTGACGCTGCGCGAAGCGGCGCAGAACGAGCTGGCGCCGCGGTTCGAGCGCGTGGACGGCGTGGCCGCGGTGACCGTGAACGGCGGCCTGCGCCGCCAGATTCACGTCGAGCTGTCGAAGGAAAAGGTCACCGCGCTCAACCTGTCGGTCAACCAGGTGGTGCAGACGCTGCGGCAGGAGAACCAGAACACGCCGCTGGGCGAAATCTACCAGGGCAACTCCACCTTCCTGCTCCGCTCCCAGGGCCAATTCCAGAGCCTCGAGGACATCAAGAACGTGGTGGTGATGACGCGCGAGGGCGTGCCGGTCTACATGCGCGACATCTCCGAGGTGAAGGACGCCACCGAGCAGCGGCGCTCGTTCATGCGCATCAACGGCAGGCCGGGCGTCCAGATCCAGATCCAGAAGCAGTCGGGCAAGAACACCGTCGCCGTGGCCCAGGGCGTGCGCGATGAAGTCGCGCGCGTGAACCGGGAAGTGACCGGCATGCAAGATGATCGTCATGCAGGACACGTCGCGCTTCATCGAGCGCGCCATCAACAACGTGCAGGAGCACGCGCTCATCGGCGGCATCCTGGTGATCCTGATCATCTTCGCGTTCCTGCGCGACTTCCGCTCGACGCTGATCGTCAGCACCTCGATCCCGGTGTCGGTGATCGGCACCTTCGCGCTGCTCTACTTCGGCGGCTTCACGCTGAACACGATGACCTTCGGCGGCCTGGCGCTCGGCATCGGCATGATCGTCGACGCGGCGATCGTGGTGCTGGAGAACACCCACCGGCACCTGCACATGGGCAAGGACCGGATGACCGCCGCGATCGAGGGCAGCGAGGAGGTGTGGTCGGCGATCCTCGCCTCGACGCTGACGCACATCGCCGTGTTCATTCCGCTGCTGTTCCTCTCGGGCACCGCCAGCATCATGTTCACGCAGCTGTCGGTGGTGGTGATGTTCTCGCTGGCGATGTCGCTGTTCGTCGCCGTCACCATCGTGCCGGTGCTCTGTTCGCGCTGGCTGCGCACGCCCGATGAGGAAGCCGCACGCAAGGGCCTCATCGGCTACCTCTATCGCGCCAGCGAGGCGTTCCTGGAGCGGATGGACGAGGGCTACCGCAAGGTCATTCACGTCGCCTTGAGCCACCGGCCGACCGTCATCGCCACCGCGACCGCACTGGTGGTCGTCGCGGCGCTGATTTACCCGCGCATCACCGTCGAGCTGATGCCCCAGACCGACGAGGGCGAGGTCAACATCAACGCCGAGCTGGCCGTCGGCACGCGCGTCGAGCCCACTGAGGCGGTGCTGCTGCAACTCGAGGAGATGGTGCAGAAGGCCGTGCCCGAAACGGTGACGATCATCACCAGCGGCGGCGGGGGCGGCAACAACTTCGGCGGCGGCGGTGGCGGTGGCGGCGGCCAGACCAACCGCGGCCAGATCCGCCTGATCCTGGTGCCCCGCGATCAGCGGACCCGCACGACCGAAGAGATCTCGATCGCCCTGCGGCGCGAGCTCTCCGGATTGCCCGGGGTGGTCATTCGCGCCAACCCGACCGGCGGCAACTTCCAGCTGACACGCCTGCTCGGCGGCGGCGGCCAGGGCAACGACAGCCGCGTGGCGCTGGAAATCCGCGGCCACGACCTCGACGACGCGCGCCGCATCGCCCAGGACGCCCGCGAGGTGATGGAAGGCACTCCCGGCATCGCCGACGTCCGCATCGGCCGCGAGGAAGGCCGGCCGGAGATCTCGGTGCGCGTGGACCGTCCCAAGGCGGCGATGCTCGGCATGACGGTGTCGGGCGTGGCGACCACGATCCAGACCAACGTCGCCGGCACCACCGCGGCGCAGTTCCGCGAGCGCGGCAACGAGTATCCGATCGTCGTCCGCCTGCGCGAGAGCGACCGCGAGGAGATTTCCGACGTCGGCGACGTGCTGCTGAACACGCCGAGCGGCCAGGTGGTTCCGGCGCGGAACGTCATGGCCACGACCCGCGACGCGGGCCCGGTGCAGATCGACCGCAAGAACATGGAGCGCGTCACCCGCGTCAACGCCGAAACCGAGATTCCGCTCAGCGAAGCCGTGGCCGCGGTCCAGCAGCGCATCGGCCAGATTCGCGTGCCGCCCGACTTCTCGGTCGGCTTCGGCTCCGAGGTCGAGGAGCAGGCCAAGTCCTTCGAGCAGCTGCGACTGGTGCTGATCCTGGCCGTGCTGCTGGTCTACGCGGTGATGGCGTCGCAGTACGAGTCGCTGCGCGACCCGTTCATCATCATGTTCTCGATCCCGGTGGCGGCGATCGGTGTCGTGCTGAGCCTGCTGTGGACCAACACGCCGTTCAGCATGCAGGCCTACATCGGCATCATCATGCTGGCCGGCATCGTCGTCAGCAACGCCATCCTGCTGGTGGACTACGTGAACACGCTGCGCCGGCGCGACAACCTGCCGCTGCGCGAGGCCGTGGAGCTGGGCGGCCGCACCCGTCTGCGTCCGATCCTCATGACCTCGATCGCGACGATGCTCGGGCTCGTGCCGATGGCGCTCGGCCTCGGCGACGGCGGTGAACTGCAGGCGCCCCTCGCCCGGGTCGTGATCGGCGGCCTGCTGGCCTCGACAATGGTCACGCTGGTGCTGGTCCCGGCCGTCTACACGGTGTTCGAAGAGGGTCTGGCCGGCCTGCGCCACGGCGCCGCCAAACACGAGTCGCACTGAGTCCGCGCCCCGGGTGCGGACTCCTTCCGCGCCCGGGCGAAAAATCCGCAGCCCCCGCCGCACGAACCCGGCGTTTTCGCACGGTTTTCCGGTCTGACGCTGGCACGTGCCCTGCTCTCACCTCGATCGGGAGGTCACGGGCGATGGGGGAATTCACGTATAACGTCTTTCTGGTGGTGGCGTCACTGGCCGGCGCCCTGATCACGGTGTTCACCGCCGGGATCCTCGGAGTGCTGCTGTCCGATGCGCAGCCCCATCCGGCTGGCGGGACCGCCGCGGTCGACGCGCCGATCGCGCCGAGTTGCCGCGCGCGGCGTGAGAGCGCCCGCTGCAGCGCGGGTCAGTCGAGGACGCGCAGCAGTTCCTCGACCGTCCGGCCGCTCACCGGGTCGCGCCAGTCCGAGGCGATTTCCGCCAGCGGCTCGAGCACGAACCGGCGCTGGCGGAAGCGCGGGTGCGGCACTACCAGCCCCGGCGCGCTGATGATCTCGTCGCCGTAGAGAATCAAATCGAGGTCCAGCGTCCGCGGCGCATCCTGGAACGGACGCTCCCGTCCCGCGTCCCGCTCGATCTCGAGCATGGCCGCCAGCAGGGCGCCCGCGTCGAGCGTGGTGTGGCCGACCAGCGCCGCGTTCAGGTACGCGCGGCTGCGGGTCCTTCGCGGCCCCGACGTAGTCGGTTTCGTGAAAGCTGGACACGCGCACGCCGGAGAGCAGCCCGCGCAGCCTCGCAACCGCGGCATCGAGTTGCGTTTCCCGGGCGCCGACGTTGCTGCCCAGGGCGATGGCGACCGGCACCATGTCTAGCGCGCTTTACGGATCCTGGAGCGCGCATATTGGTCCTCAGTCCTGAGTCCTTGGTTCTTGGTCCGTCCTGCGGATCCACGGTCCGGAAGTCCAAAGCGCCCATACACCGCACCGGACGAAGGACCAAGAACGGACTCGGCACCAAGGACCATGAACCAAGGACGCGGCCAGCTGAAGAAGGCCGCTCTATTCCTGCCAGCGGTCGGGCAGCACCGCGCCGACGCGCGCGACCCCGCCGGTGCGCTTGCCCAGCACGTCTTCCATGCCGGCCGCGGCCTGCTCGAACAGGCGCTGGTGCTCGCGGGTCTCGCCCATCACCACCAGCAGCATGGTGCGGTGGCGGGCGTGTGTCAGCGCGTCAACCTTCGGCCGCCAGCGTTCGCAGAACTTGTCGAGCAGGGCCGCATCGTCGGCCAGCACCGGCCGGAAGGCCGAGGGCTCGACCTTCTTCCCCAGCTTGCGGCAGCGCCGGCACCGGCAGCAGCGGCCGACGCCTTCGGCAGCGGCTCGTCCAGCTCGGCCAGCGCGTGCCCCAGCCACGAGAGGTGCGTTTCCTCGCGCGAGATCACGTACTGGTAGGTGTTGTTGAAGTCGTAATGGCTGACGACGCGCGCGCCGGCCTCGTGCCGCTCGATCAGGGCCACGCGCTCGGCGGTGAAGCCCTCGAGGAAGTCCCGCAGCTCGTGTGTGTTCACCGTTCAGGCTCTCCGGGCCGCTACGCGTTCTGTTTTTCCTTGCAGGCGATGCAGACGCGCGTCCACGGAATCGCATTCAGCCGCGCGTCGGCGATCGGCTCGCCGCAGTCGCGGCAGACGCCGTAGGTGCCGTGCTCGACCCGCTCGAGCGCTTCCTCGATCGCCTGCAGGATCTTCGCGTCCGTCTGCTTCAGCTTGAGCTGGATGTGGACTTCGTTGTTGCCGCTCGCCTGGTCCGCCATGTCGCCCTGGCGGCCGGAGTTGTTCTCCATGGTCCACTGGAGCGGCTTGGCGGCGGTACCGCCCAGCAGTTCCCCGCGCTTGCGCAGGAGCGCGTCCCGGTAGATCGCGACGTCCATGACTTTCGTGGCACTCCCCTGCCGCGCCCGCAGCGGGCTCAGCATCTCGTGATTCTAGCACTGCAGAAGGCTGGCGCGCACCGGGGCTGCAGCGCATTCTCGCTGCGCGCTGCCTATTCGGCCCGAGCGTGGCCAGCGGCTTGTGGCGGAGGACGTCCAGGCTGGCGATGACGCCGACGGCGGCCACGAATACCGCGGTGCCGACGATGCCGGCAAGGGTCAGATAGGGCGTCGCCTGCCACGGCAGCTCCAGCGCAAAGCGGGCCACCGCCCAACTGAGCGCGATCGAGCCGAGCGCGCCCACCGTGCCCGCCACCGCGCCCAGCACGCCGTATTCGAGCAGCAGCATGGTGGTGATCAGCCGCCGGCTGGCGCCGAGCGTCTTCAGGATCGCGGACTCGTAGACGCGCCGGAACTTCGTCATCGACACGGCGCCGACCAGGATCAGGGCGCCGCTGAACAGCACCAGCGAGCCGACGACGGTGACCGCCAGCGTCACGTTGTTCACGATGCCCTGGATCGTCTGCAGGATCTCGCGCAGGTCGATCACCGACACGTTGGGAAACTGCGACACCAGGCTCGCCTGCAGCCGGGCGCGCGCCTCGGTATCGGCCGGGCCGCGCAGCGGGGCGATGTAGGTATGCGGCGCGCCGTCGAACGCCCCGGGCTTGAACACGAACATGAAGCCGCCGGCGCGGAAATCCTCCCACTCCACCCTGCGGATGCTGGCGACGCGCGCCGTGATCTGCCGGCCCAGCACGTCGAAGGTCATTTCGTCGCCGACGCCGATCGGCCAGCGTTGGAGCAGGCCTTCCTCGATCGACACCTCCACGCCCTTGGAGCCGGGCTGCCACCACTGCCCCGCGATCACCTGCTCGTTCGCCTCGCGGTTCTCGCGGTAGGTGACGGTGAACTCGCGCGACAGGCCGCTGCGCCCCCGGACCTGCTCGTAGTTCTCCAGCGCCACGTTCGCGCCCTTCACCGCCACCACGCGGGCGCGCAGCACCGGGATCGGCCGCGGTGCCGGCCGGTCGCCGTTGGCCTGGTCGGCCACGGCCGCCACCTGGTCGCGCTGGCCCGGCTGGATGTCCACCAGGAACATGTCCGGGGCATTGGGTCCGGCCTGCACCGCGAAGTCGCGGAGGAGGTTGGCCTGCAGCGCGCGCACGCCGAGGATGAAGAAGGCGCCGAGGCCCACCGCCAGCAGGATGACGCGCGTCTGGTTGCCGGGCCGCACCATGTGCAGCACCGCCTGCCGCAGCGCAAACGAGCGCGCGTAGCGCAGCGGCTGAATCGCCCACACCAGCGCGACGCCGCACACGTGGAGGACCACCGCGGTGGCGACGAAGCCGCCCGACAGCAGCAGGCCGACGCGCAGCGATCCCGCCTGCCACGCGGCCACGCCGACCAGCGCGGCGCCGACGCCCGCCGCCACGCCCCACTTCACCCAGTCGATGCCGCCGGTGCGCGTCGCGTCGTTGCGCAGCAGCAGCGACGGCTTGACCTTGCGCACCTCGAGCAGCGGCACCACCGAGAACAGCACCGACACCAGCAGCCCGACCGCCATCCCCTGCCACGCCGCGGACGCGCTGAGCCCGTAGTCCACCTGCAGCATGTCGGCGGCGGCGCCGACGAAGCTGGGCACCGCGGCCACGACGCCGGCCGCCAGCATCACGCCGAGCACGCTCCCGGCCAGCCCCAGCAGCACCACCTGGGCCAGATACACGGCCAGCACCCGGCTCGAGGTGCCGCCGACGCACTTCAGGATGGCGATGCTGCGGATCTTCTGCTCCACGAACACGCGGGTGACGCTGGAGACGCCGATGCCGCCCAGGATCAGGATCACCAGCCCGACCAGGCTCAGGTAGTTCTCGGCCCGCGACAGGTTCTCGCCGATCCGGTCCTGGTTCTGCCAGTAGCCCCGCGAGCGGACGAACTGGTTGGCGAACGCGGTCTGCAGGTTGGCGCCCAGCTCGCGGATGGTCGCCGGCGGGCCCTTGAGCAGCAGCTGGAAGTTGGCGCGGCTGCCGAACGCCGAGCAGGCCCGTCGCGGGCAGGTCGGCGTGGTCGATGAGGACCCGCGGGCCCAGGCTGAACGCGCCGAGGCTCCTGCCCGGCTCGGTGGCGATGACGCCGCGAATCTGAAAAGTCTCCTTGCCGATGAGCAGCGCGTCGCCGACCTTCAGATTGAGCTGCGCCAGCAGTTCCGGCCGCACCAGCGTGCCCCGCCCGGCCAGCAGCGCGTGGCTGTAGGTGCCCTCGCGCAGCGTCAGCGTCCCGTAGAACGGAAACGACGGCTGGACGGCACGCAGCTCCACCATCTTGGTCGCCGTGGTGGCGCGAGCCGCCGGCCGGACCATGGTGGCGATCTCGGTCGCCTCCGACACCTCGGCGACCCGGCCGGCCGCCTGCTCGGCGGCAATGACGTCGCGCACCGGCTGGGCGAACGGCGAGTTGCTGGTCACCAGCACGTCCGAGGCGATGAGCGCGCGGGTCTCGCGGGCCAGCGCGCCCCGCACGCTCTGAATCACCGAGCGCAGGGCGACGATGGCGCCGACGCCCACCGCGATGCAGACGAAGAAGAAGATCAGCCGGCGCCACGAGGCGCGCATCTCGCGCGCCGCCATCACGGCAATGAACCTCATCGCGCCCCTACCGGCGTCTCGACCCGGCGGCCGTCGCGCAGCACCAGCCGGGAGTCGGCCAACGCCGCCAGGTCGGCGTCGTGGGTCACGAGCACCATGGTGCTGCGCCGGATGCGCCGCACCGCCAGCAGCATCTCCATGATGTGCCGGCCGGTCGTGGAGTCGAGGTTGCCGGTGGGCTCGTCCGCCAGGACGATCGCGGGGTCGTTGGCGAGCGCGCGGGCAATCGCCACGCGCTGCTGTTCGCCGCCAGACAGCTGCGACGGGTAATGATGGGCCCGATCGGTCAGCCCCACCTCCTCGATCAGTTCCTTCGCGCGCGCGACGGCATCGCGTCGGCCGGCGATCTCCATCGGCACCTGGACGTTCTCGATCGCGGTCAGCGACGGCACGAGGTGGAAGAACTGGAACACGAAGCCGATCTTCTGCCCGCGAAGTGCCGCCAGGGCGTCCTCGCCGAGCCGGGTGATGTCCACGCCGTCGATGATGATCGATCCGCTGGTCGGCGCGTCGAGGCCGGCCAGCAGCCCCAGCAGCGTGGACTTGCCGCTGCCAGAGGGACCGACGATGGCCACGAACTCGCCCGAGGCGATCGAATAGTCCAGTGGATGCAGGATCGTCAGCGGATGCCCTCCGCTGTCGACCGTCTTCGACACCCCGCGCAACTCAATCATCGACGCCCCGGTTCGGTCTCTACTCGGTCTCGGTCAGCAGCGGCTGGAGCGCCCGCCAGATGGTCTGTTCGACGATCCGGGCCCCTTCCGGGTTCGGATGGATGCCATCGGCGATGTTGAGACGCGGGTTCCCGGCCACGCCCTCCAGGTAGAACGGGACGAAGGTGACGGGGTGCCGGCCGGCCAGCTCGCGGTAGACGGCGCGAAATTCGTTGGTATAGGCCTGGCCGTAGTTGGGCGGCGCCTCCATGCCCGTCAGCACGACCCGGATGCCGCGGTCGAGTGCCCGCTTGATGATGGCCTCCAGGTTGTCGCGCATAGCCGCCACGGACAGTCCACGCAGCCCGTCGTTGGCACCCAGTTCCACCACCAGCACGCGGACCGGCCCGTCGAGCGACCAGTCCAGCCGGCTCAGGCCCCCGGCCGACGTGTCGCCGGAGACACCCGCGTTCACGACCTCGTAGTCGAGTCCCATGCCCGCCAGCCGCGCCGCGATGAGCGACGGCACCGACTGGTCTTTCGCCAACCCATAGCCGGCGGTCAGGCTGTCGCCCAGGAATACGATCCGCGGGCGCGGCGCCGACGTCGTCTTCGCCGGTACCGGCGGTGCCATGGCCGCAGGAACGGCGGCCGCCGCGGGCGCCGGCGTGGTGTGCGATGACGGCGCGCGACGACTCGTCCGCTCCGCCGCACCCGGCGGCGATCACCACGGTGACGAAGGCGGCACCAATCGCCGTCCAGACCTGCGTGCGGACCATAAGACCCTTTCTCATTATGGTATACAGTCGCCGGCGGCGTGACCACGTTCGCGGTCGATCCGGGTCCCCTCGCGCACGCCTACGACCGCACCTGCCAGCACCTCGACTCCGGCGGCGCCGCCGACGCGCTGTGGCGGGAGCGGCTCGACATCTGGGGCGACGATCCTGACGACGCGCCGGGTGATCGCGAACCGACTGGGGTGGCTGCGCGCCCTCGAGTGCGGCGACGCCGGAGCGTGCCGCGGCTGCGCGCGTTCGCCGGCGGCCATCCGCGGCCACGGGTTACGAGCGTGTCGTGTTGATGGGCATGGGCGGCTCGAGCCTGGCGCCCGAAGTCCTGCGCGCCGTCGTGGGCGTCGCGCCGGGATTTCCCCGCTTCGAGATGCTCGACACGGTGAACCCCGACGCGGTGCGCGCGGCTCTTGCCGACCCGCGCGGCACGCTCTACATCGTCGCCAGCAAGTCGGGCACGACGATCGAGCCGTCGTCGCTGGCCGCCGAGGCCAGGCGCAGTCGCGATCGGCCGGCGCCGGCTGGGGTGCGCAACGCCGTGGCGATTACCGATCCCGACACGGCCCTGCACCGCGAGGCCCGTTCGCGACCGGTTCCGCGAGGTGTTCGTCAACCCGCCCGACATCGGCGGGCGCTACTCGGCGCTGTCGCTCTTCGGCCTGGTGCCGGCCGCGCTGATGGGCGCCGACCTCGATGGCCTGGTGGCGTCGGCGCGGGCCATGGAACGCGAGTGCCGCCGTCCGGATGCCGCCGGCAACGCCGGCCTGGCGCTCGGTGCCCTGATGGCGACGGCCGCGGCAGACGGGCCGCGACAAGCTGACGCTGCTTCTGCCGCCGGCCTTCGCCGCCTTCGGGCTGTGGGTCGAGCAACTGGTCGCGGAAAGCACCGGCAAGCACGGCGCCGGCGTCGTGCCGATCACCGGCGAGGACCCGGCGACGGCGTCCTACGGGCCCGACCGGTGCTTCGTGGAGGTCACGTTTGCCGGCGACGCGACCGACCCCGCCACCTTGGCACGGGCGCGCGCAGCGGGCGGGCCGTGGATGTCCATCGACGGTGCCGACAGCCGATGCGATCTCGCGGCAGAGTTCCTGCCGCTGGGAGGTGGCGACGGCCGTCGCCGGCATGGTGCTCGCCGTCAATCCATTCGACGAGCCCAACGTCAAGCAGGCCAAGGACGCCACCAACGCGCTGCTCGACGCCTACGCGCGGGACGGCCGGCTGCCGTTCCCGAGGCCGACGCGGTGGCCGGCGGCGCGGCTCACCCTCAGCACGCCGCAGCTGGCTTCGGCCGGCAGCGACCGCTCGCCAGGTCGGTGCTCGACACCGTCGCACGCCGGCGATTACGTGGCGCTGCTGGCCTACGTGCCGCCGAGCGACGCGGCGTGGACGCTGGCGCTCGACGATGGGCGCGCCGTGCTGGCGCAGGCCAGCGGTGTGGCGACGACCTCCGGCTACGGCCCGCGCTATCTCCACTCCACGGGACAGCTCCACAAGGGCGGCCCCAATACTCGGGGTATTCGTGGTGGTGACTGGCGAGCCCGGCGCCGATCTACCTGTGCCTGGGCAGCCGTTTTCCTTCGGCGTCCTGGAAGCCGCGCAGGCGCTCGGCGACTTCCAGTCGCTCGACGCGGCGGGCGGCGCGCGGCCTACGTCCGCCTGCCGAAGAGCGATCCGGCGGCGCTGGCAGCGGTCATCGGCGCACTCGCACCACCAGTGCGGTGACATTGTCGGTGGCGCCGCTGGCGACCGCCTGCCGGACCAGCTGCTCCGCGATCACGCCGGGCGTCTCCTGCGCCTCCAGCCCCGTCTGCAAGTCGTCGGCGGACAACACACCGTGCAGGCCGTCGCTGGCGAGCAGCAGAACGTCTCCGCTCTTGAGGTCGTGGACGGCAACCTTGGGCAGCAGATCCGGCCTGACGCCCACCACCTCGGTGAGCACGTGGCGCATCGGATGTTTCTGGATGTCGTCGTCGCTCAGCGGGGCGCCGTCGTCCACGAGCTGCCGCACCCACGAGTCGTCACGCGTCAGCTGCTCCAGCCGCCCGTCGCGCAGGAGATACACGCGGCTGTCGCCGACGTTGACCAGGGAGGCATGGCCGTCATCGACCAGCAGCGCTGACACCGTGGTCCCCATGCCGGCGTAATCCGCGTTCTCGGAGGCCGCTTCCAGGATCCGGCCGTTCGCGCGCCGGACGGCATCCTCGAGCGCCGTGGCTTCGCGCACCCCGGATGTGGCGATGGCGCCAGCGATCGTGGACACCGCCAGTGCCGAAGCCACCTCGCCGGCGTTGTGCCCGCCCATGCCGTCGGCCACCACGAACAGTCCGGTGCCGAGGTCCACCAGGCACGAATCCTCGTTGGTTGGACGCGGCCCCGCGTCGGTGGCGCCGTGGGCCTCGATCATCTGCCGCACAGGCGAAGTATAGCCGCGCTCGTTTTGTATACTCCCGGAGTGGCCACGTCCGCTGTGCAAGCCGCGCTCGCGCGCTCGCGCGCGGCGCTCGAGCGGGGCCGCGGGCTGGAGGCCGTTCAACCCCTTCAGCCGCTCTATCGCGCGGGCACGCTCGCCCGCGACGACGAGCTGGCCGTCCGGATCGCGATAACCGAGGGTTACCTGCTGGCCGACGACCTCGGCCAGGCGGCGCTGACCCTCGGCCGCGCCCCGGAATCCCTGAAAGAATCAGTGCCGCCCGCGACGCTGTCGGCGCTCTGGCGCCTCCACGGCCGGCTGACCTTCAGCAAGGGTGAGCAGTCGCGCGCCATCGCCCTCCACACCCGCGCGCTCAAGTTCGCGGAGCTGGCCCGCGATTCGCGCGCCATCGGCCTCGCCCACTACGAGCTGTCGCTCTGCTACCGGCAGGTGGGCGACGCGGGCATCCTGCGGGAACACCTCGCCAAGGCGGCCTCGGCGCTGCACGCCTCGGGCGACAAGCGTCATCTGGCGCTGGTGCACCGGCTGTCGGGCGTGCTGCTCGGCCAGGCCGGCCGCATCGAGGAGGCGGCGATGACCTTCGGCCAGGCCGAGCGCCTGGCGACGGCCATCCGCGCCGAAGACGTGCTCGCCAGCATCGCCCACAACCGCGCCAATCTCGGGCTGTTGACGCGGCGCCTGGACGAGGCCCGCGAGCACGCCGAGCGCAGCGTCGCGCTCTACGAGGCGATGGGCAGCGGGCACGGGCTCGCGGTCAGCCTTGCGACGCTGGGCCAGGTCTACGTGCAGCTGGGCGATCTCGACCAGGCCGAGCAGACGCTCAACCGCGCCTTGCAGGTGCGGAGCCCGATCAAGTTCAACGAGACCACCGGCGCCGTGTTCGATACCCTGGCCCAGATCCACTTGATGCGCGGCGACTACGACCGCGCCAGCGAGTATCTGCGGCAGGCGGGAGAGGCCTACGGTGCGCAGGGGCCACAGGCGGCGCGCTGGTACGAATGGTCGGTGAAGGTCCTGGAGGTGAAGATCGCCACTCGCCGCGGCGCCTACGAAGAAGCCGTGGTGATGGCCGACGAGTTGAGCCGCGCCGCCGACATTCCCCCGACCGACGCGATCCAGGCCGACCTGGCCGCTTGCGAGGCGCTGCTCGCTGCGGGGCGGCCCGAAGAAGCGCGGACCCGCTTGAGCGCGATCGAAACCCGGTTCGATCCGCGGTCGGCCCCGGCGAACTGGGGAGAGTTCCTGCGCGTTCGCGGCACGGTGCACGCCAGCCTGGACGAGGCCGCCACCGCGTACCACGACTTCGCGCAAAGCGCCACCGTCTTCGATCTGCTGGGCGAGCGCTATCAGACGGCCGCCAGCCATCTGGCGCTGGCGAAGCTGGCGGCTCGTGCCGGCGCGACGCGCGCCGCGCTGCGCAGCCTGGACGTCGCCGGGCCGCTGTTCTCGTCGCTCGGCGCCGAGGCCGACGCGGCCGACGTGCGCGAGGTCCGCGCGACCGTCAACGGCAGCGGCGCAACCGGTGCCGAGCCGTTCATGCACGACGCCGAAGACGCGGTCGTGCGCCGGTTGGTGGACGCTTCGTTGCTGCCGGAGCTGCTGGCGCGCGAGATCGCCGCCGTGGCCGCCGAGCTGCCCGACGCGGTGGGCGCCGTGGTCGCGGTGCGGCCCACCAGCGGCGACCCGCGAGTGGTCGCGACGGCCGGTCTGGACGCAGACCGCGCCGTCACCGTGGCTCGGGCCCCGGCGGACGGTGGTGCCCTGGACGGCGGCGGAGTTCTGGTGACCGAGGGCTTGGGTGTCGATCCCGATGGCCCGCGCACGGCGGCCGTGGTGTTTCACACCGCCCCCAGCGCCCGGACCAGCCGGCGGCTCAAGACGATCGCGGCCGTCGCGCGCCAGGGCTTCGATCTGTGCGTGGCCCGCGAGCGCCCGGCCCCGGCGTCGGCCAGCCAGAGCGATCGGGCCATCGAGCTGCTGCTCCCGGGGTTCATCTGCGCCAGCGCCGCGATGTCGCGCGTCGCGGACCAGATTCAGCGGCTCCAGGGCCACACGCTCACGGTGCTGATCACCGGCGAGAGCGGCACCGGCAAGGATCTGGTGGCGCGCGCCATCCACGCCGGCTCGCCGCGATCCGACCACGTCTATCTGCCGTTCAACTGCACCACCACCACGCGCGAGCTGGCCGACAGTCAGCTGTTCGGCCACCGCCGCGGCAGCTTCACCGGCGCGGTGTCCGATCAGCCGGGCATCATTCGCTCCGCGGCCGGCGGCACGCTGTTTCTCGACGAGATCGGCGACATCCCCCTGGACGTGCAGCCCAAGCTGCTGCGCTTTCTGGAGCAGAACGAGATCATCCCGGTCGGCGATCCGCGTCCGATCTCGGTGGACGTGCGGGTCCTGGCGGCCACCAACGCGGATCTCGAGCAGCGAGTGGCCGAGGGCAGGTTTCGCGAGGACCTGTATTACCGGCTCAGCATCATCCGGATCGACGTCCCGCCGCTGCGCGATCGGCGCGAGGAGATTCCGCACCTCTGCACGTTCTTCCTCCGCGACTCGTCGGAACGCCTGGACAAACCGGACGTGCAACTGAGTTCGGCCGCGCTCGATGTCCTGTCGCAGTACTGGTGGCCGGGCAACGTGCGCCAGCTGCGCAACGAGATCCAGCGCGCCGTGGCGATGAGCCCGTCGGGCGGCATGCTGGAGCCGGAACACTTCTCCGCCGAAATGACCGCCGAACGCCTGGCCACGCCCACCGATACCGCCCACGCCGCTGGCGGCATCAGCGTCGGCCCTGGGAACCTGGTCGAGGCCGTCGAGCGCTTGGAGCGCGAGATGATTGCCAGCACGCTGGACCAGACCCGGAACAACGTGTCGGAGACCGCCCGTATCCTGGGCCTCACCCGCCGCGGGCTGTACCTCAAGATGAAGCGCCTCCACATCGGCGAGCACTGACAGTGCTGGATACGAAGTAGACAGGTATCCAGTCACATGGATACATCGTATCCATGTCGCAAGAAACGCCAACTCCCGGCGATTACAAGTAAGGCATTTGTTTTCTTAAGATTACAGGAGTTCTGACAGCGCCGGCACGGTCGGCGACGCTGCGGTCACGAACTTGTAAGTAGAGCTGTGCAGAAGACGACACCACTCAACCCACGAGGCCGACCCAGATGAACTCGACTCCCGCCACCTTCGCCACCTCCGCCGTCGAGCACTCGGTCTGCGTCGGGGACGCCGCAAGCTCGGCGACCGCCGCAAGCTCACGGTCGCGGGCCGTCTGACCTGGCGCGATGCCAACGGCACGCTGCGATTCGCGTCGGTGGTCACGCGCGACGTCAGCGAAACGGACGCCTTCGTGGAGTGCCAGGGTCCGGCGTCGATTCCCAAGTTCCGGCTGGTGCACTTCCAGGTGGAGCGGTCGGCCCAGAACCGGCCCGACTTGCCCGCCGCGCTTCGCGCGGGGAAACTCCTCTCGGCGATCTATCGGGTGGGCCCGTGCCAATCGGCCACCGGCACGCCAAAGGGTTATGCGATTCGCCTGCTGAACGCGCCTTCGATCACCAAATCCACGAAGGCTCCGCTCGCCCTCGCGAACTGAGGCAGGGGCTACAGGCCACGGGCTCCAGGCCTCGGCTTCGACTACGACGGCCCTCTATCCGCCGGAGATAGCGGGCCAGGCCGGCCCACGACAACCCGAACGCCGCGGCAGACTCGTACGACTGCGCCTGCGTTTCATCCATGTGGCGGCGTAGCTCGCGCCGCAACCGATCGTCGAACATCGCCTTCCGCTGGTCGTCGGTGCCGGGCATCGCCAGCGACTCGCCGCGCCAGCGCCGCCACCATCTCCAGGTTGTCGGCAAGCGCGCGCAGGTGCACGCGGGGCGTCGTGATCGGCCCGCAGTGCGTGAGGAACAGCGTGTCCGCCTGCATCTGTTCCAGGCGTTCGATGCTCTGCCGCCATCCGGGAAGATCGACGTCGGGCGGGGGTGTCGGAGGCAACACATAGTTTCCGCTGGAAGCCCTGCGGGCTTCCAGGGGTCGCGCGCGCGCCTCCATTTGCGTGCCCAGAGCGACCGGTCGTCTGGAATGCAGACGCCCGCGACATCGCCCACCCAGGCCACGCCGCTGGTCGGGTCGAAGTAGCTGACGTGGTGCTTGGCGTGGCCCGGCGTGTAAGTCACGCTCACGGGTCGGCCGGCCACATCCAGCGCCTCCCCGCCGTCCACGACTTGCAGTTGCGGCGGCGGCACGGGCTCGCAGGCGCCCCACAAGCGGTCCATGTCGGCGCCGTAGAGGCGCGTGGCGCTCTGGAGCAGCTTGGCGGGATCGGCGAGATGCGGCGCCCCCTGCTGGTGCACCACGACTCGGATCCCCGGGTGACGCCGCGCGATCGTTCCGGCCGCGCCGGCATGATCCAGGTGAATGTGCGTCAGCAGCAGGTGCGACACCGTGCGCAGCGGCACGCCCGCCTCCTCGAGCGCGCGCTCGAGCGTCGGCAGGCAGCTGGTGGGCCCGGGATCGACGATCGCCGCGCCGCCCGCGCCTTGCAGCAGCCCCGCCGCGATCCGCTTCGGCCGACCGAGGAATTGCAGGTCGATCCACGACACGCCCGCGGCCAGCCGGTGTGCCGGGTTCATCACCGGCCACGGATTATACTGGCGCCAGCCACGTCATGCCCCAACCGGATTCCTCGACCGTGCTGGCCTCGGTGGCCAGACTCGTCGTGGAGACGGCGAACCTCACCGATGTCGTGGGCCGTCTGGCCGGAGGGCTACGGTCGGTGATCGCGTTCGACGAGCTGC
This sequence comes from uncultured Acidobacteriota bacterium, assembly GCA_963713655.1. GTDB lineage: Bacteria > Acidobacteriota > Vicinamibacteria > Vicinamibacterales > UBA2999 > CAWEBF01. The sequence goes on from CAVQMT010000010.1 coordinate 470,608, forward strand.
ACATGCTGCGGCTCGACCGGGCAGAGTCGTTCACGAGCTACATCGCCGGCGCCGACGGCCGCGTGGAAGTCATCGGCCACCGCATCGGCAGCACCGACACGCCGCCCAGCCCCCGCGACGTCGAGACGCGCTCGAAGCTGGTCTGCACCATCCGGCAGGGCGGCCACGTGCGCGGCGCCACCTGGCTCACGTCCCACGAGGAAAATGCGTTCACCGAGGCGGACCAGGCGACGATGGACGCGGTGGCCGATCTGCTGGCGCTCGCCATCGAGCGCTCTGGCGTCCGCGAGCGCGAGAACCTGCGTCGCGATCGCATCGACAGCCTGCGGCAGCTGCTGCTGACGATGGCCGGCGCGTTGGATGTCCGCCAGGTCTTTCCCGAGGTGTCCACCGTGATCCGCGGCGGGCTTCCGCACGATTTGATGGTGCTGACGTCCTGGGGAGACTCCGGCACGTCCCCGCGCGTCTACGCCGTGGCGGGGGCCAAGGTTACCGATACCGTGGTGTGGGATCCCGTGGTCCTCAACGACGCGGATCGGAGGCTTCTCCAACGCGACGCCTACGTGATCTCTGACGTCGAGACCGATCTCACCCCCGACACCGCGCTCGGCCGGCTGTGCGCGCGGTTCGGCGTGGGTTCGTTGCTGCGGGTTCCGCTGCCGCTCGGGACGCATATCTTCGGCTCGCTGTTCTTCATGTCGCGCGACGTGAACCAGTTCTCGGACGCCGACCTGGACTTCGCCGCGCGGGTGGCGGACCACCTGGCGCTGGCGCTGTCGCACAAGGAGCTCGCCGACGCCGTGCGCCGCGACGAGGAGGCACGGCAGACCGCCGCGCGGCTGGAGGCGCAGGTGGCCACGCTCAGCCGAGAGCTCGAGGCGCGCGGCGGCCTGCGCCGAGTGGTCGGGCGGTCGCGTCACTGGAAGGACGTGCTGGCCCAGGCCACGCGGGTCGCGCAGACCGAGACCACTGTGCTCCTGACCGGGGAGTCCGGCACCGGCAAGGAGGTGGTGGCGCGCTACATCCACCATGCTTCGCGCCGCAGCGGCGGACCCTTCATCGCCATCAACTGCGCGGCGCTGCCCGACCAGCTGCTCGAATCGGAGCTGTTCGGCCACGAGCGCGGCGCCTTCACCGGCGCCGTCACCACCAAGCCGGGCCGCATCGAGCAGGCCAGCGGCGGCGTGCTGTTCCTGGACGAGGTCGGCGAGATGGCGACGGCGGTTCAGGCCAAGCTGCTGCGCGCGCTCGAGGAGCGCGAGTTCACGCGGCTGGGCGGCAACCGCGTCATCCACGCGGAAGTGCGCCTCATCGCCGCCACCAACCGCAACCTGCCGGATGCGATCGAACGCGGCGCGTTTCGCGAAGATCTCTACTACCGCCTGAGCGTGTTCGAGATCGCGCTGCCGCCGCTGCGCGAGCGGACCGAAGACATCCTGGAGCTGGCCGACTCGTTCCTCGCCGAGATCGGCGAGAGCGTCGGCCGCCCGGCCACGGGGATCGCGCCGGATGCCAAGGAGCACCTGCTGGCCTACGCCTGGCCGGGCAACGTCCGCGAGCTGCGCAACGCGATCGAGCGCGCCGTGATCCTGGCCGATGGCGGCCTGATTCGCAGCCAGCACCTGCCGGTCTCGAGCGCGGGGCGCGCGTCGGGACCGTCGTCGCTGACCGGCGCGCTGCCGCCAGGCGGCGTGGACCTGAGCGAGATCGAGCGCAACCTGGTGGTCAACGCGCTGACGCGCGCACGGCACAACAAGACCCGGGCCGCGAAGCTGCTGGGCCTGACGCGGGCCCAGCTGTACTCACGGATCGAGAAATACGGGCTCCGCAGATCCGCCGAGCTCGCTCGTAGAGCTTTCGTCCCTGAAGATGCACAAGGCACAAGTCACAAGTCACAGAACTGCAGTTCCGTGGCCCGACGGTTCTGTGAATTGCGAATCTGTGAATTGTGAATTATCTTGCGTGTATGCGCGTCCTACTCCTGGCTTCTCGTCGTCCTGCTGACGCCCGCCGGCGCAGCAGCGCAACGGCTCAGCGGCGATGTCATCCCCGAGCACTACACACTGTGGTTCGCCCCGGACCTGACCAAGGACACGTTCCGCGGCCGCACCACGATCAACGCCCGTACGGTCACGAGCGGACGATCGCTGACGCTGCATGCCGCCGAGTTGTCGTTCGGCGAGGTCAAGATCACGGCGGGCGGCCGCACGCAGACGGCCACGGTGACGATGAACGACAAGGACGAGACGGCGACCCTCTCCGTCGCCGAGCCGATCGGCGAGGGCCCGGTCACGATCGACATCACCTACACCGGCATCCTGAACGACAAGCTGCGCGGCTTCTACCGCAGTGCCGCCAACGGCCGCAAGTACGCGGTCTCGCAGCTCGAAGCCACCGACGCACGGCGCGCGTTTCCGTCGTTCGACGAGCCGCGGTTCAAGGCCACGTTCGACGTGTCGCTGACCGTGCCGCAGGGCGACACCGCGATCTCGAACGGCCGCGTGGTCACCGACAAGCCCGGCCCCGAGCCCGGCACGCACACGGTCACCTTTTCCCGCACGCCGAAGATGTCCACCTACCTGGTGGCGATGCTGGTCGGCGACTTCGTCTGCCGGGACGGCAGCGCCGACGGCACGGCGATTCGCGTGTGCACGACGCCCGACAAGATCGGCCAGGCGGGGTTCGCATTGCAGGCGGCGCAGCAGCAGCTCGCCTTCTTCAACAACTACTTCGGCATCAAGTATCCGTTCGGCAAGCTCGACATCATCGGCATCCCGGACTTCGCCGCCGGGGCGATGGAGAACGCCGGCGCCATCACCTTCCGCGAGCGCGCGCTGCTGGTGGACGAGGCCACCGGATCGGTGGATCAACGGAAGACCGTCGCGTCGGTGGTGGCCCACGAGATCGCGCACCAGTGGTTCGGCAACCTGGTGACGATGAAGTGGTGGGACGACATCTGGCTGAACGAGGGCTTCGCCACCTGGGCGGCGAACAAGCCGCTGGCGGTGTGGCGCCCCGACTGGAAGATGGAGATGAACGTCGCCGAGGAGCTGCAGGCGGCGATGGGGCTCGACACGCTGGCCAGCACGCGCGCGATCCGCACCAGGGTCGAGACGACCGACGAGATCAACCAGGTGTTCGATCCGATTGCGTACGAAAAGACCGGCAGCGTTCTGGCGATGATCGAGGCCTACGTCGGTCCCGAGGCGTTCCGCCGCGGCGTGTCGTCGTATCTCAAGCGCTTCTCCTACTCGAACGCGTCCGGCGAGGACTTCTGGGCCGAGATGACGAGGGTGACCGGGAAGCCCGTCGATCAGATCCTCAGGAGCTTCGTCGATCAGCCCGGCATTCCGCTGCTGTCGGTCGAGAGCGTCACCAGCGGCAGCTCCACCGAGATCAAGCTGACCCAGCAGCGGTTCTGGCTGACGCCGCCGGCCGGCGCGACGGCGCCGCAGACGTGGACGCTGCCGGTCTGCATCAAGCAGGGCTCCGGCCAGCCGCGCTGCGAGGTGCTGACGCGGCCGACGACGACGCTGCGGGTGCCGGGACGCTCGCCGGTCTTCGTCAACGCCTTCAGCCGCGGCTACTACCTGACCGAGTACACGCCGGCGCACCTGGCGCTGCTGGCGCAGCCGGCGGCCGGACTGACGCCGCCGAGCGTCTGAGCCTGCTGGGCGACGAGTGGCGGCTGGTCCGCAGCGGCCGGCACGACATCGGCGCCTATCTGGATCTGGCCAGCGCCTGGGCCGGCGACACGGCACCGGCCGGTGATCGAAGACGTCGCCGGCACGCATCGGCTACGTCGCGGCCTCGGATCGCCAACGCCGACGAGACGCCGGCGTTTCACGCCTGGGTCGAAGCGGCGCTTCGGGCCGGCGCTCGACGCCGTCGGCCTGCCGGGCTCGGCCAGCGACTCCGACGACACGCAGAGCCGCCGGGCCGCCTTGTTGGGGATCATGGGCGGAACGGGCGACGCCGCGGTGACGCGACGCGCCAAGGAGCTGGCCGAGCAGTATCTCGCGAACCCGTCCGCGATCCCGCCGACGCTGGTCCGGCAGGTGCTGCAGGTCGCCGCCGCCAACGGCGACGCGGCGCTATACGACCGCTACCTGGCGAAGCTGGCCGCGACCAGCGGACAGCCAGAGGAGTACAACCGCTTCCTCAACGCCCTGGCCGCCTTCCAGGAGCCGGCGCTCGTGAAACGCACTCTCGAGTACGCGCTCTCGGACGCGGTGCGTTCGCAGGACGCGCCCACCCTCATCGCCGGCTCGCTGGTGTCCAGCCAGAAGAACCTGGCCTGGGAGTTCGTGCGCGAGAGGTGGCCGGCAATCATCGGCAAGCTCGGGGTGTTCCAGGGCGTGCCGGCGGTGGTCGGCTCGCTGGGCGGGTTCTGCGATCGCGCCAAGGCCGAGGAGATCCGCGCCTTCTTCGCCAAGAACCCGCTGCCGGCGGCGGCGCGCCTGCTGCAGCAGTCGCTCGAGCGGATCGAAAGCTGCGCCGCGATCGACGCGCGGCAATCGGCGCCGTTTGCCGCCTGGCTGAAGGCCGCCAGCTAAACGGGAGCGCGGCCCGCGCCGCGCTATTGCGGAAAGCTGGTGGGGGCGGTGTCGGCGTAGCCTTCGCCTGTCAGCGACTCCAGCATCGCCACCAGCGCGTCGATCTCGGCCTCGCTCAGCCCGAGCGGCGCGCGGGGCATCTTCAGGTCCATGTAAGGGTTGGCGTTGCCGCCGCGGTTGTAGTACTCCACGACGCCGCGCAGCGTCGGCACCGACCCGTCGTGCATATAGGGCGCGTGCGTCGTCACGTCGCGCAGCGTCTGATAGCCCCGAACTGCCGGCCAGGGTCGTCGATCGTCTTGACGTGGCGTCGTTGCCCATTTCGATGCGGGTTCTCGACCGGATCGTAGGGCCTGGGCTTCGCAGGCGACTCGGCGCGGCCGTCCCGAGAAGAAGTGCTCGGCTAGAGGTCGACACCACGGCGTTGACGAACGACGGCGCCTTGCGCCAAGGCCCTGCTGCCCGCCGGCGCCGGAGGATCCGGCAGCGCGGCGAGATCGACGTCGGGACCGATGGGCGGCTTGGGGACCTCCCGGATGGGGTTGGCGGCCTCCCACGGAGGCGTCGGCGCCGCGCACCCGGCTCCGCCGAGGGCAAGCAACCCACTGCACAGGACTGCGCGTCCCGTTCCCCACCAGGTCCTAGCCAAGTTTCGCAAAATTCTGCCGGCTCCCGGAAATTGCACAGCGCGCCCCCCGCCAAGCACATCCGGCGCTCTCCAATACTGCACGCTAGCCGCAGAAGCACCGATACGAGGGATGGCGTACCGCTAGCCGTGCACAACACAATTGCGCGCACTTTCGCACTCCGGGGCCGAGCTGAGGGCTCCCAGGCACCCCGCGGGCCGACGTTCGGCACCCTGCCTGTCGTCGCCCGCCTGCTCATCGCGGGCACCACGGCCGCCAGCCTGCTGCACCTGATCTGGACCGCGCCCTCGGCTCGATTCGATTCGCCCGGGACCTTCCTGGGGCTGCTGCTCGCCTCGGTGGCCCTGGCCGCCTCGAAGGTGCCGCTGCCGCTGGTGCCCACGAGCGCCACGTTGTCGCTGTCCTACTGCACCAACTTCGCCGCCCTGGCCCTGCTGCCGCCGTTCGAGGCCACGCTGGTCGTGGCCGCCGGCGCGTGGAGCCAGTGCGTGCTGAACACCGCCGGCCACACGCCCGTCCACCGGACCGTGTTCAGCGTCGCCAACGTCATGCTGTCCAGCCAGCTGGCGGCGCTGGCAGCCGAGCTGGCCGGGGGCTACGACGCCGCACGACGCGCTGGCGCTCGGCAGCCCGACGCTCGCCGCCGCGACGGCGTTCTTCCTCTGCAACAGCGGCCTGATGTCGCTGGCGGTCGCCAGCACCACCGGCATCTCGATGTGGGCGCTCTGGCGCGAGCAGTTCCTGTGGAGCGCGCCGGTGTGCTTCATTGGCGCGATGGTGGGCGGTGGCGGCGCCTACCTGGTCGCCAACGCCTACAGCGGCGCCGCGATCCTCGGCGCTGCCGCCGCTCTACCTGGTCTACCTCAGCTACAAGACCTACCTTCGGCGCGTCACCGACCAGCAGCAGCACCTCGAGGAGGTGTCGGCGCTGCACCTGGCCAGCGTCGAGGCGCTGGCGCGCGCGATCGGAGCCCGCGACCAGACGCTCGAGGCGTCGCGCATGGCGTCGGACACGCACGTCCGGCGTGTGCAGAAGCTGGCCGTCCGCCTGGCGCAGGTCGCCGGCATGAGCGAGAACGAGGTCAAGGGCGTCGAGGTGGCCGCATTGCTGCACGACATCGGCAAGCTGGCGGTGCCCGAACACATCCTGACCAAGCCCGGGCGCCTGAGCGCGGACGAGTTTCAGGCGATTCGCCTGCATCCGTCGGTCGGGGCCGAGATCATCAAGGCCGTGCCGTTCCCCTATCCAGTTGCGCCGCTGATCGAGTCGCACCACGAGCGCTGGGACGGCAGCGGCTACCCGCTGGGGATCGCCGGCGACGCCATCCCGCTGGGCGCGCGCATCCTCGGGATCGTGGACTACTTCGACGCGCTGATCGCCGACCGTCCCTATCACAAGGCGATCACCGAGCCCGAGGCCACCGCGATCATCGAGAGTGAGGCCGGGCGCGCGCTCGACCCCGACCTGGTCGAGAAGTTCCTGGTCATCGTCCGGGAGATCCCGGAACCGCCGCCGAGCCTGGCCGAACCGCGAGTCGCGGGCGGCGCCGCCCCGCCTGTGATGGGCCGGCCCGCCACCGGGCTCGTGGCCACCGACGTCGCGGCCGAGGGCGTATCGAGCGCGCTCGAGAACATCACCCGCGCCAACCAGGAGATGCGCGCGCTGTACGAGGTGGCCGAGGCCATGGGCACCCGCCTGAGCGTGGCCGACACGATGGCGCTGCTGGCGGCGAAGCTGACCCCGCTCGTGCCCGCGTCCTCGTGGACGCTGTATCTCTACGACCCGGCCACCGGCGTCAGCCGCTGCGAGTTCGCGACCGGGCTCGACTCCGATCTCCTGCGTCAGATCGAAGTGCCCTTCGGCGCCGGCGCCATCGGCTGGATGGCGCGCCGGGCCGAGCCGATCGTCAACGCGCGGCCCGGCGCCGACTTCGAGGCGGCCCGGGTGTCGGGCGCGTCGTCGACGCTGAAGTCGATGGTCGCTTTCCCGCTGCTCGTGCGCGAACGGTTCATCGGCGCCCTGGCCGCGTACCACGTCGAGCCCGATCACTTCACTGCCGCGCACCTGCGGGTGCTGGACCGGGTCTCGGCGCAGGCGGCCAAGGTGGTGCAGGATGCGCTGGTGTTCGAGCAGATCCGCTCCGACTCGCTCACCGACTCGCTGACCGGTCTGGCCAACTCGCGCGCCTTCATCGCCCACGCCGAACGCGAGATGGCCAAGGCCGACCGGCAGGACTCGCAGCGCGCGCTGCTCGTGATCGACGTGGATCGCTTCAAGGCGATCAACGACCGCTACGGCCACGACGTCGGCGACCAGGCGCTGCGCGCGATCGGCAACGCCATCCGTCAGGCCGTGCGCTCGTACGACTTCTGCGCGCGCAACGGCGGCGACGAGTTCGTGGTGTTCCTGGCCGAGTGCGACGAGCTCCAGGTCGGCGATCGAGCCCGCCAGATTCAGGAGGCCGTGGAGACGCTGGCCTTCGAGGCCACCTCGGGCGCCGAGATCCGGTTGGGGATCAGCGTCGGATGGGCCACCTATCCCCGGGACGGCCACTCCTACGAGGCGCTGGTCAAGAAGGCCGACCGCCGGATGTACCACAACAAGTCGGCGCGGAAGTCGAACCCCATCGCCGCGGCCGGGCCCCGCACCCTGACCGCCCTCTAGTCGCGCCGCCGTTGCCAGCGGCGCCATCTCCTCAGTACGATCGGCGTTCGTGCGCGAGGGCCTCGACTTCGTCGTGTCGTTCACGCTGGTCGCCGCGGCCGTAATCGTGGCGGTGGTGGCGATCACGGTGGGCGTCTTCCTGATTATCCGGCGTCGCTCCCAGACAGGATCGGCCCGCCGCTGAACGCGAACCACACAGAGAGGGACCCTTCGTGGACGAGATCGATCTGTACGCGGCCATCGGCGAAGACGGGTTCCGACGCCTGATCGGCGCGTTCTACCGGCAGATTCCCGGCGATCCGATTCTCGGCCCGATGTACCCGGCGCACGACCTGGCCGGGGCGGAGTCGCGCCTCCGCGATTTCCTGGTGGGGCGGTTCGGCGGCCCGCCGCGGTACGTCGAGCAGCGGGGACATCCGCGGCTGCGCATGCGGCACGCGCCGTTTCCGATCGACCCGGCGGCTCGCGAACGCTGGCTGGAGTTGATGGACGCGGCGATCGACGAGGCCCAGCTCCCAGACGAAGCCGCGGCGTTCCTGCGCGACTTCTTCGGCGCGGTGGCGACAATGCTGGTGAATCGACCACAGACTTAGGCTCCAGGCTCCAGGCTCCGGGCTCCAGGCCTGCAGTTTCCTGCCTGCCTTTTGCCTTTTGCCTTTTGCCTTTTGCCTTGATCTACGTGCTCGGGCTGCGACCCGTCGTACACAGCCACGCCACGAACGTCCGAAATGCCTGCCCGCGGTGAGACACGGCGCGTTTCTCCTCGCTCGACACCTCGGCGAGGGTGCGGCCGTAGGGCGGGTAGAAGAAGATCGGGTCGTAGCCGAAGCCGCCGTGGCCGGCCGGCGCCGCGGCGATGCGGCCCTCGATCACGCCGCGCGTCTCGAAGCGCACCGTGCCCTGCCGATCCGCGGCCACCAACGCGCACACGAACCGGGCCGTTCGCGGCGCGTCCGGCTGCGCGGCCAGCCGCCGGTCGATCTCGGCGAAGCGCGCGGCGTAAGTGGCCTCGGCTCCCAGAAACCGCGCCGAGTGGACTCCGGGCGCGCCTTCGAGCGCGTCCACAGCCAGGCCGGAGTCTTCGGCGACTACCAGCGCATCGTCGTCCAGCGCGGCGCGCAGCGCGGCTGCATACGTGGTGGCCTTGATCCGCGCGTTGGCCTCGAACGTCGCCCCGGTTTCCTCGGGCTCGGGCATCGGGGGATGGTCGGCAAGCGATTGCAGCGTCACCGGAACATCCGCGAGCAGCGCCCGGATCTCCCGCAGCTTGTCGCGGTTGGTGGTGGCGATGACGAGCGTCACGCCTTCTGCGTTCTGAGGCGACCGCCTCGTCAGGGCTTGCCGAGGTGCTGCCCCACCAGCCCCCGCTGCAGCGCCACCAGCTGGCGAATCCCGCCGTCGGCCAGATCGAGCATGCGGTTCAGCGCCTCGCGACCGAACGGCAGCGCCTCGGCGGTGCCCTGCACCTCGACATACAGGCCGCCGCCGGTCTTGATGACGTTCATGTCCACGTCGGCCTTGGAGTCTTCCACGTAGGCCAGGTCGAGCATCGGCTCCCCGTCCACGATGCCGACGCTGGTCGCGGCGACGAAATCGGTGACCGGCATCGAGCGCAGCAGTTCGCGCTCCCGGAGGTGCTGCAGCGCGAGGACCAGCGCCACATAGGCGCCGGTGATCGACGCCGTGCGCGTGCCGCCGTCCGCCTGGATGACGTCGCAGTCGAGCGTGATGGTCCGCTCTCCCAGCTCGTCGAGCTTGGTGACCGCCCGCAGCGATCGGCCGATCAACCGCTGGATTTCCTGCGTCCGCCCGCCCACCTTGCCCGCCGCCGCCTCCCGCTGCGTCCGCGTGGAAGTGGCGCGCGGCAGCATCCCGTATTCGGCCGTCACCCAGCCTTTGCCGCGTGCCGCGGCGGAAGGGCGGCACGCGATCCTCGACGCTCGCCGTGCAGATCACCTTGGTGTGTCCGGCCTCGACCAGCACCGAGCCTTCCGCGTGAGCGAGGTAGTTCGGCGTGATTCGCGACGGGCGAAGCTGCTCGGGCAGCCGGTTGTCTGCGCGCATATCCGCTAATGCTAGCGCAGAAGTCAGCGCGGCTCCGGCTTGACCACGAGCGACGGGTCGGGCCCGAGCGGCTGCGAGACGTCGACATGGCCCGCCAGCGTCTCGACCTCCTCGCCCTCGACGAGCAGCTGTACCCGGCGTACGGCGCGCAGGTTGGTCGTGACCGCGTTGACCAGCGCCGCGACCGTCAGGGCTTCGCCGAACGAGCCGCCCGGATGCGCCGACTGCACGTCGGAGGTGAGATCCAGAAACGCATCGCCGCGGCTGTCGACGAAGAAGGCCCGGAGACGGGTGCCTGCGGGCACCACGCGCATCACGCCCGGCGGCGGATCGCCGAGCGCCGCCTGGAGGATCGCTTCGCCCTGCGCGGCAACATGGGCTTCGAGCGGCACCTCGACGCGCGTCGCCACCAGACCCCGGCCGTTCGAGGCAGCGAAGAAGATGGTGGCATTGATGTGCGCGGTGGGGGCCGCCGCCGGCACCGGCTCGCCGGTGACGGTGACAACTGGTGCCCCCGTCGCCTGGAAGATCAACAGCGCGGCCCAGCCGAATGCGGCGAGCGCCACGACGCCCGCGGCCGCCGCGGCAATGCGCCAGAGTGTCATCGTGGAAACGCGGTCATCGCGGCGCCCGCGGGGCCGGCTTGGGGGCGGGATCGAACGCCAGCATCGCCTCGATCAGCGCCTGGGCCAGCGCGGTCTGCCGCGCCTCACCGGCGACGAGCTTCTCCTCTTCCGGATTCGAGACATAGCCCACATCCACGAGGACCGCCGGCAGGTTCACCGCCATGAGCGGCCGGAGCGGAGACCGGTAGACCGCCCGCGGCCCCAGTGGCCCGATACGCTGCAGGTGCTCGCCGACCCGTTTGGCGAAGGCTGCCGCAACCTCGGCGTGCCGCGCCTGAGCCTGCTCCCACGGCACCGCGGCAATCCGGCGCGTCCCGCCGCCAGTCAGGGGCACGAGCAGCGCTCGATCCTCGGACGCGGTCGGCGGCGGAACCGCCGTGACGCCGGCAAAGGAGGCCACCTCCGCACCCGCGCTGACGGGCGAGGGGCCGGCGTTGGCGTGCAGGGTGATGAAGACCGCGGCGCCGGCGCCGTTGGCGAGCGCGGCGCGCTGCATCAAGGACACCTGGCGATCGTCCTCGCGCGTCAGCACGACGCGCACCCCTCGCTCGCCCGCCAGCGCACGCACGCGCTGCGCGACGGAGAGCGCAACCAGCTTTTCCTCGAGGCCCGACGGCCCCACGGCGCCGCGATCGTCGCCCCCGTGGCCCGGATCGATCACGACGGTCATCGACGGTGGCGCCGGGGCGGTACCTCGACAGGCGCCTGCCCGGGAAGGCCGAGCGCGAGCACGAGGATCAGGCGGGGGACGGCAGACGCCATCGTGGTCAGCATACGGCGTGGTGGCAGTTCCCGCAACGACGGCGTCGATCGACGTGATGCGGGATCAGCGCTGACCGCGAGGCCAGCGCGTGCCACCGCGCGGTCACGCGCGCCGGGGCCGCATCTTGCACGACCCGCGGTGTGCCCCCGGATACCAAGCGATTCGTCTACGTGCTGCAGAGCCTGTCGCAACCCGATCGCCAGTTCGTCGAATCGGCCGCGGACGTGCCGGCGCGGGTCGCCACCCACAACGCCGGCCACTCGCCGCTGACGGCCGCGTGCCGGCCGTGGCGGCTGGTCGCGGTCGTGCAATTCGGCAGCGAAGGCGCGGCGCTGCGTTTCGAGAAATTCCTGAAGACCGGCACCGGACGCGCCCTGGCCCGGCAGTTCTTCCTCAAGCACGACGAGGCGTAACGCAGAAGCCCCGAGCTACTCGACTGGCACCCAGGTGCGGCCCGCGTTCACCGTACGCCACGCGCGGCCATCGGACGCACGCACCACCGCGATCGCACCATCCACGGCCTCGACCGCGGTGAGCAGCGCCGGCGCGGGCGGCGCAGTGCGCGTGAAACGCCGCCCGTCGGTTGTCACCAGCACCAGGCCACCTCGCCCGACCAGCCAGCTCACGCCGCGCGCGGGCGAAGTCCCACTCGTGACGTCCGCGAGCTCGGCGGGCGTCACGCCGGCGGCTGGCAGCCAGGTCACGCCGCCATCCGCCGACACCTCGAGCGCGGTGCCGACGATGCGCCAGCGCGACGCGCCATCGGGAGACGCGAGCGGCAGGCGCGCGTCCACAGCCCGGGCCTGTGCCAACCGCGCGCTCGCCGACACGCTCTCCAGTCGGGATCGCTCGGGCGCGGACGTGACGGCCTGTGGTCGGGGTGTCGCGTCGGCTTGCGCGGTGGTGTTCGCCGCGGCCTGGGCGCGGCCGCCGGTGCCGGCACGCCCGCAGCCGGCGGAGCCGCGGCGAAGGCCTTCTGCTCGGCTGGAGCGGCGTCTTGCGCCGGCTCATTCATCGGCACGGGTCGAGGCGCGGCCGTTTGCTCGCGGCTCGCATCCGAGCGATCCAGCGTGGCGCTCGACTGCCGAGCGGCGCGCCGGCGCAACGCAGAGTCGTCCGGCGGCTGTGCCGGTGTGGCGGGCTGGACAGGGGTGGCAGGCGTCGCCGGCAGCTGGTCGACACGAGCCAGCTCACGCTCGGCCGGCGCGGGAACGGACGCCGGTTGCTGGCGCGTGCCCGCGAGCCAGACGCCCACCACCAACACGGCGGCCGCCGCGAGCGGTAGCAGGACGCGCGTCACGCCACGCGAGCGCGAGGCCGCTGCGGCCGGCTCGGTCCTGGCGAAGGCGCCCAGCAGGGCCTGGCAGGCCTGGCACGAGGCGAGATGTGCCTCGACGCGCGACGCATCGCCCGCGGACAGGCCACCGTCCACCCAGGCCGCCACCTCTTCCGCCGTGACACACGCGCCCGCGTCCGCTCCGGCGAGCGCAGCGTGGCCCTCACGGAGCAGGCGCTCAATCGCGAGATTCCGGTCGGGTCGAGTCGGCACAGGTCTCTCTAATCCTTAGAACGGCCGGCGACCGCGCTCTTGCGGTCTCCGAGCCATTCCTGCAAGTCCAGCGTGCCGGCGTCGGCGACCACGGCCTCGAAGCACTGGGCAATGGTGGGCGGGTCGAGCCCGGCGTCCTCGGCCAGCTGGCGTTCGACGTCCTGGCGGATGGCGTGGCGGGTGCGCGCGAGGTGGCGCGACACCGTGGCTTCGTGCTCGCCGAGGGCGCGCCCGATCTGGTTCAGCCGCAGATTCTGCGCATAGTAGCAGGACAGCCGCAGGCGGTCGCGCGGCGGCAGGCCGGCCACGGCCCGCCCCACGGCGCGGCGCATCAGGGCGACGAACCCCGTCCGCTCCGACACCGTCTCAGCCGGCTCGCGAGCCGCGGGCACTGCCGGCTCGTCGGGCAGCGGATCGATGCGCCGCAGCGACCGCAGGCGATCGACGTGCCGCTGCGCCAGAACCGTTCGCAGCCAGGTGCCCAGGCTGCTGCGTCCGTGAAAGTAGCGGAGGAGCGACTTGCGCGCGCCGCCGCCGTCCGCGAGTCCGTACAGCTCGCCGTACAGCGCATCGGCCAGTTCCTGCGCCGCGCCGCTCGGGTCGATCGCGTCGGCCGCGCGGCGCAGCACCGGCCGGTAGTAGGCGACGAAGTGCTCCCACGCCGGCTCCAGGCCCTCGATGCATGCGGCCGCCAGCGCCAGGTCCTCGAGGTGCAGCCCGCCGACGTACTTGGCGATGGCGGCAGCGTCGGCCACACCCGCGTGCGCCAGGCTGCGCTCGAGGGCGGCCTGCCACGGTGCGAGACTGAGCCCCCAGCGGCCGCCACCCGCATCGCGGTGCAGCCGGGCCACCTCATGTGTGGTCAACACGCGCGCCCCCGTTGGCCGGTCTGCGGGCAAGTCTGATAGCCTCGGGTCAGACTCCCAAGGAAAGGACCGCTATGCGAATTGGACGTGTTCTGGTTCTCTGCGGCCTGATTGTGGCCGTTCTGCCCGACCTCGGCACGTGCCGACGGCTATTTCGCACCCTTTGTCGGCGCCAACTTCGGCGGCGCGCTCGGGCGGTCGCTGGACATCGCGATTCGCGATCGCGATCGCGATCGCGTGGCCGTGGGCGCCACGCTGGGCGTGATGGGCGGCGGCGTCTTCGGCGTCGAACTCGATATGAGTTACACCAACAACTTCTTTCCAGACCCGGTGTCGGGCGACGGCGGCGGCAACCTGGTCACGTTCGTCCCCGCGCTGGTGCTGGGCATACCGCTGGGCGGACAGCGTGGCTTCGGCGTGCGCCCGTTCGCCCTCGCCGGGGCCGGCCTGGTGCGCCGTAACTTCGACGTCGGTTCGCTGACCTCGTTTTCGCAGAACGACCTCGCGTATACGCTGGGCGGCGGCGTGATGTGCTTCTTCGCCGATCACTTCGGCATTCGCGGCGACGTCCGCTACGTCCGCAACTTCAGCGTGGACGACCTGGGCCTGACCGACATCGACTTCGAGCGCGGCACGTTCGATTTCAGCCGCGCCAGCGCCGGGGTCGTCTTCCGGTTCTAAATCGGTCTACGGTCTACAGTCGCAGTCACGGTCTTCAACAGGTCTCGCGGTCTTCGGCTTCGCGCCACGAGGCCTGAGACTGGCACGTTTCACCCTGAATTGCCTTGAACTTGTGACTTGTGACTTGTGAATTGTTGAATTGCCACCCCCACAATAGGCCCCATGTACACTCCGCTGCTCGTCCTCCATTCGTGGATCCGCTGGGCGGTGTTGCTGCTGGGATTGCTCGCCGTCGGGCGGGCGCTGGTCGGCGTCCAGACGCGGCGGCCGTTCACGCCGGTGGACGACAGCCGCGGGCGCCTGTTCGTAACCGCACTGGACGTGCAGTTTCTCGTCGGCCTCATCCTCTATCTGTGGGCCAGCCCATTCACCACCGCCGCCTTCTACAACCTCGCCGAGGCGATGCGCAACCCGCCGCTCCGCTTCTTCGTCGTCGAGCACACGTTCGGCATGGTGGCGGCGCTGGGGTTCGCGCACGTCGGCCGCGTGCGGCTGCGGCGTGCCGCCGACAGCGCCCAGCGGCACAAGACGGCGCTCATCTTCTTCGGGCTGGCGTTGGCCGTCATCCTGGCGTCGATTCCCTGGCCGGGGCTGCCCGCGGGACGGCCGCTCTTCCGAGGCCTGTCCACAGTCGAATGACGGCCTGATACGCCTGGTGCCGTTGCCTGCATCGCCACTGCGACTCGCGTTTCTCGGGTGCGGGTTCATCACCGCCGTTCACAGCCGCCACGTGCGAGCGCTCGGCGGCGCGGTCGCGTGCGCCTACGCCAGTCGCGATGCAGCCAAGGCCGAATCGTTCAGCCAGCGCTTCGGCGGCATCGGTCACTACCCCTCGTATGCCGCCGCGATCGCCGATCCGGCGATCGACGCGGTGGTCGTCGCCGTGCCGCCGGCGTTTCACCTGCCGCTCACGCTCGAGGCGCTGGCGGCCGGCAAGCACGTGCTGGTCGAGAAGCCGGCGTTTCCAACCCTCCAGGATTTTCACACCGCGATCGCCGCGCGGGACCAGGCCCGGCGCGTGGTGATGGTCGGCGAGAACGATCACTACAAGCCGCTGGCGGTGCTGCTGCGGCGGCTGCTCGCCGACGGCGCGATCGGCCAACTGGTGTTCGCGCACTTCACCACGGTGGCCCACCGGCTCAAGACGGCCGAGGATTGGCGGAACGACGAGGCGATGGCGGGCGGCGACGCGTTCTTCGAGGAGGGGATCCACTGGCTGCACATCGCGTCCAGCCTCGGCCCCACCATCTCCGCCATCGACGGCTACCGCCCGGAGCCCTCGCGGGAGGGCCCCGATCGGCGCGCGAAAAGCATGATGGTGGCGTTCCACTATGACAACGGCGCCGTGGGGTCGCTGCTCTACTCGCGCGAGATCCCGTCGCTCTTCCGCGGCCTGCGGCTGTCCAAGCTCTTCGGCCGCGACGGCGTGATCACGTTCGAGTCCAATGGCCTGTTCGTGGCGGTCCGCGGGCCGCGGCTGGCCGCGCTTGTACCTGCCGGGATGGAACGACATCCGCGGCTATCGGGCGATGTACCGCGACTTCGTGCGCGCGATTCGCGAGCCCGCGACGCCGGAGATGAGCCTGGAGCGCGCCCTCGCCGACCAGCGGCTGATGGACGCCGTGTACAGGGTTGTTGCGCCGGCTCCGGTGTGATGGCCGCTCCGGAACACTACGACGTCATCATCGTCGGCTCGGGCGCGGGCGGGGGCACCATGGCCCACGCGCTGGCGCCGACGGGGGCGCGGATTCTCCTGGTGGAGCGCGGCGACTTCGTGCCGCAGGAGGATGCCAATTGGGATCCGGTGGAGGTGTGGAAGCGCCTGCGCTATCGCGCCACCGAGCGGTGGCTCGACGCCGATGGCCGGGAGTTCCTGCCCTACATGCATTACGGCGTCGGCGGCAATTCCAAGTACTGGGGCAGCGTTCTCTACCGGCTGCGGCGCGAGGACTTCGTGCAGATGGAACACGCCGACGGCATCTCGCCGGCCTGGCCCATCGACTACGAGACGCTGGCGCCCTACTACGACGCGGCCGAACGCCTTTACTCCGTGCACGGGCAGGCCGGCATCGATCCCACCGAGCCGCCCCGCGCGCCGTATCCCCACGCCCCGATTCCTCACGCCCCGCGGATGGCCGAGCTCGTCGAGCAGCTGCGCGCGCGAGGCCTGCATCCGGCGCCACTGCCGCTGGGGCTGCGTGATCCAGGCGTTCAGGGCGGCTGCGTGCTGTGCGACACCTGCAACTCGTTTCCGTGCCGGGTGCTGGCCAAGAGCGAGGCCGATGTCTGCTGCGTCCGCCCGGCCTTGACCCATCCGAACGTGACCCTGGTCACGCGCACGATGGCGAGACGCATGTACACCGATCCGTCGGGCAAGCGCGTCGAGAGCGTGGAACTGGAGCACGACGGCGTGGTGCGCCGCGTGTTCGCGCCCCTTGTCGTGGTGTCGGCCGGTGCCGTGCAGTCGGCCGCGCTGCTGCTGCGGTCGGCGTCGGACCGGCATCCCCGCGGCCTGGCCAACTCGTCGGACATGGTCGGCCGCCGCTACATGGCCCATCTGGCGACGATGCTGCAGGGCTTCGATCCGCGCCGCGTGAACGACACGGTGTTCCAGAAGACCGTCGCGATCAACGACTTCTACTTCGGCGCACCGGGACTGCCCTACCCGCTCGGCCACATCCAGTCGCAGGGCCGCACGCACGGCGTGATGGCGCAGACCGTCGTGCCGTGGGTGCCCGTCTGGGCCTACGACGCCTGGGTGGCCCGCGGCGTGGACTGGCTGGTGATGTCGGAAGACCTCCCCCGGTTCGACAACCGGGTGACCGTGGAATCCGACGGCCGCGTCCGCGTGAGCTACCGTCCCAATAACCTGGGCTCGCACACGACGCTGGTACGGCGCTGGTCGCGCCTGCTGAAGGAGATCGGCTTCTGGGTGGTCATGGCCCACTCGCACAAGGGCAAGAACACGACCCACCAGTGCGGGACGCTGGTCTTCGGAGACGATCCGAGGACGTCGGTACTGGACCCGTGGTGCCGCAGCCACGACGTGGACAACCTGTTCGTTGTGGACGCGTCGTTCTTTCCTTCCTCGGCCGCGGTGAACCCGGCGCTGACCATCATCGCGCAGTCGCTTCGCGTGGCCGAGCACATCACGGCCACCGAACTTCGGCGAGGCGGTTAACATCCGGGGCCTCGGAGCCTGGGGCCTGGGGCCTGGAGCCCCGAGGAGACACACCTTGCGCGCACGCTCATTCAGCCACGCCGGCATCACCGTCGCGGACTTCAACCGGACGGTGCGGTTCTACTGGGAGATCTTCGGCTGCCCGCTGGTGGGCGTGGCCGATACGCCGGTGGAGCGCATCCGGGGATTCTTCGGCGTCGAGGGCGACCAGCCCTCGTGCAAAATCGGGTGGATCCGTGTACCCGGCGGCGGCGTGCTCGAGATTTTCGCGTTCTCGCCCCATCAGCCGCCGCACGCCATCCCGTGGAACCGCGTCGGCCTGACGCATTTCAGCTTCAATGTCCGGAACACGCAGCGCTGGTACGACTACCTGGTGGCCAACGGGGTCGAGTGTGTGTCGCGGCCCGAACGGTCTCCGCGTGGCCACACGTTCTTCTTTGCCCGCGATCCCGACGGCACGCTGATCGAGCTGATGGACCTGGGCTACATGTACCACGTGGTCAAGTGGCTGGGCCCGCTCGGCGGCTGGATCTTCCGGCGCGGGATGTACAAGCAGTACTACGTTAGTCGTGAGCACGTAGGTCGTCATGATCACAGTTCCGCACTGAGGAACGACCAACTACCAACACCAACTACTAACAAACTCTGACAGTCCGGTCAGAAGCTCTGGGGCGCGCCCAGAATTCTGTGCCCCTCGCGCGGTTTCGCAGCGGCCGTTCGCGTGGCCTTGCCGCGCAAGTCCGTAAAGCGAACCACCAGGATTGAAATCGCACCGGTTGGCTTTGTCATTGCTCCAAGCTCTAGCGTGAGGAGTGTCTTCACCCGCGCCGACCAGCCGAAGGCCGCCGAAGGGTCCGCGACCCTGACGCGCGCCGGCCTCTGGTACGTGTCGGTCGTGATCGCGGCGGGCGCCGTCATGCTGGTGTGGCGCTTCCCGCGGTCGGTGCCGGACATCGGCCTGTTCATCGGCCTGCTGCTGGTGTCGGCGCTGGCGTCCAGCCATCGTCTCCGGTTGCCGCTGGGGGCGAACTCGTCCACCCTGTCGGTGTCCTACGCCACCGATTTCGCGTCGCTCTTCCTCATCGGTACCGACCTGACGATGATCGTCGCCGCGACCAGCGCGTTCGCCCAGTCCACGGTGATCGCGCCGTACGGTCCGAGCAAGAAGAACCCGCCGATCCGCGTCGCCTTCAACGTCGCCGCCCTGGTCCTGACCGTTCAGGCAGCCGGCGCCGCGGTGCGCGCGTTCGGCCCAACGCGGTCGCTGCCGCTGGTCGATCTGGCCCAGCCGATGGTCGCCGGCGCGCTGGCCTACTACCTCGTGAATACGGTGCTGGTGGCGGCGGTGATTGCCCTCACCGCGCGCGAGCGCGTCTGGAAGGTATGGGAGTCGAACTTCCTGTGGACGGCGCCGAGCTATTTCGTCGGCGCCGGTGCCGCCGTCGCCGCGGTGGCGATCTGGAACGCCGACCGCGGCTGGCTTCTGCCGCTCGTGATCGCTCCGGTCTATCTGACCTTCCGGTCCTACGCGATCTACGTGGATCGGATCGCCTCGGACCAGCGCCACAACCAGGAAGTGATGCGGCTGCACAACGATGCCGTGGCCGCGCTGGGCGCCGCCCGGCGCTCCGAACAGCGCTATGCCCTGGCCGCCGCCGGCTCGAACGACGGCTTGTGGGACTGGGACATCGACGAGGGCGCCCTGGACCGCTCGGAGCGCTGGAAGCTGATGCTCGGCCTGTCGCCGCAGACTCGGTGGCCACCATCGGTCAGTGGGTCGCGCTCGTCCACGCCGACGATCGCGAGGGACTCGAGTCGGCGCTCGATGCCCACATCCGCGGCGCCACCGCCCACTTCGAGCACGAGTACCGGGCGCACCACTCCGACGGTCAGATTCGCTGGGTGCTGTGCCGCGGCATCGCCGTGCGCGACGAGAGCGGCCAGCCGATCCGCATGGCCGGCTCGCAGACCGACGTGACCGAGTGGCGCCGGGTGCAGGATACGCTCGCCACCGCGGCGCGCCACGACCACCTGACCGGTCTTCCCAACCGGCGGCTCTTCGCCGAGCTACTGCAGCGATCGATTGCGCAGAACGCACGAGCGACGACGCCGAAATACTCCGTGCTGTTCATCGACCTCGACGGCTTCAAGCTGGTCAACGACAGCCTGGGCCACCTGGTCGGCGACCAGTTCCTGGTCGCGATCGCCTCGCGGCTCGAGGCCAACCTGCGGCCCGGCGACGCACTGGCCCGGCTGGGCGGCGACGAATTCGCGCTGCTGATCGAGGACTCGCGACCCCCGACGAGGTCTGCCTGGTCGCCGAACGCCTGCAGCGGTCGATGGTTGAGCCGATCTCGCTCAGCGGCCGCGAACTGTCCGCGTCCGCCAGCATCGGCGTCGTGCTGGGCGGACCGCAGTACCACACCGTCGATGACGTCCTGCGCGACGCCGACATCGCGATGTACCGCGCGAAGGCCGCCGGCCGCGGCGGCTATCAGCTGTTCGATCCGATGATGCACGCCAGCGCCGTGCGCCGGCTGACGCTCGAAACCGAGCTGCGCCAGGCGATCGAGCGCGAAGAATTCCCGTGTTCTACCAGCCGATCGTCAGCCTGCCGTCGTCGGAGATCGCGGGCCTCGAGGCGCTGGCCCGCTGGACGCGTCCCGACGGCCGCCAGGTCCCGCCGTCCGAGTTCATCCCGGTCGCCGAGGAGACGGGGCTGATCGTGCCGCTGACCTGCTTCGTCCTGCGCGAGGCCTGCCAGCGGGGGGCCGCCTGGCAGCGGCTCTTCGGCCGGCCGCTCGGGCCTGTCGGTGAACATCTCGTCGCGGCTGTTCGGGCGCAACGATTTCGTCGAGCAGATCCAGCAGGCGATGGAGGAATCGTCGCTGCAGCCAGGCACGCTGCGGCTCGAGATCACGGAGAGCACGCTGCTCAACAGCGCCGAGATCGTGCAGGAGAACTTCGAGCGGCTGCGCGCCAGAGGTGTGTCGATGTATCTGGACGACTTCGGCACCGGCTACTCGTCGCTCAGCTACCTGCAGCGTTACCCTGTGGACGCCCTGAAGCTCGACCGCTCGTTCGTGGCGCGGATGGGCATGCCCAACGAGAATTCGGCGGTGGCCGACGCGATCGTCAGCCTGGCGCGGGCCCTGGGCATGGGCTTGATCGCCGAAGGCGTGGAGAGCAGGGCCCACGCCGAGCACCTGATCGCACTGGGCTGCCCGCACGCGCAGGGGTACTGTTCAGCGACGTGCAGTCGCCCGAAGCCACCGAGCGGATGCTGGCGACGAAGTTCGCCGACCGGCCGCGGCCGATCCTTACAGCGTCCGCAGCTTGACGCGCCGCACCGCGTGGTCGCGGCCCTTTTCCAGGATCACGGTGGCACGCGGTCGCGACGGCAGCACATTCTCCCGCAGGTTCACCGCGTTCACCGACCGCCAGATGCCGCGGGCGGTCTCGATCGCCTCGGGCGTGGTCAGCGACGCGTAACGGTGGAAGAACGAGGACGGGTCGGTGAAGACCGTATCCCGCAGCGTCAGGAAGCGTTCGACGTACCACTGTTCGATGTCGGCCTCGTCGGCATCGATGTAGATCGAGAAGTCGAAGAAGTCGGAGACGAACGGCGACCGCGGACGCTCGCCGCGGGCCGCGCCCACGTGCAGCACGTTCAGCCCCTCGACAATCACGATGTTCGGCTTGCGCACCACCTGGTGCTGGCCGGCCACGACGTCGTAGCGCAGGTGTGAGTAGACGGGGGCGTTGACCTCGGGCACGCCCGCCTTGACGTCGGCCATGAACTGCACCAGCCGCTTCAGGTCGTAGCTTTCCGGAAAGCCCTTGCGGTGCGCGATCCCGCGCGCCTCCAGCGTCGCGGCGGCAGCAGGAAGCCGTCGGTGGTCACCAGATCTACCTGGGGGTGGCTGGGCCAGCGCGACAGGAGCGCCTGCAGCACGCGCGCGGTGGTGCTCTTGCCGACGGCGACGCTGCCGGCGAGGCCGATCACGAAACGGCACGTGCGGGCGCTCGGTGCCGAGGAAGGTGGCGGTGGCGCGGCCGAGCGCCTGCGAGGCCTCGATGTAGAGGTTCAGGAGGCGCGCCAGCGGCAGATACACCGCCGTGACCTCGTCGAGCGACATCGGCTCGTTGAGGCCCGCCAGACCCTTGAGTTGCGCCTCGCTGAGCGGCAAGGGCGTGGACGCCCGCAGCGCCGCCCACTCCGCGCGCGTGAACTCGGTGAAGCGCTGCGTGGCCAGGTGCTCGTCGGGACGCGTGGTCACGGGGTCAGAGTAATTCACAATGCACGATTCACAATTCACAAACTGCGGAGCGTTCAAGACCACGGCTACGGGCTCTCGGGCTACGGGCTACAGGCCTGAGGGAAGAACGCTCATGAAGAGCGCTCACCTGCAATGCTCGTCGTTGCTCCTAGCGGCTTTGCT
The DNA here is from genome assembly GCA_963713655.1 of uncultured Acidobacteriota bacterium. GTDB lineage: Bacteria > Acidobacteriota > Vicinamibacteria > Vicinamibacterales > UBA2999 > CAWEBF01. The sequence goes on from CAVQMT010000010.1 coordinate 492,648, forward strand.
CGTCTCCGCAAAGGCCACCACGCCCCGCGCCGAGGAACCCGCAGCAACGGCGAGCGCTCGGCGCGCGGGTCGAACCGACCACTCAGAGGTCATCCGGCCGCGGACGGGCGCGCTATCCTCGTCGATTCCGGCCGGTCGCCGAACGGGTCGATTGGTCTAGGCTTTGCGTAACGCTCTCTTGATGGAACACGTCCGCGCCTGATCGGTCTCGCCGTGGCAGTCGCCCTTCAGGTCATGCCAACAGTGGCTGCGGCGCAGACGGCCCGCGGCCCGTCACACCCGCGGCCCCCGGCGACTTCCTGTTCGCGCGTCCCAAAGCCGAAGTGGGTGTGCGTGTCGGGTGGTCGTTCAATCGCGGCGGCAGCGATTGGTACACATCGTCACCGACCAGCTGACGCTCGACCAGGGCGACTTCAACGCGTTCGCGCTGGCCAGCGACGTCGGCGTGTGGTTGACGGGCCGTTTCACCGCAGTCGGCGGCGTGGAGTACACCCACACCAACCCGGGATCCGAGTACCGGCGCTTCGTGGACAACAACCGGCAGCCGATCAACCAGTCCACGCGCCTCAATGTCATCCACGCGACCGGAGGCATCAAGTACGCCCTGCTCGATCGGGGGCGTGCGATTGGCCGGCTGGCGTGGATTCCGGCGCGGGTCGCGCCGTATCTCGCTGCCGGCGGAGGCGCCACGTACTACGAGCTGCGCCAGGAGGGCGACTTCGTGGACTTCGTGGACCGCAGCGTCTTCCCTGCGCATGTTGCGCTCGACTGGCTGGGCCCCGACCTACTACGTCGGCGGCGGCGCCGACATCCGCGTGCTGCGCCGCATGCTGGTCAGCGCCGATTTCAGGTATCGTCGCGCCACAGCCGATCTCAACAACACCTGGGTGGATTTCGACCCGCTCGATTTGTCGGGAGCGCAAGTGACAGTGGGGACGGCGTGGCAGTTCTAGGGCTCCGGGCTCCGGGCTACGGGCTACAGGCCTACCGGACACCGGAGCTGGAGATAGAACGCTCATGAAGAACGCTCCACTGCATTACTCGTTGTTGCTCACCGGGGCCACGCTCATCGCCTCGCCGGCATCGGCGCAGGAGCAGGCGGATGCGCGGTGGGCGCCCTGGCTGGGCTGCTGGACGGTCAGCGTGGACACCACGCGCGGCGGCGACGCGGTGTTCGCGGAACAGCAGGCACCGCGCGCGCGGGTGTGCGTCACCGCGCGTGGCAATGCGGCGTCGCTCACGACCGAGGTCACTGACAAGCCGGCGCTGGTGCAGGCGATTGTCGCCGACGGCAGTTCGCGGCCGCTCGACGAGGGCGGCTGTGCCGGCGCACAGCGCGTCGAGTGGTCGAAGGACGGCGCGCGGCTGTACCTCACGCGCCGAGCTGACGTGTGCGAAAGAATCGAAACGCACCGTCAGCGGCATCTCGCTGCTCTCGCCCGACGGCATCTGGATGGACGCCCATCAGTGGAGATCGGCGGGCGCAACAGCATGCGCGTGCGCGCCGTTTCCGGCGCGACGAGAGGCCAGCCATGGAGTACGGGCGCGGTCGGCGCCCGCGCGCCTGACCGTCGACGACGTGATCGAGGCCAGCCCGCACGTGGCTGCGCCGGCGTTGGAAGCCGCGCTGGTGGAGTCGCGAGCGAACGTCGGGTTGAACGCACGTCGCCTGATTGAACTCGACGACGCCGGCGTTCCGTTGAGCGTGATCGACCTGATGGTGCGGGCGCTGACGTATTCCGCAGGCGTTCTCGGTCCGGCCCACGTCTCGCGCCGATCGACTGACGCCGTTTCCCTTCGAGATGGACCCGGCTGATCCCGACTACCCGTGGTGGTACAGGCAACCTGTACGGGGGCGGGACCTACTTCGAATCGGTTTACCTCTACTCGCCCTTCGGCTATCCCTTCCTGGGGTTTTATCCGCTGGACTTCGGTGGCGGCGCCATCATCGTCGACGGCGGCGGTGGTGGTGGTGGCGGCGACCGACCCACGCCGGGCGTTCGCGTCATCAACGGCTTGGGCTACACCTGCGCACCATGCCCCGCGGCGAAGAGACCGCGAGCGACGGCGAAGGCGTGCGGCTCGGCGCGCGGGTCGGGCGGCGGCCGGGCCTGCGGTCAGCTCGCAGGGCTTTTCTCGCGGCGGCAGCGACTCGTCGTCGAGCGGCGGCTCGACGGGCAGCTCGAACAGCGGGGGCGGAGGCGACTCCGGCAGCGGCGGTGGCGGCGGGGGGCGCACTGCCGTGGAGCGATGACCCGGGCGTAAAATTCGGGCATGCTTCAACGGCTTGCCCAGGCGGCGCTCATCCTCATCCTCGCAGCCACGGCGGCCTGGGCCGAAGTGGGCCCCAATGAGATTCGCCGGCGCGACGACGCCGACGAGCCCCACCAGCGCATCATCGCCCGAGTTCACTTCACCGCCGACCCTCGGCTCGCCTGCCAACCGCGCAATCGTGGATCTGGCCCAGGCGCCCCGCAACGCCGCCGGACTCGTCGAGGGTCCGCCGGCGATCTGCTCTTCTTCCAGCCCAAGGAGCCCGCGCGCGCGCGCGGCGCGGTGCTTCTCGAGGTGGTCAACCGCGGCCGCGATCAAGCGCTCGGCCTGATGTCCGGCGCCGTGCAGCGCAGCCTCGTGCCCGAGTCGTGGAGCATGGGCGACGGCTTTTTGCTCGAACGCGGCTTCGCCGTGGCCTTCCTGGGATGGCAGTTCGATGTCACGCCGGCGCAGGGCCTGACCTTCCAGGCTCCAGTGGCCCCAGTCGACGGTCAGGTGCGCGCCAGCGCGATCGTCACCGAGGCCGGCCCCCGCGCCACCGGCTTCGCGCTGCCATACTGCGCCGCCACTCAAAACGGCGCCGCAACCATGACCTACCGGCAGCGGATCGACGCAGTCCGGCGAAGCGCTGCCGCCGGAGGCCTGGCGCTTCAAGCAATCGCGACGGCTGCGTGGTGGTGGTGAACGGTCCTGTGCGCGTCGGCCTGGGCGGGGCGGTGTACACCGCGCACGGCTCGCCGGTCGCGGGACTTGGCTGGCGGCGGTGCGGGATCTCGCGTCCTACCTGAAGTACGGCGGCGCCATACACGACGTTGCGCGAGTCGCCGGCGGCGCTGCGCGGCATGATCGGGTTCGGCTGTGCGCAGAGCGGGCGGTTCCTGCGCGAGTTCGTGCGCGACGGCTTCAACCCCGACGAACGCGGCCGCGCGGCATTCGACGGCCTGGGAATCGCATCGGCCGGCGCCGGCGGCGGCAGCTTCAACCACCGTTTCGCGATGCCAGGGGCAGGCGGGCAACTCGGTGCTGTCGATTCTCCGCCCGGTGGATGTCCCGCCCTTCACCGACGACGGCTTGCTGGCGCGGGCGCGCAGCGCGGGGGCGTGGTGCCACGCATCTTCTACACCTTCTCGTCCACCGAGTACTGGGCCCGCGCCGGATCTCTGACGCACACCACCGACAACGGCGCGCGCGACGTGCCGCTGGCGGCGATTCGTCGCGGCTCTACTTCCTGGCCGGCACGCCGCACGCGGGCAGCCCGCTGCCGCCGATTCGCGCCACCGGCAGCGGCGACTTCCGCAACCTTCTGAACTTCGCTCAGCAGCGTTGGGCGCTGCGCGCGCTCGTGATCGCGATCGACGAGTGGCTCGCCTCCGGCAAGGCTCCCCCGGCCTCGCGCTATCCGATGGTCTCGAACGGGGAACTGGCGGACCGGGGCGGCAGTGGCATTCCCCGCCGCCGGGGCGGTGACGTGGCCCGGCTACATGCCGTCGGTGTCGCGCCTCGACTTCGGCTCCGAGTTTCGCCACCACTGGCGTCATTCGCGAGCCGCCCCGCGTCGGCGCACCGGATGGGGTCTGCGTACCCCAGGTGGACGCGGACGGCAACGATCGCGGCGGCGTGCCGATGCTGGAGGTGGCGGCGCCGCTGGGGACGTTCACGGGCTGGAACATCCTCGAGCCGCCGCTGCGTGACCTCGGCTACCTGTCGGGCCTCACGGGGTCGTTCGTGCCGTTCGCGCGGACACAGTCCGAACGCCGTGCCGTACACGACGACCGTCTCTGAATCGAGGAGCGCTACCGCGGGCTGCCCGATTACGCCGGCCGAGTGAGCGGGCCGCCGCGGCACTGGTGCGCGACGGCTTCATGTTGCCGGAGGACGTCGCTGCCGCCACCGCCCGCGCGCGTCAGATGTGGGGCGTGTTGGTGGAGCCCGGGCCCTGATTGTGTCCTGCGCTACAATTCGGCATGCCCCGATGGCGCCCGGCCACTACCGATAGCCGGTTGGTCCCGCGACGGACCTCGCGCGCCTGGCGGCTCCCGCTGGCGTTGGTGGTGACGCTGGCCCCGCTGGCTGGTTCGGCGCCGGTGGCCGGAGCCGCAATCATCCTGGACGACGTCATCGAGCGGTCTACGACAACACCGGCCTGCCGAGCCTCGTGCGCCGCACCAGCCTCACGCGTGCTGCCGAGATCTTCGCGCGCGCGGAGGTGAGAGATGGGCTGGGTACACTGCCCCGCCCGCTGCGGCCGCGCCCCCGGCCCCGACCAGCTCATCCTCCGGATGACGCGAAGCCCCGCGACGGCCATAGGCGTGGGCTCCTCGCTGATGAATCCGGTGCTGCAGGCGGGCCGGCTTGCCACCGTCTACGTCGACCAGGTGGACGCCATGGCGCGCCGCTCGAACACCGATCGGGAGGCAATTCTCGTCGGCGCAATCGCCCACGAAATCGGACACTTGCTGCTCGGCACCGCGGAGCACACGCAATCGGGCCTGATGCGTGGTATCTGTGGACCGCTGAAGAACTGCGACGCAATCAGGTGGAGGACTGGCAGTTCTCGCCCTTTCAGCGCACGGTGCTCCGCGCGCGCCTCGCGGCCGGCAGCCCGGCGCGGTGGAACGCCGGGGTTCCGAAAGTCCCGGCCCGGCCGCGCCGGCAGCTGAGGGCCGGGATCGGCCCGGCAAGCTCAACAACACATCCGTTGCCGCTTACGACTTATTTGTAAGAAGCCGGCTGAGCTGTTTTGCCGCGTCAACGGTTCGAAGGGCGCAAATTCATCGAACGCCGGCGGTATGGCCGTTGCGTGCGCTGGTGGAAAGTATGACCACTTGGGGGCCTACTCTGCCCCGCGACGCATCCTGATCCTCGATGACGACGAGGCGACCCGCCGGGGCCTCACGCGCTGAGTCGGGGCGGGCTACGTGGCGTTGCCGGCGGCTCGCTGCCGGAAGCGACCGAGGCGCTCGAACGCGATGCGCCCGACCTGATCATTACGGACATCCGTCTCCAGGGCTACAACGGGCTGCAGCTCCTCGCCATGGGGTCTCGCGGCCGATTCCCGCGATCGTGATCACCGGGTTCCCGGACCGCGCTCGAGGCCGACGCCCGCAAGATGGGGGCGGAGTACCTGCTCAAGCCGATCTCGCCGGTGCCGGCGCTGGTTGTAGCAGAAGCTCGAGGCGAGCGCGCCCAACGCCATCTTCAGCGCCACGCGCCGATAACGCGCAAGCCGGTGACGCGGCAGCTCAAGGCGTGGGTGCAGGATCTGCCGGTGCGAATCCTCGACATCAGCTACGGCGGACTGCGGCTGGAAATGGAGCGAACGCCAAAAGAGCGGCTGCCGCGCTCGCTGTCGATGACGCTGCCGACCTCGAACGTCGCGATCGACGTGAACGTGGTGTGGCAGAAACCGAGCGGCGAGAGCGGCTGGCTGTGCGGCGCGGCGATTCCCGACACCAGCCAGACGACGTGGCGTCAGCTCGTGGACGCCGTCTCGTCTGAGGAACGAGGCGGGACGACTGCCCGCCTCGCGAAGAGGGCCTATCGGGCCTGCGGGGCCAAGGGGTCTTGCGCTGGCGGCGGACTGAATCAGTCAGTAGCCGAAGACCCGAATCAGGGCGAAAACATTCCTGTCGCGATTGGTTCCTCCTTGATACCCGACCGAAGGCAACCTCGTGCCGGGCATGCCCCCTGTCGCCCTTCTGCAAATCCAGCCACATCCGGGGTTTTGCCCGTGGCGCGCGGCGTGAGACCGGCGGATTCCGGCCCGGAAGCCAGCCGGAGAACACAGGGTTGATCGGCGGTATCGCAGAATGGTCAGCGAAAGCCTGACACTACTCGGGCTCTGCGCAAGGCGCCATATCGGTGCACCCTCTTTCAACTATCGTGACAGAACGAGATCAACAGCTTCCAGCAGGGCTTCCCCGGCTATCGACGAATACAAGCAGCGCCGTCAGGCGTGGTTAGCGAAAGCGGACGAACTTGTCAGGCTGCGGGACGAGTTCCGTTCAGCCGCCCAGCGCGAAGCCCTCGAAATCGTGACCGCCGCCGACATGACGTCTGATGCATCGTGGTCAAGCGCGCCGCGGCTCCTGGCGCTGAACGTCCAGTTGCATGCGCGATCGAGTCCGTCGATCAGGCGTCGTCGAGGCGCAAGCGAAACTGTGTCGGGTGCAGATGAGCATGCCCATGCGGCGACGATGTCCTGACCGGCGAGCGTTCGCTCGGCGCGACCGAGGACCTGGTGCCGGGCGCAGGCGTGAAGTGCGCAGCGTCGGATGAGGCCCGCGCGGAAATCGAAGCGCGGCCGGCCGAGGCGCACAGGCCGCTGCGCGAGATCCCGGCAGCGTCGTCGGCGTCCCCGCTCGGCCCAAGCCGATTCCAACGTCGAGAGCGACCCCGGAGCCGATCCGTTGGCGCGGCGCACCACCGGTCGAGCCAGGACGAGGCCGAGCCGGAGGCGCCGATCCACTCGGTGTCGCCCCCGATTGCGACCATGATGACGACGGTGGCGGCGGCGATCCCCGCGACCGTGGCACGATGCGCCGTAATCGCGCTGGCGGGCCGAGCACGTCCGCGACCCTGTTGATCAACGACGGTCGCGACCGTGGCGCCCGCGGCAGAGTTCCCGGTACGACTTCGGGCGCTGTCGAGACGAGCGAGGACATCGAGGTCGAGCCGCTCTCCACCTCGGGGAAACCGGTCCATCCGCGCGACGAGCCCGGCCGACGTTCCTTGCCGAGGACAGGAAGGCCGGGTACCCGCCCCGCCTGGACGTGGGTCGCGCTGTTCGCGGCGACGGGCATCGTGGCGATTGTCGGCACCGTCTGGTGGTTTACGCTGCGGAATCGGGCACCGCCCGGCGACGTCGATCACAGAGCGAAGTGAGCCGGCGCAACGGCGACGATGACGCCGCTTGAACGAATGATGACTGCTGCGAGCAGTGCCGGGCCCTCAGGCCTCGGGATCGAAGTGCGGCGGACGGCGTGGGTTCGACCGTCGTCGACGGCAAGGAAGAGAACCGTGTGTACCAGGCCGCGAGACCAGCAGATCGTCGGCGCCCGCGCTGTGTCCATTCGGCCGGCGACGGTGGCGCGGTGTCCGTGTCCGTTACGGGCGTCCGGGAACCGCTCGGCGGCAGCGGCGCGGCCGTAACGAGGCAGTATTGGCCGGCCGCGGCGCTTCGACGCCCGAACCGCGGTAGCGAAGGCGTTCGCCGCGTCCGCGGTGGAGCCATTGGGGCCCCGCCCGCCTCGACTCCGCGAGCCCGGCCGGAGCCTCAAGCTCTTCCAACACCCGCCCTCGCCCACCTGCCCGAGAAGGCGCGGGCAAGCGCACCGGCGGCCGCGCTACCCTCGCCCAACGCGAGTCCTGCGCCTCGAGTCCCCGCCGCGCCTCTGGCCGCCGAAGCCGCGGCGCGCCCAACGGTGGCGGACGCGCGGACCTCATTGCCGCCGGCGAGCAGTGGCTCAATGCCTACCAGCGGCGGGACTGCGACGGCATGTCGTCGTCGGGACCCAAAATATGAACGTCTCCGATGAGCGATCGGTCGACGAGCGCTTCCCGGCGGGGCAGGCCGGCGTCCGCCGCGATCTCGACGAGCCCGAGCTGGAGTTGAGCGGCGAAACCGCGCCGTTGACGGCACGCATGACGAGTGTAACGGCGACGGTGCGAGCACGTCGTCGAGCACGTCTCGCGGGCGTCGAGACCGGGTTCGCCGCGGCGGCCGGCGGCGACTGGCGATGTCAGAAACCGGCGAAGCCAGGCTGAACGAATCGCCGCCAGCCTGGAAACCGATGAACGAAGTCGGCAACAGGTCGGAATCGCGGCGCGGGTCCCGTCTGGCTCATGTACTGGTTCCGTTCTCACTGACTTTTTAAGTGATTGTTCGGAAAGAGGGCTGAGCTCGTGACATCAGGCTCCGCATCCGAACAGAATCCGCGCCCATCCTCGTCGCCGCGCGACACGCCGATCGGCCGGGGTCGCGGGCCGTCGACGTCCGCGCCGTCAACGCGGCGGACGAATTCGGGCAGCGAGACGGGCGACGCCTTGCCGCCGTCCGCGATCACGTCGCCGACGAAGGCGAGCGGAGCCCCCGACCGCCCCTCCCCCGGCCCCCCCCCCCCCCCCCCCCCCCCCCGGCCGTCCCAGCCCGACGCCGGCGGCGGCTCTGCCCGCCGGGCAGACCTAGACCGCCTCAGCACCGAAGGGCGAGTCGCCGTGGACATTGTCAACGTGAACGTGAAGCGGGTGTCGGCCCTGTTCATCGCCGGGCTGGTCGCCGGTCTCGCGTGGACCTTGGGCGTGCCCGTGTGGGCGGGCGCGATCGACGGCGCGGCTGACGATTGAGAGCACGCCTACCGGAGCGCAGGTGCTCGTCGGCGACCGCGTCCTCGGCACCACGCCGTTGCTGCTGGAGTTGCCCGCCGGGACGTCGAAGGTGGTCGTGCGAGCCGGTGGCAGCGAACGGGAACTCTCGGTCCAGCTGAACGCCGGCGACGTCATCCGCCCAATATCATCGAGCTGGCGCCGGCGCCCGCCGTCGCCGCCTCAACGACCAGCGGTGCCGCTGGAAGTCACGAGCGAACCCTCGCGAGTGCCGCTCGTGGTGGACGGCATCGGCGTCGGGACCACGCCGCTCACGGCCACCACGCTGACCGCCGGCGAACACGTGTTGTCGGCGCGTTTCGCGAGCGGCACGGTGGAACGACGCATCCGCGTGGACGCAGGCCGGACGACCACGCTTCACGTCGTCAGCCCGGCTGCCACCGGCGACAGCATCGTCGGCTGGCTGAGCGTGGACACCGTCATGCCGTTGCGAATCTTCGAAGAAGGCCGGCTGCTCGGAACGACCGACGTGAACCGCGTGATGCTGCCGGTGGGCACCCACGCGCTGCACTTCGTCAGCGACGATACCGGCTTCGAAGCCGACCGCACCGTGACGGTGGCGGCGGGCCGTCCGACGGCGCTCAAGATCGACATGCCCAACGCGACGCTGTCGATCAACGCGCGGCCGTGGGCGGAAGTGTTCATCGATGGCGAGCGTATCGGCGAGACGCCGATTGGCAACCTGACCCGCCCGATCGGCCGCCACGAGATGGTACTCCGACACCCCGAGTTCGGCGAGCGGCGGCAGACGGTGATATTGACGCTGCGCGCGCCGACGCGGGTCAGCGTCGACTTCCAACCAAGAGCGCAGTAATCCGATGTTCACCCAGCGCTTGTTGCAGGTCGTGGCGTTGGCGGTCTTGGCGGCGGCGGTGCCGGGCACCGCGCGGTCGCAGGATGCCTTCGACCGCGCGAAGACGTTGTATCTCGAGGCGGCGTACCGAGGACGCGCTGGCCCTGCTCGACACGCCCGGCCCGGCGGGTACGGGCCGACGTGCATTTGTACCGGGCGCTGTGCCTGCTGGCGCTGGGGCGCGCCGGCGAAGCCGACGCCGCGATCGCCCGCTCGATCGAGGCCGATCCCACGGCCACCGCCGCCCGGCCGGACGTGTCGCCGCGCGTCGCGGCCATGCTCGCCGATGCGCGACGCCGGATGCTGCCGGATATCGCGCGCCGACGGGTCGCCGATGGGCGGCTGGCGTATCAGCAGGGGGGATCGGCTGGGCGCGACGCAGCGCTTCGAAGCAGCCGTGCGCCTGCTCGACGATCCGTCAGTAGCCAACCAGAGCGAGCTCACCGACCTCAAGACGCTCGCCTCCGGCTTCCTGGATTTGTTGCGGGCGCAGAGTGCCCCGCCTGCGGCCGCGCCGCCCGCGGCGCTTGCGGCCGTCACGCCTGCGCCGGCCCCAGTGCCGGCGCCCGGAGCCGGCGCGGCATTGCCGCCGGCAGCGGAGCGCGCCCCCCCAGCCAGCGGCGGCTGCCCCGGCACCCGCCGGCGCGGCTGCCGCAGCGGCCGGCGTCGTGTCGCGGCCGAGGCCGCTGTCCCAGCCCATGCCGCAGTGGCGCCCGCCCGACCCGTCGTGGAGAAACCGTGAGCTCAAGGGGTCGATGCTCTTGACGATCGACGCCACGGGCCGCGTCACCAACGCGCAGATGGAGCAGCCGCTGTACCCGGGCTATGACCGCTTGCTGATCGAGGCGGCGCGGTCGTGGAGGTACACGCCGGCGATGCGCGACGGCCAGCCCACCACGGCGCAGTTGATTGTGCCGATCGTTCTGCGGCCCACGCAGTAGCCAGTCCGCACACGGATCGGCGCGTGCCTGCACCCCGGCTGCGTGCGGCGTGGGGTTGTGCGCTCCCCTGAACAGCAGAACGAAGGTCCGCCGTTGGCCGACATCGGGCCACCCGGGGGCGGCATACGCGCGTTTCTGCCGGAAAACCGAGAGGGCCAGCAGCGCTCCGGTGGTATGGGGTTGGCTACAGCTGCAGCGGTGACCCTCCGGCCGTCGATTTCAAAACCGTCAGCGTCCGACCCGTCGTTCCGGTCGTGGCCCCAGGACGATGCGCTCTCCGTGATCCACGTGCGGCCGGAGCAGCCCGGCATGGACGAATTCGGCAGCGAAAACCAGCGCGATGCCGAGCCCGGGTTTCGCGACCCCATGTCGGCGTGGGGCGACTGGTCACGCGACGAGTGGGCGTTCCGCATCGTCACGACAGTGGCTGTCGTCGAGGCCGTCATCCTCATCGTCGCCGGCATTTTCTTGTCCGGGTTGTTCGGCGGTTCCACCGGGACAATCATCGTGGACAGCCAGCCCGCCGCCGCCGAAGTGCGTCTCGACGGCGAGGTCGCCGGCGTGACGCCCTTGACGATCAGCGCCACCGAAGGACAACGGGCCGTCGAAGTGCGGCACCAGCGGAACGCCCGGACGAATCATGGTGAACGTCGTGCGCGGTGAAACCACCCACAGCATGGTGGAGTTCGTGCCGCCGCAACCGAGTGTTGAGGAGCCTGCGGAGATCCGGATCACCAGTGAGCCGGCGGCAGCGCAGGTGTCGATCGACGGCGTCGTCCGTGGCTCGACCCCACTGGTGGTACCGACGCTGGCACCGGGCGCGCACGCCGTGTCGGTGCGGAGCCGCACCGGCCAGGTGAATCGATCGATCACCGTGACGGCCGGGCGGGCGCAGTCGCTGCACGTGCTGCTACCGCCGGCCCCTCCAGCCGCTCCCGGCTTTGTGACGGTTGGGGTGCCGACCGCGCTCCGTGTCTTCGACAACGGGCGGTTCGTCGGCGCCAGCGGCGGCGGTCCGATTGCGTTGTCGCCGGGCGCGCACGAGTTGGAGTTCGTGAACGAGGAGCTGGGCCTGCGCCTGCGCCAACGCGTCGCGGTGCAGTCGAACGCGACCACCACGGTCACGCCCTCGCTGCCCAGAGGTTCGCTGGCCATCAACGCCCAACCGTGGGCCGAGGTGTGGCTGAACGGCGAGCGCGTGGGCGAGACACCGCTCGGCAACGTGTCCCGGCCGGTCGGACAGTACGAGGTCCTGCTCCGCCATCCCGACTTCGGCGAGCGCCGGACACGCGTTCGCGTGACGGGCGACGCCACCACGCGTCTGAACGTGGACATGCGGCAGCGGGTAGAGGCGCCATGAGGATGCGCCAGGTGGTCGGGGTGCTGGTGCTCGCCAGCGTCGTCGGCGTGCCGGCGGCGTCGCTGGCCCAGGACGCGATTGCGCGCGCCCAGGCCCTCTACAACGCGGCGCGCTACGAAGACGTGCTGGCGGCGCTCGAGCACGCCGACACGAGCGACGATTCACCGTTCGCCTTCGACGTGATGCGTTATCGCGCCTTGTGCTGGCTGGCGCTCGGGCAGAGCCGTGAAGCCGAGCGCACCATTGCCGCGCTGGTCGATCTCGATCCGTTCTACGCGCCCGACCCCCGCGAGGTCGCGCCCCGCGTCGCGCAGGCCTTCACCGAGGTGCGCCAAGCGCGGCTGCCAGGCGTGGCACGCACGCTCCTGCTCGAGGCCCGGCGGGCGCTGCGGCGTCGCGACGGCATCGAGGCCGATCGCCTGCTTCGGCTCGCGTCACAACTGCTGGCCGAGCCGGCGCTCGTCACGCGTCCCGAGCTGGCCGACTTGCGCCTGGCCGCCGACGCGCTGGCCGAACTGGGCCGCCTGCAGGTGGAGAGCGCCTCGCTGGTCACTGCCCGGCCGGCGTCGAGGCCGCAGTCGGAAAGCGACGCGCCGCCGTTTCCCTTGAGCCAGTCGTTCCCGGCTTGGGAGCCGATCGAGTCCAGCGTCGCCCGGACGGCGTTCGAAGGTGCCATCCGCGTCTCGGTGGACGCAGCCGGCAACGTGGTCTCGGCGGTCATCGAGCGATCGACACATCCGCCCTACGACCGCCTGGTGCTGGAAGCCGCGCGCGAGTGGCGCTATCGGCCGGCCCGCAAGGGGGGCGCGCACGTCGCGGCCGAATTGCTGGTGGAGTATTCGCTGCACCCGCCCGTGCGCTGGCAGATCTTCAGGAGTGTGAAGGCGGAACGGTAGGCCATCGGGCTCCAGGCCCCAGGCCTCGGCCCCAGGCCGGGCCCCAGGCTCGCTACGGCGTGAGATCGAGCCGCGTCATCCAGCCCGCGGGCGCGTCCGTAATGACCGCACCGCAGTGCCACCGGCCGGCGCGGTCGGGCGTGGACCACACCAGCGCGGCGTTCAACTGCAGGTCGTGGACGGGGAAATCCAGGGTCAGCGCCGGCGGCACGCCCTGTCCCGACGGGCGGTAGAATCTGGGAGCCGGGCCCGCCCGCCGAGCTGACGTCGAGCAACCGGGCCGGCACGGCGTTGACCTCCAGCGGCAGATCCGACGTGATAGGTCTTGCGCGGCCCGCGCCGGCGTTCCGGCGCTCGCGGCTCGCAATCCAGCAACCGGCCTACCGGCGCCAGCAGCTCCGCCGGATCGACCGGCTTCACCAGGTATCGGCGCCGAGCTGACGGGCTTCCGCCTGCAGCACGTCGTCGGGAAAGCCGGTGACGATGATGGTCGGAATGGGCCGCGGGTTGACGTGCAGCAGCTGGAGACCGTTGAAGCCTTCCAGGCGAAGATCGGCGATGAGGAGATCCGGGCGCTCCTCTCGAGTGACCGGCGGCCGGCGCGGAAATCCGCCGCGGCAATGGCATCGTAGCCCGCCTCGCGAGCAGCTCCTGCAGCCCCATGCGCGTGGCCCGGTCGTCTTCGACGATCAGGACTTCGATGGCATTCCTGCCGTCAATCTCCGGTGCGCCGATTATGAAGCATAACTCATCCGTAAAACAGTTGTTTAAATAGAGTCGCTGATTCCGTTGCATGGATCGTCAATCGCACGACGCGGCTGCGCGCCGTCGTGATGGCCGCCGGCGTGGCCGCCGGGGCGGCCCTGCTGCGGCGCAGCAGCCGCGGAAGAATCCCTATCCCGTCGTGCGCGACATGCGCGGGGTGGTGCCGCCGGGACCGAAGGTGCCGCCCTACAACAGCCCGCCGCTCGGCGACGGACCGTGGCAGTTCGAAACCTACGAGCAGCGCAACATCAAGGTGTCGGTCGTCACCAAGGGGCTGTCGCATCCGTGGAGCGTGGCGTTCCTGCCGGGCGGCGACATGCTCATCACCGAGCGCGTCGGCCGCCTGCGCGTCGTGCGGAACGGCGTGCTCGACCCGCCCCGGTGCCCGGCATTCCGGGCGTGACGTCGAGTCCGACGATGGCCGGCCTGATGGACATCGCGCTGCACCCGCGCTTCGCCGAGAACAAGTGGGTCTACATCTCGTACCACAAGCCGCGCGGCACGGCGCCCGACGTCAACGGCAAGGACTATCCCGTCGCCAGCAACGCCATCATGCGCGGCACGTGGAACGGCAAGACGCTCACCGACATCACCGACGTCTACGTGTCGGACGACGTGGACATGGAGATGTCGCGCATCGCCTTCGGCCGCGACGGCATGCTCTACATGACCATCGGCGGCCCCGGCACCGGCCCGCCCGCCAGCCTCGACCGGCCGCAGCACGGCAACGACGATGCCGGCAAGATTCTGCGCATGACCGACGAGGGCAAGGTGCCGCCCGACAACCCGTTCGTCGGCAAGGCCGGCTTCAAGCCGTACATCTACACGATGGGCCACCGCACCCAGCTCGCGCTCGCGCTCAACCCGTTCACCGGCGAGATGTGGGCCGGCGAGCAGGGCCCCAACGGCGGCGACGAGGTGAACATCCTGCGGCCGGGCCGCAACTACGGCTGGCCGTTCGTGAGCGACGGCCGCGACTACCGCGGCCACTATCTGTCGCCGACGCCGTACCGCGACGGCATGGAGCGGCCGCACGTGCTGTGGGTGCCGTCGATTGCCGTGTCCGGGCATGGCGTTCTACACCGGCGATCGCTTCCCGAACTGGCAGCGCAACCTGTTCGTCGGCGGGATGCGCGAGGGCGAGATCGCGCGGACCGGCCAGCTGCAGCGCATCGTGTTCAACGACAACTGGGACGAGCTGCGCCGCGAGTCGCTGCTGCGGGATCTGCACCAGCGCATCCGCGACGTGCGCCAGGGGCCCGACGGCCTGCTCTACGTGCTGACCGAGGAGGACGACGCCGCGCTGCTGCAGATCGAGCCCGGTCGGAAGCGCCCGACACCGCTGATTCCCTGATCGAAACTGCGCCTGAAGCCGCGGCCCGGGGCTGGTCCAGCCCGACCAAATGCCTGATAATCTGAGGATCGCATGCCTGCTGCGCACCGATAGGTTCCGAGAAGTCTGTCCTGCGCCCTGGTTGCGCCCTGCTTGGGCGCTGGCCGGCGGGCGCCGCCGACGCGATACCCGTCTGGCCGACGCGGCCATGAAGCGCGACATGGCGCTGGTGCGCCCTGCTGCAGCAGAAGGGCGTCGACGTCAACGCGCCCGGGCGCGACGGCACGCCGGCGCTGCACTGGACGGTCCGCGTCAACGATCTCGACACGCCGCGCGCTGCTGTCCGCGCCGGCGCCGACCCCAAGCGTCGTCAACCGCTACGGCGCTGACGCCGCTGTCGCTCGCCGCGTCGAACGGCAACGCCGCGATGATCAGGCTGCTGCTCGAGAGCGGCGCCGACGCCAACGCGCCCGACGCCGCCGGCGAAACGCCGCTGATGACGGCGGCGCGGTCGGCAGCCTCGACGCCGTGCAGGCGCTGCTCGACGCCGGCGCCACGCTCGACGCCGCGACAAGACCTTCCAGCAGACGGCGCTGATGGTGGCCGTGCGGGCCAACCATCCCGAGCTCGTCACGCTCTTCATCGACCAGGGCGCCGAGGTGAACGCGCAGACGCGCACCGGCGAGACGCCGCGCTGGGTGCTGCCCAACTCGGTGCCCGGCTTCGGCCACGGCATCGGCATCGTCCGCGGCGGGCTGCCCGAGCGCGGGTCGCGGCTGCCTGATTCCGGGCGCGATGACGCCGCTGCTGTACGCGGCGCGCGACGGCCGGCTCGAGTCGGCGCGGCTGCTGCTCGACGCCGGCGCCGACATCGAGCAGACCGACGCCAACGGCATCACGCCGCTCCTCGTGGCCATCGCCAACAACCACCCGGCGTGGCGCGGCTGCTCATCGACCGCGGCGCCAACGTCAACGCGGTGGACTGGTACGGCCGCACGCCGCTCTGGGCGGCGGTCGAAGCCCGCAACATGGACTTCGACAACGCCACGTTCGTCAACAACGTCGACCGCGCGCCGCTGCTCGCGCTGATCGACGTGCTGCTCGAGAAGGGCGCCAACCTCAACGCGCGCATGCAAGGAGACGCCGCCGATCCGGCGGCAGATGCTGCCGATGACCGGCACGCTCGCGTGGGTGGACTTCACCGGGCAGACGCCGTTCATCTCGCGGCGGCGCTGGCCGGCGACGTCACGGTGATGCGGCTGCTGCTCGAGCGCGGCGCCGACCCGAAGATCCCGACCTTCGGCGGCACGACGGCGCTGATGGCCGCGGCCGGCGTGAACTGGGTGGTGGATCAGACGTCCGACGAGGGCCCGAAGGCGCTGCTCGAGGCGGTGCAAGCTGTGCGTCGAGCTCGGGCTCGACGTCAACGCCGTCAACTCGATGGGGCTCACCGCGCTGCACGGCGCCGCCAACCGCGGCTCGGACGACATCATCCGGTTCCTCGCGAGCAAGGGCGCGCGGCTCGACGTGAAGGACAAGGAAGGGCGCACGCCGCTGACGTGGGCCGAAGGCGTGTTCCTGGCCACGCACCCGGCGCGGCCGAAGCCCAGCTCGATCGCCCTGCTCAACGATCTGACTGGCAGCGCCGGCGCCGTCCATGACGAGACTGCTGCGTCAGCTCGGCGGCGCTCTGGCGCTCGTCGTCGATCGCGCTCGGCCACGCTGCGGCAGCGGGCCAGGCGCCCGCGCCGTGCCGCACCGCGCCGCCGTCCGACCGGCCCGCGCGCTCGTCGGCCGCGCCGCGCCGCCGCCGACCCGGCGTTCCTGAAGCAGTACTGCGTCACCTGCCACAACGAGCGCACCAAGGTCGCGGCGGCTCGTCGCTCGAGGCCGACGGCCTGACACACGTCGGCGCCGACGCCGAGGTCTGGGAGAAGGTGGTCCGCAAGATCAAGACCGGCATGATGCCGCCGAGCGGCATGCCGCGGCCGGAGCGCGCCGACGCTCGACGGCTTCGCCGCGGCGCTCGAGGCGCGGCTCGATCGCGCGAACCCGCCGGGCGCGCATCTCGAGGCGCCGGCGCTGCACCGCCTCGAACCGCACCGAGTACGCCAACGCGATCCGCGATCTGCTGGCGATCGACGTCGACGTCACGGCGCTGCTGCCGGCCGACGACTCGAACGAAGGCTTCGACAACATCGCCGAGGCGCTGACCGTGTCGCCGTCGCTCATCCAGGGCTACGTCGCGGCGGCGATGAAGATCAGCCGCCAGGCGGTCGGCGATCGCACGGCGGCGCCGTCGCAGGTCACCTACTCCGCGCCGGGCCGGCTGGCGCAGGACAAGCACATCGAGGGCCTGCCGCTCGGCACGCGCGGCGGCCTGCTCGTCACGCACACGTTCCCGCTCGATGCCGAGTACGAGTTCTGCGATCGGCGGCGGCGGGCCGCGGCGGCTTCGGCGGGATCGACGCATCGACGTGACGATCGACGGCGAGCCGGTCACGGTGCGCAACCCGCGCAGCTTCCGCGCAGACGGTCACCGCCGGCCCGCACACCATCGGCGTGGCGCTCGTCGATCGGCAGCGCGGCGCCGGCGTGGACGAGGGCTTCTCGGACTTCCGCGTCGACTCGGCGTTCACCCCGCCGCGGCGGCGTCCAGACGCGTCGACCATCACGGGCCCGTTCAACGCCACGGGCACCGGCGACACGCCGAGCCAGCAAGAAGATGTTCGTCTGCCGCCCGGCCACGGCCGCGCGAGGAGGCGCCGTGCGCGCGCCGGATCGTCTCGACGCTGGCGCGCCGCGCCTACCGGCGCCCGGCCACCGGCCGCCGACGTCGACACGCTGATGGCCTTCTATCGAGCAGGGCCGCGACGAGCGGCGACTTCGAGACCGGCATCCAGCACGCGCTGGCGCGCATCCTGGTGGCGCCGAAGTTCGTGTTCCGCACCGAGGAGCGAGCCGGCGGGCACGGCGCCCGGGACGCGTCTACGCGATCAGCGACCTCGCGCTGGCCTCGCGGCTGTCGTTCTTCCTCTGGAGCAGCATTCCGGACGACGAGCTGCTCGACCTGGCGGTCGCCGGGCCGGCTCTCGAATCCGCGCCGTGCTGGAGCAGCAGGTGCGCGCGGATGCTGGCGGACCCGAAGGCCGACGCGCTGGTCGAGCAACTTCGCCGGCCAGTGGCTGTATCCTGCGCGAGCTCGCCAACGTGCAGACGGAGGCGAAGGACTTCGACGACAACCTGCGCCAGTCGTTCCGGCGCGAGACCGAGCTGCTCTTCGGCAGCATCGTGCGCGAGGACCGGAGCCTGCTCGACGCTGCTCGACGCCGACTACACCTTCGTGGACGAGCGGCTGGCGCGCCACTACGGCATCCCGAACGTCCACGGCAGCTACTTCCGCCGCGTGACGCTGGACCCGACAGCCCGCGCCGCGGCCTGCTCGGGCACGGCAGCATGCTGACGGTGACGTCGGTGGCGACCCGGACCTCGCCGGTGTCGCGCGGCAAGTGGGTGCTCGAGAACCTGCTCGGCGCGCCGCCGCCGCAGCCGCCGCCGGGCGTCGAGGTGAACCTCGACGAGGATCCGAACGCGGCCAAGCCGACCACGCTGCGCCAGCGCCTCGAGCTGCACCGCGCCAACCCGGTGTGCGCGTCGTGCCACAAGATCATGGACCCGATGGGGTTCGCGCTCGAGAACTTCGACCTGGTCGGCGCCTGGCGCGATACGCGACGGCCCGGGTCCGATCGACTCCACCGGCCAGCTGGCCGACGGCACGCCGCTCAAGGGCCCCGCCGACCTGCGGAAGGCGGTGCTGGACCGCTCCGAGGCGTTCATGACCGTGGCCACCGAGAAGCTGCTGATCTATGCGCTGGGCCGGCCGATTGCACGCTACCGACATGTCCGACGGTGCGCGGCCATCGTCCGCCGCGCCGCACGCAGGACGACAACCGGTTCTCGTCGCTCGTGCTCGGCGTGGTCGAAAGCGCGCCGTTCCGGATGCGGATCAAGAAGTCGTAAGTCGGCAGCCGTAGGAGAATGGACGCATGGCGTTTCTGACCAGGACACACCTGTCGCGGCGGACGTTCCTGCGCGGCATGGGCGTCACGCTGGCGCTGCCGCTGCTCGACTCGATGGTTCCGGCCGCGACCGCGCTGGGCGCAGACGGCGGCCAGCGGCCGCGCACCCGCTTCGGCGCGATCTACTTCCCGCACGGCGCGATCATGAACAAGTGGACGCCGGCGACGGCGGGCGCCGGCTTCGAGCTGACGCGAGATCCTGCAGCCGCTCAAGCCGTTCTACGACCAGGTCAACGTCGTCAGCGGCCTCGGCACGCGCTGGCCTACGGCAGCGGCGCCACGGCCAACCACAACCGCTCGGCCGCGGCGTTCCTGAGCGGCGCGTTCGCCAAGACCGGCGCCAAGGCGCAGCTCGGCATCACGGTCGATCAGGTGGCGGCGCGGGCCAAGGTCGCAGGACACGCCGCTGCCGTCGCTCGAGCTGATGATCGAGGAGCCGAGCCTCAACTGCGGCGACGGCCTGAGCTGCTCCTATCGCGACACGATCTCGTGGCAGGGCCCCTCGTCGCCGCTGCCGATGCAGAACAACCCGCAGGTGGTGTTCGAGCGGCTGTTCGGCGACGGCAGCACCGACGCGGAGCGCAAGGCGCGGCGCGAGCAGTCGATCAGCCTGCTCGACTCGGTGCCGGGCGAAGCCGGCGTCGCTGCAGCAGAAGCTGCCGGCCGCCGACCGCGCGCGGCTCGACCAGTACCTGACCGACGTGCGCGAGATCGAGCGGCGCATCCAGAAGGCCGGCGAGCAGCTGTCCGACGATCTCGACATCCCGCGGCGCCGACCGGCGTGCCGAAGGACGTCGAGGAGCACATCAAGCTGATGTACGACCTGCAGGTGCTGGCGTGGCAGGCGGAGATCACGCGCGTCTCCACGTTCCTGATGTGCAAGGAGCTGAGCAACGCGGTCTATCCGAAGAGCGGCGATCCGCGACGCGTTCCACACCCTGTCGCACCACTCGAACGTGCAGGAGAACAAGGACCGCTTCACGGTGCTGAACCAGTACCACGTGAGCTGTTCGCCTACTTCCTGGACAAGCTGAAGGCGACGCCCGACGGCGACGGCACGCTGCTCGATCACTCGCTGGTGCTCTACGGCAGCGGCATGAGCGACGGCAACTCGCACAACCACACCGACCTGCCGATCGTGCTGGCCGGCGGCGCCTCGGGACGGCTGAAGGGCGGCCGCCACATCGCCAACCCGAAGGACACGCCGATGGCCAACCTGCTGCTGTCGATGCTGGACATGCTGGACGTGCCGACGGAGAAGTTCGGCGACAGCTCCGGCCGCGTCGCGCTCTAGCTGTAGCACTCGCCCTCTAAGTTCCCTAAGACCGGCCGCGGCCCCGTGCTCGGCCGGCTCCTCCCATTCTGCAGGCCGGGCGGCACTTGCCTGCCCGTCGCGCGTTGCCCGATGGGATCTCGTCCCTCCTACGCTAGAGTCAGACAGCAGTTCTGGAAGCTCTCTTCGAACGAAGGCAGAGTCCTCCTGCGACACCTTCGCGCTGTTCCTGGCTCGGTCGGCCACCTCCCACAGTTGGTCGAGTTCCATCACCAGGCACCTCGCTACTGGTTGAGTGGTTCGCGCAGGGCCGCCCCAAGCACCGCCTCGGTGGCGGACGCAATCCGAGCGTCCTCGGACGCCCGCGGGCCGGCCACGTTGAGGATCGCGGGGCGAGTCATGGCGAGCCAGCGGCGGAGTTGTTCAGCCGCCAAGGCCGTGGAGATCTGGTGGAGATCAAGGTGGAGGACTGGCTTCTCCGCCCGGGTGGCCTCTTGGAGCGTAAGCAGCGACCCAGCGGCCAGCGGCCCATGAGAGAGGATCGAGTGTGGCATCCGAATCGCGGACATTGAGCGCGGTGCGGACGGAAGGGTCGGCGGAGTCGGCCTCGATCAGGCCGAGGTAATCCTCGGGAATGGGCCCGTCCTCAGCGAGCCGGCCCTTGGGCACCCAGCCGCCGAGGCGCAGGCCGTTCGCGCGCGCGAAGTCTAGCGCAGCACGATCGGCGCCGGTCTGCCCGCCGGAAACAATCATCTCGAGCACTTTCGGTACATGCCTACCTGGCCGCCTCCAGCCGCTGCGTACGGGGCCTCGGCCTAGTTCACGGGAGCTTTGCCGGTCGCGACGTCGACGATCAGCTTCGCCAGCAGGTAGAGGCGCGGCTCGACGGAGCGGAGGTCGATGAACTCGCGCTCGTCGGAGTGGGCGCCGAAGCCGACGGGGCCGAAGCCCTCGATCACGGGCGCCTTGGTCTTCAGGCTGGCGAACGCGGCGTCGGTGCCGCCACCGCCGGACGCTTCGGTGACGCCGAGGCGGCGGCCGGTGACGCCGTAGATGGTGGTGGCGTAGTTCGCGAGCGCGCGGGAGGCGGCGGTGGCCTCCAGCGGTGGACGGCGCCGTTCGACGACGAGGGTCGCTTTGGTGTCGGGGACGAGCGTCTTGGCCAGCCGCTCGCGGAGCTTGGCTTCGAGCGTGTCCCAGTCGCGCACGCGGGTGACGCGGGCATCGCCGGTGGCCGACGCCGAGGCAGGGATGATGTTGCGCGTGCCGCCGGCGTTGGCGATCGTCCAGTTCAGCGACATGCCGATGGACGGCTCGGACAGGTCGCGCGTCTGCAGGATATGGTGCGCGAGCTCGTAGAGCGCATTGCGGCCGTCGTCGGGCGCTGCGCCGGCATGTGACGCGCGGCCCTGCACCTTCAGAAGCACCGAGCCGTTGCCCGACGTGGTCAGCCGGATGCGGTCGTCGTTGCCGGCGCCCTCGCACGAGAACACCGCATCGTGCTCGCTGCCGAGTCTGGTGATGAGGTTGCGCGAGCCCGGCGAGCTGATCTCCTCGTCGCCGTTGATGAGCACCGTGAGCGTGCCGTACTCGCGTCTGCCCGAGGGCCTGCAGCACGCTGACGGCGTGAATGGCCAGCGCGACGCCGCTCTTGTCGTCGGCGATGCCCAGGCCATAGGCGCGGTCGCCCTCCACGCGGTACGGCTGCGAGGCCGCCATGCCGCGCTGGTAGACCGTGTCCATGTGGGCGATGCAGGAGAATGCGCTTGGTGCCGGTGCCGCGGAAGGTGGCGACCACCGACTTGCCGATCTGGGCCGGCGTGTCCTCCATCTTGTAGGTGTCCGCGCCGGCTGCGACGAGCTCCACTTGCCCGCCGATGCGCGCGGAGGCGGTTCGCGATCAGCGTGGCGGCGCGGTCCAGCCCCTCCACATCGCGGCTGCCCGACTCGATCGACACCAGCTCCCGCAGCGTGTCGAGGTAGGCCGCCCGCTCCTGCCGCGTGCGGGCCAGCAGTCTCATCGGCCTGGGCGCTGAGGCGACGGAGTGACCGCAGCCGGCACCGGCCAGCGCGAGGAGGGCGAGGACAGCCAATTCGCGCGTGCGTCACTTGGTGTAGACGAAGACGTGGTCCATCACTGCACCTTGCGGTTCGGATCGTAGGTGGCCTTGATGGTGCCCTTCTCGCGCGCGACGTCGAAGAGCGTCGGGTAGAACTGCACGAAGGTATTCTCCACCGCCGTGTGCGTCGCGTGGCAGGCGTAACAGCGTGGCCGTCGGCGGCTGCGGCGCCGCGGACTCCACTGCCTTGGGCGGCGCGCCGAATTCCAGATAGGCCCATCCACCGGTGGCAGCGAAGCGCTGGCTGTCCTTCACCGCGGACTCCAGCGCCGCGACCTCGGTTTGCGTGAAGCCGCCGTTGTTGATCGAAGCGTTGGCCACCGAGCGGCGCAGCTCGAGGATGAACATCGTGCCGTCGGGCCAGCGGCCCGGTGTTGACGAACGCCTTGTAGGACTGCGGGTTCACGAACACGTTGTCGAAGAGCGGCGGGCGGCCGGCCGCCGGCTGCGCCGGCCCGTAGGTCATGCCCAGACCGCTCGTCAGGAACACCCAGTCGCGATAATTCGCCGGCCGCATCGCCTGGCCGTTCGCCGCATAGGACACGCCGTCGGTGGCGCGGGCACCCGCCGGTGATTCGGACGGTCTGCTCTGTGCCATCGCCAGCGCGGATGCGGCGACCAGGCTCGCCAGTGCTGCCACGGTCCAATCTCGTCTCATTCCCGCAACTCCTTCGAGGGGAATCATATAATGCCCGTCAGATGCGCGTCGCGATCGATGCCCGCAAACTGCACGACTTCGGCATCGGCACTTACATCCGCAACCTCCTGAGGCATCTGGCGCGCATCGACCAGACCAGCGAGTACGTGCTGCTGTGCGCCGCCGCCGACATGCACGTGGCGCCGACGCTGGGCGCCAATTTCCGGGCCGTGCTGGAGCCCTCGCCCAACTACTCCCTGCGCGAGCAGTGGCACGTGCCGATCGTGCTGCGGCGCGAGCGGCCCGACGTCTATCACTCGCCGCACTACGTGCTGCCGGCCGGCGGTGATGAGCCCGTCGGTCGTCACCATCCACGACTGCATCCACCTGATGTTTCCGCAGTACCTGCCCAACCGGCGGTCGTATCTCTACGCCCGCACGATGATGTGGGCCGCGGCCAGGCGCGCCGACGCGATCCTGACCGTGTCGGAGGCGTCGAAGCGCGACATCCTGCGCTTCTTCGACGTCAAGCCGGAGAAGGTGGTGGTGGTCCACAACGCGATCGACGAGCGGTTCTGGACGCCGCCGGCCGAGGAGGAGCTGGCCCGCGTGCGCGAGCGCTACCAGCTCGAACACGGGTTCGTGCTCTACGCCGGCAACATCAAGCCGCACAAGAACCTGGTGCGGCTGATCGAGGCGTTCGACGAGATCCGCCGCGGTGACTTCGAGGAGATGAAGCTGCTGATCCTCGGCGACGAGATCTCGAAGATGCCGGCGCTGCGGCGGGCCGTGCACCAGCATCACCTGCACAAGCACGTCCGGTTCCTGGGCTACGTGTCCGACGAAACGCTGGCGAGTCCTCTACCGGCTGGCCGCCGTGTTCGTGTTCCCGTCGATCTACGAGGGGTTCGGCCTGCCGCCGCTCGAGGCCATGGCCTGCGGCGCGCCGGTGGTAACGTCGAACGTCTCGTCGCTGCCCGAAGTCACCGGCGACGCGGCGGTGCTGGTGAACCCGCACGACACGTCGTCGATCGTGCAGGGCGTGCGGCGGGTGCTGTCCGATCCGGTCGTTCGCGAACCGAGCTGCGCCAGCGAGGGGCCGGTGCGGGCGCGGGAGTTCTCATGGGAACGCTCCGTGGCCAAGACGCGGGATCTCTACGAAGCGCGTGGCCTCGGGCCGGTGGCAAGCGGGGTCTGGCGCTTCGTGAAGGTCGCGCTGGTTCACGACTGGCTGACCGGCATGCGCGGCGGCGAAAAGGTCCTCGAGGCGCTGTGCCTGCTCTTTCCCGCAGGCGGATCTCTTCACCCTCGTGCACCAGCGCGGGTCGGTGTCACCGACCATCGAGTCGCACCGGATCACCACCTCGTTCGTGCAGCGGCTGCCGCTGCGCCACGACCCAGTACCGCCGCTACCTGCCGCTCTTCCCCACCGCGATCGAACAGTTCAACCTCGACGGCTACGACCTGGTGATCAGCTCCAGCCACTGCGCCGCCAAGTCGGTGGTCGTGCCCGGGCGCGCCTGGCACATCTGCTACTGCCACTCGCCGATGCGCTACGCCTGGGATCAGTTCGACGAGTATTTCGGGCCGGCGCGCGTGGGCCGGATGGCGAGCCGCTGGGTCTACCGGCCGCTGCTGGCGCGGCTGGCCCGCTGGGACGCCGCCACCGCCAGCCGCGTCCACCGTTTCGTGGCCAACTCGGCGTATGTTGCGGGGCGCATTCGCCGATACTATGATCGCGAGTCGGTAGTAGTGTATCCACCTGTAGATACGGACTTTTTCCGCCCCTCCGCATCCGGTCCCGGCGACCATCTCCTCGTCGTTTCGGCGCTCGTTCCCTACAAGCGCGTCGACCGCGCCATCGACGCCTGCGCCCTGGCAGGCATGCCGCTGCGCATCGTCGGCGACGGGCCGGACCGCGCGCGGCTCGAGCGGCGCGCCGGCGCGGGAGTGACCTTCCTCGGCCACCAGACCGACGAAGCGGTGCGAGAGGAATACCAGCAGGCACGGGCGACGATCCTCGCCGGCGAAGAGGACTTCGGCATGGTGCCGGTGGAGGCGCAGGCGTGCGGCCGGCCGGCGATTGCGCTCGCGCGCGGCGGGGCGCTCGAAACGGTCACGGACGGTGACACGGGGCTGCTGTTCGACGAGCCGACGCCCGCGTCGCTGGCAGCCGCGATCCAGCGGCTGGACAGCCAGACCTTCTCGGCCGTGCGCATCCGCGACCACGCCGAGGCCTTCTCGCGGCAGCGGCACCTCGATGCGTTGAAAGCGATCGTGGACGCCACCGTGGCACAGGCGCCGGGCACACGGTGGTAAGACGCTCCAACCGGCTCCTCGTCGCGTTCTTCGTCGCCACCGACGCGCTGCTCGCCACCTGGGCGTTCGTGCTCGCCTACGCGGTGCGGTTCGAGAGCGGGCTGATCCCCGTGACCAAGGGCTATCCGCCGATCGAGCAGTACCTGCGCGTGGTGCCGTTCGTGGCCCTGCTGACGCCGCTGGCGTTCCACCTGCAGGGCGTCTATCGCCTGCGGCGCGGCCGCTCGCGCGTGGACGATTTCTTCGCCGTCTTCATCGGCAGCATCCTGGCGGTCGTGTTCGGCGTGATGTCCACCCTCTACTTCCAGGCCTACTTCGCATCTGGCGCGGCGCAGGCGAGCGGCGCCTACCAGGTGTCGCAGCTGGTGTGGGCGCTCTTCCTCGCGCTTGAACGTGGTGTTCACCTACGCGTCGCGCGAGGCCGTCCGCGAGCTGTTCGAGCGCCGCTGGCGCGCGGGCATCGGCCTCAAGCGCATCCTGATCGCCGGCACCGGCGACCTCGGGCGGCAGGTCGCCGAGCGCATGCTCCAGCACCGCGAGCTGGGCTACCAGGTGGTCGGGTTCGTGGACGACAGCGCCGGCGGCGATCATCTGGGCTATCGCGGGCTGCCGCTGCTGGGCACGCTGGCCGACGTCGTGGACGTGGCGCGACGGGAACGGGTAGACCACCTGTATGTGGCCCTGCCGCTCGACGAGCATGCCAAGCTGCTGGACCTGATGGATCTCTGCAGCCGCGAGTTCATCGACGTGCGGGTGGTGCCCGACCTGCTGCAGTTCATCGCCCTGCGCGCCAGCCTCGAGGACCTGGACGGCCTGCCGGTCATCAACCCGAACGACACGCAGCTCCAGGGCGTGCACGCCTGGGTGAAGCGGGGGCTGGACGTGGCCGTGTCCGGCGTGGCGCTGGCGGTGCTGGCGGTTCCGATGGCGATCATGGCCGCCCTGGTGCGGCTGACCTCGGCCGGGTCCGGTGTTCTACACCCAGGAGCGCATGGGGCTCGACGGCCGGCCTTTCACGGTCTACAAGTTCCGCTCGATGTACGAGGACGCCGAGGAGACCTCCGGCCCGATCTGGGCCCGCGACGACGACCCGCGCACCACGCCCGTTGGCCGCTGGCTGCGCCGCCTGGACCTCGACGAGCTGCCGCAGCTGTGGAACGTGCTGAAGGGCGAGATGTCGCTCGTCGGCCCGCGGCCGGAGCGGCCGTTCTTCGTCGAGCAGTTCAAGCACCGGATCCCGCAGTACATGCTTCGCCACAAGGTCAAGGCCGGGATCACCGGCTGGGCCCAGGTCAACGGCTGGCGCGGCAACACCTCGCTGGAAAAGCGGATCGAGTACGACCTCTACTACATCGAGAACTGGTCGATGACGCTCGACATCAAGATCATCTGGCTGACGCTCGTTCGCGGGCTGTTCCAGCGCAGCGCCGCCTAGCGCCGTTCACGGCACCCCTCACACATGTCACGAATCGTCGTCACCGGCGCCGCCGGCTTCATCGGCTCTCACCTCTGCGAGGCCCTGCTCGATCGCGGCGACTCGGTGGTCGCGATCGACAATTTGCGGACCGGCGATCTGGCGAACATCCGCCACCTCCGTGACCGCGAGTTCGAGTTCCTGCGCCACGACGTCACGCGCTACATCGACGTCGAGGGCGAGGTGGACTTCGTGCTGCACTTCGCCAGCCCGGCCAGCCCGATCGACTACCTGGAGCTGCCGATCCAGACGTTGAAGGTCGGGTCGCTGGGAACGCACAACGCACTCGGGCTGGCCAAGGCCAAGCAGCGCGAAGTTCCTGCTGGCCTCGACCTCCGAGGTCTACGGCGACCCGCTCGAGCATCCGCAGACCGAGAGCTACTGGGGCAACGTCAACCCGATCGGGCCGCGCGGCGTCTACGACGAGGCCAAGCGGTTCGCCGAAGCGATGACCCTCGCCTACCACCGCTATCACGGCCTCGACACGCGCATCGTCCGCATCTTCAACACCTACGGCCCGCGCATGCGGCTGCGCGACGGCCGCGCCGTGCCGGCGTTCATGTCGCAGGCCCTGCGCGGCGAGGACGTGACCATCTTCGGCGACGGCACCCAGACACGCAGCTTTTGCTACGTCAGCGACCTGGTGGACGGCATCCTGAGGCTGATGGCCGCGACCACCAACGAGCCGGTGAACATCGGCAACCCGCACGAGGTGACGATCGAGGAGATCGCCAGGACCATCGTGCGGCTGGTGGACTCGAAGAGCCGCCTCGTCTATCGCGATCTGCCGGTGGACGACCCCAAGCAGCGCCGCCCCGACATCACCCGCGCCAGGACGCTGCTCGGCTGGGAGCCGAAGGTGGGCCTCGAAGAAGGGCCTGCTCAACACCGTCGGCTACTTCCGCAGCAAGCTCGGTTAGCTTCTGGGCTCTGGGGCGCCAGCTTCGCGCTCGGGCTGCCTCGCTGGCTCCGGCCACGGCCATGGCGGAGACGCCTGTCAGACGTACCGCGCCGATTAGCGGGGCTGGTTCGACGCCGGCGCGGCCGATGATCGCGCGCGCCTCATCCCCTTCGAGATAGCTCAGGAACGCACGGGCGAGCGGCGTGGCGGCCGGCGTCGGGGCGATGGCGTAGCTGGTGTAGCTTTGCAGATCCGCTGGGACCGGCCCCGCATAGCGAAGCCGGGAGCCGGTGTAGAGGCTGATGGCCGTGGGCGCGCCGAATCCGATCGCGCCCTGGCCCGCGGACATCATGTGGCGCATCACCGACTCGGCGTCAGGAAAGCGGACCGTGCGGGACGCCAGCTGGTCGGCGACACCGAGCGTTTGAATCAGCGCTTCGATGCCCTGCCCGCTCGACGCGCGGTTGTAGACGACGGCCTTCGCGGCAAGGAGCGCCGTCCGCAAGGCCGCCGCGGTCGAGATGTCGATCGGCGGCGGCGGCCGCCGGTACGACGACGCCCAAGCCGACGCGGCCCAGCGCGGCCGGCACGCCCGTAATGCGGCCGGCCCGCGCCAGCTCGGCGATCGACGCCTGGGGCGCGGCGACGAGCTCGACCGTCAGCGCCGCTCCTCCTCGCTCGCGGATCTCGGCGGCGGTGGCGAACTCCACCCGCACCGCGTTGCCGCTCTGACGGCGGAAGCCATCGGCCAGGGCCGCCATCGCCGGCTCGAGCGCGCCGGCGCTCAAGATCTTCAGGTCTTCCGCTCGCGCCTGACTCGCCGACACGACGAGTGCGAGCACCACGGCGACTGCGCGACTTGTCCTGGCCATCGGCGTGCTCCTCGTCAACAGAACCAGCTCCCGACGGCTACGCTCCGGGATCGCCGATCAGGCGGCGCATGCGAAACGCGTAGTCGGCGCTCGATATGAGCGTCAGGCCCAGCGACGTCCACACGCCGATGTCCACCCACACCGACGTCTCGCCGCGGTAGTTGAAGTACATCACGATGATTGTCGTCAGGATGAAGCAGGCCGTGGCCGACTTTCCCAGTGGCGAGGGCCGGAACGTCCTCGGACCCACCGCCAGGTTCACCACGGCGACCACGCCGACGATCACCACGTCACGGCTGATCACGAGCACCGTGAGCCAGAGCGGCAGGTGGTTCATCAGCGGGATATCGGGCAGGGTCAGCACGATGAACGTGGTGACGAGCAGGAGCTTATCGGCCAGCGGGTCCAGCCACGCGCCGAGGCTGGTGCGCTGCCCGGCCCGGCGCGCCGCCAGCCCGTCCAGCGCGTCGGTGGCGCCGGCGATCAGGAACACCAGGAGCGCGGTTCCCAGGTAGCCGTAGACGACCGCCAGCACGAAAAACGGCGTCAGCGCGACCCGGAGGATCGTGAGCTGGTTGGCCAGCGTCAGGTAGGCCATCGCTCAGCGGCCGGCTCCCAGCAGCCGGTCGCGGACGCGCCGGGGTACGTCCGCCTCCACCACCGTGCGGCCCGCGGACGTGGCCTGACTGACCACCCGGCCGACGCGGTACAGGTGGGCGATGCGCGCACGATCCGAGGGATCGCCGGCGTCGAAGCTGAGCGTCACCCGGGCGACGTCCAGCGCCAGCGCGACCGCCACGCGCTCCAGCAGCGCCTCGATGCCCTCGCCGGTGCGGGCCGACACCAGCACCGCCTGATCGAACTGCGCGGCGATGCGGGCACGCGACTCCTCGTCGATCGCGTCCGCCTTGTTGTAGACGTCGATGACCTCCAGATCCTCGGCCCCTACCTCCGCCAGCACGCGCCTGACAGCCGCCACGTGGCGCTCGCGCTCGGGGCTGGTGGCGTCGATCACGTGCAGCAGCAGGTCGGCCTCGGCCACTTCCTCGAGCGTGGCGCGGAAGGCGGCCACCAGGGCGTGCGGCAGGCGATCGATGAAGCCGACCGTGTCCGACAGCAGCAGCTCGCCCGCGCCCGGCAGGCGCACCAGCCGCGTCAGCGGGTCCAGCGTCACGAATAGAGCATCGGACGCCACCGCCCGCTCGCGCGCCAGCCGGTTGAACAGCGTGGTCTTGCCGGCATTGGTGTAGCCCACCAGAGCGACCGTCGGCATCGACTCCTTCTGGCGCCTGTCGCGGGTCTGCGAGCGGCGGCGGCGCACGTGGTCGATCTCCTTCTGCAGCGCCTCGATGCGGGTGCGGATGCGCCGGCGGTCGGTCTCGAGCTTCGTTTCCCCCGGGCCCCTCGTGCCGATGCCGCCGCCCAATCTCGACAGCGCCGTGCTGGATCCGGCCAGCCGCGGCAACAGGTACTTGAGCTGCGCCAGCTCCACCTGGCGCTTGCCCTCGCGGGTGCGCGCGCGGCGCGCGAAGATGTCGAGGATGAGCTGCGTCCGATCGAGGACCTTCCGTTCGAGGCCGTCGCCGAGGTGGCGGAGCTGGCTCGGCGTCAGCTCGTTGTCCACCACCACCAGGTCGACGTCGCCTTCGTCGCACGCCGCGGCCAGGGTCTGCACCTTGCCCTTGCCGATGAAGGTCGCGGGATCGGGCGAGCGGCGCTCCTGCAGCGTCGAGAACACGACGGTGGCGCCGGCGGCGTCCACCAGGCCGGCCAGCTCGCGCAGCGACGCCTCGGACTGGTCGCGCCCGTTGCCGCCGGTGACGACGCCAACCAGCGCCGCACGCTCGGATGATGGCGCAGGCGTACGACGGGCGGTCATGCAGAAGGGATCGCTCGGAATCTTAACTGTACAATCGCCGCCGCCCCGGATGAGCCGTAAGACGCACCACCTTCGCGCAAGCCGAAGCTGCCCCGCGCGCCGCTGCCGAAGAAGACCGGCGGCGCGCACGAGGACAAGACGCGTCGGCCGTGGCGGGAGCGAAAACACAAAGGACGACACGAAGAGGAGTAGGCTCCAGGCTCCGGGCTCCAGGCTCCAGGCTTCAGCTTCCGGCTCCGAACTGCGGGCCCGTAGCCCTGACCGTAGCCTGGAGCCCGTAGCCCGTCTCAGTACTCGTCCACCGGCGCGACAGGCTCGAGCCGCCCGGAGTCTGCCATCACCCGCCGCACGACAAACGCCAGCCCCGCCAGCACCACTACGCCGGCCACGAACACGACGCGCATGCTCTGCGCCGCAACCAGGCCGGCGATCATCGCGCCCGCGGCCGATCCGATGAGCGACGCGCCGGTCAGAAAGCCGAAGCTCGCCCCGTGCGCCTCGACCGGAATCACGGTCCCCGCCGCGGTAAAGGCCGCCGTCGTGGCGACGCCGAGGCCGGCGCCGACGACGCTGATCGCGGCGATGAGCGCCCACTGATCGGCCGTGGATGCGAACCACGCCAGCGCCGCCGCCGCCACCAGCGCCGCGGCGGTGATGACGACGCGCGCGGACGCGCGCGCCAGCGCCGCGGCAGCCAGCTGGTTGCCGGCCGCGCCCGACAGCGCCAGCAGCGAAAACAGCACGCCCACCAGCCGCGTCGCCGCCGTGGTGTCGTAGCCCAGCGCCTCGAGGTGCAGCAGCATCACCGGCGCGAGCGACCGGTCCACCATCTGCAGGCCGAAGATCACGATCATCAGCAGGAGAAAGTTCTCGAACGCCAGGATGTTCGAAAACGCCACCGGCGCCGTGCCTTTGTGCGCCACCGCGGGGCGTCGGCGGCTCCCGGTAGAGATACGAGAACAGCACGAACGCCAGCGCGTACACCAGGGCCGGCGACCAGGAAGGTGTTGCGCAAGCCCGACGACCGGCGACAGCAGCCCTCCGACCACCGGCCCGAAGGCCGGCGCCACGCGCTGCGCCGTCTGCACCCAGCCGATCGCGGTGGCCATCTTCTCCCGCGGCGCGGACCGCGCGGCCATCGCGATCGCCAGCGCGCCGTAGCCGGCCACCAGGCCCTGCAGCGCGCGCAGCGCGAACAGCTGCCACGACTGCGTGGCGACGGCCATCAGCCCCATCACCAGGACGAAGCTGGCGAGCGACCGCTGGACCAGGATCTTGTTGCCGAAGCGGTCGCCGACGCGGCCCCAGAGCGGCGCGCACAGCGCCGCCACGAGCGGGCGTCACGCCCAGCGTCACGCCGGTCCACGCCGCCACCGTGCCGACATCGGTCTCGCCGAGCGCCTGGAAGTGGAGCGCCAGGAACGGCATCACCAGCGTGAAGCCGGTGAAGCCGACGAACGAGGCCACCATCAGCGCGGCCTGGTTGCGATGCCAGGAGGCCGTCACCGCACTCGTCGAGTGCGTGGCACCGGCGATGCCCCGGCTCACGGCGACTGTCTAGAAGCGGATCTTGACGGAGCCTTCCGACTGGGAGGCCACGTGGATGCTGTCGATGAAGCGGACGCGGCGCGGATGCGTCTGCATCACCAGCGACACCGTGCGGGTGCCGTCGCCGAAGAAGCGCACGCCCTTCATCAGCGCGCCGTCGGTGACGCCGGTCGCGGCGAAGATGATGTTCTGGCCCGGGGCGAGGTCCCTGGACTTGTAGATGCGCTTGAAGTCGGTGATGCCCATCGCCCGGCAGCGTTCCTCGTGCTCGGGCGTGTCCACCACCAGGCGGGCGAAGATCTCGCCGCCCAGGCAGCGCACCGCCGCCGCCGTCAGCACGCCCTCGGGCGCGCCGCCGATGCCCATCACGGCGTGCACGCCGCTGCCGATCACGGCGGCGGTGATGCCCGCCGACAGGTCGCCGTCGCCGATCAGCCGGATGCGCGCGCCGGTGGCGCGGATCTCCTCGATCAGCTTGTCGTGCCGCGGCCGGTCCAGCACGATGACCACCAGGTCCTGGACCCGGCGGCCCAGCGCCTGGGCGATGGCGCGCAGGTTGAAGCGCACCGGGGCGTCCAGGTCCACGACGTCGCTTGGAGCTGGGGCCGACGATCAGCTTCTCCATGTACAGGTCCGGCGCGTGCAGCAGCCCGCCGCGCTCCGAGGCCGCCAGCACGGCCAGCGCGTTGGGCGCGCCGGTCGCGCA
Organism: uncultured Acidobacteriota bacterium; assembly: GCA_963713655.1. Lineage (GTDB taxonomy): Bacteria > Acidobacteriota > Vicinamibacteria > Vicinamibacterales > UBA2999 > CAWEBF01. Next base: position 525,262 of record CAVQMT010000010.1, read on the forward strand.
GAGGTTGGTGCCTTCCAGCGGGTCGACGGCGATGTCCACCTCGGGGTAGTGATGGCCCCCGGTGTCCTTCGACCGCCATGCCCACCTTCTCGCCGATGAACAGCATCGGCGCCTCGTCGCGCTCGCCCTTCCCCGATCACGATGGTGCCGTCGATCGGCACCGAGTCCATCTCGTGGCGCATCGCCTCCACGGCGGCCTGGTCCGAGCCGTGCCGATCGCCCTGGCCCATCGTGTGGGCGCAGGCCACGGCCGCCTGCTCGACGACGCGCAGGAAGTCGAGCGACAGGTCCGAGTCGAGGAAGGCTGCTGTGCTCTTCCGGCTGCGGGGACTTGACGGTTCGTGTGCGTCACGGGCGTTACTCCACCGCCGGCAGCTCGCAGCGGCTCGGCTTGTCGGTGCGGTACCCGAGCAGGTAGTCGGCCTGCATCAGCGTGTGAATTTCGCGGGTGCCCTCGTAGATCACGGCGCCCTTGCAGTTGCGATAGTAGCGCCCGACGGGATACTCGTCGGAGTAGCCGTTGGCGCCGTGCACCTGCACCGCGTCGCCGGCCGCACGCTCGGATGCCACCGTGGCGAACCACTTGGCATGGCTGACCTCGCGCGTGTTGCGGCGGCCGACGTTCTTGAGCCACGCGGCCCGCAGCCACAGCAGGCGCGCCGCCTGGTAGTCCGACTCCATGCGGGCGATCATCTCCTTGACGAGCTGGTGCTGGCCGATCTCCACACCGAACGTCCGGCGCTCCCTGGCATAGGCCACGCTGGCGTCGCGGCAGGCGCGCACCAGGCCGCTGGCGCCGGCGGCCACGGTCAAGCGGCCCTGATCGAGGGCGAACATCGCGATCTTGAAGCCCTCGCCTTCGCGCCCGACCAGGTTCTCGACCGGCACCTCCACTTCGTCCATCTTGAAGAACCCGGTGTTGCCGGCCAGGATGCCCCACTTCTGGGTCAGGGTGCCGCTCGAGAAGCCCTTGAACGCGCGCTCGACGATGAAGGCGCTGATGCCCGACGGGTCGCGCTGCCGCTTCTTCTCCTGGTCGCTCCAGGCGAACACCAGGAAATGGTCGGCGACGTCGGCGAGCGAGATCCACATCTTCTCGCCGGTGAGGACGTAGCGGTCGCCGCGGCGGATGGCCACGGTCTGGATGCCGCGCGCATCGCTGCCCGCCGACGGTTCGGTCAGGCCGTAGGTGGCGATCTTGCTGGCCCTGCGCCTGCGGCACGAGATACCGCTGCTTCTGCTCCTCGGTGCCCCAGGCCGAGCAGCGTCAGCGAGTTCAGGCCGACGTGCACCGACAGGATCACGCGCAGCGACGTGTCCACGTACTCCAGCTCTTCACTGGCCAGGCCCAGCGACACGTAGTCCAGCCCGGCGCCGCCGTAGGCGGCCGGGACGCAGATGCCCAGCAGCCCCAGCGACGCCATCTTCGGCAGCAGCGAGGCGATCGAACTGGTGCGCGCGGTCGAGCTCGCGGATGCGCGGCGCCACTTCGCGGGCCGCCCACTCGCGCACGCTCGACGTCAGGAGCTGGTGCTCCTCGGAGAGGTCGAAGTCCGAGCATCTAGATCGTCGGGGGCGCGGGCGGGTCGCCCGGCATCGGCTTCCGGAACAGCACCTCGCGCATGTGGCTCTTCAGCAGGAACTGGTGCGTGATGCGCAGCGGCTCGAACATCTTCTGGATGTCGCGGTTCTGGAACGGCCGCTGCTTGCCCCGGGCGGCGGGATACGGGCGCTGCTCGAGCCTGGTGCCGTCGACGACCACGTACTTGGTGTACATGGCCGGCGGCGGCGTGGCGCCGTGCTTCAGCTCGTGGGTGTTGAAGAAGGCGAACACCAGCCCGCCAGGCCGCAGGCAGCGCGCCAACTGCCGGGCGAGCGCCACGGCGCTGGCCTTGTCGAGGAAGTCGAAGAGGTCCCAGCACAGAATGCCGTCCACGCTCTCGTCCTCGCGCGCGAATCCGTGTCTCGAAGAAGCGCGGCAGCTCCGGGAGACGGCGCTCGGTCACATGCCGGTCGATGTCCTTGGCGATGTCCTCGACCACGATCTTGCAGCCGAGTCGCTCGCCGAAGAACGACACGTTGCCGCCGATGACGGGGCCGAGATCGAGCAGGACCGGAGCGCTCGCGTCCGGTCAGGCCGGCCACGAATTTCCCGAGCGCCTTGGTGGGCGACACGGGCGCCGACGATGCGGCGCCCGTATCCGAATCGGGATCGACCCTCTTGAGGCGGGAGAACAGATCGGAAAGAGCCAACGGCCGATCCGCGCCCTGCGACCGCGGGTTAGTGTGCCGCCGGCTGCGCGGCCTGCGCGACGACCGGCTGGGCCGCGACGGCCGACTTGGCCGGCTCTGCCGGCTTCGGCGGGCCGCGGCTGCGGCTGGTGCCGGGCTTGCGCTGCATGTCCACGCTGCCGCGGAAGTGCGCGCCTTCGGCGATGGCGACCTTCGGCGAGACGATGTCGCCGTCAACCGAGCCGCCGTCGCGGATGTCCACCTTTTCCGAGGCGGAGATGTTGCCGTTGACTTCGCCCAGGACGATCACGGCCTTGGCGAACACCGACGCCTTGATGCGTCCGTTGGGGCCGATGGTCAGGACGTTGTCCTTCAGCTCGATCTTGCCCTCGACGTGGCCCTCGATGGTGAGGTCCTCGCTGCCGCTCAGCTCGCCCTTGATGACGACCGATTTTCCGATGTTCACGAGGTCCCTCTCAATCCGCCCGGTTTCGGGCCTGGGCGCCGCCGCCGCGCTGGCTGGCGCGGTTGGAACAACCGGCGCCGCGGGGCTCGGCTGGTTGGTCGGCTTCACCGCTTCGTCACGCTTCCACATGTCGTGTCCTCCGCCTCGGTCGGGGGCCCGGAAATGGGTTGACTCCCCGTCACAGTCGGGCCATCTTGGGCAGCGGGGGGCTGCCTGGGGCGAGAGCCCACAGAGTATATCGGCCGTACGAAATTCTTGTCTAGTCACGCTACTGGTAACCTTTTCACAGGGTGCTACCATCAGAACTAGCCGTGGAGCGCATCTACTTGGACCACAACGCCACCACCCCGGTGGCGGCCGCCTGCGTGGACGCCATGGCGGCCGCCCTGCGCGAGGAATACGGCAACCCCTCGAGCGTCCACCACTTCGGGCAAAAGGCCAAGGCAGTCATCGACGAGGCCCGCAGCCGGGTGGCCGAACTCATCAACGCCGACCCGTCCGAGGTCGTGTTCACGAGCGGCGGCACCGAAAGCGACAACCTGGCCATCCGGGGCGCGGCCGAGGCCCTGGAGCCGGCCGGGCGGCGCCAGCTGGTCGCCAGCACCATCGAGCACGAGGCGGTGCTGAACACCCTCAAGGCGCTGGGGCGCCGCGGCTGGCGAGGTCTCCTGGCTCGGCGTCGGCGAGAGCGGCGTGATCGACCCGGAGGCGCTGAGGGCCGTGGTCGGGGACCGGACGGCCGTCGTGTCGGTCATGCACGCCAACAACGAGGTCGGGCACCATCCAGCCCGTGGCCGAGCTGGCCCGGTGGCCAAGGCGCGCCGGCGCCGTCGTCCACGTGGACGCCGTGCAGTCGGCCGGCAAGATCCCGCTCGACGTCAAGGCGCTCGGCGCCGATCTGGTATCCATTTCTGCACACAAGTTCTACGGGCCGAAGGGCGTCGGCGCACTCTGGATCCGGCGAGGCGTCCGGCTGGTGGCCGCCAGCACCGGCGGGCGGCACGAGCGCGGCCGGCGCGCCGGCACCGAGAACGTGGCCGGCATCGTCGGCATGGGCGTCGCGGCGCGGCTGGCGCGCAGCCACCAGACCGAGGAGGGGGCCCGCCTGGCGGCGCTGCGCGATCGGCTCGAGGAGGGCATCCTCCGCGCGGTCACCGGCACCGTGGTCAACGGCCAGCGCGACCGGCGCGTGCCCAACACCACCAACATCAGCTTCGACCGCGTCGAGGCCGAGTCGCTGCTCATCGGCGCTCGACCTGGCCGGGCATCGCCGTGTCCACGGGCTCGGCGTGCTCCTCGGGCACGCTCGAGCCGTCGCACGTGCTGAAGGCGATGGGCTTTCCGCCGCACCGGACGCAGAACTCGATCCGCTTCAGCCTGGGCGCCGCCAATACCGAGGCCGACATCGACCGCACGATCGCCGTCCTGCCGGGCATCGTCGAGAAGCTGCGCAACCTGACCCGGAGCCCGGTCCGGGCGTAGCGCTGCCTTCACCAGGGCACGGAGAGGCATGCCGCTCCGCGTCTCCCGCTTCCGCACACCGGAAATGTCTTCTTGCCGCTCTTTCTCGTCCCTCCTGCCCGTCCGCTGCCACGGCAACTAGTCCTTGATTCCACCGACAACCAGCGTGGCATGCACCGTCCGGGCTGATACCAGTCGATCGCATACGCTGATCACGCGGAACGAAGTCGCGGTGATTCGTCGGGACGATTCGATTTCGTGGCTCTCGACGTCGGTGTGCTCCAGAGGGAGTCGCGGAGCGGCATGCCCTCCCCGCGCCCCTGTTGGGTCCCGTGCAAGCAACGACCCGTCGGCCAGCCGCATGCTAGCATCCGCTCGGTCAACGCCTTGAGGTAATGCTGGTCACCTCGAGCCTGGCTGCGATGGTTGCCCCTTCATTTGCTCCAATCACTGGGGGGTAGTTAGCCCGTTTGAATCATGACTCACGATGAACTCGTCGCGGATGTCGTTCGCGTGGGCTTTGCCGACCCTGATTCAATTACCAGTCTCGTTCGTGAAGCCGTGAGCCTCCGAGTGGGCGAGGAGGATGCGACACCCTTGGGGTCGAGATTGGGTGGCCTTCCGGCGATGCCCATGTCTATGACTTGGCCCGGGCGTGATGGTCGCAGCCTGGCCTTCATTGCGCAGATCGACCTCGCGGTCCAGCCCAGGGTTGTCGGATCTGGTCTTCCCGAGCAAGGGCTCCTGCTGTTCTTCTACGATGCTGAGCAGACGACCTGGGGGTTCGATCCCGAGGACAAAGGCAGCTTTGCCGTCTACTACGTGCCCGACGCGTCTGCTGGGACGGAAATGCCTGGGTGGCCCGTCGATTTGCCTCAGCACGCGCGCTACCAGGCGCGGCCCTTGGTCTCCGAAGTGATAGCATCCTGCCGCCATGGGAAAGCGTGTTGGTTGAAGATTCAGGCTCGACGGCGAGCAATTGAATGCCTATCAAGACCTGCTTGAGAGAACCTCTACTGATGACGCCTGGGCTTCGCGCGGGCTGCTCGTCGGCTATCCGGACCAAATTCAGGGTGACATGATGCTGGAGTGTGCACTGGTAGCGGCCGGTCTGTACTTCGGCGACGGAAAGGCGTATCAAGACCCGCGCCTCGAGGAATTCCGAACGAACGCGCGTGGGTGGCGGCTTCTTCTACAGGTTCCCAGCGAAGAATCCGCCGCAATGATGTGGGGCGATGGTGGTTGTCTGCTCGACTGGATTCAAGAGCACGACCTCAAGGCGCGTCGCTTTGAGCGAGCCTGGGTGATCCTGCAGTGCTCTTGAGGGGGTCCGGTTCAGCGAACGCTCTTGCACCGACGACCTTTCGGCCCTCCAGACCGGGCCGCCGGAGTCCGTGGTCGACTCGTCGGGGCGCGGGGAGGGCATGCTGTCCGGCGACTCCCTCTGGAGCACACCGACGGCGAGGTCCACGAAATCGAATCGTCCCGACGAATCACCGCAACTTCGTTCCGCGTGACGCGTGGATGCAATCGGCCGGTAACTACCCGGACGGTGTATGCCACGATGGTTGTCGGTGGACTCAAGGCCTAGTTGCGGTGGCGCCGGAAGAGCAGGAGGGACGAGAGATTTCCGGTGTGCGGAAGCGGGAGGCACCGGGCAGCATCCCTTCCCGCGCCCTAAAGGCTGCCGGTCGCGATTTCCGGGCTACGATCACTAACA
>CAVQMT010000011.1:0-31048 GCA_963713655.1 uncultured Acidobacteriota bacterium
ACGGGAAGGCCTCATGGCGTTTGAACCCGTCCTGACCTCGCACATCCGGGAGCCCAACTCGTTCACGCTCGACTTCTATCTGCAGAAGCTGCGCGGCTACGAGGGGCTGCGCAAGGCGCTGACCATGGCGCCCGGCGAGCTGATCGAGCTGGTGAAGGCCTCGGGGCTGCGCGGGCGCGGCGGCGCCGGGTTCCCGACCGGGATGAAGTGGCAGTTCGTGGACAAGAAGTCGGACAAGCCACGCTACATCTGCTGCAACGCCGACGAGAGCGAGCCCGGCACGTTCAAGGACCACGTGCTGATGGAGCGCAACCCGCACCTGCTGATCGAGGGCTGCGCGATCTCGTGCTACGCCATCGGCGCCAAGGTGGCCTACATCTACATCCGCGGCGAGTTCTACCACGTCCAGGAGATCCTCGAAGCCGAGATCGAGAAGGCCTACAGCGCCGGCTACCTGGGCAAGAACATCCTCGGCAGCGGGTTCGACTGCGACGTCTACGTCCACCGCGGCGCCGGCGCCTACGAGGCCGGCGAGGAGACCGCGCTGATCGAGTCGCTGGAAGGCAAGCGCGCGCAGCCGCGGCTCAAGCCGCCGTTCCCGGCGGTGGCGGGCCTGTATCAGTGCCCGACCGCGGTCAACAACGTCGAGACGCTGTGCAACGTGCCGCCGATTGTGCTCAACGGCGCCGAGTGGTTCGCGGGCATGGGGCCGGAGAAGAACGGCGGCCCGAAGCTCTATTGCATCAGCGGCCACGTGAAGCGCCCGGGCGTCTACGAGGCGTCGATGCACACCACGCTGCGCGAGCTGATCTACGGCGATCAGTACGCCCAGGGCATGCGCGGCGACCGCAAGTTCAAGGCCATCATCCCGGGCGGCTCGTCGGTGCCGCTGCTGCTCGACGAGCACCTGGACACGCCGGCGCAGCTTCGACCACGTCCAGAAGGCCGGGTCGCTGCTCGGTTCCGCCGGCCTCATCGTCATGGACGACTCGGTGTGCATGGTGTGGCTGGCGATGAACCTGCTGCACTTCTACCGCCACGAGTCGTGCGGCAAGTGCACGCCGTGCCGCGAGGGCGGCGACTGGCTGTACAAGCTGCTGATGCGGGTCGAGAACGGCGAAGGCCGGATGAAGGACATCGACCTGCTGTTCGGCGTGGCCAACAACATCGTCGGCAAGACGCTGTGCGCCTTCGGCGACGCGGCGGCGACGCCGGTGCTGACGACGCTGAAGCTGTTCCGCCACGAGTTCGAGGCGCACGTCAAGGAAGGGCGGTGCACGCTGCCAGGCGCCGTGGCGCGCCGAGCATCCGGTGATGGCCGGCCCACTAGGACGCCGCCCGCATGGACCTGCAACTCCTCGCTCCAGTTCATCGTCGTCTTCGCGGCGTTCTTCCTCCTGGTCAACACGTCGGCCGTGCTGGTGCTGGCCGAGCGCAAGGTCATGGGCTTCCTGCAGCAGCGCTACGGCCCGTATCTCGTCGGCCCGCACGGCATGCTGCAGCCGCTCGCCGACATCCTCAAGCTCCTGATGAAGGAGGAGCTGCGGCCCAAGGGCGCGGACAAGTGGCTGTTCACGCTGGCGCCGGTGCTGGCGGTCACCGCGGCGTTCGCGGCGTTCGCGACCGTGCCGTTCGGCGGCGAGACGACGTTCTTCGGTCTGCTGGACGCGCCCCTCAAGCTCGGCGCCGCCGACGTCAACGTCGGCATCCTGGTCGTCTTCGCCATGACCTCGATGGGCGTCTACGGCATCGTCCTCGCCGGGTGGTCCTCCAACAGCAAGTACTCGCTCTTCGGCGGCCTGCGCGCCTCGGCGCAGATGATCAGCTACGAGCTGTCCTACGCGACGGCGCTGGCGGCCATCATCATGCTCGCCGGTTCGATGTCGGTGCGCGAGATGGTGGACTCGCAGACCGGGTACTGGCTTGGCGTCATTCCCAAGTGGTACATCTTCCTGCAGCCGGTCGGCTTCATCATCTACTTGATCGCCGGCATGGCCGAAACCAACCGCGCGCCGTTCGACTTCCCCGAAGCCGAGCAGGAGCTGGTGGCCGGGTTCAACACCGAATACAGCTCGGTGCGCTTCGCGCTCTTCCCGCAGGCCGAGTACATCAACATGGTCACCGTCGCCGGCCGTCGCGACCGACCTCTATCTCGGCGGCTGGCACGGCTCCTGCCGTTCACACGCCGCTCGATCGCTGATGAGGACTGGAACATCGGCTGGGCGGTCTTCTTCGCGCAAGATCGGCGGCATCCTCTTCTTCTACATCTGGACGCGCTGGACGCTGCCGCGCTACCGCTACGACCAGCTGATGTAGTTCGGCTGGAAGTGGCTGCTGCCGGCGTCGGTCATCAACCTTCTGGTCACCGCGGCGATGGTGCTGTACTTCAATGGCTGAGACGCTGGCGTTCTACGTGCTCGCGGGCCTCGCGGTCGTGGCCTCGGCGCTCGTCATCGGGCAGCGCAACCCGATGTACAGCGTGATGATGCTGATCGCGTCGTTCGCGGGGCTGGCCGGGCTGTACATCCTGCTCGACGCGCCGTTCGTGGCGATGGCGCAGATCATCATCTACGCCGGCGCCATCATGGTGCTGTTCCTGTTCGTGGTCATGCTGCTGAACGCGCCGCAGGAGGACGCGGCCGAATGGGACCGCACGCACCCGCTGCGCCGGCCGGGGATGGCCCGCGTGGGCGCGGTGCTGGCGACGCTGCTCGTCGTGCAGCTGGTGTGGGCGCTGAGCGCGGCCACCGGCCTGACGGCACCCGTGGGCAGCCGCGCGGGGGCCGCGACGGTCAGCTCGGTGCGCGAGCTGGGGCGCGTGCTGTTCACCGACCACGGGTTCGCGTTCGAGGCCACGTCGATCCTGATTCTCGTGGCGATGGTCGGCGCCGTGGTGCTGGCGCGGCGGGAGGGTGAGTCGTGATCCCGCTCAGCCACTACCTGATCGTCTCGGCGCTGCTCTTCGCCATCGGCAGCGCGGGCGTGTTCCTGCGAAAGAACCTGATCACGATCCTGCTCTCGGTCGAGATCATGCTCAACGCCGTCAACCTGAGCTTCGTGGCGTTCGGGCGCTACAACGGCGACGTCACCGGCCAGATCATCACGTTCTTCGTGATGACGGTGGCGGCGGCCGAGGCCGCCGTGGGCCTGGCGCTGGTCATCGCCCTGTTCAGGCACCGCGAGTCGCTGAACCCGGACGCCTTCACGTCCCTGAAGTGGTGACATGCTCGCGCTGATCCCGCTGTTCCCGTTCGTCGGCTTCCTCGTCAACTCGACGATGGGGAAGCGCCTGTCGAAGAGCGTGTCGGGAGGGCTTGGCCTCGCTCGTCATGCTGGCGTCGTTCGCCGTGGCCGCCGTCAGCGTCTGGCAGCTCGCCGGGATGGAGCCGGCGCAGCGCGCGGTCGAGCAGACCCTCTACACCTGGATCGCCTCGGGCGACTTCTCGGTGGACGTCGCCTTCCGGCTCGACCCGCTGTCGGCCGTCATGCTGCTGGTCATCACCGGCATCGGCTCGCTGATCCACATCTACTCGACCGCCTACATGCACGACGAGGTGGACAGCGAGTTCGCCCGCTACTTCTCCTATCTCAACCTCTTTGCGGCCTTCATGCTGGTGCTCGTGCTCGGCTCCAGCTTTCCGGTGATGTTCATCGGCTGGGAGGGCGTCGGCCTCTGCTCGTACCTGCTGATCGGCTTCTGGTTCAAGAAGAAATCGGCCGCCGACGCCGGCAAGAAGGCCTTCGTCGTCAACCGCATCGGCGACTACGCGTTCATCCTCGGCATGCTGGCGCTGTTTGCCCAGTTCGGGACGCTGGACATCCAGGCGATCGCCGGCCGCGTGGCGGCGATGCCGGTCGAGACCGGCTTCGGCATTCTCTCGGTGGCGACGCTGCTGCTGTTCATCGGCGCCACCGGCAAGTCGGCGCAGATTCCGCTCTTTACCTGGCTGCCGGACGCGATGGAAGGGCCCACGCCGGTGTCGGCGCTCATCCACGCGGCGACGATGGTCACGGCCGGCGTCTACATGATCGGCCGCAACGCGGTGCTGTTCAGCCACGCGCCCGAGACGATGCTGATCGTGGCCGTGATCGGCGCCACCACGGCGCTGATGGCCGGCACCATCGGCCTGGTGCAGAACGACATCAAGCGCGTGCTCGCGTATTCCACCGTGTCGCAGCTCGGCCTGATGTTCCTGGCGATGGGCGTCGGCGCCTTCGGGGCGGGCATCTTCCACCTCTACACCCACGCGTTCTTCAAGGCCCTCCTGTTCCTGGGGTCGGGCGCCGTGATCCACGCGCTGCACGGCGAGCAGGACATCCGGAACATGGGCGGCCTGAAGCAGTACCTGCCGATCACCTACTGGACGTTCGTCATCGGCTCGCTGGCACTGGCCGGGTTCCCGGGCCTCGCCGGCTTCTTCAGCAAGGACGAGCTGCTGTTCGAGACCTTCGCCGAAGGCCACACCATTCTGTGGGTCATCGGGGCGCTGACCTCGCTCCTGACCGCCACCTACATGGGCCGTCTGGTGTTCCTGACCTTCTGGGGTGAACGCCGCCATGCCGCGCCAGCAGCGGGCCAGGCCATGGGCATGGCTCGCATGACCAGGACAAACACAGCATGCCGCGGGCATGGCGCGCCGCACAGCGCTCACTTCATGACGCGCCACCCGCGATGGCGTTTGCCTTGATCGTATTGGCGATCGGATCGGTGCTGGCGGGCTACATCGGCGTGCCGCACGCGCTCGGTGGCCACAACCAGTTGGCCACCTGGCTGGCGCCGTCGTTCTCCGCCCCGGCCGGGGCTGGCGCGGCGGAAGCCGTCGCCGCGGCCGAGGCGGGCGCCGAGGGCGCCGAAGCGGCGGGGGAGGAAGCGCTCGAGCTGACGCTGATGGCGGTCTCGAGCGGCATCGCCGTTGCCGGCATCGCCATCGCCTTCTTCATCTGGGTGATGCGGAAGGAGCTGGCCGCCGGCCTGGCAGCGACGCTTCGGTCCGCTCTACCGGCTGCTGCTGAACAAGTACTACGTGGACGAGCTCTACGACGCCTCGGTGGTGCGCCCTCTCGGCGCGGTGTCGCGCGAGGGCCTCTGGCGCGGCGTGGACGTCGGCGTGATCGACGGCGCCGTGAACGGCGTCGGCGCCGATCGTCGATGCCGGCGCGGCGACGCTGCGCCGCCTCCAGACCGGATCGATCCGCGCCTACGCCAGCTCGCTGTTCATGGGCGTGGTGCTGGTGCTGGGCTATTACCTGTGGAGATAGCGTAACCGTGCCCCTGCTCACCCTCTCGTGGGGCCTGCCGCTTGCCGGCGCGCTGCTGCTGCTCCTCATCGGCAACGCCGACGGCCGCCGCGACAGCCTGTTCCGCTGGCTGGCGCTCGGCATCTCTCTGGTCGAGTTCGTGCTCACGCTGGCCATCTGGGTGGCTTTCGACCCCGGCTCTGCCGAGTTCCAGTTCGTCGAGCGCGTGCCGTGGATTCCCGCGTTCGGCATCGACTACTTCGTCGGCGTCGACGGCATCAGCCTGCTGCTGGTGGTGCTGACCGGGTTCCTGACGCCGATCGCGCTGCTGTCGTCCTGGGAAGGCGTGGAGAAGAAGGTCAAGGAGTTCTCGATCTTCATCCTCGCGCTCGAGGCGGCGATGATCGGCGTGTTCGTCTCGCTGGACCTGTTCCTGTTCTACGTGTTCTGGGACGCGATGCTGATCCCGATGTACTTCCTGATCGGGATCTGGGGCTACGACCAGCGCATCTACGCGGCCGTGAAGTTCATGCTCTACACGATGGCCGGCAGCGTCCTGATGCTGGTCGCCATCCTGGGGCTGGCCTTCCTGCACAGCGAAGCGACGGGGATGTACAGCTTCGACCTGCTGAAGCTCTACACGCTCGAGATCGCGCCCCAGACGCAGCAGTGGTTCTTCCTGGCGTTCGCCGTCGCGTTCGCGATCAAGGTGCCGCTGTTCCCGTTCCACACCTGGCTGCCCGACGCGCACGTGCAGGCGCCGACCGCGGGCTCGATCATCCTGGCGGGCGTGCTGCTGAAGATGGGCACCTACGGGCTGGTGCGCTTCGCCTTCCCGCTCTTCCCCGATGCGGCGGCAGTGTTCGCGCCGTGGATCGCGGTGCTCGCCGTGATCGGCATCATCTACGGCGCGCTGGTGGCGATGGTGCAGCCGGACATGAAGAAGCTGGTGGCCTATTCGTCGGTCAGCCACCTGGGCTTCGTGGTGCTGGGCATCTGCGCGATGAACACGCAGGGCGTGCAGGGCGCCGTCTACCAGATGCTGGCGCACGGCATCAGCACCGGCGGGCTCTTCCTCCTCGTCGGCATGCTGTCGGACCGCCGCCACACCCGCCAGATCGCCGAGTTCGGCGGCTTGCGCAACGTGATGCCGCGCCTGACGGCCACGTTCCTGATCATCACGCTGGCGTCGATTGGCATGCCGGCGCTCAACGGGTTCGTCGGCGAGTTCCTGACGATGATGGGCGCCTACCTGTGGGATCCGCGCCTGGTCGTCGGCGCCGGCCTGGGCGTGATCCTCTCGGCCGTCTACATGCTGGGCCTGTTCCAGAAGGTCTATCTGGGCGACGTCACCAACGCCAAGAACGCGTCGCTGCCCGACCTGAACCTGCGCGAGTGGGCCGCCGTGGCGCCGCTGTGCGCGCTGGCGATCTTCATGGGAGTGTTCCCGTCGGTGTTCCTGAGGCCGATGGAGCCGTCGGTGCGAAAAGTCGTGGAACGCGTGCAGGCCGCCCGGCCGGTGCGCGTGGAGTCTGCCGCGGACGCCGCGGGCCGTGGCCGCTGCCACCGGACAGCCGGTCGAGACGCAGGTCGCGGGACGCTGACACCATGCTGAGTTCCGACCTCGACGCAATCGTCCCGATGCTGTGCGTGACGCTGGCCGCGCTGGTCAGCATGCTCGCGGAGGCCTTCCGCGAAAAGGACGAGCGCATGCCGATGGCGGTCTGGGGCCTCATCGGCCTGGCCGGGGCGGGCGTGTCGTCCGTGCTGCTGTGGAACCGGTCCACCACCGGCTTCGGCGTGATCGCCTCCGACAACTTCGGCCTGTTCGTCACGCTGACGCTGGTGGTGGTGGGCGCGCTGACGCTCCTGTTCTCGTCACCGGTCGTCGAACGCGACGGGTACCCGCCGGCGAGTATTACGCGCTGGTGCTGTTCGCGATCGTCGGCATGATGATGATGGCCACGGCCACGGATCTGCTGGTGATCTTCGTGGCGCTCGAGATCCTGTCGCTCGCCGTCTACGTGCTCACGAGCATCCGCCGCGACAACGCCGCGAGCGTCGAGGCCGGGTTCAAGTACTTCCTGCTGGGCGCGTTCTCGAGCGCGTTCTTTCTCTACGGCATCGCCTTCACCTACGGCGTCACCGGCAGCACGCGGCTGCCTGCGGTGGGGTCGTACCTGGCGGCGCAGTCGATGAGCGACAACCCGCTGATCCTGGTCGCGCTGGGCCTGCTGCTGGTGGGGTTCTGCTTCAAGATCTCGGCGGTGCCGTTCCACATGTGGACGCCCGACGCCTACGAAGGGGCGCCGGCCGTGGTCACCGGCTTCATGTCCACCGGCGTCAAGGCGGCGGCGTTCGCGGCCTTCGCCCGCGTGTTCCTGTCGACGTTCGAGCCGTTCAAGGCGGACTGGGCGCCGGTGGTGTCGGTGGTCGCGGTGGCGACGATGGTGCTGGGCACCGTGGTCGGCGTCGCGCAGACCAACCTGAAACGCATGCTGGCGTATTCGAGCATCGCCCACGGCGGGTATCTGCTGGTGGGCCTGGTGGCGGGCAACAACGTCGGCAAGGCGGCCATCCTCTTCTACCTGCTGGCCTATTCGGTGACGAACCTCGCCGCCTTCGGCGCGATTGCGCTGCTGGGCGCGCGCGACCGGGGCAACGACGAGCTGCGCGACTACGCCGGGCTGTGGCACAGCCATCCGGCGGTGGCGGCGCTGCTGACCGTCAGCCTGCTGTCGCTCGGCGGGTTGCCGCCGACCGTCGGTTTCATCGGCAAGTGGTACATCTTCAGTGCCGCGGTCAGCACCGGCTATTACGGGCTGGCGATCGTCGGCATGCTGACGAGCGTGATCTCGGTGTTCTTCTACCTGCGCGTGGTGGTGATGATGTACATGGCCGACCGCGGGCCGGCCGCCGAGCCGCTGCCCAAGGTGGCCGGTCTGGGCATGGCGGCGCTGGCCGTGGCCATCGCCGCAATCCTGTGGCTGGGCGTCCTGCCCACGCCGGTGCTGGACCTGGCGCAGGCGTCGATCGCGACGATCTTCTAGGCTCCAGGCTCCAGGCTCCAGGCTCCGGCCCACGCTGGCCGCTCGTCACTGTGGCTGCTCCGACTTCGTCCTGTGGCAACCAGGGGGCTCAATCCAGGGGTAGACGGTGCGCCGCATGGTCGATCGAAAGGCGTGTCAGGTCGTCGGCATTGCCGAAGTCGAACGCCGTTGGCGGCACAAACCGCGTCTGCTGCCTATCGCAGATGCCGCCAGGTTAGCGAAGACTGACAGTATCGAAAAACACACCTGCGACCTTGGGCATCGCTCACCTCATTTCTCCCTCTCCTGTTTGCGCGCACCGGCGAGAATATTTCGCAGCGAGTAGTTGCCCTCGTGGCAGGCGTACTCGAAGATCGGTTCGCGGATTCGTGTCAGCGGCATCATCGCGGTCCACGGCCGGGTGTACGCCGTCGGATCGGTGACGGTGAATTCGTACTTGATCGTCTGGGCGTCGACTCGCGTGAAGCGTTCCACCAGCTTCGTGTTCGCGGTGGAGCCTTGCAGGCTCGTCTCGCGCCGGAAGTTGATCGTTTCGACGACGAGCGTGTCGCCGTCCCACCGGCCACGGGAGTCTCCCGACCACTGGCGAAGCGTGGTGTGCGGGCGCCCGTCGGTCGGGATGACCCTGGCGTTGTGCACCATCTCGTTGACGATGACGACGACCCCCGGCGCCTGCACGATTTCCACGTTGTTGTTGTACGCGCCTGGCGTCATCGGTGGGCCGGAGTTGAACCCTTGGAGGCACCGGTCGGCGAGAGGCCGGTCTGCATACGAGTCGCCAAGGCCGGAGTCAGAGTGCTGCCGCATCTCGGCGACCCGGCGTCGCGCGGCATCCGTGAACGGGATTCTTCCGTCCGGGGGATCGACGATGAGCGACGTGCGCCTGTCCCGGGTCAGCTTGTTGCCGCGCTCGTACCAGAACTCGTTGTACGACAGCACGCCGCCCTGGGAACGCGGCGCATAGCCGGCGCTTGGCTGGCCCTTTTCGGGATCGAACAGGTCCCGGTTGAGCCGCGTGTTCTCCGCCGCTTCGAACGCGGCTGCCTCTTCGTCAGTGAGCGTTGCTTTTCCCGCGAGCGCATCCGGCCGCTGGAGGGGCGTGACGGTGCTGAACGAATAGGTGCCTGAGAGGTCTGGCTTTCCGTCGGGAGTCCGAGCTGGAGTCGATCCTCGACTTTGGGCCGACGCATGAAGCAGCGCCAGCGTAACCGTCGCCAGCAACGTGAACGCCTGGACCAGCGAGCGATTGCGCGCCATATCTCCTCCACGTCGGCGGGCGCCGATCGGGTGCACGGTAGCCCGACTTGCCAAGACGGTGCAAGGAAATCGTCGCTTAGGGCTCCGGGCTCCGGGCCCCAGTCCGCGCCTCCTCGGCCCGGGCGATGCTCAGCAGGTTGAACATCGCGTAGTTGCCCTCGTGGCAGGCGTACTCGAATGGCGGCTGCGACGCCGGTACCTGCGTCAGTCGCATGGCGAACGTCCACGGCCGCGTCCACGTGTCGGCGTCGTCGAGCGTGACCGACCATTCGAGCTGTCCAGGCGCCACGGGCGTGAATCGTTCCACCAGCTTCAGCCGTCCGCTGGCGCCGCGGTAGGCGATCCGTTCGTGCATGTTGGTGGTCTCCACGACCAGCGTGGCGCCTTCGAACCGGCCGCGCGCGTCGCCCATGTACGAGCGGATGGCCTCGCCGACGTGGGGCGTCGCCGACAGCGGGATGACGCGCGTCTCGTGAATCATCTCGTAGCGAATGGCCACCACGCCGGGTCCCTGCGTGATGTCGTACGAGTTGCCGTAGATGGCGGGCATCATCGACCCAGGCAGGCCGCGGCTGATGCAGCGATCGAACAGGCTGCGGTCCTCGTAGGAATCGGCCTCGCCGCGGCCACGGCGCGCCGCGGTCCGCGCCGCCGCGCGCGCCCGCGCCTCGCGCCGTCAGCGGTGGGATGCGGCCGTCGGGCGGGTCGGTGACCATCCATGCACGGCTGTTGCGGAAGTCGAGGTTCTCGAACCAGTGGAGCGGGCTGCGCAGTTCCCAGCGGGCCTCGTCGGCCTTCACACGGGCCTGGTTCCGCTGCTCGTTGAGGCTCGCCAGTTCCTGCGGCGTGATGTCCTGGAGCTGGCGCGATTCGAGTTCCTTCGGACGCTCCATCGGCGTCTGGCTCTCGTCGCTGTTGGTATAGGCGCCCTGCAAGTCGGGGTCGCCCCACGGCGTGCGGAGCGGCACGTAGGCCTTATCGGCCGCCTCTGGCGCAGGGCCCTGGGCCCCCACGAACGCGGACATCGCGGCGAGTGCCGCCGTGGTCACCGCCCAGCGCAACAGATGTCGCGGCATCCTCGTCTCTTAGTTGTCACCGCGCCCGCCGCCGCGGCCACCGGCGGGGGCACCACCGCGCCCGGGCCCGCCGCCGCGCGCCGGCTCGACGTACTCGGGAATCTTCTCGCCTCGGGCCACCGCCTCGGCGCGCCGCTTCTCTTCGGCGCGCGAACCGGCCAGGAGGTTGGGCATCGCGTAGTTCCCCTCGTGGCACCCGTACTCGTAGTAGCCGTAGCTCTCTTCGCGCGGGATCGGCAGCCGCAGCGTCCACGGCGCGCGTGTACACCTTCGGGTCGTTGACGGTCATGCGGTAGTCGAGCGTGTGCGCGTCGGCCAGCGTAAACCGTTCGATCAGCACGCCCTCGTCCGACAAGCGGCTGGCCGTTGATGGGTGATTCGGGCTTGATGTTGCGGGTTTCGACCACGAGCACATCGCCTTCCCAGCGGCCGACCGACGTGCCCATCCAGTTCCGGACCGCGCCCACTTGCTTGCGGCCGTCGGTCGGGATGACGCGGGTCTCGTGGATCATCTCGTTCTGAAACGCCAGCCAGCCCGGCCCCTGCACGATGCGGCTGCCGGAGTTGTAGATCTTGGGCGTGATCGAGTTCAGCACGCCGGTGCTGATGCAGCGGTCGTAGTTGCTGCGGTCGGTGGTCCACTCGGCTTCGATGCCGTTCAGCTGCTTGCGGCGGGCGGCTTGAGCCTGTTGGCGCTGCTGGGCCGCCGCCTGCGCCGCGGGTGTCAACGCCGGAATCCGTCCGTCCGGCGGGTCGATGACGTAGGAGGACACGCGGCTGACGCTCCTCGCGCGCTCGAGCCAGTGCGGCGGCGGTGAGACGGCGCCGCCGACGGTGCCAAACCGCGCCTCGAACTCCTCGGCGCGTTCCAGCGAGAACTCGTCGCTGTTGTCGTTGGCCACGTTCTGGTCGCGCTGCGTGACGCGCAGCCTTGAACTCGTCGTCGTTCAGCCGGTAGCGCGTGCCGACGGCCGGTTGGCGCTGCATCTGGATGCCCTGCAGGTCGTTGGCGTTGTAGGTGCCCTGGAGGTCCGGTTCACCCCACGGCGTCTTCGGCACCTTGTAGCTGCCGAGTGCTGGCACGCCACCCTCCGGCGTCATGACGCCAGGCGAGTCGACGCGGCCCTGGCCGGACAGGCCGCTGGTCGTAAGGATCACGGCGACGGCCAGTGCCGGCAGGGCTGCAAGAAGAAGGCGTTTCATAAGCTCTCCATCGGCGGGTCCAGCCCGCTCCAACATGTGCAGTCTACAAGAGTCCGCTACAATCCCGGCGGGAGGGCTCCATGAAGCGTCTCGCGCTGTTTGCCGTTCTCGTCCTCTGGGCCGCGCCGTCAGCGGCACAGCTGGTCGAGCCGAACCAGATCGGCGTCCGCATGGGCCACATCCATCTGGCGGTGCGCGACGTGGACGCCCACAAGCAGTTCTTCACGTCGGTGCTGGGCGGCACGATCGTGCAGAACGGCCCGCTCGAGCTGATCCAGTTTCCCGGCGTCTACGTGATGCTGCGGAAGGCCGAACCCACCGGGCCGCCGGCGGGCGCCATCGTCAACCACTTCGGCTTCATCGTGAAGGACATGAAGGCGGCGCTGGCGCGCTGGAAAGCCGCCAACATTCCCATCGAGCCCACCGAGAATCCGAACGAGGTCTACGTGGTGTCGCCGGAGGGCATCCGCGTGGAGGTCTATGGCGAGCCGGCGCTGCCGACACCAGTAGCCATGAACCACATCCACTACTACCCGCTGGCCGCCGACGTCGCCGCGATCAAAACGTGGTACGTGAAGGTCTTCGGCGCGAACCCCGGCCGTCGGCCCTGCGTGGGATGCATCTCGAACCCTCGCATGATCGAGGCCGGTGACATGCCGGGCGTGAATCTCTCGTTCTCGACACAGAACACGGCGCCGCTGCCGACCAAGGGCCGCGGCATCGACCACATCGGCTTCGAAGTGGCCGACCTCGACGGGTTCGTCGCCAGCCTCGCGGCCAAGGGGATCAAGATCGAAGCGCCGGTGCGCCAGGTGCCGAACACGAAGTTGAAGATCGCGTTCCTGACCGATCCGTGGGGCACCTACATCGAGTTAACCGAGGGCCTCGCGCCGTAGGCCAGGCCTGGAGCCTGGAGCCCGGAGCCTGGAGCCGGAGCCAGCAGTACTGGAGACCACCATGCCGACCTACCGCTTCCGTCTGAACGGACGCCAGAGCATCCGTAGACACCTGGGACCCGAACGAGCCGCTGCTCTACGCGCTGCGCGACTCGCTCGGGATGCACGGGCCAAAGTTCGGCTGCGGCGTCGGCCAATGCGGCGCGTGCACGGTGCACGTGGACGGCAAGGCGACGCGGTCGTGCTCGGTGGCCGTCAGCCGCGTCTCGGGCCGGGCCGTGACCACGCTCGAAGGCCTCGGCACGCCGGAACAGCCGGACAAGGTGCAGGCCGCGTTCATCGCCGAACAGGCGGCCCAGTGCGGCTACTGCACGAACGGGATGATCATGGCCACCAAGGCGCTCCTGGCCGAGAACCCGCGGCCCACGCTGGCGCAGGCCAAGCAGGCGCTGGCCGGCAACATCTGCCGCTGCGGCACGCACACGCGCATCCTGCGCGCGGTGATGCGCGCGGCCGGCACGCAGGTCTAGGGAGGCGACGGCGATGACGCGCATCAATTCCCTCGACTTGCTCTCCCGTCGCGACCTGCTCAAGGCCGGTGGCGCCCTGGTGGTCACGTTCGCGTTCGCCGGCGTCCGCACCGAGCCGCTCGACGCGCAGGCGCCGCCGACCGGCAAGCCTCTGGATCCGGGCGAGGTCGACAGCTTCATCGCCATCCACGCCGACGGCACGGTCACCGTCTATTCCGGCAAGGTGGATGTCGGCACGGGCCTCCGCATCGCGGTCGCGCAGATGGCGGCCGAGGAACTCGGCCTGGCCGCCACCGCGGTGACGGTCGTCGACGGCGATACCGGCATCTGCCCCGATCAGGGCGGCACCGGCGGCAGCAACGGCCTGACGCGCGGCGGCACCGAGGTGCGCCAGGCGGCGGCGAGTGCGCGCCAGGCGCTGCTGGCGATGGCCGCGCCGCGGCTGAACCGGCCGGCGGCCGACCTCGTGATCGTCGATGGGCAGGTGCGGCCGTCCGCTGGCGGCGACGGCGTCAGCTTCGCAGAGCTGATCGGCGGCCGGCGCATCGCCGCAAAGGTCGATCCCAAGGCGCCGCTGCGCAAGCCGGCGGAGTACACGCAGGTGGGCAAGGCCTACGCACGTCCCGACGTGCCGGCCAAGTGCACGGCCCGCCACGAGTACGTGCACGACGTGAAGGCTGCCGGGCATGCTGCATGCCCGGGTGATTCGTCCCGCGGCCGTGGGCGCCACGCTGGCGTCGGTGGACGAGTCGTCAATCGCCGCCATTCCGGACGCGCGTGTGGTGCGCGTCGGCGATTTCCTGGCGGTCGTGGCGCCGCGCGAATGGGCGGCGGTCCGCGCGGCGACGGCGCTGAAGGCCAACTGGGCCAACGCGCAGAACCTGCCGGCCAGCGCGGAACTGGCGCAGTGGTCGCGCACCACGACCGTGGAACGCGATCAGGCTGTCGTCACGGTGGGCGACGCGAAGGCCGCCATGCCGCAGGCGTCGAAGACGTTCGCGGCCAGCTACTACTGGCCGATGCAGGCGCACGCGTCGCTCGGCCCATCGTGCGCGGTGGCCGATGTGAAGCCCGACGGCACGACCACCGTCTGGTCCGCGTCCCAGGGCACGCACGGCCTGCGCCAGAACCTGGCGAAGATCTTCGGCCTGCCGCTGGACAAGTTCCGCGTCGTGTTCGCGGAAGGCTCCGGATCCTACGGCACCAACGGCGGCGACTACGCCGCGGCCGACGCAGTGCTGATCTCGAAGACCGTCGGCCGGCCGGTCCGCGTCCAGTGGTCGCGCGCCGACGAGCACGGCTGGGCGCCGAAGGGCCCGGCGCAGCTGCTGGATCTGCGTGCCGGCGTGAACGGGGCCGGCCACATCACCGCGTGGGAGGCAGAGATGTGGCTGCCGGCCAACCGTCCGGGCACGCGCGCGTTCCTGGCCGCCGACGCCGCCGGGCTGGCGCAGGAAAACGGCCGCAACGCCGGCCTGCTGTCCCAGAACGGCGACCCCGCTTACGCGGCCGACAACGTCAGCGTGGTCGTGCACCAGCTGCGCGACTATCCGCTGCCGATTTCGAACATCCGCGCCCCCGGCAAGATCGCCAACGTGTTCGCGGTCGAGGCGATGACCGATGAGATCGCCACGGGGCTCGGCGTGGATCCAGTGCAGTTCCGCCTCGACCGGCTGAAGGATCCGCGGGCGATCGACACGATTCGCCGCGCGGCCGAGGCGTTCAAGTGGCAGCCGCGCCCCGCGCGCAGCGCCACTGCGCGACGAGGCTCGCCGCTGGTCGGGCAGGGGTTTGCCTACGCCCGCTACAAGCAGAACGAAAACTACGTGGCGATGGCGATGGAGGTCGCGGTCGACACGGCCACCGGCGCGATCGACGTGCGCCGGGTGGTGTGCGCGCACGACTGCGGGCTGATCGTCAATCCCGACGCGCTCAAGAACCAGGTGGAAGGCTGCATCGTCCAGACCCTCAGCCGCACGCTCCACGAGGAGGCGACCTTCGATCGCAGCCGGGTGACGAGCGTGGACTGGGCCGGCTACCCGGTGCTCCGCTTTCCCGAGGTGCCCTCGGTTGAGGTCGTGCTGATCGACCGCCCAAACGAGCCGCTGCTCGGCGCGGGCGAAGCGGCCACGGCGCCGGTGCCGGCGGCCGTGGCCAATGCTGTATTCGACGCCATCGGCGTTCGCCTGCGCACTGTGCCGTTCACCCGAGCCCGCGTTCGCGCGGCGCTGGAGGCGTTGCCCGGGCAGCGGGCCTGAGGGAGCGGAGGCGTGTCGCTGGCCTCTGCTACAGGGAGCCGGCGACGCGCACGGCCTCGGCGACGGCGGCCACCAGGTAGAGGCCCATCGACAGCATCAGGACAGCTTCGGACAGCCGCCAGGGCCTGAGACCAGACCGGCTGCTTCGAGCTTGAAACGCCGCCCGGCGCGCCATGGCGGCATGGCAGCGGCGCCGCACGCGTGCTGCCGCCTCGGGGTCCGGAGACACCTGGGGCAGGCCCATCAACAGCTCAAGGGTTGGATCGTGTTGTTCGTGGGACGACATGGGTACCTCGGGAATGGCGCGGGACGTCTGAGGTTCGTCGAGACGCTGCTGAAGCAGCGCGCGGGCCCGTTTCAAGCGTTGCCGGAGGGCCTCCGGTGAGATGCCGCACACGACGGCCGCCTCGGCCGGCCGCAGGCCCTCCACGCCGACGAGCAGCAATACCTCGCGAAACGACACGGGCAGGCCGGCGATGGCGCCTTCGAGACGTCGCTCGAGCTGGTCGCCAACGGCGTGCTCGAACGGTGAGTCCGGCACGATCGCGGGCCACAGTCCAATGCCGGCGTCGGCGTACGACATTTCGACGGCCCGCGAACGGCAATAGCTGATGTGCAGGTTGCGCGCCACGGCGAAGAGCCATGGGGCCAGACGAGTGTCGCGGTCGAGCCGGTCCGCGTAGGCCACGAAGCGCAGCCACGTCTCCTCGAGCAGGTCCTCGGCCACGTCGCGGTTCCCGGCCAGTCGCGCGAGGAAGCCGAAAAGGCGGGGGTTGAATAGCGCGTGCACGGTATCGAAGGCCTCCGTGTCGCCCACCCGCACCCGCCGAACGAGCTCCAGTTCGGAGTCCCGGTCCATGTCGTAAGAACGCCAGGCAACGTAGAGCGTGACACCAGTCACGTCAGGCGCGGCTTCAGTCACGCCCCGGTGCCTGGCGCGTTCATACACCAGCGTCTTCGTCCACTCAAGGACACGTCATCGCGTCAGCTGGGCGCGGCCACTGGAGGTTCTTCCATGCACGCTATCAGGAATGTCGGCATCGCCGGGTTGCTCGGGCTGCTCATCACTACGGCTCCCATGCTGCTCGGCCTCGCTTTCGCCGCGCGGCCCAACGAGCGCTGGCTGGCGCTGATGCGGCCGGTGTCGCTCGCCGCCATCTTTGCCGCGACGGCGAACGTGTTCCTGGGCGTCACCAACTCCTTGGCGTGGGCGTCGAGGAACACGGTGGCCAGCCCCTTGGATCAGCGCTTTGTCGCCGGCCTGGCCGAAAGCGCGGTGCTGGGGTTCATGTCGTTCACGTTCCTGACCGTCGGCTGGCTGGCCGTGGCCGCCGGAATGCGAAGGCTGCCCTGAGACCGGAGCCCGGAGCCCGGGGCCCGGAGCCCGCGTCGACAGTCCGTCTATGGCACAATTTCCCCAGTGGCCGACTCGCCGGTCGAGATCAACAACCAGCTGACGGCCCTCGAAGCCGACATCAAGCGGCTCGAGGCGGAGTACAACATGTACTTCTCCGGCCGGCTGCCGCGGCCGCCGTGGGAGACGCGGGCGCGGGTCGAGGCCACGGTCAAGCGCCTCGATCGGACCCACATCGCCAACTACGGCATCCGCTTCCGCTTCACGACGCTGCAGACGCGTCTCAGCCGCTTCAGCGACCTGTGGGATCGCGCGCTGCGCGCGCGCGAAGAGGGCCGCCCGGGGCCGCTCTCGCACCTGGCGCCGCAGCCCGCCGCGGAAGCTGCGGCGGCGGCGGCCGGTCCCGTGCAGGACAAAATCCTGCGTGTGGCCACCTTCAGCAACCCGACCAAGGAGCCGGTCAAGGTCCGCGAGCTGTACAACAGCTTCATCGAAGCGCGCAAACAGGCCGGTCAGGATCGGGTGGACTACGAGCGGTTCGAGCAGCTGGTGAACGCGCAGGTGAAGGCGATCCAGAGCAAGGGCGCCGGCGAAGTGGCGTTCCGCGTCGCGATCGAGGACGGCAAGGTGGCGTTCACCGCGCGCGCCATGCGCGGCGCGGACGACGACTGACGCCGCCGTGCCGCTGGATTGTGAAAAAGGGAAGAGATGAGGGGGAGTGGGCGCCCGGCGCCTTTCGGCGCCGGGCTGGTCTGCAGTGGTTCTACGCTCGGGTGACGTTCCCTGCCTGGGGGCCCTTGGGACCGTCGACAATTTCGAACTCAACGGACTGGCCTTCCTCGAGGGAGCGGAAGCCGTTGCCGCTAATCGCCGAATAGTGCACAAACACGTCGCTGCCGCCTTCGCGCTCGATGAACCCGTAGCCCTTAGCGTTGTTGAACCACTTGACCTTGCCTGTAATACGCATCGTTCGTCCCTACTTGCAAAGCGAGCCGCCGGTGCACCGCCGTCTCGCTGATCGCATGCCTGACGAAGTCGAGCTCGACTTCGGGGCACAAAAAAAGACCGCAATTGCTGGCGCGGCCTCGACTACACGTTTGGGGCCTTCCCGTAACGCGGCACATATCGTATGGGTCCGCCCCGAGCCGTGTCAAGCAACCGGCTTGCCGGAATGCGCGGAAAGGCGCCTCGTTTTGCCATGTTGAGAGCCCTGGTGAGCCTGTCGGACAAGACCGGCCTGACCGAGTTCGCACGCGGGCTCGGCGCCCGGGGCGTCGAGATCGTTTCCACCGGCGGCACCGCGAAGGCGCTGGCCGAGGCCGGCCTGCCCGTGGTCAGCGTGTCGGACGTGACCGGCTTTCCGGAGATGATGGACGGCCGCGTCAAGACGCTGCACCCGAAGGTGCACGGGGGGATCCTGGCTCGCCGTGCCGACCCGGCGCACGTCGCTTCGGCGCGCGACCACCAGATTGGGTTGATTGACCTGGTGGTGGTCAATCTCTATCCCTTCGCCGCGGCCGCGGCGAACCGGGCGACGCCCTTCGACCAGCTGATCGAGGAGATCGACATCGGCGGCCCCAGCCTGGTGCGCGGCGCGGCCAAGAACTTCACCGACGTCCTGGTGGTGGTGGACCCGCACGACTACCCGGCCGTCCTGCAGCAGTTGGACCGCCCGGACGGGCCGTCGCTGGCCTTCCGCTTCGACCTGGCGCGCAAGGCCTTCGCCCACACGGCCGCCTACGACGCGGCGATCGCGTCCACGCTGGAACAGGTGTCGGAGTCGGACGGTGTGCTGGCGCGCCGCGCCGATCAGGCGATGCCATCGCGGCTGACGCTGGGCCTCGAGAAGCTGCGCGACCTGCGCTACGGCGAAAACCCGCACCAGCCCGCCGCCTGGTATGCGCCGGCGGAGCGCGCCGGGCTTGGCGCGGCCGCGGTGCTGCAGGGCAAGGAGCTCTCGTACACGAACCTGCTGGACCTCGACGCCGCGGCGCGGATCGTGCTCGAGTTCGCCGAGCCCGCCGCGGCGGTCGTGAAGCACACCAACCCGTGCGGCGTCGCCACCGGCGCCCACGCGGCCGACGCCTATGTGCGCGCCCGGGAGGCCGACGCCCTGTCCGCCTTCGGCGGCATCGTGGCGCTGAATCGGACCATCGACGCCGAGGCGGCGCGTGCCATCGCGTCCACGCGCATCGACGCCGTGATCGCACCGGCGGTGCACGCCGAGGCGCGGGACGCCCTGGCGCGCAAGCCGCAGATGCGGGTCGTGACCGCGGATTTCTCCCAGCTGGCGGCGGGCGCCGACCTGGACGTGCGGTCGATCCTCGGGGCCGTGCTGGTGCAGCAGCGCGACCGCGTGGTCGAAGCCGCGGGCTCCTGGCCCACGGCGGACCTGCGCGTGGTCACCAGGCGGTCGCCGACGGCCGAGGAGTGGCAGGCGCTCCGGTTTGCCTGGCGGGTGATGGCGCACGTGAAGTCGAATACCGTAATCTTCACGCACGCCGACCGCACGGTGGCCATCGGCGCCGGGCAGATGAGCCGCGTGGACGCCGTGCAGGTGGCGCGGCTGAAGGCGCAGTCGATCGGGCCCGACGCGTTGCGCGGCACGGTGGCGGCCTCGGACGCGTTCTTTCCCTTTCGCGACGGCCTGGACGCGGTTGCGGCGGCCGGCGCCACCGCCGTGGTGCAGCCGGGCGGATCGGTGAAGGATGACGAGGTGATTGCCGCGGCAGACGAGCACGGGCTGGCGATGGTCTTCACCGGCCGCCGCCATTTCCGCCACTGAGCCTATGAAACTCCTTGCGACCGTTACCACGCTGTTTGCGCTGACCGCCCTCGCCGCGCCGGCCGGCGCCCAGAGCAACCCGCGCTACGTGCAGTTCCAGCCCAGAGCCGTCAAGGGCGCGCTTTATGTGCCCGATGCCGGTCCGGCGCCGCACGTGGGCATCCTGGCCCTCCATCGCACCTCGAACTACCTCGGGTACCACGGCTGCCGGGAGCTGTCACGCAGGGGCTACATGGTCCTGTGCATGAATCCCCGATCCGACAACAACGAGGCCCTGGTGCGCTGGGAGGCCAACGCGCTGGACGTCAAGACGGGGATGTCGTTTCTGCGCTCCCAGCCCGGCATCACCAAGGTGGTGCTCTATGGGTTCAGCGGCGGTGGGGCCGCCACCAGCTTCTATCAGGCCGTCGCCGAGGCGGGCACCGGCTACTGCAGCAGCGCCGCCAAGCTGGTGAAATGCGGCAACGAGCTGGCCGGGCTTCCGCGCGCCGACGGCATCATCCTGGTGGATACCAACCCGGGCAACGCCGCCAGCGCGCTGCGGCGGCTGAACGGCGCGGTCACCAACGACAAGGCGATCGCTGGAGCGTGGCGAGCCCGCCCAGATCGATCCCGCGCTCGACCCCTTCAACCCCGCCAACGGCTACAACCCCAAGGGCGGGTCGCATTACAGCGACGCGTTCGCCGCCAGGTATTTCGCCGCGCAAACCGCGCGCATGAATCAGCTCATCGAGCTGGCGCAGGCACGGCTCCAGGCGATCGAGGCCGGGCACGGCCGGTTCACCGACGACGACGTGTTCCTGCTGGTCAAGGCCGACACGGCCGAGCTGATGCTCCTGGACTCCGAGCATCCACCACACCACCCGGCGTCCGCAGAAGGTCCTGAAGAACGACGGCTCGGTGGTGGTGCAGGTGGCGGAAAGCGTGCGGGTGGCGCAGCCGGAGCAGGCGGCGCAGAATCGATCGTTCGCGCAGGGCACGCTGCTGCTGACGCTCCGTTCGTTCCTGAGCGCCAACGCCATCCGCTCGCGCCACGCCATGGACGACGTCGACTGGTGCTCGACCAACAATTCCGTGCCGTGTGCCGTGCAGTCCATCTCGGCGCCGATGCTGATCGCGGCGATGGGCGGCAACAACTACCTGAGGTTCAACGAGACCCACTTCGACCTGGCCAAGAGCCAGGACAAGGATTACGTCATCGTCGACGGCGCGAACCACGATCAGACGCCGTGCGTGCCGTGCGAGACCACACCCGGCCAGTACGCCAACACGGTGAAGAACTTCTTCGACTACGTGAAAGCCTGGATCGATAAGCGCTACTGAAGGCTCCAGGCTCCAGGCTCCAGGCTCCAGGAAGAGCGCTGAGCCGCCCTGACTGTCTGGCTCGTGTCGCTGCGAAAGGCAGGGTCACGAGAACCAGAAACAGCATCAGAAACTCCGAGTCGCCGAAGTTGTACTCGAAGAGTCCTGCCGCGAGCATCGCCGCGATCGCGGCGAGTCCGGTGGCGGGGAGCACACGGTCGGAGCCGGCGGCGGCGCGAAACAGCTGGTAGAGCGCGCGCGCCAGCATCGCGATGAAGCCGAGCCAGATCGCCAGCGCCGGCAGGCCGCGCTCGGCCGCGATCTGCATCGGCACGTTGTGCAGGTGCGGGTTCACGGCTTCGACGGCGCTGGGATCGCGGTAGGCCGGGTAGGCGCGCGGCACCATGTTCGGGCCGACGCCCGTCAGCGGGTCGGCGGCGACCATCGCCATGCCCGTGCGCAGCATCGCCACCCGGTCGCGGTTCGACGGATCCTGCAGGTCGAACATCGACATCATGCGGCTGGTGACGGTGTCGGGCGCCAGCGCGAAGAGCGCCGCCACCACGAGCGGCAGGAAGGCCGTCAGGCGGAAGTCCTTGAGGCCGAGCAGCAGCGCCACCGCCGCGCTGGTTCCCACCCAGGCGCTGCGGCCCAGCGTCAGCGACAGGGCGACCACCAGCGCCGGCATCACCAGCGCCGGCCACGCGCGCTCGCGGGTGGCGAACACCACGCGGGCCAGCGCCGCGCACACCACCAGCATCAGGACGCCGGAGTAGGTCATGTAGTGCGTGAGCGCGCCCTGCGGACGCTGCCCCAGGTTGTCGTAGTGCAGCATCGCGTACTGCACGATGCCGTAGGCGGCGCTGGCGGCCCCGACCGCGATCACCACGTCCACCACCGACCCGGCGCGGCGGCCGCGCGCCAGCGTGTAGACCGCCGGCACCAGCGCGAAGAGCACCAGCTGCTTGCTGTCGGCGATGCTGGCCTCCGGGTCGATCGAGAAGGCGGCCGACACCAGCGTCGCGACGGCGTAGACGGCCAGCAGCGCAAACGCCGGCGGCGCCGACGGCAGCGCGCGGTCGCGAACCATGACCGCGACCCAGAGCACAAATGTCAGCGTGAGGAGGATGCCGGCGGCGGCGATCGAGATCTGCACCGAGGCCACGAACGCCAGCAGCGCGAAGTGCGCCAGCCGATCGAGCGCCGAGGCCGTGGGGGCGGCCGGCGCGGCGTGAACGGTCATGCTGGCCGTGGTCATCGCGTCAAGCGTCTCATAAGCTCATAAGGCGGTGCGTCTCATACTAGCGAGGCTGCGTCGCGCCGCCAGGGCGCGCTCGGTGGCTTCGAGCACGCGCTCCGGCTTGATCCACGTCAGGCAGCGGAAGTCCCCCGGCTCGCACACACGCTGGTCGCACGGCCGGCAGGGCAGCTCCAGCTCCACCATCTCGGCGAACCAGCGGGGGTCGCGCCACGGCCTCGACCGCTCCGTCAGCGTCGGCCCCAGCAGCGCCACGATCGGCGTCGGGTCGCGGCGGCCACGTGCAGCGGCCCGCTGTCGCCCCCAATGTACACCGAGGCCCGCGCCACCAGCGCCCGGAGTTCGGCGAGATCGAACTCCCCGCATTCGGGGACGGCGTGGGCCTGGTCACCGAGCCGCGCGCGCGCCGCGTCCGCAATCCGGCGCGCCGCGTCGGCGTCGGACGGACCCGAGGTCAGGACCACGCGCCGCTGGCCGTCGCGCTGCACCAGGCCGACCACCAGATCCTCGAAGGCCGGCGCCGGCCACCGCCTGAACGCGTTGCCGGCACTGACGTGGATCACCACCAGCGCGTGTGCGTCGGTGACGCCGGCCGCCCGCAGCCGCGCCGCGATCGCCGCGGCCGCCGCCGGGTCTTCCGGGACCTCCACGGGATCGTCGGCCGGCGCGCCCGGCTCGATGCCCAGCGGCCGCAGCAGGTCCCACTGGTTCACCACCGAGTGGCGCGGCGCGAGATCGGCGGCGCGCGGCACCACGGTGGTGTACATCCAGCTGCGTCCGGCAATCGCGTAGCCGATGCGCGTGGGGGCGCGGCTGGCCCAGGTCAGCCACGCGCTCCGCGGACCGCCGTGCAGATCGATCGCGATGTCGAAGCGCTGCCGCCGGACGTGCCGGGCGGCCGCCAGGTCCGTGCGCATCCGCGTCAGCCCTCGCGCCTGGGGCAGGACGATGACCTCGTTGAGATGCGGGTTGCCTTGAACGACCGGGGCCGCGGCCGGCTCGACCGCGTAGCTCAGGTGCGCGTCGGGGAACTGGCGGCGCAGGGCGCGGATGAGGGGTGTCGTGAACACGACGTCGCCGACCAGCCGCAGCCGGACGAGCAGGATTCTCACTTGCGCAGCCTACGACCTCGTGTGGACGGCTAGGGCTCGATCGTCGCCTCGTCGATCAACATCACCGGGATGTCGTCCTTGATGGGGTAGACGCGATGACACTGGCCGCACTTGAGCGCCGTGCCGTTCTTGACCAGGGCAACCGGCGTCTTACAGCTGGGACAGGCCAGGATCTGCAGCAGTTCTGCATCGACAGGCACGGGGTTTCTCCTTGAAGACCCGAAATATAGCCGCACCGGCGGGACCTTGTCCCGTGCCGGTATGCCGCCAGTGTCTTTTTGCGCGCTTCGCGCGCTGGCTTGGTATCCTAAACCTGATGACGCACATGCGGCTGGTGGCTTTGCTCCTCGTCGCCCTGCTCGGTGCACCTCTCGTGGCGGTCGCACAGGACGCCGGCGGCTCCTATTTCGAGTTCCTGCTGGCGCGCCGCCTGGAAGGGGTCGGGGATTTCGCCGCCGCCCAGGCCGCACTCGAGCGCGCCGCCAAGCTCGACGCTCGCTCGTCGGAAGTGCGGGCCGAGCTGGGCGCGTTTCACCTCCGCCGCAGCCAGCCCGAAGAGGCCGAGGCTGCCGCCAAGTCGGCGCTTGCCATCGACGACACCAGCGTCGAGGGCCATCGGGTTCTGGGGTTGGTCTACGCCGGCTACGCCGACGGCGGTTCGCAGCGCGGCTCCACCGCGCAGGTCACGCAGTACCTCAAGGACGCCATCACGCACCTGGAGCAGGCGTCGGCCTCGATGCGCGGGCGACCTGGTCCTCAACTTCACGCTGGGCCGGCTGTATCTGCGGGCCGGCACGCCGGAGAAAGCGGTGCAGGCCCTGACGCGCGTGGTCGCGCAGAACCCGGGGTCGGTGCAGGCGCGCCTGCTGCTCGCGCAAGCGCAGGCGGTGACCCAGGACGTGGCGGCGGCGATCGCGACGCTCGATGCCATCGTTGACGAAGAGCCGCGCGTGGCGGCCGCGCTCGGGCAGTACCAGGAGCAGGCGGGACAGCTGCGCGAGGCCGCGGCCAGCTACACCAAGGCGCTCGCCGTCGCGCCGATGAGCCGCGAGCTGAAATCCCGGCGCATCACCGCGCTCTACAACGCCAAGGAATACAAGGCGGCGGCGGCGTTTGCCACCGACGCGCGCCGGCAGCATCCGGAGGACGCGCGCTTTCCCCGCTTGCAGGGCCGCGCGCTGTTCGACGCCGGCGACCGCGCGGGCGGCGTGGCGGTGATGGAAGAAGCGGCCAAGGCGTTTCCCAAGGACACGCCGACGCTGTATGCGCTGGCGGATATCTACCGCGACGCCGACCGCGGCGCCGACGCCGAAACGGCGCTGCGGCAGGTGCTCGTGCTCGAGCCCACCAATCCCAACGCGTTGAACTATCTCGGCTACCTGCTGGCGATGCGCGGCGACAAGCTGGACGAGGCCGTGCAGCTGGTACGCAAGGCGCTCGAAGCCGAGCCCGACAACGGCGCCTACCTGGACAGCCTCGGCTGGGCGCACTTCAAGCGCGGCGATCTGGCCGAGGCGGAGAAGTACCTCGGTGCGGCGGCCGAGCGCATGCCGCAGAACTCGGAAGTGCAGGATCACCTCGGCGACGTCTTCTTGCGCCGCGGCCGCATGGACGAGGCGATTGCCGCCTGGAACAAGGCGCTGAGCGGCGACGGCGAGGACGTGGATCTCGCCGCCGTGCGCCGCAAGATCGACGACGCGCGCGCCAAAGGGCGCCGCTGACCGGCGCCGCGACGCCGCCCCTGTGAGCGTCTGGCGCGTGCACCCGGAAGCCACGGGTCGCCGGCTTCTGGCGGCGGTCGTTGGTCATCGTCTCGACCTCGTGCGCCACTCGCCGCATCGCGCTGCCGCAGGACGCGGGAACGCCCATGACCGACGCCGCGTCGGTCCACGCCGCGGTGTCGGCTGCCTGCCGGGGCATCAAGACCTTCACCGGCGAACTGGCCCTTTCGGGTCGAGCAGGAGATCAACGGTTGCGGGGGCGCGTGATTGCCGGCTTCGAGCGGGCCGGTTCGATGCGCCTGGAAGGCGTGGCGCCGTTCGGTCCTCCGGCATTCGTGCTGGCGGCGCGGCCCGGGGTCGGCGGTGCTGCTGCTGCCCCGCGACGAGCGGGTGCTGCGTCATCCCGACGCGCGCGATGTGTTGGGCGCGTTGAGCGGCGTGCCGTTGGCCCCGGCCGATCTGCTGGCGGTCCTGACCGGCTGCGTGGTGCCGGATCCCAAGCCGACGGCCGGGCGGTTGCACGAGCGCGGGTGGGCCTCGATCGATCTCGGCGAGATGGCCACGGTGTTCCTGCAGCAGACCAACGGCGCATGGCTGGTGCGCGCGGCGCGCCGCGCGCCGTGGGAGATCGAGTACGACCAGTGGCAGGGCGGCCTTCCCCGGCTGGTCCGTCTGCGAGCGCTGGACGGCCAGGCGCCGGTGGACGCCACCCTGGCGGTGTCGCAGCTTGAAACCAACGTCGACGTGCCGGCAACGGCGTTCACCGTCGAGGTCCCTTCGAACATGGCCGAGTTGACCCTCGACGAGCTGCGGCAGGCTGGCCCCCTGCGGACGCGATGAGCGCGACGTGGCGGCCGCGGTTCAGCCTCGGCGCGGCGTGGATCCTCGGCGTCGCGGTGGTGTCCATGGCTACCGTTGACGCCGGCCAGCGCGGCGCGGCGCCGGTGTGGCGCTACGACCTGATCCGCAGCTATCCGCACGACCCCGAGGCGTTCACCCAGGGCCTGGTCTTTCGCGACGGCTTTCTCTACGAGAGCACCGGCATGAACGGCCGCTCGTCGCTGCGCCGCGTGGTCCTCGAAACCGGCCGCGTGGTGCAGCGCGTGGCCGTGGACCGCCGCTACTTCGCCGAGGGCCTGGCGTCGTGGGGCCCCCACCTGGTGCAGCTGACCTGGGATACGGGCGTCGGGTTCGTCTACGACCGGGCGTCGTTCAAGCTGCTGAAGACCTTCACCTACGCGGGGGAGGGCTGGGGGCTTGCCGACGACGGCAAGCAGCTGGTGCTGAGTGACGGCACGCCGACCCTGAAGTTCCTGGACCCGTCGACGTTCACGGTGACGCGCCGCGTGACGGTGCGCGACGGCGCCAGCCCGGTCGACGAGCTGAACGAGCTGGAGATCATCGACGGGCTGGTCTACGCCAACGTGTGGCTGACCGAGCGCATCGCGATCATCGCGCCGGACGATGGCCGGGTGGTGGCCTGGCTGGATCTGTCGAAGCTGACGCCCGAGCTCAGCTCTCCCGACGCCGTGCTGAACGGCATCGCCTACGACGCCGCCGGCGACCGCCTGTTCGTGACCGGCAAGATGTGGCCCAAGATTTTCGAGATCAAGGTGCGCCGCCGGTGAAGGCGAGCCGCGCCGTGCGCGTGCGCGCGCACGCGAAGATCAATCTCGACCTGCGCGTGCTGGGCACCCAGGCCCGACGGCTTCCACGAGCTGCGCACCGTGTTCCAGGCGATCGGCCTCCACGACACCATCGAGTGCGTGGCGCGCGAGGGGCCGTTCGCGATCGAATGCGACGTCGCCGGCGTGCCGCTGGACCGCGCGAACCTGGTGTGGCGCGCCGCCGAAACGCTGTGGCGATCCGCGCGGCGCACCGGAACGCTGCGCGACGTGCTGATCCGGTTGACCAAGCGCATCCCGCTGCAGGCCGGGCTCGGCGGCGGCAGCGCCGACGCCGCGGCCACGCTGCTCGGCCTGGTCAAGCTGTGGAGGCTGCCGGTGCGGACGTCCCAGCTGACCGACCTGGCGGCGACCCTGGGCTCGGACGTGCCGTTCTTCCTGTCGGGCGGCACGGCCCTGGGCCTGGGACGCGGCGACGAGGTGTATCCGCTGGCCGACCTGCCGCGCCACTGGATCGTCCTGCTCGTGCCCGGGTTCGGCGTGTCGTCGGCCGACGCCTACCGCTGGTACGACGACGAGCGCGAGGGGGCCGGGGGCGCGATGCGGCGTGAGGCCCAGTACGTGCCCGGGCCATGGCCGTCCCGCGCCGCCCAGATGATCAACGACCTGGAAGCGCCGATCGCGCGCCACCATCCGGAGATCGACCAGATGCGGGCGGCGCTGCGGCGGTCAGGGGCGCTGGCCGCCGCCATGACGGGCAGCGGGTCGACCGTGTTCGGCCTGTTCCAGCGCCGGCGCGATGCCACCGCGGCCGTGGGGCGGCTGGCCGGCGGGGCCTGGCGGGCGCTTCTGACCGAATCGCTCGACCGCGGCTCCTACGCCCGGCGGATCCGGCCGCGGTAAGCGCTTCTTGCCGGTTCCCGCAAGTCTCGACTACACTTAGGGTTTGCGCTGGTCGCGCGAACGGCTCCCGAGGGTGGTGGGGCGTGGCCAAGCGGTAAGGCGCGGGACTTTGGATCCCGTATTCGGAGGTTCGAATCCTCCCGCCCCAACCAGATAAGGGCTTCGATGGATGGAACAACGAATCTCTGGAGCTCTGATCTGGTTGCTAGTGTTTCTTGGCGCGCTTCGCGCGCCTGGCCGCTACGCGGGCCGGCAATTTGCGGATGGCTCGAGCGATTGACGGCTGCGAGCGGTCCGACGATGTGTGATGAAGCGACCTCTGAGTGGTGACGGACTCGTGGCAACAGGCTTCGGCGACCTGAAGATCTTCTCCGGCAGCGCGAACCCGCAGCTGTCGCGGGAGATTGCCGACGTCCTGGGGATTCCGTTGGGCCAGGCGCGGCTGCGCCGGTTCCCCGACAGCGAGGTGTCGTTCCAGATCGACGAGAACATCCGCGGGGCCGACGTCTTCATCGTCCAGCCGACCTCCAACCCGGTGGACCAGCACCTGATGGAGCTGCTGGTGATGATCGACGCGTTCCGGCGGTCGTCGGCCGCCCGCATCACCGCGGTCGTGCCCTATTACGGCTACGCCCGGCAGGACCGCAAGGACAAGCCGCGCGTGCCGATCTCCGCCAAGCTGGTCGCCAACCTGCTGAGCGCGGCGGGCACCAACCGGGTGCTGACGATGGACCTGCACAAGGCGCAGATCCAGGGGTTCTTCGACATCCCGGTGGACCACCTGTTCGCGGCGCCGGTGATCATCGACTACTGCTCGCGGCATGCGCTACCCGAACCTGACGATGGTGTCGCCCGACGCCGGCGGCGCCGAGCGCGCCCGCGCCTACGCCAAGCGGCTCGACGCCGAGCTGGCGATCGTGGACAAGCGCCGCACCGAGGACGGCACCGCCGAGGTGATGAACGTCATCGGCGACGTTCGCGGCCGCACCTGCATCCTGCAGGACGACATCATCGACACCGCGGGCACGATCCAGAAGGCGGCCACGGCGCTGAAGGAAGCCGGCGCCGAGCGCGTGCTGGCGTGCGCGGTCCACGGCGTGCTGTCGGGCCCGGCGATCGAGCGGATCGAGAAGGCGCCGCTCGATCAGCTGATCGTCACCAACTCGGTCCCGCTGAGCGAGGCGGGGCAGAAGTGCAAGAAGATCGTCGTCCTGTCGGTGGCGCGGCTGCTGGGGCAGGCGATTCGCAACATTCACGAGGAGACGTCGGTCTCGTCGCTGTTCGTCTAAGGAGACAACTATGGAAGCCACACTAGAAGCGGTGAAGCGGTCGGATCGGGGCAAGAACGAGGCGCGGCGCCTGCGCGCGGCCGGCAGCCTGCCGGCGGTGGTCTACGGGCGCGCGGGTCGGCGACGCGGTGCCGGTGGCGACGCCGGTGTCGGTCGATCCGAAGATGCTGATGCGGATCCTGCACTCGGATTCGGGCGTCAACACGCTGATCAAGCTGCGCGTGGAAGGCGCGGAGACGTCGGTGCTGGTGAAGGAGTACCAGCTCGATCCCGTCACCAACAAGCTGCTGCACGCCGACTTCTACCAGCTGGCGATGGACAAGCTGCTGACCGTGACCGTGCCGGTCGTCGGTGAAGGGCGAGCCGAGGGGCGTCAAGCTGCAGGGCGGCCTGCTGGACTTCGTGACCCGCGAGATCGAGGTCGAGTGCCTGCCGGCCGACATCCCCGAGCACATCGACCTCGACGTGAGCGAGCTGGAGCTGCACCAGTCGGTTCGCGTGCGCGACCTGCCGCCGCATCCGAAGTGGAAGGCGGTCAGCGACGGCGAGACCATGCTGGTGCACATCGTGCTGCCGAAGGCCGAGGAATCGGCGGCCACGACTGCGCGCGACCGACGTTGCGGCGGCGCCGGCGGCCGAGCCGGAAGTGGCGAAGAAGGGCAAGCCGGAAAAGGAAGACGACGACAAGAAGAAGTAACGGCCCCGCGAAGCGGGGCCCGTAGACACTGCATGAAGCTGCTCGTCGGGCTCGGCAATCCCGGCAAGGACTACCGCGACACCCGGCACAACGTCGGGTTCATGGTGGTGGACGAGGTGGCCCGGCGGCATCAGCTGGCGTGGGCGATGGCCCGGGGCAGGTGCCCGATGCGTTCGTGGTGAAGTGGTTCGGGCCGCCGGCGATGCTGGCCAAGCCGCTGACCTACATGAACCGCAGCGGCGAAGTGGTCGGGCCGCTGGCGCGGTACTACGACGTGGCGGCCGACAGACGTGCTGGTGGTGGTGGACGAAGCGGCGCTCCCGTTCGGCAAGCTGCGGGCGCGGGCGCGGGGATCGGCGGGCGGCCACAACGGCCTGAAGTCGATCATCGAAGGGTTGGGCACCGACCGAGTTCCCGCGGTTGCGGGTGGGAGTGGGGCGTGGCGACGGCAGGCGGGACCTCGCGGACCACGTGCTGGCAAGATTCGAGACCGGCGAGAAAGCCGAGCTCGAAGAAATCATCGCCCGGGCGGCCGATGCCGTCGAGATGTTCGCCGCAGCGGACATTGCCAAGGTGATGAACACGTACAACCCGGAGACTGCGGGGCCGGAACTAGACTGACTGACTCCTTGCCTCCCGCATGTGCGGGCGGCCGTCGGGACCGAGATGTCGGCCCCAGTCACGTCCAGAAGGAGACGTAATGACACGGAAGTACGAGCTCGTCTACATCGTGTCGCCCGAGGCGACCGACGAACACGTGGCCGAGCTGCACACCCAGATCGAGGGCATCGTGCAGCGCATGGGCGGCCAGATCGAAAAGACCGAAAACTGGGGCCGCCGCAAGCTGGCCTATGAGATCGGCCGGCACAAGGAGGGCACCTACGTCCTCGAAGTGATCCTTGGCTCGGGCGATCTGATGAAGGAGATCGACCGCCGCCTGAAGGTCGATGACACCGTGATCCGCCAACTCACGGTCCGCATCGACGAAGCGCTGGAGGTCATCGAGCGCACCAAGGCCGGCGCTCGGCCACCAGCCGCCGCCGCCGCGTCGCGCGCGGGTTGCCGGAGGATCGTCAGCCTGGCGAGGGCCAGCGCAACGACGCCGACGACGACCGCGACGACCGGTTCGACATGGGCGGATGTAGGCCGCGAGCCACACGAGGTAGACGACTATGGATGGACGAAAGAGTTTCGGCCCCAAGAAGGGCGGTCGCGGCGGCGCGGCGGCGGGCAAGGACGGCCAGCGCCGTCCGATGTTCCGCCGCCGCAAGGTCTGCAAGTTCTGCAGCGACAAGATCGACGACATCAACTACAAGGACACGCGGCTGCTGCTGCCGTTCGTGCCCGAGCGCGCCAAGATCCTGCCGCGGCGCATTTCCGGGACCTGTGCCCTGCACCAGCGCAAGCTGCGCGTGGCGCTGATGCGGGCTCGCCAGCTGGCGCTGATCCCGTACACGTCGGAGTAGGCGAGGCGACGTCATGGAAGTGATTCTC
>CAVQMT010000012.1:0-70689 GCA_963713655.1 uncultured Acidobacteriota bacterium
CGAACAGAAAAAGGCGGGCTTGGGTGACCAAGCCCGCCTGGTTTTGCGGCTCCAGGCCTGTAGCCGGCTGGAGCCCGTAGCCTGTAGCCCGCTCTCTAGTAATCGAACGCGATGCTGAACTTCATCACCCGCGCGTTCAGGATCTCCGTCGGGCGGAGAAAAGACGCGTAGGCCTGGTTGTAGGTGATCACGGCGCTGTTGTTCAGCGCGTTGAAGAAGTCCCAGCTGATGACCGCGCGCGACCGGCCGAAGCGCACCACCTTGCCGATGCGGATGTCCAGCTCGTTGCGGCGGTCGGTGTACTGGTCGTTGGGCACGAGGATCGAGTAGTTGGCGTTGGCCACTCCACCGGCGAGTGGGCGGCCCAGCGTGGAGTTCGTGCCCAGGAAGGCATTGGTCGCCGACAGCGCGGTGTTCATATCGGTGCCCGTCACGTTGCGGTACGTGCTCGAGACCTGTACCTCGACCTTCGGGATGATGTAGGTGCCGAAGATCTTCATCTGCGTCAGCCACGGCGTGACGCGGTCGCAGTACTGCAGCGGGCGCTGCGAGGCCGGCAACGTGCCGGCGGCGGCGAGGTTTTGCCTCTCGGGCAGCGCCGTCAGGATGTCGCAGTCGTTTTCCGCGGTCCGGCCGGTGCTGACGCCGCCCTGCAGGTTCAGTCCATTCTGCAGCCGGGCGTTCACCGTGAAGTCCATCCCCTGCCACACTTCGGTCTGATCGCCGATCTTGGTGGAGAGCGTGTTGTAGTTGGCCACCTGGCCGAACTTGGCCGGCACCACGTCCACGAAGCCGCTGATCGTCGTCGCGCTGTTGCCCTCGAGCTTCGGGTCGCTGGGCGTCGTCAGGCTGAACGTGGTGTAGTCCGCCGGCGTGACGAGCAGGTTGTCGGTGACGCGGAAGTTCGCCCACGAACGCCGGAAGTAGCCCACATCCAGGGCGACCCGCCTGAACAGCTCGTGCTGCACCGAGGTCGAGAACTCCCAGTTCGTCTGGCGGTGGTTGAAGCCGCCTATGAGGTCCGGATCGAAGGTGTCCTGCGGCGTCACCGACCCGAACAGGCGGTTGGCCACCGCCCCGCACTCGCCGTTGGCGTCGAGGCTGACCAGGTTGCAGTCCGGCACATAGTTGCCGTTGCGCGGATCGCCGGCCGGGAACGTCGTGCGATCGTTCCAGTTGCGCGTCGTGTTCGTGACGGCCGCCAGCACCGGGTTCGGATCGCGGCCCAGCGTGTTCAGCGTCTGCCCGAGCAGGTACTTGTTGAACGACACCTTGAGCGCCGTCTTCCCGTTGCCGGTCAGGTCATAGGTGAAGCCGCTGCGATAGGTCAGGTCCTTCCAGTCGATGTTGTCGGCGGCCGGGAAGGTGATGTTGCGGGTGGGCGTGAGGATGCCGGGCCCAGCGTCTGCTCCGGGAAGCTGGTCTGGAAGATAGTCGAAGCGGATCGCGCCGGCTACCGTCAGGCGGTTGATCGTCCAGCGATCCTGGGCATAGATGCCCATGTCGTTGTCCAGGTTGGTGCGCGCGCGGAAGGTTCGTGCGCTGTGTGATCTGGTTGGGGACGCCGTTGTTGAAGCGGTAGCTGACCGGCTGGAACACGTAATTGTACTCGTCGAGATACCCGGTCGTGCGGTTCCAGCCGACCTTGAACGCGTGCGAGCCGGTCACGTAGGCGGCACCCACCCGGTAGGCCAAGCTGGGCACGGCCGTGTTGTTGTAGTTGGTCAGGATCCGGTAGTTCAGGTTGTTGCTCTGCTCGTTCACGGCGATGAGCTGCGGGATGATGGCCTCGAGGGCCGGGTCGTCCAGCGAGCCGCCGTTGACGCGCAGGTGCATGTTGCCCCAGCGCTCGTAGAGGTGCATGGCCACGGCCTCGAGGAGCAGCTTGTTGGTGACCGGCGAGGTCCACTCGGCGTGCTCCTGGCGCAGGCGCGGGAACCGGCGGTCACGCGCCGCTTCGGGGGCCTGCGGTGGCGCTGATGTTGTTGGGACAGTTGCACCACTTGTCGGCCTTGTAGGTGCCGGCGATCTTGTTGCGCGGGCTCGCCTGCCAGGTGACGCGGATGCTGGTGTTGACCTGCACGCCCTCGTTGACGCCGGGGTTGGCCGTATCGGGCACGTACAGCCACTCGCTGACCTTGAACGCGTTCAGGTTCTGGAACACCGGGGCCTCGTTGGCCACGTCGTTGTAGCGGACCGACGCCCAGAACCACACCTTGTCGCGCTTGAACGGCCCGCCGAACGACTGGTTGACGTCGTAGGCGTGCAGGATCTTGTTCGGCGTGCCGAGGCCGCGGGCGCGCAGCTCGTCGGTGAAGTTGTCGCCCTGCAGGCTGTCGTTGGTCATCGAGAAGATACGAGGAGTTGCTGAAGTAGTTGCCGCCGTCCTTGGGGATGAAGTTCACCCGCACGCCGCCGGTCGGCATGTCGGCGCCGAGCGACGAGCGTGTCCACGGTGACCTCGGCCGCCGAGCCCATGTCCGGCGTCTGGCCGCCGATGTTGCCGCCGGCCTGGAGCGTCATCGTGTTGATGCCGTTGATGGTGATGCGCTGATCGACGGTGCGGCTGCCGTGCACGGTCACGC
Source organism: uncultured Acidobacteriota bacterium (assembly GCA_963713655.1). GTDB lineage: Bacteria > Acidobacteriota > Vicinamibacteria > Vicinamibacterales > UBA2999 > CAWEBF01. The sequence goes on from CAVQMT010000012.1 coordinate 2,586, forward strand.
TCTGCCCCACGTCCTGGATCAGCGAGCCGCCGACGTCGTTGCCGCCGCCGAGCGTGCCGGGGATCATCCGCGCCAGGCCGAAGTAGTTGCGCGCGCTCGGCAGCGAGTCGATGGTCTCCGAATTCATCACGCGCTGCTGCGTCAGCGACTGCACGTCCACGACGGGCGCCTCGCCGGTCACGGTGATGGTTTCCTCCAGCTGGCCGACGCGCATCTCGCCGTCCACGGCGACGTTGCCCGTGCCGGTCAGCGCCACGCCGTCACGCTTGAAGGTGTTGAAGCCCGCCAGCGTGAACGTGATGCGAGTAGGTGCCGGGCCGCAGATCGACGATCTGGTAGCGGCCGTTGCCGTCCGAGACGGCGGTGCGGACCTTTTCGATCAGCACCGGGCTGGCGGCCTCGACCGTCACACCGGGAAGGACCGCGCCTGACGTGTCTCGCACCACGCCGGCGATGGACGCTTGGGCGAACGCCACCGAGGGGAGGAACAGGACCGTCCACACAAGGACGGCGGCAAACGTGGCCACTGCGCGCATTGTTCTCGCCTCCTGGGCGGCCGGCTGAGCCAGCCGCCGCTGTTGCTGTTAGCCCCGCTAACTAGTGAATCGACACCTCCGGAAGGTCCGACCGCCTCATGGTTCGCTCTGACAGGTGGCGCGGAGGCTACGCCCCGGTCAGCCTCTTGTCAACGCTCGGTTGCGCATTGGTGCGCACGCGGAAAAGAGTGGCCGAGTTGACGTCAGTTTGGTTAACAGTCGAACGGACTGTCCGGCTTCCGGCTTCCGGCTTCCGGCCGAAAAAGAAAGGCGGGCTCGGGATTCTCCCAAGCCCGCCTCAGTTCCGTCTACAGGCCCGTAGCCCGTAGCCCGTAGCCCGTAGCCCGCTCTCTAGAAGTCGTACGTGACCGTGAACTTCATCACTCGGGCGTTCAGGATCTCCGTCGGCCGCAAGTAGGAGGCCAACCGCCGCCGGTCGCCGCCAGGTTCGAAGCCTGGTTGACGTTGACGACGGCGTCCGAGTTGAGCGCGTTGAAGAAGTCGATGCTGACGAGCGCGCGGTGCCGCCCCGCCCGCAGCAGCTTGCCGACGCGGATGTCGAGCTCGTTGCGCCGGTCGAGGTAGTGCTCCTGCGGCGCCAGAATCTGCAGCGTCGTGTTCGGCGCGTTCCCCGACAGCGGCCGGCCCAGGGTCGAGTTGGTGGCCAGGAACGCGTTGGTGGCGACCAGCGCGACGTTGGCGAAGTTCTCGGCGAGTTGCCCTGGATCTGCCCAGGCACGCTGCGGAACGTGCCCGAGACCTGCACCTCCACCTTCGGGATGACGTAGACGCCGAACAGCTTCGCCTGCGTCAGGTACGGCGACTGCGGTCGCAGTACTGCAAGCGGACGCTGCGAGGCCGGCAGGTTGGCCGCGCCGATCGCCGCCATGTTGCGCATCTCCGGCAGCGCCGTCAGGATGTCGCAGTCGTTCTCGTGCGTCGAGCCGGTGCTGACGCCGCCCTGGACGTTCAGTCCGTTCTGCAGCCGGGCGTTGATCGTGAAGTCCACGCCCTGCCACACTTCGGTCTGGTCGCCGACCTTGGTGGACAGCGTGTTGTAGGTTGTTCACCTGGCCGAACTTGTCGGGCACGACGTCCACGAAGCCGCGCACCGTGGCCCCGCTGTCGTCCCCCAGCCGGGGATCGACGGGGTTGACGATGTCGAACTGCGTGAAGTCGGCGGGCGTGACGCGCCAGGTTGTCGGTCACCCGGAAGTTCGCCCACGAGCGGCGGAAGTAGCCGACGTCGATGCCGACGCGCGGCATCAGCTCGTGCATGACGCTGACCGACGTCTCCCAGTTGGTCTGGCGGTGGTTGAAGCCGGTGATGAGATCCGGGTCGAACTGCTCGCGTCGGGACCGCCGAGCCGAACGCCAGGTTGCTGGCCTGCGCGCACTCGCCGTTGGCCGTGGAGGATTGGTCAGATCGCAGTCCGGGACGAAGTCGCGGTTGGCGTCGTTCCACGTCCGGGTCGGTGCGACCGCGCCGGCGACGATCAGCCGGGTTCGGGTCGCGGCCCAGACCGTTGAGCGTCTGGCCCAGCAGGTACTTGTTGAAGCTGAACTTCACCGCCGTCTTGCCGGTGCCGAAGACGTCGTAGGAGAAGCCGCTCCGGTAGGTCAGGTCCTTCCAGTTGATGTTGTCGGCTGCCGGGAACGTGATGTTGCGGTTCGGCGCCAGCGGCACCGGGCCGAGCGTCTGCTCCGGGAAGCTGGTCTGGAACCAGTCGAAGCGGATCGCGCCGGCCACGGTCAGCCGGTCCATCGTCCACCGGTCCTGCGCGTAGAGGCCCATGTCGCGGTCCAGGTTCGTCCGCGCGTGATAGTTGCCGCGCATCGTGATCTGGTTGGGCACCGCCGTTGTTGAAGCGGTAGCTGCGGCCGTCGTTCAACTGGTACAGCGATTCGTCGAGGTAGCCGGAGGTGTGGTTCCACCCGACCTTGACCGCGTGCGAACCGGTGACATAGGTCGCCGCCGCGCGGAGCGCCAGGCTGGGCACCGCGGTGTTGTTGTAGAACGGGCCGCGGCCGCGGTAGACGAGACCGGTGCTCTGCTCGGTCACCGCGATCATCTGCGACTGGATGGCTTCCTGCTCCTCGGTGATCGAGCCGGTGGACGAGCGCAGGTGCATGTCGCCCCACCGCTCGAACAGGTGCATGCCCACGACCTCGAACAGCAGCTTGTTGGTGACCGGCGAGGTCCACTCCGCGTGCTCCTGGCGCAGCCGCGGGAACCGGCGGTCGCGCGCGGCCTCAGGCGCCACGCGTCGCGCTCATCTGGCTGGGGCAGTTGCACCACTTGTCGGCCTTGTAGGTGCCGGCGATCTTGTTCTTGGGGTTCGCCTGCCACGTGACCCGGATGCTGCTGTTGAGCTGCTCGCCCCTGTTCACGCCGGGCTGGGCGGTATCGGGATCGTAGAGCCACTGCGTTGGGATTGAACGCGTTCTTGTTGACGAAGATCGGCGCCTCGTTCGCCACGTCGTTGATCCGGAAGGACGCCCAGAACCACACCTTGTCGCGCTTGAGCGGCCCGCCGAACGACTCGTTGAGGTCCACGGCGTGCAGGATCTTGTTCGGCGTGCCGAGGCCCTGCGCCTGCAGCTCGTCGGAGAAGTTGTCGCCCTGCAGCGCCTCGTTCGTGAACGAGAAGATGGCGGAGTTGCTGAACGTGTTGCCGCCGTCCTTGGGCACGAAGTTCACGCGCACGCCGCCGGTCGGCAGGTCGGCGCCGAGCGACGAGGTGTCGACCGTGACTTCCGCGGCCGAGCCCATGTCCGGCGTCTGGCCGCCGATGTTGCCGCCGGCCTGCAGCGTCATCGTGTTGATGCCGTTGATGGTGATGCGCTGATCGACGTTGCGGCTGCCGTGCACGGTGAGGCTCTGGCCGACGTCCTGGATCAGCGAGCCGCCGACGTCGTTGCCGCCGCCGAGCGTGCCAGGCACCATGCGGGCCAGGCCGAAGTAGTTGCGCGCGCTCGGCAGCGCGTCGATCGTTTCGGCATTCAGCACGCGCTGCTGCGTCAGCGACTGCGACGTCCACGACCGGCGCCTCGCCCGTGACCGTGATGGTCTCCTCGAGCGAACCGACTCGGAGTTCGACGTCGACGCTGGCGATCGCCGAGCCCGTCAGCACCACGCCGTCGCGCTTGACGGTGTTGAAACCGGGCAGTGAAACCGTGACGGAATAGGTACCGGGACGAAGATCGACAAGCTGGTAGCGTCCGTTTCCGTCGGTGACGGCGGTGCGGACTTTTTCGATCAGAACGGGACTGGCGGCTTCGACTGTGACGCCGGGGAGCACCGCTCCGGAGGTGTCTCGCACGACCCCGGCGATGGACGCCTGAGCGAACGCGACTGATGGGAGAAACAGGACCGTCCACACAAGGACGGCCGCTAACCTGGCCACTGCTCGCATGTGTTCTCGTCTCCTGGGCGTCCGACGCGAGCCGGTGGCTTGAGCCTGACGCCGATAAGGCACGCTTCCGCGTGCCTCGACCGTTATGTACTACCCCACCGCGTTTCCAGGGCCGACCCTGGATCCGCAAATAACGGTCAGGGGAACCGACGCCTCGCTCTTGACAGGTGGCGTGAGACTACGCCCCAGTCATGGTTCTGTCAACGCTTCGGAGCGATTGGTGCGACTCGGAGAACAATCAGCGAAGTCGAGCCGTTTCTGTTAACAATCTGAATCGTTTCTGCGGAGCATATAATCCACGGCCATGACTCCCTGCTCGTGGTCGTTCTGCTGATGCAGCGCCGTGGTCGGTTGCGGCCCTTCACCGTTGGGCACGCGCAGTCGAAGGCCGAGTCGCGGAACATGGAGCTGGTCGGGCACAGCGACCTCAACGGCCGCGGCGACGGCGGCGAGGGACTGGCGCTCCAGCAGCTCCCCGACGGGCGGCGCATCCTCTACCTGGCTCACGAGGCGCCGCAGCTGTGCGTGAGCGTCGTGGACGTGACGAAGCCGGAGAGTCCCCGCTCGTCACGCAGCTCCCGTCACCCGCGCCCGGCGTGACCCGGTGCAACTCGCTGGGCCTCTCGGGCAACGTGCTGGCTGTCGCCAATCAGGCCGCGAAGATCGGCCAGAAGCCCGCGGGCATGTGGGTGCTGGACGTCTCGGACTTCGATCGGGTGTCGAAGGCGAAGACCCTCGACGATCTGAAGCTGTCGTTCTACGACACCTCCGGGCCCGAGTCCCGCGGCGTGCACAACCTGTGGTTCGTGGACGGCGAGTTCGCGCACCTGACGACCGGCATGCGCGGACTTTCGTCCCACCCACGTCAACGACGACCAGTTCTGGGTGACGGTTGACCTGCGCAATCCGCGCCAGCCGCGCGAGGTCGGCCGCTGGTGGCTGCCCGGCACGCGCCGCGGCGATCGCGTGCCTGCCCGGGTGCCTCCCGCCGCGGCACGCGCCGTTCGACAACGGCTACCGGCCGCATCAGATCGAGATCTGGCCGGATCACGCCGACCGGGCGTACGTCGCCTACATCGACGGCGGCGGGATGATCTTCGACATCTCGGGGCTGGCGGAGGTCAAGGCCGGCAAGGCAAAGAGCTACACGCCGCGCCTGCTCGGCCGCGTCGAGTTCCACCCGCCCTACACCGCTTGGACGCACACCTTTCAGCCGGTCTTCGGCCGCAAGATGGCGTGGGCGGCGGACGAAGCCACGTCCGACAACTGCAAGGACATGCCGAAGCTGGTGTGGCTGGTGGACATTCGCGCCGAAACGCATCCTGTCATCATCGGCACGGCGCCGCTGCACGCCGACGACGGCCTGTTGTGCTCACGAGGCGGCCGCTTCGGCGCCCACAACATCCATCCCAACTTCCCGGGTCCGCTGTACCGCCGCCTCGAGAACACCACCGTCTCCACCTGGTTCAACGGCGGCGTGCGCATCTACCGGATGACGCCGCCGATCGAAGGACGTCCCCGACGTGCCGCCGCAGATCGAGGAAATCGGCTTCTACATCCCCGAAGCGCCGCCACGGAACCCAACCAAGACGATTCAGCTGAACCATGCGATCGTGGACGAGCGGGGGTTGATCTATACCAACGATCGGTTCGCCGGCGGGCTTTATATCCTGCGTTACACGGGGAGCGTGCCGCTCGACTGACTGAATAGTCTTCGGTCTTCGGTCTTCGGTCCTCGGTCCCTCAGTGCGGAACTGCAGTTGTGGTCCTTCTGCCTTCTGCCTTCTGCCTTCTGCCTTTAGCCTTTTGCCTTACAGGCGCTCCACCCTATATCCCCCGCGGGCGCGGTCGCGGCGTAAAGTGCAGCGAAGACGACGGTGAGCACGACGGGCAGGACCGCCCAGGTCGGGAGCACGGCAGGCGCGCCGTAGCTGTCGTTGATCCGCCCCATCACCGGTCCGAGATCGCGGTCGCGATCGAGCCGGACGCGCCGACGATCGCCAGCAGCAAGGCGCCGCCGCGCGGGAAACGCTCGGACGTCATGCCAATCATCGTCGGCCACCAGAACGCGGTGCCGACGGCCAGAAGCGCCGCCGCGACGAACCACATCGCCGGCGTGCCTGCCCACCCGAACAGATACAGGCCCGCGGCAGCCAGTGGCGCGGTAACGGCAATCAACAGCGTCGGCGACACTCGATGCGGTACGTGGCCGAAGAACTGCCGCACCAGGTACATGATGCCGTTCACCCACACCAGCAGGATGATGCCGCTCTGGGTCCCGCTGCCCATCACATCGTTGAAGATGTTGGCGTACCACTGGCCCGGCCCCAGCTCGGTGGCCGCGGTCAGCCACATGCACAACCACACCACCAGGAACAGCGGCCGGCCGATTTCCTTGAATGCACCGCCGAGCGTCACCCCCGCCGCCTTGCCCTCGGTGGGCGGGAACCGCTGGCCGGCGAACATGAACGCGTAGACGGCGGTCGGCACCAGCAGCATCAGCATCTTCGCCTGCCAGCCCAGGCCCGCCTGGGAGAACAGATACGACAGCACGCCGCCGATCACGATGCCGCCGGGGAACCAGGCGTGAAAGGCCACCAGCCTGGTGGTCTTCTGTTCGGGAAACAGCGTCGCCACGAGCGGGTTGGCAAACGCCTCCACCAGGCCGTTGGCGATGCCGATGACGAGCGTCGCGGTGAAGAGGATGGCGAAGTTCGGGGCGGCAATCGTCAGCAGCGTGCCCAGCACGTGCCCGGCCACGGCCAGGCGCGACAGCATGCGCATGCCCAGCACGTCGCACAGCGGGCCGCCGGCCAGGATCGAGAGGCCGAAGCCCCAGAACGCCGCGCCGGCAATCCAGCCGACTTCGGTCTTCGACAGCGCGAACACGCGCTCGAAGTCGCCCATGATGTCGCCGCGGATGGCAAACGACATCGCCGTGGCGATGAGCGCCACGCAGCTGGCCCGGAAGAGTCGCGCGGATGACGTCAAAGGAAAGGCCGCCTGGTCGCAGGCGGCCCAGATGATACAGGAAACCGTTCGCGGCTCTCCCGAGGTCAGCGGTGTCCCAATCCTGTTTGGCAGCGACTACGCCCTCGAGCCGATGAAACGACGAGCGCGACCGATGCCGTAACATCATGTTGACCGAGCGCGGGCCGGGGCCAGATTGACGGCGAGTTGAGGCGAGTGGGATAATCCCACCATGATTGTCACGCTCGATGCCAAGCGGCGGCTGACCGTGCCGACCAGCCTTGCCCCGGCCTCGCCGGGGGACTACTTCGACGCCCACTTCGACGCCGAGGAAGAACGCTCGTGTTTCGTCGACTCGCGGGCAAAGAGAACTGGCTCGCGGTGCTCAAATCGTGCCCGGTAAGCCCTGACGACGTGGCGCCGCGTCGTCGTGAGTTGGCCCGCCGCCGGAAGCTATGAATTGGCTGCTCGACACCGACGTCATCTGCCAACCGGCCAAGCGCCTTGGTGACGCCCGAGTCACGGCCTGGCTCGAACGAGAACAGGAACGGTGTTACACGAGCGCGGTGGTCATCGCCCAGTTGGCGTATTGGGTGCGTACGAAGGAAGGGCGGCAACGCCAGGCGCTTCAGACATGGTTGGCCCGCCTGGTGGACGCCATGCAGGGACGGATCCACGGGTTCAACGTCTCGGTTGCCCACGTGTGGGCCGAACAGGAGCGGCTGCTGAGCAAGTCCGGCCAGCGCATGCCGGTCGAAGACAGCTACATAGCGGCCACCGCTCGGCGCCACGGGCTGACGATCGCGACTGGAAACGACAGGGATTTCAGGCGTCCAGGGCTGAAAGTGTTCAACCCGTTCACAGAACTCCCATGAACGGCGGCCTGAGAGCCATACCAATTCCAGCGCCGGCGGTTTAGTCGGTGCCACGCGTCCGCTGAGGAGTCTTCGCCGCCGGATTTACGTCTCGCCGATATAATTCGTTGCGTTTGGCGCTGACCCCCGGCACTCGCCTCGGCGTCTACGAAGTCACCGCCCAGATCGGCGAGGGCGGGATGGGCGCAGGTGTATCGGGCCCGCGACACGACGCTCGAGCCGCGACGTGGCGCTCAAGGTGCTGCCCGACGCGTTCGCCAGCGACCCCGATCGACTGGCGCGGTTCACACGGGAAGCCCAGACGCTTGCCGCGCTGAACCATCCCAACATCGCGCACATTCACGGCCTCGAGGAATCGAGTGGTGTGCCGTGCGCTGGTGATGGAGCTGGTGGAGGGCGACGACCTGTCGCAGCGGATTGCCCGTGGCGCCGTCCCGATCGAGGAGACGCCCTGCCGATCGCGGCGCAGATCGCCGAGGCGCTGGAGGCGGCGCACGAGCAGGGCATCATCCATCGCGATCTGAAGCCCGCCAACGTCAAGGTGCGGCCCGACGGCACCGTGAAGGTGCTGGACTTCGGGCTGGCCAAGGCGATGGAGCCGCACGGGCGCGGCCGCGGCGTGCACAACTCGTTGGCCCCGACCATTACCACGCCCGCGTTGACGCAGGCTGGGATGATCCTGGGCACGGCGGCGTATATGTCGCCCGGAGCAGGCGAAGGGGCGGCCCGTCGATCGAGCGCGCCGACATCTGGGCCTTCGGGGCCGTGCTCTACGAGATGCTGACGGGGCGGCGGGCCTTTGCCGGCGACGACGTGTCGGAGGTGCTGGCGTCGGTGCTGCGCCAGAGAGCCGGACTGGGCGCTGCTGCCGCCTCCGCTCTCGCCCGCCCTTGGCACGTGTATTCGGCGGTGCCTGGACAAGAATCCTGGCCGCCGCTGGCACTGCGCCAGCGACCTTCGTATCGAGCTCGAGGCGGTAGCGGCCGCCCCCCGTCGCGCGCCGGAGGCCGCTCCGGAGGCAGGCCTGCGTCGTGCCGGCGCGGACGCGGCGCCTTCGTATGGCTCTTGTGGTTGCGGCGTCGCTGGCCGCGGGCGTCCTGGCGGCCGTGCTCGTCATGGGTTCGCAGGCCCCGCCGGAGCCGCAGAGCGTGCGCTTCGAGATCTCGGCGCCAGACAAGACGCAGGTTCGATTCGGGACTCACCGGGTCGGCCGCGGTCTTCAATGCCGGCAGCCTGTCGCCGGATGGCCGGTGGATCGCATTCACCGCTACGGCACGAGACCGGCCGGGGGGTGCTGCTGTGGGTGCGTGCCCTCGACGATGTGACAGCCCGAGCCTTGCCGGGCACGGAGGGGGCGGGCCTGCCGTTCTGGTCGCCAGACAGCCGGGCCATCGCGTTCTTCACGCCGGGCAAGCTGAAGAGAATCGACCCCGCTGGAGGCCCGGCACAAACCATCTGCGACACCGCTTCTGGGCTAGGCGGCACGTGGAACCGCGAGGGCGTGATCGTGTTCGCGCCCGGTGGCGCGAGGCCGCTCCTTCGCGTCTCCGCATCCGGAGGCGATCCCTCACCCGTCACGACGCTGGAGCCTGGCGAGACCGGCCACCGGTTCCCGTCGTTTCTCCCGGACGGTCGGCGCTTCTTGTACTTGAGGCAGGTCTCGGATGGAGACGTAGCCACGGTCATGGTGGGCTCGCTGGACGCTGGCGAGACGAAGGAGCTGATGCCTGCCGATTCGTCAGCCGTCTATGCGAGCCCGGGCATTCTGCTGTTCGTGCGTCAGGGGACCTTGCTGGCACGCGCATTCGATGTGACGCGGCTGGAGTTCATGGGCGAGCCGATCCCGATTCGCCGAACAGATCGCGTTCGACAACTTGGGCCGCGGGTTCTCGGTGACCGATGAGGGAACCCTGGCCTACCGTGTGGGCTCGAACGACGCTCGAAAGCAGCTGACGTGGGTCGATCGAAACGGGGCAGTCGTCCAAGCGGTGGGTATTCCGGCGCTCTATCAGAGCCCGGCCATTTCGCCCGACGGACTGCGTGTCGCCCTCCACCGCCATGAGGGAACGGGGAGGTGACATCTGGGTCATGGACGCCGACGGGGGCAAGCTGTCGCGCCTGACCTTTGACGCGTCCCAGGAAAACGCGCAGCCGCTCTGGTCGGCCGATGGGACGCAGCTCGTGTTCGGGTCGCGCCGAAACAACAAGTGGGGTCTGTGACCCGGAAGCCTTCCAATGGGACGGGCCGCGAGGAACTGCTCTTCGAGTCCGATCTGGTGAAGACGCCGATGAGCGTGTCGGCGACCGGCACGGTGCTGTTCTACGTCGAGGCGACAAAGAGCTCGCGCGACGTCTGGGCGTTGCCCCTGTCCGGCGACCGAAAACCGGTGCCGCTCCTCGAGACCCGATTCAGCGAGGGACATCCGCAGATTTCACCAGACGGGAGATGGTTTGCCTACACGTCGGATGAGACCGGCAGAGCGGAAATCTACGTGGAGACGTTTCCGCCCGGAGGCGGCAAGTGGCAGGTGTCCAGCGGCGGCGGAGCCTTTGCCCGGTGGCGCCCTGACGGCAAGGAACTCTTCTACATGGAAAGGCCAAGCTTCGGCCGGATCGTCGGGGGTGGACGTTCGGGCCACCGGCACGACCTTCGAGTTCTCGGCTCCTCGGCCGCTGTTCGATTCCGGGTATCTGAACGTCGCCCCTGGACACACGGGCAACTACAACACGTTCGACGTCTCGGCCGACGGGACGAGGTTTCTCATCCCCCGGCCCCTTGCGAGCGACATCGTCCAGACGCCGCTGACCGTGGTCCTCAACTGGACGGCGGCGCTCCGCCAGAAGTAGGAGGGTATGTCCCGCCGCAGCGCGCCGCCGGCGCGGCGGCAGCGCCGGCGTAGGTCTTGATGAAGTCCGCCGATCAACGCCGTGGCGGCATCGCTGACACCTTGGTGCTCGAGACAAAGGCCAGTCCGGCAAGAACCAGCGAAAGCGCGATCATCTGAGCGAGAGTCAGGGGTCCGACCAGCGGTGCGTTGACGCGCACGAATTCGATCAGGAAGCGAATCGAGCCCGCCAGGATCAAGTAGCGTCCCAGCACGACCTGATCCGGCACCCCGCGGTGCCGCCAGTGCAGCAGCAGAGCGGCGAGCGGCAGCAGGAGCACCGTCTCATAGAGCTGTGTCGGGTGCACCGGCACGTCCGTCGGCGGCAGCCCGTTTGGAAACGCGACACCCCACGGGAGGCTGGTGGGCCGCCCGTAGTCGTCGCCAACGAGGAAGCAGCCCACCCGCCCGATGGCGTGGCCGAGAGCCAGAGCGGGCGATGCGGCCGCGAGCGCACTCACAATCGAGACGCGCTGGCGGCGGAGCATCCAGACGCCCAGACCCACACCGCCCAGGAGGCCGCCGAACCAGCTGAGCCCGCCACGGCTGAAGAGCAGCGACGCCACGGGGGCGGTCCCCGAGAACTCCACCGTCCACAGGAGTTTGGCGCCGGCCAGGCCGCCGACCACGCCGGCAATCGCCGCGTCGGTCACCCGTTCGGGCAAGCCGGCTCGTCTTGCCTCTTTGCCGAACAGCCAGATCCCGGTCAGCGCCGCCACGCCCACCAGGACGCCGAAGCTGGTGACTTCAAACGAGCCGATCCGAAACAGCACCGGATACATGCCCCGAGCCCTCCCCTGTTGCGTAATGCTGTTGGGCGTCCTGCGTTATCACAACTGAAACCCCATGACGGCCCACCAGCACATCCCTGACCCAACTGCACAAGTCGATCCCGTGTGCGGGATGACCGTCGATCCGGCCCATGCCGCGGGCCATGAAGACTACCAGGGACGCACCTACTACTTCTGCAGCGAGAACTGCCGGGCGCGGTTCCGCCAGAACCCACAATCGTTCGTCTCACCCGAGCCGACCGCGCCAGGACCAGCCGTGACGCCGGGCACGGAGTGGACGTGCCCGATGCATCCCGAGGTGCGGCGCGATGGGCCAGGGTCCTGCCCTATCTGCGGCATGGCGCTCGAACCGCGCATGGCGGCGCCCGAGGCGGGCAATCCCGAGCTGGACGACATGACGCGGCGGTTTCGGGTCAGCGCGGTGTTGACCATCCCCGCCGTCCTGCTCGCCATGGGCGAGCTCGTGCCCGGCCACGTCATCGAGCGGCTCGCTTCGCCCGGAGCGCTCAATTGGATCCAGGCGGCGTTAACGACGCCCGTCGTCCTGTGGGGCGGCTGGCCGTTCTTCGTCCGCGGCTGGCAATCGGTTGTCAACCGCAGCCTGAACATGTTCACGCTGATCGCGCTCGGCGTCGGCGTGGCCTACCTCGATAGCGTGGTGGCGACGCTGTTCCCCGGCCTCTTTCCCGCCTCGTTCCGGATGATGAACGGCCAGGTGGCGGTCTACTTCGAGGCTGCGGCCGTGATCGTGACGCTGGTGCTCCTGGGCCAGGTGATGGAGCTGCGTGCACGCAGCCGGACTGGCGCAGCGATCCGCGCGCTGCTCGGGTTGGCGCCGAAGATCGCCCGCCGCCTGGCGGCGGACGGCACCGAGCAGGACGTGCCGCTGGACCAGATCCAGGTGGGCGATCGGCTGCGGGTGCGCCCCGGCGAAAAGGTGCCGGTGGACGGCACCGTGCTGGAGGGGACGAGCGCCGTAGACGAAGCGATGGTGACGGGAGAGCCGATCCCGGTTGAGAAACGTCCCGGCGACAAGGTCATCGGCGCCACCGTCAACGGCACCGGCTCGCTTGTGATGCAAGCCGAGCGCGTCGGCGCTGAGACGCTGCTCGCGCAGATCGTGGACATGGTGTCGCACGCACAGCGCAGCCGCGCGCCCATCCAGAAGCTGGCGGACGTGGTCGCGGGCTATTTCGTGCCCGCCGTGGTGGCCATCGCCGTGGTCACGGTGGCGGTGTGGGCCGTGATCGGGCCCGAGCCGCGGATGGCCCACGCGCTCATCAACGCCGTGGCCGTGCTGATCATCGCGTGCCCGTGCGCCCTGGGCCTGGCGACGCCGATGTCGATCATGGTGGCCACCGGCAAGGGGGCCACCTCGGGCGTGCTGTTCAGGAACGCCGAGGCCATCGAGGTGCTGCGCAAGGTGGACACACTGGTAGTGGACAAGACCGGCACGCTGACGGTCGGCAAGCCGACGCTGGTGTCGGTGACGCCGGTCGCCGGCCTGGGCGAGGCCGCGCTGCTGCGGCTGGCGGCGACGCTCGAACGCGGCAGCGAGCATCCGCTCGCCGCCGCGATCGTGGCTGGCGCGAGCGAGCGAGGCGTCCGGCTGGCCGACGCCGAGGCCTTCGAGTCGCTGACGGGAAAGGGTGTGCGCGGGCGGGTGGACGGCAGCACCGTGCTGCTCGGCAATCGGCGGCTGATGGACGACCTCGGCGTGGCCACCGGCGACGCGGCGGCGCGCGCCGACGATCTCAGGCGTGGTGGACAAACGGTGATGTTCGTCGCGGTAGACGGAACGCTCGCCGGCCTGGTGGGGGTCGCGGATCCGATCAAGGACAGCACCCCCGAAGCCATCGCACAGCTGCACGCCGAGGGGTTGCGCATCGTGATGCTGACCGGGGACAGCCGGACGACCGCCGAGGCCGTGGCGAGAACCCTGGCGATCGACGAGGTGATTCCAGAGGTGTTGCCGGACCAGAAAGCGGCGATGGTTCGGCGCCTCCAGGAACAGGGTCGCGTCGTGGCCATGGCCGGCGACGGCATCAACGACGCGCCGGCGCTGGCGCAGGCGCAGGTCGGGATCGCCATGGGCACGGGCACGGACGTCGCGATGGAAAGCGCCGGGGTCACCCTGGTCAAGGGCGACCTGCGTGGCATCGTCCGCGCGCGCCGTCTCAGCCGGGCGACGATGAACAACATCAAACAGAACCTGTTCTTCGCGTTTGTGTACAACGCGCTCGGTGTCCCGGTAGCCGCCGGCGTGCTGTATCCCTGGTTCGGGCTGCTTCTGAGCCCGATGATCGCGGCCGCAGCGATGAGCTTCAGCTCGGTATCCGTGGTCGGCAACTCGCTCCGGCTCCGGCGCGCGGACGTCTGAGCGGGTCCTGGCGGGCGATTCCCCGCGGCCGCGAAGAATTTCGCGTCGGCTCAGGTGGCCGGAAGCAGACGCGGCGGTTTCAGGCGCGTTTCCGCGGGCCCAGTTCAGGGGATGGCTGGCCGGGCTCTTGCTACCCCTCTCACTGGAGGACGATCAGATGAAATCCCACGTGGCATTGGCAGCGGGCCTCTCGCTCTTCGCTCTCGTGTTCTCCGCGCCGGCACGGCTGCACGCGCAACAGGCCGACAGCCAGCAGCACGATCAGCATCATCCGGGCGCAGCGGCTGCCGCGCCTGCCCCGCAAGCGCAGGCACCAGCACCCCAGCAGGCCGAGGCGGCCGCCGGCATGATGGCGCAGATGAAGGCGTCCGGTGCCAGGATCGATACGCTGGTGAAGAAGATGAATGCCGCGACGGGCGACGCGAAGACCGAGGCCATCGCCGAGCTGTTGACCGCGCTGGTGGAAGACCGCCGCCACCACGAGTCGATGATGGCCAACATGTCCGGCATGATGTCGATGATGCACGGCGGTGGGGCCGGACAGGGGCAGGGCCACACGCCGGCGCCGGCCAAATAGGTTCAGCGCTGTAGCGGGCGCCTCGAGGCCTTCTGGCCCGTGGCGCCACGCTCGTCCACCGGCCGCCGCGCCCCCGCCACGAGACTCGTTCGGACGACGGTGACAAGGCTCGACGCCAGCGGCCAGGGGTCTTCGTAGGCGACGGCCCAGATCGTCACCCGCGCGGATGTGGACGTCCGGCCCGTGGCCCAGGGCTTTTCGAGCGAGAACTCGGGGTAGACGAAGAGGTTGGACTGGGCCGCCGCGTCGGCCAGGGGTGTGAACGAGAATCCCGGCACGACGTATAGCCGCGTGGCATCGAATCGCTCCTGAGCCGCCGTGTCCGCGAACTGCGCTCCCCTGCGGGCCACGTCCATCATCATCGCGACCATCGTGTGCCACGAGACCTGTTTGGCGTGATTCAGATGGCGGGCACGGATCTCGATGCCATAGGGATGGTGCGGCGGATCGGGGGCGTCGGCCGCGAGGCGCCGGTGTCTGGCGCGGTGAATCCTGATCCTCGCCACCGGCACCGGCACCTTGCTCTTGGCACCCGTGGGCAACCGCAGCACATGGAAGCCCATCACGAGATCATCGGCTTCTGGCCGGGGCAGCGAAAAGAATACCTGCCGGTCGGCGAGCGTTGCCGGCTGCTCGAACTCGACGTCGATGGCGCTCACGCCTTGCAACAACGACCGCTTCGACAGGTAGTGCCACAGGGCTTCGACATACCACTCGGCGGCGACGCTCCCCGCCGAGTTGAGCATGTCGGACGTGATGCGCGCGCTCCGGCTGTCCAGTGCCGCGCTGACCGCGCGGCCGGCCACACCGACGGCGTGAATGACATCAACGGCGCGCAGCGGCTTCATCGCTAGTCAGAATAACGCGGCTCGCTGACAGTCCGTATGACGCCGGAATGTGTACGGCGACATGAAACCAACGTTTCTGTCGGTGGACGGCGACGTTAACGCTGGTGGCTGAAGTGATCAGGTTTGCACAACAGGTTGTCGATCAGCCGGGTGCTGCCGACCCATAAGGCGCCGGCGGCGATGACGGGCCCGGTAATGCGGCCGATTGGCTGGAAGCTGGCGGGGTCCACGAGTTCGAGGTACTCGAGGCGCAGCCGGCTGTCCTCCGGGATCGTGGCGGCCGCGCGCGCGAGCGCCAGCGGCGGCGTCGGTTGTGCCCTCGGCCACCTGGTCGCTGAACCGCGCGCAACGCCTGATAAAGGAGCGGCGCCAGCCGGCGCTCGTCGCTGCTCAGGTGACGGTTGCGCGAGCTGATCGCCAGGCCGTCCGGCTCGCGGACGGTTTCAACCGATGCGATCGTCACCGGCACGTTCAGATCGGCCACCGCGCGACGCACGATCGCCAGTTGCTGCGCGTCCTTCTCTCCGAAGTACGCCACGTCGGGCTGCACGATGTTCAACAGCTTCACGACCACCGTCGCCACGCCGGCGAAGTGCCCGGGACGAAACGCGCCGCAGAGATGGTCGGCCATCTGGCCCACGCTGACCGTGCACTGCGGCTGGCTGGGGTACATCACATCCGGCGCCGGTGCGAAGACGAAGTCCACGCCAAGGCCCTCGCACAGCGCCACATCGTCGTCGAGCGGACGCGGGTAGCGGGCCAGATCCTCGGCGCGGTCGAACTGCAGCGGGTTGACGAATATGCTCACCACCACCGTCTCGCACTCGCGCCTGGCGCGCGCAATCAGGCTGGCGTGTCCGGCGTGCAGCGCACCCATCGTCGGCACGAATCCGATGGGGCCGCGGGTCCTGCGGTCGGCGACCGATGCGCGGAGTCCGGCGATGTCGTCGTGGACGCGCAGGGCCATCGAATGATGCCGTCCGGGCGGCGCCGGATTCAGCGCCGCGGCTCGAGGGGGCTCGGCACCTCTGGAAAGTGGCCGGCCTTGACGTCGTTGACGAAGGCCCGGGCAGCCCGCCCGACTTCGTCACCCAGGTGCGCATACTGCTTGACGAACGACGGGATGTGGCCGTCGAACAGGCCCAGCATGTCGTGGCTCACGAGCACCTGCCCGTCGCAGTCGGGGCCGGCGCCGATACCGATGGTCGGCACGGCCACCGCCGCGGTCACGCGCCTGGCGGCTTCAGCGGGAATCGCTTCCAGCACGATGGCGAACACGCCGGCCCGCTCGAGCGCCTGCGCGTCTTCGATCAACGCGTCGACGTCCTCCGGTCGTGACGCCTGACGGCGATAGCCGCCCACCTGGTGCACCGACTGCGGCTGCAGCCCGAGGTGCCCCATCACGGGGATACCGAGCTCGGCCATCCGCCGCACCGTCCCGGCAATGGCTCCTCCGCCCTCGACCTTGACCGCCGCCGCACCGGCTTGCAGCAGCCGGCCCGCGTTGCGCACCGCTTCTTCGATGCTGACCTGATAGGTCATGAACGGCATGTCGGCCACGACCAGGGCACGGCCGGCACCCCGTGCCACCGCCCGCGTGTGGTGCAGGATGTCGTCGAGCGTGACGGGCAGCGTGTGCTCGTAGCCGAGCACGACCACGCCCACCGAGTCGCCGACGAGCAGCACATCGACGCCGGCGCCGTCGAGGAGCCGCGCCATCGTGGCGTCGTACGCCGTGAGCATGACGATCTTCTCGCCGCGGCGCTTCTTCTCCCGCAGATCGGGCACGCGTATTCGGTTCTGGTTCATGGCGAGCGGAGGGGTATTACGCAGATTAGCACGCCGCCGTTGGGCATGCGCCGCGCGCCGAGTGAGCGCGTATCACCCGATGGTGAACACGCCGATAAGCCGTGCGGTGCATCCGGCACGGGTCCCGTGGTGGTGGATCGCAATCGTGGCTGCGTGCGCGCTGGCCTCGACGATGGTCGTTGACATGGTCGGTTCGGCCGCCGTTCGGCAGATTCAGGTACGCCGGACCGCCCGGCGACTGCTCGAGGCGGAGGTGGAGCAGGAACCGTATCGGGGCACGTCGTGGGGCCGGCCGTACTGGGACGCCATCGAGCTCTACAAGGAGTCCTGGCAGCCGGTACCTACGTCTACCGCGTCGGCTCGATGACGACCGCGTTCATCAACGTGTCCGACGGTGTTCGCGCCACGCACCGTACGGCCGCAAAGGCCGGCGTCCCGAATCGCCTGGTGTTCCTCTTCGGTGGCTCGGCGGCATGGGGTCACGGGGCCCGCGACGAGGCCACGATTCCCAGCTGGCTCGCGCGGGTGGCGGAGGAGCAGGGCGAACCGCTGGACGTGCGGAATTACGCCGAGTCCGGCTGGGTCAACTGGCAGGGCATCACGTATCTGACTCAAAAGCTCGCCGATGGCGAGCGTCCCGACACCGTGATCTTCTATTCCGGCGTCAACGAGATCCTGAGCGGCCGGCAGTGGCCGCAGGTGCGCCACCCGGTCTGGGATGGCGAAGCCGTTCCGCGCGCGATGACGGACTGGGCGTTGGAGCGCAGTCGTCCCCTGGCGCGCGTCTGGGACTACTACCGGAACACCAGCTACCTGTGGAGCCTGCTGGTTCCACGGGCGCCGGTGCTGGCGGCCAGTCCGGCCGATCGGTCGATCGGAGCTGGCGAAACAGCTGGCCGCGGATTACCTGGCGGCCCGGGAGCTGGTCGAGCAGATGGGCCGCGCGTTTGGCTTCAAGACGCTGTTTGCCTGGCAGCTGACGGTCGCCGACAAGCCGGCGTTGACTGCCCAGGAACTGCACTACGCCGGCTGGCTTCCGCGGACGCCTGCCACCACGCCGGCCATCGCCTGGTGGTCGATGGACGCCGAATTGAAGGAGCTGTACGGAGAGGTCGGCCGGCTGGTGAAGGAGGGAGGCGCGATCGACGTCACCGACGCCCTCGTGCACACCACCGATACTGCCTTCATCGACTGGATGCACACGTCCGAAGCGGGCAACGAGCGCGTCGCGCGAGCGCTCTACGAGCGGAATGCGGACGCCATCGCCCGCTCACTGAACGGGGCTGACGATTCTCAGAGCGCAGCGGCCGCGCCGGCGTAGGTCTTGATGAAGTCCAGGGCGAGGTTCGGATCCCGGCCGCGCGAGATCCCGCATTCCGAGCGCAATGCCGAAGACCGGAATCACCTTCTTCGCCGCCGCGATCCGCCTCTTCGTGCCGTCCACGCCGTCCCTGGCGTGGACCAGCCCGAGGTAGAGCTCGGTTCCGGCCGCGAGCCGCAGGTCCTTCAGCGGCGCGTAGAACGCATCGTCGGTGCGCTCGATCGGCACCGGCATGTGCATCCAGGCGATCGGACGCGCCACGCTGCGCGCGATCAGGTTCGCCATCTCGACCATCTTCGTGGCGTCGGCAGGTTCCGACGAAATGCTTGGCGTCGAGATCGCCGTAGCACAGGTGAAAACCCAGCTCGACGCGCGGCTGGCACCGCGCCACCCAGCCTGGCGAAGTTGCGCGGCGAACACCTGTTCCATGCCGGGAAACGCGGGCGCGTTCGCCCACTGCCCATCCCACGCCAGCATCTCGATGCAGACGTCCCACTGAATCGCCAGGTCGTCGTGCGGGATGGCGGCGCAGATGCGCTCCACTTCGCGGAGCATCGCCTGCTCGTAGGCGGGGAAGATCTGCCGGGCGTCCGGCTGCTGGCAGAACGGCATCACCACCGCCCACGGCGTCGGCAGCGACACCTGGAAGCGCACGCCCGGCGGAATCCGGCCGGCGTTCCGCGCCGCGACGAAGTCCTGGTAGGAGGGGCGCGCCTCGCGCGCATAGCCCAGCTCGCCGAAATGGATCGAGCCCGGGCTCGGCGCCATCCGCCAGCTTCAGCGGGACCAGCGCCTGTCCCGGCGAGACCTGCGCCAGCGAGGGATTGGCGCGCAGCACCGGAATCTGCAAGCTGATCCACAGCCGTCTCCCGCCCGGCTCGCCGTCGGGGACGCGCTTCAGAAACGGCCCGCAGTGCTCGCCGATGGCGGCAAACACGTCGTCTGGCGTGTCCAGCGCGACGCTGCCGACGAAGTGCACGGTCGCCATCGGATGCGCTCCTACGCGAGCAGCGGCGTGATCACCTTGCCGAACACGTCGGTCAGGCGGAAGTCACGTCCCTGCGCCCGGTAGGTCAGCTTCGTGTGATCGATGCCGAGCGTCCGCAGGATGGTGGCGTTGAAGTCGTGGATGTGGACCGGGTCCTTGGCGATGTTGTAGCTGAAGTCGTCGGTCTCGCCGTAGACCGATGCCGCCCTTCACGCCGCCGCCCGCCATCCAGACGCTGAAGTTGCCGCCGTGATGATCGCGGCCGTAGTCGCCCTTCAGCGCCCCCTGCGCGAACGAGGTGCGCCCGAACTCGGTGCCGAAGATCACCAGCGTGTCGTCGAGCATGCCGCGCTGCTTGAGGTCGGCGACCAGCCCGGCGGACGGCTGATCGACGGTCACGCACGAGGCCGGCAGCAGCCGCGGGATGCCGAAGTGGTGATCCCATCCGAGCTGGACCACCATCGTGAAGCGCACGTCGCGCTCGGCCAGCCGCCGCGCCAGCAGGCAGTTGCGCGCGAACGTGCCCGGGCCGGCGCACGTCGGGACCGTAGAGGTCGAGCACGTGGTCGGGCTCGTCGGAGATGTCGGCGACCTGCGGCACGGAGGACTGCATCCGGTACGACATCTCGTACTGGCTCAGCTTCGACGGGATCTCCGGATCCTTCGACGCCTGGTGCTGGATCGTCGCCACGTCGGCGATGGCGTCGAGCATCTCGCGGCGGTCCTGCCGCGACTGGCCCGTCGGGGTTGGCGATGTACGGCACCGGGTTCTGGCCCGGATCGGAACAGCACGCCCTGGTAGTGCGACGGCAGGAACCCGGGCGCCCACGCCGCCGCGTCGATCGGCACGCCGTTCGCGATTGCCGGAGCTCATCACGATGAAGGCCGGCAGATCCTGGTTGTTGGAGCCGAGCGCGTAGTTGATCCAGGCACCCGCCGACGGGCGGCCGGCGATCTGGAAGCCGGTGTGCAGGAACTTCGACGCCGGGTCGTGGTTCACGTGCTCGGTGTGCATCGTGCGGATGATGCAGAGGTCGTCGACGATCTTCCGCGTGTACGGCATCAGGTCGCTGACCATCGCGCCGCTCTTGCCGCCCGGCTGGAACTTGGCCAAGCGGTCCGACCACCGGGAACGACGTCTGGCCCTGCACCATCGTGGACAGCCGCATGCCGCCCCGCACCGAGGCGGGCAGCTCCTGCCCGTGCATCTTCTCCAGCACCGGCTTGTAGTCGAACGTGTCGGCCTGCGACACGGCGCCCAGCATGTGCATGTAGATGACGCGCTTGGCCGTCGGCGGGAAATGCGCCGCCTGCAGCACCCCGCGGCTGAAGGGCGCCGGTCGCCGCCAGGAGCGGCTTGCTGCGCCGCCAGGCGGCGACGCCCAAGAGCTCGGCGGCCGTCAGCCAGCCGAAGCCGGCGCCCAGCGCGAGGAGAAAGCGGCGCCGGTCGTCGTCGAAATCGCTGGGAAGCCTCATCGTCGTTCCTTCTCGTCATCGGTGCTCAGCGAAGCGTGTAGGCATCTGGCGTGTTCATCACGACTGCCGTCAGGTTCGTGAGCGCCGCCAGCCGCCGCTCGTCGAGGCCCTGGGGCACAGGCGTCACGCCGGTGCGCAGCAGCGCCGACGCCGCTGCCGCGTCGCCGGCGTACCGTGCCAACTGGGCGTCGTAATACTTCCGCAGCCGCGCCGGACTCCTCGCCCGTGGGCCGCCGGCGCGTGGCAAGGCGGAAGACCGTGGTCACATGGGCGTCGGCATCCGCCCCGGCGCGAAGCACGTTCGCGGCCAGCGCGCGGTAGGCTTCGACGTACTGTGGGTCGTCCAGCAGCACGAGCGCCTGCAGCGGCGTGTTCGAGGTCTGCCGCCGGACCACGCTGGTGCCGCGCTCCGGCATGTCGAAGTTCGCCAGCGCCGGGTGCGGCGCGTTCCGCTTGATGAACGAGTAGAGCGTGCGGCGGTGATGCGCATCGGCCGGCACTTTATCGGCCGCGGGGTAGGCATAGAGCACCAGCCCGTCCCAGATGCTGTCGGGCTGGTACGGATAGGCGCTCTTGCCGCCGATCTGCCGGGCCAGCAGGCCGCTGGCCGCCAGGGCCTGGTCGCGGACCATCTCGGCCGGCATCCGCACGCGGCTGAAGCGCGCCAGCAGCACGTTGCGCGGGTCCTTCTTCCAAGCTCGTCGCTCGATCGACGGAGCTCTGGCGGAACGCCGCCGACATCACGAGCTGCTTCATCAGGCCCTTGACGTTCCACCCGGACTCGACGAACGACACCGCCAGCCAGTCGAGCAGCTCGGGATGCGACGGGATCGCGCCCTGCGCGCCGAAGTCCTCGGACGTCTCCACCAGCCCGCGCCCGAACACGCGCTGCCACATGCGGTTGACGAACACGCGGGACGTCAGCGGATGCTTCGGGTCGAACAGCCATCGCGCCAGGCCGACGCGGTTGCGCGGCAGCGACGGATCCCATGGGAAGACGCGCTCCAGCCCCTGTGGCTGCACCTCGTCGCCGTGATCGGTGTAGACGCCGCGGATCAGCAGATAGGTCGGCCGCGGCTTCAGCGTGTCGCCCATGACCGGCACCTGCGGCACCACGGAGACGAGCTGATTGTGGTCACTGCGCGCGGCACTCAACGCCTCGGCCGCGGCGACGACGCGCGGATCGTTGGCCACGAGCACCGCCTCGAGGGCCGGGCATCGGCCGCCTGGGTCACCGGCCGTCCCACCTCTTCGTCGAGGAACGCCACCTCGACCGGTGTCAGCGCCCGGTTGAAGACGCGGAACTCGTCGATCGCCCCGTCCTTCATCGGCGTGAAGCGGAAGCGGCGGCCGAACATGATCCCGAGGTATTCGCCGCCGAACAGCCCGCCGCCGTTCGGGCGGATCGTGCGCGTCAGGTTGTCGCTGACGATGTCGGCGTCCAGCGCGCGCCCCGTTGAGATACAGCGCGACGCCGGCCGCCGTGCTCGACCCGTCGTAGGTCACCGTGACGCGCGACCACTGCTGCAGCGGCAGCGCCGCCCGGCTGACGACGCGGATCATGTTGCCGGCGCGTGAGTGCTGGAGATCGAACTGCAGCCGGTTCTTGTCGAGCTGCAGCTGATACCCCGCGTTGCCGGTGTTGTTGTCCTCGCGGTGGTTGAAGACGGTGGCGTCCTCGTAGATCTGGTTCGGACGCACCCAGAGGTCGATGCTGAACGGCTGCGTGCGCTCGTAGTCGCCGACGCCGTCGCCGAGAATGCCGCGGTTGTTGTCGTCGAAGAAGAACGCCTTGCCCTTCACCCCTTCCTTGAGGATCGGGGCCTCGGTCAGGGCCGGGCCGGCTCCGGGCGTGCTGCTGGGGCTGAAACGCAGCGAGTCGCGCACGAGGTCGGCCGGAAGCGTGCGCACGCGGCGGACGACCTGCTGCAGCTCCTCGCCCGTGAGGTTGCCGCGCTCCGGCACCGTCGTGCGCGGATCGCCCTGGGGTGCCGGCGGACGCGCGGCCGGCCGGTGCGCGCTGGCGGGGCCGCCGGTGGCGTTGGAGTTGGGGTCTGGCCAGGTGGCGGGCCGCCGAAGCCGGCGAACGAGACCGTTTCCGGTGCCAGCGGCGGCGGGACGGGCCGCCGGTTGCCCGGCTTCGACCGGGGCAGCCGGTCGTCGGGGACCGGCTCGGTCTGCTCGAACGGATAGTGCGCGACGAGCGCCTTCTGCAGCGACGTGCCGGACCGCAGCGGCGGCCTCGGCGGGATTGCCGGCCAGGCTGGCGGCTCTGGGTGCGGCGTCGCGCGTGGCAGCGGCGACCGCGCGCGGCGTAGGCCTTCGCCTGCTCGGCGACTCGCGCTTCGGCCGCCTGGATCTTCGGCGTCCGCCGCGGCGTCGGTCCACGGCAGCGTCGGCCCCGCGGTGATGCCGGTGCGGCCTGGTGCGTAGAAGCCCGGCTCGTCGGTGCTGTTGAAGAAGCCCGGACAGCGAATAGAAGTCCTTCTGGCTGATCGGGTCGTACTTGTGATCGTGGCAGCGGGCGCAGCCGACGGTCAGGCCGAGGAACGCGGTGCCAATCGTGTTCGTGCGATCCACCGCGTACTCGACGCGATACTCCTCGTCGATCGCGCCGTTCTCCGTCGTGCGCTTGCCGACGCGCAGGAAGGCCGTCGCCAGCGTCTGCTCCTTCTTCTGCTGCGGCGTCCGGCCGGGCAGCAGATCGCCGGCGATCTGCCAGGTGCCGAACTGGTTGAACGGCATGTTCTGGTTGAAGGCGGCGATCACCCAGTCGCGATACGGCCACAGCAGGCGGTCGTGATAGTCGTCCAGGAACCCGTCGCTCTCGGAATAGCGCGACACATCGGCCCAGTACGAGGCCATGTGCTCGCCGTAGGCGGGCGACGCCAGCAGCCGGTCCACCACCTTCTCGTAGGCGGTCGGACTGCTGTCGGCGACGAACGCATCGACCTCCGCCAGCGTGGGCGGCAGCCCGGTCAGCGTCAGCGTGACGCGATTGATGAGGGTCTCCTTGTCGGCGGCTGGCGACATGGCCAGACCTTCGCGCTGCAGCCTGCGGACGATGAAACGGTCGATGTCCGTGAGGGCCCGATCCGCCCGGGCCGCCGCCGGCACCGATGACCGCTGCGGCGAGATGAAGGACCAGTGCGGCTTGTATTGCGCGCCTTCGGCAATCCACCGGCGCAGCTTGTCGATCGGACTCGGGCGTCAGCGTCTTGTTGGTCACCGAGGGCGGCATCCGCATCGCGACGTTGGCGTGCGTCACGCGCTTCACCAGCTCGCTGTTGTCGGGATCCCCGGGCACGATGGCGCGGCGGCCGGCAGCGGCGTTCAGAATCTGGGTGGCGCCGTCACGCTGGTCGAGGCGCAGGTTGGCGCGGCGGGCCTTTTCGTCCGGCCCGTGGCACTGAAAGCAGTTCTCCGACAGGATCGGCCGGATGTCCCAGTTGTAGTCCACCGGGTCCGGCGTTGGCGCCGGCGACGGCCTGACTGGCTGCTGCCCGGCCCCGAACACGACGGCCCCGGCAAACAGCGCCCCGGCCGCGGCCAATCCCCAGCGACGTCCCCGGTGCAACGGTCTGCGCATGTGTCCTCCGTCGGCGTCGTCGACGCGACGCCATCGGCGCCTGAAGGAGCCTAACCGACCGGTCGGTCAGTGTCAACGTATACTATAGCTGCCCATGCCGGTTCAGCGAAAGCGCAAGCGCGCCGTCACGCTCGATGCCGCTCGGGCGATCCGGCCCCGGTGCTGCCTCAGTCCCGCCGGCAAGACATCGTCGCGCAGGCGCTTCGGCTGATGGAGGACAAGGGGTTCGCCGCCGTGTCGGTGCAGCACCTGGCCGACGCGCTGGAATTCAGCAAGGCGAACTTCTACCACCACATCGAGAGCAAGGAGAAGCTGCTCCACGAGATCTTCGTCGAGGTCCTGCAGTCCAGCCTCGGGCCGCATCGAGTCGATTGTCGAACGGCGACGATCGATTTCCCCGGCAAGCTTCGGGCGCTGATCGAGTTCTACGTCATGCTGATGACGGAGCGCCGCGCGGTGATGCTGGTCTGGTTCAAGGAACGCGCCCATCTCGAGGGCAAGCACGACGAGGAGGTCCGTCAGCTCGAGCGGCAGCTCGGCGTGGTGCTCCGGCGTTTCTACACCGACGGGATCAAGCACGGCTCGTTCAAGCCGATGGACCCGGAACTGCTCCGGCACGCCGTGTTCGGCATGTGCTTCCTGCTCACCAAATGGCCGCAGCCGGTCGATCGTGCCACGGTCGCCACCATCACCCGCCAACTGCAGGAGTTCGCGACCGGCGGGCTCCTGACCCGCTAGACCTAGCGAGGCTCCGCCTGAGACGAACAAGCATGTGGCTCCGCCTCGCTAGCCCAGTGTCTGATTGCCGCCCTCCGGGCGGGCGTAGAAACTTGACTCGTCTGGTCAGGATTTGGAATGGTCAAGTTTCAGAGCTTCCGCCGCTCCATCTGCGCCCGCGTGCATTCGGTCATCACCGTCAGGAACCGCTGATACGACGCCTGGCCCACCACGAAGGGGTGCGCCTGCCCCGCCTGCCGCGTCTTGAGCCGCTCCAGCTTGCCCTCGAGGCCATCGTAGAGCGGGTGGTTCTGCAGCTCCACCTCGACGTTCATCTTGCGCGCCACCTCGCCGAAGTGCTCCACCGACCGGATGTACTGCAGCAAGCCCTCATCGGGGATGCGGCCGGGAATCAGAATCGAGCCGCCGAACAGGCCCGCCATGTGCGTCCGGCCGCCGTCCTTGACCGGGAAGATGTAGCCCATCGATCCCGGCGTGTGTCCGGGAATGGCCACCGGCGTGAACGACACGTCGCCGACGGTGATGGCCTGCCCTTCGGCGGCCACCAGGTCACGCTTCGGCGGCCGAGGGCCCGCCGGCGCCGGTGCCCCGCCTGCACGCGCGGGGGCGGGCGCCTCGATCAAATCCCAGTCGGCCGCCGACAGCACCACGCGCGCACCTTTGTCCTGGAAGTAGGCGGCGCCGCCGAAGTGGTCGCCGTGGCCGTGGCCGAGCAGGATGTACCTGACGTTGTTCGGGTCAAGGCCGACGGCCTTCAGCCCCGGCAGCAGCACCGTTTCCAGTTGATCGGCATAGCCCGCGTCGATGAGCACGATGCCCGCCGACGTGGTAATGGCCCAGACCGTGGTCCCGGTGCGGCCGATGGCGTAGACGTTGTCGAAGACCTTCGTCGGCGCGATCAGCGGGTCGTCGGCCCGGTTGGCGCGATCGGGATTCACCTTGCAGATGAAATCGACGGCCTGGGTCCACTCCGTCCCCGCTGCCTTGCGGGCGAGATCGACGTGCTGCGTCACCGCCGGCGTGTCGGGCTTGGGCGGCGCTGCCGGTGCCTGGGGCGCCTGACTGTTCAGTACCGAACCGGACATCGCGATCGTCAACGCGAGCAGCGAACCAGTCTTCGGACTCATCTTTCTCATGGTCTCAGTCCTCGCAAGCTTCAGGCGACCTGCGGCCTCGGTGAAGCCACCGAAGCCGCCGCGCGCGTCCGTCGGGCATCCAGGCTCCACGCCCCGGCGCCGGCGGCGGCGAAATAGAGCAGCACGACAAAGTACAACAGCGCCTCGATGCCGCCATTCCGGATCGGCCACAGCGTGCGCGGCTGCGCGATCAGGACGTAGGCCAGCAGCGCCTCCAGCGACACAATCAGCGCGCTCTGCCGGACGAACAGCCCGAGCATCAGGAGCGGACCGGCCACCAGCTCGATGTAGCCGGTGAGCGGCGGCAACGAGTCCAAGGCCAGCGGCGGCGCACCGCGCCGGCCGGCCACCGATGGCAGGACCTCGAACACCTTCCTGATGCCGTGCAGCGTGATCAGGAAGCCGAGGATGAGCCGCAGAATCGCGCGGGCTTGTGGCTCCCACGAGGCCACACGCTGCCCGAGTGCCCCAAGGTCCTTGCCACGCGCGATCAGTCCGTCGAGACTCCAGGCGCCGGCGCCGGCGGTCACCAGCCACAGGAAGATGAAGGCGTTCAGCGTCGCCTCTTCCCCGCCGTTCGCGATCGGAAAGAACCCGCGCGGCGCCCACGACCGGAAATAGGCCACGGCCATCTCGCCGCTGAGGATGAACGCCACCGGACGGGTGAAGAGCCCGAGCGCGAGCAGCGGCCCGCCGAACGCCTCGAGGATGCCGCCGACCCCGCGAATCCCCCAGAGCGTCGGTTCGGGCCTGGCGCCCGCGAACCCGAACAGCTTCTCGAGGCCGTGCTGGAAGAACAGCAGGCCCGCGGCAACGCGAACGAGGCACAGCAGGTAGGGTGTGTAGGCCGCCACGGACACGCCGCTAATTCTTACCCACTCCGCCGTCACGAATCAGCCGGTTGAAGCGCTGTTCCTCCGAAGGAACGCAGTAGATCTGCTCGTCCCAGGCTTTCTCGTTCTCCCGATCGCGGCGGAACAGCTTCACGTCGCTCTGGAAGGGCTGGGCGTAGAACTCGGGATCCGTGATCGTCATCCGCAGCTCCAGCGTGTCGGCATCGACCAGGCGGTAGCGTTCCTGCAGCCGCATCTGGTCGCTGTGGGGGTAGCCGTTGTGGTCGAGCCAGGTCCGAGGGTCGAAGCCCACCGAGTCGACGACGAACGTATTGCCCTCCCAGCGCCCGACCGAATAGCCATTCCATGTCGGCTCGACTTCGTCGATGCCCGGCAGCGCCCGGCCGTCGGTCCACACCTCGCGGTAGTTGTGATGCCAGCCCGAGAACTGGATGAACTTCTGCGGGGTCTGGAGGACGCTCCAGCCGGCGTGCGGACCCGCCACCTGTCCGTTCAGCATGCGGGGCACGCCCCACGGGTCGCAGTTGCCCTGCGGATCGTTCCCGTCCTTGGGAGCCGTGATGCGGAGCCCGTAACTCGGGATGTTGCGGTCGAAGGCGGCCTTGCCAGCCGGCGTGAACACCGGCTCGGCGTACTTCAGCCCGGTGTCGCGGTTCAGGTCGGGCTGGCGGCCTTGGGTGATCTCGTTCTGGAACTCGTTGGCGCCGCCCTTGACGTTGCTGAAGGTCTGAAACGGCGTCGTGCGCAGCCATTTGCCCGACAGATCGCGCGGATTGGCCGGCGGACGGGCGGCAGGACGGGCCGGGGCCGCGGGCGCGTTCTGCGCCTGGGCGGACCCGGCGACGGCGCACACGACCAGGAGAAGGACCGCCGGCTTCATGTCCTACTGCCCGCCGGCGGCGAGCACCTGCTTGGCCTGATCCGCGCTCAAGGCCACCAGCTTGCCGTTGATGTGCATCTCGCGCGCCAGGCAGGCGGTCGCGCCGGGCGTCTTGTGCGGCGCGCAGGTGAGGCGGATCTGGTCACCGACCTTGATGGAGTCGCGGCTCCAGCCCACCTTGAAGTTGCGCATCATCAGCGGCGTCGGGGCGAACTCGCTGCCCCACTTCTCCACCTTGCCGTCGTCCTTCTTCACGTCGAAGTAGACCTGCGGATGAGGATAGCCGTAGACGAACTCCGTCACCACGCCGGTCAAGGTGATGGACTTGTCCGCGAAATAGGTGATCGAGGTGCCATGGTGCGCGGCCAGCGGCACGCCGGCCGCGACCAGGGAGACAAGGATGGCGAGTGAACAGGAAGCGCATATGGTTAGAACAAGTACTTCACCGCGAACTGCCAGATGCGCGGCGAACTCTGGGCCGTGGTGATCCGGCCGAACGTCGCCGGGTTGTTCAGCGTGGCGGCAGGGTTGCCGCGGTTGAATTCGTTGGTCAGGTTGATCGCCTCGGCGCGCAGTTCGATGCGCTGGTCGCCGCCGACGCTGAAGGCACGGGTGAACGCCTGGTCCCACTGCCAGAAACCGGGACCGCGGAGGTAGTTGTAGGTCGCGTCGCCCAGGGTGCCGGGCGCCGGCTGGGCGAACGCGGCGATGTTGAAGTAGTTGGTCAGAGAGTCCTTGTCGCCGTAGGGGTCCTGGCCTGCCACGACGTTCGGCCGCTGCGTCGCCGTGTTGTCGATGAAGCCGTTGAGGGCGATGTCGGCGCCGGTCACCACGTTGACCGGGCCGGCGCTGCGAACCTGCAGCACGCTCGACGCCGTCCAATCCGAGGCAATCGATGTCGAGCACACGGTTGGAGAAGTTGGGCGTGCGCGAGGACGGCGGTCAGGTTGAACAGGTGGCGGCGATCTGCGCCGCACGGGCCCTTCGTCGATCGTCAGGTCCGCGGGGCCGTTGTTCTGATACTCCTGGTGCACGGTGTTGCCGCCGGGATTCAGCAGGCCGCCGCCGAAGCCGGGCGTCGGCAGGCCCGTGCACTTCGACAGCGTGTAATTGGCGTTCAGGTTCACGTTGGTGCCGATATCCACGCGAGAGTTCAGCAGCAGGCCGTTGTAGTCCTGGTAGCCGATGTCGGCGTAGCTGGTGATGTAGCCGAGGTTGACCGTGGGATTCGACAGGTTGAGCAGCCGCCGCTGGTTGATGTTGCCGGCGTTCGTGCACACCGGGTAGGACACGCGGCCCGGTCGGGCGTCTGCAGCGTGCAGGGGCCGAACCCGAGATTCATGCCGGGATTCAACTCGACCGCGTTCATCAGGTTGGTGATCCGGCTGCCGATGTAGGTGGCCGAGGCGAACAGCTTGTCGGAGAGCTGGCGCTGCACGCCGAGGTTCCACGAGTACTGGTTCGTGGGCTTCAGGTCGGCGGGCAGCGGCAGGTATGAGCCGTACGGCGCGATACACCGGATTGCTGGGGTTGTAGGTGTACGGGAACGGGTTGAAGCCGTAGCCGAGCCACGGCTGGTCGAAGCTGACGGCGGCCTGCTGCACCGTGAGCCGGAACGGCGACACCGACGACGTGTTCTGGTGCAGGTCCATCTTGATGAAGTCGCGGGCGATGCCGGCGCTGCCGCGCACCGACGTCCGGCCGTCGCCGCCGACATCCCACGCGAACCCGACACGCGGGTCCCAGATGTTGTAGCGCGAGTTGACGCCCGATTTGCCGGCGAATCCTGCATCGCCAGGATAGGTGAACCCCGGCGGCGCGCTGGGGATCACGGTGCTCCGTGTGCCGGCGTAGAAGCGCGTCGAGGTCGAAATTGTAGATGTCACCGCCTGGGAACGACATCGCAATGAACGGGTTCCACTTCACCCCGAAGTTCAGCGTGACGTCGCTGATTCTCCAGCTGTCCTGCACGTAGGCGCCGACGAAGTTCTGCTCCACGTTCAAGGGATTGGGGCTCGCCTGGCGGTAGGCGCCGACGCGGCCGGCGAAGAAGTCGCCCATCGCGACACCGGTGAACTGGCCGGTGAAAACGTTGCGAGACGATCGACCACGCGTTCGACACCGTGGAGGTGGAGCCGCGCAGGTAGTAGCCGCCGAAGCCGATCTGGTGGTTGCCGCGGACCACGGTGAAATCGTCGTTGAGGCCGTAGCTCGAGGTTCCACCGGTGACGTTGGTGGTGAAGTTGCCGCCGCCGACGTTGAAGCCGTTCAGCACCCTCACGGTGGTGTAGCCCGGCACGTAGCTGTAGGCGTTGATGCCGACGTCCTGTGGGCCGAAGAACTCGGGACCCGGTTTGCCAATCGTGATTTTGTTGCCCACGACCCTGAGCGAATTCACCATCGCCGAGTTGATCACGTAGGTATGGCCGAAGGTGACTGAGTGGGCGACGTCGTCGGTGCCCGAGACCACAGCCGGCGGACCCTGCGAACCGGTGGTGAGGATGTCGGCCGGCGCGAGTTCCAGCGGGATCACGCGACTGTCGGTGGTGAGCATGTAGCGGGCGAAGAACGAGTGCTGCTGGCTGGCCTGGAAATCGAGCCGGACCGGAATCTGGGCCTCGTTCTGGTTGTTGGGCACGCCGGTGAACACCCGGCCGCACTCGTCGAGCGGAGTCGGCAGCTGGCGCGAGATGTTCAGCGCCGCCGGGCTGATGAGCGGCAGGGGCGATCCGGTTGTTGACGAACGGCGCGCGCAGCGGCGCGACCACGCGTCCGCCGTTGCAGGCCGGCGACATATAGGCGGTGAAGTCGCCCGCCATCATCGCTGCGGTCGGCACGAACGCGGTGGCGTTGAGCGGCATCTGCCGCGTGGTCGTGCCCTGATAGCCGGCGAAGAAGAACACCTTGTCGCGCTTGATCGGACCGCCCACCGTGCCGCCGAACTGGTTCCGCTTCAGGCCGTCCTTCTGATTGGTGAAGAAGTCCGGCGAGTTGAAGCGGCTGTCGCGGTTGAACTCGAACAGCGAGCCATGGAGCACGTTGGTGCCGGAGCGGGTGACCGCGCTCACCGCCGCGCCCGAGCGCAGCCCGCTCGACGCCTCCTGGGCACCGGTGGTGAGCCGGAACTCCTGGAGCGCGTCGGGGAACGGCAGGTGCAGCCCGGTGCCGTCGTGCACGTTGCTGTTGGGTGCGCCGTCCAGCGTGTAGGTGACGCCGAAGTCGTTGCCGCCGGCCACCGAGATCCGGACGCCGGTGTTCATGCCGTACGCCGGCGACGACGCGGTCTGCACGGCGACGCCGGACAGGGTGATGAGCTGCGTGACCTGCCGCGCGTTGAGCGGCAGCTCGACGATTCGCTGCGATTCGACCACGGTCGCCACGCCGACGGTGCGCGTGTCCACCAGCGACGTCGCCGCCGTCACTTGAATCTGCTCGGACACGGCTCCGACGCCCATGACCGGGTTGACGACCGGGTTGCTGTTCACTTGGAGCACGATGCCGGTCTGGGCGAAGGTGTTGAAGCCCTGCAGCGTCGCTTCCAGGCGATAGGGCCCGAGCGGAAGGTTCGGCAGCGAATACGCGCCCGATTCATTCGAGACGGTGGTACGCGTCGCACCAGTGCCGGTGTGCGTGACCGTAATGGTGACGCCGGGGAGCACGCCGCCGCTCTGGTCGCGGGCAGTGCCGCTGATGCTGCCGGTGGCTTGGGCCCACGCGAGGGTGGAAGTCAGGGTCAGGACAAGGGCGGCCAATGAGAAAGCTGGCACCAAACGCGTCATCGAACGACCTCCGTTTCGTGTTCACGGTGCACGCCGCCGGCGTGCCTTACAGGTTGTAGGCCATGATCCGGCCCACGGCGATGATGGCGAACCACAGCACCAGGGACACGCCGCCGGCCAGCCGCGCCCGTGCTGGCGGCCGGCCGTCGGTATCCCACTCGTCGCGACGCCGGTCGATGGTGGTGTGAAACACCACGATGTTGACAGCGCCGAGCACCAGCAGCCCGAGCTTGATGCGGAAGTAGGGGCTCGGATAGGCGTCGCTCGCCCGGGCGGCGAAGAGCAGCACGCCGGTGACGAACATCACCGCGAACCCGAAGAGCATCCACGGCCGCACCTGATGGAACACGTCGGACACGCGGTCGTCGCGCATCGTCAACCCCAGCAGGCGCAGATCGAACCAGAGAACGGCGCCGACCGACAGCGCCAGCGCCATGACGTGGCTGCCCTCGACGAAGGGATAGGCGTAGCCGGACTCACGAAGGGCGGTTGCCCACCATGTGTCCTCGAGCCACCGGCACAACTCGAGCAGATCGACACGCATGGCGTGGGCGCACTATGCGCGCGGCGGACGGAGGCGGAAAAATCGTTTATCGCAATACCGCGCATCGCCGCGCCCGATGGCACGCGGGTCGCGCGGCGGCTAACTGTGGGCTCTACGGGCGGTGCAGGACTTCTTCGTCTCCAGCCCAGCCCAGGGGATGAGCCATCACGCCGGCCTTTGGCTCCGTTTCAGTTGGCAGCGCGGCGACGGCCGCCTTCAAGACCTGCCGGAACCACAGGTGCGCGGGGTCCTGGTTGTGCGCGCGGTGCCAGTGCAGCACCTCCACCAACACGGGGATCTCAATCGGCAGCGGCACGAGCTTGATCGGCAGAATCTCGGCGTATTTCAGCGCCAGCCTGGTCGTGATCGTCGCAATGCGGTCCGTCCCCACCACCAACTGGGGCGCCAGGAAGAAGCTGGGCGTCGAGATCTCCACCCGGCGCCTGCGCTTGGTCCTTCTGAGGTACACCTCGTCGATGTTTCCGACCGGACTTTCT
Source organism: uncultured Acidobacteriota bacterium (assembly GCA_963713655.1). GTDB lineage: Bacteria > Acidobacteriota > Vicinamibacteria > Vicinamibacterales > UBA2999 > CAWEBF01. The sequence goes on from CAVQMT010000012.1 coordinate 35,475, forward strand.
CCGACGTTGACGACGACGTGCCCAAGGCTCAGGTAGTCCTCCGGGGACAGCGTGTCGCCCACGGCGCTGTTGCCCGACCAGGCCACGCAGGTGAACGTGTCCTCGAACAGGACCTCGCTCGCATGCGCCTCGAATTCAGCGCTCGCCGGCGCAATCAGGAAATCAAGCTCGGCGTTGTCCAGCGCCTCGTCCGCGCGCGGCCCGAGGGGGCGGAGATCGAACGTGATGTGCGGCGCTTCACAGCGCACCCGCCGGAGCGCGTCGGCCATCAGGATCGCGATCACGTAGTCACTGGCGGCAATCTTCAGGTGACGGGTCGAGGTGGCGGGGTCGAAACCCGATCGGGATTCCAGCGTTCCCCTGACCTGCAGCAGGATGTCGCGCACCGGCTCGACCAGCGCGTCCCCGAGGGGCGTCCGCACCATCCGCCGGCCGACCGACACCAGCAGCTCGTCCTGGAAGTGGCCGCGCAGGCGGGCCAGCGCGCCGCTCATCGCCGGCTGACTCAGGTTGAGGCGATTGCCGGCCTGTGTGACGTTGCACTCGCGCAGCAGGGCGTCGAGGGCCACCAGCAGGTTCAAGTCGAACAGGTGCAGGTCCATGGGTTTTCCCCAAAGTCTACGCCGCCTGGGCTCGGGACGCGGACCAGAATCGCCCTGGCGAATGGCGGCAATCGACAGAATCGATGATGAGCGGCGGGGCCCACCAGCATTACCCTGCTGAGGGCCCGCGGCGGCGGGCGGAGGAACCTCGATGCACACACGATCAACGGCGCTGCCGGCAGCGCTCTTGGCGGCGAGCACCTGCTGCTCGGTGCGGGCCGTCCTTCGTGGCGGCCCACCACGGCACCAACATCTCGTACGACCGCTCGAAGCAGTTCACGACCCAGGCGGTCGTCACCGAGTTCGAGTACCGCAACCCGCACCCGGAACTGCACGTCGAGTTCAAGGACGACAAGGGCACGGTCGTGAAGTGGTCGCTGGAGCTGCTCCCGAACCCGGCGCAGCTCATCCGCAACGGCTGGAGCCGCGCCAAGGCCAACGAGGCCATGAAGCCGGGCACGCCGGTCATGATCACCGTCGCGCCGTCGAAGGCCGGCGGCGTCGTCGGCCTGCTGCTGCGGGTGACGTCGCTCAGCGGCGAGGAGCTGGTGACGGGCGGCGGCGGCGCCGGCGGACGTCAAGGCGATCCCGACGCCGGCCGTCAAGGTGGCGCGGGGCGCGGCGGCAACTAGAGAGAGGAGACAGACATGAAGCGCCTCTTGATCTCTGTAGCGGCCGCGGCTGGCGTGGCCGTCGTCTTCTCGGCCGTCGCCACCGGCCAGCAAGGCGGCGCGAACGCCGGCTTCAACCCGCGCGACCTTGCCGGCACCTGGAGCCGCAACGCCGGCGGCTATGGCGGCGGCGGCACCTGCCCCACCTGCGGTGACCGCGGTTTCAGCATGGACTTCCCCGAGTTCACGCCCGCGGGCCAGGCCGCGTTCGACAAGAACATCCCGTCCTACGGGCGCGAAAAGGACAGCGCCGACGCCAAGGCCCATCCCGAGGAGCACATCGGACGCCGGCGGGCGCAGCCGCCGGCGCTGGGCAACGACCCGTACGGGACCTGCAACCCGATGGGCGTGTCGCGGGCGCTGCTCTACCCCGATCCCGTCGAGTTCCACGTGCTGCCCGACCGCATCCTGCAGCACTTCGAGTGGCACTACGGTATCCGGACGATCTACACCGACGGGCGCAAGCTGCCGCCGAACCCGCCCGATCTCCCGCGATGGTGGGGCTATTCGGTGGGCCGTTGGGAAGGCGACACGTTCGTGGTCGAGTCGGTGGGTCACGAGGACCGCACGTGGGTGGACTACTTCGGCTACCCGCACAGCGACGTGATGCACCTCGAGGAACGCTATCGCCGCGTGTCGGCCGACACGCTCGAGCTGGTGATGACGGTGACCGACGCCAAGTACTACGCGAAGCCCTGGAAGAGCCAGACCAAGCGGTTCAAGCTGCTCCCCAAGGGCACGATCAAGACCCCTGAAGGATGGGAAGGGCTGCTCGAGGACATCTGCGCCCCGATCGACGAGTTCGACTTCATCCGCACGATTCGCGACCCGGCCGGCACCGGGAAGCCGGCTGCGCCGGCACCCGCGCGGTAATGCGGCACGGGCCGGACGGGAACCCCTGATGTCGTGGGAAGTGCTGCTGCCCTATGCGACATGGCTGGGCAGCACCTCGTTCGCGTTGTGGCTGGGCGCGTCCACGTGGCGCATCGCCGGGCTGCTCTCCGTTCACCTGTTCGGGCTGACGCTGTTGCTGGGGTCGGTGGTGGTCACCAGCCTGAACCTGCTCGGCCTGTTCCAGCCGCGAAAACCAGCGGCTCGATTGCGCCGCGAGGTGCGGCCGGTCCTGCTCACCGGCCTGACGCTCTCGATGGTGACGGGCATGCTGATCTTCACCGGCGGCGCACAGCCCTACTACGAAGGGTATTGGTTTCGTCTCAAGATGGTCCTGCTGGCGACGACACTGCTCTTTCACTTCACCGTCTATCGGGCCGTGAGCACCGCGCCCGAGGGCCGGCTGTCAGTCCTCACCTACCGGGCGACGGGCGCGTGTCTGCTGGTGTTGTGGTTCGGCGTCGCGTGGGCGGGGCGGGCGATTGCGTTCTTCTGAATGACATGAGGGCTACAGGCTTCGGGCTTCGGGCTACGGTCCTGGCGAGTTGCTCGCATTCTAGCCGGCTCTCGTGCTCGCCGCCGTGCAGTCTTCGGTCGGCGTTCGTGCGAGCGCAGACAGGCTGCGAGCAGCCGGCCGCGCCGCCGCCGCGGCTGGTGAAGGTCGCCGACGACCTGTACGTGATCCAGAACGTCAACCACACCGTGGCCGAGATTGGCCAGAACGGCGGCAACGTCTCGATCATCGTCACCAGCGACGGCGTGATCCTGGTGGACTCGAAGTTCGAACGGATGCACGACGACATCATGGCCAAGGTGAAGTCGATCACCGACAAGCCGGTGCGCTACATGGTGCTGACGCACAACCACGGCGACCACTCGGGTGGATCCGCACGACTGCAGGCCATGGGCGTCACCGTCGTCTCGTCCGTCGCCTCGCGCGAGAACATGGCGCGCGCCAACGCACCCGGCCGCGCCCAGGTGGCCTACTCCGGGTACTCGGAGCTGACGCTCGGGGGCACTCGGCTCGAGCTGCGCGAGTTCCGCGGCCACACGCGAGGCGACACGGTGGTGTCGCTGCCGGCACGGCGGGCCGTGATCGCCGGCGACCTGGTCACCACGCCGGATTCCATTCCCGCCATCGTCAACTATGCCGACGGCGGCAACTGGACCGAGCTGGGCGAATCGCTGGAGGCGATCGCGCGCATGGACTTCGACGTGCTGATCGGCGGGCATGGACCCAACCTCACGAAAGCGGAGCTGCTCAAGTTTCGCGACAAGGCGGCCGGAATCCGGGAGCGGTTCCGTGCCTTGAATCGTGAGAAGAAGTCGCAGGACGAGATCGCCCAGACGCTGGTGAAGGAATTCAACTGGGGCTCTGGCCCCGCAGCCGGCAATCTCGCCGGCATGATGCAGGAGCTGCGTTGATGTACGGAGCGAAAGCCGTCCGGCCGCTGGCCGTTCTCCTGGTCGGCCTCTCGAGCGTGGGCGTCTTCGCCCAGGCCCGCGGCGCGGCGCCACAAGGGCGAGCTGGTGGACCGCCGCCCACGCCCCGGGCCGCCGCGTTGACCGATCTGACCGGCCAGTGGGTGTCGCTCGTCACGGAAGATTGGCGCTACCGGATGTTCACCGCCCCCAAGGGCGACACCGTGTCGCTGCCGCTCAACCCGGCCGGCCAGAAGGCCGCGGCCGCCTGGGATCCGGCAAAGGACGAAGCCGCCGGCGAGCAGTGCAGGGCCTATGGCGCGGCCGGCATCATGCGGCTGCCGACGCGGCTGCGCGTGACGTGGCAGGACGACACCACGCTGAAGATCGAAACCGACACCGGCACGCAGACGCGGCTGCTGCGATTCGGGAGCCGCGGCCGGCGAGCCTGGCAGCTGGCAGGGCGCGTCGGTGGCGTCGTGGGAGTACCCGCGCCCGGCAGTCCCGGCGCGCGGGTTCGGCCCGGGGCCTGGCGCCGGGCCGCCACCCGGAGGCTCGATGAAGGTCGTGACCACGCAGATGCGGCCGGGCTACCTGCGCCGCAACGGCGTGCCCTACAGCGCCAACGCCGTGATGACCGAATACTTCGATCGACTCGAAGTGCCCGGCGGCGACACGCTGCTGCTCGTGGCCGCCGAGATCACCGATCCGGAGTACCTGGGAACGCCTTACTGGACGAGCACGCAGTTCAAGCGGCAGACCGATGCGAGCGGCTGGAATCCGACGCCGTGCGCGGCCCGTTGACGGAGACACGCCGATGACGAACGTTCGCGCGATTGTGTGTGCCGGGCTCGCTCTCCTGAGCGCGACCCTCTACGCCCAGCAGGCCGTCCCCGGACGCCCCGCGGGCTCCACCGCCTGCTCCGGTCATCGACCTCAGCGGCTATTGGACGCCGGTGATGCACGAGGACGCCTACGAGCGCGGCGCCGGCAACGAGATCGCCGACTACGGCGGCTTCGCGCTGAACGAGGCCGGCCGCCTGTGGGCGCTGTCGTACGATCCCTCCCGCGTCACGCTGCGTCACCACCAGTGCGAGGGCTATGTCGCCCCGTACCAGATGCGCTCGACCGGCAACTTCCGGATCTGGGAGGAGCGTGATCCGCGCACGCAGCGGCTGATTGCCATCTACGTCTACGGCCAGACGACCGAGGGCCTCCGGACGATCTGGATGGACGGGCGTCCACATCCGCCGGCCTGGGCGCCGCACACCGCGCGCGGGTTCTCCACCGGCCGGTTCGTGGGCAACGCCCTGGTGGTGCAGACCACGCACATCAAGCAGGGCTGGGTGCGGCGCAACGGCCTGCCCGGCAGCGATCAGACGACGATGACCGACTTCTTCCTGCGCAACGGCGATCGCATCACCAACGTCACCGTGGCCAACGACCCGGTGTTCTTCAGCGAGCCGCAGGTGCGCAGCAACGACTACGTGCGCCAGCCGGTGGATCACGGCGCGTGGCTGTATGCGTGTGACGACGGTGAGCAGATCCTGGACCGCGCGCCCGACTACGTGCCGCACTACCTGTTCGGCAAGCAGCCGTTCGCGCGGGAGTTCGCCAAGAAGTACAACCTGCCGGTGGCCGCGAGCCTGATGGGGGCGGCCTCGATCTACCCGGAGCTGCCGGCGCAGCTGCGGACCGTCAATACGGACGCGCTGTTCTCGCCGGCGCCGGGCCGGCCATCGGAGACCAGCCGGGCGGTCCCGGTCGAGCCACGCGACGGCCAGGTGTACGTGCTGCCGATCCGCAACAGCGTCTACATGCTGGTCGGCGACGGCGGCAACATCGTGGTCCAGACCGGTGAGCAGGGGCCGTTCGTCGTCGACACCGGCGAAGGCAAGCTGTCGGACAAGGTGCTGGCGGCGATCCGGACGCTGACGCCCAAGCCGATTCAGTTCATCGCCAACACCAACTTCCACGCCGAGCACACCGGCGGCAACGACGCGCTTGGCGCCGCGGGCCAGGACCCCAGCCTGCCGGGCTCCTTCTTCGTCCTGTCGGCGCCGCGCGGCGTCACCGGCTTCTTCTCCGATCCGCTGGCCCACGCCACCATGCTGGCCCACAACAACGTGATGGTGCGGATGCAGGCGGCCGGCGCCACCGGCGTCGTCGATTCCCGCCGACACCTACCTGGAAGAGCGCCGCCGCAAGTCGCACAACGGCGACGCGATCGAGCTCTTTCACCAGCCGAACGCCAGCACCGACGGCGACAGCCTGGTCCACTTCCGCAGCGCCGACGTGCTGGTGGCCGGCGACATCTTCGCCACCACCCAGTACCCGCTCATCGACAGCAAGAACGGCGGCACGGTGCAGGGCCTCATCGGTGCGCTGAACAACATCCTGAACCTCACGGTGTTCCGTCATCAGGGCGAAGGCGGCACTTACGTCGTGCCGGGCCACGGCTACCTCAGCGACGAGCACGAGGTGGTGGAATACCGCGACATGGCGGTGATCGTCCGCGATCGCGTCAAGGCGATGAAAGACGGCCGGTGCCACGCTGCCGCAGATCCAGGCGGCCAGGGTGACGGCCGACTACGACACGCGCTACGGCGCCAACACCGGCCCGTGGACGACGGCGATGTTCGTCCAGGCGATCTACGATACGCTCGGCGTGCAACCAGCCGCCCGATAGATCGAGGCCGTTCAGATGCCTAACCTTCGCAGACTCTCCATCGCCGGCGCGGTGGCGATGATGGTGATCTCGACACGATTGGTCGGACAGGGACCGGCCACTCCTGCGCCCGCGCCAGAGTCGATCCAGGGCATGCTGGCCGACGGCAGCAACTACCGGGCGGTGAAGCCGACGCCGTGGAACGGCACGCTCGTGCTGGACCTCGACTTCGCCAACAACCTGAGCGCCCCGCCCGGTGCCATCGAGCGATGGATGACCGCCAACGGCTACGCGATCGGCGGCATCTCGCGCGAGCCGGTGGCGTACCGGTTCCGGCAGGCGGTGGACGACCTGTTGGAAGTGCGCCGGCTGTTCACCGTGAAATGGCAGGCCACGCCGACGCGCACGCTGACGCTCGGCAACTCGCGGGGCGGATTCGTGTCGCGCGTCGCGATGGAGCGCAACCCCGAGATTTTCAAGGGCGCCGTGCTCAGCGCCGGCGGTGGCGCCGGTGAGGTCGGCACCTTCAACGCCAAGCTCGACGGGCTGTGGACGCTGAAGGTGCTGACGGGCGCGCCGCTGACGCTCGTCGGCTATGCCACCCCGGCCGACGCGCTGGCCGAGAACGGCCGGGTGACGGCACTGGTGAAGGAGCTGCGCTCGACGCCGGCGGGCCGCGCGCGGCTGGCGCTGGCAGCGGCGTTCGAGCAGTTTCCGCGCTGGACCGGCGGCGACGTGCCGCCTGCGGCGCACGACTACGAAGCGCAGATCGATCAGATCGCGGACCAGTTCCCCTTCGCCAACCCGGCGCAGGTGCGCCGGGGCGTCGAGGTGGTGGCCGGCGGCAACTTCTCGTGGAACCACGGCGTGGACTACGCGGCGCTGCTCGCCCGATCGGGGATGGCGGACCTGGTCGAGGCGATCTACGCCAAGTCGGGCCTGAGCCTGCAGGCGGACCTGGGTCAGCTGGCACAGGCGCCGCGGATTTCGGCTGACGCCGCGGCGGTGGCCGCCGCCGAGACGCTGACCTCGTATTCCGGCGCGATCGCCGGTCCGGTGATCGTCGTCGACAACATCGGCGATCCCGTGGACGCCGACGCCTACAAGCGCGCCTACGAGCGCACGGTGGCACGCGCCGGCCGGGCCGAGCTGCTGCGAACGACGTGGGTGCGGTCGGCCCGCCATGCGAACCAGTCGGCGCTCGAGAAACTGACCGGCTTCGTCAAGCTGATCGAGCGGCTCGACAGCGGCGCGTGGAGCGCGACGACGCCAGACGCCATGATGGCGGCCGCGGCCGCGATCGACGCAAAGTCCGATCTGGACCTTGGACCGGCGCGGTTCACGCTCCACACGCCGCCCGAGATGCTGCGGCCCTGGGACAGCAGCAACTGGGGCACCTATCCGGCCACGCTAGGCCGCGCCGGGTCGCGTTAGACGACCGCAAGGCCGGGACGAGCCCGGCGCCAGTGCTACCGCCGACGGGATTCTCGATCTCGGTCCGTGTGCAGATCCGTGTGCAGAATCGCCCCTCTACGTGCACACCGGCTCAGCTTCCGCCGTCGTCCTCCCCGCTCAGCAGGCCCGCAGCGTGCTGTGTTAGTGCCCGATCGGCCGATACATTCAGTCGAGGCGGGGGTGGAATCGACAAGCACAGTCATTGAGCGCGACACGCTCTCGCGAGAGTTCAGCGAGTTCCTGGTCGAACTCTCTATCGCGCTGCACAAGTTCAGCATGTACCCGAGCGGACACCCGTCGCTCCAGCCAGCCGCCGCCGGCGTCGCCGCGCGGGCATCGCAGCTCCATCTCGACCGGCCGCAGATTGCCTTCGGCGTGGCCAGACGCCAGCTCATCATCGAAGGCGTGGCCACCAACCCGTCGCAGCCGGTGCTGCGCCGGCTCGCCGAAGAGCTGCACCGGCATCACCTCGGTGCCGTCACGGTGCTGCGCGGGGTTTCCGCCGACGAAGTCGGACAGGCGCTGCGGGCGCTCTCGCGCGAGCCGGAGCGCGAGGGGCCGTTGGGGTCGGTGCCCGAGGAAGAGCGCACCTGGCCGCATCTGCGGCTGCACCCGCTCTCCTTCGGCGGCCTGGCACTGGTCGCCGACGCGGCGCTGACCGCCAGCCGGGACGGCCGGGCCGTTGACACGCGGGGGGTGGAATTGTGGATTGGCCTGGCACGCGCGGCGATGGCCGGCGAGCCGGAAGAGACGCGCACCGAGACCGAGCCGACCGTCGTCGCCCGCGCCATCGACGAACACCCCCGGGTCGAGGCCTACGACCAGGTGGTCATCGGCTACCTGCTGCAGATCGCCCGCGAGCTGCGCACGAGCGCAGCGGGCCCGAGGCGCAGCGCCCTGCAACGGCGCACGGCCCGTTTGATCAGCGCCCTGAACCCAGAGACGCTGCGCCGGCTGGTCGAGATGAGCGGCGACCTCGCCCAACGCCGCCAGTTCGTGCTCGATGCGGCGCACGGCATGGCGGTGGACACCGTGATCGACATCGTCAAGGCGGCGGCCGACGCCAGCGGCCAGCCGATTTCCGACGGCCTGGTACGCATGCTGTCCAAGCTGGCGGCGCACGCGGAGTTGGGGAACGAGCAGACGCGGCCGGCGGCCGACGTCGCGCTGCGCGAGCAAGTCGGGCAACTGCTGAACGGGTGGGAGCTGGCCGATCCAAACCCGGATGACTACGGCAAGCTGCTGCAGCATCTGGCGACGACGTCGAAGAGCGCCTCGTCGAGACCAGCAGCGGCGCCGCGTCTGATCACCGGCCCGAGCCGATGCGGATGGTGCAGATCAGCCTGGAGAGCGGCGAAACCGGGCCGATGATCGCTCGCGCCGTGGATCAGCGCGATTGGCGAGGGCCAGGTGCCGGCGCTGGTCGGCGCTGGCCGCGCCGCCGGATGCCGCCGAGCGCCAGCGAGGCCAGCGCGCGCTGGTCGAGAGCTGGCTCGTCCCGAGGCGGTGCGGGCGCTGTTCGATCGGCTGCCGGTGGACTTCGAGTGCTCTGGATCGGCTGTTGCCGCTCCTGCCCGCGGAATGCAGCCGAGGTGCTGCTCGATGCGCTGGCGGCCTCGGAGGACCGGATGACGCGCCGCAAGCTGCTGGACCGGCTGGCCGGCCTGCCGCACGACATCGAGCCGTCGCTCGAGGTGCGGCTGGACGACGAACGCTGGTACGTGCAGCGGAACATGCTGGTGCTGTTCGAGCGGCGGCACACGGCTGCCCTCCGGCGCGGCGCTGGCGCGGGCGGCGACGCATCCGGACGTCCGCGTACGGCAGGAAGCGATCCGACTGCAGCTGCGCATGCCCGGCGAACGGGACGCAGCGGTGCGCGCGGCTCTTGACAGCGGGCCACCCCGGGCTGGCGCATGCCGCGTCTGGCCGCCATCCAGCATCGAGTGTTCCGCCCACCTGGTGGATCGCGTTGGCGCGATCGCCGCCGACCGCAACGGCGACGAGACGCTGCGTGTGCTGGCGGCGCGCGCGCTGGGCCGGTGCACGGATCGACGGGCGCTGGCGTCGCTGATCGCGCTGGCCGACGGCGGGCGCACGCTGCTCGGGCGCGCCCGCCTGGCGCCGCGGTCTGGGGTGATGCTGGCGGCGCTCGAAGCCCTGACCACGGGCTGGCGTAGCGATGCCCGCGCATCGGCGCTGATACGCCTGGCCGGGGCTTCGTCCGACGCGGAGATCCGCCGGGCTGCCACCCAGGGGGCGCCATGAGCGAGCCCGCCCGCTTCCTCAACGCGCTCGGCCACGCCCTGGCGGTGATGACGCTCTACCCCGCCGACCATCCATCGCGCGAGGGCGCGGTGGACGACGCCTACCGCGAGCTCGACGACCTGTCGGCCGGCCCGGTGCCGCCGTCGTTCACCTTTCTCGACGACGAGGTCGTCTACGGACGCGAGCGGCTTCGTGAGCTGAAGGCGTGGGACTGGGGCCGGCGGCTGGTGGCGGCGGGCATCCAGCGGCTGGAGCTCGAGCGGCGCATCTCGCGCGACGAGTTCCAAGGATTCCTGGAGGAGATCCTCGCGCGGCTGACGCTCTCCGCGGTCGCGACCGGCGAGCATCGCCAGATGCGCGCCCTCGGCATCAAGTTCGGAGCGGTGGGTCTGCAGGGTGAGGCCGACGCGCAAGCGCCGTCCGAGCTCGACCCGACCACGCTGGAGCTGACGCTCGGCGACGAGGCCGAAACCCTGCGCTGGCTCCACCAGCAGGTGCAAAGCGGCGGGCCGATCCCGCTGATCGAGGCCGAGGCCGTGGTGCGGTCACTGTCGGTGGCGATGCACGGCGACCGCCGCGTGGTGCTGCCGCTGCTGCAGCTCAAGGAGTTCGATCAGTACACGACCACGCACTGCCTGAACGTCGCCGTGCTGGCGATGGCGCTCGCCGAGGCCGTGGGCTGCCGGCCGACCGACGTGCGTGCGTTCGGCGTGGCGGGCCTGCTGCACGACATCGGCAAGGTGCGGATTCCGCTCGAGGTGCTGACCAAGCCGGGCAAGCTCACCGACGAGGAATTCGCGGTGATGCGGAGGCACCCGGTGGACGGGGCGCGGATCCTGATGCACAGCCACGACGAGCTGGAGCTGGCGGCCGTGGTGGCCTACGAGCATCACATCATGCTGGACGGCGGCGGCTATCCGCTGCTGCGCTACCCGCGGCCGGCCGCGCTGGCGAGCCGCCTGGTGCACGTCTGCGACGTGTTCGACGCGCTCAGCACCAACCGGCCGTACCGGGATGCGTGGCCGCTGGCGAAGACGCTGGCCTACCTCGACGAGCGCGCCGGCACCGAGTTCGACCCCGACCTGGTCCGCGCGTTCCGTGCCATGCTGGACGAAGGCAGCGCCCAGATGCGCGTGCTGCACGACGACCGCATGGCCGTCGCCTCGTAATCGGCCTGGGCCTGGAGCCTTTGCCAGGCCCCCCTACGTCCACCACGGCGTCACGGGCGGCTCGGTCAGGACCACCCGGTGCAACATCTCTACCGCCGCACCAAGGCCTTCGTCAATCGATGCCAGCGCATCCTCGTGCTCGATGCTCACCACATAGTCGTAGCCCACGAGCCGCAGCGCGCTGACGATCCGCTTCCACTCCAGCTCGCCGTGGCCCCAGCCGACACTGCGGAACAGCCAGGACCGCTCCGCCATGCGGGTATAGCTCTTGGCGTCGATCACGCCGTTGACGGCGCGGTTGCCGTCGTCGAACGCCAGGTCCTTGGCGTGCACGTGGAAGATGGCGTCACCCAGCGCGCGAATCGCCGCCGGCATGTCCACGCCCTGCCAGAACAGATGGCTGGGGTCGAAGTTGACGCCGATCGCCTGCCCCGCCTCCGCCCGCAGCCGCAGCGCGGTCTCAGGGTTGTAGACCAGAAAGCCCGGGTGTGCCTCGATCGCCACCTTGATACCGTGGTCGCCGGCAAATCGCGCCGCGTCGCGCCAGTAAGGGATCGCCTTCTTCTCCCACTGCCAGTCCAGCACGTCCAGGAACTCCGGCGGCCAGGCCGTCGTGACCCAGTTGGGATGGCGCGCCCCGTCGGCGTCGCCCGGGCAGCCCGAGAACGTGACCACCACCGCCACGCGCAGCTGCTCGGCCAGCCGCACGGTCCGCCGGAACACGTCGTCGGCCTTGGCGGCAACGGCTGGGTCGGGATGCAGCGGGTTGCCGTGGCACGACAGCGCGCTGATGGTCAGGCCCGCGTCCTCCACCATCGTCCGGTAGTCGCGGGCCGCGCCCGCGTTGTCGAGCAGTGCCGCGAGGTCGAGATGATCGTGTCCCGGCCAACAGCCAGTGCCGAGCTCGATCGCCTGGACGTGGCGCAGGGCGCAGACCTTCGCCAGCATCGCCCGGACATCCAGACCGCCGAACACCGGCGTGAACACGCCCAGCTTCATCGAGTGCTCCTGACCGTCGGTCCACACGCCGCCCTGCCGGTGGCTGTGCAGCACCGCGTCCACGACGCAGGCCGCGCGGTAACCGTCCTCGAACGTGGCCATGGCCGAGGCGCCGGGCCCATCCGCCGGAGCCGCCCCATCGACGACGGCGCGATAGACGTCGCGGCAGACGTTTGCGAACGCATCGGGCCAGGCCTCCTGGTGTCCGCCCGGCAGATGCGCATAGGCGCGCGCGTGCGGCGACAGCAGCGCCGGATCCTTGGGGACGATCGCGCTCGCCTGGTGGCGCTTGCCGACCCACAGCTCGTTCTGCTGTTCCTGGCGCCACCGCACCGACGCCGCGGCGCCGCTCAGCTCGAACCAGAAGTCGTTCTTGTGCCCGGCGCAGACCTGGCCCACCGACACGCAGCCCTTGGCGCCGCCCTCGAAGCGCAGCAGCACGCTGGCCAGGTCCTCGCTCCGCACGGTGTAGTCCTCGGTGGCGAAGCCGTCACCGCCGGCAAACGCCTCACGCGACGTTCGCGGCTTCTGCCGCACCGGCACAACCGTCGTCAGGTCGGCGAGCACCGATTCGATGCGCCGCCCGAGCACGTGCTGGACCAGGTCCACCCAGTGCGAGCCGATGTCGCCGAAGGCGAGGCTGGGGCCGCCGTGGTCGGGCTCGAGCCGCCAGGAGAAGTCCGATGGCTCCAGCAGCCAGTCCTGCAGGTAGGCGCCGTGGACGAAATGGATCGGGCCCAAGTCGCCAGAGGCGACCATCGCCCGCGCCTCCTGCACCATCGGGTTGCCGCGGTAGTTGAACATCACGGCGTGGACGACGCCGGCAGCGCGCGCCGCCTGCCACAGCGACAGCGCTTCCTCGGAAGACATCGCCAGCGGCTTCTCGCACAGGACGTGCTTGCCCGACGCCAGCGCGGCGCGGACGCCCTGGCCGTGCTGCGCGTTGGGCGTGGTGACGTGGACGATGTGAACGGCGGGGTCGGCCGCCAGGGCAGCGACGGAGCCGTACGCCTTGGGCACGCCGAGCGCCGCGGCCTTGGCCGCCGCCTGCGCCTCCGTGACATCGCAAATCGCCACCACGTCCACGAAGCCCAGACGCCGGACCGCGTCGACGTGGTGCGCACCCACGAACCCGGGGCCGACCAGGCCCATTCCCAGCCGGCGCGTCACCGCGGCAGCAGTTGGAACACGGTCACGCCAGCGCCTGACGCGCGTAGGCGGCGCACGCCATCACTTCCTCGACCGGAGATTTCGCGCCGCGATACTCGTACTCCACGTGCGCGTGGATCGGCCACCGCTCCTTTTTCAGCAGCTGCAGCACCTCGCGAATCGGCGTATCGCCGGTTCCCCACGGCACGTTGTCGCCCTGGTTGCGCTTGCGGTCCTTGAGGTGGAGGTTGGTGATGGCGTCGTGGTGCTCGCGGATGAACGCCACCGCGTCGTAGTTGGCCGCGGTGAAGTGGCCGATGTCCAGGTTCACCTTGTACCAGGGTGACAGCTTGCGGGCCGCGGCAAAGCTTTCCGGCGTCGCGAACTCATTGGGGTCGTTGGTGTCCGAGTGGTTGTGCATGGCGACGACGATGCGATGCTTCTCGGCGAACGGCACCACGCGCTTCGCCACCGACAGCGTCGTGGACGCCGTGATCACGCCGGCGCCAAGGGCCTTGGCCGTCTCGAAGCCGCGGTCGATCTCCGCGTCGGTGAACGAGTCGTTGAAGCTGTAGTTGTAGGCGTGGATCGTGATGCCGGCGTCGTTGAATCGCTTGCGGATGCCGGCAAAGTGCGACATCGGCGTCTCGACCCGCCACGCCCGCAGCGCCTCGCGCTCCGCCTGGCGGCCCCGCTGCGTCTCGGGCGTATTCGGAGCGCCACGACCAAAGCGGGGGTCGCCGGCCGGCTCGATCTGCGGCGACCACAGCTCGCAATCGCCCAGCCCCACGGCGGTGAACGCCTTGATCACCGGGCCGATGGCGTCGCCGTTGTCGCGCGGAATCTCGCGGAAGCTGTAGGACTGCGCGCCCAGGATCACGCCGCCCACGCGCGAGTCGATGTCCCGGGCGCCCGCCAGCCGCGGGAGCGCCAGGCCCGCCACGGCCAGCTTCACGAAGTCGCGTCGCGTCTGCATGGTTGGTCTCCCTAGTAAAGGGCGAACGCGTACAGGGTGTCGTTGGCCGCCACGATCACGTGCTGCTTGCCGTCCACCATATAGGTTTCCGGCGCGTTCGACGTCACCTGGCCGAGCTGGGTGTGCCACAACGGCGTGCCGTTGGCCGGATCGTAGGCCACGAAGTTGCCGGAGACATCGCCGGCAAAGAGCAACCGGCCCGCCGTGGTCAGGAGGCCGGTCGCGAGCCCGGTCGCCAGGTGCGTACGGTACTTGCGCCGCCACGCCACCTTGCCGGTCTTGTAGTCGATGGCCGTGAGATAGCTGCCCGCCGTACCCACCGGGCGCTCGTCCTTGCCGCCCAGCCCCAGCGCGCCCCGCGGGTCGGGGTCGGTCAGGTAGTACATCGCGTAGGTGTCGGCTGTCGGCACGTAGAAGAGGCCCGTGTCCGGGCTGAACGACGGCGGCGGCCAGTTGGCGGCGCCCTGGTTGGCGGCGGACACCAGCGCGCCGCCGACGTGATGGTCCTTGGCCGGGTTGCGCACCGGCTGGCCCTTGTCGTTGAGGCCGGTGGCCCAGTTGGCCGACTCCGAGAACTTGCTCGTCAGCAGGTGCTGCCCGGTCACGCGATCGACGACGAAGAAGTAGCCGTTGCGGGCTGCGGTCAGCACCAGCTTGCGCGCGCGCCCGCCGAACACGCCGTCGACCAGGATCGGCGTCTGCGCGGAGTCCCAGTCGTGGGTGTCGTGGGGCGAGGTCTGGTAGTACCAGGCCATCTTGCCAGTGTCGACGTGGATGGCCACCAGCGCGCAGGTGAAGAGATTGTCGCCGTAGCCGCGCGCCGCGGACGTATACGCCGGCGTGGGATTCCCGGTGCCGATGATGTAGAGCCGCGTCTCGGGATCGTAGGAACCGGGCACCCAGGGATGCCCGCCGCCGTGGATGGCCGCATCGAGGTTCTTCCACGTCTCGAGGCCCGGATCGCCGGCCTGCTGCGGCGTCGCATACCACTTCCACTGCAGCTCGCCCGTCTCCGGATCGAACGACTGCAGGAAGCCGGGCATGTCCAGGTCGTTGCCCGACCCCACCAGCACGTGGTTGTCGATGACCACCGGTGCGATGGTGTGGAAGTACTGCTGCTGGAAGCTGGCCAGCTCCTTGTGCCAGCGCTCCTTGCCGGTCTTGGCCTCGAGCGAGATCAGATAGTTGTCGGGCGTGACGAAGTAGAGGTAGTCGCGCCACATGCCCACGCCGCGGTTGCCGATGTGGGTGCCGCCCCTGGTCTTCCAGCTGTAGTGCCAGATTTCGCGGCCGTCGTGGGCGTCGAGCGCCCAGGTGTTGTCGGGCGTGGTGACGTAGAGGATGCCGCCCACCTGGAGGATCGCACCCTTGACCTGCGTCGGCCCGCCGGCCACCAGCGTGCCTTCACCGCCGACGATGATCGGCGTGGCGCCGGGGGGCTGCGGCCCGCCGGGGCCCGGACCGTTCACCAGCCGCCGCGTCCAGGCGAGCGACAGCTGCTTCACGTTCTTCTGGTTGATCTGCGTCAGCGCGCTGTAGCGCTTGCCCGAGTAGTCACCCGAATAGGTGGGCCACTCGCCGGCCAGCGGCTTGATCAGCAGCGCCGGATCGACCGACTGCGCCGCCAGCGTCGCGGCGGCGAGCAGGGCGGCGGCGAGAACCGCGGCTTTCATCGTGCGCTCCTCAAGGACACCAGGTAGGCGGTGACGTCGTGGATGTCGGCGTCGGTGTATCTGCTCAGGAGCGCCTTGTGCGGCGCCAGCGGATCGAGAACCTCGACTGCCGTCTTGGTGCCGGCGGTCGTGAACGTGCGCACCGAGCCGTCAGCGAGCTTGAGGCTGATCGTGAAGTCGTCCATGCGCACCAGCTCCCCTTCGACCCGCTGCGCCGGCGGCACAATGACCACGGCGCGCGTGATCGGAGCCGGGATGGGCGCGATGCCGCGGCCCGCGAACCCCGGCATCAGCCACATCTGCTGGAGCACCTTGGGGTCGGCCAGGCTGGGCGTGTTCGCAAACGCGGTCAGACGCTCCGTGCTGTGGCACGCGCCGCAGGCCTCGGCGACGTAGCGCTGCCCCCGCCTTGGCGTCACCGACCAGGATGCTGACCGTGGACGGCTGGGTCGCGGCTGGTCACCTGAAAGCTGTGCAGGTAGGCCGCCAGATCGCGCGTCTGCTCCGGCGTGAACGTAAACGGCGGCATGGCGCCGCGGCCAGCTTGCAGCACGGGGCCGATGCGTTCGCCCTGGTCGTCGTCGAGGACGACGGTGGAACGCAAGAGGTTCGGCCCACCTCCGTCACCGCCGCGCAGATCGGCGCCGTGGCAGAACCGGCAGCTGACACCGTACAGCGTGGCCCCGCGCTCGACCGCCGCCGGGTCGCCCGGCTTGCGCGCGGGGTAGGCGACGATGCCGAAGCGAGGCACTTCGGCCGGCGGCGCCTGGGACTGTTGGGCCGACAGTCCGAGTGAAGCCGAAAAGGTGGCACCAGCCACCCAGCAGGCACCGAGGAGACGAAGGGGTCGCTCGGCTCACGCAGTTCGCGGATTATACGCCGCGTGTAATGCTTTACAGCAGTCCGCCTGGAGGCCTGGAGCCTGGAGCCCGGAGCCCGGAGCCTACGTGGGCACCGGAACGTCCAGTGCCGCATAGCGCCCGCGGAAGTACAGCAGCGGGCGCGCGTCGTCCACGCGGTCCACGGCCACCACCTGGCCGACCACGATCCAGTGGTCGCCGCCCTCGTGGATCGCGTGCATCTGGCAGGCGATTGCCGCCGCGCTGCCGGCCAGGCGCGGCGTGGCGTGCCAGGTGTCGAACGCGAAGGGCGGCGGCTCCGCCTCCCTCCAGCCGCCGGCGAAGTAGGTGGACTGGTCGCGCTGCTCTTCCTGCAGGATGTTGACGCAGAAGCCGCGGGCTTGATGGATGATCTGGCCCGCCTTGGTCTGCTTGCCGAGGCAGAACAGCACCAAGGGCGGGTCGAGCGACAGCGACGTGAAGGAGTTGGCGGTCATGGCGTGCACCGCCCCGTCGATTTCGGTGGCCACCACCGTCACGCCGGTCGCGAACTGCCCGACGGTCTGCCGGAACGTACGTCCGTCGATCGACATGCTGGTGGGGCTCACCTACCCCTTCAGCCTCTTGGTGATGTAGTTCACGTCGTCGTTACTGATCAGGTCCGGCGCCGTCCAGCCGTCCAGGTTGTATTCGGCCATGCACTGCTCGGCGAAGCCCTTGTAGCGTTTCGACGCCCCGGTGACCTCCGCAACCAGCAGCGTCTCGAAGCGAATGCTCTCGTGGTTGCCGAAGTAGTTGCGCTCGTAGAGCTCGTGGCGGCCGCCGAACTCGCTGCCGATCGCGTCCCACATCAGCTTCATCAGCTTGACGCGTTCCTCGGCGCTGTAGCCGTTGGAACCGCGCACGAACTGATCGAGGTAGGGCCGCAGCTCGGGCACCTTGAAGTCGTGGGCGCTCGACGGCAGGTAGATCAGCGCGCTGGCGAGCGTGTTCTCGATGATCTCCTTGATCTTCGGGTAGGCGATGCTGGCCATCACCCGGTAGGCGAGCCCGTACTCGAGGTTCGGCAGCACGTAGCCAGGCGTCCACGGCGTCGTGGTCGCGGGCCATGGCGTCGGTGAGGCCCCAGAAGCAGTTGCGCCACGCCAGCACTTCGCCGACCGCCGCCTGCACGCCGCGGAAGTCCTTGGCGCCGGTGGCCTCCACCGCCTTCAGCAGCAGGCCGGCCATGAAGTCGAGCTTGACGGCCAGGCGGGTGCAGCCCTGGAACATGAACCGCGGCAGGAAGCCCGAGCGCGGGAAGAAGTTGTTCACCTTGTCGATGTCGCCGTAGGCGAACACGTCCTCCCACGGCACCAGCACCTTGTCGAACACCAGGATCGAGTCGTTCTCGTCCATGCGGCTCGACAGCGGGTAGTCGAACGGGCGTGCCCATCACCGCCGACATCATTTCGTAGGACGGCCGGCAGAACAGCTTCACGCCCTTGGCGCCGGTGGGCACCATGCAGACGAACGCGAACTCCTTGGTCTTGATCGGCAGCGCGCCGTTGTTGGCGATGAAGTTGAAGTGGGTCAGGCTGGAGGTGGTGGCCACCACCTTGGCGCCGCTGACCACCAGGCCCTTGTCGTTCTCGTCTACGACGTGCATGTAGACGTCCTTCACCTCGTCGAGCGGCTTGTCGCGATCGACCGGCGGGTTGACGATGGCGTGGTTGACGAAGGACACCTCCTCGGTGACCCGCTTGTACCAGCGCCGCGCGTTCTCGTGATAGGGGTGATAGAAGTCGGCGTTGGCGCCGAGCGTCGCCAGGAACGCGGCCTTGTAGTCGGGGCTGCGGCCAATCCAGCCGTAGGTCATCCGGGCCCACTCGGCGATGGCATCACGCGCGCCCACCAGCTCTTCGGCGTTCCGCGACGGCTTGTAGAACTTGTGCGTGAACCCGCCGTTGTCGGTGGGGGCCGTCAGCACCGTCCTTCTTCTTCTCGTCGTGCAGCGCATCGTAGAGCCGCGCGATCATCCGCGTGGTGTTGCGGAACGCGGGATGGGTGGTGACGTCCTTGACGCGTTCACCGTAGATGTAGATTTCCCGACCGTCGCGGAGACTCTCGATGTACTCCGTCCCGGTGAATGGCCGCGTCAGGCCAGCGGTCTGAGTCATGGGTCCTATCCCTCCAGCTCTTTGGCTCTCGTGTTCCATTCCGCCATGAAGCGGAACGCGTTTTCTTTCGGGGGCTGCGGCGCAAACGTCTCGAGCCAGAGCACCGGCTCGCGGCCGACGTTGGCGAAGGCGTGGACGCACCCCACGGCGGTCCACAGCACGTCCCCTGGGCGGGCCGTGTACTTCTTGCCGTCCATCGTGGCCTCGACCTCGCCGCTCAGGATGAAGTAGCCCTCTTCGAAGGTGTGATCGTGCAGGCCGATGCTGACGCCGGGCTGGTACTCGATGAAGAGCAGCCGGTGGTGCGCGGCGCCGAATTTCTCGTCGATGAGCCAGTTGAGGAACACGCCCTCGAGGCCCTTGAGGACGTTCTGGCGCTCGGGTACCGGCGGAATCTGGCTGGCGTCGAAGTGGCCCAGCAGGTTGCCGTGCAGGTTCGCCAGATCGAGCGGCGGCGCCGACGACGGCACCGCGTGGCCCTTGGAAAAGAACGTGTCGCGCTCGGCGCCATGGGGCTTCGGCTGCGGTGCGCCCATCTGCAGCCACCGCACCGACGAGTTGCCGGCGGCACGCAGGCCGTGCGGGGTGCCGACCTTGACGCAGCCGTAGTCGCCGGCGCTCAGCAGGTAGGACTCGTCGTTGATGAGCACGACCGCCTGGCCACTGAGAATGTAGAAGCCCTCTTCGAACGAGTGCACGTGCGAGTGCAGCACACCGCCCGGCGCCAGCTGGGCGACACTGAGCCCGGTGTGCACCGAGCCCGTGGCGCGGCTGACGAGATCAGCCTGTACGTATCCCTCGCCATGCCCCGCGAAGACCGGATGAGACGCGAGTGCCGATTCCTCGAACTTGCCGAAATAGTGCATGTCTATTGACCAGGACCGACGGGCGGCGCAGGTGGAGCACCACCGAGCGGCGGCAATTGTAACTCTCGGAATTCCGGCGGCGTCCACGCGTGCGCTACCCTTCGGTGGTATATCTACGGCCGATTTCGAAGAAGCTCATTCCATAATCATCATGAGTCGCGCGCGTTCTTCCATCTGGGGGTTTTTCCTGATCGTCCTGCCGTGCGCAGCCGCGTGCGGCGGCGGCTCATCGTCGCCTGCCACCGCGCTGGCGCCCGGTGCGCCGGCGCCGCCCCTGCGGTCCGTGGCCAGCGTGGATCAAGTGATGGACGCGATCATCATCCCGTCCTCGCAGCGCGTGTTCGACGCCGTGGTCTACGTGAACGGGCAGTTGGAGCAGTCGCCGAAGTCCGACGACGACTGGTTCGGCGTTCAGATGAGCGCGCTGGCCGTGGCCGAAGCGGGCAACCTGCTGATGCTGCCGCCGCGCGCCAAGGACAACGGCGAGTGGTTGACGTTCTCGCGTGCGCTCACCGACAGCGCCTACCGCGTGGCGCAGGCCGCCGAAGCGAAGAACCTGGATCTGGTGCTGCAGACCGGCGGCGAGATGTACAACGCCTGCACGGCGTGCCACGAGAAGTATCTGACGATGCCTGAACCCTAGTGCAGGCATCGTCAGATACTTCGGTTGGTAGTTGGTCGGTTGGTAGTTGGTAGTTCTGCTGGTGCGGGCTCTCTCGAGCCCGCCCCGTTCTCGTCAGGCCACGTAGCCACTACCAGCCTGCAGCCCGTAGCCGTCGCTTACTTCGCGCGCCCCTTGTATCCCGTGGCGATGGTCGGGATCGAGATGATCTCCGCGTCACGGGCGTCGCCCTTGCGAATGGAGACGACCGCGAAAAGCGTCTTCTTGTCCGGCCCGCTGAAGGCCGCGGTGATGACGCCCTGCGGCGTCGGAATCAGCCCGATGTACTTCCCGTCCGGCCCGGCCACCTGCAGGCCCGAACCGCCGGTCACGTAGATCCGGCCCTCGGAATCGATCGTGATGCCGTCGCCGCCGCCGCCGGGAAACGCCACGAACTCGCGCTGGTTGGTCAACGCGCCGTTGGGCTGGACGTCGAACGCCACCACGGACGGGCCGTTGGTGACGAACACGGTCTTCTCGTCGCGACTCAGCAACACGCCGTTGGTCCTCAGGTTCTCGCCGTAGCGGGTCACAGTGCCCTTGGCATCGGCGTAGAACAGGCCACCCATCGTGAAGTAGGCGCCGCCCTTGCTGTCGGCGGTGATGTCGTTGATCACCCCGCCGAGACATTCCAGCGGGTCGCCGTTGATGCGGTTCGCGAGCATCTTGCGCTCGGGCGCCAGCTGCCAGACCGCCGTGCCGATGCCGCGCTGGACGATGAACAGCGCCCCTTTCGGGCTGAACGACAGCGCGCCGCCGGTGTTGGTGTCCTTGTAGGCCACCGAGGTCTTGCCGTCCCGATCCAGCTTCAGCACCTGCGCGTTGTCGTTCTGCGCGATCAGGAGCCCGCCGTCCGGCGTTCCGACGAGGCCGTCGGCGTTGTTGCCGCTCGTCTCCCAGACCTTGGTCCACTTCTGCCCGGCCTCGATCACGCCGGGGATCGCGGTGACCGTGGCTGCGCCGGCTGCCGGGGCAGCGGCGGGAGCGGCGCCGCGCCCTCCCCCCGCAGGTCCACCGCCGCGGGCCGCGGGCGCCGGAGGCGGCGTCTTGCACGTGTCGATCACGGACTTGTAGCGGGGATCCGCCGCCGCTTGCAGGCTCGGCCCTGCGCCGGGGCCTGTGCGGTTACCAGCGCCGCGCCGAACAGCGCGGCAAGTGCGCCGGAAAGTACCTGGGTTCTCATGTTTCCCTCGTTAGTCGTTGGTCGTTAGTCGTCTGGTCGGTTGAGGCCTGTGGCCGTCGCCTGTAGCCCTTCACGGTGCAATGCAGGAACGAAGCTGGCCGCGTCGTCGATGCTGCCGTGCCCTTGTAGCTGCGCGACCTGTGGGATACGGGCAAAGAGGCCTGGTGCGATCCACCACGCCGTTGGTGCTGTGGGTCGCGGGAATTCGCTCGGGAGCCTGGCCGTGCTCGACCCACTGCTCGATGACGCGCATGCGATCGAACGTGTTGGGCCCTTCGCCGCCGGCGCAATGGTTGGTGCCCGGCATCATGAACAGGCGCACGGAGCTGGCGGCCGCGCGCTCCCCGCCCATCTCGCGCGCGATGCTGGAGTAGTAGTTGATGCTGTTCACGGGTGCCACCAGCTGATCGTTCCAGCCGTGGTACAGCAGCAGCTTGCCGCCCCTGCCAAAGAACGGCTTCAGGTTCGGATCGATGACGTTCAGCAGCTCCCCCGCCGCCGCATCGGCTTGCGCCGCGGCGGTGTCGAAGCGCAGCGTGCGGAAGTCCCAGGCCGGATCGTTGAACACCACGTATTGGAAGAACTCCACCGCTTCGGCCACGGCGCGCGGACCCGCCAGCCCGCCCCAGCCCAACTCGCTGCCCGGCTGCAGAGCCGGAAAGATCTCCTGCTTCGTGGCCGGGTTGACCGCCGGCGAGTAGATCTTGCGGGCCGCTTCGACCTGGGGCGGGGTCAGGCACGAGGCGTCGTCGCCCTGTTTGCACGCCAGCACGCCGGGGTCGAACGAGCACGTGAGCGGGTTCTCGATCAGCCCGTCGGCGACGCCGTCGCGAGCGTCGCAGGCATTCAGTGCCGCGGCATGGATGACGGGATACTTGGCCGGCGGGATATAGCTGCGCTCGTCCGCATGAACGGCCTGGGCCACCCAGAGCTCCCACGCCAGCTGGTGCGTCCGGTAGTTCACCGGCGCGCCGGCGATGATCCCGTCGTAGTCGGCCGGGTAGCGCAACGCCTCCATCAGCCCCTGGCGGCCGCCGGTCGAGCACCCGTTCCAATAGGACACACGTGGCCCGTTGCCGTGATACGCGCCGATGATCGCCTTGGCGGCGACCGTCATCTCGTGCACCGCCCGGTAGCCGTAGTCCACCAGCTTCTCGCGGTGTCCGGGCACGAAGGCCGCGGTATTGCCGACGTGGCCGGTGTCGGTCGCCGTCGTGGCATAGCCGGCGCCCAACGCCGCGGCCAGCGCTGGATACGGAATCACGCCCGCCCAGCCGCCGTTGCCCACTGCCTGGAACTTGCCGTTCCAGCCTGCGGCCGGCAGCCAGACCTCGATGCGAATGTCCGAATCGGCCGTCGGCGTCAGCGACGCCGTGATGCGGCAGAACTCCGGCAGCGTCTTGAAGGCGGGGTGCCGGGACCGCTCTGGCCCGGCGGGACAAAGGCCCCGGGCGCGACCAGCGTCGCGGCGGTCACCTTGCCGTTGCTCAGCGGAAGGGCGCCGAGGCTGTCGCACGTCGCCGCCGATACACGGCCGGCGGTCCCGATCCACACCAGGGCTGCCAGCGCCGCCGCCATCGCCTTCATCGGCCCGATCCCTCTCAAAAGACTTCGATCTCGACGAGGTGCGCCTCGCCGTCACCCCTCGTCGTCAGCGTGAACTCGTTCGCGGCGCCCACCACCGCCCACCGCGCCGCCGGCCCCAGCGGCCGCGGCTCCTTGGCGCTCGGCGCCAACAGCGCCTCTCCCGACACCAGCACGACGACTGTCGGCACCTTGTGCGCGCGGCGCACCGCCTCGCCCGGCTTCACTCGCACCGAGGATGCCCGGAATGCGCGCGCTTCGGTCAGTTGGCGGACGGCCGAACTTGCCACCGCCGGGGCGGCATGCCAACCCGACTGCTTCACGTTCTCCACGGCGATCAAGCGGTAGGGGTCGGGCCCGACGTTCTCGATCGTGTGCACGCCGCGCTTCCCCGCGTATTCCACGGTGCTCGTGTCACCCAACGGCCGGCGCGGACGCACGGGACCCCAGTCCGATCCGGGCACGCGGATCCGCGTGTCGGCCTGGCCGATCGACACCGTCACGAGGTCGTGGTCATGGCTGTGGTCGAGCGTGGTGGTGCCCGGAGGGATGTTGACGTCGAGGACGCGGAGCGACGCGTCCTCGTAGACGATGCGGTGATGGGGTTCCTGACCGACGGGAATCTGCGCCGAACCAGGCGTCCCTACGCGCAACGACGAGAACGAGCGTCGCGGTAAGGCGCACGTTCTACTCTTCCTTTGCCCTTCGCCTTTTGCCCTTTGCCTTGACCTGCTAGTTAGCCGCCCCCTCCGGTGCTTCGAGCGGCTTCCCATCCGGCCCGAGCGGCACGGGCACCCGGTTCGCGATCGGCTTGATCGACTTGAGGTAGGCCAGAATCGCCTTCAAGTCGTCGGGCGGCAGCTGACCGTACCAGTTCCACGGCATCGGCGGCAGGATCAGGCGCCCGGCGCCCATGTGCTTGCCCTTCTGCAGCGCGTTCACGAACATGTCATCGGTCCAGATCCCGATGCCCGTGTTCTCGTCGGGCGTCAGGTTGGCCGCGTAGGTCACGCCCCACGGTCCGCTCCACGCCGTGAGGTTGCCGTTGATGTGGATCTCGTACGGGCTGCCCGCCGGCGTCTTGAAGGGCGCCGTAACCGCCTCGTCCTGGGGGTGACCCATCAGCATCCGATCCATGTCGGCTTCGGGGCCGTTCGGGCCCAGCTTCTTGGGCGTGTGGCAGTCGTGGCAGCCGCCACCGATGACCAGCATCCGGCCGCGGTCGACCTGCGACTGCGCCGAGGCCGCAGGGGCGGCCGGCTCGGTGGTCGCGGGAGCGGGCGCGGGTGCGGGACTGCAGCCAACCAGAGCGACCGCCAGCGCCATCGACAGCGGGGCCGCGCGATAAGTCCAGAAGCCCAACGGCTTCACCTCCATGTGAGTAGTGCGAATTTCTCGGACGAGCGCCCCGAAATATACAACATCTCCCTTTTGCCCTTGCCTTTGGCCAGGCTTGCCCGTTGCTGCCTCGGCTCGCGGCGATCAGCTCGACCAGATCCTGGTGATCGTCCACATGGATGATGCCGCTGTCGCTGAAGGCTGATCACCACGGCGCGGCGCCTGGAACATGCGTTACCCGGGCGCCGACGGAAGGTTCGACAGCAACCGACGTCACGATGGTCGGCCGGACGTGGTCCACAGCTGTCGGCCTGCCGCAGGCACCTGGGACATAGCTTGCTCGCAGCTATGCGGTTTGGGCATTACCGGATGAAGGGCACCTACGAAGTGATGCCCGGCGGACTACGACGCTTGCAGGCCGAGGCCGCTTCTCGGCGCTCCTGAAGTTCCTTAACCAACGGCACTCCAAGCCGGGTGTACACTCGTCGGCGGCTGCGGAGCCGTCTCTGAGCGCTGAGAGGTCACTGTCATGACTCATGCGAACCGTTGGAGTGGGTTGGTCGTGCTGGCCGGTGTCCTGACGCTCGGCGCGTCAACCGTTCCGGCGCAAACGCTGGTCGGCAACTGGGCGCCGATCAACCACGAGGATGCGGCCGAGCGCGGCGCCGGTCCCGCGCTCGTGGACTACTCGGGCTTGCCGCTCACTGAGGCCGGCCGCCAGCGCGGCCTGACCTGGGACGCGGCACTTCTGACGATGCCCGAGCATCAGTGCAAGCCGCACCCCTCGACCTACGGCTACCGCGGCATCGGCGGGCCGCGCATCGACCGGATCGTGGACCCGAAGAATTTCTCCGTCATCGCGCTGACCATGCACATCCCGTGGATGGAACAGCGACGCATCGTCTGGCTGGACGGCCGCCCGCATCCGCCCGAGTACGCGGCGCACACCTGGCAGGGATTCTCCACCGGCCGCTGGGAAGGTGAGACGCTGGTCGTCGACACCACTCACCTCAAGGCCGGGATGGATCCGCCGCAACGGGCTGGCACTGAGCGACAAGGCCACCATGCGCGAGTACTTCATCCGCCACGGCAACACGCTGACGCACACCTACGTGATCTCCGACCCGTATTACCTGTCGGAGCCGATGATCAAGACCAGCGGCTTCCAGCTGGCCAACAACGACAACCTGGCGCCCTACCCGTGCCAGGCGGTCGAAGAAGTGGATCGGCCAGCCGGCGTCGTGCCGAGCTATCTCCCGGGCAAGAATCCGTACCAGGAAGAGTTCGCGAAGCGCTACAACCTCCCGCTCAAGGGCGTGCTGGGCGGAGCCGAGACCGCGCTGCCGGAGTTCGTCCGCGGCATCGACACGTCGGCGTCGATGACGCCGAAGCCGGCACGGGCCGCTAGCCGTGGCGCTCGCGACCGCTGCGCGGCCTGGCGGTCCTGGCGGTCGTCTGCGCTGCGGCCAGCGGGCTGGCGCCCAACAGGGACGCGCCGACACGCGCGGAAATCAAGGCCCACCACGTCCAGGGCAAGATCCACATGCTGGTGGGCGCCGGCGCCAACGTCCTCATCAGCGTCGGCGACGACGGCGTGCTGGTGGTGGACAGCGGGGCCGCCGGCATGTCGGAAAAGCTGCTGGCGAAGATCAACGAGGTGTCGGAGGGCAAGCCGATCCGGCTCGATCATCAACACCCACTATCACCCCGATCACACCGGCGGCAACGAGACTGATTGCGAAGTCGGGCGGCGCGATCGTCGCCGGCAACTTCGCCCAGCAGATCAACAGCCGCACCGGCGGCGGCGGCACGGCGTTCATCTTCGCGCACGAGAACACGCTGCGCCACTTCGAGCTGGCGCCCGCCGGACAGAGCGCGCCGCCGGTCGGCGCCTGGCCGACCGACGTGTTCTTCGGCAAGCGCAAGGACTTCTCGTTCAACGGCGAGGCGGTGGTGCTGATGTTCGAGCCCAACGCCCACACCGACGGCGACATCCTGGTGCATTTCCGCGGCTCCGACGTCGTGGCCGCCGGCGACGTCTACATCAACACGTCGTACCCGATCCTCGATCGCGCGAGCGGCGCCAGCATCAACAGCTACCTGGCGGCGCTGAACGACCTGCTGGAGGTCACGGTGCCGCTGGACAAACAGGAAGCCGGCACCTTCGTGGTGCCGGGACACGGCCGGCTGGCCGACGAGGCCGACGTGGTCGAGTATCGCGACATGCTGACGATCATCCGCGACCGCGTCGAGGCGCTGAAGAAGGGCGGGATGACGCTCCAGCAGGTCATCGCCGCGAAGCCGACGCTCGACTACGACGGGCGCTACGGCGCCGAGAAGGGCCCGGGCTCGGCGGCGTCGTTCATCGAAAGCGTCTACGCCGGCGTGGGGAGTAAGTAGCGTGCGCGCGGCGGCAGTCGCCCTGCTCGCGCTCTCGATCGGCACGAGCA
Organism: uncultured Acidobacteriota bacterium; assembly: GCA_963713655.1. Classification (GTDB taxonomy): domain Bacteria; phylum Acidobacteriota; class Vicinamibacteria; order Vicinamibacterales; family UBA2999; genus CAWEBF01. The sequence goes on from CAVQMT010000012.1 coordinate 62,495, forward strand.
TCCTGGCGCAGGGCCCCGAGGGCCGGGCAGGCGGTGGCCGCGGCGGAGCACAGGGCGCGCCGGCGGCCCCAGCAGCCCCGCTGACGCCGCAGCAGTTGGCGCCGCAGAACCTGAGCCTCACCGGCTACTGGGTGTCGGTCGTCAACGAGGACTGGCGCTGGCGCATGGTGACGCCGCCCAAGGGCGACTTCGTCAGCCTGCCGCTCAACCCGGAGGGCATCAAGGTCGGCAATTCGTGGACGCCGGCGCAGGACGGATCGTGCCTGGCCTACGGCATGGCGGGGCTGATGCGAATGCCGCTGCGGATTCACGTCACCTGGCAGGATCCGCAGACGCTGAAGATCGAGACCGACGCCGGCCAGCAGACGCGGCTGCTGTACTTCGATGCGTCGAAGGCGCCGACGACCGCGTCCCTTCAGGGCCGCTCGGTGGCGCAGTGGGAAAGCCCGGCTCGCGGCCGGGGCGGGCAAGGGCGGTGGAGGCGGCGGCCGCGGCGGCCCTCCCCCGCCTCCGAGCGCGCCGCCGTTCGGCACGTTGAAGGTGACGACCGATCACCTGACGCCCGGATGGCTGCGGCGGAACGGCGCGCCCTACAGCGAAGGGGCCGTGGTCGAGGAATACTTCGACAACATCGACTCGACCAACAAGGACAAGTGGCTGATCGTCACCACGACGGTCAAGGACGCGAAGTACCTGAACGCCGACTACATCACCAGCTCGCACTTCAAGCGCGAGGCCCCTGCTGAGGGACCGCGGCCGAAGAACTGGTTGTCGACGCCTTGTAAGGCTAGCGAGGCTTCGCCTCGCTAGCACGGTGTCTTTTTGGCCCCAGCTTCGCGGGGCGTTACGCCTTCGCCTTCATCGCGAAGTTGGCAGTGGCGCCCGCCTTGGCGTCCACGGTGACCTTGCTGGTCTGCGTGCCGAGCTGCTCGTGCCACACCTCGATGGTGTAGCTGCCGGGCGGCAGGCCCTTGATCTCGAAGCTGCCGTCCGGCTTGCTGACGGCGAAGAAGGGGTGGGCGACCACGCCGGCATAGGCGTTCATCCAGCCGTGGACGTCGCAGCGGAATGGCACCATCACCTCCACCTTGTCGAAGGCGCGGCTCGACTTCATCCCCTTGGAGGGCTGGCCGAAGTTGAACTCCTTGTTGATCTTCGGGACCGCGTGCACGTTGTGGAGCGTGCCGTCGCTGTTGCGGACCTCGAGCGGCTGTCCGACCTGGATGCCGATGACGTGAGGGCTGTACTTGCAGCCCTTCTGGTCCAGCACGACGGGGGTCTTCGGGGCGGGAAACGTCCGGCTGCCAAGCCCATCCTTCACGTACACAAACGCGTTCTGCAGGCCGTTTCCGGGGCCGACGACCAGGACCTCCGACAGCGTGCCGCCCTTGGCTTCGGGCATGCAGAGCGGGTCGGCCCCCATGCGCACCACCCGCGGGCGCGGCGCCCGGCCTTCGTAGGTGATCTTGCCGACGACCGTCCCGGCTGGCGCTGCGGGCGCGCTTCCGCGCTGCGCCGTGGCCACCGCTGTCGCCAGCACCATGGCCGCCACCCCGACGGCCACACCCCCCAGCTGTCGAATCCTCATCGCTCGTGATCCCCCGCTCCGCCCCTCGGCGCTGCCCAAGCACTCGATCATAGCTGGACACAGGAGTAGTGCTCTAGTGCAATAATTGTCGGCTGCGGTCGCTGGGTCGGAGGTTCGTCCTGCCCCTTGTCGGGCCCGTCCTCCACCAGGAGCGCGGGGACGGCCGCCGAGTTCGCTACGCCAACCAACACGAGGACGAGATGGCAACGAAAATCGTAGACAAGCTGCTTCCGACCACGATGGTCGGGTCGTTTCCGCGGCCGGACTGGTTCAAGCACCAGCTGCTCGGCCGCGATGTTCGCGTCGCGTTCAAGGAAGTCCAGCATGAAGAGGCGTACACCGACGCCGTGGCCGCCGTGATCAAGGACCAGGAGCACGCTGGCCTGGACATCGTCACCGACGGCAACATGTGGTACGACGACTACGTCGGCGTCATCGGCTCCTTCTGCTGGTATCTCTACGAGCGCATCCCAGGGTTCGAGCACACGCGCAACCCGCACCCTTCGGTGATTGGTGCCGGTCCGAGCGTCGGCAAGGCGTTCCTCGACGACTGGGGCGGCGTCATCAACAACGGCCCGGTGGACAAGCAGGGCGACGCGCTGCGGTGGACCGACCTCTTTAAGATCGCCAAGGGCCAGACCAACAAGCCGGTCAAGGTTTCGATCGGCGCCGGCCCGGCCAACCTCGCCTGGCACGTCTACTTCAACGACAAGTCCCACTACAAGAACGCCAAGGACCTCACCTTCGCGCTCTGCCCCATCTTCAACAAGGAGATGAAGGAGCTGGTCAAGGCCGGCGCCAACTACTTCCAGATCGAGGACCTGGGCGCGTGGCTGCCGCTCTTCAGCGGTAACAAGAAGGAAGACTACGCGTGGGTGCGCGAGAGCATCGAGCGCATGACCGACGGCGTGGACGCGAAGATCGGCTGGCACTTCTGCTTCGGCAACGCCTGGGGCAACGACATCATCAGCGCCAACTTCCCCCAGGGCTACCAGACCGTGCTGCCCCACTTCTTCGGCACCGCCGGCGTGGACGAGTTCGTCCTCGACTACGCCAACCGCCACATGGACGGCGTGGATTTCCTCAAGAACCTGCCGGCCAATCAGGGCATCCAGCTGGGCGTGCTCGACATCCGCACCAACGCGATCGAAGCCCCGACGGTCATCGCCGATCGCATCCGCCTCGCGCTGAAGCACATCCCGGCCGAGAAGATCACGCTGAGCAGCGACTGCGGCATGAAGCCGCTCTCGCGCATGGTGGCCAAGATGAAGCTGGGCGCGCTCGTCGAAGGCGCGAACATCGTTCGCAAAGAGATCGGCGGCTGAGGTGCCCTTCACCCCTATCAACAGAGGCAACAACGTATGGCAAAAGTAATTGCAGTTCTGGGCTCGACGGGTGGTCAGGGTGGCGGCCTGTGCCGGGCGATCCTGGCCGATCCGGGCGGCGGGTTCTCGTGCCGCGCGGTTACGCGCGATCCCAGCAAGGACAAGGCGAAGGCGCTGGCCACAGCCGGCGCCGAAGTCGTGGCAGCCGACTTGGACGACGTGGAAAGCCTGAAGAAGGCGTTCGCCGGCGCCCACGGCGTCTTCGCCGTGACCAACTTCTGGGAGCACTTCTCGGCCGAGAAGGAAAAGCAGCAGGCCAAGAACGTGGCCGACGCGGCCAAGGCCGCCGGCGTCAAGCACGTGGTCTGGTCAACGCTGGAAGATACCCGGCAGTGGATGAAGTCGGACGACACGCGCATGCCGATGCTGCAGGAGAAGTACCGCGTGCCGCACTTCGACGCCAAGGACGAAGCCAACGCGTTCTTCGCCGGCGTGCCGACGACCTTCCTGCGGACGACGTTCTATTGGGACAACCTCTACATGTTCGGGCTGGCGCCGAAAAAGGGCGACGACGGCAAGTACGCCTGGGCCTTCCCGCTCGGCAACGCCAAGATGGCTGGCATCGCCGTCGAGGACATCGGCAAGTGCGCCTACGGCATCCTCAAGGCCGGCGATCAGTACGTCGGCAAGACCGTGGGCATCATGGGTGAAGCGCTGACTGTCGAGGAGATGGGCCAGAAGCTCGAGAAGGGTCTGGGCATCGGCCCAGTCGTCTACAACGCGGTGGACGCCAATACCTACCGCAGCTGGGGCTTCCCGGGCGCCGAGGAAATGGGCAACATGTTCCAGGTCTACCGGGACTTCGAGGGGCCATTCCTCGCCAACCGCAGCGTGGCGACCGCCAAGCAGCTGAATCCGCAGTTGCAGGACTTCAGCACCTGGCTGGCGGCTAACAAGAGCAAGGTTCCCGTCTAGACACGGGAACCCGGCCAAGGCAAAAGGCCAAAGGCAAAGGCCAAGCAAGGGGGCGGGTGGGTCTCACGACTCACCCGCCCTTTCTCTTTTCGCCCTACAATTCACAGAGACCCCGACCAGTGGTAAACAACGCGACTTCAGCCGCAGTAGACCAATTAGGCCCGTCCAGGTGACGCTACCCTTCTGTCGTCCAACCCCGTCGGGCCGGTTCTGCGCCACTGTCGCGCTGACGCTTGCTGCCGGGTTTCTCGCCGCCGCTTGCAGCGGGAGCAGTCAGGCCAGTCCGGGGGGAGCACCGGGCGCCGGCCAGGGGCGTGGTGGCGGACGTGGCGGCGACGGCGGCCCCGTTCCCGTCGTGACGGCGGCGGCGGTCGCCAAGTCGGTGCCCATTACGGAAGCCGCCGTTGGCACGGTCGAGTCGATCTCCACGGTCCAGGTGCGCTCTCAGGTGACAGGCCGCCTCGCCCAGGTGCATTTCGCCGAGGGGGACGAGGTCACGGCCGGTCAACCCCTGTTCACGGTGGACCCACAACCGTTCCAGGTGGCGCTCGACCAGGCCGCCGCGGCGCTGGCCCGCGACACGGCCCAAGCCGACAATGCCCAGGCCCAGCTGATCCGGCTCAAGAACCTCCTGGATAGAGGTCTCATTCCGCGTGAGCAGTACGAGACACAAGTCGCCAACGCCGCGGCCCTGAAAGCGACGACGGATGCCGGCCGCGCCACGGTGGCGGCAGCCGAGTTGAACCTCCAGTACACCCGTATCCTGGCGCCTGCGGCCGGACGGACCGGGGCGCTGCAGGTACACGAAGGCGATCTGGTCCAAGCCGGGGGACAGGCACCGCTCGTCGTCATGAACCAGTTGGCGCCTATCTACGTGGCGTTCTCGGTGCCGGGTAAGCTGCTCGACAGCATCCAGCGGCTCCAACGGACCGGGCCGCTCCGTGTCGGGGCCTCGCTGCCTGGGGCGGATGGTCGGGCCACGGCGTACGGCCGCCTGACGTTCATCGACAATGCCGTCGACGCGACCACGGGCACGATCAAGCTGAAAGCGACGTTCGACAACGTCGGCAATCGGCTCTGGCCCGGACAGTTCGTGGAGGCGATGCTGTTTCTCAGCGCCGACCCGCGCGCCATCGTGGTGCCGTCGCTGGCGGTGCAGGCCGGGCAGGACGGCTCGTACGTGTTCGTGGTCGATGGCGACTCGAAGGTCGAAATGCGCCCGGTCTCGGTCGCCCGAACCGAAGGTGACGAGTCGGTCATCGCTACGGGACTCAAGGCCGGCGAGATCGTCGTCACCGACGGTCATCTGAGATTGACACCAGGCGCGCGGGTGACGAGCCGCCGGCCTGGCAACGGCGAGGCGGGGTCATCATGAGCTTCTCGGACGTGTTCATTCGCCGCCCGGTGGCGACGACGCTCATCATCCTGGCGATCGTGATCTTCGGGGCGATGAGCTACCTCCAGCTGCCGGTCAGCGACCTGCCGACTGTGGACTACCCCACCATCCAGGTCCAGGCGTCGCTGCCCGGCGCCAGCCCGGAAACCATGGCGGCCGCCGTCGCCACACCGCTCGAGAAGCAGTTCTCGGCGATTGCCGGGGTCGATTCGATCAGCTCGAGCAACTCCCTGGGCGGCACCAACATCACCATCCAGTTCACGCTCGACCGCGATATCGACGCGGCCGCGCAGGACGTGCAGTCGATGATCGCGCGCGCCGCCCGGCAGCTGCCGCCCGACATGCCGACGCCGCCGTCGCTGCAGAAGGTCAACCCCGCGGACCAGGCGATCCTGTTCCTGGCCCTTGGATCCGACACCCTGCCGCTGTCACAGGTGAACGAGTACGCGGAGACGGTGATCGCCCAGCGGCTGTCCACCGTCAAGGGCGTCGCCCAGGTGAACATCAACGGCGCCCAGAAATTCGCCGTGCGGATCGACCTCGACCCGCGGGAGCTGGCATCGCGGCAGATCGGCATCGACCAGGTGGCGCAGGCGGTCCAGCAGGCCAACTCGAACCTGCCCACTGGCACGCTGGCCGGGCCGCAGCAGTCGTTCGTCGTCGAAGCCGACGGCAAGCTGATGTCCGCCGCGGCCTATCGCCCCGTCGTGGTCGCCTACCGCAACGGCTCGCCCGTGCGCCTCCACGAGGTGGCGCGGGTGTACGACGGCGTGGAGAACGACAAGACCGGGGCCTTTCAGCGATCTCAGCGCGTCGTCTTCGTCTCGATCCAGCGCCAGCCTGGCGCCAACACCGTCGCGATCATCGACTCGATTCGCGCGCTGCTGCCGGAGCTGCAGGCCCAGCTGCCAGCCTCGATCACCTTGAACGTCCGCAGCGACCGCTCGCAGTCGATCCGGGAATCGGTGGCCGACGTGAAGTTCACCCTGATGCTCACCATGGCCCTGGTGGTGCTGGTGATCTTCATCTTCCTCCGCAACATCTCGGCTACCGTGATCCCCAGCCTGGCGCTGCCGGTCTCGGTCATCGGCACGTTCGCCGTCATGTACGCCTTCGGCTACAGCCTCGACAACCTGTCGCTGATGGCGCTCACGCTCTCGGTGGGGTTCGTGGTCGACGACGCCATCGTGATGCTGGAGAACATCGTCCGGCACATGGAGCTGGGCAAGCCGCCGATGGAGGCCGCCTTCGCCGGCTCGCGCGAGGTGTCGTTCACCATCCTGTCGATGACGGTGTCGCTGGCCGCGGTGTTCATCCCGGTGCTCTTCATGGGCGGCATCGTCGGCCGGCTGATGCACGAGTTCGCGGTCACCATCGCCGCGGCCATCCTGGTGTCTGGCGTCGTGTCGGTGACGCTCACGCCGATGCTGTGCAGCCGGTTCCTGCGGCCGCCGCACGAAATGAGCCACGGCGCGCTGTTCCGGGCCACGGAGCGAATGTTCGACCTGGTGCTGGCCGGCTATGCGTGGACGCTGCGGCAGACGCTGCGCTTCCGCCCGGTGGCGATGGCGGTGTCGCTGGCGCTCGTCGCCGGCACCTACGTGCTCTTTACGAAGGTTCCGACCGGGTTCATCCCCAGCGAGGACACCGGGCAGATTCAGGCACAGACCGAGGGCGTGCAGGGCATCGGCTTCGAAGCCATGAAGCGCCACCAGCTGGAAGCCACCGAGATCGTCGCCCAGGATCCGAATGTCGGGTCGGTCGCGGGAATGATCCAGGGCGGCAATCAGGGCCGGCTGTTCATCGAGCTCAAGCCGCGCGAGGAGCGCGCGCTGAGCGCCGACGAGGTCATCGAGGCGCTGCGGCCGAAGCTGGCGCAGATCCCCGGCTTCCGGGTGTTCCTGCAGAACCCGCCGCTGATTCGCATCGGCGGGCAGAACACGCGCAGCCTCTACCAGCTCACGCTGCAGGATCCCGACACGCGGGAACTGTACGCGGTGGCACCGAAGTTCGAAGAGCGGCTGCGCCAGATCCCGGGCCTGCAGGACGTGACCAGCGACCTGCAGATCAAGAGCCCCCAGGTCAACGTCACCTTCGACCGTGACCGGATCGCGCAGCTCGGTTTGTCGGTGGATGCCGTGCAGGCCGCCCTGAGCAGCGCCTACGGCACGCGCCAGGTGTCGACCATCTTCGCCCCCAACAACCAGTACGCGGTGGTGATGCAGGTCGCACCCGAGTTCCAGCTGAGTCCGGCGGCGCTGTCGATGCTGCACCTCCGCGGCCGCGGGGAACAGCTCGTGCCGCTGTCCGCCGTGGCCAGCGCGCGGCCCTCGGTCGGTCCGCTGCAGGTGAACCACGTCGGGCAATTGCCGTCGGTCACCCTCTCCTTCAACCTGCGCCCGGGTGTCGCGCTGGGCGATGCCGTGACCGCCGTGGAAGCCGCCATCCTCGATTCGCTGCCGGCCACCGTCCTGGCCAGCTTCCAGGGCACCGCGCAGGCGTTCCAGTCGTCGATGCAGGGGCTCGGCCTCGTGCTGCTGATGGCGATCGTCGTGATCTACATCGTGCTCGGCATTCTCTACGAGAGCTTCATCCACCCGTTCACGATCCTGTCCGGACTCCCCGCCGCCGGCTTCGGCGCGCTGCTGACGCTGCTCATCTTCAAGACCGACCTCAACATCTACGCCTTCGTCGGCATCATCATGCTGGTCGGCCTGGTGAAGAAGAACGGCATCATGATGGTGGACTTCGCCATCGAAGCGCGCCGGCGCGAGTCGAAGACGCCGAGCGAGGCCATCTACGAGGCCTGTCTGGTGCGGTTCCGGCCGATCATGATGACGACGATGGCAGCATTGGCGGGCACGCTGCCGATCGCCCTCGGGTTCGGCGCCGGTGCCGAGTCGCGGCGGCC
>CAVQMT010000013.1:0-498093 GCA_963713655.1 uncultured Acidobacteriota bacterium
ATCAGCTCGTCCACCTGGCTCATCTCGAGCGCCTCGAGGGTCGCCTCGGGACCGTGATTCCCAGCCCGCCGCTGTGCCAGGCATCGAGAAGCTCCCCGACCCGCTCCGCATCGGTTTCCCGGCGGCTTGGCCTGTTCGGGTCACTCGAGGGTCGCTTGCAGCGCCCCAGCATCGCTGGCGCCCAGCTCGAGTTCTGGAGCGGCGCTCAACCTCTCCGCGAGGCCAGGAGGCGCTCGGCTCTCGGCAGCAGCGCCAGCGCCTCGTCGGGGCGAGCCGGCGATGATGCTGAATGCCCCTCGTCGACTGAACCAGCTTATCGAGCGCGTCCACCACCTCCTTCACGCGCTGCAGGTGCATGTTCTCGATGACGTTCATAGGCGCCGCACCAGCCGCCTTGCGAGTCAACGTTGGTCTTCTGGCCGGCGAGCTCCCGCGATCTTGTCCATTCAGGCCAGACTAAGACCGAAGATGCGGGCGCGTGATGGTCCATCAGGGAGAGGGCAATCACCTCGGTGTACATGTCCAGCAGGCGCGCGAGGGGATACAGGCGCGGGAACGGAGTGACAAACAGCCAATGCTGATTGATTTGGCGCCTCCAACTGAATTGTCTCGAACAGGCCCGCGCTCTGCAGGCGAAGATCGCCAGCCCATTTGCGGCGCGCTCGAGCTCGCTGCCGAGATAGGCCTGGATTCTGTACCCGACATCGCGGCGGAAGCTCTCGCGTTCGGCCGAACCCTGTGGAAGCGCCTTGCTCCGAATCGGGGAGCACTATTCTTCACGAACGCGTCGTAGTCTGTCACGGCCGTGCTGGTTCGGGCGCAGATCGAGGTACAGGCTGATGACTGGAGACGCGGCCGGCTCGAGAGCAGCCAGGTTCCTCAGCCGATCCTCGACCGAGGTGGCGGTGGCACGTGGCGGGTTCGGCCATTTGCAGCCTTGGAGTTACAACAACCATGCCGCGCGTCAGGCGCTGCCAACAGCTACCTCAGGAGCCGAAAGGGGATGGTAAAGGTTCCACCAGTCGCGGGCCTTTTCGTCGCTCCAGCTCGCGTCGCAGGCGATGCTCGCCAGGCGGCGCGACAGTTCGACGGCGGACTGCGGGCGACCGGCCGGGTCCTTGGCCAGACAGGACAACACCAGCTCATCGAGCGCCGGTGGAATGACCAGCTCCGAGCGTAGCGACGGCGGGATGGGTGCGGTGTGCGCGTGATGCAGGATCGTGCCTACTACCGTGTCGGCCTTGAAGACCAGCTGCCCGGTCAGCAGCCAGGACGCGACGCAGCCGATGGCATAGATGTCGGCCCGTCCGTCGATGCAGGCCCCGCCCAGCGCCTGCTCGGGCGAAACGAAGGCAGGTGTGCCCTGCAGCAGCATGGTGTTGGTCAGGCCGACGCCCGTTTCCGTCTCCGATGGAGTCGGTGGCCTTGACGATGCCGAAATCCATAACCTTGATGAAGTCATAGTCGCCGCCGTACCTGCACGCGAAGATGTTGGACGGCTTGATGTCGCGGTGCACCAGCCCCTTGGACTCGGCCTCGGCCAGCGAGTGGCACACCTGACGGAGCATGTGAATCGCCCGCTCGGCCGGGATCGCCCCGTAGCGCGTGACCAGCGCCTCGAGGTCCAATCCGTCCAGCAGCTCCATGACGTAGTAGAAGCCCCCGTCGTCGGCCACGCCGAAGTCGAACAGGTGCACCGTGTGCGGCGATTGCAGCTGCGCCGTCACCTGTGCCTCGCGCTCGAAGCGCCGGATCAAGTCGCTGGCGCCGCCCTTCTCGATGAGCGACGAGCGAATGAGTCGATCGCCGCGGGGCGCGCCAGCAGCCGGTGCTGGGCCTTCCACACTTCGCCCATGCCCCCCTGGCCTAGCCGTTCGACCAGGTGATAGTTGCCGAAGCCCTGCGCCCGGGTCGCCTGCTTGCCGAGACCGCAGACCACGTGTGCGCAGACATAGCCCAGGGCGACCACCAGAAGGCACGGAAACACGAAGCCAAGGAAAAATTGGGCCGGCGTCGACGGCGAGACGGTCTGTCCGCTCGCGATCAGGTAGCCGACCATCACCGTGACCGCACTGACGGACGCCAGTACGGCCGCGAAAGCCTTTCGGGGTGGCGTGGGGACCGCAACGAGCTGTGCCATACCCATAGAAACGACGTCGGGTAGGCAATAGATCGGGTTGGCGCCTTCTGCGGGCGTGCCCCGAATCCTGCCGGAGCGCCGCCAGGGGATCGATCAGGGCCGCGCGGCGGGCTGGCACGTACATCGCCAGGGTCACCACGACCAGAACGGCCGGAACGATCAGCAGAAAGGTGAGGGCATCGCCGCCGGTGTTGGGGAACACGCTCTCGATCGCGCCGCCTGCGGCCAGGCTGGCCAGCACTCCCAGGACGATGCCGGCGGCAGCGGGCAACGCGCCCTGGCGCATGATCAGCCGCAGCACCGAGGCGGGCAGGGCCCCCATCGCCATCCGGATGCCGATTTCGCGCGTTCGCCGGCTGACGGCGAACGCGGTGAGGCCATACAGGCCGATGAGCGCCAGCGCGAGGCCCATGGCCCCCATCCCGGCGATGGTGCGGACCACCACGGTGTTCAGGTTCTTGGAGTTCGCGTGGTAGAACGCCTCCATCGTCCGCATGCTGACAACCGGAACATCGCGATCGGTCTCCAGGACGGCGGTGCGCACCGCGGCCGCGACTGTGGCTGGCTCGCCAGCCGTCCGCACGACCAGCGTGCTGCCCGTCGACGGGTTCTGCCGCCGGGGCAGATACAGGAACGGAACAGACGTCGGCGTGAACAGCTGGAACTTGACGTCGGCCGCCACGCCGACGACCTCGGTCCATTCCGCTTCGGGGCCGCCGACACGGAACCGCTTGCCCAGCGGGTTCTGGCCGGGCCAGAAGCGGGCCGCGAAGCCGCGGCTGACCACGGCCACTCGTGGGGTGTCGCGGGTGTCGGAGGCGTGGAGCCCGCGGCCGCTCACGATCGGGATGCCCATGGTGTCCAGGTAGTTGTCGTCCACGCGGGCCGCCGCGGCCCTGATGTCGTCGGTCCCTGGCGCCAGATCAACGCCCTCGGGGACGATCGCCGTCAGGTTTCCGCCACCCATGCTGAACGGCACGAAAGAGGTCACGGCGGCTGCAGTGACGCCGGGGACTGCGGCCGCGCGCTCCTTGACGCGCTCGTAGAACGCGTCTGTCTGGCGTTGGTCGAGCCGCGCGAGTCTCGGGTCGAGTGCCGTCAGCAGCAGGTGATCGGTCCTGAAGCCGGGCCCGCGCCCGTACTCCGCTTCGAAGGCGCGGTAAAACGACAGCGCGACCGTCAGCAAGACCAGCGTGAGCGCGATCTGCGACGCCACCAGCCCGTGGCGTCCCCAGAGGCGGCCCGTCCGGCTGGCCGACGCCGATGAGTTCCGGAGCGTGCTCGAGAGATCGGCCGCTCGCGCGGTGCGCCATGCGGGGACCACGCTCGAGAGCAGCACGCTGACGGCGGCGATGACAAACCCGACGGCGAGGGCGCGGCCATCGAGGTCGAATGACATCCTGACGCCGACGTCCGAGACGATCTGAAACTGCCGGAACGACGCGATGCCGGCGTAGCCGAGCGCGAGGCCGGTCACGCCGCCTGCGGCCGCGATCAGCGCCGTTTCGGTGATCATCTGACGCATCAGCCGCTGCCGACTGCCACCGATGGCCAGTCGAAGCGCAATCTCGCGTGCCCGCACGGGTGAGCGGCTCATGAGCAGGCCCGCGACGTTGGCGCAGGCGACCAGCAGGACCACAACGGCCAGCGCGATCAGGATCGCGCTCATCGCGGCAGCCGGCGCGAACTCGGCGAATCGCGCATCCCGCTCCCATCGCAACAGCATGCCGCGGCGGTCGTTGCTCTCGGGATGCTGCTGCTCCAGCGCGCGCGCAATCGCGACGACTTCCTGGTCCGCTCGGGCCAGGGTGGCGTCAGGAGCCAGCCGGCCCACGACCGAGAGCGTCCGAACGTCGCGATGGTCGAGCAGGTCGGGCGGCGCCTCGGGCTCGAGCGCCGGCAGCATGGTCAGTGGAACGTAGAAGGCGGGGGTCAGGAAGAACTCCGCGCCCTTGAATCCTTCCGGCGCGATGCCCACCACCGTGAACGGCTGTCCGGTGAGACGAACCTGCTGTCCGACCAGGCCAGGATCGGCGCCGAACTGCTCGGTCCACGTCTCGTGCGCCAGCACCACCACGGCATCGCGGCCGGCGACCCGGCCTTCGTCGGGCAGGAACCCCCGGCCCATCGCCGGCTGAACGCGAAGAACGTCGAAGAAGTTGGTGCTGACGGCCTGCCCGAACACGCCGCGGGCCGACTCGTTGCGTTGTCTTGCCACGCCCGCGACCAGCCCTCGCGATGCCGCCAGGCCGTCGAAGCTGCGGGCGCGATCGCGGAGGTCCACGGTAGTCTGGATAGGAGGTGCCGGCGGTACGCACTTCGCCGGTGGGGGTCCTGCCGCTGATTGTGACGAGCCCGGCCGCGTCGGGCAGCTCCAGCGGGCGCAGAATCAGGCCGTCCGCGACGCTGAACATCGCGGTGTTGGCGCCGACGCCGATGGCGATGGACAGCACCGCGACGAGCGAGAACCCGGGGTTTTTCGCCAGCATCCGCGCGCCGTGACGCACGTCCTGCGAGATGGTATCGAACATCGAGCGCCCTCCTGAAACGGCGTGACACGAAGCGCACATCAAGCTCCGTGCCGGCGTTTGGCTGCGTCAGGAGAGACGATTGCGGAGCCTGCGGTGTTCGCAAGAATAGCGGCGTGTTCGTCTGTGGGACGCGACCGTCCGGAGCCGACTATCTTGGAGCCCGGGGTTTGGAGCCCGGAGCCTGAGGAGATGACCCTGAGATACTGCGTGGGCTGAGCTTGCACAGTGTCTTAGCGCGGCCCCTCGTTTCTGCTTGAGCCTGGAAGGAGAGTGTCGGAAAGTGTGAAAGGCCACTTCTTTTGCACGGGCCGCCTTTTCAGAGGGGCATATGAAGCGCGCTTCCGTTCTACCCGGACGTTTGTCGATCATTCTGCTGCTGCTGTATTCGGTGGTCTTTTTCCCGCGCGTCAGCGAGGCTGGCCCTGTGGGGGTCGAGTTCTATCATCCGTTTTCCTACGGTGACCTCGAATTCGGCCCCGATGTGGGGTTCGCGCAGATCGCCGACGGTGGCTTGCTGTCCGGCTATCCGGAAGCTCGGCTCTCGGGCCCGAATGGTTCCTTCGAGATCGTGGAAGGCACGATAAACCTCGTCGAGCGGCCCCCTTCTCGACGTGACGCCCTCATCATTCGACGCAATCTATACGCACGGGGCTGGCGGCTCAGTCTCTTTCGACTTCGATCTGCTTCTGCCCAATGCCTCGCTCCACCATGGCACCTTCACGGCCCCTCTGGGTAGCTTCATCATTTATGCCGATGCAGACGGCGGAGGGGGACACACCGACGGGGATCTTGGCCCCGGTCTGTTCGACGATGGCACCGCGAAGCTGCTCGGAATCAGGCCCCGAACGCTTTTCAGCCCCGGAGGGGCCTGGCTCTGGCTGGATAGCTACGATTCCTACCCGTCTTCACACCGCGTGGCTCAGTCGTTCGGATCGACAGAAGTCATCGCGACTACCCCTGAGCCCGCTACGGGGCTGTTGCTCGTAGTGGGCGGGATTGCAGGTGCGCTCAGGTTCCGCCGTCGACATCAAATCAGTGCATCAACCCAATCGACTGGAGACGCACAGCGATTAGCGCATTAGACAGGGGCATCGTTGACGGAAGACCCGTGAAGCCACGTGCAATGAGTGCACCAATCGGTCGATGCCAAAGGTGCCGAGTTAAAATAGGCGGTCATGTCCAGACTTTCACCGTTCCTGGTCATCTGGCTCCTCTCGCTCGGCAGTCACGTCCACACGCAAGCGCCGAACGCGGTCACCCGTGAGTCGACAACGACCGGGACCGTGGACCGGATCGAGCGCTCTAGCCGTGTGGTCACCTTCCGCAGCGAGGGCAACGTGTTCCAGACCGTCTACGTCGATCCAAAGGTCAAGGCGTTCGACGACCTGAAGGTTGGGGACGTGGTCACCGTCCGCTCCACCGAATCGCTGATCGTGCAGGTTCGGCCCGGCGCGAAACTCGCCGTTGCACGCGACACCACCGAAGAAGCGCGCAAAGCTGGAGACGAACATGTCGTCGAGCAGGTGAAGACGATCGTGACAATCGACAGCATTGATTCGCAAGGTCTCTTCGTCACCTACCGGACGCAGGACGATCGCAAGATCATGCACGCTGTCATTGACAAGGCCCTCCTCGACGGCATCCGTCCAGGGGATCGGGTCGAAATCACGCTGACGCGCGCTCGAGCGGTGAGCATCGAACGCGGCCGGCGCTGAGTCGCACACGCGACAACACTTGCCGCGCCGGCTTCGTCCGGCCGGCCCTTCACACCGGCCAAACATCGCGCAACTGGATTAGCCCAGGGTCAGCGTCAGGGTCGCCTTCATAGTCCTCTTCAAGTCCATACCGCCCTCCTCTCCGCCGGGCATATGCTTGAGGTTGGAGACGGGCGAAGGACTGCCATGGACGGACCGCGCGTGAAGAATCTCTTTGATGCCGCGCTGGATCTGGCGCCGGAAGAGCGGGGGCGGTTCCTTGCCGAGGCATGCGGGGAGCGCGAAGACGAACGCCTCGAGGTCGAGCGGTTGCTGGCCGCGCATTACGAAGCCGGCACTTTCATCGAGCACTCCCCGGTCGGTGGCATTGTTCGAAACGAGCCGAAAGGGCCCATGACCGGGCGTCTCCTCGGTCAGTACCGAAGTGGGGCGGCTGCTCGGTTCCGGGGGGATGGGCGCCGTCTACGCCGCCCGGGACGTCGAGCTCGATCGCGTGGTCGCGCTGAAGTTCGTGACCGGCGACAGCCCTGAAGCGGATGCCGGCCTGCGGCGCGAGGCGCGCCGCGCGTCGCAGCTCAATCACCCGAACGTCTGCACGATCCACCAGGTCGGCGCTGCCGGGGGCACGACGTTCTTCGTCATGGAATACGTCGCGGGGCAGACGCTCGGCGCCGCCATCGGCCCTGGCGGCCTGCCGCTCGATGCGCTCATGAATTACGCCAGCCAGATCGCGGCTGCGGTCGGGCACGCCCACGATCGCGGGCTCCTGCACCGCGATTTGAAGAGCGCCAACGTGATGCTCACGCCGGAGGGCCGCATCAAGGTGCTCGACTTCGGCCTCGCCGCGCCGATTGGCCGCCGCGCCAGCGAGCTGTCGCAGTCGCACACGTCGCTGGCGGCCGACGAACCGGTTGCCGGCACGCTGCCCTACATGGCGCCTGAACTGCTGCTCGCCAAGCCGCCAGGCCCGCGCAGCGACATCTGGGCGCTCGGCGTGCTGCTTTACGAGATGGCCGTCGGCCGCAGGCCGTTTGGAGGGACGACCGGGTTCGAACTGTGTGCCGCCATCCTGAGCCGCGAGCCCGCGCCACTGCCCGATCGCGTGCCCGACGCGCTTCGAGCGCTGATCGCCCGCACACTGCTCAAGGACCCGGGCGAGCGCTGCGCGAGCATCGCGGAGGTGGCCGCAGCGCTCGATGGCCTGCGGGTCCCCACGGGCGCCGCCTCCGCTGGGCTCGCCGGAGCTCGCCTCGTGGCCTCACGATTGCCGGGATCGCTTCCCTCGAGCCGGACCAGCTTCGTGGGCCGCGTCGAGGAGTTGCTGCGGTTCGAGCACGAGCTCGAGGCGGCTGGCATGGTGACGCTCACCGGCGTGGGCGGCAGCGGCAAGACACGCCTGGCGTTACGCATGGCCGAGCAGGCGCGGCCACGCTTTCCTGGCGGCGTGTGGTGGGTCGATCTGGCGCCGCTCAGCGACGGGGCTCGCGTCGACGAGGCGGTGGCCACCGTGTTCGGGGTGTTGAACGCGCAACGCTCGCCGCGCGACGCCATGCTGGAGTGGCTCGCCGGAAGAAGGCTGCTACTGGTGCTCGACAACTGTGAGCACGTGGTGTCTGCCGTCAGTGATCTGGCGGATGCGATCCTCGCCGCATCCGAGGACGTTCGCATCCTCGCCACGAGCCGCGAGGGGCTTGGATTACCCGGCGAGCGAATCGTCGCCGTGCCCTCGCTGTCGACGCCGCCGGCCGATGGCGCCGGCGACACTACCGCGCTCGCCCAGTCGGACGCGGTGCGCCTCTTCGTCGAGCGTGCCGCTGGCGTGCATCCCGGCTTCGACCTGACTGCGGCCAACGGTCCCGTGATTCTCGACATCTGCCGCCGTCTCGACGGTATACCGCTCGGCATCGAGCTCGCCGCGGCGCATGCCCGTCTTCTCAGCGTCGAGCAGATTCGCGAGCGTCTCAAAGATCGTCTCACGCTCCTGTCGGGACGGACGCGCGCCGTGGCACGGCATCAGACGCTCGGGGCGACGCTCCAGTGGAGCTACGACCTCCTCACTCTCGACGAGCAGCGGGCGCTGCAGCGGCTGTCGGTGTTTCAGGGCGCATGGGCGCTGCCGTCGGCCGCTGCCGTGATGGCCGACGTCGCGCAGGAACCGGACGTTCTGGACGTCCTCTGGCGGCTGGTCGACAAGTCGCTTGTCCAGGTCGTCCACACCGAGGGAAACGAGGCGCGCTACCGGCTGCTCGAGATGGTGCGGCAGTTCGCCTACGAACGGCTCGTCACGGCCGGCGACGCGCCCGCGACCAGGGCGCGCCACGCAGCGCACTATCTGGACCGTCTGGAGCGCACGGTTCCCGATCTGCTCGGGCCGTCCGAGACGCGGGCGGTAGCCGCCCTCGATCAGGACCTCGACAACCTGCTGACTGCCGTCGAGGCACGCGGCGGAATCGATGGGGACGTCGATCGCATGTTGTCGGCGGTGGGGAGGGCGTGGCTCTTCTGGATCGTCCGCGGGCGCCTCGGGCTGGCCAGGTCCGTGATCACGGCCATCATGGAGGAGACCGAGCAGATCGATCCGCTGGCACGAGCCGAGGCGCTGATCATGAGGTCGATGTGCGCGCGGTTTGCCGGCGACGGCGCCGCGGCGCTTGCGGACGCGGAGGCCGCGGTTGCGCTGATCGAGCCGCTGCAGGAGGATCGCCGCAAGGTCCTGCCGTTCGCGCTCTTTCAGCGGGCCATCACGAGGATGGTTGCCGGCGTCGACGCCAGCGTGGTGACGGCCGATCTGGAGCGGTGCGAGGAGTTGTCGCGGCCGGCCGGCGACCGGCTGGCTCTGGGCGTGGCGCTGAACCTGGCCGCACTGCTCGCGCAAAGTGACGGTGATCTCGCCCGGGCGGAAATCCTGCTGACCGAGGCGCTCGAGACGGCGCGCTCGCTGCGAAGCCCCTACCTGCAGATTCTCTATCAGGGGAATCTGAGCGGGGTTTACGCCGACGGGAAGCGATGGATCGACGCGGTGGCCGCGCTCCAGGAGGTGTTGGCTCTCGTGCGCCGCACCCGCAATCGCCACTTCGGAACCGGCGTCCTTCTCATCACCGCCAGGATCTTGGTCGGCGTCGGGCAGGTGGGCGACGCGATGCGGTTGGCCGCCGCCGCTGGCCGCCTCAGCGCTGAGATTGGCGAAATGCCCCCACCGGATGAAGTGAAGGGCCTGGACCGTGAGCTTCACGCGGCCGGCATCGACCCGGCCGAAGAGGCTTACGCCCCGTTTCGGGATGCGGGACTAACGCTTTCGTTCGAGGCGGCTATCGACGAGGCGGCGCGAGGGCTGCAGAGCATCGCCGCGCGTGGCCCCGCCCAGACGCCGTAGTCGAAGCGCCGGCGCCGCCGTCCAGCCCTCGCCCATCAACGATCAGCCACTCACTCACGCGCCCTCGCGATCGTCGCCCGTCAGGTCGACGACCGCTTGCGCCAGACCACGGCACCGGAGGGTGAGCGCAGCGACACGCTCGATGATCTGCTCTTCGGACAGCGGCCCTTCAACGGTCGGCGCACCCTCTGGCTGCCTGGTCGGAAACGTAAGGACGCGCGGTTCGCTCTTGCGTCCGCGTGTATTCGGTGTCGATGCCGGGTGCGTCATCTGGTCTGAAGAGACAGGATCATATTGCTGAGCTTTGCCATTCTTAACATACTGTCCGTTAGCCACAGATGCTGTACTCTCCTGTCGGGATGCCCATTCAGCGCTGTCCGTCGTGCGACCGACCGACCCTTCGACTACATGGACGAAACCATCAGAGACGCCGCCGTCAACTACTACCGCTGTCGAAACTGCGACCACATCTGGACAACAACCAAAGACGGGGACGCCATCGTGGAACACCTCACACCCTTGACGAAGAAGACGGACGCTCCCACCGGCTAAGCCCAGAAGAGAAGATATCCGCGGCAATCTGACCAACGCCTTTAGCAAGAAGACCGAAATGCGCGCGCATTCCGTCGCGCTGCACTTCACGTAGTACAACTTCTGCGTTCAAACACGTACACATGCGTGACCGTTGGCGGACCCCTAGCGCCCGTTCGGCAACGCGTCTTCCGCCCGTCCGAACCGCCGACACGAAACGGATGTCGGCGTCGCACGCGCAGCCGAAACGCAGGAGGCTAGGCCTGCGCATCGGCTGCGTTCGCCTGTCTATTTCTTGGGGGCGACCGAGGCGCGAACCTGGATGTCGCTTGCGATCATGCGGTTGGCCTTCTCCACGTATGACATCACCTGATCGCCGACGTGAACGACGTCCGGTACCGTGAGGCCAGCCTTGCCGGCCGCCTGGTTTTCTTTCGTCTTCGCCGTCGCCCCGGACACGGAGACGTGCGTCTTCGAGTCGAATCCGAAGACGCCGGTAATCGTCCCGCGTTCGACGGTGACGGAATTACCGGACACGGCCTTCACCGTTCCCAAGAACGACTCAGTGGCCTGCGCCCAGGCGTAGACACCGGAGAGCGCGAGCACCGCCACCATCACCGCGCGATTGGCAGCTTTTGAGTCCAGTCGGGCCCGCGTAGCAGCCGGGCGTCTTGACCTTATCTGCCGTTTCAAGCAGGACGTGGAGACACTCACGGGGCGATGTGGACCAGACTTCGACTCTGGGGCCTCCGTGTCAGGTGAAGTTCCGTCGCAGGTTCCTGTCGCTCTGAAATTAATACGAGAACCGGCGCGATCTGCGTGCGACGCAGCGATTCGCCGATTCGTCTGCGAGTCGAATCCGGCGTGGCTGTGGCCGCACTGTGGGACAGCCGGTGACGGCCGGAAGATGCCAACCTCGCGGCAAGCCGTTGCTGCCTGACGACTTGGGAGTCGCTGGCTAGCACGGAGATACCATCGAGCGACCTCGAATGTTCCGACCGAACGCGAATCAAGGCTAACGATTCTCCATCCGCGACTTCGTGATCTTGAGCGCCGCCTGCATGCCCTCTTCTGCCTCGCCCCGCACTTTGCCGCGGATGAGCGACCCGGTAAATCCGTCCAGCCCGTCCGCTCGGCTGCGATTCACGTTGGCGAACCAGAACCCTTCACCACGCGCGGGGTCGCGAACCAGGATTCGCAACTCGATCGCCGTCCAGAAGTAGTGGCTCGCGTACAGCATTTTCGACACCACCGCGACGTGTGTCGGCTGGTCAGCTATCGTCAGGTGGTTGATTCGTAACGTCGGCTTCAGCCCGAACTTGGCTTCCTGCCAGTACAGAAAAGACTCGGACTTTGGCAGCGTCACCTTCGGATAGCCGAGGAGGTACTTCTTGAGATCAGGCAGATAAATCGTCAAGGACGGCATGCGATCGACCATCGTGGCGAACTCCTGAGCGACGAAGGTCGGGCGGGCCGCGTCCCGGTAGATCGCCAACCGGCTGTTTCCGCCCTCGAGATACCCGGTGACGTACTCGAGGGCCAGCCCTCTGAATGTTCGTTCCACGTCGGCCGTCGCGGTCGGCTTCGACCAGTCGGTCGTCTTCTGAATGCGCACCAGCGCCGCCTCGCCCAGCTTCAACTCGCAATCACCCACCTTGCACGTTTTCAAGTCAGCTAGGTCATCCGGGGGAAGAGAAAGCCTTTCGAAGTCTTCGAGCCTGGGTGGGCTGCTGATGCGCTTCGTTACCAGGAAGTTGTCGCCTT
This sequence comes from uncultured Acidobacteriota bacterium, assembly GCA_963713655.1. Lineage (GTDB taxonomy): Bacteria > Acidobacteriota > Vicinamibacteria > Vicinamibacterales > UBA2999 > CAWEBF01. The sequence continues at coordinate 12,055 of CAVQMT010000013.1, forward strand.
TCTCGAACTCCTCGATGTTCTTGACGGCGTCAACATAGCGCGCAATCGGCGCGGCCACCCAGACCGCGCCGAATATGGCCACTTCTTTCGTGGGGTCCGACTCGAGTAACTGCATCACCGGCTGGCCGGCAAGAAGCTGCTTGTGCTTCTCCGGTGTCAGCTTGACGTGAGCCTTGATGTACGAGTCGAATTGCGCCGGCAGCGGGGCCGGACTCTGTCCATGCGGGACGCCACCCGTCGCCACGGTCACGATGAGGGCAAACGCTGCCGCGGCGATCAGGTGAGCTCTCCTGGTGTGCATGACGTGTCTCCGTACACTCTCGAAAGCCAGCTGAGTATGGCCCCGGGGCTTTAGGTTCTCTTGGCTCGCGATATTGAGTAGAGCCTTACCCTGTCGGATCAGGCGATTCATACTCATCTGCGATGCTTCAGGGTTAGCACACGAGCGCCCCAGGTGCACTTCGCGTTCCGAATGCAGTCGTTCAGAGGTCAGTCGGAAAGGTCGCAGACGTCGAGCCGGATCCGCCCTTCGTCTGGTTTCGCTACGCACTTGAACGTAATTGCTCGGGATCCGGTCGCTCCTGACTCACCGCGTCGATCTGATGAGCTGTCGGTTTATTTCACGATTTCGTTCACTGTTGTCCTCGCAACGTCCCACAACTCGGCGCACTGCTTCGAGCGGCGCTACCGCGCCCGGCCGGGCCAAATACTCTCGAGGTACGCGGCCAGGGCACCACGCAATTCGACAATGGACGAGAAGCGCCTGTCGGGATCAGGGTCGATAGCGTGAAGGGTGCAAGAATTCACGTCCGCCTGTTGCCCGGAGTGGCGCAGCGCTGATCGAGCAACCCGTTGAAGACGTTGGAAATCGTCATGCTGGAGCACGAACTCGGCATCCTCCGTCGGCAGACGAAGCGTCAGGCGATGACGACGGTCGACCGGCTGTTCTTGGGCGCGAATTGATACCGCTCCGCTTCCTGATTCGCGATCGGGATCAAAACTCTCCGAGAGTTTTGACAGGGTCTTCCAGAGCGAGTGCCGCGCCAGGTGGGCCCAGGACGCGACAACACCCAGCCAGGAAGGGGCAGGCTATGACACGTCCGGAGCGCCGCGGCCGGCAGTCACCTCCGGGCCTGCATAGAGGTGACCCTCGAGACGGGCATGCGGAAGGGCGAGATCCTGGGCGTGCAGTGGCAGCACGTCAAGACCACTGCGGGCGTGATCGACCTACCCGCACATATCGCGAAGACCGGCACGGCCCGGCAGGTGGTTCTTACATCGCGGTTGGCCGCGATTCTCGACATGCTGCAGGCGGTCCAGCGCAAGGCGCGGGAGCTTGACGACGACGCCGATCTGCCCGGGACCGGCTACCCGTTCGGCAACGAGATCGGCGAGCAGGTGAAGGACATCAAGAAGGCGTGGCTGCTGACCTGCCGGCGGGCCAAGATCGCCGGCATTTCCACGATCTGCGGCGCGAGGCCGAATCCAGGTTGCTCGAAGTGCCGGGCGTGAACGTGACCGACGTCCGCGACTTCCTGGGCCATTCGTCCGTCACGATGACAAACACGTCCTTGGCGACAACGACGCTGCGGCTGCGCGAAGCCCTGAAACGCCGCGACGCTCGCATATTGCTCGCACACGACCCTCCACCGCAAGACACCCCATCTGAGGCGGCGGCGGTAACTTCACCTGATTGTGTGAGGCTTTTTTGGAGCCGGCACTCGGACTCGAACCGAGGACCTGCTGATTACGAATCAGCTGCTCTACCAACTGAGCTACGCCGGCACTGGGAAAACGACCTCTGATCGTAGCACGTACAAACGAAAGGCGGGCTCGAAGGCCCGCCTTTTCCCGTTGCAATCGGGCTCAGTGGTTCATCGGCACTTTCAGCTCGGAGAGCTTCGCGATCATGTCTTCGGCCGAGGTCGCCGGGCGGACCGTCTTCTCGATGTAGGAGATCTTGCCCGCCTTGTCGATGTAGAAGGTCCAGCGGTTGGCCAGCTGGCCGTTTGCCATCAGGACGCCGTACTTGCTCGCCGTTTCCTTGGAGGGGTCGGCGAGGAGCGGGAAGTCGGCTTCCTTCTTGTCCACGACGGTCGCGGCGCCGCCGTTGCGGCCCTGCAGCGTCACGCTGGTCGCCTTGGCGAACTTCGTGTTGTCTTCCACGTTGTCGGTGCTGGCCATGAAGTAGGCCACGTCGTACATGCGGATCTTGTCGCCGTTCTCGGCCAGCGACTTGCACTCGATCGTGCAGCCCTGGGTGAACGCCTTGGGGAACCACGCCACAACCACGGCCTTCTTGCCCTTGAAGTCCGACAGCTTGTAGGTCTTGCCGTCCGACGCCTGAAGCGAGAAGTCCGGGGCGGTGTCGCCGACCTTCAGCTCGACCGCCGGGGCCGGGCCCTGGGCCGTCACACTCACTGCGAGGGCTGCCGCGAGCCCCATCGTCATCAATGCGCGCATCAACGAACCTCCTGGGCCGACCAAGCCCGAAAACGGGGGGTGGGCAAGAACCAGGAAAGTATATAGCCAGCACCGCTCCAGATCGCCAACACCGCTCGCCAGCCCAAGAACACGGCGCTGGGCCCGCCGGGTCCGGAGGCAGGTCCCTTTGCCGCGCTTCGCGCGGCCGGGCCGTAGTACGATGGCAGATTGTGATTCCGGCCTGAATCACCGCCCATGCACGAGACCCCTCCGAACGCCGCCCGGCCGCGCAACCCGATCGTGGTGCGCGGCGCGCGCACCCACAACCTGAAGAACATCGACGTGTCGCTGCCGGCCAACCGCCTGATCGTCATCACCGGCGTCAGCGGCTCCGGCAAGTCGTCCCTGGCCTTCGACACCATCTACGCGGAGGGCCAGCGGCGCTACGTCGAGTCGCTGTCGGCGTATGCGCGGCAGTTCCTGGAGCGGATGGAAAAGCCCGACGTCGATCGCATCGAGGGCATGTGCCCGGCGATCGCGATCCGGCAGAAGAACAGCATCCGCAATCCCGCGCTCGACGGTGGGGACCACGACCGAGATTCACGACTACATGCGCCTGCTGTTCGCGCGCGTCGGCCGCACCATCTGCCGCCAGTGCGGCACCGACGTCATCCGCGAGACGGCCGAGATCGTGGCCAGGCGCCTGAGCGAGCTGCCCGCCGGCACCCGCCTGCTCATCGGCTTCGAGGTCCCGCTCGTGGCGATGTCCACGGACAACGGTACCGGCCGAGGATGCCGACGCCTTCGACGACGCGGACGCAGCCGGCAACCGTGCCCGGCCGGACGCGGACCCGCTGGCCCGCACGCTCGATACCCTGCGGCGGCGGGGATTCGGCCGGCTGCTGCTGGACGACAAGGCGGTGGCCTTCGAGGAGGTGGATCCGGCCGCGCTCAAAGGCCGTGCCGCGGTCGAGGTGGTGGTCGACCGCGTGAAGATCGAGGACGGGCTGCTCAGCCGCCTCACCGATTCGGTCGAGACGTCCTATCGAGAAGGCGGCGGCGCGGCGTTCGCGCTCGTGTTGCACGACGGCGGCGCCACCGAGCGGGTGGTGTTCTCGGAGCGGTTCGAGTGCCGCACCTGCGGCATCGCCTACGAGACGCCGCAGCCGCGGCTCTTCTCGTTCAACAACCCGTTCGGCGCGTGCCCGACCTGCAACGGGTTCGGCAACGTCATCGAGCTCGACATGCAGCTGGTGGTGCCGGATCCCGCCAAGACGTTGACCGGCGGCGCGGTGGAGCCGTGGAGCAAGCCGCACTACCGGTCCCACCTGGCCGAGCTGAAGCGCGAGGCCAGGAAGACCGGCCTGCGGCTCGACGTCCCGTGGCAGGACCTGACCGAGGACGAGCGCCGGCTGGTCGTGGAAGGCTTCGGCGACTTCGACGGCGTGCGTGGCTTCTTCCGCTGGCTCGAGCGCAAGAAATACAAGGTCCACGTCCGCGTGTTCCTGAGCCGGTATCGCAGCTACCAGGCCTGTCCGGATTGCGGCGGCGCGCGGCTGCGGCGCGAGGCGCGAGACGTGCAGGTGGGCGGCCGCACCATCGATCAGGTGTCGTCGCTCACGGTCCGGCACGCGCAGGAGTTCTTTCGCCAGCTGGCGCTGACCGAGAAGGAAGCCGCGGTGGCCGGCAAGGTGCTGCGCGAGATCGAGCGCCGTCTGGGCTTCCTCAGCGACGTCGGGCTGGAATACCTGACGCTCGACCGGCTGTCGTCCACGCTCTCGGGCGGCGAATCGCAGCGCATCAACCTGGCGACGTCGCTGGGGTCCGCGCTCGTCGGCACGTTGTACGTGCTGGACGAGCCGTCGATTGGCCTCCACCCGCGCGACAACCAGCGCCTGATCGACATCCTGCGGCAGCTGCGCGACCAGGGCAACACGGTACTGGTCGTCGAGCACGACGAGGACATGATCCGCGTGGCCGATCACGTCGTGGACATCGGCTTGGGCGCCGGCGAACAGGGCGGGCGGGTGATCTATTCCGGCAACTACGCCGACCTGCTCCAGGAGCCGCGATCGCTGACGGCGAAGTATCTGCGGCACGAGCTGTCGATCGCGGTGCCGCCGCTACGCCGGCCCGGCCTGCCGCAGAAGATCCGGCTGACGGGCGCCACCGAGCACAACCTCAAGGACGTGGACATCCAGATCCCGCTCAACACGATCACGTGCGTGACCGGGGTCAGCGGGTCGGGCAAGTCCACGCTGGTGCACGACGTCCTGTACGCCGCGATCAAGCGTGCCAAGGGCGACTGGGATCGACGCGTCGGGGCGCACCAGTCGATCGAGGGGCTGGAGTACATCACCGACGTCGTGCTGGTGGACCAGACGCCGATCGGCCGGACGCCGCGCTCCAATCCGGTCACCTATCTGAAGGCCTTCGATCCGATCCGCGAGCTGCTGGCGCTGACCAAGGACTCGCAGTCGCGCGGGCTGTCGGCCAGCCACTTCTCCTTCAACGTCCCCGGCGGCCGCTGCGAGGCGTGCCAGGGCGAGGGCGAAGTGCGGGTCGAGATGCAGTTCCTGGCCGACGTGTTCGTGCCGTGCGAGCACTGCGACGGCAAGCGCTTCAAGCCGCAGGTGCTCGAGGTCCGCTACAAGGGCAAGAACGTCCACCAGATCCTCGAGATGACGGTGCGGGAGGCGATTGCCTTCTTCAGCTCGTCGCCGAAGGTGCTGCGGCGGCTGCACGTGCTCGACGAAATCGGGCTCGGCTACCTGCGGCTGGGCCAGCCGGCGACGACGCTCTCCGGCGGCGAGGCGCAGCGCATCAAGATTGCGGCGCACCTGGCGTCGAGCGGCGGCGAGCGCGTGCTCTACATCCTGGACGAGCCGACGACCGGGCTGCACTTCGACGACATCGCGAAGCTGCTGGCGGCGTTTCGCAAGCTGGTCGAGGCCGGGCACACGCTGGTCGTGATCGAGCACAACCTCGACGTGATCAAGACCGCGGACTACGTCATCGACCTGGGGCCCGAGGGCGGCGAGGGCGGCGGCGAGGTGGTCGTCACCGGCACCCCCGAGCAGGTGGCGGCCAACGAGGAGTCGCACACCGGCCGCGCCCTGCGCCCGGTGCTCGTCAACGGGCGCACGCCGGTTGGGGCGAACGACTAGCGGCGCCGGCCGCGTGCGTCCGCGGCTGCCGCGGGAGTTCTACGAGCGGCCGACGCTGACCGTGGCCGAAGAGCTGATCGGCAAGGTGCTGGTGCACCACACGGCCGGCGGAAGCGCGTCGCCGGGGCGATCGTCGAGGTCGAGGCTTACATCGGCGAAACGGATCCGGCTTGCCATGCGGCACCAGGGCCGACGCGGCGCAACGCGCCGCTGTACGGCCCTCCGGGGATCGCCTACGTCTACCTGAACTACGGCATCCACTACCTGCTGAACGCGGTGACCGAACACGAGGGCGATCCCGCGGCGGTGCTGATCCGCGCGATCGCGCCGCTTGGAAGGCGTGGCCCTGATGCGCCGGCGGCGGCAGGCGGGGCCCGACACGCCGATCGACGCGCTGGGCCGCGGGCCCGGCAACCTGGCCAGGGCCCTGGGCGTATCGCTGCGGCACAACCGCAGCGACCTGGTCTCGAGCACGCTGACGATCGAAGACCACGGGCTGCGCCTCGGGCCGGTGGCCTGGGGACCGCGCATCGGCATCCGCGTCGGCGTGGACCGGCCGTGGCGGTGCTTCGTGGCCGGCCATCCCGCGGTCTCGGGTCGGTACCATCAGAAGTTAGCCGTACACCTCATGGGTCAAACACTGCTTCGAAAGGTGTGGGATCTCCACACCGTGCGCCAGCTGCCGACCGGGCAGACGCAGCTCTTCATCGGCCTCCACCTGATCCACGAGGTCACGACGCCGCAGGCCTTCGACGCGCTGCGCGCCAACGGCTGGAAGGTGGCGTTTCCGGACCGCACCTTCGCCACCGTCGATCACATCATCCCGACGCGCGAGCGGCAGCGGCCGTTCCTGGACGTGATGGCCGAGGACATGATGGCGTCGCTCGAGCGCAACTGCCGCGACTTCGGGCTGCGCCTGGCTGGGCTGGACGACGACCGGCAGGGCATCGTGCACGTGATCGGGCCGGAGCTGGGGCTGACGCAGCCGGGCATGACCATCGCGTGCGGCGACAGCCATACCTCCACGCACGGCGCGTTCGGCTCGGTGGCGTTCGGCATCGGCACCTCGCAGGTGCGCGACGTGCTGGCCTCGCAGTGCCTGGCGATCGAGCCGCTGAAGGTGCGGCGCATCCGCGTCACCGGGACGCTGCCGCAGCGGCGTGTACGCCAAGGACGTCATCCTGACCATCATCCAGCGGCTGGGCGTGCGCGGCGGCACCGGCTACGCCTACGAGTACGCCGGCGACGCCGTGGACCGCATGTCGATGGACGAGCGGATGACCATGTGCAACATGTCGATCGAGGGCGGCGCGCGCGTCGGCTATGTGAACCCCGATGACACCACGATCGAGTACCTGCGGGGCCGGCCGTTCGCGCCGGCGGCGGATCGCTTCGACGAGATGGCGAAGTGGTGGCGGTCGATGGCGTCGGATGCCGACGCGGCCTACGACGACGAGGTCGAGGTGCGCGCCGGCGGAGCTGACGCCGGTGGTGACCTGGGGCGTCAACCCCGGGCAGTCGATCGGCGTGGACGGACGCGTGCCGTCGGCAGCCGAGACCGGCGCCGACGCCGAGGCGACGGCCGACGCGCTGAAGTACATGGGCCTGACGCCCGGCCAGCCGATCGCCGGCATGAAGGTGGACGTGGCGTTCGTCGGCTCGTGCACGAACTCGCGCCTCTCCGATCTGCGGGAGGCCGCCAGGATCGTGAAGGGCCGCCGCGTGGCCAGGCACGTCAAGGCGCTGGTGGTGCCCGGGTCGGCCTCGGTCAGCCGGGCGGCCGAGCGCGAAGGCCTCGCCGACATCTTCCGCGAGGCCGGCTTCGAGTGGCGCGGCGCGGGCTGCTCGATGTGCCTGGGCATGAACCCCGACAAGCTGGAGGGCAACCAGGTGTGCGCGGCGTCGTCGAACCGCAACTTCAAGGGCCGGCAGGGCAGCCCCACCGGCCGGACGCTGCTGATGAGCCCGGCGATGGTGGCGGCGGCGGCCGTGTCGGGCGAAGTGACCGACGTCCGGAGGCTGATGTGATCCGCCGCATCGCTCGCGTCGAGGGCCGGGCGCTGCCCCTGCCCGGCAACGACATCGACACCGATCGCATCATCCCGGCGCGGTTCCTGCGCAGCGTCTCGTTCGACGGGATGGAGAAGCACGTGTTCGAGGACGAGCGGAAGGCCGGCGGCTACCGCGGCACCAACCGCCCGCATCCGTTCGACGACCCGCGCTACGCCGGCGCCTCGGTGATGGTGGTCGAGGAGAACTTCGGCTGCGGCTCGTCGCGCGAGCACGCGCCGCAGGCGATCCAGCGGTGGGGGATCCAGGCGATCGTGGGCGAGTCGTTCGCCGAGATCTTCTTCGGCAACTCGGTGATGATCGGCCTGCCCTGCGTCACCGCCGACGCCGCCGACCTGAAGGAGATCTACGCCCGCATCGCGGCCAACCCGCAGGCCACGATGGTCGTGGACGTCGAGAACGGGACCTGCAGCATCGGCGACTTCACGTGCCGTGCCGGCATGCCGGCCAGGACGCGCGACGCGTTCCTGACCGGCGCGTGGGACACCACCGGGATGCTGCTGGACCGCTTCGACGAAGTGCGCCAGACGGCCGCGCGGCTGCCGTATTTGAACTGAGCGCGTCGTCTCATCTTCGGTCTTCGGTCTTCAGTCTTCGGTGCCCGGCGCCCGGGGCCCGGCGGCCGACGCCTTGCGTTCTGGTTTCTCCATCGACTCCAGGAACGCCGTGGCGGCGTGCGACCGCTCGCCGCCTTTCCGGAACACCATGCGCACCTGGCGGCGCAGCCGGATTTCCGGCATGGCCAGCGCCACCAGCTCGCCGCGCGCGATTTCCAGCTCGGCGCAGCGGCGCGGCAGCAGCGCCACCCCCAGCTGCAGGCCCACGGCGCGCTTGATGCCCTCGAGGCTGGGCAGCGACACCAGGATGTTGGCGGGAATCTGCTGCTGCTCGAACAGCCGCAGCACGCGGTCGCGCATGTGCGACGGGTCGTTGTGCGCGATCACGGTCTGGCGCGCGCACTCGGACAGCGTCACTTCCTTGGCTGCCGGCTAGCGGATGGGCCGGGTGCACCAGCATCACCAGCTCGTCGGTCCCGAGCGTGATCGAGGCGAGCCGGGGCTCGGCCGGCTGAAAGGTCAGCACGCCGAAGTCCAGGCTGCCGTGGGTCACTTCGGCGCCAATCTGGCGGGCCGGGATCGCGCCGCACGTCCATGTGCACGAGGGGATGCTGTTTTCTGAACCGGTCGATCAGCGGCAGCACCACGTGCACCGACGCCTCGTTGGCGCCGATGAGGACGCGGCCACGCCGCAGGTCGCGCAGGTCGCGCACGGCGCTTTCGGCCTCGTCGGACAGGCGCAGCAGGCGCTCGGCGTAGTCGCGGAGCAGGCGTCCGGCATCGGTCAGACGGGCGTCCTTGGTGGCCCGGTCGAACAGCCGCTCGCCGACGCTTTCCTCGAGCCGGCGGACCGCCTGGCTGACGGCCGGCTGGGTGCGGTGCAGCTTGGTGGCGGCCCGGGAGAAGCTGCGCTCGGCCGCTACGCGCAGAAATACCCGTAATTCAGCGAGTTCCATGCGTCTCTCTGGAGTCAGGCGGTCCGTCTGTCCGATAAGCAATCATGATTCAAAGAGAATAATTATCATTTTGACATTATCGGGGCCGGTCGCGTCTACTGGCCTGAGGGGGCACTCGTCTCAGGGGGTCCGATGGACAAACAGCACGTACGGATCTTCGACACGACGCTGCGGGACGGCGAGCAGTCGCCGGGATTTTCGCTTTACCCCGCCGAGAAGCTGCAGCTGGCGCGTCAACTCGATGCCCTGGGTGTGGACATCATCGAGGCCGGGTTCCCGATTGCATCGACGGCCGATGCCGACGCCGTGCGGAAAATCGCCACCGAGATCCGGAGACCCGTGGTGGCGTGTCTGGCGCGTTGCCATCGTGCCGACCTCGAGCGCGCGGCGTGGGCCATCGAGCCGGCCGCGCAGGGGCGCATCCACACGTTCATCGCCACGTCTGACCTGCACCTCCAGGCGAAGCTCAGGATGTCGCGCGACCAGTGTCTCGAAACGGCTGCCGACGCGGTGCGCTTCGCGCGCCAGCACACCTCGGACGTCGAGTTCTCGGCCGAGGACGCGACCCGCAGCGACATGGACTTCCTGTGCCGCGTGATCGAGGCCACGATCAAGGCCGGGGCCACGACGATCAACCTGCCGGATACGGTCGGGTATCTGACGCCCGACGAGACTCGCGACTTCTTCCTGACCATCCGGTCGCGCGTGCCGCACGGCGACGAGGTGATCTTCAGCACCCACTGCCACGACGACCTGGGCCTGGCCGTGGCCAATTCCATCGCGGCCGTGCGAGGGCGGGGCGCGCCAGATCGAGTGCACGGTCAACGGCATCGGCGAGCGCGCCGGGAACGCGTCGCTGGAAGAAGTGGTGATGGCGTTTCACGTCCGCTCCGATCGGCTGCCGTACTCCACGACCATCGAGACGAAGCAGCTCTACCCGTCCAGCGAGATGCTGACGGCGCTGACCGGTCAGGCGGTGCAGGTGAACAAGGCCGTGGTCGGCCGCAACGCCTTCTCGCACGAGGCGGGCATTCACCAGGACGGCATGCTGAAGGACCGCCGCACCTACGAGATCATGCGCGCCGAGGACGTGGGGGCGCCGTGGAACCCGCTGGTCCTGGGCAAGCACTCGGGCCGCCACGCGGTGCAACGCCGGTGCGCCGACCTCGGGTTCACGCTCGAGGGCGACGAGCTGCTGGCGGTCTACCGCGCGCTGATGGGCATCGCCGACGATCGGAAGATCCTGACCGACGTCGACATCCGCGAGGTGGTGGGATCGGTGCGGGCCGTCCGCGCCTCGTAGCGCCCGGCCTAGGCCCCGGTGCGGGGCGGCTCGATCGGAATCCGTAACGTCTGCGGACGTCCTTCGCGCACGATGCCCACCGCGGCGGTGGAACCGACGGCGGCGTCGGAGATCATCCGCGACAAATGGCCGGTGTCGGTGATGGTGACCCCGTTGAAGGTGCGGATCACGTCGCCGGGCCGCAGGCCGGCCTTGAATGCCGACGCGGCCCGGCCCATGCGCATCACCACCAGCCCGTCGGTCCCCGTCACCCCCAGCTCCTGCGCCAGGGCCGGCGTCAGCGGCTGAATCTGCACGTAGCCGATCGAGCCGCGCCGCACCTCGCCGTACCGCTGCAGGTCGTTCATCACCCGGCGCGCCAGGTTGCTCGACACCGCGAAGCCGATCCCCTGGTAGCCGCCGCTCTGGCTGAAGATCACGGTGTTGATGCCGACCAGCTCGCCCCTGCGCGTTCACCAGCGCGCCGCCGGAGTTGCCGGGGTTGATGGCGGCGTCGGTCTGCACGAAGTCCTCGTAGGCCTGGATGCCCAGGTTCGTGCGGCCCACGGCCGAGACGATGCCGAGCGTGACCGTCTGGCTCAACTGAAACGGGTTGCCAATGGCCAGCACCCACTCCGCCACCTTCAGGCTCGACGAGTCGCCCCAGGGAATGGTCGGCAGGTTGCGCGCGTCCACCTTCAGCAGCGCCAGGTCGGTCGCCGGATCGACGCCGATGACGGCGGCGGCCATCTCGCGCTTGTCGGCAGCCAGCGACACGCGGACGGCCAGGTCCTGGATGCTGACGCGCCGCTGATCGCCGGTGACGACGTGGTTGTTGGTGAGGATGAACCCGTCGGGGCTGACCACGACGCCGGACCCCAGGCTGCTCTCGACGCGGCCGCCCGAGCCGAAGATGTCGTCGTCGCCGAAGAAGAACGCGTCGAACGGCGATGGCTGCCGGCGCACGAACTGCTGGGACGAGATGTTGGCGACGGCCGGCACCGTGCGGTCGGCGACGCGGGTGAAGTCGGGGAGCGTCGCGGCGGCGGACACCGGGCCGGGCGTCGTGACGTTGGCCTGCCGGCCGCCGCCGCGCTGCTGCTCGTCCTCGATCGCCGGCGGGTCGGGCGCACGATCGCCGGCGTCCGAAAACACGCGGCCGGCTGCGAAGCCGAGCGCCAGGATGACGGCGAGCGGGAACAGGCGCCTCACGGGCATCTCCTCTAGGTGACGTCGATGCGGCGGGTGGCGGCGTCCTGCTTCGGACAGGTCACGGTCAACACGCCGTCTCGCATCACGGCTGATATCGCGTCCGCCGCGATCGGCAGCGGCATTTCGAACCGCCGCGCGAACTCGCCGTGGCCACGTTCCAGGCGGTGGTACTGCTCGCACGAGCCGGGACGTTCGCGGCGCAGGCCGGACAGCGTGACCGCGTGCTCGGTGGCTTCGACGCTGACGTCGGATTCGAGAACGCCCGGCCAGTTCGGCCGTCAGGATGTAGGCGACCGCGGTCTCGTGCAGATCGCACGGCGGCTGCCAGCCGGTCGGGCCGGGCGCGAAACGGTCCAGGCGCTGTTGGATAGCGAGGAGGTCGCGCAGCGGATCCCAACGGGCAAACGCCACGAGTGGCATCGTAGCATAGGGGTAGAGCCGGCCAGGGCGGCGCAACCCCTGTGCTACGATCCGCAGGTTCCCTCGACGACAAAAATGGCATCGATACAAGCGACGCGTCTCAAGAAGGGCATGCTGGTCAAGGTCGAGCAGGACCTGTTCCGCGTGCTGGAGCTCCAGCACGTCACCCCCGGCAACCTGCGCGGCTTCGTGCGGGTGAAGTTCCGCAACATCCGCAACGGGGCGCTGAACGACCAGAAGCTGCGGTCGGAAGACACCGTCGAACGCGCGACCCTCGAGGAAAAGGAGATGCAGTATCTCTACCTCGACGGCGACGCCTACTACTTCATGGACACGGTGTCGTTCGAGCAGACCCACATCAGCAGCGAGGCCTTGGGGGAGTCGGTCAATTATCTGAAGCCCGAAATGACCATCCAGGTCGAGTTCTACGGCAGCGAGCCGGTGGGCATCGAGCTGCCGGCTACCGTCGATCTCAAGGTGGTCGAGACCACCCCCGGGATCAACCGCGCGACCGCCAGCGCGCAGGTGAAGCCGGCGACGCTCGAGACCGGCCTGGTGGTCCAGGTGCCGCCGTTCGTCAACAGCGGCGACATGATCCGCGTCAGCACCGAGACCGGCGAGTACCTGTCCCGGGCCTGAATCGCGCCGGCAGAGGTCGAGCCGCCATGGACGTCGTCCGACAGCCAACCCAGGGCTGGATCGAGGTCATCGTCGGCTGCATGTTCAGCGGCAAGAGCGAAGAGCTGATCCGCCGCCTGCGCCGCGCCCAGATCGCCCGCCAGCGCGTGCAGATCTTCAAGCCGATCATCGACACCCGCTTCGCCGACGATCACATCGTGTCGCACAGCGACATGCGCATCCAGTCGCAGGCCGTCGCCACGTCACGCGTGCTGATCGACCAGGTGGCGGCCGACGCCGAGGTGGTGGGCATCGACGAAGGGCAGTTCTTCGACCTGGAACTGCCGATGGTGTGCAACACCCTGGCCGACCGCGGCACGCGCGTGATCGTGGCCGGCCTCGACCAGGACTACCTGGGCAAGCCGTTCGAGCCGATGCCGCAGCTGCTGGCGATCGCGGAGTACATCACCAAGACCCACGCCATCTGCATGGTGTGCGGCAATCCGGCCAGCCACACCCAGCGGCTGGTGGCGAGCGGCGACCGCGTCCTGGTCGGCGCCCAGGGTCTCTACGAGGCGCGCTGCCGGACGTGCTTCGACCCGTTCCTGGCCGGCGCGCCCGACACGCCGCCGGCCCGCGCGGAGGCGTGAATGCCCGGCGAAGACGTCGTGGGGCTGGTGAGATGGTTGGCCCCCCGGCTGTCGCTGCTGTTCGGCATCGGCTTCCTGGGGGCCAACCTCTGGGTGGCCTGGCAGCTTCTCTCCTATCGCCGGCGGCGCCGATCGGCCCTGCTGGTCTGGGAGGCCGCCAAGCCCCGCTTCTACGGCTTCAACCTCGGCCTGGGCGCGATGTTCGGGCTGCTGCTGGCGCTCGACATCTTCGTGCTGCGGCGGCCGCTCGGCCAGCTCTTCGGCGAGATGATGATGTGCACCTACTACGGCTACGCCTTCCCGATGAGCGCGCGGATCGCCCGCGGCTTCTACGGCGACGGCGTCTGGGCCGACAGCGGCTTCATGCCGTGGACGCAGATTTCAGCGGTGTCGTGGAAAGAGGAGCCGAGCGTGACGCTGATCCTGGTGTCGCGCGTCCGCAGCATCGCCCGTCACCTGACCGTGCCCGGCCCGTTGTACGGCCAGGTGCGGCGGCTGCTGCGCGATCGCATCGCCGCCCACGAGATCCAGATCGGCGGGGCCGGGCTCGACCTCGGCATCCGGGACGAGCGGGACGCGGTGTAGAAAGTCTCCGGTCTTCGGTCTTCGGTCCGTCCGGTGATTACTGGACCGGAGACCGGAACTGGAGACCGGAGACGTGCCATCCACCGGCATGGAGGCGAGTGCTCGCACCCGCAGGTTGCCGACGGCTTGGTACGCCCGCGCCGTCAGAAGGGCCAGCACCACGCATGATGTCGCGGTTAGAACGAATGAGGCGTCGACGCCGTGCTCCCAGACCAGCGGCGGCGGTGCCGCCGCGAGCTGCCACTCGGGCTGGCCGGTAGCCCACCATCGCGTGAGCACGACGACGTCCCCCGCCGAATGCAGCACCAGTGCCGGGAGAATCGAATTGGCCGCCCACGTCAGCCCGCCGTACACCGCCGCTACGGCTATGTAGTACGGGAGCATCAACAGAACGTCGCGCGGGTGACTGCTGAAGTGCAGGAGCCCGAAGAGCGTACCGTTCACGAGGATCGCCACGGCGACCCCATACACACGCTCGATCGGGCTCTGCATGTAGCCGCGGAAGGCCGCCTCCTCGGTCACGCCGGCGACAATGGATTGCATGGCGAGCAGCAGGAAGGTGGTCGTCAGCGGCATGTCGGGTGGCATGGTAATCGCCGCCGACGAGGGAAGGCGCACGAGGCGGGCGGCAAGGGCGAGCAGCGCGAGCAGTGCGCTGAACCCCAGTGTGCCGGCCGCCAGCGAAGGAGCCCACATGCCGGCCGGAAGTCTGTTGGCTCGGAGGTTCGCACGACGCCTCGCGGCGTCGGCGGGCGCACTCCACCCGCCGCTGATGAAGCGCCAATACGCCCACAAATACAGCACCATGGGCAGAATCGCCCATGGCACCGCCGTTCCGATGCGGAGGTTCCATGCGCCGAGGGCCGCCCACGGCAGGTTGCCGGCCAGCAGCACCGCGACACCAGTGAGGATGGCCGTAAGAATTGTCGTCATGGCAGGTCGATGTAACCGCCGAAGTCTATCCCCGGCTCGAGTTGACAGGGCAGCGGCCAACCCCCCAAACTGCCTGATAAAGCGACTGGAAAGGCCCATCTCGGGCTCGGCAGGGGCGGAACTGCGCACCCCTGCACAACCGGCGGCAAAGGACCGATAAAGGCTCGCATATGGCAGCACGACCAACTTGGAAGGGCTACCTCAAGGTCAGCCTGGTCACGATTCCGGTCAAGGTGTTCCCGGCCACCGAATCGGCCGCGACGATCGCCTTCAACCAGCTCCACGCCGAGTGCCAGACGCGGATCCAGATGAAGAAGTGGTGCCCGACCTGCGACCGCGAGGTGCCCATCAGCGAGATCGTCAAGGGCTACGAGTTCGAGAAGGGCCGCTACGTGGTGGTGGAGGAAGAGGACGTGCAGAAGGTGCGCGTCGAATCCACTCGCGTCATCGACCTGGCGCAGTTTGCCGACGAGTCGGAGATCGATCCGATCTACGTCGATCGGGCCTACTACCTGGCACCCGACGGGCCGATGGCGGCCCAGTCCTTCGCGGTGATGCGTGAAGGGATGGCGGGCAAGGCTGGCATCGGCAAGGTGGCGCTGTATGGCCGCGAGTATCTCGTGGCGGTGCGGCCGAAGAAGAAGGGCCTCGTGATGTACACGCTGCACCACGACGCCGAGATTCGGGCCATCGAACAGATCGAGGAATTGGACTCGGTGCCCAGCAAGGTGAAGCCCGAGGAGATGAAGCTGGCCAAGCAGGTGATTGGCAGCTTCGAGTCGGAGCTGAACCTCAAGGACTACACCGACGAATACAAGGAAGGCCTGCGGAAGATCATCGAGGCGAAGATCGCCGGCGAAGAGATCGTGACGCCAGAGATCGAGGAGCCGCCGAAGGTCGTGGACCTGATGGAGGCGCTGCGCCGCAGCCTGAACTCGGTCAGCACGGAGAAGAAGAAGCCTGCCAAAGTGGTGATGGCGAAGACGGCAAAGGCCAAAGCCGCCAACGGCGCGCGCAAGCGCAAGGCCGGCGTAGAGCGGGGCAGCTCAGGCTTCCGGTCCGGCTCTGGCCTGCCAGCCTCTGGCGCTCGGCGAGGATCAAGCCGTACTCCGCCGAGCGCTTCCACACCCGGTTCGACATCCCCGTCAGCTGCACGGCCTTGAGGCCGTAGTAGAGGAACCACGCTCCCAGCAGCGTCACGATGCCCGTAGCGCAGCGCGGTGACGCCAGCCTCGCCGAGCCGCGGCGTCAGGCCGCCGAACACGCGAGTAGAGCACGACGCCGGCCGCGGCCAGCAGCGGCCCGGTGACGGTGCGGACGCCCCAGGAAGCCACCCGCGATTCCTTCTCCATCAGCGAGCCGACGATCTGGAGGCGGTCCACGCTGGCCTTGACGCGCGGGATGTCGGGTGCCAGCAGCACGTCCCGCAGCGACACCTGGGCCCGGCACGCGGCCGCGACCCGGCGTTCGCCGCGCCACCAGGACGGACCGGTGACACGCACGGTATGCTGGGGGAAGCGCTGGGCCACGTGCGCCTTGAGCCGCGCCAGCGACTCCTCCGAATACTCGCCCCAGGTGGACACCGTGTCGATGTCGATCCTCCGCCTGGCGGGGATGAGCACCAGCTCGTGCAGGTCGCCGGAACTGGCGTCCTGAACGTAGGCGGCGGCGTGGGGCGGGATGCCCTCGTGCAGCATCGCCTCGTGGTCCAGGCAGGGGAGTGTCGGCACGGCCGGCGCTGGATCGAGCGTCAGGCGATAGCGCTTGATCGACAGCACCGGCCCGAACGCGCGCAGCGCCTCGAGCGCCTGGGCGGTGTCGAGGACGTGGTCGGCTGCGGCCATCGTCTGACTAGAAGAGCCAGCCCCAGATGCCGGTGCCGGCCGCGGTCGGGTCGCGCAGCCAGTCGGGCGGCGTCAGCCAGACGAAGGCCAGGATGGCGATGACCCAGAGGTCGTAGGGGAAGGTGCCGCGCTCGTCGCGCCAGAAGAACGCGCGGGAGAACGCCGCCGTCAGCGCGTTGGGGCCGTTGGGGATGGGCCGGTCGTTGAGGGCCAGGAAGGTGTAGTGGATGCGGTTGTGGACGGTGACGATCGACAGGATCAGGATCACCCACATCACCGCCGCCATCCGGTCGGTGAAGGCGCCGATCATGAACAGCACGATCCGCTCGGGCCGCTCCATGAAGCCGACCTTGCACTTCTCGATCAGCGACTCGGCGCGCGCCCGCGCGTAGCTGGTCATGATCGAGAACATCATCGCCAGTGCGGTCACCATCACGTAGTCGGTACGCCGCAGATCGGCGTAGAGGTAGATCAGGCCGAGGAACAGCGCGATGTCGGAGAACCGATCGAGCGTCGAGTCCCAGAAGGCGCCGAACCGCGACACGGTGTTGGTGATGTGCGCCACCTTGCCGTCGATGAAGTCGAAGATGTTGGCGACGATCATGATCACGCCCGCCAGCAGGAACCGGTCCAGGCCGAGCGCGATGGCCGCGCCGACGTTGATCAGGACACCGATGAGCGTGAGCGTGTTGGGATGGATACGGAGGGCAACACTGACCGCGATAATGGCCCTGAGGGGGACCATGCACACGGTGCCGATGAGTCCGGTGAACGTCATCTGGCGCCGATTTCCATTGATCCAATTGTCGATTGCAAGTTCGTCATACTAGCTTATGGCCGTCGAAGACCTCAAGGAACAGATCGCGCGCTTGCCGGAGCAGCCGGGCGTGTATCTGTGGGCCAACGCGGCCGGCCAGACGCTCTACGTCGGCAAGGCGCGCTCGTTGCGCGACCGCGTCCGCAGCTATCTCGGGGCATGGGGCACCAGCCCGCGGCACGACGCGCTGCTGAGCGAGATCGCGTCGCTGGACGTGATCGTCACCGACTCGGTGATGGAGGCGCTGGCGCTCGAGAACAACCTGATCAAGCAGCGCTCGCCGCGCTACAACATCCTGCTGCGCGACGACAAGAACTACCCCTATCTGCGGCTGACGACCAGCGAGGCTTATCCGCGCGTGCTCGTGGCGCGCAGCGTCGAGGAGGGCTCCGGCGACTTCTACGCCGGCCCCTTTCTGCCGGCCAAGCTGGCCCGGCGGGCGATGACGCTTTCACACAAGATATTCGGCATCCGATCGTGCAACGAGGTTATCACCGGCCAGCGCGCCCGTCCGTGCCTCGAGTACGACATCGGCCGCTGCGTGGCCCCGTGCGTCGCCGAGATCTGCTCCGCGTCGGCCTATGCGGCGGCCGTCACCAACACCCGGATGCTGCTGGAAGGCCGGGCCGACGAACTGGCGCGGCGGCTGCGCGAGCGGATGACCGGGGCGGCGGCCGCAGAGCGATTCGAGGAGGCGGCGCAGCATCGCGATGCGATGCGCACCGTCCAGGCCCTGGCGGAGCGACAGCAGAAAGTGGCGACCGCGCGCCTGGTGGAGCGCGACGTGTTCGGCGTCAAGGTGGGCCCCAGCGGATCGGTGGTGCAGATCTTCGCCGTGCGCGACGGACGGGTAGTGGAGCGCCTGGAGCTGGTGGCCGACGCCGAGGCGCTGCCCGCCGGCGAGCCGGGCGTGGTGGCCGCCGCCATCACGCAGTTCTACGCCGGGCGGGTGCCGCCGGCGGAACTGGATCTGCCGGTCGAGATCGACGAGCAGGAGGCGGTGGAGGAGTGGCTGTCGAACCTGGCCGGCCGGCGCGTGCGCGTGTCCACCCCGCAGCGAGGCGATCGCCGGGCGATGGCGGACCTGGCGACGCGGAACGCCGAGCTGTCGTACCGCAGCCGCTTCAACGAGAACACGGCGGCGCACTTCGAGGCCCTCGAGACGCTGCGCTCGGTGCTCGGCCTGGCGACGCTGCCGCGCCGCATCGAATGCTTCGACATCTCCACCATCCAGGGCAGCGAGACGGTGGCGGCGCTGGTCGTGTGCGAAGACGGCCGGATGAAGCGGTCCGAGTACCGGAAGTTCCGGATCAGGTCGCGTGAGCACGAGGGGCCCGACGACTTCGCGGCCATGCGCGAGGTGGTGCAGCGGCGGTATCGCGCGGTGCTGGAGGCCGGCGGACCGTTCCCGGATCTGATTCTGATCGACGGCGGCCTCGGCCAGGTCACCGCTGCCTACGACGGGCTGGAGGCGATCGGCCTGTCGAACCTGGTGGCCGTGGGCATCGCCAAGCGCGAGGAGCTGCTGATCATGCGCGACCGCCCCGAGCCCGTGGCGCTGGACCGCGACCGACCCGGCGCTTGCACCTGGTGCAGCGCATCCGCGACGAGGCGCACCGCTTCGCCGTGACGTTCCACCGGAAGGCGCGCTCGATGCGCGACCTCCGGTCCGAGCTGGACGACGTGCCGGGCATTGGCCCGCGCCGCCGCCGCGCGCTGCTGACGCATTTCGGCAGCCTGGCCGGCGTGCGCCGGGCCACGCGCGAGGAGCTGACCCCGGTGGTGGGCGCCAAGGTCGCCGACGCGGTGATCGAATACTTCGCGCGAAGCTAGCGGACATGGCGGAGGTTGAAGTCGCTGGTCGTTCGGACAGTACGGCCACGACTAACGACCAACGACTAACGAGGCGACCCGTGGTACGCTTGCCGGTCACGTGAGCGAGCGGAAACCACGAGTGGTGTCGGGCATGCGCCCGACCGGCCGGCTGCACCTGGGTCACCTGATGGGGGCGTTGAAGAACTGGACCAGCCTCCAGGACACCTACGATTGCTATTACTTCGTGGCCGACTGGCACGCCCTGACCAGCGAGTACGCCGACACGGAGGCGCTCGACCGCCAACGCGCTGGACAACGCCGCCGACTGGCTGGCCGCCGGCATCGACCCGGCGCGCAGCACCCTCTTCATACAGTCGCTCGTGCCCGAGCATGCCGAGCTCTACCTGCTCCTCCAGATGGTGATGCCGATCCCGTGGCTCGAACGGGTGCCGACCTACAAGGAACAGCAGGAGCAGCTGGCGGAAAAGGATCTGTCGACGCTGGGCTTCCTGGGCTATCCGCTGCTGCAGACCGCCGATGTGGCGCTCTACGACGCGCAAGTTCGTGCCGGTCGGTGACGATCAGGTGCCGCACCTCGAGCTGGCGCGCGAGGCCGTGCGGCGGTTCAACAACTTCTACGGCCAGGTGCTCGAGGAGCCCAACGCCCTGCTGACGCCCGTGCTCGCGGCTGCCCGGATTGGACAACCGCAAGATGAGCAAGAGCTACGGCAACACGATCGACCTCTCGGACGACGAGGAGAGCGTGGTGAAGAAGGTGCGGCAGATGTACACGGACCCGAAGCGGATCCGGGCCGACATCCCGGGCACCGTGGAAGGCAACCCGGTGTTCATCTACCACGATGCCTTCAACCCCGACGTGGCCGAGGTCGAGGACCTGAAGGCGCGCTACCGCGCCGGCAAGGTCGGCGACGTCGAGGTGAAGACCAAGCTGGCGCGCGCCGTGAACGCCACGCTGGCGCCGCTGCGCGAGAAGCGGCGCGAGGTGCTGGCCCGGCCCGATTACGTGAAGGACGTCCTGGCCGACGGATCGCGGCGGGCCCGCGCCGAGGCGCAGATCACGATGGAACGGGTGCGCGGCGCCGTGCGCCTGCGCTACTAACCATGGCACGACGATGCTGCACGAAGACTTCGAGAGCTCGCCCGACGCCTACACGGTGAAGCTCGACGCGTTCGAGGGCCCGCTCGATCTGCTGCTCTACCTGATCAAGAAGAGCGAGCTGAACATCTACGACATCCCGATCGCGCTCATCACCGAGCAGTACCTGCGCTACATCGAGCTGATGCAGGAGCTGAACCTCGACGTGGCCGGCGAGTTCCTGGTGATGGCCTCGACCCTGATCCACATCAAGTCGCGGATGCTGCTGCCGCGCCCGGAGCCGGCGCTCGACGACGACGGCACCGAAGAGGATCCGCGCGAGGCGCTGGTGCGCCGGCTGCTCGAGCACCAGAAGTTCCGCGCCGCCGCCGAGCAGCTGCGCGAGCGCGAGATGCTGCGGGCGGCGCAGTACGGCCGTCCCGACGAGCGGGTGGCGCAGGCCGCCGGTGAGGACTACGAGCCCGAGCTCGAGGTCGATCTGTTCAGCCTGATGGCGGCGTTCCGCGGCGTGCTGGAGCGCGCCTCGCGGCGGCCGCCGATGGTGATCCCGCCCGAGCAGATCTCGATCGAGTCGCGGATGGCGCAGCTGCTGGCGCGGTTGTCGGAGACCGACGCCTGCGGCTTCGAGGAGCTGTTCGCCGACGGCGACGGCTCCAGGCCGTTCATGATCGTCACCTTCCTGGCGCTGCTCGAGATGATCCGGTTGAAGATGGTGCGCGCGTTCCAGCCCGCCGGGACCGGCGCGATTCGTATCTACAAGCGCGCGCGCCCGGCCGACGCGCCGCAGCCGATCGGCGACATACGGCCCTCCTAGTTGAGACGGAGCGACGATGGCAGACCACGACGACGCACCACGGATTCGCAGACCGCACTCGAGGGCGCGGCGACCGCCGGCCGAGGAGCTCCTGGCGTCGGCGCCAGCCCGCACTCCGTCCGCCGAGGTCAAGGCCACCGTGGAGGCGCTGATCTTCGCCTCGCCGGAGCCGATCACGCCGCGGCGGCTGTGCCGGATTCTGTCGGAGGAGCCCAAGGAGGACGTGCTGGCGGCGGTGGAATCGCTGCGCGCCGACTACGAGAATCGTCCCGGGCTGCAGCTGGTGGAAGTGGCCGGCGGCTACCAGATCGTCACCCGTCCGCAGCTGCACGCAGTGGGTGCAGCGGCTCTTCAACGAGCGGTCGGCCCAGAAGCTGACGGTCGCCGGCCTGGAGACGCTGGCGGTGATCGCCTACAAGCAGCCGATCACGGCGCTCGAGATCGGCGAGATCCGCGGCGTCAACACCGCCGGCGTGCTGTCCACGCTGCTCGAGCGCCACTTGATCAAGATCGTCGGGCGCAAGAACGTGGTCGGGCGGCCCGTTCATGTACTCGACGACGAAGGAGTTCCTGATCCGCTTCGGGCTGAAGGACCTGGGCGACCTGCCGCGGATCGAGGACATGGCCGAAGCGCTGGGCTTCGACCCGCCCGGCGGCCTCATCGAGCAGACGCCGCGCGAGGACGTGCTGCCGCTGGACGAAGGCGACGTCGAGGCCGAGCCGTTGGAGGACGACGTCGCCAAAGCCTGTAGTGTCCTGACCTCGGCGCCGGTCAGGTCGCGCCAGGCTCCTTCCGGCAGCCGGCCGCCGGTCAGCGGTCCGATGCCCGTTCGCGCCAGCGACCGGACCGGGTGGCCCACCGCCTCGCACATCCGCCGCACCTGGCGGTTCCGCCCTTCCCGAATCGTCAACCGCAGCGTGGCGTGGTGCCCGTCGCGTGCCGCGCTTGATCACCGCGACGTCGGCGGGCAGCGTCCGCACGCCGTCGAGCGGGATGCCGTCGCGCAGCCGCCGCAGCGCGGCCTGATCGGGCACGCCCGCGACGGTGGCTCGATAGGTGCGCTCGACGCCGTGTCGCGGATGGGTGAGCTTGGCGGCCAGGTCGCCGTCGTTGGTCAACAGCAGCAGGCCTTCGGTGTCGTAGTCCAGCCGGCCGACCGGGTAGACGTACTCGTGCACGCCGCGCAGCAGATCGATCACGGTCGGGCGCCGCTGCGGATCGGACCGGGTGGACACGAAGCCGGCGGGCTTGTTGAGCAGGATGTAGCGCTTGGCTTCGGCGCCGCGCACGCGCCGGCCGTCCACGCGGATGTCGTCCTGGTCGGCGTCGGCCTTGGTGCCCAGCTCGCGAACGGTCGAGCCGTTGACCGACACGCGGCCTTCGGCAATCAGCGTCTCGGCGGCCCGCCGCGACGCGATGCCCGCCTGCGACAGGATCTTCTGGAGGCGCTGCTGCATTGGGTCCTAGGAGTATGCTATCGCCGGAACTCGGACACAGGAGGCCCGATGACTCGACGAACCGTGATCCTGGCGCTCGCGGCCATGGCCGCGCTGGCCGTTTCGGCCGACCGTATCGGGGCGCAGGCCAATCCCGCGGGCGCCGCCGTGCAGCCATTCAAGCCCAGCGACATCAAGTGGGTGCGCAACGCCGCCGGCACGCAGGAGACCGCCGTGCTGTTCGGCGACCCGACCAAGGCCGAACCCTACGTCATGCGCCTCAAGTGGCTGCCGGGCAACATGAGCCGTCCGCACTCGCATCCCAACGATCGCCACTTCGTGGTGATCTCCGGGACCTGGTGGCTGGGGTCGGGCGAGAAGTACGAATCCGGCTTCCACCGTAGCCGCCGGGCCCGGGACCTACGTCTATCACAAGGCCAACGGCATCCACTACGACGGCGCCAAGACCGAGGAAGTGGTCATCCAGGTGTGGGGGATGGGTCCCAACACGAACAACCCGGCGCCGGGTGCGAAGTAGCCAGGACCGCAGTCTTCGGTCTTCGGTCTTCAGTCTTCGCGACTGAGCCGGAATGAGAATAGGGCCATCTGTTTCGCGCTGCTGCTCATCGCGAGCCCCGCTCACGCGAAGGACGTTACCGTGCAGGTGAACGGCCTCCCCGTGCGGCTCGACATCACCGCGCCCGCTCCTTCCAACGTGACGGATCCGACGATCGTGTTTGAGAGTGGCCTCGGCACCGCGGGGACGGACGACTTTGCGCTTGTCCTTTCAAGGCTGCCAGCGTCTCCGGACGGTTCGCTGACCGCCCGGGACTTGGCGGCTCGGCTGATGATGGAGCATCGCCGACGCCCCGACACATCGCGACCGTGTTGCACGATGCCCTCGCCGCTGCTGGCGATCCCGCCGCCGTACGTCCTCGTCGGACCAATCCTCGCCGAAGTAGCGATGGCATCGGCGATGTCTGCGGCCTTCTTCCCCGAGATTCAGACACTGCCGCCGTTGCGGAGCATTCCAATCGTCGTGCTCGCGGGTGCCAGCGACACCGAATGGCCAACCTCGATGCCCGTGTCATTTGACATGCGCCGCTGGGTGCGCCAGTGGCTCAGCGTGCGAAACGCGTCACTGCGGCGTTTCGCGCGGGCCTGGCGCGAGGCACGTTCGTCGAGACCACGGGGAGTTCCCATCAGATCCAGAAGTCGGAGCCTGAATTGATCGCTTGGGCAATTGACCGTGTGTTGCTACAGCGGTGATTCGACGAGTGCCGGCTAGCTTGCACCCAAGGTAGCGCTCCCACAGCACCTTCGGCGACATCCCGTCTCCCCAGGCACCTGAGCCTCCGCCCCGGCCCCGCTCACCGAAATCTCACGGAATGCTCACCTCCACGTGAAGACACCGGCTGGGCTGCCGGGGGAGGCTTACATCCGCCGGCTCGATGAGCATGGCCCGATGCACCGAGATCTGCGGACTGGAGGAGCGGAGCGTATGAATGCCGACCTGGTCTCGTGGCTCGACTGGAAGCTGGGCGCGCGTATGCTGCTGAAGCATCCCGCGCTCACGATCATCGGCGGCCTCTCGCTGGCGGCGGCCATCGCGATTGGGGTGGTCGGCATCGAAGTCGCCGGCGAACTGCTGTACAAACGGCTGCCGTTCGATGAAGGCAGCCGAGTCGTGCGCCTGGAGACGCAGGACGTGGCGGCGTCACGCGTGGAGCAAAGGGTGCTCCACGATTTCGCGATCTGGCGGCGGTCTCTCAAGACGGTGGCGGAACTCGGCGCCGCGCGCGTGAGCGAGCGCAACGTGCTCACGGGCGAAGGCCGCGTCGAAGCCCTGCGCGTGGCGGAGATCACGGCGTCGGCGTTTCCCCTCACCCGCGTGCCGCCGCTGCTCGGCAGGCCGCTGCAGCCGACGGACGAAATGCCGGGTGCGGAGCCCGTCGTGGTCCTGGGTTACGACGTCTGGCAGAGACAGTTCCTGCACGACCCGGCAATCATCGGCCGCGTCGTGACCGTGGGTCGCACGGCTCGCACCGTGGTGGGCGTGATGCCGCCGCGCTTCGGCTTCCCGCACAATCAGCAGGTATGGGTGCCATTGCCGGTCCAGGACGCGCCGCCGCGCGAAGGGCCGGCCGTGCAAGTGTTCGGCCGCCTCGCCGACGGCGCGAGCTGGCAGGATGCTGCGGCGGAGCTCGACGTCGTCTCGGCACGCTTTGCCGCCGACCAGCCGACCACCCACGCGCAGCTGCGGACGCGCGTTCGCGCATTCGCCGGGCGCACGCCGGGTGATCCGCTGCGGCTGGAAGATCTGGCGGTCCACGCCATCGTCCTGCTGCTGCTGGGGGCGGTGTCGGCGAACGTCGCGACGCTGATCTTCGCGCGCACGGTGATGCGCGAATCGGAGATGGTCGTCCGTCACGCGCTGGGGGCGAGCCGTGCCCGCGTGATCGCGCAGATCGTCACCGAAGCGCTCGTGCTGGCCCTCGCCGCTGCCGTGCTCGGGCTCGTCGTGGCCCAGACGACCGTGCGCTATGCCTGGGCCCGGGCGAGTCAGATCACTGGGGAAGACCTTCCGTTCTGGGTGGATCTGACGCTCGAGCCTGCCACCATCGCGTATGCGCTGCTGCTCGCGCTCGTCGCCGCGGCACTGATCGGCCTGCTGCCGGCACTGAAGGCCACGGGCATGTCGGTCCAGCGGGGACTGCAGGGGATTACGAGCACCGGCGGGACGATGGGGTTCGGCGGCATCTGGTCGTTCATCATCGGCGCGCAGGTGGCGTGCACGCTGCTGTTCGTGCCCGCCGCGGTGGGAATCTTCACCAACTCCCTCTACGACCAGTCGACGGTGGAAGCGTTTCCGACGGAGCGTTACCTCACCTTCCGTCTCAGCATGGATAACGAGGCGCTGGCCGGCGAGCATGGTGTGCCTGACGATGGGCAGATCGGCGCGCGTCGCTCGCTCGCATACGAAGAATTCGCGGGCCGATTGCGTCAAGAGCCTGGTGTGACGCACGTGACGCACGGCGATCGCCTGCCGACGACGTCCCCGGAGTTGGTGGCGCTGGAAATGGAGCAGGACGGTGCACCCCGGCTCGCCTGCAGGGCAATTTCGAGGGCGGATTCGCCATGGCTGCTGTCGGTGCTGGCTATCACGAGGCGTTCGGCGCCGGGATCGTGGCCGGCCGCGGCTTGCATGCCGCTGACGCTGGGGCGCCGAACGGGCCCGTCGTGGTCAACGAGACATTCATGCGCGTGTTGGGCAGGAATCCCGTGGGCGCACGAATCCGAACGGTCCAGCGGGGCAGCGAGCGCGAGCCGGGACCGTGGCACGAGATCGTCGGCGTGGTCACCGATCTGTGGACGTTCCCCGCCGATTGGGGTGGGGCGGCGTACCTCTATCCCGCAGCCTCCGTGGCGGAGGTCGATCCTGTCGTGGTCGCCGTGCGCGTCGCGGGGGACGCGGCGCCGCTTGCGCCCCGCGTCGCCGCCCTTGCGCGGCAGGTCGATGCGGGTCTGCACGTCCGGGATATCGTCACCCTCGACGACATCGCCGCACAGGAGCAAAGCCGGATGGTGGGCGGCAGCGTCGTCTTCGGCAGCGTTCTGCTCGTGGCGCTGGTCTTCTCGGCGGCCGGTCTGTACGCGCTCATGGCCGTCGCCGTGGCGCGTCGCACCCGCGAGATCGGCATCCGTATCGCACTCGGCGCCAACTCCCGGCGCGTGCTCGGCAGCGTGTTCGCTCGTGCCGGTCGGCAGCTCGGCGGCGGCATCATCGCCGGCAACAGCCTCATCCTGCTCCTCGCGTGGCGCGCCGACAGCCTGACCGCGGAGCTCCTCGTCTCGTCGGTGATGACGTCCGTCATCATGGCGGCCGTGGGCGTGCTGGCGTGCGCCGCACCGGCGCGCCGAGCGCTGCGCGTTCAACCGACCGAGGCGCTGCGGCAGGGTTGACCAAAGACCGACGACCGAAGACCGAAGACCGAAGACTGATCTGGCCGCCGTCCTTGCTATCGGCCGAGCAGATCCGCCCAGAACGCGATCAGCCGGCCGGCCTCGCCGTAGTCACCCGACCGGTCCAGTTCCGCGTGCGTGATGATGCGGCTGAGGAGCACGCGCACGGTCGGCGCCTTTGGCCCGCAGCGTATCGCCGAGCAGCACCGATTCCGCGGGCGGGATCACCGTGTCCTCGTCGCCGTGCAGCAGGAACACCGGCGCGGCCGGCGGCGGCGCGCGCTGAGGCGACAGCGCCGGCTCGGTGACGCCCAGCTGATCGAGGTACGGCACCAGCACCGGCCCCAGCTTGGCGACCGCGCGATCGTTGACGTAGGTCATGTAGGTGCGTGACGGTTCCGGCAGCGCGGTCGCCATGTCGCGGGCTTTCTGGAACGTCGCGTTGGCCTGATCCATGTTCACGAGCGTCAGCTGCGACGCGAGCAGGAAGGTGCGCACGCCGTCCCGCAGCGCCGCTACCTGGTCGGCCGGCACGACGCCGCTGTCCGCGAGCGCGTAGAGAATGACCGCCACGCCGTAATCGTGCGGCGGGTGCACTGCCACGCCGGGCACCGGCGTCTCCTCACCTGTCGCCAGATAGTGCATCACCCGCGGCAGGTCGCCATGGCCGCCGAACGACAGCACGAACGCCACCTTGTCGCGGATGCCCGGCCGTCCGGCCGCGGACGTCGACAGGCCGCCGGCAAAGCTCACGCCGGCCATGCCGACGCGTCCGTCGGGCGCCAGCGCCGGCTGCGCCGCCATCCACGACACCGCGTCCTCGAGCACGTCCGTCGCCGCCGGGGTGATGCGGTACTGCATCAGGTCCGGCAGCGCCAGGGTCATCACCGGGTAACCCGTGGCCGCCAGGTCGGCGGCCAACCCCTTGAGGCGCGGCTCCTCGATGCCCATCGAGTGGATGCCGGGCACGAGCAGGATGGTGTGGCGTGTGCTGCCAGCCGGCCGGTAGAAGCGCGCCGGTACGGGGCCATGGCGTGTCGGCACCTGGTGCGGCGGTGCCGCCTCGAACGCGTAGTCCGTGCGCCCGACCAAGTCGCCGACCGGGCCGCTGGTATTCGAGACTCGCAACAGCAGCGCCGCCGCGCGGGCGTAGGGCAGGAGCAGGAACGGCGGCGCCGGCGATGATGATCGACCAGCGCGACGACGATGCGAATGATCCAGCGACGCATGCGGGGGGACATGGTAGCGCCGTTGATTCAGCTTCCGGCTCCCGGCTCTCGGCTTTAGGCTCTGGGCTCTGGCGCACCTGAAGCCCGGAGACCGGAGCCAGGCGCACTGTAAACTGATACTCCGATGATCATTGCGATTGACGGCCCGTCAGGGGCGGGCAAGGGCACGGTGGCGCGAGCCGTGTCGGAGAAGTTGGGCTATCGGCACATTGACACCGGCGCGATGTACCGCGCCGTCGGCTGGAAGGCCTTGCACGACGGCGTGGCGCTCGACGACGAAGCGGCGGTGGCGGCGTTGGCCGAGCATGCCGACCTCGTGGTCGAGGCCGGCGTGGTGGCGGTGGACGGCCACGACGTCACGCAGGCGATCCGCACCCCCGAGATGGACAAGACCGCGGCCGCCGTGGCGCGGCTGCCCCGGGTGCGCGCGGCGCTGGTGGCGCGGCAGCGGGCGATTGGTGCGCAAGGTGGCGTGGTGATGGAGGGCCGGGACATCGGCACCGTGGTGTTCCCCGACGCGACGGTGAAGGTCTACCTGGATGCCTCCGCCGACGAGCGCGCCCGCCGGCGGGCGAACGACACCGCCCATTCGGGCGGCGGCGCCGGCCAGGCGGCCGTCGCTGCGGCGCTGGCCGCCCGGGACCGCTCGGATACGACGCGCCCGGCGTCGCCGCTCACGGTCGCCGCAGGACGCCGTGGTGATCGACACGACCGACGTGCCGGTGGACGAGGTGGTGCGCCGCGTGCTGGACCTGGTGCAGCGCCAACTCTAGCCCGCGCGAAGCGCGGGCAAACAGACACTGCTCTAGCGAGGCGGAGCCTGAACGCCTGCCGGCGTGGGCGGAGCCTCGCTAGCCTAGCGCTCGTCGAAGTCGTCGGACGAGGCCGGGTCGTATTCCCAGCGGTGCCGATCGCGCTCCACGATCCGATCGGCGCCCTCCAGTTCCTCGTTGTCGTCGTATTCCACGCCGACCGCGACGCCGATGTCGTCCACGACGTTCTGGTCGGGCGTCGGGTTGTCCCCGCCCGGCGCTTCATCGCCGACGCTGTAGGCGGATTCCCAATCGGCGTCCACGTCGCCGCCAGTCAGTGCTGGGCTGGTCTCGGTGTGCTTGTCGTAGCGCTCGCGAAGCTCCTGCCGCCCGCTGCGCGCGGCCGATGCCGAGCGGTCCAGGCCGAGTGACGAAGGGGGCGTCGGCGACACCAGATCGTCGTCGTCCTGCACCCGACGCCGGTCGCGACCCAGGTCGAGCACGTGCTTCCGCTTGGCCAGCTCAGGCGGTGAGAAGCTTGCGCGCGGGGGCCCTGGGCGCGCGGGGGGCGGTCTTGGCGACTGGTCGGGGCGCGGCCTTCTTGGCGACGGCCTTCGAGGCCTTGGCGACGACCTTCACGGCCGGCTTCGGGGCAACGCGCCGCTTTGCCGTGAACGGGCTTGGCAGCCTTGGCGCGCGCCAGGCGGCGCTTGGCCGAGGCAGACTTGGCCGCGCGAGGCCTTCGGACGGCTGCGTCTTGGTCCGGACCACGACCTTCCGGCTGGACGGCCTGCGCGGTGCGCTTGGCGGATGTGGCCTTTCGCGCCGCGCGCGGACTGCGCTTTCGCTGGTGGGCGGTTGCCCGGCGTGCCCGCTTTGCCGGTCCGGGCGCGGGCCGTCGCCGCCGAGCCGCCTTCCGTTTGGCCATGAGGGTCCTTTCGCTTCCTTGACAGGCGGCCGTTAAGTCACGTAAAGTCTAATGCTTATCGGCACGCGAAGGCGGCTGTTCTTGGGGTCGCGGACTGGTCCGCGAACGCCTGGGCACCGACTCCTCTGGCCCTTATAGCGCGGGTAGCCGGCGCCCGCAACAGAAACCGGCAATCGGAACAAAGGAGGACCTTCAGGGAATGGCGAACGCAGAGAACGGGATTGTGTCGCCCGACGTGCTGGGCACACAGCCCGCTCCAGGACGCACACGCTCGGGCAAACCGGCTGGGCCAGCTTTCAAGCCCATGCAGCGCGACGATGTGGACGAGCAGCAGATGGCTTCGCTCATCGCGCTCTACGACGACAGCTTCAAGAACATGGCGGAAGGCGAGGTGGTCAAGGGGACCGTCCTCCGGCTGACCGAAACCGCCGTGGTCGTGGACGTCGGCTACAAGTCGGAAGGCCTGATTGCCATCAGCGAGTTCCTCGACGAGGGAGGAGAGGTCACGGTCCAGGCCGGCGACATCATCGATGTCCTGCTGGAACGTACCGAGGATCGGAACGGCCACATCGTGCTGTCGCGCGAGAAGGCCGAGAAGATGAAGATCTGGGACGAGGTCGAGAAGGCGTATGCCGACCGCAAGGTCGTCATCGGCCGCGTCATCGAGCGCATCAAGGGCGGCCTGGCGGTGGACATCGGCGTCCGCGCCTTCCTGCCCGGCTCGCAGATCGACGTCCGTCCGGTCCGCAACCTCGACGCCCTGCGCGGTCAGGAACTGCGCATGCGCGTCATCAAGGTCAACAAGAAGCGCGGCAACATCGTCCTCTCGCGCAAGGCGCTGCTCGAGGAAGAGAACGCCGAGAAGAAGAAGACCACGCTCGAGACGCTGTCCGAGGGCAAGGTGCTGCGCGGCACGGTGAAGAACATCACCGACTACGGCGCGTTCATCGACCTCGGCGGCATCGACGGCCTGCTGCACATCACCGACATGTCGTGGGGCCGCGTCGGCCACCCGTCGGAGGTGTTCAAGGTCAACGACGAAGTGGACGTGATCGTGCTCAAGTACGACGCGGCCACCGAGCGCGTGTCGCTCGGCCACAAGCAGCTGGTGCAGGACCCGTGGGCCACGGTGCAGGACCGCTATCCGGTGGGCGCCCGCATGGGCGGCAAGGTGGTCAGCCTGACCGACTACGGCGCCTTCATCGAGCTCGAAGCCGGGCATCGAAGGCCTGATCCACGTCTCCGAGATGTCGTGGAGCAAGCGCGTCAAGCACCCGTCGAAGATCCTCAACGTCGGCGACACCGTCGACGCGATGGTGCTCGGCGTGGATCCGGCGGCGCGGCGCATCTCGCTCGGCCTCAAGCAGGTCGAGAGCAACCCCTGGCACGAGCTGACCGAGAAGTACCCGGTCGGCACGCGCATCAAGGGCAAGGTGCGCAACCTGACCGAGTTCGGCGCGTTCGTCGAGGTGGAAGAGGACATCGACGGCCTGATCCACATCTCCGACATGTCGTGGAGCAAGCGCGTCAAGCACCCCTCCGAGGTGCTGAAGAAGGGCGACGTGGTCGAGGCGATGGTGCTCAGCATCGACGCCGAGAACCAGCGCCTGTCGCTCGGCCTCAAGCAGCTCGCCACCGACATCTGGGACGACTTCTTCTCCCGCCACAAGGTGGGCCAGGTCGTCGAGGGCAAGGTGACGCGGATGACGAACTTCGGCGCGTTCGTCGAGCTGGACGAAGGCATCGAGGGGCTGATCCACGTGTCGGAGTTCGACGACTCGCAGGGCGCCCCGGCCGGGGCCGAGAAGATCGACCTGCAGGTGGGCAACAGCTACCAGATGAAGGTCATCAAGCTGAGCCCGGCCGAGCGGAAGATCGGCTTGAGCATCCGCGCGCTGAAGTCCGACGAGTTCAGGTCCGACTGGGAGGATTACCGCGAGAGCGAAGGCACCGGCACGGCGACGCTCGGCGATCACTTCAAGAACCAGATACGAAGCCGAGACCCATAGGATGCTGGCAAGCAGCCGGCGAGGCCGGGCCCGCTGCTGCGAGCAGCGTACGAGAGAGCGTGAAGCGAGTGAATACACCAGGCGGCAGCATGACCAAGGCGGAGCTCGTGGAGGAAGTGTCACGAGTCTCCGACCTGACCAAGAAGCACTCCGAGGTCATCGTCGACACCGTCTTCAAGAGCATCATCGACGCGCTGCATCGCGGCGAGAAGATCGAGCTCCGCGGATTCGGCAGCTTCCGGCTCCGCAAGCGCGAGCCGCGCAAGGGCCGCAACCCGAAGACCGGCGACAAGGTGGACGTGCCGCCGAAGAAGGTGCCGTACTTCAAGCCCGGCAAAGAGCTGAAGGACCTGATCAACAAGGAAGCCGAGGCGGCCGATGCCGCCGCGGCTGCCGCTCCGCCGGTCGCCCCCGGCGGCGTCCCGCAGTACCTGACTACCTCGACGAATCGCCTCTGATAAGCTGGCCGCGGATGGACCAACTCTGGTCGCCGTGGAGGCACGCCTACGTGACCGGCTCCGTTCCTCGCACGGACGCGCCCGGGTGCGTGTTCTGCGCCGCGCCGAACGAGCCCGCCGAGCTGTCGCTCGTCGTGCACCGCGGCACGCACAACTACGTCATCCTCAACCGCTATCCCTACAACATCGGCCACGTGATGGTGCTCCCGTACCGGCACGTGCCCTCGCTGGTCGATCTCTCGGCGAGCGAGTTGCACGAGTTCGCGGAGTTGACCCAGAAGGCAGAGGCGGTACTGACCGGGGCTTTCGAGCCGAACGGCATCAACGTCGGCATCAACCTGGGGCTGTCGGCAGGGGCGGGACTCAGCGAGCATCTGCACCTGCACATGGTGCCGCGGTGGACCGGCGACACCAACTTCATGAGCGTGGTGGGTGAGACCCGCGTGCTGTCCGAGGAGCTGCCGGTGACCGCCGCGCGCTTGAGGACGGTGTGGACTTCTCGCTGAGCGCGGCGCAGGCGGCGCGGCGGCGCGCTGGGCCGATCCCTGGCCGAAGGCCTGGGCGGCACATGGTCGCCCCTGGATGTGGTGCGGCGCGGGCGCGCGGCGCGGACTGTTCGATGCCGATGCCGACGGCGTGGCCGACGTCGTCCTGCTGGAGGCCATGGCGGCCGAGTCGGCCGCGCCCGCGGTGGCGCTGGCCCTGCACCTCACGGTGACGCGGGCGTCGGCGTCCGCACTTCCCGACGGCGTCGTGGGGGCGGTGGCTCTGACCTCAGACGCGGTGCCGGCCCTCGAAGACGATCGGCTGTCCGGACGCGCGAGCTGGCTGGCGCCGGTCCGAGGCCCCGGCCTGGCGGTGGTCGGGGCGAGACGCGGCGACGAGCTGGTGGCGTGCACAGGTCCGGCTCGACGCGCCGGGTGTGGTCGGTGCAGCCGGTGGAGACCAACGGGCTCGAAGGCTTGCCGTGCGCGCACCTGGAGCTTGTCGAACGCGCCGTGTGAGGTGTTGGGGCCGCCGCAGCCGGTGATGGCCTGGGCGCGGCTGCTGCTGGCGGCCGTGGGTCTGGGGATGGGCCGCCGGGCGCTGCGCGAGGCGCTGGTGGCCGCGCGAGCGCTGGAACGCCGCGGCCCGGGCGGCGAGCAGACCGTTCAGGGCTTGCTGGCCGACGCGGCCACCGAACTCGACGCGGCCATGGTGGTCGTGTGGGGAGCGGCGCAGGCGGCGCGCGTGGATCTCGCCGACGCGTCGATGGCCAAGCTGCTGGCGACCGAAGCGGCGCAGCGCGCCGTGCTCCGCGCCACGCAGGCGGTGGGCCTCGGCTCGTTCGAGCGCGGCCACGTGCTCGAACGCCTGTCTCAGGACGTGCGCGCTCTCGAGCTCTTCGCCGGGCGGACCGAGGCCCTTCGCGAGGCGGTGGCCGATCGTGTGCTGCCGCGCGCGGCGCGGTAGCGATCCAGCAGCATCGCCAGGTCGGCGTCGTCACGCAAACGATGGTTGCCTAACTGTGAGAAAGGGGGAGCCATGGACCTGAAGGGCCAGATTGCGCTGGTGGCCGGGGCCACGCAGGGGCGCCGGGCGCGGCATCGCGCGGGCGCTCGCCGAGGCCGGGGCGACGGTCTACTGCACCGGCAGAAGCACGGCCGGGAAGCCGTCACCCTACAAGCGGCCGGAGACCATCGACGAGACGGCGGCGATGATCGCTGCCGCCGGCGGGCACGCGATCGCCGTGCGGGTGGACCACGCTGTCGAGGCCGAGGTCGAAGCGCTGGTGGCGCGGATCGTCAAGGAGCAGGGCCGCCTGGACATCCTGGTCGACAGCGTCGCCGGCGAGGACCCGCTGATGGGGCAATGGGCGTCGTTCTGGAAGGTGAATCTCGCCAAGGCCGACCAGGCGCTGCGCCAGTCGCTGGTGTCACACATCATCACCGCCAAACACGTGGCGCCGATCATGATCGAGCGCAAGCGCGGGCTGATCGTCGAGATCACGGAGAACGATTCCCTGGGCGGCGGCGGCAACCCCTTGGCCTGGTCGGTGAAGCTGGCAGTCAAGGGGCTGGCGTTGAACATGGCCAGCGAGCTGCACGAGCACGGCGTCACGGCGGTGGCCATCACGCCCGGCTTCCTGCGCTCGGAGTCGATGCTCGAGGGCTGAAGGCGTCACCGAGGCGAACTGGCGCGACGCCGGCAAGGACGACAGCAACTTCCTGGAATCAGAGTCGCCGTTGTACGTCGGC
This sequence comes from uncultured Acidobacteriota bacterium, assembly GCA_963713655.1. Classification (GTDB taxonomy): domain Bacteria; phylum Acidobacteriota; class Vicinamibacteria; order Vicinamibacterales; family UBA2999; genus CAWEBF01. The sequence continues at coordinate 46,349 of CAVQMT010000013.1, forward strand.
CGGGCGGTGGCGGCGCTGGCCGCCGATCCGCGCATGTTCGATCGCACCGGCCAGCTGTGGAGCTCGTGGGAGCTCAGCCGCGTCTACGGGTTCACCGATGCCGACGGCCGGCGGCCGGACTGGGGCGCGCGCGCGATCGACTTCTCGATGCTGCCGCCGAGCTTCCTCGAGATGTTCCGAACCGGTCTCCGGTTGCAGCAACAATGGCTCGGCCGTCTGCAGCAGAACACCGCGCGGCTAATGGGACAGCTGCCTCCGGAACACCCGTCCACGAGCGGCGTCTGACCCTTCCGTTGCCCAGGCACTAAGCCCTGGTTACTGCTCGCTGCCCGGCTCGTAGCCGGCGTCGCGGATGGCCGCGGCGATCGCCTGCGGCGTCACGGTGTTCTCGTCGTAGGTGACGGTGGCGGTCTGCTCTGCATGGGACGCGGAGACCTTGTTCACGCCAGGCAGCCGCGAAACCGCCCTGGTCAGCGAGCGCTCGCATCCCCCGCAGCTCATGCCGGTGACGTCGAATCGGCGCGTGACGGACATGGTGTTCCTCCTGCTGATGCTCACCCCAACAGCTGCTTGGCGATCGTCTGCAGCTGCAGGTTCGACGTGCCTTCGTAGATCTGGCCAATCTTGGCGTCGCGATACAGCTTCTCGACCGGATAGTCGCGGACGAAGCCGTAGCCGCCGAAAAGGTTCACCGCCAGCGACGCCGCCCGCTCCGCGACCTCGGACGCCACCAGCTTGCACATGGCTGCCTCGGTGACGAACGGCTGACCACCGTCGCGCAGGCGCGCGGCCTCGTAGACCATCAGCCTCGCGCCATGGATCTCGGCGGCGATGCGCGCAACCTGGAACTGGACGCCCTGGAACTCCGCAATCGTCTTGCCGAATTGCCGCCGCTCCTTGATGTGCGCCACCGCGTGGTCGAGCGCGCCCTGGGCCAGCCCTACCATCTGGGCGCCGATGCCGATGCGGCCCTCGTTGAGCGTCTCGATGGCGACCTTGTAGCCCTTGCCCACCTCGCCGAGGACCGACGTTCGCGGCACGCGGCATTGATCGAGCACGACCTCGCAGGTGCTGCTGGCACGGATGCCCAGCTTGTCCTCTTTCTTGCCGACGGCCAGGCCCGGCGTGTCACGCGCGATCAGGAATGCCGTCACGCCGCGGTAGCCGGCGGCGGGATCGACGGTCGCGAAGACGATGAAGAGGCCGGCCTCGCGCGCGTTGGTGATCCACAGCTTGCGCCCGGTGATCACGAAGTCGGCCCCGTCCTCGACGGCGCGCGTGGCCAGCGCGAACGCGTCGCTGCCCGAGCCTGCCTCGGACAAGGCGTAGGCGCCGATCGTGTCGCGCGCCAGGCGGGGCAGATGCTGCGCGGTCTGGTCGGCGCGCCCCCACTTCAACAGCGCGTTGACGACCAGCGTGTTCTGGACGTCCACCAGGACACCGACCGCCGGGTCGACCCGCGACAGCTCCTCGACCGCGAGCACGGCGTGGAAGAAGGTCCCGCCCCCGCCGCCGAGCGTGTCGGGCGCCTCGATGGCCATGGCGCCGAGCGCGAACAGGCGAGTCCACCAGGGCCGGGTCCAGCTGGGCCTGCTCGTCCATACGACGCACGAGCGGCCGGATTTCGCGGTCAGCAAACTCAGCGAGGGAGTCGCGAAACAGCCGTTCGTCCTCGGCCAGCGCCGACAGGGCCTGCCGCGAAGACGCCTCGACGGTCACAGGCGCAATGCTATCATCGCGATCACAGGCCGATGCCCATGCCCAAGCGGTCCGGCGCCCTCCTGCGCACGCGCCCGTCGGTTCGAGCCGTCGTGCTCGCCGTGGCGTTGACCTGGGTACTCGGCGGACGCGCAGGGCAGACGCAGGCGCCGCCACAGGAGCCGGCGCCGCAGCCTCCGGCACCGCAGGGTGCCCAGCCGGCCCGGCAGCAGCCAGCCAACGATCCGCCGCGCCCATCCAGCTGCCGGAGCAGCCCACCTTCCGCGGCGGCATCGACTTCGTCCGCGTCGACGTGATCGTGACCGACGGCAAAGCCGCACCGGTCACCGACCTGAAGCAGACCGACTTCGAGGTGCTGGAGGACGACCAGCCGCAGGGCATCGAGCAGTTCCGGCTGATCAAGGTCGACGGCAACCCGAAGCCGGGCGATCCGCCGCCGCGCCAGCTGCGCAACCGCGACGACGAGGAGTCGGAGGCCGCGCGCGACGACGTCCGCGTCTACGCGATCCTGCTCGACGACTATCACGTGCGGAGGGCGAACTCGATCTCGGTACGGACGCCGCTGATCAAGTTCATCGAGACCCAGCTGCGTCCCAACGACATGATCGCGGTGATGTACCCGCTGCAGCCGGCGAGCGACGTCTCGTTCACCCGCAACCACGGGGCGATCATCTCGGCGATCGAGCAGTTCGAGGGCCGCAAGTACGACTATCGCCCGCGCAACCAGCTGGAGGAGAACTACGTCCGCTATCCGACCGAAACCGTGGAGCGCATCCGCAACGATGTCGTGATGGGCGCGCTGCGCGGGCTGTCGGTGCGACTGGGTTCCTTGACCGAGCGCCGCAAGTCGATCATCTTCGTCAGCGAGGGCTTCACCGCGATGCTGCCGCCGCAGATGCGGCGCGCCGACGCCTCGATGCCGGCGGACCCGCGCACCTTCGGCATCGGCTCGGCCGCAGGCGACACGCCGCAGGAGCAGACCGCGGCGTTCTTCTCCCAGGCCGATGTGTTCTCGCGGCTGCGGGACGTGTTCGAGGCGGCCAACCGGAACAACGCGTCGATCTACTCGCTCGACCCGCGGGGCCTGGCGGTGTTCGAGTTCGACCTCGACGACGCCGCAGTTCGGCGCGACGCCGTCGTTCGCGACCGATCGGCGCACGCTGCAGATGACCACCGACACGCTGCGGACGCTGTCGGAAGAAACCGACGGCCGCGCCATCGTCAACCGCAACACGCTGGCCGAGGGCATGGCCCAGATCGCTCGCGATTCGAGCTACTACTACCTGCTCGGCTACAACTCGAAGGCGCCGACCGACGGCAAGTTCCACCAGATCAAGGTGCGCGTGAAGCGCCGCGGCGTCGAGGTTCGCGCGCGGCGCGGGTTCTGGGCCGCCTCGACCGCCGACCTCGAAAAGATCGCCAACCCGGCCAAGGAGATAGCGAAGCCGATCCAGATGGCGCTGGCGTCGATTGCGCCGGCCGTTCAGGCGAACCGCTACGTGCGGACGTGGGTGGGCAGCCAGCGTGGCGAGGGCGGCAAGACCAAGGTGACCGTGGTGTGGGAGCCGATGCCGGCGCCCCCCGGCGCACGCCGCGATCCAATCGCCGGCGTGTCGGTGCTGGCCGCCGACGGCGGCGGCAACCTGGTGTTCCGCGGCCGTTCGGGCGGGAACGGCGCGGTGAACACCGGCTCGGGCCCGGGCTCGGTCCGGCCCCCGGCGCCGTCGAGTGCAGGTGCCGGCGCTGCGGTGCCCGCAACAGATCACGTTCGACGCGCCCCCCGGCAAGCTGGAGTTGCGGCTGACCGTCGACGGCGCGGATGGCGCCGGCACGCTGGATCGAGAGAACCAGACCGTGGAGATTCCGGACTTTTCCGCGCCGCAGGCGGCCCTCAGTACACCGCGCGTGTACCGCGGGCGCACGGCGCGCGACCTCCAGGTGTTTCAGTCCGATCCAGCCGCAGTGCCGGCGATCACGCGCGAGTTCTCGCGGACCGAGCGCCTGCTGATCCGGTTCGACGCCTACGCGCCTGGCACCGAGCAGCCCACGCCGACGGCGCGGCTGTTGAACCGGGCCGGCGACAAGATACTGGACCTGACCGTCGTGCCGGCCACGGCAGGCGGCACCCATCAGGTCGACGTCGGCCTGAACACGGTTCCACCTGGCGAGTATCTGGTGGAGTTGAGCGTTCCCAGCGCCACCGGCGGCGCCTCGTCCCTGATCGCCTTCCGCGTCGGATCCTAGCGTCCTCCTTGAGCGGAATTTGCGTGGCCGGCTTTTCCGGCGCCTGATTGATAATGGCGGGCGCCCGGAGGTGGCGACGATGAGGTATGTCGGTCTGATCGCCCTGGTGACCGTGCTGGTCGCCGGCGCGACTGGCGCGCCCAGGAGGGCCGCCCGGCCCCTCGGCACCGACGCCGTTCTCGACTATCACGTTCTACAAGGCGCACGTCGAGCCGCTGTTCCTGGTGAAGCGGCCGGGGCTGCATGGCGTGCGTCGGGTGCCACGAACGCGGCGCCGGCGGCCTGCAGGCTCCAGCCGCTCGTCAAGCGGCGGCATGGACCGAGGACGCGTCCCGGAAGAACTTCACCGCGGTGTCCGCCGTGGGTCGCGCCGGGCAGACCGGGCGACCAGCCGCTTGCTGCAGCATCCGCTCGCGCCCGACGACGGCGGCGATCCGTTCCACGGCGGTGGCAAGCACTGGACGGCGCAGCGCTCCCGAGTACCGGACGCTCGGCGTCGTGGGTCACAGGGCGAGATCGGTCCGCTCGACGACGCATCGCGGCGCGCATCGATCCAGACCAACTCGGCCGGCGACGCTGCGCACGTGATCGATCCGGCCACGCAGAAGGTGGTCGGCGATCATCAACGACGTGCCGATTGCGCACGGCGTGGTCGGGGCGCCCGATGGCAGCCGTCTGTATATGAGCGACGAGGCCCGGCACACGCTGGACGTCGTGGACGCGCGCAGCCTGTCGGTGGCGGCCCGCGTGCCGCTGAGCGGCCGGCCCGAACAACGTCTACGTCAGCAAGGACGGGGGCAAGGTCTACGTCGGCATCCGTGAAGCGCCTGGCGCGGTGGACGTGATCGACACGCGCACGCTGACGCGCGTGAAGACGGTGCCGGTGGCCGGCGAGGTGCACAACGTCTACGTGACGCCGGACGGCAAATACGCGGTGGCCGGATCGATTGCCGGCAAGTCGATTTCGATCGTCGACACCGCGACCGATCAGCTGGTGCGGACGCTTCACCCTGTCCGCCGGCGTTCGGCCGATGGCCTTCGACACCAACGCCGGACGGCTCCACCAATCGCGTCTTCGCGCAGCTGTCCGACTTCCACGGCTTCGTCGCGGTGGACTTCGCCACCGGCAAGGAGGTGGCGCGGATCGAGCACCCGGCGATTCCCGGGGTGCACGCACATCGCGACGGCCTGCAGGGCGCGCCGGCGCACGGGCTGGTGGTGACGCCCGACGGCACGCAGCTGTGGTCAACGAGCAAGGTCTACGGCTACGCCTACGTGCACGCGCTGCCCGGACTGGCCGAGGTGGGGCGGGTGTTCGTCGGCCAGCACCCGGAGTGGCTCACGTTCACGCCCGACGGGCGCTACGCCTATGTGGCCGCGGCCGGTGACAATCTGACGTTCGTGATCGACACCAAGACATTGAAGGAAGTGGCTCGCATCCCCGTCGGCCAGGTGCCGAAGCGGATCGCCACGGCCGTGCTGCAGGTCTACTGACCGCTATTCCAAAGGGAGCATGAACATGGTGAGGCAGGGCATGACGGCGCTGGCCGTCCTGATGATGGTGGCATCCACGGCGGCGGCGCAGGACGCGAAGACCGTGCTGGGGAACGCGGCGCGGGCGATGGGGATCGAGAACGTCACCGCGATCCATTTCTACGGCACGGCCGCGGCGGGCAACCTGGGGCAGAACAACAACGCGAACCAGCCGTGGCCGATGGCGGCGATGAACGATTACGTCCGCGCGATCGACTTCTCGCAGCCGGCGTCGCGGGCGACCTGGGCGACCTTCGCCGTGCCCGTGACCGGCGGCCGCGCCGCGCTGGCGCAGGGCACGCCGCAGACCCAGCAGGTGATCACGCCGACAACGGCAGGCGTGGGGCCAGCAGCTCGAGATCTGGATCACGCCCTGGGGCTTCGTGAAGGGCGGGCTGGCCAACAACGCGACAGTGAAGAGCCAGACGGTGAGCGGCACCCGCTACCAGGTCGTGACCTGGAACGCGCCGGCAAAGTCGCCGGGCGGCCAGCCCTATCGGCTGGTGGGCTACGTCAACGCGCAGGGCCTGGTGGACCGCGTGCAGACCTGGGTCGAGAACCCGATCTTCGGCGACATGCTGGTCGAGGCCGACTACAGCTACTACCGTGACAGCAACGGGCTGAAGTTCCCCGCCCGCATGGTCCAGAAGCGCGGCGGCTGGCCGACCTTCGAGGCCTACATCCTGGGCGCGCACGCCAACCCGGCGAACCTCCAGGCGCTGCTGACGGCGCCCCCGCCCCCGGCTGGGCGCGGCGGCGGGCCGGGAGGTCCGGGCGGACCCGGCGGCGCCGCGGCGGCGCCGACCTCGGAGAAGCTGGCGGACGGCGTCTTCCGGATCAACGGCGCCTACAACGCACTGGCGATCGAGTTCGCCGACCACATCGTGCTGTTCGAACCGGGGCCGCAGAACGAGGCGCGCGCGCAGGCGATCATCGCCGAGGCCAAGAAAGTGATCCCGAACAAGCCGATCCGCTACGGGATCATCTCGCACCACCACTTCGACCACACGAGCGGCCTGCCCGCCGTGGTGGCCGAGGGCATCACGATCGTGACGCCGGAAGTGAACCGCGGGTTCCTGATGACGGCGTTGTCGGCGCCGCGGACGTTGGCGCCGGACTCCCAGTCCAAGTCGGGCAAGAAGCCGGTGGTCGAAGGGTTCACCGGCGACAAGCGGGTGTTCCAGGACGGCACGCGCACGCTGGAAGTGCACGTGATCAAGGGGCTGCCGCACGCGGACGGCCTGGTGGTCGGCTATCTGCCGAAGGAGAAGATCCTGGTCTACGCCGACATGTTCAACCTGCCGCCGGCCAACGATCCGGTGCCGAATCCACCGGTCACGGGCACGGGCGTGTTCGCCGACAACCTGGATCGCCTGAAGCTGGACGTGGAGCGGGTCATGTCGATCCACAGCCTGAACCCGGACCGCCTGACCACCGTCGCGGAGCTGAAGGCGTCGTTGGGGAGGAAGTAGAAGAACAAGGCAAAGGCAAAGGCAGAAGGAAGAGACTGGCCCAAGGTCACGGCGTCGAGCCTCGCTAGCCTTGGGCCTTGCCTTTGGCCTTTAGGCGTACATGCCGCGTAGGCGGGTGACGTTCCCTACGCGCGCGATCGCGACCGCGTAGGCCGCCGTGCGCATGTCGACGTTGTACTTCTTCGACGAGGCCGCCACCACGTCGAACGCCTCGACCATCTTCGCCTCGAGGCGCGCGTTCACCTCGGCCTCCGTCCAGTAGTAGCCGTGGCGGTTCTGGACCCACTCGAAGTAGGACGCGGTCACGCCGCCGGCGTTGGCCAGGATGTCCGGGCACCACGAAGACGCCGCGCTCGTGCATCATCTGATGCGCTTCGGGCGTGGTCGGGCCGTTGGCGCCCTCGATGACGATCTTCGCCCGCACGGCGCCGGCGTTGTCCTCGGTGATCTGGTTCTCGAGCGCGGCCGGAATCAGCACGTCCACATCCAGCGCCAGCAGCTCCTCGTTGGTCAGCGGCTCGCCGCCGGCGAAGCCGTCCACGGTCTTGTGCTGCGCGGCGTGCTTGAGCAGCGCGGCGACGTCCAGGCCCCTTGGCGTTGTAGACGCCGCCCTTCCAGTCGCTGACGCCGACCACCTTGGCGCCGGCCCGCGCCAGCAGGTCGGCGCTCACCGAGCCCACGTTGCCGAAGCCCTGCACGGCCACGGTGGCGCCTTCGATCGCCAGCTCGCGGTGCTTGGCGGCCTCGCGCGTCGTGATCATCACGCCGCGGCCGGTGGCCTCGCGGCGGCCGAGCGAGCCGCCCATCTCCACCGGCTTGCCGGTGACCACGGCGGTTTCGGTGTGGCCGACGTGCATGCTGTAGGTGTCCATGAACCACGCCATCACCTGGTCGTTGGTGTTGACGTCGGGAGCGGGCACGTCCTTCTCGGGGCCGATCGCGTCGATGATCTCGGCGACGTAGCGGCGCGTCAGCGCCTCCAGCTCGCGCTTCGACATCCGCGACGGATCGCAGACGATGCCGCCCTTGCCGCCGCCGAACGGCAGCTGGGCGACGGCGCACTTCCAGGTCATCCAGGCCGCCAGCGCGGTCACCTCGTCCAGGGTGACATCGGGGTGGTAGCGGATGCCGCCCTTGGCCGGCCCGAGCGTGATGTTGTATTGCACGCGGTAGCCGGTGAACACCTCGATCTCGCCGTTGTCCATCTGCACCGGGCAGGAGACGACGATCTGGCGCTTCGGGCCGGGTGAGGATCCGCCAGATTCCGGGCTCGAGCGACAGCAGCTTCGCCGCCTCGTCGAATTCCTGGAGCATCGCGGCGAAGAGCGGTCCGTGTTCTGCCATTCGCCCCGGTATTGTGGCCTAAGATCGATCCATGGGCGCATCCGCGCACCAGCCTCCGATCCCCGTCTCGAGCGCCACGCGACAGCCCGTCTACACGCGAGCCGACGTCGAAGCCCTCGACTATTCGCGCGACACGCCCGACCCTGGCCAGTTTCCGTACACGCGCGGACTGTACCCCGACGGCTACCGCGGCAAGCTGTGGACGATGCGGCAGTTCGCCGGCTTCGGCACGCCCGAAGAGACCAACGCGCGCTACCGGGCGCTGCTGGCGGCCGGCGGCACCGGGCTGAGCGTGGCGTTCGACCTGCCGACGCTGATGGGCCGCGATCCCGACGACGCGCTGGCGCTCGGGGAGGTGGGGAAGTGCGGCGTCAGCGTGGCGTCGCTGGCCGACATGGAGGCGCTGTTCGCGGGCATCGACCTCGGCGCCGTGTCCACGTCGATGACGATCAACGGGCCGGCGTCGATGCTGTTCGCGATGTACCTGGTGGTGGCCGAGCGGCAGGGCGTGGCGTGGCCGCGGCTGAACGGCACGCTGCAGAACGACATCCTGAAGGAGTTCATCGCGCAGAAGGAGTACATCTACCCGCCGCGCCCGTCGATGCGGCTGGTCACCGACACCTTCGCGTTCTGCGCCGCGCAGGTGCCGCGGTGGAACAGCATCTCGGTCAGCGGCTATCACATCCGCGAGGCCGGGGCCACCGCCGCGCAGGAACTGGCGTTCACGCTGCGCGACGGCATCGAGTACGTGCAGGCGGGCATCGACGCCGGCCTGGACGTGGATGCCTTCGCGCCGCGCATCTCGTTCTTCTTCAACGCCCAGAACGACCTGCTGGAGGAAGTGGCGAAGTTCCGGGCCGCGCGCCGGATATGGGCGCGCGTGATGCGCGATCGGTTCAAGGCCCGGGAGCCGAAGTCGTGGCAGCTGCGCTGCCATGCCCAGACCGCCGGCGTGTCGCTGACGGCGCAGCAGCCCTATAACAACGTGGTCCGAACCACCGTGCAGGCGCTGGCGGCCGTGCTCGGCGGCGTGCAGTCGCTCCACACCAACGCCCTGGACGAAGCCCTGGCGCTGCCCACCGAGGAAGCCGCGACGCTGGCGCTGCGCACGCAGCAGATCATCGCCTTCGAGAGCGGCCTCACGGACATCGCCGATCCGCTCGGCGGCTCCTATGCGGTCGAGTGGCTGACCGGCGCGCTCGAGGCCGAGGCCGAGCGCTACATCGCCCGTATCGACGCCATGGGCGGCATGGTGGCGGCTATCGAAGCAGGCTTCCCGCAGCGGGAGATTGCCGAGAGCGCCTACCGCGACCAGCAGGCCGTCGAGCGGGGCGATCGCATCATCGTCGGGGTGAACGAGGCCGTGGGAACGGCGGGGCCCGGCATCGACACGCTGTACATCGACGACGGGCGAGCCAGCACCAGCTCCAGCGGCTGGCCGAGGTTCGTGCGCAGCGGGACGCCGGCGCCGTCGAGAAGGCCCTCGAGACGCTGGCAACGGTGGCCCAGAGCTCCGAAAACACGATGCCCGCGCTGCTGGACGCGGTTCGGGCGTATGCCACAGTCGGAGAAATGTGTGCCGTTCTGCGCAGGACCTGGGGCGAGTACCAAGAAGTTCCGATAATTTAGCGAGACTGCGCTTCTCGACATCTCGCTAAATTATCTGTGTCTTTTGGCCCCGCTTCGCGGGGCGGGCGCCGGGCAAGCCCGGCGCCGGGGAGCAGGCGAGTGTCGCAGCAGCGGATTCGAGTCGTCATCGCCAAGCCGGGCCTGGATGGGCACGACCGGGGCGCGAAGGTGATCGCACGGGCGCTCCGGGACGCCGGCATGGAGGTGATCTACACCGGCTTGCGGCAGACGCCGGAGCAGATCGTCACGGCGGCGCTCCAGGAGGACGCGGACGTCATCGGGCTGTCGATCCTCTCGGGCGCGCACATGCACATCTGCCCCCGGATCATGGAGCTGCTGCGGGAGCGCGGGTTGTCGGACGTGGCCGTGGTCGTGGGGGGCATCATTCCGGACGTGGACGTGCCGAAGCTGAACGCGATCGGCATCACCGGCATCTTCCAGCCGGGTGCGCCCATGCAGGAGATCGTCGAGTTCATCCAGGAACGCGTCGCGGCGAAGGTCGACTGAATGCACAAGCTACTGCTGGCCGACGACAGCGTCACGATCCAGCGAGTCATCGAGCTGACGTTCTCCGGCGAGGACGTGCAGGTGCTGGCCGTCAACGACGGCGAGCAGGCCATCGCCCGCATTCCCGCTCGAGCATCCCGACGTGGTGCTGGCCGACATCGGCATGCCCCGCAAGGGCGGCTACGACGTGTCGGCGTTCGTCAAGGGCCGCGCCGACCTGGCGCACATCCCGGTGCTGCTGCTGGCCGGGGCCTTCGAGCCGGTGGACCAGGCGCGCGCCGAGCAGGTGAGGGCCGACGGGGTGTTGATCAAGCCGTTCGAGCCGCGCCAGGTGATCGAGCGGGTGAAGGAGCTGCTGGCGGCCGTGCCGCGGCGCGGATGCCGCGCGCCCGGCCCGCGAGCCGGTGCCGGTCGTCCTCGAGCCGGAGCCGATCGCGGCGCCGGCCGCCGAAGCGACCGGCTCGGCGGAGGCCGAGGCGGCGGCGTCGCTCGACGAGCTGTTCGAAAGCTTGAACCAGGCCCTGCACGAGCCGGTCCAGGCTGCGCCCGCCGCGCCGCCGGAGCCGCCGCCCGAAGCGGCAGCCGGTGCCCCAAACCGAACTCGAATCGGCATTCGAGTCCGAGCCGTTCGTCCTGGAACCACCCCTGCGCCTTCGAGCCGCTGGCCGCGCCCGCCAGCAACGGCGCGACGCTCGACGACTACTTCGATCGCCTGAGCGCGGCGTTCGAGCATGCCACCGCTCCGTCGGCACGCCAGTTCCAGCCGCTGCCCGAGCGGCTGGAGGATCTGATGCCGCCGGCTCCGCCGGCGCCGGCGTCGCCGCCGCCCGTCGCCGTCGCCGCGCCGCCTCCCGCCACCGAGTGGCCGGCGCAGGAGTGGCTCTCGCCAGCCGGCACCACGCTGTCGTTCGATCGACGCGGCGACGAGGCCAACCCGATCCTGGAAGCCGTGACCGCGCTGATTGGCGCAAGGCGCCGAGAACGGATCCCCGAAGGCCGCGGCACTGCCGTGGCCCGAACCGCCGACTGCGCCGGAGCCGGAACCGGGCGCGGCCTCGGAGGCGATGGTGGACGCGGTCACCGAGCGCGTGCTCGCCCGCCTGGTTCCCGAACTGGCCGAGCGCCTGCGGCGGCTGGTGCAGCAGGAGATCGCGCGCGCGCAGCAAGACGTGCACTGACGCGCGGGCCCCGCCTCCGGGCCGCGCCGGTCTTCGACCGGCGACTACAATGAGAGGGAATGGCCGCACCCTCGCATCCCATCCGCCTCCCCGAAAAGCCGGCGCTCGAAGGCCTCGAAGCCAAGTGGAACGCGCGGTGGGAAGAGGAGGGCACCTACCGGTTCGACTCGACCGCCAGCCGTGACGAGCGTCTTCTCGATCGACACGCCGCCGCCGACGGTGAGCGGGTCGCTGCACGTCGGCCACGTCTTCTCCTACACCCACACCGACGTCGTCGCGCGCTTCCAGCGCATGCGCGGCAAGGCCGTCTTCTACCCGATGGGGTGGGACGACAACGGCCTGCCCACCGAGCGCCGGGTCCAGAACTACTACGGCGTGCGCTGCGATCCGTCGCTGCCGTACGACCCGGCCTTCACGCCGCCCGAGAAGCCGGGCAAGCAGGCGATCTCGGTGTCGCGGCCGAACTTCATCGAGCTGTGCACCCGGCTCACGCACGAAGACGAGAAGGCCTTCGAGCACCTGTGGCGCCACCTCGGCCTGTCGGTGGACTGGTCCCGCACCTACGCCACCATCGGCAAGCCGGCGCAGCGGGTGTCGCAGGCCGCGTTCCTCCGGCTGCTGGCCCGCGGCGCAGGCGTATCAGCTCGAGGCGCCGACGCTGTGGGACGTGGACTTTCGCACCGCCGTGGCGCAGGCCGAGCTCGAGGATCGCGAGCAGCCCGGCGCCTACCACCGCTTGCGGTTTCCCGGCGCCGACGGCTGCGTTCGTGGACATCGAGACCACGCGCCCTGAGCTGCTGCCGGCGTGCGTGGCGCTGGTCGCGCATCCGGACGACGCGCGCTACCAGCCGCTGTTCGAGACCTCGGTGCGGACGCCGCTCTTCGGCGTGCCGATCCCGGTGAAGGCGCACGCGCTGGCCGATCCCGAGAAGGGCAGCGGCATCGCGATGATCTGCACCTTCGGCGATCTGACCGACGTCGATCTGGTGGCGCGAGCTGTCGCTGCCGGTGCGCGCCGTGATCCAGCCAAACGGCACGCTGCGGCCGGTGACGTTCGGATCCGAGGAGTGGCCCTCGGCCGACGCCAGCACGGCCCAGGGCGCTCTACGACCAGCTGGCGGGGCTGTCGGTGCCCAAGGCGCGCGCCAAGATCGTGGAGCTGCTGCAGGCCAGCGGCGAGCTGATCGGCGAACCGCGCCCGATCACGCACCCGGTGAAGTTCTACGAGAAGGGCGATCGGCCGCTCGAAATCGTGACCAGCCGGCAGTGGTTCATCAGGACGATGGACTACAAGGAGCCGCTGCTGGCGCGCGGCCGCGAGCTGCGGTGGCACCCCGAGTACATGCAGCACCGTTACGAGAACTGGGTGAACGGTCTCACCGGTGACTGGTGCGTGAGCCGTCAGCGTTTCTTCGGCGTGCCGTTTCCGGTGTGGTACTCCGGTCCGGGCTGACGGCACCACCGACTACGCGCGCCAGCTGGTGCCGGACGAGTCGCGCCTGCCGGTGGACCCCTCCACCGACGTGCCGGACGGCTACGCTGCGAGCCAGCGCGACGTGCCCGGCGGCTTCACCGGCGATCCGGACGTGATGGACACGTGGGCGACGTCGTCGCTGACGCCGCAGATCGCCGGCGGCTGGCTGGAGGATCCGGCGCTGTTCGCCCGGGTGTTCCCGATGGACGTGCGGCCCGCAGGCGCACGACATCATCCGGACGTGGCTGTTCACCACCGTCCTGCGGGCAGAGCTCGAGCACGGCGTCGGTGCCGTGGACCAACGCCGCCATCTCCGGCTGGGTGCTCGATCCGGACCGCAAGAAGATGTCGAAGTCCAAGGGCAACGTGGTGACGCCGATGGCGCTGCTCGAGGAGCACGGCTCCGACGGCGCGCGCTACTGGGCGGCGAGCGGCCGCCCCGGCGCCGACACCGCGTTCGACCCGGCGCAGATGAAGGTGGGCCGCCGCCTGGCGATCAAGCTGCTGAACGCGGCGCGGTTCGCGCTGCTGCAGGCCGAACCCCGCGGCGCCGTGGTCGAGCCGCTGGACCGCGGCATGCTGACGCAGCTGTCGCGGCTGGTCGAGGACGCCACCGGGCACCTCGACGCCTACGACTACACCCGCGTGCTCGAGCGCACCGAGACGTTCTTCTGGACCTTCTGCGACGACTACCTGGAGCTGGTGAAGTCGCGCCGCTACGGCGACTTCGGCCCCGAGGGCGCCGCCAGCGCCAACAGCGCGATGCTGGTGGCGCTGTCCACGCTGCTGCGGCTGTTCGCGCCTATCCTGCCGTTCGTGACCGAGGAAGTGTGGTCGTGGTGGCAGCCCGGATCGGTGCACCGCGCGTCGTGGCCGACGCCCGAGGAAGTGGTCGAGGCGATTGGCGGCCGCGACGACCAGTCGGCGGCGGTGCTCGCCGCGACGCAGGCGGCCCTGGCCGACGTGCGGCGCCTGAAGGCGCTGGAGAAGCGGCCGGTCAAGGCCGTGATCTCGCGCGCCGTGCTGCCGCACGCGCTCGAAGCGCTGCGGCCGTCGATCCGCGACTTCCAGGCGGCGTCGCACGTGCGCGAGCTGTCGTTCGACAGCGTGACGGAAGCGCAGCTCGTGTTCGAGGAAAGCGTCCCGCCCAGCGGAGCGCCGGCGTGATCGACCGCGGCGCGCCGGCGGCTGCGGTGGCGCCGCTGGCGCTCGACGAGTACCAGGACACGGTGCGCGCCGCGCTGGCCGAAGACATCGGCGCCGGCGACGTGACGACCGACGCGACCGTGGCTCCGCAGCAGCGCGCACGGGCGGTGCTGGTGGCCAAGTCCCGCTGCGTCGTCGCCGGCCTGGATGTCGCCGCCGAGGCCTTCCGCCAGCGGGACGCGGATGTGGTGATCGTCCGTCACCGGGCCGACGGCGACTGGTGCGAGCCGGGCACCGTGGTGGCCGAGGTCAGCGGGCCGCGCGGCGGCGCTGCTGACGTGCCGAGCGCGTGGCGCTCAACTTCCTGCAGCGGCTGTCGGGCACGGCCACGCTGGCGCGCGGGTTCGCCGACGCTGCCGGCGGCCGCATCGTGGTCCTGGATACACGGAAGACCACGCCGCTCCTGCGCGTTCTCGAGAAGTACGCCGTGCGCGTCGGCGGCGCCACCAACCATCGCTTCCGCCTGGACGACGGCGTGCTGATCAAGGACAACCACGTGCGCCTGGCGGGTGGCGTGGAGCAGGCGGTCAGCCGGGCGCGGGCTGGCCGTCACGGGACTTGCCGATCGAGGTCGAGGCGCAGAGCCTCGACGAAGTGGACGCCGCGCTGCGGGCGGGGGCCGACATCGTGCTGCTCGACAACCTGAGCCTCGACGACGTCCGCGAAGCCGTGGCGCGCTGCCAGGGCCGGGCGCGGACCGAGATCTCCGGCGGCGTCACGTTGGACCGGCTGCCGGCGCTGGCCGCCACCGGCGCGACGTTCGTGTCGGTGGGTGCGCTCACGCACTCGGCGCCCGCCGCCGACCTCAGCTTCGAGATCGAGCCGGCCTGATCGGCGACGGTGCGCACGTGGCCGTGAGAGGCGAGGGGCTCGATTGCCGTGCCGGACGACGTCGCCGAGGCGCTGGCCCTGCGTCGTCCCGCGCGCCGGCCGGCTCGGACACCGCGTGTCGTGGTACTCCGACATCGCCATCGACGAACGACGAAGCGCTGGCGCTCGCCGAACGCGGCGCGGAGGAAGGCTGGCTGGTGGGCGCCGACAGCCAGTCCGCCGGCCGCGGACGCCATGGCCGGACGTGGGCGTCGCCCGCCGGTGGTGGACTCTACCTGTCGGTGGTGCTGCGGCCGCCGCCGCACGCGGTGCGACTGCTGACGCTGGCGGCGGGCGTTGCCGTAGCCGAGGGGATCCAAGCCGCCAGCGGCGCCGAGGCCGGCGTGAAATGGCCGAACGACGTCTGCCTGCCGCTGTCGCGTCCGCGCAAGGTGGCCGGCATCCTGGCTGAGGCCAACGCCTCGGGCGCGCAAGTGGAGTACGTCGTGGTCGGCATCGGCGTGAACATCGGGCACGCGGCGCTTCCTGCCCGACGTTGCCGATCGCGCGACGTCGATCGAGGCGGAGCTGGGCCGGCCCGTGCAGCGGGGCGCCGTCGCCGCGGAGGTGTGCGCGGCGCTGTGGCGCCGGTATCAGCAGCTGGTCGCGCGGCGACGACGGGGCCGTGCTGCAGGCGTGGCGGGCGCGCGGCGTCGCGACGTTCGGCCGCGCGCGTGGAGTGGGAGTCGGGCGGCGAGACCGCGCAGGGGCGTGGCCCGGGACGTGGACGGATCGGGCGCGCTGGTGGTCGAGACGGCACAGGGCGTGGCGAGCATCGCGTCGGGAGAGGTCCGGTGGCTGACGTAGCCGACGATCCGATCGAGGAGCCGTCCGACGCCGGCGCCTATTGCCGCGCGGTCGAGGCGCACCTGTGCCGGCGCAACACCGGTCACCTGGTGCGCATCGTCGGACCCTCCTTCGACCTGGTGTACGGGCTGGGCCGAGCGCGGCGTGCCGCTGCGCGTCGCCTGCCGGGGCATCGATCGCTACGTCGATCGGCAAGCCGGCCAAGGGCCCGCGGCGGCGGCCGATTCGCATCGAGCACTGCGAAGCCGACGTGCTGGATGTGTTCGACGAATGGCGCCGCGCCATCGGCGCGCCGTCGCGTCCGGCCGAGGCGGACGACCGAGGTCGCCGCGCGCCGCGCCGGGCTCGCTGCCGGCGCATCTCGAGCGCGTCGTCGCCAGGCTGACGGCGTTGCAGGCGCGAGCCGGCACGGCGCCGCCGGTTCTTGCCGCCGCCGCGGCCGTCGCCCGCGAGCTGGAGCGGCCGCATTCGGCGCCAAGACCCTGCGCGGCGAGGCGCGCGCCGTGTTCCTCGAGCGCCTGGCCCAGCTGGACGCGCAACTGCTCGGCGCCGCGCGGGATGGACTGGCCGCCGGCGAGCTGGCGGACCTGGCGCGGCAGGCCGAGCAGGAGCTGCGGTCGTTTCGCGACCGCATGACCGTCGAGGCGCACGCCGCGGCGGTGGGCGCGCTGGTGGATCGGCTGGTGCGCGAGCGGTATCAGCTGCCGTTCGTGTCGCCGGAGTAGGCCGGTGGCGCTGTCGCGTCGGGCGCACGGGTCACGCTCGAGGTCGAACGTCCCGTGGCGGGCGGCCGAATGCTGGCGCGACACGAAGGCCAGGTCGTGCTGGTGGCGGGCGCGATTCCGGGCGAGACCGTCGAGGCTCGGGTCACGCGCGTCGCCCGCGGCACGGTCTACGCCGACACGGTGCGAGGTGGTGACCGCGTCGCCGGACCGGCGGCCTGGCGTGGAAGGGCGCTGCGGCGGCGCCGTCTTCGGCCACATCGACTACCCGCGGCAGGTGGCGCTGAAGGCCGCGATCATCGAGGACGCCTGGCGGCGCATCGCCCGCCTGCCGGTGCCGGCGCCGGTACACGTGGTGGCGTCGCCCGAACATGGCTACCGCTCCCGCGCCCGGCTGCACGCCCGCGACGGCCGGCTCGGCTTCTACCGCGAAGGCACGCACCAGCTGTGCGATCCGGCCGTCACCGGGCAACTGGGGGAGGCGACCGTGGCGTGGATTCGCCAGGCCGAGGCGACGCTGCGAACGAGCGGCGCTCGCAGCCTCGCCGCGGTGGACGTGGTGGAGAACGCCGAGGCCACCGAGCGTGCCGGCCACCTGTACCTCCATGGCAGCGAGGTGCCGGGCGAGCTGGAAGCGCTGGCGGCGGGTCTGACCGGGCTGTCCGCGGGTCCGTCGGAGGGCGACGACGATGAT
Source organism: uncultured Acidobacteriota bacterium (assembly GCA_963713655.1). Classification (GTDB taxonomy): domain Bacteria; phylum Acidobacteriota; class Vicinamibacteria; order Vicinamibacterales; family UBA2999; genus CAWEBF01. The sequence continues at coordinate 63,748 of CAVQMT010000013.1, forward strand.
GACGCCACGGCAGGCCGGTCGACGCGCCGCGCGGTGGTGCTCGGCGGGCGATCCGTCGGTCGTGGACGTCATCCCGGTGTCAGCGCGGGCGCCGACGGCCGGCGGCGACCGTCTCCTTGCGCCACGGCGCGCGATCGTTTTTCCAGGGCAACCGCTTCCTGCTGGCGCCGCTGGTGCATCTGGTGGTGGACGCCGTGCCCGCCGGCGCGGTGCTCGATCTCTTCGCCGGAACCGGCCTCTTCGGGCTGGCTCTCGCCGCCGACCGGCACGTGGCCCCGTGACGATGGTCGAGGGGGACGTGTCGAGCGGCCGGGATCTGACGTCCAACGCCGCCGCCGCTGGAGCCGGCGTCACGGTGGAGCGCCAGAGCGTCGAGGGCTACCTCGCGACGCCGCGGCCGGGGATGCCGACCTGGATCGTGGACCCGCCGCGGGCCGGGCTGCCCGACGCCGTGCGCGCGGCGGCGCTGCGCGACCGCCCCGACCGCATCGTCTACGTGTCGTGCGACCCGGCCACGCTGGCGCGCGACGTGCGCGCGCTGGTGGAAGGCGGCTACGAGGTGCGATCGCTGACGGGCCTGGACATGTTTCCGTCCACGGCGCACGTCGAGGCGATCTGCGTGCTGGACGGCTGCAGACGCGGTCTACGGTCTCAGCCGCGGTCCGCTGAGGGCCGAAGGCCTCGACAGAGCCACTGACTGAGACTGAAACTCTGACTACGGCCTCGCTCGCGGCACGCCTCGACGAAGCCGCGAAACAGCTCGTCGAAACTCCCCCGTGCGATGGAAGCTCTCCGGGTGCCACTGCACGCCGACGCAGAAGCGGTGCGCGGGCGACTCCACAGCCTCGATGATGCCGTCGGGCGCGGTCGCCGTCACGACGAGGCTCGCGCCCAGGGCGCGAATCGCCTGGTGGTGCCGGCTGTTCACGCGGCAGCGGCCGCCCGGTGCGCGCGGTCCCAGCAAGCCGGCCAGACGCGACCCCGCCGTGACCGCGACCTCGTGTGCCATCTGCGTCGCAGGGCCCAGGCTGTGGGCCTCGAACCGGCCGGGTTCGCTGGGGATGTCCTGAATCAGCGTGCCGCCAGCGGCGACGTTGAGCACCTGCAGGCCGCGGCAGATGGCGAACAGCGGCAGATCGGCCGCCAGCGCCGCGCGCACCAGCGCCAGCTCGAACGCGTCGCGTCCGGGTTCGGCCGGCTCGTAGGTCGGGTGCGGCGGCTCGCCGAAGAACGCGGGATCGACGTCGTCGCCGCCCGTCAGCAGCAGGCCGTCCACCTGCCGGATCGCATCGGCCGGATCGTCCACGCCAATCGCCGGTACCCACGGCTCGCCGCCCGCCTGGCGGACGGCGGCATCGTAGTCCGTGGGCTTCTTGCAGGGAGTGACCGCGATCCGGGGCATGCAGCGGGCCTAACTCGTTCGTTCAGACGTCGGCGCTACATGCGCGCGGGAATCTCGATGCCCATGAGGTCGAGCGCCCGGGTGAGCTGATCGCGGACGTAGATCACGGCCGCGGCCCGCCAGCGCCGGACGTCTTCGCGCTCTTCCTTGACGATGTGCGCACGATGGTAGAACGCGTTGAACGACTGGGCCACCGTGAAGGCGTACTTCGCCAGGATGGAGAACTCCAGCGTGCGGATCACCTGCTCGATCACGTCGTCGAGCCGCGCCGCCTCGAGGATCAGGCTCCACACCTCGTGGGTGCCGTTGGCGCCGTCCAACTCGGCATGAGTGGCGCTCCCCAGCGAGGCGAGGACATCGGCTTCCCCGACGCCGAGCCGCTCCTGCAGGTTCTGCAGGATCTTGCGGGCCCGCACCACGGCGTACTGGATGTACGGCCCGCTTTCGCCCTCGAAGCTGAGCGCCTCGTCGAGGTCGAAGGCGATGATCTTGCCGCGCGAGAACTTGATCAGGAAATAGCGGACCGCCGCCACCGCAATCTCCCGCGCCACGCGCGCCGCGTCCTCCGCCGGCATGTCGGCGTTGCGCGCCGTCACTTCGGCCAGCGCCTTGGTGATCAGTCGGTCGATGAGGTCGTCGGCCTTCACGCCGAGGCCTTTGCGGCCCGACACCTCGACGAAAGGCTTCTTGGCGTCCTCGGACCCGTCCGCGGGGGCGAATCCCAGTTCCGTCGCGGTCGCGTGCGACAGCGCCACCATCTCGTAGGAGAAGTGATGGGACCGGGCGGCGCCCTCCGGATGCCCCACCGCCAGCAGCGCCTGCTTGAGCAGCTTCTGCAGGTAGGACTGGCGGACGTCGATCACGTTGTAGACGTAGGACGCGCCGCCGAACGGCGGATGGTCCGGTGCCCCCGGCTCGGTCTGCGTCGACCAGAGCGGCTGAGGCGCGGTCGACGAAGCGGCGGTACTGGAAGTCGCGTCCCAGCAACCCCAGCTTCCAGAACTGGTAGGCGATGTCCTTGCCCACGTAGGTCACGACGCCGTTGGAGCGGACGATCACCTTCTCCCGCTCCTCGGCGTCCTCGTCCGCCGGGCGCCGTCGCGGCGCGCCTGGCTGTCCGCGGCGTCCAGGTCGTCCTGGATCGGCATCACCCAGCAGCCCGGCCAGCCGGCCGTCGGTCCGCAGGTAGACGGCGCCCTTGGCCTTCAGCACGTCGAAGGCGTGCGCCCAGAACTTCAGGCGCAGGATGTCGCCCTCCCAGGTCAGGAGGTCGTAATCGACGTTCAGCCGCGCCATCGTCGCCAGGTGGCAGCGGACGATGCGATCGGCGATGAACGCGGCGGCCTCGGCGTTCTCGTTGCCGCCGTGCTCGATGTCGTGCAGCGTCGCCGCGCGGGTCGCCAGCCGGCCCTTGTCGCCGTCGTACCAGTCGGTGACGCGCGCGTACAGATCCCAGCAGTAGTGATCGAACCGTGACGGTCTCGGCCACGCGGCGGATGTCGTCGAGCGACAGGCTCTCGAGCACGCGGAAGCCCACCACGACGTCGGCTACCTGGACGCCGGTGTCGTCGATGTAGTTCTGCACTTCGACGTGCGTGCCCTGGAAGCGCAGCGCGCGAACCAGCGTGTCGCCCAGCGCCGCGTTCCGCAGGTGGCCGATGTGCGCCGCCTTGTTCGGGTTGATGGCCGTGTGCTCCACGATCGCCTTGCCGTCGCGGCGGGGCGGCGGGGTGTGGGTCGTAGCCCAGGCGGTCGCGAAGCGGTGCCGATCGAGTCCGAAATTCAGGTAGCCGTTCGCCGCCGAGACCCGCGGCACGCCGTCGAGGCCCGAGGACGCGTCGGCGATCTCCTGGGCGATGAGCTTCGGCGCTTTCCGCAGCCGCCGGGCGAGCTCGAACGCGACCGGGGACCCCAGGTCGCCGAGCTCGCGGCTGGGCGGGTTCTCGAGCGCGACGACCGGGCCGGTTCCGGCCTCGATGCCGTATAACGTCTGCAGCGTGCGGGTGATGTGATCGCGAAGCTTGGTGTGGACCGGAAGAATCATTGAGAGTACGCTGAGTCCGGCTACGTTATCAGAAAACATCCGCATGCATGACGGAGGCGTCGGGCGGCTGCTCGTGGCGAGCTTGCATCAGAGCATCGCCGAGGAGTTGCCGTCGCGGCTCGAGTTCTACGAGTCGTGGCTGAACCCGGCAGGACTGCGCGACGGCCGCATCGGTCTTGCGCCCCTGGCCGCCGTCCTCAGCTTCCTGCGCCAGGAATCAGGCGATCCCTACCTGAGAGATCGCGGCCCGCGCCGGGGAATACAGCGCGAAGTGGCTGGTGGACGCGATGTCTCCACTGCAGCGGCGGGTGTTGCTGATGCTGCCGCGCGGCCTCCGGCTGTGGCTGGTGATGCGCCTCGCCCGGCGGCTGGTGCGCCAGACCTATGGTGGCAGCCGTGCGATCATCCGCGGCGCGACGCGCGGTCAGGGCCACATCGACTTGCGCGGGTCGGTGTTCTGCCAGGTCCGCGATCGCGTGCCGCATCCGCTCTGCGAGTACTACGCGGCGGCGCTGCGGCACTTGCTGCACCGCTTCGAGCTGCCGCACGGCGCGCAGGCGAAGGAATGCCGCGCGGCCGGCGCCGCGCGCTGCTTGATTGCGCTGCGGGCATCGGACGGACAGGCAGAAGCATGAAGCATGGTAAACTTCGCGCGAGCGTGCCGCATGCCTGACGAGGGACTGCAGGAAATTCAGCTCCGAGGGAAGCAGCTGGTCTTCCTGGCCATGTCGGCCACGGTGGTGGCCGTCGTGATCTTCCTGTGCGGCGTGATGGTGGGCCGGGGCGTGCCGACGGCACGCCAGGCCGGGACGGAACCGATCGAAGCCGACGTGCTGACGCCGGTGGGCGATCCCGAAGCTCCGGCGACGACGGCCGATGCGTTGGAGTCAACCGGCGCCGTACCCGACGCCGCTCGAGTACCCCGACCTCGTCAGCGACCAGCCATCCGGCGACAAGCCGCTCAAGCCATCGCCCGCGGCGCAGCCGTTCGCCGCCGAGAACGCGGTCGCCCGAGCTGAGACGCCGCGCCGGGTCGCGCCGGCCGCGGCGCCGCCCAAGACGGCGGCCGCGCCCGCAAAGAGCCCGGTCGCGCCGGCCGGACGCCCGCGCCAGCGAAGGCCGGCCACACGCCGGCGGCGGCTACGGCCGGGGCGGGCGGGTTCCAGGTTCAGGTGGCGGCCTACCAGCGTGAGGGCGATGCCGCCACGGTGCGCGACCGGTTGGCCAGGAAGGGCTACCCGGCGTTCGTGACCTCCGCATCCACCGCGGCGGGAACGTGGTTTCGCGTCCGCGTCGGCGGCTACGAAACACGCAACGAAGCCCAGGCGGTCGCCACGCGGCTCAAGCGCGAAGAGCAGCTGGAGCCCTGGGTAACACGCTGATTTCCGGCGCTCTCGCGCGCCCCCACCGGCAGATCCATGCCTGACAACGGCCCGCGAATGACCGACAGCCTGGCCGATCTGAGTCCCGTGCCGCTGTTCCTGGTGCAGGACCGGGTGGTGCGCTACGCCAACCAGGCCTTCTGCGATCTGTGCGGCGCGCCGATGGCCGACGTTGTCGGCCGCCCGATCGTCGACCTGATTCACACCCACGATCGGGGCCATCTGCTGGAGCGCATGGACGAGCACCAGCGCGGCCGCACCGACACGCACCGCGCCCAGTTCCGTCTCCGCCAGCCCTCGGGCCACGACGTGTGGGTGTTCGCGATGCTGGTGGCGCGGTCGGTGAAGGGCAAGCCGGCGACGCTCGGCACCGCGCTCGACGTGCGCGAACGCCGGCACGCTCAGGAGTCGGTGGCCAAGGCGCAGCGGCTGGACGCCGTCGCGCGGCTGGCCGGCGGCATCGCCCACGACTTCAACAACGCGCTCCAGGTGATCCTGGGCCACGCCGAGCGGGTGGTCGGCGCGCTGCCCGAGTCGCATCCGGTGCACGAGTCGGCCGTCGAGATCCGGCGCGCGCGCGATGCGCGCCGCGCACCTGACCGATCGGCTGCTCTCGTTCGGCCAGCGGCAGCTGCTGGATCCGCAGCCGCTCGACCTGCCGCGGCTGGTCCTCGAGCTCAAGAACGCCGATCGAACGCCGCGTCGGTCCGAGCGTCAGCGTGGTCCTGCGCCGCGGCAAGTGGACCGCTCCCGTCCGCGTGGATCGCACGCGTTTCGTCCACGTGCTGGCGGCACTCGTGGACAACGCCCGCGAGGCGATGCCGCAGGGCGGGCAGCTGGTCATCGCCACCGACATCGTCGACCATCGATGCGGCCGCGCGGGCGGAGCGGCCGTGGCTGCGGCACGGGCGAGTACGTTCGCCTGGCGGTGGAGGATTCCGGCCCCGGGCTCGACGTCGAGGCGACGACGCACGCCTTCGAGCCGTTCTACACCACCAAGGGCAGCGCGGGACGGCCTGGGGCTGCCGGCCGTCTACGGGCTGGTCAAGCAGAGCCACGGCTTCGTCTGGATCGAGAGCGCGCCAACCGGCGGCACTCGTGTCGTCGTGCTGCTGCCGGCCGACGGGCCGGCGACCGCGAGCGCCGAGCGCCGACGGCCGGCGCCGTCCTGCGCGCCGTGCCGCCGCCGGAGGCGCGGCCGCACGTGCTGGTGGTGGAGGACGAAGGCTCCGTCCGGGAATTGATGGCCGGCGGCGCTCGAGCGCAACGGCTTCGCGGTCACCGCGGTTGGCAGCGCCGAGGAGGCGGTCGGCGTTTGCGCCCGGCACCTACGACGTGCTGCTGAGCGACATCAGCCTGCCGGGCATGAACGGCGTGGACCTGGCCAAACGGATCCTGCGGCGCCGCGCCCGCCGCGAAGGTGCTGCTGATGTCGGGCTATGCCCGCGAGGAGTACTCTGACGCCGTGCCGACGACCTGCCGTTCATCGGCAAGCCGTTCACGACGCGCGCGATCGTCGATCGGCTCGCGCTCCATGCTGGCCGAGCCGCCGGTCGCGTCGCCGGAGAGCCGTCCGGCCTGACCCGGAGTGGTGCTCGAACCACTCGCTGCTCGCGAGCGCGACCGGCGTCCTCCTGGCGCTCAGCTTTCCCAAGTTCGGCCACCCGGCGTGCGCGTGGGTGGCGCTGGTGCCGCTGCTGCTGGCCTTGCGCGGGCTCGGCCCGCTGGGCCGCCCGAGGCCGATCGCCGCGCCAGGCGCGCCTTCCTGCTGGGCTGGTGGGCCGGCCTCGTCTACTTCGCCGGCACGCTGTATTGGACCAGCGGCGTGCTGGCACAGTTCGGCGGCTTGCCGATGCCGGTGGCGACGTTCGCGATGCTGCTCCTGGCCGGCTACCTGGCGCTCTATCCCGCGGCAGCCGCGGCCGCGACCGCGGCGTGCCTGCCGGCGTTCGGCGATCGGGCGCTGGCGCTGGTGCCGGCGGCCTGGGCGGCCACCGAGTTCATGCGCGGCGCGCTTCTTCGGCGGCTTTCCGTGGGTGCCGCTCGGCAACAGCCAGGTGGAGGTGCTGCCGATCGCGCAGATGGCGAGCGTGGTCGGCGTCTACGGCCTGTCGGCGTTCGTCGCCGCCGTGAACGTCGCGGTGGCGGTGGCGTTTCTGTCGAGCGGCCGCACGCGATGCGACCATCGGTCGGCGCCGCGCGTGGCCAGCATCGCCGACCGCGGGTGCCTGGGGCGCGTGGCGCATCGCGCGAGCGCGATCTGCTCGACGGGCGCGCCGCCGCTGCGCGTCGGCCTCGTGCAGGCCAACATCGCGCAGGGCGACAAGTGGGACCCGCGCCAGGCGCGGCGCATCCTCACCACCTACATGGCGATGTCGCGCGACGTGGTCAAGCGCGGCGCGCAGTACGTGATCTGGCCCGAGTCGTCCACGCCCGGCGATGTTCGAGGAGGACGCGGCGGTCAACGAGGCCGTGCGCGGCCCTGGCGGCCGAGCTGCGCGTGCCGCTGCTCTTCGGCAGCGACCAGTTCGAGCGGGGCAGCGACCCGCGCTATTACAACGCCGCGTTCCTGGTCGGGCCCGACGGCCGCACGCAGGCCGTGTACCGCAAGATCCAGCTGGTGCCGTTCGGCGAGTTCTTTCCGTTTCAGAAGTGGCTGTCGTTTGTGTCGCCGCTGGTCGAGCGGGCGGCGCCGTTTGCCGCCGGGACGTCGGTGGTGATGCTGCCGGTCGGCGACACACCGGGCCAGCACGGCGATCTGCTACGAGGTGGTGTATCCGCGGCTGGCGCGCGAGGCGGTGCTGGCGGGCAGCGAGCTGCTGACGACCATCACCAACGACGCCTGGTACGGCCAGACCTCGGCGCCGTTCCAGCATTTCGCGATGGCCTCGATGCGCTCGATCGAGCAGGGCCGCTATCTGGCCCGCGCCGCCAACACCGGGGTCAGCGGCGTCGTCGATCCCTATGGCCGGGTGACGCAGCGCTCGCGCGTCTTCGAGCAGGTGGGTCTCGTGGGCGAGGTACGATTCATCCAGGCCCGGACCGTCTATGCGGCGGTGGGCGACGTGGTGCCGTGGACCGGCTTGGCCGTCGTCGCGGCTGCGCTGCTGGCCCTCCGGCTTCGCGGGCCGGGCCACGGCGGGACGAAAGGCAGCAGGAGGTAGCGTGGCGATCGGAAACGAAGAACTGATCAGGCGGCACGAAGGGCTGGCGCGACGGGCCGCTGAACTGCGGAGGTATCTTTGACGGCGCACGTCTGGACGACCAGCTAGCCGAAATCGAGCGGGCGGTGGGGGAGCCCCACTTCTGGAGCAACCAGCAGGAGGCCCAGAAGGTGATGCAGCGGCGCCGGCGCCTCGAGGAGGACGTTGCGCTGCGCGACTCGCTGCGGCGGCGGTCCGACGACCTGGCGGTGCTGGTGGACTGGGCCGGCCAGGGCGAGGACGTCGCCGCCGATCTCGAGCGCGAGCTTGAACGAGCTCGAGGCGGAGGTCGAGACCGCCGAGGTCCGGAAGATGCTGGGCGGCGAGTACGACAGCTCCAACGCCATCGTGTCGATCCACCCCGGCGCCGGCGGCACCGAGTCGCAGGACTGGGCCGAGATGCTGCTCAAGATGTACCTCAAGTGGTCGGAGCGGCGCGGCTTCAAGCGCGAGGTGATCGACTACCAGCCCGGCGACGAAGCCGGCCTCAAGAGCGTGACGCTGACCTTCAGCCGGCGACTACGCGTTCGGCCTGATGTCGGCCGAAGCCGGCGTGCACCGGCTGGTGCGCATCTCGCCGTTCGATCAGGCGGCCCGGCGGCACACGTCGTTCGCCTCGGTGTTCGTGTGGCCCGAGCTGCCCGACGACGTCGACGTGGAGATCGACGAGAAGGACCTGCGCGTGGACACCTACCGATCGAGCGGCGCCGGCGGCCAGCACGTGAACGTCACCGACTCGGCGATCCGCATCACGCACCTGCCGACCGGCATCGTCGTGTCGTGCCAGAACGAGCGCTCCCAGCACAAGAACCGCGCGTCGGCGATGAAGGTGCTGCGCGCCGCGGCTGTTCGACCTGAAGCTGAAGGAGCAGCAGAGCAAGCTGGATCAGATTGGCGGCGAGAAGCGCGACATCGCCTTCGGCAGCCAGATTCGCAGCTACGTGCTGCAGCCGTACCAGATGATCAAGGACCACCGCACCAGGATGGAGGTCGGCGACGTGGGCCGGGTGCTGGGCGGCGACGTCGACGGCTTCATCAAGACCTACCTGATGCAGAAGGCCAGCGGCACACTGGGCGCTGCGGCGGCCGAGGCGGACGACTAGCAGGGCTTTGCCAATGAGAACGATCTGCCGGGCGCTTCTCTCAGGATCGACGGCGGCGCTGATGCTCCTCGGGGGCGATCCGTCGGCCGAGGCGCAGGGCGGCGGACCTGCCGACCTGCCCGCGGTCACCGTACGCGGGCAGACCTACACGCCGCGCTCGATCCTGGCCCGCAACATGGGCTCGGATGCGGATCAGACGACGGCGTTCCCGCCCCACCGGATTGCCGGGAACGTCTATTACGTAGGCACCCGCACGCTCAGCTCGTTCCTCGTCACCACGCCAGCGGGCCACATCCTCATCAACACGACCTACGAGCGCAACGTGCGCACGATCGAGAAGTCCGTGGTGCAGCTCGGGTTCAAGTTCGCGGACGTGCGCATCGTGCTGGGCACGCACGCCCACGGCGACCATCAGGAAGGTGACGCGCTGGCACAAGGAGCTGACGGGAGCCCAGGTGATGGCCATGGCCGAGGACGTCCCGGCGCTGGCAGCGATCCAGCCCGGCGGCAAGCCGCATCCGATCGATCGCAGGCTGACAGATGGTGAATCGGTGACGCTCGGCGGCACCACGCTGGTCGCCCACCTGACGCCGGGCCACACGCGCGGCTGCACGACGTGGACCACTCGGGTCAGGAGGGCGGGCGCGACCTCGACGTGGTGTTCGCGTGCAGCTACCGTGCGCCCGCACCGGTCACGCCGGCGATCGAGAGCGAGTTCAATCGGACGTTCGCGCTGATTCGCCAGCTGCCGTGCGACGTGCCGTTGGGCGATCATCCGGCGCAATACCGGATGGCGGAGAAGCACGCACGACTGAAGCCCGAGGCGGCCGAATCCGTTCGTCGACCCGGGTGGCTGCTGGCTGGAGGCCGAGATCCAGGAGGCCATGCTGCGCGCCCAGCTGAAACTGCAAAAGGGCGCGTGACCGGCTCTCGAGCGTTTCGGTTCTCAGTAGTCGTCGTCAGTAGTTACCAGTGGAATGGGCTCGATTTACCGAGACCGACAACTGACAACTGAGCCGCTCTAGGGGACCAGGCTCGCCGCCGCCGCGGCTTCGTCGGCTTGCGGCGTCGCCGAGCGCGGCTGCGTGCCGCTGATGAACGCCTCGGTCTGCCCGTTGGGCATGGTCACGAAGACGATGTTGCCGGGCGCCTCCAGCACCGGCGGGTTGTCGCGGTCGGGCCGCCGCGACAGGTACGACCGCATCACGTCCATCCAGATCGGCAGGGCGGCCGACGCGCCGGTTTCGCCGTAGCCCAGCGACCGTTTCTCGTCGTAGCCGACCCAGACGCCGACGGTGACGTCGGCGTCGAAGCCGATGAACCAGGCGTCGGTGTAGTCGTCCATCGTGCCGGTCTTGCCGGCCAGCGGCCACTTGAGCGCCTTGGCGGCCTGCGGCCGTGCCGCGCTCCACCACGCCGCGCAGCAGGTAGGCGAGCAGGAACGAGGTGTCGGCGCGCAGCGCCTCGCGCGGCTGCGGCTTCGACCTCGTAGAGCAGATTGCCCTCCCGGTCGGCCACCGAGCGGATGGCGTACGGCTCCATCCGGACGCCCTGGTGCGCGAACGCCGAGTAGGCGCTGGTCATCTCCAGCAGCGTGGACTCGGCAGAGCCCAGGGCCAGCGACAGGTAGGGCTGATAGTCGCCGGTCAGGCCGAGGCGCTTGGCCAGCGCCACGACGGCAGGCCGGCCCCGCGGCCTCGAGCGCCTTGACCGCCGGAATGTTCCGCGACTGCTCGAGCGCGTGGCGCAGGGTGACCAGGCCCTTCGAACTTCCGATCGTAGTTGAGCGGCTGGTACGGCGGCTGGTTGGGGCCGGCGACGTAGGAGACCGGCTCGTCCATGAAGGTCGATGCCGCGGTGAGGCCCTGGTCGAGCGAGGTCGCGTAGACGATCGGCTTGAACAGCGACCCGACCTGGCGCCGCGCCTGGGTGGCGCGATTGAACTTGCTGCGCGCGAAGCTCTGGCCGCCCACCAGCACGCGAATCTGCCCGGTGCGGTTGTCGAGCGCCACCACGGCCCCCTCGATGATCGGCTGCTGCTCGAGCGTCAGGTCGCCCGGGCACGCCGTCCTCGACGCTGCCCACGGCCACTTCGACGACGTCCCCGACGGTGAAGAGGTCCTGCGGCGACTTGGCGCGCGTCCAGGCGTAGCCGGCGCGCGGCAGCTCCACCTCGCGCGCGCCGATGCGGACCAGCGTCGGGTTCGACGGCCGGCCGTCGGAGATCCGGGCCACCACGGCGGGCACGATGTCGCCGGCGCGCAGGGCCTCGGGCGGGACTGGCAGCGACACCGTGCCGTCGGGTCCGAGGTTGCGGGTCGGCTTCCGGTAGCGGAGGCGCCGCTTGTCGATGCGCCGGAGGCCGCGGTCGAGCGCGGTCTCGGCGTCCCGTTCCCACCGCGCGTCGAGCGTGGTGGCGACCTGCAGGCCGGTCTCGTAGATGGCGGCGGCGCCGAAGCGATCCTCGAGCTCCTGGCGGACGTGCTTCGACGAAGTAGGCGGCCTGGGCACGCTCGGTGCGTGGTCCGGCGCCGATGACCGGCCGCTTCATCGCGGCCTGGGCTTGCGCCGGCGGTGATGTAGCCTTCCTCCACCATGCGCGGCAGCACGTAGTTGTTGCGCCGCGCCAGCGTGCGGGTGGGGTTCACCGAACGGGCTGAGCCGCGCCGGCGCCTGGATGATGGCGGCGATGGTGGCCGCCTCGTCCACGCGTGAGGTCGCGCGCGGACTTCTGGAAGTAGAGCCGCGCGCCCGCCTCGACGCCGTAGGCGCCGTGCAGCGGCACCTGGTTGGCGTAGAGCGCGAAGATCTCCTGCTTCGTGAAGCGCTTCTCGAGCTGGACGGCCAGGATGGCCTCCTTGATCTTGCGCTCGATCGATCGCTCGTAGACGCCGCCGCGCATGTACTCCTGTCTGCAGGAACAGGTTCCGCGCCAGCTGCTGCGTGATGGTGCTGGCGCCGGCGCGCTGGCCGGTGACGACGTCCTTGAGGGCCGTGATCAGGATGCGGGAGATGCTCAGGCCGAAGTGCTGCTCGAAGTCGCCGTCCTCGGTGGCGATGATGGCCTGGCGCAGCACCGGTGCGATGTCCTCGTAGCGGACGACGACCCGCCGCTCGGTGGCGAACTCGCCGATGACGCTCGCCCTGCGACGACGACAGGCGGGTGATGGTGTTGGGCAGGTAGCGGTCGAGGGCGCTGATCTCGGGGATGTCGTCGGCGAAGGCGAAGAGCACGCCGCTGACCGTGCCCGAGGCCCGCGGCCAGGAGCAGGAGCACGCCGACGGTGACGCGCCGGGCGACGGCGGTCATCAAGTGGCGAGTCGCCGGGGCAGGGCATATTCTCAATTTAGCCGAGAAGTGATTGACCTGACAAGACTTAAACGGTCATTCACGGCTCCCGCCGTCGCGCGACGATCTGACTACGTTATACTCATATACATTACGGACTGAACCATAAACCGTTGTGCCCGGAGCCGTCACGCGGTGGCCAGGCGCAGGCAAGGATTCTGAACTCCAATGAGCAAAATCATCGGCATCGATCTCGGCACCACCAACTCGGTCGTCGCGGTCATCGAAGGCGGGGAGCCCGTCGTCATCACCAACCCCGAAGGCGGCCGTCTGACGCCGTCCGTCGTCGCCTTCACCAAGACCGGCGAGCGCCTGGTGGGTCAGGTGGCCAAGCGGCAGGCCGTGACCAATCCGGAGAACACGGTGTTCTCCATCAAGCGGTTCATGGGCCGGCGCCACGACGAGGTGAGCGAGGAAATGAAGATGGTGCCGTACGCCGTCGGCGCGGCACCCAACGGCGACGTGCGCGTGAAGATCATGGACGAGGAGTACGCGCCGCCGCAGATCTCGGCGATGGTGCTCCAGAAGCTGAAGCAGGCCGCCGAGGAGTACCTGGGGCAGCCGGTCAGCAAGGCCGTGATCACCGTGCCCGCCTACTTCAACGACGCGCAGCGCCAGGCCACCAAGGAAGCCGGGGCGATTGCCGGCCTCGAGGTGATGCGCATCGTCAACGAGCCGACGGCCGCCGCGCTGGCCTACGGCCTCGACAAGAAGAAGGACGAGACGATCGCCGTCTACGACTTCGGCGGCGGCACGTTCGACATCTCGATCCTCGAGGTCGGGCGAAGGCGTGGTCGAGGTGAAGTCCACCAACGGCGACACGCACCTGGGCGGCGACAACCTGGACCAGCGGATCATCGAGTGGATCGTCAGCGAGTTCAAGAAGACCGACGGCATCGACCTCGGCAAGGACCGCATGGCGCTGCAGCGGCTGCGCGAGGCGGCGGAGAAGGCCAAGATGGAGCTCTCCACGGTGATGGAGACCGACATCAACCTGCCGTTCATCACCGCCGATCAGAGCGGGCCCAAGCACCTGCAGATGAAGCTGACGCGGGCCAAGTTCGAGCAGCTGGTGGACGACCTGCTGCAGAAGACCGTCGGCCCGACCCGGCAGGCGCTGGCCGACGCCGGCCTGGACCCCTCCAAGATCGACGAGGTGGTGCTCGTCGGCGGCTCGACGCGCATCCCGCGCGTGCAGCAGATCGTCCGCGAGGTGTTCGGCAAGGAGCCGCACAAGGGCGTCAACCCCGACGAGGTGGTGGCGGTTGGCGCGGCCATCCAGGCCGGCGTGCTCGCCGGCGAGGTGAAGGATCTGCTGCTCCTCGACGTCACGCCGCTGTCGCTCGGCATCGAGACGCTGGGCGGCGTGATGACGACGCTGATCTCGCGCAACACCACGATTCCGACGCGCAAGAGCGAGACGTTCTCGACCGCGGCCGACAGCCAGACGAGCGTCGAGGTGCACGTGCTGCAGGGCGAGCGGCAGCTGGCGCGCGACAACCGCACGCTCGGCCGGTTCCAGCTGGTCGGCATCCCGCCGGCGCCGCGCGGCGTGCCGCAGATCGAGGTGACGTTCGACATCGACGCCAACGGCATGGTGAACGTGTCGGCCAAGGATCAGGGCACCGGCAAGGAGCAGAAGATCTCGATCACGGCGTCGAGCGGCCTGTCCAAGGACGAGGTCGACCGGATGATGAAGGACGCCGAGTCGCACGCCGAGGAGGACAAGAAGCGGCGCGAGGAGATCGAGACGCGCAACCGCGCCGACCAGGCCGTCTACGCCGCCGAGCGGATGGTCAAGGACACGGGCGACAAGCTGGGCGGCGCGGACAAGGCCGCGGTCGAGAGCGCCATCGCGACGCTGAAGACCGCCATCGAGGCGAACGACGTCGCCGGCGATGACCAGCGGCATGGAGGCGCTGACGCAGGCGCAGCACAAGGTGGCCGAGGCGCTGTACAAGCAGGCCGGCGCCGACGCGGCGGCGCGCCGTCGAGTGCAGCCGCCGGGCGGCGACGGCGGCGCCAGCGCCGCCGGCGGGCGGCGACGTCATCGACGCCGAAGTGGTGGAGGACGAGAAGAAGTAGTGGATCTCTACATCGTGCTCGGCCTGCAGCCCACCGCGACCGACACGGACATCAAGCGGGCCTATCGGCGGCTGGCGCGGCGGTTCCATCCGGACATCAATCCGGGCGACCGCGACGGCGGAAGCTCGCTTCCGGCAGGTGCTCGACGCCTACGAGACGCTGATCGATCGCGAGCGCCGGACGCGCTACGACTCCGGCCAGCAGCCCGCCGACGCGTCGCCGCGCGCGGAGCAGCGAGTTCGAGGGCTTCGACTTCTCGACCCGCGGCGTGGACTACTCGGCGAGCTTCGGCGATCTGTTCGCCGAGGTGCTGCTGGAGCGGGAGAGCCGCCCGCCGCAGGGCGAGCGGGGCAGCGATCGGCATCAGGACGTGACGCTCTCGTTCGAGGACGCGTTCCTCGGCGGCGGAGGTGGCGCTGACGATCAGCCGCAACGACGTCTGCGCGCCGTGCGGCGGCCGCGGCGTCACGCAGGCGGCGCCGGCCGCGTGCGCGATGTGCCACGGGTCGGGCGCCGTCCGCACGTGCGCGGGCACATGGTGTTCTCGCGGACGTGCACGGCGTGCGGCGGCACCGGCCGGCAGCGGCCGCGGGCCTGCCGGGCGTGCCACGGGACCGGCCTGATGCTGCGGACCGAGAGCGTGGTGGCGCGCATCCCGCCGGGTGTTGTCGGACGGCGAGCTGGTCCGGCTGCCGGACAAGGGCGATGCCGGCATCAGGGGCGGCGGGCCGGGCGACCTGTACGTCAAGGTGCGCGTCGAGGCGGACCCGGTGTTCACGCCGCGAGGGCGACGACCTGCACGTGACGGTGCCGGTGGCCGTGCACGAGGCGGCGCTCGGCGCGCGGCTCGAGCTCGACGGGCCTGGACGGCCCCGTGCGCGTCCGCATCCCGCCCGGCACGCAGTCGGGCCAGCGGTTCCGGCTGCGCGAGCGCGGCGCGCCGTCGACGCGGAGCGGCGTCGCGCGGCGATCTGATCGTCGAGGCGCGGCTGATGCTGCCGGCGGTGCTCGACGAGCGATCGAAGGAGCTGCTGCGTGAGTTCGGGCGGTTGAACGGGGGGCTGCGGTCGGCGCGCCCGGGACGGGGGCAGGGCATGACCAAGCGGGCCGAGCGGGGCAAGGCGTATTTCATGATCAGCGCCGTGGCGCAGAAGTACAACATCCACCCCCAGACGCTGCGGCTCTACGAACGCGAGGGCCTGCTGACGCCGTCGCGCACCGACGGCAACACGCGCCTCTACTCGGAGGACGACCTCGAGCGGCTCGAAACCATCCTCAACCTGACCCGCGATCTCGGCGTGAACCTCGCCGGCGTCGAGATCATTCTCAACATGCGCGCGAAGATCGAGCAGATGCAGGGCGAGGTGAACGAGTTCATGGACTACGTGAAGCGCGAGCTCGCGCGCGGCATCGACGATTGGGAGCAGCGGCTCGGCACCGCGATGGTGAAGTCGGCGCCCGACCGATCTCGTGCGCCGCGCACGCCCGCAGCCGGCGCCGAACGCAAGCAGGCTGAACAGCTCCGCACGAGCTGCAGCCGAGCAGTCTCTGAAGTCTGAGTTCGAATCTGAATTTCGGGTGCTACGATACAGCCGTGGCGTGCACGGTCTGCGACGATACCGGGTGGAAGTCGAGCGTCGTCGACGGTGTCTCGCGCGTCACGCGCTGCGACTGCATCCGGCAAACCACCGGCGAACGGCTGCTCGCCCACGCGCGCATCCCGAAGCGCTACGAGCACTGCAGCTTCGAGAACTTCACCGCCTACAACGAGCACCTGCAGAAGGCGCTGCGCTACGCGTCGCAGCTGGCCGAGCGCTTTCCGGTGGTCGAGAAGGGCGTGTTCCTGCAGGGCCCGCCCGGCGTCGGCAAGACGCACCTGGCGGTGGCGGTGCTGGGGCAGGTGATTCGCGACCCGCGGCGCCGTCGGGCTGTTCTACGACACGCGCGACCTGCTGCGCGTGATTCGCAGCACCTACGATCCGGTGAACCGGACGCGGAGATGGACGTGCTGCGGCCGGTGATGACCGCCGACGTGCTGGTGCTCGACGACCTGGGCGCGGAGAAGACCTCCGAGTGGGTGGAGGAGACGCTGAACCTGATCGTCAACGCCCGCTACAGCGAGAAGCGGGTCGACGATGTTCACGTCCAACTACGACGACAACCCCGACAGCACCGATCCCGATTCGCTGCTGTTCCGGATCGGCTTCCGGATGCGGTCGCGGCTCCACGAGATGTGCGAGTTCCTGTATCTGGACGGCGCCGACTACCGCGAGCTGCCGCCGCAACGGCGGCGTGGACGATCTGATCACGACTGTGGAAGATGCGCGCCAAGGCCTGCGAAGCGGCCCGGCCTTCCGGGTCGCACGGGCGGCCAGGCGCGCGCGCAGCTGCGGGAGCAGGACGCCAAGGCCGACCTGAAGTGGTCGGGCGGCAAAGCCGGACGTAGTTAGCGCTGAAGGCCTGTAGCCCGGGGCCTGAGCCTGTAGCCTGAGAACAGTGCTAGGCATCTACGTTCACGTCCCGTTCTGCAGCGCCATCTGCAACTACTGCAACTTCAACCGGGGACTGTTCGACGAGGCGCTGAAGGCGCGCTACGTGGAGGCCGTGTGCCGCGAGATCGGGTCGCGCAGCGAGCCGGTCGCCGCCGACTCGATCTTCTTCGGCGGCGGCACGCCGTCACTGCTGACCCGGGCCGAGGTCGGCGCCATCCTCGAGGCCTGCCGGGGCGCGTTCGACGTCACCGCCGACGCCGAGATCACGCTCGAAGCCAACCCCGAGAGCGTGAGCGCGGCCTCTCTCGAGGGTTACCGCGCGGCCGGCGTCAACCGGCTGAGCTTCGGCGTGCAGTCGTTCCGTGACGAGGAGCTGAGCCGCCTGACCCGGCTGCACTCGGCCGGCCGGGCGCGCGAAGCCGTACGGGAGGCGCGAGCTGCCGGCTTCGACAACCTGTCGCTCGACCTGATGATGTGGCTGCCACGGCAGACCGTGGCCGAGTGGCTCGAATCGGTGGACGCGCTCATCGACGTCGGCCCCGATCATGCGTCGCTCTACATGCTGGAGGTCTATCCGAACGCGCCGCTCAAGGACCTGATGTCGCGCTCGGGGTGGTCGCGTGGCCCCCGACGACGACGTCGCGGAGATGTACGTGCAGTCGATGGAGCGGCTCGAGCGCGCCGGCTACGAGCAGTACCGAGATCTCGAACGTCGCCAGGCCGGGGCGCCGGTCCCGCCACAACCTGAAGTACTGGCAGGACGGGGAATGGCTAGGTGTGGGGCCTGGCGCGCATTCGACGCGCGCCGGCGTCCGCTGGCGCAACGAGGCCTCGACGCCCGAGTACATCGCCTCGGTGCACGCCGGCACCCTTCGGGAGGTGGAGCGCCGCGAGCTGACGCGCGGAGGCGCGCATCCAGGAGGCGCTGTTCACCGGGCTTCGGCTCAACGATGGCGTGTCGCTTGCAGACGTGCAGAACCCGGTACGGCGCGGACGTCTGGTCCCGTTACGGCCCGGCCCTTCAGCCGTTCGTAGACGGGGGCTGGCTGATCTATGATGGCGGCACTTTGCGGCTGTCGCGCGCCGGCATGCTGGTTGCGCACGACATCATGGCGGTGTTTTTGGCCTGAATCTGGCGTGGGACGGGTCGGTACGGTAGGATGAGCCGCCCTTTTCGAGGAGGCGTGAAGATGCGACGACTGTTCGGAGTAGTTCTGGCTGGCGCATTCCTGTTGCTGCCGGCGTTCTCGCAGCACTCGGGTCTGCTGGCCCAGACCAAGCAGACGATGGAAGGCGACCTGGCCCTGTGGAACGTCGCGATTCGCCCCGACAAGACGGCGGACTGGGATCAGTTTCTCGGCAAGCTGAAGGAAGCGCTCACCAAGGCCGGGACGCCCAGAGGCGAAGCAGCAGCTGGCCGGCTGGAAGATCATCAAGGTGGCCAAGCCGCTGCCGGACGGCAACATTCACTACATCCACGTCATCAACCCGGTTGCGGGTGCCGACTACAACCTGCTGCAGGTGATGTACGCGGTCTTCACGGACCCGACCGAGCAGAAGGCTCTCTACGACCTCTATCGCGGCGCGCTGGCGGCCAACCTCGGCATCATCAGCGGCACCGTGGCCTTCGACCTGTCGAAGTAGGCGAGCGAGGCTGCGGGCAGAGCCACGTGCGGCCCACGCCGCCGTGGCTCTTCGTGTCTTGGAGGACCAGAGGAACGTGATGCTCGAGGCTCAACAACGGCGCCGTGCGCGCGCCGCGCTGGCCGGTGGCGCTGCTGGCCGCCGTCATGGCGGGCGTCGCCGGCACACGCGCCGAGCAAGCTCAGGCACCGGCGCCAGCCACAGCAGGACAGCCAGCAGCGCCAGGGCCGCGGCGGCGCGCCGCCGGCGCCGGGCGCCGTGGCGCCCGCGGCGCCGACGGCCGCTGTGCTGGCCCGGAGCTTCACCGCACCGGTCGGGCTGGTGTTCAACACCGTCCGTCCGGAGCGCGTCGCCGAGTTCGAGCGTCTGCTGGCCGAGGTGCAGACCGCGCTGGCCAGCAGCAAGAACCCGACGACGCAGGCGCAGGCCAAGGGCTGGCGCTTCTACAAGGCGGCCGAACCCGGACCGGGCGGCTCGGTGATGTTCGTGTTCGTGATCGACCCGGTGGTGCCGGGCGAGGACTACTCGTTGGGCAAGGTGCTGGTCGAGGCCTTCCCCGATCCGGTGAAGCTGCAGGAGGTGTGGGCGCTCTACACCGGATCGGTGACCGGCGGCGGCAGCCTGCTCAACCTGTCACCGGTGTCAGCGGTCGTGAAGCCGGCCACGGTTCCGAGCGACCCGGCCGCGTGCCGCGCGCCGCCGCGCCGCCGCCACGCACGCCCCCGCCCGACTCGGACCCGACACGCAGATCGCTAGAAGTTCAGATTGGCGCCGGCGTAGAAGCGGTGCACGGGGCTCACACGCGGGCTGCCGCGCAGCGTGAACACCCGGTAGTCCACGCGCACGCGCAGCGGGCCGGCGAGCGTGATCTTCACGCCGCCGCCGACGTTCATGCCCACGTCGCGTTCGAGCTGTCGTCGCCCAGCTGTTCGCGGTAGACGCCGCCTCCGGTGGTGAAATACGGCTGAAAGCCCTTGATGGCCAGCGGCGTCTGGAGCAGGACGTTGCCCATGCCCGTGCGCAGCGAGGGTGCACCGCTGTCCTCGTCCTCGACCGCATCGGCGTACTCGAACTCGAAGCCCAGCACCAGCAGCCCGGCGCCGACGGCCACGCCGCGCACCAGCCGGCTGGTGGGCGAGGTGGCGCTGCCGATGAAGCCCGTGATGTCCGCGGCGGCAGGCGCGACGCTGGCGGCGAAGACGCAAGCGGCGATCACGCCGCGAAAGACGAGCATATCCGGATGATACGATGGCTTCGCGATGGACTTCGCGCTCTCCGAGGATCAGGAGCTGCTCCGTCGGAGCGTGCGGGAGTTCTGTGAGGCCGAGCTTCGTCCGTTCGTGCGCGAATGGGACGAAGCGCAAGCGCTGCCGCGCGCCCTGTATGCCCAGCTCGGCGCCCTCGGCCTGATGGGCATGCAATGCCCGGACGAGTTCGGCGGGTCGGCGCTGTCCGCGGTGGACTATTGCCTCTGCATCGAAGAGTTGGCTCGTGTCGATCCCTCGGTCAGCCTCTCGGTGGCGGCGCACAACGGTCTGGGCGTGTCGCACATCGCGATGTTCGGCACCGACGAGCAAAAGCGGCGCTACCTGCCGGCGCTCGCCCGGGGCGAACAGCTGGCCGCGTGGGCGCTGACCGAGGCGTCGTCGGGGAGCGATGCGGCCTCGATGCGGACCACGGCGACGCTGGACGGCGGCGAGTGGGTGCTGAACGGCACCAAGCAGTTCATCACCCACGGCGCTTCGGCCGACGTCCTGGTCGCGATGGCGGTCACGGCGAAGGGCAAGGGTTCGCGCGGGATCTCCGCTTTCGTCATCGAGCGCGGCACGCCCGGGTGCCGGCCGGGCCGCAAGGAAGACAAGCTGGGCATGCGCGCGAGCGAGACCAGCGAGGTCGTGTTCGAAGGCTGCCGGATCCCGGCCTCGCATCTGCTCGGGCAGGAAGGGCAGGGCTTCGTGAACGCGCTCCAGGTGCTGGACGCCGGCCGCATCGGCATCGCTGCGCTGGCGGTCGGGCTGGCACAGGGCGCCTACGACGCCGCACGAGGCTACGCCTTTCAGCGGCATCAGTTCGGCCAGCCGATTGGCACGTTCCAGAGCGTGCGCGCCAAGCTGGTGGACGCGGCGACGCGCATTCGGGCCGCGCGCCTGCTGACCTATCGCGCCGCGTCGCTGAAGGACGCCGGCGCGCGGTTCACGCTCGAGTCGGCGATGGCCAAGCTGTACTCGAGCGAGATCGCGGTGCGCGTGTCGGAGGACGGCGTGCAGGTGCACGGCGGATACGGGTTCGTGAAGGACTACCCCGCGGAGAAATTCTTCCGCGACGTCAAGCTGACGACGATCGGCGAAGGCACGAGCGAGATTCAGCGCCTCGTGATCGCCCGGCAACTCCTGGCCCTCGACAAGAGTAGCGAGGCTCCGTCTCCCACCGGCGATCATCTTGGGCCGGCGTCGCCTCGCTAGGACAGTGTCTGATTGCCCGCGCTCCGCGCGGGCGGACGTCTTGACGGAGTGACGTTTGACTCAAGAGCGAGGATTCGAATCCGTCAAGACGTCTGGGATGGGCCTGTCTCCTGACGAGCTGAGCGCTCGCGTACGGAACGGCCGATCCGCGCGCGGTGGCGCGGGCGATCTCCCTGGTGGAAGACGGCGCTCCCGCCGCCCGCGAGCTGGTCGGCCAGCTGCACCGTCACGGCGGCCGCGCGTTCGTCGTTGGCGTGACGGGCGCGCCCGGCAGCGGCAAGAGCACGCTCGTCGATCAGCTGGTGGCGACGGTCCGCGGCGCGCAGCCTCACGGTGGCCGTCGTGGCCGTGGACCCCAGCAGCCCGTTCACCGGCGGCGCCGTGCTGGGCGACCGCGTCCGGATGGGCCGCCACTCCGACGATCCCGGCGTGTTCGTCCGCAGCATGGCGACGCGCGGCCATCTCGGCGGGCTTGTCCCAGGCGACGGCCGACGCCGTGGCCGTGCTGGACGCCGCCGGACGCGACGTGATCCTGGTCGAGACCGTAGGCGTGGGCCAGGACGAGGTCGAGATCATGCGCCTGGCTGCCGTCACGATCTTGCTCCTCGTGCCGGGCACCGGGGACGATGTGCAGGCGCTGAAGGCGGGCGTCATGGAGATCGCGGACGTGTTCGTGATCAACAAGGCCGACCGGCCCGACGCCGATCGGCTGGTGGAGGCGGTGGAATCGAGCCTGGCGCTGCGGCAGGCTGGCGCTGGCGAGTGGCAGCCGCCGGTGCTGAAGACCGAGGCGGTACGCGGGGTCGGCGTCGAGGCGGTCTGGGCCGCCGTCGGACGCTGCCGCGAGCACCGCGGCGTCCACGACCGGGCGGGCCGCGAGCGCGAGCGCTGGGCGTCGCGCCTGCGCGACGCGGTCGCGCGGCGGGCCGGAGTGCAGGTGGCCGAGCGGATCCCCGCCGACGACTGGGCGCGCGTCGTGTCGGAGGTGATGGCGCGGGACATCGACCCGGATGCGGCCGCCGATCGCCTGCTGGCGCGCGCCTTCGCACGCAGAGGGCAGTGACATCTTTCGTGGCGAGGTCTTGCTGATGCGGGCGGTGTTGGACCACGTAGGCATCGCGGTGGAGCGGCTGGAGCCGTCGCGTCCACTTCTTCCGCGATGCCCTGGGGCTGCACGTCGAGGCCCCGGAGGACGTCGCTTCGCAGTCGGTGCGGGCGCACCAGGTACAGCTCGACGGGCTGGCGGCGCTCGAGCTGCTCGAGGCCACGGCGCCGGCCTCGCCGATCGCGAAGTTCGTGGGGAAGCGAGGCCCCGGCCTGCACCACATCACGCTGCGCGTCGACGACATCCACGCGGCGCTGGCGCATCTCGCCGCGCGCGGCGTGCGGCTGGTGGACGAGACGCCCCGGGTCGGCGCGGGCGGCTCGTTGATCGCCTTCATCCACCCGGAAGCGGCGCACGGCGTGCTGGTCGAGCTGAAGCAGGTGACGGGCCACAGCGCGCGGCTCGAGGTCAGCCGTCCCCTGGCGGTCGGCGACATGCAGATCCGCGTCCTGCACGACGGCCCGTTCCGGCTCGACGGTGGGGCGATGTTCGGCGTCGTCCCGCGCACGTTGTGGGAGCCGCTGGCGCCCGCCGACGACCGGCATCGGATCCAGCTGGCGATGCGCCCGCTGCTCGTCGAGGCGCCGTGGGGCCGGATGCTCGTGGACTGCGGCGTCGGCGGGAAGATGCCCGAGAAGGCGCGTGACATTTACGGCCTCGACCGGACCCGTCACCTCGATCACGCGCTCGAGGAGGCGGGGTTGACGGCCGACGCCATCGACATCGTGCTGCCGACCCACCTGCACTTCGATCACTTCGGCGGCGCCACCATGGCGACGCCGCAGGGGATCGTGCCCCGGTTCGCGCGCGCCCGCTACGTCATCCGGCGGGCCGAATGGCACGACGCCACGCATCCCCATGCCCGCAACCGCGCCAGCTACCTGCAGGACGACTTCGTGCCGCTCGACGCCGCGGGCGTCGTGGACTGGTTCGACCGCGACGCCGAGATTCGGCCGGGTGTGCGGGTCGAGCGGACCGGCGGCCACACCGGCCAGCATCAGATCGTCTACGTCGAGTCGAGCGGCACCACGGTGGTGTTCGTGGCCGACCTGATCCCGACCACCGCGCACATCCAGGACCCGTGGGTGATGGGCTACGACCTGTTTCCCATGGAAACGCTGGCGTTCAAGCAGCGCTTCATCCGCGAGGCCATCGATCGCGAGTACCTGATCGTCTTCGAGCACGACCCGCAGGTGGCGGCCGGCTACATCCGCGAGCGTGCGGGCGCGGCGAGCGTGCTATAGAATCGTCCGGTTCGAGCCGGTGCTATTAGTCGACTGAGCCACCAGACATCGAACTGAAGCTGCTCACTCACTATGGAAACTGCTCGTATCGGCATCATCGGCGGCAGCGGCCTGTACGACATGGCCGAGGTCACCGACCGCGAGACCCACGTCGTGTCCACGCCCTTCGGCGACCCGTCCGGGCCGTTCGTCCTGGGCACGCTGCGCGGGCGTCGCGTGGCGTTTCTGGCGCGGCACGGCGCGGGGCACCGCCTGCTGCCCTCGGAGCTGAACTTCCGCGCCAACATCTTCGGCATGAAGATGCTGGGCGTCGAGTACATCCTGTCGGCCAGCGCCGTGGGCAGCCTGAAGGAGGAGTACAAGCCGCTCGACATCGTGGTGCCGGACCAGTTCATCGACCGGACCAAGGGCCGGGTCAGCACGTTCTTCGGCCGCGGGCTGGCCGCCCACGTCGGCTTCGCGCACCCGTTCTGCAAGAAGCTCAGCGCGGTGGCAGCCGGCAGCGGCCGCCGCGTCGGCGCGACGGTCCACGAGGGCGGGACCTACGTGTGCATGGAGGGCCCGCAGTTCTCGACGCTGGCCGAGTCGAAGCTCTATCGCTCGTGGGGCGCCGACGTCATCGGCATGACCAACCTGCAGGAGGCCAAGCTCGCGCGCGAGGCGGAGATCTGCTACACCACGATCGCGCTGGTCACCGACTACGACTGCTGGCACCCCGATCACGACTCGGTCACGGTGGAGATGGTGATCGCCGTGCTGATGCAGAACGCCGTGACGGCCCAGGCGCATCATCGCCGACGCGGTGGCGCAGCTGCCGTTCGAGCGCACGTGCGAGTGCGCCACGCGCACTCAAGTACGCGCTGATCACCCGGCCCGAGGCCGTGCCCGACGCGACGCGGCGGGAGCTCGAGCCCCTGGTCGGCAAGTACCTGTCGCACGGTCAGCCGACTTGACCGCCGCACTCACCGTTCATCACGCCGGGGCGCAGGGCGTACCCGAGCTCCCGGAGGTTCCTGCATGACGACCGCAAGATTCGACGTGACCGCCATCGGCAACGCCATCGTGGACGTGCTGGCCCAGGCCGAGGATGCCTTGCTCGACCAGCTCAAGCTCACCAAGGGGGCGATGCAGCTGATCGACCCGCCGACCGCCGATCGGCTCTACGCGGCGATGGGCCCCGGGGTCGAGGCCTCGGGCGGGTCAGCGGCGAACACCGTGGCCGGCATCGCCGCGCTCGGAGGCAAGGCCGCCTATATCGGCAAGGTGGCCGACGACCAGCTGGGCAACGTGTTCACGCACGACATCCGCGCCGTCGGCGTGACCTTCGACACCCCGCCGCTCAAGGGCGGGCTGTCCACCGCCCGTTCGCTGATCTTCGTCACGCCCGATGCCCAGCGCACCATGCAGACGTTTCTCGGCGCCACGTCGCAGCTCGGGCCCGAGGACGTGAACATGGGCTACATCAAGGACTCGCAGGTGCTGTATCTCGAGGGCTACCTCTGGGATCAGCCGCGCGCGAAGGAGGCGATGCAGAACGCCGCCATCGAGGCCAAGCGGGCCGGCGTCAAGGTGGCGCTGACGCTGTCGGATTCGTTCTGCGTCGCGAGGTTCCGCGACGAGTTCCTGGATCTGGCCGAGCATCACATCGACATCCTGTTCGCGAACGAGGGCGAGATCCTGTCGCTGTACCAGGCCACGACCTTCGACGAGGCGCTGCAGAAGGTGCGCGGCCACTGCGAGATCGCGGCGCTGACCCGCAGCGAGAAGGGGTCGGTGGTGGTGGCCGGCGACGACGTGCACGTGATCGACGCCGTGAAGGGCGTCAAGGTCGTGGACACGACCGGCGCAGGCGACGCCTACGCCGCCGGGTTTCTCTACGCGTACACGCAGGGGCGCGACCTCGCCACCGCTGGGCGGCTGGGTGGCGCAATGGCGGCGCGGGTGATCAGCCACTACGGCCCGCGCGTGCAGGGCGACGTGAAGGCACTCGCCGCCGGCGTGCTGTAGCAGACCGGCGGCGCTGCAGCGCCGGCGCCTGTCGCTAGCGCAGTGTCGTCTTGCCCGCTTCGCGGGCGGGCTCGAGGTCGGGCAGGAAGACGGTCAGGAGCCCGATCGCCGGCAGGAACGAACACACGGTGTAGACCAGCTCGATGCTGGTCGCGTCGGCCAGATGGCCGAGCAGCGCCGCGCCGATGGCCCCGGCGCCAAACGCGAAGCCGAAGAAGATCCCCGAAACCGTGCCCACCCGGCCCGGCACCAGCTCCTGCGCGAACACCACGATCGCCGGGAACGCCGACGCCAGCACGAGGCCGATGACGACGGTCAGCAGCTCGGTCCAGAACAGGTTGGCGTAGGGCAGCGCCACGGTGAAGGGCAGCACGCCGAGGATCGAGACCCAGATCACGTACTTGCGCCCGATGCGATCGCCCACCGGGCCGCCGAAGAACGTGCCCGCCGCCACCGCCGCCAGCAGGATGAACAGGTGCAGCTGCGCGCTCTGCACCGACAGCCCGAACTTGTGGATCAGGTAGAACGTGTAGAAGCTGGTCAGGCTGGCCAGGTAGACGTTCTTCGAGAAGACGAGGGCCACCAGGATGGCCAGCGAGCGGCGGACGGTGGCGGCCGGTACCGGGCTCGGCGGGGTCTGCCTGGCCGCGGCGGTGTGCGACGGCAGGTGGTGCTGGTACCATGCGCCGACACGCGCCAGGATGGCGATGCCGATGAGCGCGGTCAGGGCGAACCAGGCGATGCTGCCCTGGCCGCGCGGCAGGACGATGAAGGCCGCGAGCAGCGGGCCCATGGCCGACCCGGCGTTGCCGCCGACCTGGAAGAACGACTGGGCGAACCCGTGACGCCCGCCGGAGGCCATCCGGGCGACGCGCGACGACTCCGGGTGAAAGATCGACGAGCCGATGCCGACGCACGCCACCGCGGCCAGCACCAGGCCGAAGGTCGGGGCCAGGGACAGGAGCAGCAGGCCGACCAGCGTGAAGGCCATGCCGACGGCCAGCGAATACGGCTTGGGCTTGGCGTCGGTGAACCGGCCGACGATCGGCTGGAGCAGCGAGGCCGTGGCCTGGTTGGCGAAGGTGATGAGGCCAATCTGCCCGAAGTCGAGCGCGTAGGATTCCTTCAGGATCGGGTAGACCGCCGGCACGACCGATTGCATCAGGTCGTTCAGCATGTGGCAGAGGCTGATTGCGCTCAGGATGCCGAGTGCGGTCTGGGGCGCCGACGACGGGCGAGCGGCGGGGGAGGCGGCGATGACGGTGGGCGTACTCACGCTATCTTGCGAGTCTAGACCATGACGCCTCTTGTATGGACGCCGTGGGCGCTGGCTGTGGTCGTGACCGGCTGGGTCGCGGCGGTGCTGACGGCGCCGGTGCTGCCGGCGTGGCCGGCGGCCTTCGTCTATGGCGTGTCGTCGCTCGTCTGTCATCAGCTGCCCGAGCGATCGTTCCACTGGGGCGCGGCGCAATTCGCGGTGTGCGCTCGCTGCACGGGCATCTACGTCGGCGCCGCGCTCGCGACCGCTGGCCGCGGCCGCGGTTGCCCCGGCGCGCCTGATGCGGCTGCGGCCCCACGTCCGCGAGGTGCTCGTCGCCGGCGCCGCACCCACGATCGTCACCGTGCTGGCCGAGTGGGCCGGGGTGTGGACGCCGTCGCACGCGGTGCGATTCGCGGCCGGCCTTCCGCTCGGTGCGAGCGTGCTGGCCACCGTGGCCGCAGCGTCGTTCGTGGCTCTGCGCTGCGCCGACACGCTACACTACGACGGATGTCTCCCCCGGCCGGACGCGTCACACCGCCCACGCAGGCCCTGATCATCTGTGCGGCGGCGTGGGCCGTGCCGGGCGCCGGGCATCTGTGGCTGGGCAGGGCGCAGAAGGGCATCTCGCTCCTCGTGCTCCTGACGGTGATGTTCGCCTTCGGCCTGTGGATCGAGGGCCGCCTGTTCCCGTTCGAATTCGCCGATCCGCTGGTCGGCCTCGCGGCGCTGGCCGACCTCGGGGTGGGCCTGCCGTATTTCGTTGCCAAGGCGCTCGGCGCCGGCGTCGGCCGCGCCGTCGCCGTGACCTACGAGTACGGCAACACCTTCGTGATCGTGGCCGGGCTGCTGAACATGCTGGCGGTGCTGGACGCCTACGACATCTCCCAGGGTCGTAAGTGACCAGCCACCTCGGCTTGATGCTGGTCTTCGCCGCGCTGGTCTCGTGCACCTTCGCCGTGCTGTCCCGCGACGGCGTGCGCGACCAGGCCTGGTTCGCCGCCCGGTTGTTCGGCGCCTTCGTCGGGCGCCGCGTACGTCCTGGGCTGGCTGCTGTATCCGCTGCCGCTGTGACCCGGTCGCGCCGCGCCTGGCTGTGGGGACCGGTGCTGGCGGCCATGACCGCGATCTTCATCGCGTCGGCGCAGCCGGACCTGCGGCCGCCGGAGGGCCTGACCGACAAACAGGCACACTCGACCGGCTACGCCGGCCTGGGGGTGCTGGTGGCGCGGGCCCTGGCGGGCGGCTTTGGCGCGCCGCTGTCGTGGTGGCGCGCCGCGGGGGCAGTGGCGATCACCACCGCCTACGGCTGCAGCGACGAGTGGCACCAATCCTTCGTGCCCGGCCGCGACGCCGACCTGCGCGACGTCTGGGCGGACGCGGTTGGCGCAGTCGCGGGCGCGGCCGCGCTGCTGGGCGTGGGGTATAATTCGTTCCCGCTCTGATGTTTGACATCGCGACCTCGCTCGTCCGTAGGACGCCCGGTGGACGTGCAGGGAGAACAGCGCGCGGGCGGCAACCGCTTTGCGGTCGCGGTGTCGCGGTTCAATCTCGAAATCACCCAGGGTCTGCTGCAGGGCGCGCTGGCCGCGCTCGAGGAGGCCGGCGTGCAAGCGTCCGCCCACACCGTGGTGTGGGTCCCGGGCGCGTTCGAGCTGCCGCTCACCGTGCAGCGTCTGGCCGAATCCGGCGACTACGACGCCATCGTCTGCCTGGGCTGCCTGATCAAGGGCGACACCATGCACTTCGAGTACATCGCCGAGTCCGTGGCGCACGGCCTGGCGCAGGTGGCCCTGCAATCGGGCGTTCCAATCGCGCTCGGCGTGCTGACCACGCTGACCGAGGCGCAGGCGGTCGAGCGGGCGGCGCCCGGCCCCGGGAACAAGGGCGCTGAGGCCGCGCGCGCCGCGCTGGAAATGGCATCGCTCTTCCGCCGGCTCGATGCAGGGCCGACCGCATGACGGCGCGAGCCGCCTCGAAGACCGAAGGAGAAGAGCCCGGCGCCACCCGCCATCGCGCGCGGGAAGTGGCCCTGCAAATGCTCTATCACTGGGAAGTCGGCGGTGTGGCCATGGCGGAAGTCCTGCGGACCTGGCCGGCCCTGTCCGAGGACGCCGGCCGGTTGCCCGACGCGCTGCAGGCGTTCGCGGCGCGGCTGGCGGACGGAACGGCGGCCGCGATCGCCTCCATCGACCCGCTGATCTCCGAGGCCGCATCCACCTGGCGCATCGAGCGGATGAACGTGGTGGATCGGCTGATCCTGCGGCTGGCAATCTTCGAGTTCCTGCAGGAGCGCGACACGCCCGCGTCGGTGATCATCAACGAAGCGATCGAGCTGGCCCGCAGCTTCAGCGCCGACGAAGCCGTGCCGTTCGTCAACGGCGTGCTGGACGCCGTGCGGCGCCGCCTGGAGCGAGAGTGACCGAGCAGAACGAGTCCGATCAGACCGCGCAGCGGCGCGCGAACTTCGAGCAGCTGCGGCGGCTGGGCGTGGACGTCTATCCGCGCCGGTTCGAAGCCGGCGCGACGGTCAGCGACGTGGTGGCGGCACACGGCGAGACCAGCGGCGCGGATCTGGAGGCGCAGGGCGTGCAGGTCCGGGTCGCGGGCCGCATCCTCGGCATGCGGACCTTCGGCAAGGCGAACTTCCTGGTGCTGTCGGACGGCAAGGCGCGGGTGCAGGTGTACGTGCGGCAGGATTCGGTGCCCGAACTCGACTTCAGCGTGTTCCGGCTGCTGGACTTCGGCGATTGGGTCGGCGTCTCCGGCCGGGTGTTCCGCACCAAGACCAACGAGCTGACGGTGTGGGCCTCCAGCCTGACGTTCCTGGCCAAGTGCTTTCTGCCGCTGCCGGAGAAATGGCACGGCCTGACCGACGTCGAGACGCGGTATCGCCAGCGCTATCTGGACCTGGCCGTCAACCCCGATTCCCGGCGCGTGTTCGAGACGCGCAGCCGTGTGGTGTCGACGCTGCGCAGCTTCCTGACGGCGCGCGGGTTTCTCGAGGTGGAAACCCCGATGATGCAGCCGATTGCCGGCGGAGCGCTGGCGCGGCCGTTCGTCACCCATCACAACGCGCTCGACATCCCGCTCTACATGCGGATTGCGCCGGAGCTCTACCTGAAGCGGCTCACGGTCGGGGGCATCGAACGAGTGTTCGAGATCAACCGTAACTTCAGGAACGAGGGCATCTCCACGCAGCACAACCCCGAGTTCACGATGCTGGAGTTCTACTGGAGCTACGCCGACTACCACGACCTGATGGCGCTGACCGAGGAACTGATCGTGGACGTGGCGGCGACGGCCGGCGGATCGACCGCGCTGCCGTTTGGCGATCACCAGATCTCCTACGCGCCGCCGTTTCGCCGGCTGTCGATGCGGGAGGGGGTCTGCCAGGCGGCCAGCCGACGTCTGGGCAGCGCCGTGACGGAGCAGGCGCTGCGCGTGGCAGCGGACGCCGCGGCCCTCGCCGCGACGCTGGGGATCGAGGTCAGCGCCGGCGCCGGGCCGGGCCGCATCACGGCCGAGCTCTTCGAGGCGCTGTGCGAGGACGAGCTGGTGCAGCCGACCTTCGTCTTCGATTTTCCGACCGAGGTGTCGCCGCTGGCGAAGCAGCGTGCCGACGATCCCGACACGGTCGAGCGCTTCGAGCTGTATGCCGGCGGCTTCGAAGTGGGCAACGCCTTCAGCGAGCTGAACGATCCGGCGGAGCAGCGGCGGCGGTTCGAGGAGCAGCTCGGCGAGCGGGCCGGCGGGAGATGCGGAGGCACACGCCATGGACGACGACTACGTGCGGGCGCTCGAGTACGGCCTGCCGCCGACCGGGGGCTGCGGCATCGGCGTCGATCGTCTGGTGATGCTGCTGACCAACAGCCCGTCGATCCGGGACGTGATCCTGTTTCCGCTGATGCGCCCGCGGTAACCAGCGATGCCGTTCGAGCTGTTCGTCGCCCTGCGTTACCTGCTGGCCCCGCGCAAGCAGGCGTTCATCTCGCTGATCTCGATCATCTCGGTCGTGGGCGTGGCGGTGGGCGTGGCGGCGATGGTGATCGCGCTGGCGCTGATGACCGGGCTGCAAGGCGAGCTGCGCGATCGCATCCTCGGCTCGACCTCGCACGTCTACGTGTGGAAGAACGCGGGCATCGACGACTATCACGCCGAGGTCGAGCGGCTCGGCGCCATTCCCGAGGTCGTCGGCGCGGCGCCGGCCATCATCGGCAAGGCGCTGGTCTCGACCGATCGCGCCGACGCCTTCATCAGCATCAAGGGCATCGACCCGGCTCTCGAACCGATGGTCACGGACCTGGGACGTTCGATGCGCAGCGGGTCGCTGACCGCGCTCGGCGACGAATCCGCCGACGGCCGGCCGGGCATCCTGCTCGGCAAGGATCTGGCCGGGCAGCTCGGCGTCGAGGTCGGGGATACGGTGACGCTCCTGACCCCGCAGGGCACGCTGTCGCCGATGGGGGTGCTGCCGCGCAGCCGTATCGCCCGCGTGGCGGGCATCTACTCGCTGGGGCTGCTGGAGTTCGACTCGGCCTACGGGTTCGTGTCGCTGGCGTTCGCGCAGCGGCTGCTGGCCAAGGACAAGCCCGACCTGATCCAGCTCAAGGTCGAGCGACATCTACGACGCGCCGGCGATCGCGGATCGGCTGGTTGCGCAGCCTCGGCAAGGACTACGTGGCCCAGGACTGGTCCGACATCAACGGGCCGCTGTTCTCGGCGCTCTGGCTCGAGAAGATGGCGATCTCGATCACGATCCTCCTCATCGTCGTGGTGGGCGCCCTGAACATCATCTCGTCGCTGGTGCTCCTGGTGATGGAGAAGAGCCGCGACATCGCCATCCTCAAGACGATGGGCACGCCGTCGGCGCGGGTGATGCGGATCTTCATGCTGCAGGGGACGATCATCGGCGTCGTCGGCACGGCGATCGGCGGCGCTCTGGGGCTGGCGCTGTGCTGCACCTTCGACCGCTACCGGCTGATCCAGATCCCGATCGACGTCTACCAGATCTCCTACGTCCCGTTCGTGGTGCGAGCCGCTGGACTTCGCGGCGGTGATCCTGGCCGGCGCTCTCGATCTGCTTCGTGTCCACCATCTACCCGTCGCGGCAGGCCTCGCGGCTGGATCCCGTGCAGGCGCTGCGGTTCGAGTAGCGATGGGCACGCTGGTGACGGTCGCGGGCCTGTCGAAGACCTACGAGGTGGGTGGGGCCAGCCTGCACGTCCTGCGCGGAGCTGGACCTGGAAGTGCAATCCGGCGAGATGGTGGCGGTGGTGGGCGCATCGGGGGTCGGCAAGAGCACGATGCTGCACTTGATCGGCGGCCTGGATCGGCCCGAGGCGGGCTCGATCGACATCGGCGGCGCCCGCATCACCGACCTCAGCGACGCCGCGCGCGTGCGCGTTCCGCAACCGCGCAGGTCGGGTTCGTGTTCCAGTTCCACCATCTGCTGCCGGAGTTCAACGCGCGCGAGAACGTCGAGATGCCGATGCGGATCGCCGGCGTGCCGCTGGCGGAGGCCGACACAGCGGGCTCGCGATCTGCTGTCCCGCGTCGGGCTGGCGGACCGCGAGGAGCATCGGCCCGGCATGCTGTCGGGCGGCGAGCAGCAGCGCGTGGCGGTGGCGCGCGCGCTGGTCATGCGGCCGACGCTGCTCCTGGCCGACGAGCCGACCGGCGACCTGGACGAGTCCACCGCCGACACCCTGCACGATCTGCTGCGCGGGATGCACCGCGAGCACGGGCTGACGTCGGTGATCGCCACGCACAACCCGCGGCTGGCGAGCGCGTGCGATCGGGTGCTGCGGCTCGAAGGCGGCCGGCTGAGAGAGGCGTAGGGGCAGCCAATTCGCACGCACGATTCACGAAGGCAGACGCGGAACTGCAGTTCCGATCCTCGTGACTGTGACTTGTGACTCGTGACTTGAACGGCTACGGGCCCGCAACGTCCGGCGTGGCCGACGCGGCTGCCCGCGGCTCGTGCTTCTCGAGCAGCGCCAGCAGCGCGTCGAGCGACACGGGCTTGGACAGGAAGCCCAGCACACGCAGGCCGAGGCGGCTGCGCGGTGTCTTCCATTTCGCGGCGCGTGTCGGAGTCGGCGCCGCTCGCGATCACGACCGACGGCGAGTGCCCCTCGTCGTGCAGCAGCGTCAGGAACGTCTGCCCGTCCATCTCCGGCATCAGCAGGTCGCACACCACGACGTCCACTTGCGGGCCGCGCCGGAACATCTCGAGCGCCGTGCGGCCGTTGTTGGCCCAGTACAGCTGACCCACCCCGGCGCGATCGAGCAGGGCGGCGAGAAAACGGCGTTGGAGGTCGTCGTCGTCGACGACGAGCACGCTGAGATCCTGGGTCACGAGCGGCATTAGACCACATTCGGAGCGGTGGTCAGTTTGCGGCGTCGAGATATTGCTTGACCCGGTCCCACTCGCGAGCCAGCGCCGCCTCGGCGACGAGTTACCTCATCCAGGTCTCCGGCTTTTGCTGAGGCTTCGATTCCTTCGCACACGGCGGCCAGGGACGGCGCGGCGACGAGTCGCGCCAGGCCCTTCAGGCGGTGCGCGGCGCTGCGGACACGGTCGCATTCGCGGGCGGCCATCGCCTGCCCCAGGGCCTCGACCTCGCGGGAGCCAGCCTCGCGGAACCCGTCGAGCATCTCCCGCTCGAGCGCCTGGTCGCCGTTCATGATTAGCCGCAGCTGCTCCCGGTCGATCGGATGCTGGCGTGTGTCCTCGGTCGCCGCCAGCGGAGTCGTGATCACCGGCACGGTCTGGTCGTTGGCGTCGATCCAGGTCTCGAGCACGCGCTGGACGGTCGACAGGGCGGACGGCTTGGCCAGCACGTCGTCCATGCCGGACGCCAGGCACGCTTCGACGTCGTCGGGCATCACGTTCGCCGTCCAGGCGACGATCGGCACGCGTGACGCCGCGGGGCGGCCGGCTTCCTCGGCACGGACCGCGCGCGCGAACGCGAACCCGTCCATGCCCGGCATCTGGCAGTCCGCGAGCACCAGGGCGTACGCCTGGCTGCGCCACATTCGCAGCGCATCCTCGCCGTCGCCCACCTGCTCGGCGGCGTAGCCCAGCGCCGCCAGCTGCTTGACCAGCACCGAGCGGTTGAACTCGTTGTCGTCCACCACGAGGATGGGACGCGTGTCGCCGCTGCGGGCCGCCAGGGCGCGCCTCGAGCAGCGGTCCGCTGGAAACCTCGCTCGGCCTCTGGCGGCGCTCGCAACCGGCAGATCCAGCGAAATCCGCACCGTGGTGCCCGTGCCAGGCGCGCTCTCGAGCGCGATCGAGCCGCCCATCAACTCCACCAGCCGCTTCGAGATCGCCAAGCCCAGACCGGTGCCGCCGCGGTGTCTGGACGCGGGCGCATCGGCCTGGACGAATGGCTGGAACAGCCGCGCCTGGTCCTCGGGCGAGATGCCGATTCCCGTGTCGGTCACGGTGATCTCCAGCGGCTCGACCGCGGTCCGCTCGCCGCGTCGGACAGGCGCGGATGGCCACGCTGCCGGTTCCCGTGAACTTGACGGCGTTGCCCGCCAGGTTCAGCAGCACCTGGCGCAGGCGCACCGGGTCGCAGGTGTGGGCCGGCGCGATGCTGCGGGTCCACCGACCATTCCAGCGTCAGCCCCTTCTGCCTGGCGGCTTCGGCGAACGTCAGCGCGACGTTGCGCACGACGTCGGGCACCGAGGCCGCCGCCAGATGCAGGCTCAGGTGGCCGGCTTCTACCTTGGAGATGTCCAGGACGTCGTTGAGGATGCGGAGCAGCGACTGCGACGACGCGTTGATTGACGCCCAGCATCTCGCGGTGCTCCCAATTGGTCGTGCCCATCTCCAGCAGCTCGGCCATCCCGAGGATGGCGTTCATCGGCGTCCGAATCTCGTGGCTCATCGCCGCCAGGAAGGCGGTCTTGGCGCGGTTGGCCCGTTCGGCCTGGTCGCGCGCGTCGCGCAGCCGCTGCTCGGCCTCGACCAGGGGGCTGATGTCCACCCAGTAGCCGTTCCAGACGGCGTCCATGCCGACGCCGACGCGGCTGGCCTGGCTGCGGGTCCACGCCACGCGATCGTCCGACCGCCGGATGCGGAAGTCGGCGGTCCAGTGCGTGGCGGCCCGTTCGTGAGCATCCTGCAGCGTGTCGAGCACGTGGGCGCGGTCCTCCGAAGCCACGGCGCCGAAGAGCCGGCTCGAATCCGCGACCACGGCCTCGGGGGCGACGCCCAGCATCTCGGCCACGCCCGCGCTGACGAAGTTGATGCGCGGCAGCGGCGCGCCCGCCACCCACTGGAACTGATAGACGGCCCCGGGCAGGCCGTCGGTCACCTCGCGCAGCCGCCGCTCGGCGCTCGCCACGGCTTCCTCGGCGCGCTTGCGCTCGTCGATGTCGGCGTTGGTGCCGGTCATCCGGACGGCGCGGCCGTTCGGCGGAGCGCTCGGTCACCATGCCATGCGAGTGGATCCACTTCCAGGTGCCCGCCGCCGTGCGGATCCGATGCTCCACGGAGTACTCCGGCGTCGTGCCCTTCAGCGCCGCGAAGGCCGCCGCCATGATGCGATCGATGTCGTCGGGGTGCACCAGCGCCTGCAGCGAGGCGATCGGCACCACGCTGCTGCTGCGCTCCTGGCCGAGGATGTCGGCCCAGTCGTCGCTCAGGAACACGCGGCCGGAGGCGACCTCCAGATCCCACAGCGCCAGCCGCGAACCGCGGAGCGCGAGGTCGAGGCGTGCTTCACTTTCACGCGCCATCGCCTCGAGCCGGCGCCGCACCACCACCTCGCTGTTCAGTTCGGCGGTCCGGTGGGTCACTTCGGCGGCCACGGCCACGCCGAGGCCGGCCTCGGTCACGACGAAGAGGCCGGTCAGGAACATCAGCACCATCGCGCCGGCCAGCAGCAGCCGTCCTTCGGGGGTTTCGCCAGGCAGGAGATCGGGCCGCGTCGGAGCCATGTCGAGGCGCCAGGTGCGGCCGCCGAAGGCGACCGGCAGCGCGACGCGCAGGCTTGCGCCGCCGCTGGCCGGACGTCCCTGGCTGAGGAGGGTGACCTCGTTGTCGGGGACCGTCACGTCGCTCAGCCGCACCGCCAGCCCCAGCGTCGACGCCTCGCGGGCCAGTTCCTGCGACACGTGGTCCACCGGCACCACACCGCTGGCGTAGCCCCTGATGCGGCCGCGGCGTTCGCCGACCGTCGCCGGGGGCGGCGTGTTCGGCGGCTGGGCGTAGACCGGCATGACCAGGACGATGCTGGACACCTGCGGCGGCGAGCCGTAGCCGAACGGAGAGGTGATGGCCGCCGCGCCGGTGTCACGGGCGCGGTCGGACGCGGTCAGCAGGTCGGGCGGGGCAGTGGCGGCCGTGGGCGGCTGGCCGTGGGTGTAGTCGATGCGGAACGGCCCGGGCCCGGTGACGGCCGCCTGCGGTGCGCCTTCGGCCGCAGCCTCGCGGGTCGCCTCGAGCGCCGGCGTCCACTCGAGCGCGGCGAACGACTGGGCGTTCCGCGCGACCTCGCGAAACTGCTCGAGCGTGGCGTCCTGGGCGACCGTCAGCCAGCGCTCCACGGTCGCCAGCTGGTTGATCGGTTCGGCCATCAGGAAGCGCAGCTCGTCCTGCAGCGCCGCCATCTGGCGTGACGTGTCCTGGCGGCGCGACTCCTGCGTGGCCTGGTGGCGCCATCGAGATCAAGAACAGCACCGCCATCAACGGGAACGCGACGCGCAACGCCAGGCGCAAGCGCCGGGGGCGCGCTTCGGGCAGCGCCAGCAACGTCAGCGGCACCAACAGCAGGACGCCGATCGAGTCGCCCATCCACCACGTGAACCAGTTGGCGAACACTTCGTCGGCGGGCAGGTCGCCCACGGCCCCAGCGCGCCGCCACGCCGGTCGTTGCCGAGAGCAGGCACGACCCCGGGCCGGCGACGATCAGGAAGGGGACCGCCTGCCGGACGCTGCGGAGCACGCCGCCCGGACGCCAGCAGCGGCCGGCCCAGGCCCGCCGACGTAAGCGCCTGCAGCGTGACGCCGCCGCCGATCGCCGCCGCGACCAGGACGCGGCATCGCCCAGTGCTCGGGCCGGCCGTCGTCCAGGAGCCATGGACAGCCACCAGTTGAAGGAGAACGAGCCGAGCAGGACGCCGGGCCACAAGCGAAGCCCCCACACCAGCAGCGCGGCGGTGCCGACGCCGGCAGCGGGCCAGATGGAGCTGGCGAACCCGGGCTCGATGTCGAATTGAAAACCAATCAGGGCCAGCCCGACATAGACCGCCGCCAGCAGCGGCACGCGCCACAGCAGACTGCGGGGTGGGGCCAGCGGCAGGGAAGCCATTGCCTCGGTGCTCGAAATCAGTGAAGCCCGGCGATGTCGAAGACGGTTGTTTCCGCCATCTGCGCAGTATAGAACTCATCTGACGGGTTGGGCCGTGGCCAGGCTTCGCGCGGCCGGGAGGGGGTGCTGCATGCACGTGGTGCTGGTGGTGGTGACGGTCAGGCCGGGGTTTCTGGACGCATTCGGCCAGGCGCTGCTGCACAACGCCCGCATGTCGGTGGCCCACGATCCGGGGTGCCTGCGCTTCGACGTCAGCCAGGATCTGGCCGATCCCCACCGCTGGGTGCTGCACGAAGTCTACGAGGATGCGGCCGCCCACCAGCGCCACCGGCAGGCCGATCACTTCCTCGAGTACGACCGTATCGCGCAGGAGGCGGTGGCGGAGAAGACCGTAATCAAAGGCGCCGCGCGTCACATTCCCGCTTGACAGCCGCCGCGTTCGCGTGCGGACGCATGCAGGCGCGTGCGCGAACCTCAATGCCGCGAGCGAGTTAGCGGCGCGCGTGCTGGCCTGTGCAGTCGCGTTGCCTTATAATCGAATCGAGGTTCACGTAGCCAACCCAACCTCCAGGGCGGCCCGATGTTCGAACGGTACACAGAACGCGCGAGACGGGTATTGTTCTTCGGCCGCTACGAGGCCAGCCAGCTGGGGAGCGTCTCGATCGAGACCGAGCACCTGCTGCTGGGGCTCATTCGGGAAGGCAAGGGCCTGACGAGCCGCATCTTTGCGCGCTCGCACCTCTCGCTCGAAAGCATCCGCAAGGAAATCGAAGGGCGGACGGTCTTTCGCGACAAGGTGTCGACCTCGGTCGAGATCCCCTTCAGCGTCGAGACGCGCCGGGTGCTGCAGGCGGCGGCCGAAGAGGCCGATCGGCTGCTGCACAACTACATCGGCACCGAGCACCTGCTGCTCGGGATTCTGCGCGAAGAGCGATCCGTGGCGGCGACCATCCTGATGGAAAAGGGGATGCGGCTGCACACGGTGCGCGAGGACATCGTCCAGCTGCTGAACGAGAAGACAACGCTGACGCGCGGCAAGGAGACGCCGCTGCTGGCCGAGTTCAGCCGCGATCTGACCGAAGCGGCGATGAAGAACTCGCTCGACCCGCTGGTCGGCCGCGACTACGAACTGGAGCGGGTGCAGCAGGTGCTCTGCCGCCGCACCAAGAACAACGCGGTGCTGATCGGCGAACCGGGCGTCGGCAAGACGGCCATCGTCGAGGGGCTGGCGCAGAAGATCTACTACGGCGACGTGCCGCACTTCCTGGCCGACAAGCGCATCCTGGCGCTCGACATCTCGCTGATCGTCGCCGGCACCAAGTACCGGGGCCAGTTCGAGGAGCGGCTCAAGGCGATCATGAAGGAGCTGACCGAGAGCCCCAACATCATCGTCTTCATCGACGAGCTGCACACGCTGGTCGGGGCGGGTTCGGCCGAGGGCTCGCTCGACGCCGCCAACATCCTCAAGCCGGCGCTGTCGCGCGGCGAGATCCGCTGCATCGGCGCCACCACCCCGGCCGAGTACCCGGAAGTACATCGAGAAGGACCGGTCGCTCGAGCGCCGGTTCCAGGCGATCAAGGTGGACCCGCCGGCCGAGAAGGAGACGATCGAGATCCTGCTCGGCGTGAAGGACCGCTACGAGCAGTTCCACCACGTCGAGTACACGCGCGAGGCGCTCGAGGCGGCGGTCTACCAGTCCAGCCGCTACATCACCGACCGTTTCCTGCCGGACAAGGCGATCGATCTGGTGGACGAAGCCGGCGCGCGCGCCAAGCTGCGCGAGGCGGGCTACAGCGACGAGTTCGGCGAAATCAACAAGAGCATCCGCGTCGCCGTCGAGGAAATGGAGAGCGCGGTCTCACGCAAGGACTTCGAGTCGGCCAAGTTCTACCGCGACCAGGAAGCGTCGGCGCGGGAGAACCTGGCGTTCGTCCGCGAGCGCTTCGACGTCAAGTCGAGCACGCGCCGCGTGGTGGTCGGGCGCGCCGACATCGACGAGGTGGTGTCGAAGTGGACCGGCGTGCCGATCACGTCGATCAACCAGGACGAAGGCGACAAGCTGCTGCGAATGGAGGCCGAGCTGCACCGGCGCGTCGTCAGCCAGGAAACGGCGATCTCCGCCGTGTCGCGCGCCATCCGCCGCTCGCGCGCCGGCTTGAAGAATCCCAGCCGTCCGGTCGGCAGCTTCATCTTCCTGGGCCCGACCGGCGTCGGCAAGACCGAGCTGGCCCGCGCGCTGGCCAATTTCCTGTTCGGCAGCGACAACGCGCTGATCCGCTTCGACATGTCCGAGTACATGGAGAAGCACTCGGTGTCCAAGCTGATTGGGTCGCCGCCCGGCTACGTCGGCCACGAAGAGGGCGGGCAGCTGACCGAGAAGGTGAAGCGCAACCCCTACTCGGTGGTGCTGCTCGACGAGGTGGAGAAGGCGCACCCCGACATCTTCAACATCCTGCTGCAGGTGTTCGAGGACGGCCACCTGACCGACGGGCTCGGCAACCGGGTGAACTTCAAGAACGCCATCATCATCATGACCTCGAACATCGGCGCGCGCTTCATCCAGAAGAAGGCGTCGATGGGCTTCCAGGGCTCGGACCTGGCGGCGATGGACAAGAACGTCAGCGAGATGGTGCTCGGCGAGGTGAAGCGGACGTTCAACCCCGAGTTCATCAACCGCGTCGACGAGATCATCGTCTTCGAGGCGCTGGGCGACGACGACCTGCGGCGCATCACCGGCCTGCTCGTCGATCAGTTGAACGCCAACCTGGCGGACCGCCGGATGCGGATTCACATTGCGCCCGAGGTCATCGACTGGATCATCGACGTGACCTGCAAGGACCGGTCGTATGGCGCCCGTCCCCTGCGTCGGGCAATCCAGCGCTACGTCGAGGATCCGCTGTCTGAGGAGCTCATCCGCGGGCACCTGCGGGACGGCGAGGTCGAGGTCTACCTGGAGGGTGGACAGATCGCCTACCGGCCCGCGGGCGAGCTGACCGCCGGCCGCAGTCTGGCCTAGTGACCGCGCGAAGAGCGCGCCAGGCTAGACGCCGCGGGCCAACCGTACAGGGGGGCCCGGCGTCCTACCACGCAGGTCCCATCTTTCTCCCTCTGAGATCCTGGGTCATACTTTCAGGGTCAGCCTTGCCCGGGGTGTGGCGTGGTGGGGTCCGGGCGGGCAGTGGACACGAGGAGAATGCCGATATTTAGTTCTTTTGCCCGCGCGGCCCGCCGCGGCTGCGGGGCGGCCGCGGTTGCGGCCGTCGACCCTGGTCCTGCCGGCCGGCGCCTGGGCCCAGGCCGATGCCGCCGCGGCGCCGCGGCCGCGACGCCGGCGCCGCAGGCCCCGCGCCGCCAGCGGGCGCGATCAAGACCACCGCCTGCGGCAATGCCCTGGCGGCCCCGGCCGCGCTGCCGCCGCCCGGCAGTCCG
Source organism: uncultured Acidobacteriota bacterium (assembly GCA_963713655.1). Taxonomy (GTDB): domain Bacteria; phylum Acidobacteriota; class Vicinamibacteria; order Vicinamibacterales; family UBA2999; genus CAWEBF01. The sequence goes on from CAVQMT010000013.1 coordinate 104,287, forward strand.
CCGTTCATCTGGATTCTCGAGCCCTGCTTCCAGCGGCAGGGCGGGTTCTCGACCGTCGAGAACGAGACCTACATGTATTACATCAAGCTGCGGCCCAGCCAGCCGTCGCAGGGCGTGTTCGTGCCGCTGGACGACGCGGCGGAGCGGACGATGCTCGCCGACTTCAAGGCGCTGTGGGCGACCAACTTCCTCGAGGACCTGTCGATCGAGCTCGACGGAGTACACGTTCCCGAACGGCGCCGTGGGCGTGATCGCGACCTACCACATGGAGGAGCGCGAGCGGGTCAAGATCGTCGACTACCAGGGCAGCAAGCAGATCGATCGCACCAAGATCGAAGAGCAGCTGCGCGAGCGCGGCATCGAGCTGCGGCTCGATTCGTTCCTCGATGAGGGCGTGATCCGGCGGGTGAAGACCGTGCTGCGGGCGATGATGGCCGAGAAGGGCTTCACCAACGCCGAAGTGAATCACAAGGTCACGCCGGTGGCCGGCGGACCCAAGCTGGTGAACGTGACGTTCAACGTCAGCGAGGGGCCGAAGATCAAGATCCGCGAGATCGACTTCGTCGGCAACTCCGCCATCGGCGACGGCACGCTGCAGCGCAAGCTGAAGGAGAACAAGCCGAAGGGGATCCTCTCGTTCATCACCGGCGGCGGCACCTACAAGGAAACCGAGTTCGAGGCCGACGCCGATCGGATCGTCGAGTACTACCAGAACCAGGGCTACGTGCGCGCCCGCGTCGGACAGCCCGAGCTGAAGGTGCTCGAGAACACCAAGGACGGCAAGACGCGCTGGGTCGAGCTGCGGATTCCCGTCACCGAGGGGCCCCGCTACCGGATCGGCGAGCTGTCGTTTGCCGGCAACACGCTGGTGAAGAGCGAGCAGCTGCGGCCGCTGTTCAAGTTGCAGCCGGGCGAGTGGTACAGCCGCAAGGAGGTGGACGACGGGCCGCAAGAAGGCGCAGGAGATCTACGGCGGCGCCGGCTACATGGAGTTCACCGCGTTCCCGGACCTGAAGCCGAGCGACGAGCCCGGGCCGGAGGATCAGCTGGCGGCGCTGGTTCCCGACGCGCTGCGGGCGCCGCCGGAGATCGGCCCGGCCAAGCGCCGATGCGCCGACCGTCGGCATCACCATGCGGATCGAGGAAGGGTCGCAGTACTTCGTCAACCGCATCAGTTTCACCGGCAACACGACCACGCGCGACAACGTGATCCGCCGCGAGATGCGGCTGCTCGAGGGCAACGTCTTCAGCACCGAGGCGCTGAAGTACAGCGTCCGCCGGCTGAACCAGCTCGGCTACTTCAAGCAGCTCGAAGGCAACGAGAAGGACATGAAGGTCGAGAAGACCACCGACCGCAAGAACGCGGTGGACGTGACCGTCAAGCTGGAGGAGCAGAACCGCAACCAGCTGACCTTCGGCGCCGGCGTGTCGCAGTTCGAGGGCTTCTTCGGCCAGTTGGCGTTCCAGACCGCGAACTTCATGGGCCGCGGCGAGAGCCTGACCCTGTCGATGACCGCCGGCAACCGGTCGCAGAACTACCAGGTGGCGTTCACCGAGCCGTTCCTGTTCGACCGCAACATCACCGGCGGGTTCGACGTCTACAAGCGGTCGCTGCAGTACGTCGGCTACTACACGCAGAAGTCCACCGGCGGCAACCTGGTGTTCGGGTTCCCGGTCGCCGACTTCAGCCGCATGTTCATCAACTACGCCTACGAGACGGTGAAGATGGCCGATCTCAACGAGGCGTTGATCGACAACTCGTGCGTCTATCGGCCGGGCGGCTGCTCGATCATCTCGTCGCTGTCCGACCTGTCGGAGCTGACGCCGACGCAGGTCGAGGTGCTGCGGCGCAACCCGTTCATCTACGACTCGCTGCTGCTCGGCCAGGGCGGTAGCCGCACGATCAGCAAGGTCATGCCCAGCTTCGTCCACAACACGGTGGACAACCCGATCTTCCCGAACTCGGGCAAGCGGCTGACGGCGTCGATCGACTTGGCGGTGCTGGGCGGCAACACGCAGTTCTACAAGCCGCGGGTGGAAGGCATCCTGTTCATGCGCCACACCAGCCGGACGTCGATCGGCCTGCGCGGGCAGCTCGAGTTCATCTCACCGGTCGGGCGTACGGAATTCCTGCCGATTTTCGAGCGCCTGTTCCTGGGCGGCGAGTACAGCGTGCGCGGATTCGACATCCGGTCGATCGGTCCCTCTGTTCCCGGCTCGCTCGTCGTCCTCGGCGGCAACAAGAGCCTGCTGTTCAACGCCGAGTACATGTTCTCGATCGCCAGCCAGGTGCGGATCCTCGGCTTCTTCGACGCCGGGCAGGTGCAGGACTTCGGCGATCCATTTGCGTGGAAGGAGCCGATCATCGAGTTCCGGGCGCCGGCCATGCCGCCGATGGTGGACCCGTTTGCCACCTCGCAGCTGCTCGACCCGAATGCCGGGGTGGGGGAGACGGTGCCGGTGGGCGAGACGTACGCGTTCAAGACCTCCACCGGCGTCGAGCTCCGGTTCTTCATGCCGGTGCTGAACGTGCCCTTCCGCTTGATCTACTCGTTCAACCCGTCGCGCGCCGGGGTGCTGAACAACCAGCTGCAGCCGGCCAAGGCGCAGACGTTCCGGTTTGCTGTGGGGACCACGTTCTAGAACGCGTACGCACGTTCAGAAGTAAGTCAAATGCACAATGCACAAGTCAGAATGCGGATCGGAACTGCAGTTCGGCCCGGCTTCTGACTTCTGACTTCTGCTGACTTGTGACTCTGGGTCCGAGCGACTTCAGAAGTGCGTGACGTCGAGCGTGTAGAGGATCGCGCGCGACAGCTTGCCGACATCGTAGACGCGGGCGCAGAAGGCGCCGGCGACCGACGCGGTGCCGACCACTGTCGCACCTCCGACGGCGGTGTCGTTGGTGATGATGAGCTGGCACGTGTTCAGGTTCGGGTTCCAGGTGCCGAGGCTGAGCCCGATGGTGACGTCCGTGGGGTCGACGGCGGTCAGCCTGACGGTGACGGCGCCGACGCGTTGGACGGCGAACGGGTGCGCGACCGCGCCGTTGATCGTCAACTGGCCGTCGAAGGTTTCGGTGACCGGGGTGGCCGGCGTGCTGGTGTCGTCGGGAACCGGGAGAGGGTCGTTACTGCAGGCCGCCGCGCAGAAAACCGCGGCCAGCGCGGCGGCGGACAGGATCATTCGTGCCATGTGCCTCGATCTTACTAGACAAGGGCGCGAGCCTCCGGCTAACCGCGTTGGCCCTTGGCGGTCGGGACGCGTACGGGTAGAGTAAAATCGACCATCTGGTGTTGAGGAAAGGACTTCGATCGATGAGAGTGCTCGCCGTCGCTGTGGGTGTTGGTCTGCTTCTGGCTCCATCTGCGGCCCTCGCCCAGGCCCGGGGCGCCGCTCCGCCGCCGCGTCCCACGCCGCAGGCCCCGGCCGGGCCGCGCCCCGCGCAGCCCGCACCGCAGGCGCCGGCTCTGCCGCCGGTTCCCCAGGTCCAATTCCAGGATGGCCTCAAGTACGCCTACGTGCGCGTGGACGTGATTGCCGCCAACTCGGTCGAGGGGCGGGCGGCCAACGAGAAGGTCAAGGCGCTCAACGACCAGAAGGTCCGCGAGTTGAACGAACGCAACAAGGCGCTGCAGTCGGCGCAGCAGAAGCTCGAACAGGGTGGCACCGTCCTGAACGACAACGCGCGGGCACAGCTGCAACAGGAGGTCGAGCGCCAGCAGCGCGACATCCAGCGGTTCACCGAGGACGCGCAGCAGGACGTCCAGGCGCTGCAGCAGCAGCTCCAGGAAGACTTCCAGCGCAAGCTCAATCCGGTCGTGGATCGCGTCGCCAGGGAAAAGCAGGTGCACATGGTCTTCAGCGCCGCCGACAGCGGCCTGGTGTGGGCGGATCCGACGATGGATCTGACCGGCGACATCATTCGCGCCTTCGACGCGGCGGCGACGGGCAAACCCGCGGCGGCGGCCCCGGCACCCGCGCCGGCGGCCCCGGCACCCGCCGGCCCCGGCGGCCCGCGGCCGCCGGCACCCGCGGCGCCGCCGGCGCCGGGTGCGCGGTAGGCGATCGACCTGAACCCGACTTCCTCGCCTCTGGACGTCGCGGCGCTCCTCGGCCGGCTGGCGCCGCGCTTTCCGTCGTGTCTCATCGACGTCGTGCTGGAGCACGAGCCGGGGCGCCGGCTGGTCGCGTCCAAGAACCTCACCGTCGGTGAGGACTTCTTCCAGGGCCACTTTCCCGGTCAGCCGCTGATGCCGGCGGTGCTGATGGTCGAAGCGCTGACCCAGGCGGCCAGCGTGCTGCTGCTCGATCAGGAGGCGCCAGGCTCCACGACCACGGTGTCGCTGCGCGGCGTCGACAACGGCCGCTTTCGCCGCGCGCGTCGTGCCCGGCGACATCCTCCGGCTCGAGGTGGCGCTCGGCCGGCGGCGCTCGACGCCTCGCGATCGCGAACGTGGGCGCCTTCGTCGGCGACCAGCGGGTGGCGGAAGCCCGGCTGCTGCTCGCGGTGGAGCCCGGCGCGGCGAGCATCCATCCCTCGGCGATCGTGCACCCCACCGCGCGCATCGGCCGCGGGACCGTGATCGGCCCCCAGAGCGTGATCGGTCCCGGCGTGCAGGTCGGCGGCGCGCTGCCGGATCGGCGCCTCAGTGGTGGTGGACGGGTTGACCGAGATCGGCGACGAGACCGAGATCTTCCCGATGGCTTCGATCGGGCTGGCGCCGCAGGACCTCAAGTACCACGGCGAGCCGACCCGGCTGGTGATCGGCCGCCGCAACGTCTTCCGCGAGTTCGTGACCATCAACCGCGGCACCGAGATCGGCGGCGGCGTCACCACCATCGGCGACGGCAACCTGTTCATGGCCTACGTCCACGTCGCGCACGACTGCACGGTCGGCAGCGGCACGATCTTCGGACCGCACGCCACGCTCGGCGGCCACGTGCACGTGGACGACTTCGCCAACATCAGCGCCGGATCGGCCGTCCACCAGTTCTGCCGCGTCGGCCGCCACGCCTTCATCGGCGGCTATTCGGTGGTGACCAAGGACGCGCTGCCGTTCGCCCGGACCATCGGCAGCCGCCCGGCCCGCGTCTTCGGCGTCAACAGCATCGGCCTGACGCGCCGCGGCTTCACGCCGGAGGCGGTCGCGAAACTGAAGCAGGCCTACCGCTATCTGCTGCAGTCGAAGCTCAACACCACCGCGGCGCTGGCGAGGATCGAGGAGGACGCGGAGCTGGCCGTGCCCGAGGTCCGCATGCTGGTCGATTTCATTCGCCGCTCGCAGCGTGGAGTGATTCTGCGGCGCCCCACCAAGCGCTCCGAGGCGCTGCTCGACGAGTAACGTGGGGCCGGCACTGGAAGGCGTCGTGCGGCTGGGCCTGATCGCCGGCAACGGCACGGTTTCCGTTTCTCGTGCTCGAGGCCGCGCGCGCCCAGGGCCACGCGGTCACGGTGATCGCGGCGCGCGAGGAGACCTTTCCGGACCTCGAGGGGCTGGCGGCGCGCGTCGGCGCGGCGATCCACTGGATCTCGCTCGGACAGCTCGGCACCTGCCTGCGTGTCTTCGAGGAAGCGGGCGTGACCCACGCCATCATGGCGGGGCAGGTGAAGCACACGAAGATCTTCAGCGGCGGCATCGTGCCGGACCTGACGTTCCTGTCGGTGCTGCGGCGGGTGCGATCGATGTCCACCGACGGCGTGATCGGCGCCGTGGCCGAGCTGTTCAAGGAGCGCGGCATCGAGCTGATCGACTCGACCGCGCTGCTGGCGCCGCTGCTGGCGGGTGCGGGCGTGCTGACGGCGCGGCAGCCCACCGACGAAGAGCGGGCCGACTTCGCGTTCGGCTATCCGGTGGCCGACGGGCTGGCGAGCCTGGACGTGGGCCAGACCATCGTCGTGAAGCGCCGCGCGGTGGTGGCGGTGGAGGCGATGGAAGGCACCGACGCCGTGATCGCCCGCGCCGGCACCCTGGCCGGCGCCGGGACGGTGGTGGTGAAGGTCGCGAAGCCGAAGCAGGACATGCGCTTCGACGTGCCGGTGGTGGGGGTGGCGACGATCGAGCGCGATGGCCGCCGCCGGCGCCACGGCGCTTGTCGGTCGACGCGGGCAAGACGCTGCTGATCGACGGCGCAGAGGTCGTCGTCGCGGCCGACGCCGCCGGCATCAGCATCCTCGGCCGGGAGCGCGCGGCGTGACGGCTCCGCTGCGCGTCGGCGTGGTCGGGGTCGGCCATCTCGGCCAGCATCATGCACGCCTGCTGTCCGGCATGCCGGAGGCGACGCTGGTCGCCGTGGCCGATATCGACGCCGCCCGGGCGCAGGAGGTGGGCGGCCGGTACGGTGCGGCCGGCACGACGCACTGGCGCGACCTCGTCGGGCGCGTGGACGCGGTGTCGATTGCGGTGCCGACCGTGGCGCACTGCGAGGTGGCGCTCGGCTGCATCGAGGCCGGCATGGCGGTGCTGGTCGAGAAGCCGATGGCCGCCAGCGTCCAGGAGGCCGACGCCATCATCGAGGCCGCCGCCCGCCGCGGCGTCACGCTGCGGCGTCGGACACACCGAGCGGTTCAACCCGGCCGCGGCCGCCGCGCTGCCGTTCGTGTCGCGTCCCCGGTTCATCGAGGTGCACCGCCTGGGCACGTTCCCGGAGCGCAGCCTCGACATCGACGTGATCTTCGACCTGATGATTCACGATCTCGATCTGCTGCTGACCAGCGTCGGCTCCGACGTCGTGGACCTGGAGGTCGTGGGCGTCAACGTGCTCACCCCGAAGGCCGACATCGCCAACGCGCGCATCCGGTTCGCCTCCGGCTGCATCGCCAACCTCACCGCCAGCCGGATCAGCCGCGAGAAGGTGCGCAAGGCCCGCTTCTTCCAGCAGGATGCCTACGTCTCGATCGACTTCGGCGCGCGCGAGGCCGAGATGTACCGGCTGGTGCGCGGCAACGGCCGCCCGGTGATCCAGGGCGGCCCGATCCCCGTCAGCCCCGAAGAGCCGCTGCAGCGCGAGCTGGCTGACTTCGTGCAGCGCCGTTCGCGACGGCCGGGCGCCCACCGTGAGCGGCGCCGCTGGCCGCGAGGCGCTGGCCCTGGCCACGCGGATCGCCGACGCGATGCAAAGCGCCGCAGGACTGCCATGACCATGACATTGCCGGTTGACAAGGCGCTCGAGCGGATCGAGTCGGGCGCCTCCCTGACGCGCGAAGAAGTGCTGGAGCTGGCCGACTCGCCCGACATCCTGGCGGCGGGCATGCTGGCCGACGCGCTGCGCCGCCGGCGGCACGGCTCGTCGGTGACGTATCTGCGGGTCGCGACGTGCGCCTTCGACGCGCTGGCCGACGCCGCCGGCCGGCGGCAGGGGGCCGCGAGCTGCGCCTGACCGGCGCGCCGGCGTCGCTGCAGGAGGCGCTCGCGGGCGTCGGCACCGCGCGGGCGGTGGCCGCGGGGCGCACGCTGGCCGCGCTCACGTGGGCCGACGTCGCGCGCTACGCCGAGGCCGAGGGCGGCGTGGAAGCGGTGCTGCGCCAGCTCCGCGAGGCCGGCCTCGACGCGCTGGCCGAGGTGGCGCTCGACGGCATCGATGCGCTGGACGCCGCGCTGGGCCAGCTGGCGGCCGCAGGCTTCGATCAGGTGCGCCTGCACGTCGCCAAGCCGGCGCCGGCGCCGGAGCGCGTGGCGCTGTGGTTTCGCGTCGCCGAGGCGCAGCGCGCCGCCGGCTGCGTCGTCAGCGTCAACCCGCTGCCCACCGTCCTCAGCACCTTCAAGCCGACGACCGGCTACGACGACGTCAAGGCCGTGGCCCTGGCACGCCTGGCGCTGCCCGGCGCGGTGCACCTCCAGGTGGACTGGGCCCGCTATGGCCCGAAGCTGGCGCAGGTCGCGCTGACCTTCGGCGCCGACGACGTGGACAACGTGTCGGCCTCTGACGACGCGCCGCTGGGCCGGCGCCGCGCGCCGCTCGAGGAGATCCGCCGCAACATCGAGGCGGCCGGCTTCGTGCCGGTGGAGCGGACGGGCCGCTTCGCCGTTCCAGCTTCATGACGCCGCTGCGCGTCGGCGCGGTCGGCTACCTGAACGCGCGTCCCCTGACCTGGGCCCTCGACCGCGACCCGGCGCGCTGGCGCGTGCGCTACGACCTGCCCGCCGTGTGCGCGGAGCTGTTGCGGTCCCGCGAGGTGGACCTGGGGCTGACGCCGAGCGTCGAGTTCCTGTTCGCCCCGGACTATCGGTTCGTGCCAGGCGTGGGCATCGGCTCCGACGGCCCGGTGGCCTCGGTGGCGCTCTACAGCAAGGTGCCGCTGCGCGATATCCGGCGCGTCGCCCTCGACACCAGCTCGCGGACATCGGTGGCGCTGATCCGCGTGCTGTGCCGCCATCGTTTCGGCATCGCGCCGGCGTATGTCGATCACGGTCCGGACCTGCGCCAGATGACCCTGGCGTGCGACGCCGCCGTGCTCATCGGCGATCCGGCGCTCGAGGCCGACCACGCCGCGCTGGGACTCGAGAAATACGACATGGGCGCCGAATGGCAGGCCATGACCGGCCTGCCGTTCGTGTATGCGGCCTGGACCGGCCACCCGGGTGCGGTGTAGCCGGCGGACATCGACGCGCTGGTGGCGGCGCAGGCCGAGGGCGTGGCCCACGTCCAGGAGATCGCCGTCGAATACGCGCCGCACGACCCCGGCCGGCAGGAGCGGGCGGCCCGGTATCTCAGGGATAATGTCCGCTACGGCCTGGGCGACGCGGAGCGCCGTGGGCTGCAGCTGTTTCTCGACCACGCCGCCGAGCTGGGCATGGGGCCTCGCGCACGCGCGGTCGAGTTCTTCTGACGGCGGTCGCGCACGACGACGATGACACCAGGGACGACGCTCGCAGAGGTGGTGGCCAAGGTGGCCGCGGGTGGCCGCGTGGACGCCGACGAGGCGCTGCTGCTGTACCGGGAGGCGCCGACGCAGACGCTCGGGCGCCTGGCCGACGGCATCCGCCGGCGCAAGCACCCGTCGAGGGTCGTCACCTACATCATCGACCGCAACGTCAACTACACGAACATCTGCGTGGCGCGCTGCAACTTCTGCGCGTTCTATCGCGAGGTCGGCTCGAGCGACGGCTACGTGCTGGGCTTCGAGGAGATCTTCCGCAAGATCGACGAAACCATCGCCGTCGGCGGCAACCAGTTGCTGCTCCAGGGCGGCCACAACCCCGACCTGCCGCTGGCCTGGTACGAGGACCTGTTCCGCGCGATCAAGGCGAAGTATCCCGACTTCAAGCTCCACGCGCTGTCGCCGCCCGAGGTCCTGCACATCTCCCGGCTCGGCGGCATGCCGACCGCTGCCGTCATCGACCGTCTGGTGGCGGCCGGCCTGGACAGCATTCCCGGCGGCGGCGCAGAGATGCTGGTGGACCGCGTCCGCAAGATCCTGAACTGCTACACCAAGGCGTCGTCCGACGAGTGGCTGGCAATCATGCGCGAGGCGCACCTGGCGGGCCTGCGCACCACCGCCACGATGATGTACGGCACGGTCGAGACCGAGGCCGAGCGGATCGAGCACATGATGCGGCTGCGCGACCTGCAGGATGAGACCGGCGGGTTCACGGCCTTCATCACCTGGAGCTATCAGCCCGAGCACACCGAGCATGGCGGCTACGAGCTGACCGGCGTGGACTACCTCCGCACGCTGGCGCTGGCCCGCATCGTGCTCGACAACTTCGACAACCTGCAGGCGTCGTGGGTGACCCAGGGCGGCAAGGTGGGGCAGCTCAGCCTGGCCTTCGGCGCCAACGACATGGGCAGCGTCATGATCGAGGAAAACGTCGTCCGCGCGGCCGGCGCCGCCTACTGCATGGACGAAGTGGAGATCGTGAGCAACGTCGAGGACGCCGGCTATCAGCCCATGCGCCGCAACATGCACTACGAGGTGCTGGGCGAGCCCGTGTTCCGGCAGCGCCAGGTGCCGCGGATGCTGTCGCTGGCGACCGCGCGCGTGGACGGCGACACTTCGGTGCCCGAGGAGCTGAAGAACTACCCGGCGCGCAGCCGCGCCGGCAAACAGCAGCGACTTGCGCACTAGACGAGGGCACCCGCCCGCATGACCGTCTTTTCGGCCGAATGGGTGCTGCCGATCGCGCAGCCGCCGATTCGCCACGGCTACGTGTCCATCGCCGGCGGGCAGGTGGTCGCAGTGGGGCAGGGCTTCGCCGACGGTGTCGACCTCGGGCGCGTGGCGCTGCTGCCGGCGCTGGTCAACGCCCACACCCACCTGGAGTTGTCCTACCTCCGCCAGCAGGTGCCGCCCGGCGGCGTCGTTCGTGGACTGGGTGCGCGCCCTGCTGGCGCGGCGCATGGCCGGGCCCGGTCCGGCGGAGGAGAGCGTGCTCGCGGCCGCTGCACGCGCGCTCGACGAGGCCGTGGCGTCGGGGACCGGCGTCTTCGGCGACGTCTCGAACAGCCTCGCCACCGTGCCGCTGCTCGAGCGGCGCGCCGACGCCGCCGTGGTCTTCCACGAGCTGCTCGGCTTCCGGTCGGCGCAGGCCGAGCCGCTGGTTGCGGCCGGACGGGACCAGCGCGCCCAGTCCGGCGCTGCGCACGTGCGCGTCAGCGTCGCGCCCCACGCCCCCTACTCCGTGTCGCCGGCGCTGTTCCAGGCGATCGGGCGCGAGCTCGACGCCACGCCCGGCAGCATCACGACCCTCCACCTCGCCGAGTCGCCGGAAGAAGTGGAGCTGCTGAAGCAGGGCACGGGGCCCTGGCGGCCGCTGCTCGATGAACTCGGCGCATGGGAGCCGGAGTGGACGCCTCCAGGCACGTCACCGGTGCAATACGCGGCCGCGCTCGGGTACCTGGACCGGCCAACGCTTGTCGTCCACGGGGTGCAGTGCACGCCGGCCGATATCGGCGCCCTGGCGTCGCAGCGCGGCCACCCTGGTGACGTGCCCGAGAAGCAACCGCTACCTCGGCGTCGGCGACCCGCCGCTGCGGGCCTGCTACGACGCGGGCGTGCGCGTCGCCATCGGCACCGACAGCCTGGCCAGCGCGCCGACCCTCAGCATGTTCGACGAGATGGCCGCCGTCCGAAGCGTCGCGCCCGGCGGTGCCGGCGCGGCGGATTCTCGAGAGCGCCACGCGGATCGGAGCCGAAGCCCTGGGCTGCGGCGATCGCCACGGGCACATCGCGGTCGGGAGCGGCGCCGGGACTGATCGCCGTCCGCGTGCCGGAGGGCGTGCGCGATGTGGAAGAATACCTGGTGTCGGGCATCCCGCCAGACCGGGTCTCGTGGGCCTGGCGGCCGCGCGGCGCCGAGCCCCAGACGTCTTGAACGGCTGGAAGTCGCTCAATGGGCACGCTCGCCACTTACCTCTCCTTCGTCCGCTTCAGCCACTCGGTGTTCGCGCTGCCGTTCGCCTTTACCGGGGCGCTGCTGGCCTGGCGCGTCGCCCCCTTCAGCTGGACCCAGGTGGCGTGGATCGCGGCGTGCATGGTCAGCGCCCGCAGCGCCGCGATGGGCTTCAATCGCCTGGTCGACGCGCGCTTCGACGCGTTGAATCCGCGAACGGCGATGCGCGAACTGCCGCGGGGCGCGCTGACGCCCCGCCAGGCGCTGGTGTTCGTGGTGGCTGCCGCCGCCGCATTCGTCTTCTGCTCCTGGCAGCTGAACCCGGTGTGCGGATGGCTGTCGCCGGTCGCGCTCGCGATCGTGTTCTGGTACTCGCTGGCCAAGCGCGTCACCACCTACACCCAGTTCTTCCTCGGGCTGGCGATGGCGGTGGCGCCGGTCGGCGGCTGGCTGGCGGCCGGGGGCGGCCGCGCCGCGGAGCCGTGGTGGCTGGCGCTGGCGATCGGTCTCTGGGTCGGCGGGTTCGACATCCTCTACGCCTGCCAGGACGTGGACTTCGACCGCGCCCACGGCTTGCACTCGATTCCAGCGCGTTACGGCGTCTCCCGCGCCATCCGCCTGTCGCGCCTGCTTCACGTCGGCACCATCGCCGCGATGGCGATGGTCGGGGTGACGGCCGATCTGCCGCCGGTGTATTTCGCCGGCGTGGTGGTCGTGGCAGTGCTGCTGTGGTACGAGCAGTCGCTCGTCGCCGCACGACGACCTGTCGCAGGTGAAGCGCGCCTTCGATCTCAACGGCTACGTCGGGACTCGTCTACTTCATGGCGACCGCGCTGGCGCTCTACCTGGGCTGACGTGGCAGAACGTGGCGCCGCCGCGCAGCGTGGACAAGTCCCCCGACCGCATCGCGGGGATGTTCGACGCGATCGCGCCGCGCTACGACCTGCTGAACCGCCTGCTCAGTGCCGGCATCGACCAGCGCTGGCGCGCGCGGGCGGTGCGATCGCTGGCGCTCACCGGGCGGGAAACGCTGATTGACGTCTGCGCGGGCACGGCTGACGTGGCACTCGAGGCCGTGGGCCGCACGCCGGCGGGCGCGGCGCGCGCCATCGGCGTGGACTTCGCCGGCGCGATGCTGGCGCTGGGCCTCAAGAAGGTGGCGGCGCGGGGCCTGTCGCAGCGCGTGACGCTCGTGCGAGGCGACGCGCTGCGACTGCCGATTGCCACGGGCTCGGCGGATGCGGCCACCGTCGCCTTCGGCATCCGCAACGTCAGCGACACCGCCGCCGGCTGCGTCGAGCTGGCGCGCGTGCTGCGGCCGGGCGGGCGCCTGGCCATCCTCGAGTTCGGCGTGCCGCGCGTGCCCGGGTTGAGCGGGCTCTACCGCTGGTATTTCTCGGCCGTGCTCCCCCGGATCGGCCGCGCCATCTCCGGACACTCCGCGGCGTATTCCTATCTGCCCGCGTCGGTCGGCACGTTCACGCCTCCGCCTGAGTTCGTGGCGATGCTCGAGCGTGCCGGCTTCGAGGACGTGCGCGCAGACCCTTTGACACTCGGCATCGTCTATCTCTACAGCGCGCGCCGGCGGTAGACAGGCCGGCTCCTGCCTGTGTGCCATCGCCTATCATCGCGCAGCACCCGTAAGTCATTGTGAGATGGGGTGTTATAATCCAGTGAGGCTGCGCCTCGACTATTCGGGCTGCGCCTCGCTGGATTAGTGTCTTTTTGCCCGCACATCGCCACCCCAGCGCGCACAAGACGCGCGCCGGGGGCCCCGGTCGTGCGGGCGGAGAAAGCTTGACTCAATTGGCGAGACACTTCGTGGTCAAGTTTTCTCGCGGCACACGTCTTTGATTCATTTCGACTTCGACGATCGCTACGCGGACGAAGCCGCCGTCGGTTCCGCCATTTCGCGGCGCGAGGGCGTGCTGCTGTCGGTCATCACGCACGGCCTCGTCATCGCGCTGCTTCTTGTTTGGTGGACGCCTGGCACTGTTCCAGCCGAGCCCCGAGGAGCTCGAACGCCGGCGGCAGGAGCTGGCTGAGCAGGAGCGCGACGCGCCGCGCCCGGTTCGTCTTCGTCGAGCCACGGGTGGACACGCCGGCGCCGCCGCCGCTGCGCGCGGAGCTCTCCGACATCGATCGGCGCGCCACGACAACGGAGCGGGCGCCCGTGCCGGCGAACCCGATGCCGCTCGTCGCGCGGCAACTCGCCGGAGCTGACCGAAGCAGCCGAGAGCGAACGTGCGCGTGGGCCGGAGACGCCACCCGAGCCGCAGCCCGAGCCCACGCCGCCTCAGCCCGAGGCGCCGCGGCTGCCGGAGGCGGATCGCGGCGCCCGGCGGCCGCCGCTCGAGACGCCCAAGGCGGCCAGCGGAGCGTTGGGCGAGGCGCTGCGCAACCTGCAGAAGTACGTGCAGAACCAGACGTTCCACAACCCGCAGGGCGGCCAGACCGATCCCGGCACGGCGATCCAGTTCGACACCAAGGGCGTGGAGTTCGGGCCGTGGATTCGCCGGTTCGTGGCCCAGGTGCGCCGCAACTGGTTCGTGCCGGAGGCCGCCTGGGCCTTTCGCGGCCGCGTGGTGCTGCAGTTCAACATCCACCGCGACGGCCGCATCACCGACGTCGTCGTGGTGCAGCCGTCCGAGATCGACGCCTTCAACCGCGCCTCCTACAACGCCATCCTCGGCTCCAATCCCACCGAGCCGCTGCCGCCCGAGTACCCGGAGGACAAGGCGTTCTTCACCGTCACCTTCTCCTACAACGAGCCGCTCAACTAGACAAGAGCACACGGCATCCTCGTGCTCTTGTCTAGTTGAGTATGTTTACTGGCGCGCTTCGCGCGCCTGACCGTTACGCGGATTGGCATCGATGTGGCGACGACGGTCTGTGGCCGCGTAACGGTCTAAGATTGAGGGGGATGACGACATCGCGCCTCAGGCCGCCGACCCGCGCCCAGCTGTGGGGCCTGCTGATGGTGTCGGCGGCCATCGGCCTGTACGCGTGGGTGCAGATTCCGTAGCGTTGAGCCCTGGCACGGCAGCAACTCCGGCGAGGCCGCTGGTCCTGGCCGTCGTCGGCCCCACCGCGTCGGGCAAGAGCAGCCTGGGCCTGGACCTGGCCGCGGCGTTCGGCGGCGAGATCATCAACTGCGACTCGACGGCGGTGTACCGCGGCTTCGACATCGGCACGGACAAGCTGCCGCAGCGGGAGCGCCGCGGCATGCCGCACCACCTGATCGACGTGGCGGACCCGACCGAGGTCTACACGGCGGCCCGATTCGCGGCCGATGCCGCGGCGGTCATCCGCAGCGTGCACGGCCGCGGCCGGTTGCCGATTCTGGTCGGCGGCACCGGCCTCTACTATCGGGCGCTGGTGCGGGGGCTGTTCCCCGGTCCCGGCGCCGACGACGTGCTGCGGGCGCGGTTGACGCGCGTGGCCGAGCGCCGCGGCCCGGGCCGTCTGCACCGGATCCTGACGGGCGTGGACCCGGCAGCCGCCGCGCGGATCATGCCGGCCGACCGCAAGAAGGTGATCCGCGCGCTGGAGGTGTACTTCCTGACCGGCATCGCCGCTCAGCGGGCACCTGGCCGACGACGGTGTCGCCGATTGCCGACTGCGAGGTGTTCACCGTGGCGCTGGCGCTGCCCCCGGAGCAGACGGCCGCGCGCGTGGCGCGGCGCGTCGATCAGCAGTTCGAGCGCGGCATCGTCGGCGAGGTGCGGGGCCTGCTCGCGGCCGGGGTGCCGCGCGAGGCGCGGCCGTTCGGTGGGCTGGTGTATCGGCAGGTGATGGAGATGCTGGACGGCCGTGCGCGGCGAAGCCGAGACGCGCGCGCTCATCGTCACCGCGAACCGGCAGTACGCGAGACGTCAGTTGATCTGGTTCCGTAAAGAGCCTAATCTACGTTGGTTCGCGGGCCCGGGCGAGGACCCGGACGTCGCGAGCCGAGTGATGGCGGCATGCGCGGCCGCAGTCGAACAGCAGAGCGCGCGCTTGCGAGGAAACAACTAGTGTCCGAGCCGGTTCTATCCGAACCCGTCGCGTTGTCGCCGGCCCCTCCTTCCGCCCAGGATGCCTTTCTCAACCAAGCGCGGCGCGAGCGCGCGGCGCTGGCGATCCGCCTGCTCGACGGCGCCGAGCTGCGGTGCCGGGTCAAGGCGTTCGACCGGTTCTCGCTCGTCGTGGACGTGAGCGGCGTCGAGCAGCTGGTGTTCAAGCACGCGATCGCCACCGTGGCGCGCGTGGCGGCGACGGCCTTCCACGAGGCGCGGGCCTGAACCAGCCAAGGGCTTGGCCCTTCATCCCGTCGGCGTAGCGCCCTTGCCTGGTTGGCAGTATCTGTTTGGCCGCGCTTCGCGCGGCGGGCTTTCGGAGGCGCGGTGCGCCCGTTCGCCAGGGTCATTCTCGATCGTCATCGACAGCCTGGGCACCGGAGAGCTTCCGGACGCGGCGGCCTACGGCGACGAGGGCAGCGACACCCTGGGCAATCTGGCGCGCGTGGTCCCGCTGTCGTTGCCGCACATGCGCGCCCTGGGCCTGGGTCGCGTGGCGGCCCTCAATGCCGCCGCCCGAACCGGCGCTCGCCGGCGCATTCGGCCGCATGGCCGAGGCCTCGCCCGGCAAGGACTCCGTCACCGGCCATTGGGAGATGGCTGGCATCGTGCTCGACCGGCCCTTCCCGACGTTCCCGGCCGGGTTTCCGCCAGCCGGTGATCGACGAGCTGGAGCGGCGCATCGGCCGGCGGACGCTGGGCAACGTGGTGGCGTCCGGCACCGAGATCATCGACCGGCTCGGCGCCGAGCACCTGCGGACCGGGATTTCCAATCGTCTACACCTCGGCCGACAGCGTTCTGCAGATCGCGGCGCACGAAGCGACCGTGCCGATCGACGACCTGTATCGCATGTGCGAGGCCGCGTTCGAGATCGCCTGCCGGGGCCTCGGCGTCGGCCGGGTCATCGCGCGTCCCTTCGAGGGCCGGCCCGGTGCGTTTCGCCGCACGGTGCGGCGCCACGACTATGCGCTCGAGCCCACCGGCCCGACGCTGCTCGACGCCCTGACGGCGGCCGGGCACCAGGTGGCGTCGATTGGCAAGGTCAACGACCTCTTTGCCGGCCGGGGCATCTCGCGGTCGCAGCCGACCACGAGCGACGCCGACGGCATGGCGCGAGTGTCGGCCGAGCTGGGTACGATGACAGGCGGGCTGCTGTTCGTGAACCTGGTGGACTCCGACACCCAGCACGGCCATCGCAACGACCCGGCTGGCTACGCCCGCAATCTGGAGTCGATCGACCAGTGGGTCGGCACGGTGCTGCCCGCGCTCAGCGCCGACGATCTGTTCGTCCTCACCGGCGACCACGGCAACGACCCCACGACCCCGAGCACCGATCACTCCCGCGAGCACGTGCCGGTGCTCCTCGCCGGCCCCCGCGTGCGTCGCGGCGCCGACATCGGCGTGCGTCAGACGTTCGCCGATCTGGGGCAGACAGTCGCCGACAATTTCGGCGTTGGACCGCTGGCGCACGGCACCAGCTTCCTGGAGACGCATCCGTGTCGAGCATCCGTGAGTCGCTGGAAGCCCGCGAGGACTCGATGCTGGCGCCACAGGCGGCGCGCAGCGCGAGATCCAGGGGGCGGCTGCGCCCCGAGCTGGAAGACGACGTTCGCCCGGCCTTTCAGCACGATCGCGACCGCATCATCCACAGCAAGGCGTTCCGGCGGCTGAAGCACAAGACGCAGGTGTTCTTCGCCCCGGCAGGCGATCACTATCGCACCCGCCTCACGCACTCGCTGGAGGTGTCGCAGATCGCCCGTACCATCGCCAAGGTGCTGCGCCTGCACGAGGAGCTGACCGAGGCGGTCGCGCTCGGGCACGACCTTGGCCACACGCCGTTCGGGCACGCCGGCGAGCACGTGCTGGACGACCTGGTGCCGGGTGGGTTCCGGCACTACGAGCAGAGCCTGCGGATCGTGGACGTCCTGGAGAACGACGGGCGGGGACTGAACCTCAGCTGGGAGGTGCGGGACGGCATCGGCCGGCATTCGAAGGGGAAGGACGGCTCGCCCGTCGGGCTGGACCCCGCGAAGCGGGCGGCGACGCTGGAGGGGCAGGTGCTGCGGGTGGCAGACCTCATCGCCTACGTGAACCACGACATCGACGACGCCGTGCGCGCCGGCGTGCTGCACGAGGCCGACCTGCCACGGGACGCGGTCGACGACGCTGGGCCCGACGTCGTCGGCGCGAATCGCCCGGATGGTCAAGGACGTCGTGATCGAGACCGACCGCGCCGGTCTGGCCGAAATCCGGATGAGCCCGGAGGTGCTGGAGGCCACTCTCCGGATGCGGTCGTTTCTGTTCGAGGCGGTGTACGAGAACGAGGCGGCGACCGCGGAGTTCAAGAAAGCCCGCGCTATCCTGGGAGGCCTCTGGGAGCGCGTGCGCGAGCGCCCCGCCGAGTTCCTGGACCAGGGGATCCTCGAGGCCGAGGGGCTGGACGTGGCGGCCAAGGACTTCGTGGCCGGCATGACCGACCGGTTTGCCGTGGCGCTCTTCGAGCGGCTGGTGATTCCCCGGCCCTGGGTTGGGCCGGTCGCCTGGAACCAGCTATAATTGTCAGTCTGTCCTTCGCCGAAGATTCGCGAAGGGGCTTCCGATGCAACTCGACCTGACCCGCTTCCGGCAGCCGCTGAGCCACGTCTCCCGGCGGTTCACCCCGGCGGAGGTGGATCCGGAGGGCGGGGAGTCCTACCGCGTGGTGGCGCCGGTCGAATTGGATTTCGACCTGCACAAGGACAAGAGCCGGTTCCGGGTGGTCGGGCGTGCGCGGGCCGAACTGGAGCTGCAGTGCAGCCGGTGTCTCGAGCCGTATCGCCTGCCGGTGGACGCGCCGCTGGATCTGCGGTACGCGCCGGTGTCGGACGCCGAGGAAGGGACCAGCGAGGACCGGGACATTTCGGCCGACGAGACCGACACCAGCTACTACCACGACGACATGCTTGACCTGAACGAGTTGCTGCGGGAACAGTTTTACCTGGCACTCCCGATGAAGCCCCTGTGCCGGGAGGGCTGCCTGGGACTCTGCCCGCAGTGCGGCGCGGACCGCAACACCACTTCCTGCGACTGCCAGCCCTCTTGGCAGGACCCACGGTTCGCCGGACTCAAGCGACTCGTGGACCAGCCGCCGCAAGATCACTAGGACGACCGAGGACGCCGCAATCATGCCGAATCCGAAACGACGCCATTCGAAGACCCGCACGGCCAAGCGCCGTACCCACGACGCGCTGCAGACGGCCACCACGGGCGCGTGCCCGCAGTGCCACGAGCCCAAGGCGCCCCATCGTATTTGCCCGCACTGCGGCTACTACCGGCAGCGCCAGGTGCGGCCGGGATCGATCGACGGCGAGTAGCGGCGCCGAATGGCCGCTCCGATCGCGTTCCTGTTCCCAGGACAGGGCGCGCAGCACGTTGGCATGGGCATGACGCTCGCTCGCGCGTTTCCCGAGGCCGCCGCCGCGTTCGAGGAGGCCGACCAGGCGTTCGGCGCCTGCGACGGCTCCGCGCGCACGCTCAGCCAGCTGGTGTTCGAGGGCCCGGAGGATGATCTGGTCCTGACCGAACACGCGCAGCCCGCCATCCTTGCCGCCAGCGTCGCCGCGCTGCGGGTGCTGTCGAGCCGCGGGATCGCCCCGCATTTCGTGGCCGGGCACAGCCTGGGGGAGTATTCCGCCAACGTTGCGGCTGGAACGCTGGAGTTCCCCGACGCCGTCTCGATTGTCCGCGAGCGCGGCCGGCTGATGCAGGAGGCCGTGCCGGTGGGCACCGGCAGCATGGCCGCCATCCTGGGGGCCGAGCTCGACGTGGTCACCCGCGCGTGCCAGGAAAGCGGCGGCGACGAGGTGGTCAGCCCGGCAAACATCAACGCCCCCGGTCAGGTGGTGATCGCCGGCCACACCGGCGCCGTGAAGCGCGCCGTCGAGCGAGCGAAGGAGCTGGGGGCAAAGAAGGCGGTGGCGCTGGCCGTCAGCGCACCGTTCCACTGCGCGCTCATGCGGCCGGCGGAGGAGCGTCTCGCCCCCCGCCTCCGGGCGCTGCGATCGCGCGCGCCCAAGGTGCCGGTCGTCGCCAATGTGGACGCGCGGCCCAAGCACGATGCGCCGTCGGCGATCGAAGCCCTGGTCCGTCAGGTGTCGGCGCCCGTGTTGTGGCAGGCGATCGTCGAGCGGCTGGTGGCGGAGGGGGTGCGGACGTTCGTCGAGGTGGGGCCCGGATCGGTGCTGAGCGGCCTGGTCAAGAAGATCGCCAGGGAAGCGGACCCCACCATCGTCAGGTTCGGCGGCCCGGAGGATCTGGACGGCGTGCTGGCGGTATGTTCGACCTGACCGGACGCGTGGCCGTCGTCACCGGCGCGTCGCGCGGCATCGGCCGCGCGATCGCCCGCGGGCTGGCGTCTCAGGGCGCTGTGGTCTGCGCCGCCGCGCGGGGAGCGAATGCCGCCGAGACCGCCGCGGCGATCGTCGAAGCCGGGGGCCGCGCCGAGAGCTTCACCGTCGACGTCACCGACACGGCGTCGGTTGAAGGGCTGTTCGGAGCGGTGATCGAGCGCCATGGCCGCGTGGATGTGCTGGTCAACAACGCCGGCATCGCGCGCGACCAGCTGATGCTGCGGATGAAGCGGGAGGACTGGGACGAAGTGCTCCGGACCAACCTGACAGGCGCCTTTACCTGTGTGCAGGCGGTGCTCAAGCCGATGGTGAAGCAGCGCTCCGGCCGAATCGTCAACATCAGCTCGGTGGTCGGCCAGATGGGCAACGCCGGCCAGGCCAACTACGCCGCGTCCAAGGCCGGCCTGATCGGTTTCAGCAAGGCTTTGGCCCGTGAAGTGGCCTCGCGCAACGTCACCGTGAACGTGGTGGCCCCCGGATTGATCGAAACCGACATGACGAAGTCGCTGACCGATCGCTCCCAGACGGACTGGTCGGCGCAGATTCCGGTGGGGCGGATTGGATCGCCCGACGAGGTCGCCGCGGCAGTGTGTTTCCTGGCGTCGGACGAGGCAGCGTATATTACGGGGCAGGTGCTCGCCGTCAACGGCGGCATGTACACGTAGCGAGGCTTCGCCCCGAGGGGGCGGCCGGCTACGCCTCGCTAGACAGTGTTTGATTGCCCGCCCTTCGGGCGGGCGGGGTTAACAAGGAGAGGTCGATGGCTGTCGCAGACAAGGTGAAGAGCATCATCGTTGAGCAGTTGGGTGTCGACGAGGAAGAAGTGACGCCCGATGCGTCGTTCGTCGACGACCTCGGCGCCGACTCGCTGGACACGGTGGAGCTCGTGATGGCATTCGAGGAGGAGTTCGGGATCGAGATTCCGGACGAGTCCGCCGAGAAGATCACCCGCGTGAAAGAAGCCATCGACTACATCGAGGCGCACGCCAAGAGCAAGAAGTAGGCGGCCGGAGCCCCCGTGCACAGACGCGTCGTCATCACCGGCATCGGGCTGGTGTCGTCGCTCGGCATCGGGACCCAGGCCACCTGGGACGGACTGCTGGCGGGCACGAGCGGCGTCGGCCGGGTGACCCGGTTCGACGTCAGCGGCTTCGCGGCCCAGATCGCCGCCGAGGTCCGCGGCTTCGACCCGCTCGACTACGTGGAGAAGAAAGACGTCAAGAAGATGGACGTCTTCATCCAGTACGCGATCGCGGCCTCGCAGTTCGCGGTCGTGGACTCGGGCCTGATCATCACGCCCGAGAACGCACCGCAGGTCGGCGTCTTCATCGGTTCGGGCATCGGCGGGTTCGCCACCATCGAGCGGGAGCACAGCGCGCTGCTCGAAGGCGGCCCGCGCAAGATCTCGCCGTTCTTCATCCCGGCGTCGATCATCAACCTCGCTTCCGGCCAGGTGTCGATCCGGTTCGGCGCCAAAGGCCCCAACCTGGCGACGTGCACGGCGTGCTCGGCCTCGGCCCACGCGCTGGGCGAATCGTTCGAGATCATCAAGCGCGGGGACGCCGAGGCGATGATTGCCGGCGGATCCGAGGCGGCGATCACGCCGATGAGCGTCGGCGGTTTTGCCGTCGCTGCGGGCGCTGTCGACACGCAACGACGAGCCGGCCCGGGCCAGCCGGCCGTTCGATCGCGATCGCGACGGGTTCATCATCGGCGAAGGCGCCGGCGTCCTGATTCTCGAGGAGTTGGAGCACGCGCGGGCGCGCGGCGCCCGGATCTACGCGGAAATGGTCGGCTACGGCGTATCGGCGGACGCCTATCACATCACGGCGCCGTCCGAAGACGGCGACGGCGCGGTGCGCGCGATGGCCATGGCGCTGCGAAAGGCCGGCGTCGAGCCATCGGCGGTGGATTACATCAACGCCCACGGCACCTCCACGCCGTACAACGACAAGCTGGAGACGATGGCGATCAAGCGTTGCTTTGGCGAGCACGCCCGGCGCATGGCCATCTCATCCACCAAGTCGATGACCGGCCACCTGCTCGGCGGCGCCGGCGGTCTCGAGGCCGGGATCTCGGCCCTCGCCGTGCATCACCAGGTGGCGCCGCCGACCATCAACCTCGACCATCCCGATCCCGAATGCGACCTCGACTACGTGCCGCACGTGAAGCGCGAGATGCCGATGACCTACGCGCTGTCCAATTCCTTCGGCTTCGGCGGCACGAACGCCACGCTGCTGTTCCGCCGCTACGAGGGGTGAGGGTGACGCCGCGCTCCCCGGCCGTACGAGTCAGCTCATGAAAATCGCCGTCTGCATCAAGCAGGTTCCCACTCGTGAGTGGCATCCACGCGTCGACGACACCGGCACCTGGATTCGTGAGGCCGACGCCAGCTACGAGCTGAACGAGCCGGACGCCTACGCCCTGGAAGAGGCGCTGCGCCTGCGCGAACGCCATGGCGGGGAGGTGGTGGTCTGCTCGGCCGGCCCGGCGAGGGTGCAGCAGGTCCTGCGCGAGGCGCTGGCGCGGGGCGCGGATCGCGCGGTGCACGTGGACGCCGAGTGGCTGGGCCGGGCCGACGCGTTCGTGGTCGCGGACGCGCTGCACGAGGCACTCAAGGGCGAGGCGTTCGATTTGATCCTGACTGGCCTGCAGTCCGACGACCAGGGCCATGCGCAGATGGGAGTCGTGCTGGCGGAGCGGCTCGGCGTGCCGCACTCGACCATCATCATGCAGGTGGAGGTGCTCGACGGGCGGCTGCGGGTGAAGCGCGAGCTCGAGGCTGGCTGGTTCCAGTGGGTGACGATGCCGCTGCCGGCGCTGATCACGATTCAGAGCGGCATCAACCAGCTGCGCTACGCCACCTTGAAGGGCATCATGGCGGCCAAGAAGAAGGAGATTCGGCAGGTGGTCCCGTCCGCCGTGCCGCGGCCCCGGCTGGAGATCGTGGCGCTGGCCGCCCCGAGCCGCTCCAAGCAGACCGCGATGCTGAGCGGATCGCCGGGCGAGATCGCGGCGGAACTGGTGCGCCGGCTGAGCGACGAGGCGCGCGCGCTGTGATCCTCGTGGTCCTGGAACACGACGGCTCGCGCGTGACGCCGGCCCTCCTGGGAGGCCGTCGCCGCTGCGCAACAGCTGGCGCACGGCGGCGCGCCGCTGGCCTGCCTGCTGCTCGGTCACGGCCTCGACGCCGTCGCCGCCGACGCGGCCGCGGCAGGGGTTGGTCCGGTCTACGTCGTGGACGATCCGGCGCTGGCGCTCTACACCCCCGACGCCTACGTGACCGGCGTCCGTGCGGCCATCGAGGCACTGAAGCCGGAGCTGGTGCTGATGGCGCATACCTACCAGGCGCGCGACTTTGCGCCGGCGCTGGCCGCGCGGCTTGACGCGCCGCTGGTGGCCGACGTGATCGGCGTCGGTCGCGACGGCGGCGCCGTGGTCCTGCGCCGGCCGATGTTCCAGGGCAAGCTCGTCGCCGACGTGCAAGCCGGTCGGGCGCCGCACCGGCGTTCGTCACCTGCCAGATTGGCGCGTTCCGCGCCGACGCTGCGACGCGCGGCAGCGCGCCGGGCGCACGTGGAGCGCGTCGCCGTCGACTTCGCCGCCGCGCCCAGCCGCCAGGTGCCCGAGGCGCCGTTCCGCGAGGCCAAGCAGGCCGTGGACCTCGGTCAGGCTGAGCGGATCGTCGCGGTGGGGCGCGGGATCAAGGCACAGGAGCACATCGCCGTGGCACAGCAGCTGGCGGCGGCGATGGGGGCGGAGCTGGCCGCATCCCGGCCGATCTGCGACAACGGGTGGCTGCCGATGGACCGCCAGGTGGGCAGCTCTGGACAGACGGTGGCGCCCAAGCTGTACGTGGCGCTCGGCGTCTCGGGCGCGATCCAGCACCTGGTCGGCATGAAGGGCTCGCGCACGATCGTCGCGATCAACAAGGATCCCGACGCGCCGATCTTCGAGGTCGCCGACTACGGCATCGTCGGCGACCTGTTCGAGGTCGTACCCGCGCTCATAGCGGAGTTGAAGAAACGGTGAATGCACAATTCACATGCAAATTCGCAGAGCCAGCCGGAACTGCAGTTCCGGCTACGTGACTTGTGAAATCTGATGCCGACGTGAGCACTCCTCGAGAAACCCTCGAAGTCGACGTCCTCATCGTCGGCGGCGGCCCGGCCGGCCTGGCATGCGCGCTCCGGCTGGCACAGCGCGCCGCCGCCTACGGCAGCCCGCTCTCGGTCGCGGTGCTCGAGAAGGCACGCGAGGCTGGCGCGCATGTCCTGTCTGGCGCGGTTCTGGATCCGTCGGCGCTCCGCGAGCTGATTCCCGACTTCGAGGCGCAGGGTGCGCCGATCGCGACGCCGGTCACGCACGATCGTGTCTACTTCCTGACTGAACGCCGAGCACTCCGCTTTCCGGTCGTTCCGCCGCCGCTCGTCAATCACGGCAACCTGCTGGTGTCGCTGAACCAGCTGGTGAAGTGGATGGCCGAGCGCGTCGAGCGGGCCGGCGTGGACCTGTTCACCGGCTTTGCCGGCCAGGAGGTGCTGTTCGAAGGCACTCGCGTCGTCGGCGTGCGAACGGGCGACCGGGGGCTGGACCGCCAGGGGACGCCGAAGGCCGGCTTCGAACCCGGTGTGGACATCCGGGCGCAGGTGACGGTGTTTTGCGACGGCGTCCGCGGCAACCTGACCAAGCAGCTGCTGCGCCGCCTGCCGCTGGCGAGGGACCGCGAGCCGGCGCAGTTCGCGCTCGGCATCAAGGAACTGTGGGAGGTCCCGTCGTCGAGCTTGCCCGCGGGCAGCGTCGTCCACACGCTGGGCTATCCGCTGCGGCCACGACGAGTTCGGCGGCGGGTTCATCTACGCGTTCCCGGAGAACCAGATCGCGCTCGGGCTGGTGACGGGCCTGGACTACCGCGATCCGCTGTTCGACCCGCACGACGCCTTCAACCGGTTCAAGCGTCACCCCTTCGTGGCGAGGCTGCTCGCCGGCGGGAAGATGGTCCGCTACGGCGCCAAGGCGCTGCCCGAGGGCGGCTGGAACACCATTCCCCGCCCGTTCATGGACGGAGCGCTAATCGCCGGCGACGCCGCCGGGTTCCTGAACTCGATGCGACTCAAGGGCATCCACCTGGCGATGCGCAGCGGCATGCTGGCCGCCGACGCCGCCCACGACGCGGTGCGCGAGCGCGACACCTCCGCCGAAGTGCTGGCGAGCTACGGGCGGACCCTCGACGACGGGCCGGTGCGCGCCGAGCTGTATCCGGTGCGCAACGTCCATCAGGCGTTCGCCCACGGGCTGCTGCCCGGGGCGGCGTTCGCCGGCCTGGCGCTCGCGACTCAAGGGCCGGTGGGTCCAGGATCTGGTTGGCCACGCAGGCCACGAGCGGATGCGGACCGTCGAGTGGTATCACGGCATCGACCCGTCACCGTATGGCCGGCCCCGGCCGGCGCCGGTCGATCGACGGCTCACCTTCGACAAGCTCACGAACGTGCACTACTCGGGCACCACCCACCGGGAGGATCAGCCGGTTCACCTGCTGGTGCACACCGAGGTCTGCACGACCATCTGCGGGCCCGAGTACGGGCACCCGTGCATCAGGTTCTGTCCGGCACAGGTCTACGAGATCGTGGCCGATGGTGCCGGCGGCAAGCGGTTGCAGATCAACGCCGCCAACTGCGTACACTGCAAGACGTGCGACATCATGGACCCGTACCAGGTCATCACCTGGGTGCCGCCGGAGGCCGGGGGCGGTCCGCAATACAACGGGATGTAGTGGCGTGCTGCCGACGAGAGCTCATGAGCGGTGAGGCCTGGCAGGCGTCCTGGTGGCGCCGCATGCAGGTGCGGCTCATCGCCGGCGCCGGCTACTGGGTGATGTCGCTGGTGGGCGCCACGCTGCGGTGGCGGGTCGAGGGCCTGGAGCACTACGACGCCGTCGTGCGCGACGGGCCGGCAGCCGATCATGGGCTTCTGGCACGGCCGGATCCTGCCGGCCACCATCTACTTTCGCGATCGCGGCATCGTGGTGATGACCAGCCGCAACTTCGACGGCGAGTGGATCGCCCGCATCATCGAGCGCTTCGGCTACGGCACCGCGCGCGGATCGTCCTCGCGCGGCGGTCCCCAGGCGCTGCGGGAGATGACACGCTGCCTGCGCGCCGGTGCGCCGGTGGGCTTCACGCTCGACGGCCCGCGCGGGCCGGCGCGCGACGGCGCAGCCGGGCGCGCTGTGGCTGGCGGGCGCCACCGGCCACCCTGTGTTACCGTTCCACCTCGAAGCGTCGCGGGCCTGGACGGCGCGCAGCTGGGACGGCACGCAGGTGCCCAAGCCGTTCAGCACGGTGGCCCTGGCGATCGGGGAGCCGCTGACTGTTCCGGCCGGCGCCGACGAACAGGCGATTGCCGACGCGACGGCGGAGTTGGAGCGGCGGCTGGCCCGGCTCGAGACGCGGGCGCTGGCGCTGGTGGGAAAAGGAGGCGCAGATGCGTAACCGGTTGTCCCGTGCGGTGAAAGTGGCCCTGTGCGCGGGCGCCATCGCGGCCGTGGGCGCCCAGACGCGGTCCACGCTCGACATGTATCTGATCGACGTCGAGGGCGGCAACGCCACGCTCTTCGTCACCCCGAACGGCGAGTCGCTGCTCATCGACACGGGCAACGGCGGCGCGGCCGCCGTCCGGGACGCCGAGCGGATCGCGGCGGCCGCCAAGGATGCCGGCATCAGCAAGCTGGATTATCTGGTCACCACCCACTATCACGGCGATCACTTCGGCGCGATGGCGGAGGTGGCGACCCGGCTGCCGGTCGGCCACTTCATCGATCACGGCCCGAACGTGCAGCCGAACCCGGCCACCGACACGTTCCTCACTACCGTGTATCCCAAGCTCTACGCCGGCAAGGTGCACACGGTGGTGAAGCCGGGCGACACCGTGAACCTGCGCGGACTGGAGGTGCGGATCGTGACGTCGGCGGGCAAGGGGCTCGACAAGCCGCTGCCCGGTGCCGGCGCGCCCAACCCGCTGTGTACCTCGGTGAAGCCGCAGGACCCGGATCCGTCGGAGAACGCGCAGTCAGTCGGCACGCACCTCACGTTCGGCCGATTCAGGCTCGTGCACCTGGGCGACCTGACCTGGAACAAGGAAATCGACCTGATGTGCCCGAGCAACCGCCTCGGCACCGTGGACGTGTTCGTGGTGTCGCATCACGGCCAGCCGATCTCGAACAGCGAGGTGCTGGTGCACGCGCTGCGGCCGCGGGTGGCGCTGCTGAACAACGGCACGCGCAAGGGCGGACAGCCGGCGGCGATGCGCGTGCTGCACACCTCACCCGGGCTCGAGGACCTGTGGCAGCTGCACTTCTCGCAGCTGAGCGGTCAGGAGTACACGGTGCCGGGGATGTTCATCGCCAACGGGATCGACGAGCAGGTGGCGGCGATGCCGATCGAGGCCGTCACGCCGCCTGCGCCCGGGCCCGGCACGCCGCCGCCTCCGGCGCACAACGGCGCGGCGCACTGGCTGAAGCTGTCGGCGCAGTCGGACGGCTCGTTCGTGGTGACGAACGCCCGCAACGGCTTCCAGAAGACCTACCGAGCCGCCAGCCGGTAACCGCACCAAGCGACGTTTCGTCAGCCTACGGTACCTGCGTGCCGTTGGCGTCGTGGTAGTGGCCGTGGGCCGGGTCCCAGACCCGCACCGACGAGGCCGATCGGTCGGTGGTGAACGACGCGACCCCGGCGGCCACGGCCGCGACCACGGCGCCGCCCACCGCCAGCATCAGGAGGCGGCCCGAGCGATCCGAGTCCGACGTGACGCCGTGGCAGCGCTTGAACTTCTTGCCGCTGCCGCAGGCGCACAGGTCGTTGCGGCCTTGTTTCTGCATGGGCGCATTGTAGCCCCATCGCCAGCGCGGCGCGAGATACCACCGTAGAATCAGTGGGCATGAGCCTGACGGTCCTGTCGTCGAGCCGGTTTCTCGATCACCTGACGCCGCCCGGACACTTCGAGCGGCCCGCCAGGGCCGAGGTGCTGGCCGGCGTCGCGGCGGATTGCCGTGCCAGGGGCATGACGGTGGCGGAGCCGCGTCCCGCTCGCCCGGACGAACTCGGCGCGCGTGCACAGCCCGGAGTACCTGGCGGCCATCGAGGCCACCGCGGGACGGACGGTGGCGCTCGATCCCGACACCTACACCTCCCCCGACACCGTGGACGTGGCCAGGCTCGCGGCCGGCGCCGGCGTGGACGCCGTCGATCGCGTGCTGAAGGGGCCGGCGGGCAGCCGCGCCCTGGCCCTGGTGCGCCCGCCCGGACACCATGCGGAGCGCGATCGCGCGATGGGGTTCTGCTTCTACAGCAACGTCGCCATCGCCGCGGCCCACGCTCGCGCGGCAGGCCTCGCCCGCGTGGCGGTGGTGGACTACGACGTCCACCACGGCAACGGCACGCAGCGAACGTTCTTCGACGACCCGTCCGTGCTCTTCATCTCGTCGCATCAGTATCCGTTCTACCCTGGCACCGGCGCCGCCGGCGAGATCGGCCGCGGCACGGGCACCGGGTTCACCGTGAACCTGCCGCTGGCGGCCGGGGCCACCAACGCCGACTTCGAAGAGCGTGTTCGACGCCATCGCGCTGCCGATCCTCCGGCAATTCCGACCCGGACCTGATTCTCATCTCGGCCGGCTTCGATGCCCACGCCGACGATCCGCTGGGCGGCATGCGCCTCACCGCCGGCCAGTTCGGCCGGCTCACCGCGGGCATCGTCGCGGTGGCGAACGCGTGCTGCGAGGGCCGCGTGGTCGCGATGACCGAGGGCGGCTACGACCTGGCGGCGCTGCGTGATTCGGCGACCGCCGTCGCGCGCGTGCTGGCCGGCGAGGCGGACCTGGGCGACTTCGCGCGTCCCGAAGGCCCGACCCCGCGCGCCGACGCCACCATCGCCGCCGTGCGCCCCGGGCTCGCCACGCACTGGCGGCTATAATTTGAGCATTCCGTCATCGGATGTCGGTTGCTCGCGGTCGTCCTAGAGCCCGGAGCCTAGAGCCAGACCGACAGTCCGCACATGTCCGACTACCGTCCGCAGGCACTCGACCGCAAGTGGCAGGCGCACTGGGCCGAGCGCCGCGCCTTCGAGGTCGCCGTCGATCCGTCGCGGCCCGAAGTTCTACTGCCTGGAGATGTTCGCCTATCCGTCGGGGCATGCGCACGTCGGCCACGTTCGCAACTACATCATCGGCGACGTGATGGCGCGCACCAAGCGGATGCAGGGCTTCAACGTCCTGCACCCGTTCGGGTGGGACGCGTTCGGCCTGCCGGCGGAGAACGCCGCGATCAAGAGCGGGATCCATCCCGAGGAGTCCACCCGCGCCAACATCGCCCACATGAAGGGCCAGCTCCAGCGGCTGGGCATCAGCTACGCGTGGGAACGCGAGCTGGCGACCTGCGACGCCGAGTACTACAAGTGGAACCAGTGGCTCTTCATTCGGATGTTCGAGAAGGGCCTGGCCTACCGGCGGAAGTCGTCGGTCAACTGGTGCCCGGTCGACCAGACGGTCCTGGCCAACGAGCAGGTGGTGGACGGCGGCTGCTGGCGGTGCGGCACGCAGGTCGAGACGCGCGATCTCGAGCAGTGGTTCTTCCGCATCACCGCCTATGCCGACGAGCTGCTCACAGCGGCCGACGGCCTGAGCAAGTGGCCCGAAAAGGTTCTCACGATGCAGCGCAACTGGATCGGGCGCTCCGATGGGGCCCGGGTCAAGTTCGCGCTCGAAGGCGACCCGTCGACGCAGATCGAGGTGTTCACCACCCGCATCGACACCATCTTCGGCGCTACGTTCGTGCTGCTGGGCCCGGAGCATCCGCTGGTGCACGAGCTCACCGAGCGCTCGCGCGATTCGGCGGCCCTGCGGAAACAGGTGCAAGGCCTTCCGCCTGCAGGACCGCAGGGCGCGCATCAGCGGCGAGCTCGAGAAGCAAGGGTTCGACACCGGTTTTCGCGCGATCAACCCGTTTACGCACGAACCGGTTCCCGTGTGGGTCGCCAACTTCGTCCTCGGCGACTACGGCACCGGCGCGATCATGGCCGTGCCGGCGCACGACGAGCGCGACTTC
Source organism: uncultured Acidobacteriota bacterium (assembly GCA_963713655.1). GTDB lineage: Bacteria > Acidobacteriota > Vicinamibacteria > Vicinamibacterales > UBA2999 > CAWEBF01. The sequence continues at coordinate 134,167 of CAVQMT010000013.1, forward strand.
GAGTTCGCGACGAAGTACGGCCTGCCGATTCGTCCGGTCGTGATTCCGAGGCCTCCGGCGCTGATTCGCGAGTGGGAAGCGAAAGCCGAGGCCGAAATCGAACGGCTGCGAGCGGAAGCGGAGGCATCGGGAACGGGCTCAGGTGGCGTCGGCTTCGTCAGCGAGGAGTTCTCGATCGAGCAGCCGATGCCGTTCACGGAGTACGGCGTCAGCGTCGAGTCCGGCGAGTTCAGCGGCCTTCCAACCGAGGAGGCGCAGAAACAGATGGTCGCCGCGGCCCAGAAGCGGGGCATCGGCGAGGGCACGGTGCAGTACCGGCTGAAGGACTGGGGCATCTCCCGCCAGCGCTACTGGGGAACGCCGATCCCGATGATCGTCTGTCCAGACCGCACGGCATCGTGCCAGTGCCGGACGACCAGCTGCCCGTCGAGCTGCCGACGCATCGCGCAGTTCAGCGGCCGCGGCGATTCTCCGCTGGCGCAGGTGCCGGAGTTCGTGAACACGACATGCCCGGTCTGCGGCGCAGCCGGCGCGCCGCGAAACCGACACCATGGACACGTTCGTGGACTCGTCCTGGTATTTCTACCGGTTCGCCGATCCGCGGAACTCGAAGCAGGCCGTTCGATCCGAAGGCCGTGAAGTACTGGCTGCCGGTGGATTTCTACAGCGGCGGGGTCGAGCACGCGATCCTGCACCTGATCTACTCGCGGTTCTTCGCCCGCGTGTTCCGCGACCTCGGCATGGTGTCGCACGACGAGCCGTTCACCCAGCTGCTGACGCAGGGCATGGTGCTCAAGGACGGCGCGGTGATGTCGAAGTCCAAGGGCAACGTCGTGGACCCGGACGCGATGCTCGAGAAGTTCGGCGCCGACGCGCTGCGGCTCTACGTGATGTTCGTAGCCCCGCCGGAGAAGGAAGTGGAGTGGAGCGACAGCGGTCTCGAAGGCAGCTACCGCTTCCTGGCCCGCGCGTGGCGGCTGGTGATGCACTGGGCGCCGATCCTGGCGGCGGTGCCGGGCGGCGACGCGGCCGGCGGCCTCGGGCGCTGCCGAGCGGGCGCTCCGGCGCCGTACGCACGACACGATCCGGCGGGTCACGGCCGACATCGTCGAGCGGCAGCAGCTCAATACGCCGGTGTCGGCGATGATGGAGCTGGTCAACGAGCTGTACACGTTCTCCGACCAGTCGCCGGCGGGCGCGCCGGGCAGCCGCCAATCGGCGGCACCGCCCGCCGAGACAGTGGCGGTCGTTCGCGAGGCCATCGAGGCGCTGGTCCGGATCCTGGCGCCCTATGCCCCGCACACGTGCGAGGAGCTGTGGCAGCAGCTCGGCCACGCGACCGGCTTGAACGAGGCGACCTGGCCGTCGTATCGACGCGGAGGCCGCACGCGCCGACGAGATCGTGGTGGCCGTGCAGGTGAACGGCAAGGTGCGCGGCCGCCTGACCGTCGCCGCCGACGCCTCCGAGGCCGAGCTGGAGCGCCTGGCGCTGGCGGATCCGCACGTCGCGCCGCACGTCGCCGGGAAGACGATCGCCAAGGTGATCGTGGCGAAGGGCCGGCTGGTCTCGATTGCGGTAAGGTAGGGCGGGCGGAAATGCACAATTCACAATTCACAATTCACAAACTGCGCTTCCGCCGCTTTGGGAGACGGGCGGTGCTTGTGGTGGCGGTCGCCTTGGCGTTGCCGGGGTGCGGCTACGCGCTGGCCGGGCGCGGGCTCGTTCCTGCCGGCGGACATCCGCACGGTCGGCATCCCCAAGCTGGAGAACAGGAGCACGCTTCTTCCAGGTGGAAGAGGTGATCACGGACAAGATTCGCACCGAGTTCATCGGCCGCGGCAAGTACGCCGTGTCCCCAGAGGCGGTCGGTGCCGACGCGGTCCTGACCGGCGAGATCATCAGCATCTCGGTGCAGCCGGTGGGGTTCACCGAGCGGCAGCTGGCGTCGCGCTACCTGTTCACGCTGTCGATGCGGGTGCAGTTCGCCGACGCGCGGACCAGCGAGGTGCTGTGGAGCAACGACGCGCTGGTGTTCCGGGAGGAGTACGAGCTGGCCACGCGCGGCACCATTGCGCTCGACGGGGCCGCGTTTCTGGACCAGGAGCGCAGTTCCGTGGATCGGATCGCCGGTGACGTGGCCCGCTCGGTCGTGACCGCCATCCTCGAGGCGTTCTAACCGACCCTCGCATGCCGGCGCTTTCGCCTACCGCCCTGAGGGCCCAGCTCGCCGCCGGCAAGGTCGGCCCCCTGTACCTGCTGCTCGGAGCCGACGCGGTGGAGCGGTCGGCGGTGGCCGGCGAGTTCACGTCGCTGGTCGAGGAGGAGCTCCAGCCCTTCAACCTGGAGCGCCTGCACGGCGCCGACACCACCGCCGACGCGCTGATCGATGCCGCCAACGTGTTTCCGATGCTGGCGCCGCGCCGGATCGTCATCGTCGTGGAAGCCGAGCGGCTGCTGACGCCCAAGCGGGAATCGCGGGAGGCCGAAGAGCAGGCGGCCCGCCTCGAGAAGTTCATCGACGATCCGTCGCCCGCTGCGGTGGTGATCTTCGAATGCGGCGCGTTGGACATGCGGCGGCGGGTCTCGAAGCTGTTGCTGCGCCAGGCCCAGGTGGTGGACTGCGGCACCATCGAGGACCAGGCCGCCGCCGAGACGATGGGTCCGGGCCAGGGCCGCGCAAGAGAACGTGCCGCTCGAGCCCGGCGGCCGTCCGCGCGCTGGTGGAGCGCGCAGGACTGGACGTCGGGCGCCTGCGCGGCGCGCTCGAGCGCGTGTCGCTCTATGCGATGGGCCAGAAGACCGTCTCGGCCGCCGACGTGAGCGCCTCGGTGTCCGCCGAGCCCGAGGCGCAGGCCGACTTCGGTGTCGGCAAGGCCATCTGGCGCGACGACGTGCGCGGGGCGCTGCGCGAGCTGGGGTTGGCGCTCGATTCCGGTGCAGCGCGCGGTGATGCTGCTGGGCCAGCTGCGCGCTGCGGCCGAGCGGTTGCCGCCGGCCCGCGTTCCGGCGGCCATGACCGCCGTGCTGCGCACGGACCTCGCCCTGAAGTCGTCAGGCGGCGAGGCCTCGGTGTTGCTGGAACGTTTGGTGGTGGAGTTGTGCGCTAGGAAGCGCGCTTGACGTGCGACGACAGCCGCGACTTGTAACGGCCCGCCGTGTTGCGGTGGATGATGCCCTTGGCCGCCATCTTGTCCACAATCGAAACCGTCTTGCTCAGCGCTGCCTTCGCGCCCGCCACGTCGTCGCCGTCCAGGGCGGCGCGAATCGCCTTCAGCGCCGTACGCAGCGACGAGCGCATCTGGCGGTTGTGCTCACGCCGCTTGATGTTCTGACGATTCGCCTTGAGGGCGGATTTGGTACGCTTGGCCACTGGGCTTCAGTCCTCTCGGTGCGGCTGCGTGGCAGCCTGACAAAAGTCCAATTGTAGCATCAGTATGGCCTGAGGGTTCTCCGGCCGTCCTACTGCGGCTGCAGCACGTCGAGCGCCACCTGCCACTGGCCGCTCTTCTGCCGGGTCCAGACCCGCGCGTAGAAGCCTTCCTCGATCTTTCCCCCGGCGCCGCGCCGCGCGAGTTGGTAGGTGCCCCAGGTGTAGCCCAGGTCGCCGGATCGGGCCGATTCCGCATAGCGGGTGTCGCCCAGGGTGTAGCGCGGTTGCCCGGCCAGGTAGGCCAGGATGCGCGATTCGCCCACCAGCGGCAGCACACCGGGGCGGTGCAGCCGCGCGTTGGGCGCCAGCCGGCCGCGGTAGCCCCGGCTCTGGCTGTCGCGCAGCGCGCTGTTCAGGACGCCGTCGGCCGCCGACAGCGGCGGCGTCCGATCGTCGTAGTCGCCGGTGAACCGGTTGGCGGACGGAGCCCGCTGGACGCCCGGGGCGAAGGGCACGGCCTGCGGCGTCGGCACGCCCACGTCGAGGATCACCTTGAACGTGCCGTTGCGCTGCCGCTTCCACACCGAGGCGTAGATCTGGTGGCGATCGGGCCGGCCCGGCGCCTTGCTCAGCACCGGCCCGGTCAGGTATCCCATCTCGCCGCTGCTGGAGATGTCGCCGTAACGCGGTTCCCAGATGAGCGCCAAGTCCTTCGGTGGGTCGGGGGCCTGCGCGATCTGATCCTTCGCCAGCCCGGCGGCGCCGGCCTGAAAGCCCACGGCCTCGTCGGCGAAGTACTCGAGGAACGCGGCCTTCCAACCGACGACGAGTGCCCTGGCCGCGAACGCGCGCTCGGTTTCGACAATCTCCGAGAGGGGCGCGGGCGAGGTGCCGCTGGCAGGAGGCTGCTGCGCGGCGGCCATGACGCCGCCGACAGACAGCAGCACGGACGCGCAGATTCGCTGCGCCAGCCGAGCGTTCATGTGCGAACTATACGCCCAAAGAGAAACCCGCCCTGCGGGTCCTTAGGGGCGGACGATCTCGAAGGAGCCGCTGGCCGGAGGCGCGTTGGAGTAGCGCGGAATCGCCCGTCCCGCCACGATCTCAATCGACTTGTAGATCGTGCGCTTGGTCACTGCCGGGCGCGGTGCCGGTCCCAGCCTTGAGGCTGATGCGGCGGACGTAGTCGCGGGTCTCGCGATAGGGCGGCACCGCGCGGCCGTAGCGATCGACCGCTCCGGCGCCGGCGTTGTAGGCCGCGAGCGCCAGGCGCTCGTCGCCGTCGTAGCGGTCGAGCAGCTGCCGCAGGTAGGCCGTGCCGCCGCGGATGTTCTCCGCCGGATCGTAGGCGTTGACCACGCCCAGCTCCCGCGCGGTCGCCGGGCATCAGCTGCATCAGGCCCATCGCGCCCTTTGGGCGACGTCGCGCGCGGGTTGAAGCCGGATTCCACCTGGATCACCGCTCGCACCAGCTCTGGGCGCAGCGAGTGCCGCTGCGAGTGCTCGAGCACCAGCGACTCGATGCTTTCGTCTTCCGCCGGTTGCTCGAGCGGCGTCGTCGTCCGGTAGGCGGGCGCGCCCGCCACCTCGTAGACCGCGGTTGGGGCGTTGATCGGGCGGTCGGAGAGCACCAGCGTGCCCTTCGAGTCACGCCAGGCGTAAATCTGTGCAGACGCGTGCCGCGGCGCCGCCAGGCCGGCGACAACCAGTGCCATCACGACGATCGCGCGGGGATGCCGCGCCGCTACAGACCATGCGCCCATTCGTGGGAGGATATCGGCGCGAACATCAGCCGACTGTTGCCTGGCGTGCCCGGTGCCCTCGGCGCGCCGGGCACCCTCCTGCAACATCGAGAAGGGACGAGCGAACGTGTGGACGCAGTGGGCGCGGCAGCCCCAGAACGTGTGGCTACGCCGCGCGCTGTTTCAGGTACATCTCTGGACCGGTCTGGCCATCGGCCTCTACATCGTGATGCTCAGCGTGACCGGCAGCGTACTGGTCTACCGCAACGAGCTGGACCGGCTCTTCGCGACCAAGCGCCCGGTTTATGACGCCACGGCCAAGCGCCTCACCGCCGACGAGTTGCGTGCGGCGGCGGAGAAGGCGTATCCGGGGTGGAGCATCACCCGGGTCGGCGACCGGATCACCCGCCGCAACCCGACGATCGAGGTTTGGGCCGAGCGCGGCGCCGAGAAGCGGGAGCGACTCTTCGATCCCTACACCGGAGCCGATCTGGGCGACTCGGTGACGCAAGGGCGAGTACTTCGTGCTGTGGCTGGCACGGCTGCACGACGAGCTGCTGCTCGACCGCCCGGGCCGCTACTGGAACGGCATGCTCAGCCTGGTCGCGACCATTCTCTTCGTCACCGGCCTGGTCGTCTGGTGGCCCGGATCGAGCCGCTGGAAGCGCAGCCTGCTGATCAAGTGGTCGAGCGGCTGGCGCCGCTTCAACTGGGATCTCCACAGCGCGCATCGGCTTCTGGATGTTCCTGTTCATGCTGATGTGGGGGATCTCCGGGCTTCTATCTCGGCGTCCCCGAACCGTTCTCGGACTTCGTCGACTCGATCTCCGATCCCGATGCCTTCCTGGGCGAGCGCCCCGGCGACGTGGTGCTGCTGTGGCTGACGCGCCTGCATTTCGGGCGCTGGCGCACGCAGCCGGTGCTGAAAGCGGTGTGGGCGGTGATCGGCCTGGTGCCGGCGCTGATGTTCGTGACCGGCGTGATCATGTGGTGGAACCGCGTGCTGCGGCGCCGGAAGGTCGAGCCCGCGTAAGACGCGCGCCACCCTTTGGATCCGCCGCAACCAGGCCTTGAGTTCCACCGACAATCACCGTGGCTTCTATGGGGTCGGGACAAGCCGTTTCAGCTCTTCGATCCAGTTGAGGACGACAACCATACTGGCCTGGTTTCCGATCGCCGGCGTTGCTCTCCTTCATCATCAGGAACCGGGTCCGTCAGGCGTCACGTCGTACGAGTAGAAGTTGCCGTAGTACTTCGTGTCGAACACCTTGGCCGGTCTGCCAGCGCTGAATTGCGGGCCGGATGTGTCGACGGGCACAGCCATCAAGGTGTTCGATTCATCAAGATAGAACAGCTCACGTCCCGTCCGCGCCCACACAGGTGCCGTTCCGCCCTCGGTCGAAATCTGCCACCGTCCCTTGCTCGCATCGGGGTAGGGTCGCACATAGATGGCGAACCGCCCTCCGGACTCCGCCGACTGGTACGCGAAGTAGCGCCCATTGGGGGAGATATTCGCCGCGTACTCCGGCGAAGGACTGGACACCAGCAAGGTCGCCTCGGACAGGCGCTCATCGGACGGGCCGCTCTGCCGGCGCCCTGGGCTGCGGCAACGGGAAGCCGGAGGATGTCGAATCCGGTCTTCGGCCGCAGCTCGGCAAACAGGAGAGCCGTCCCGTCTGGCGTGATCGAGTTCGGGTACTGATCGTTGTTGCTGGTCGTCAATCGCTCGACCGGACCGGACCCGTCGGACGCGACACTGTACAGGTTGGCCGGTCCCGTCGCGATACGACTGGAAGACAATCCGCCGGCCGTCGGGCGTCCATCTCGGAAGAAGGTCAAGACTGGAGCCGAACGTCAGGCGAGTCAAGGATTCTCGTGCGAAATCCCAGGTCCAAATATCAAACTCCCGATCCTGGATCGCGAATGCCAAGCGCGTACCGTCGGGGGACAATCCAATGGTGGCGTACGGGCGTGGCGGCAGCGCGTCGATTGCCGTCTCGTGCCCTGCCCGATCGACCCACACAAACGACCGCGCCTGCGCGCGGGCCGGCACGTAGGCGAGCGCACCGGTCCTCGACACGGCATAGTTGGCCCCATCGATACATGTCAACCTGCAAGGTTTCGCTGACGCGGACGGGCTCCCCCCGCAACACGAGACGATCGAGATCGAACGCGACCACCCAGAGCGTCCCGAACATCTGCTGGTCCGGCCCCTCGAGACGTAGGTCGAGTAGAGGAGATGGCCCGTTTCGAGGTACTCGGCGGCGAGCCGCCTCGGAGCAGCGTCTTCTGCTGGCCGCTCTTCAGGTCGAGGACGGCGAGCTGCGTGTCTTTGAGCGCGCGTCGGCCCACGATCGTGAAGAGCACGCCTCGGCCGCCAGGCAGCATCGACGGAGTCCAATGCCCCTTATGCGCTGCGTCGGTCTTGGTGAGTGCGCGTGGCTTCGCCGCCGTCCGCCGAAACTCTCCTGAGTCCGACGTTGCCGTCGTCACTGGAGACGACGATGGTGCCGTCGTCGCCCCAGGTGCCGCCCTCGAGGCTCCCCAGCTCTCGACAGAGCGTGATGACCGGTTCGCCCGTGACCGCCACTTTCTTCAGGTCACCGCCTTCGAAGAATCCAATCCACCGGCTGTCGGGAGAAAAGAACGGCGTGCGCCCGCCGGTGACGCTCGACAACAGCACGCCGTCGAGCTGGTCGAGTGCGCGCAACATCAGTCGGCCGCGGCTCTGGTAGGCAAGGTACCGGCCGTCAGGCGAGAGGGCGAGGTCGCGGACCCCGCCGGGCGTGAGCTCCATCGGCTCCGTGGGTGGGAACGTGATTGTGAACCGTGCCGGGAACGCGGGCGCCGGCGGTTCGTTCCGCATCACGGCCCACGTGCCCAGCGCAGCGATGAGGCTGGCGGCGACGACCGCGGCGATGGCTTGCCAGGTGATTCGGCGGCGGCGCGCCTGAGGACCACCCGCCGTCGTCACGCCCGCAGGAGCGGCCAGCGCGTCGTCGATCTCGAGGCGCAGGGCGACTGCTGAATCGAGCCGTCTCGTCGGGTTCTTCTCCAGGCATCGCCGCAGGAGAGTCCGAATCGGCGCTGGCGTATCCGCGGGCAACCGCGCCCAGTTCGGCGTCTGCGTCAGCACGTGAGCCAGGGTCTCCGCCACGGACTCGCCCTGGAACGCTCGCGTTCCGGTCAACAGCTCGTACAGCACGGCCCCGAACGCCCAGAGGTCCGTGCGCCTGTCCACCGGGCGACCCTTGGCCTGCTCGGGACTCATGTAGGGCGCGGTGCCCAGAATGGTTCCGGCGCGCGTGGCCACTGCCGTAGGTCGGGGAGTCGAGGAGAGCGGGCGATCTCGGCGTCGCTGGCGACGGCTTTCGCCAGGCCGAAGTCGAGCACCTTCACCGTTCCGTCGGGCCGCAGCTTGATATTCGCCGGCTTGAGATCGCGATGGATGATTCCCTGCTCGTGGGCCGCTTCGAGGGCTTCGGCGATCTGCGTCGCAATGGGCAGCGCCTCGTCGAGAGGGATGGGGCCGCGCGTCAAACGCTGTGCCAGATCCTCGCCTTCGACGAGCTCCATCACGAGAGCCCTGACACCGTCGCCCTCGTCGTGCAGCCCATAGATGGCGGCGATGTGCGGGTGATTCAGCGAGGCGAGGATCTTCGCTTCGCGTTGAAACCTCGCCACGCGTTCCGCGTCAGCAAAGAAGGCTTGAGGCAGGATCTTGATGGCGACGTCACGATCGAGCCGGGTGTCGCGCGCCCGATACACTTCGCCCATCCCGCCGGCCCCGAGGGCAGAGAGAATCTCGTACGCACCGAGGCGCGAGCCGGCGGACCAGGGCATGCGTCCGGGCTGATTCTAGTTCCTAAGTTCCTTAGTTGCAGAACTACCGCTGGCCTCCGGGTCACAGGGGGACGTGGAGGCAGCGAGATGGAGAGGAGGGCGGAGCGTCGTACGGACGTTCGGTCAACTGACGCGTGGCGTCAGCCAGGCGATGCAGCAGGCGCTCGACGCACTAGTCGCGGGATCGGCTTCGTGAGCACGTTCGCTCGGGAGTAGCGCGGGGACGGAGGTCCGTCGTGACGCTGCGCAGCGCCTTTCGGTGTCGAAAGTGGGAGCCGCCGGGCACAGGCCCAGCCTCGGAGCCCGCCAGCTCCGCCGACGACAGTCCGGCTCGCGGCGAGCAGTTCGCCGATCTTCGACGGGTCCTTGCCGCCGGCTTCGGCGAAGTCCGGCCGGCCGCCGCCGCCGCCGCCGACGATCGGCGCCAGCTGCTTGACGATCTTGCCGCCGGACCTTCTTGGTCAGATCCGGCGTGACGCCGACGACGACAGCACCTTGCCGTCGGCCGAGCCGGCCAGCACCACGACGCCGCTCTTGATCTGGTCGCGGTGGCGATCCACCAGCGCGCGCAGCGCGTCCTTGTCCACGCCGTCCACCTGGCGTGCGACCAGCGTGATGCCGGCGACCTGCACCGATTCCTCGGCCTTGTCGCCGCTGCCGCCGCCGAGCGCGGCCTGGACCTGCGCCTCCTGCAGCTGCGCGCGCCAGGCGCTTGTTCTCGTCCACGAGCGCGGTAATGCGTTCGGCCAGGTGGCCGGGCGCGGCGTTGGCCAGCGCGCCGGCCTCGACGCATCTCGCGCCGGTGGCGCTCGAACGTGGCCAGCGACCCGAGCCCGGTCACCGCCTCGATGCGGCGGACGCCGGCGGCGACGCCGCCTTCCGACGTCACGGCGAACAGGCCGATGTCGCCGGTCGCGCGGACGTGGGTGCCGCCGCACAGCTCCTGGCTGACGTCCGCCCACGGTGACCACGCGCACCGTGTCGCCGTACTTCTCGCCGAAGAGCGCCATCGCGCCGGCGGCGATCGCCTCGTCCGTGCTCTTCACCTCGGTCGTCACCGGGATGTTGGCCAGGACGTGCTCGTTGACCAGGTGCTCGATCGTCGCGCACGCTCGTCGGCAGACAGCGCCGTGAAGTGCGCGAAGTCGAAGCGCAGCCGGTCCGGCGCCACCAGCGAGCCCGCCTGCTTGACGTGCGCGCCGAGCGTCTGCCGCAGCGCCGCGTGCAGCAGGTGGGTGGCGGTGTGGTTGCGGCGCGTGGCGTCGCGCGTCTCGACGTCCACCGTCGGCCTTGACGGTCGCGCCGGTGGCCAGCACGCCCTCGGTGACCTGCACCTGGTGCAGGCGCGGCCAGCCCGGCACGCGCACCATGCCCGTCACGCGCGCCGCGCCGCCGCCGCCTTGCAGCGTGCCCTGGTCGGACACCTGGCCGCCGGCCTCGAGGTAGAAGGGCGTCTCGGCCAGCGCCGACGAAGCCCTCCTCGCCGGCGGTCAGCTCGGACGTCTCCGACCGGTCGGTGCGGAACAGCGCGATGATCGCGCGTGTCGATGGACGTGCTGTCGTAGCCGCGGAACCCGCGGTCGCCGGCGTCCTCGAGCACCGTGCGCGTCCCCGGCGCGCGCGTCCCACGGCGCGTCCGCCGCCGCGCCGCCCTTGAACGCGCTCTTGGCCCGGGCCTGCTCTCGCTGGCCCTCCATCGCCTGATCGAAGCCCGCGGCGTCGAACGCCAGGCGCCGATCCTGCGCCATGTCCTCGATGAAGTCGCGCGGCATGCCGAAGGTGTCGTAGAGGCGGAACGCGACGTCGCCGCGCAGGGACGCGCCGGCCTCGGCGGCCGCGTCGAGCGCTTCCTCGAGGCGGGGCAGGCCGCCGGTCAGCACCGCGCCGAACCGCTCCTCTTCGCTGCGGACCACCCGCACCACCGCGTCGCGGTTCGGCGACCAGTTCCGGGTAGGCGGCGCCGAACTCGGCCGACCACGGTGTCGACGAGCGAGAACAGGAACGGCTCGTCGAGGCCGAGCCGGCGGCCGTGCCGCATCGCGCGCCGCATGATCTTCCGCAGCACGTAGCCGCGCCACTCGTTCGACGGCGCCACGCCGTCGGCGATGAGGAACGTCATCGCCCGCAGGTGATCCGCCACCACGCGCATCGAGACGTCGGACGGCTCGAGCGTGCCGCGATGCGTGGTCGCCGGCCAGCGACGCCGAGCGCCGTCAGGATCGGGATGAAGAGATCGGTCTCGTAGTTCGACAGCTGGCCCTGCAGCACCGCCGAGACGCGCTCGAGCCCCATGCCGGTGTCGATGGATGGGCCGGCAGCGGCAGCAGCGTGCCGTCGGCCTGGCGGTCGAACTCCATGAACACGTTGTTCCAGATCTCGACGAAGCGGTCGCAGTCGCACTCCAGGCCGCGGCAGCGGCCGCCGGCTGCCTCGGCGGCGCAGGGCAGATGCGCGCCCCGGAAGTAGTAGATCTCCGAGCAGCGGCCGCACGGGCCGGTGTCGCCCATCGTCCAGAAGTTGTCGTCCGCGCCCAGCTCGCCGATCTGCGCCGCCGGCAGCCAGCGACCGCCACAGCTCGAACGCCTCGTCGTCGCGCGGCACCGCGGCGTCGCCCTGGAACACCGTGACGTAGAGCCGGTCCGCGGCGATGCCCCATTCGCCGGGTCAGCAGCGTCCAGGCCAGCTCGATCGCGTCGGGCTTGAAGTAGTCCCCGAACGAGAAGTTGCCCAGCATCTCGAAGAACGTGTGGTGGCGGAACGACGGCCCGACGTTGTCGAGGTCGTTGTGCTTGCCGCTGACGCGCATGCACTTCTGCGCCGTGGCCGCCCGCTTGTAGTCGCGCGATTCCGCGGCCGAGGAAGCACGTCCTTGAACTGGTTCATCCCGGCGTTGGTGAAGAGCAGCGTCGGGTCGTCGTGCGGCACGAGCGGCGCGCTGGCCACCACGCGGTGGCCCTGGTCCTTGAAGTAGGCCAGGAAGGACGCGCGTATTTCGTTCGGGGTCATCCTGGCAGCCTGATTGCGTGCTATCAGAGCGCGGCTCCGCAGCGTCCGCGCTACTCGTCGCGAGCGGCTCGGCCGGCGGGCGCTCAGCGCGCGGCTGACGACGCTCCGGGATCGTGGCCGTGTGCGACGCAGGCGCCGGTACAGGCGCGCGGCCAGACGATCGTCGATCGGCCCGCGATGCGCGGCCAGGCCACGGTCGAGCGCCGCTTCCACCGTGTGCCGCCGGCGTCCACGCCGTCGAGCGCCTCGCGCACGGCGCGATCGGCGACGTCGGCGGAGATGCCGGCGGCCTCGACCGCCCGCCGGACGCGGCGCGGGCCGAGGCGACGCACGTTGACGGCCGTCCTGGCGATGGCGGCGGCCGTGCGGCCGTCGTCCAGGCGCCTTCGGCCCGGAGCCGGGCCACGGCGCCGTCGATGTCTTCGGCGGAATGCGCCCGGCGAGCCAGGCGCGTGCGCAACTGCGCCTCGGACAGCTCGCGGCGGGCGAGCAGCCGGAGGCCGTCCAGGTAGGCGTCAGCCAAAGCGCGTGATCTCTGCCTCGCCCAGTGTAGCCGGCGGCAGCCATTGAATCACGCGCGAGCTCGGCGGTGGTGGCGATGCCCTGGACCTTCAGCTTGAACTCGTCGACGTTCGAGGCCCAGCGCAGCGCCTCTTCGAGCGTGATGAGCTCCTGCTGGTAGAGGCTGAAGATCGACTGGTCGAAGGTCTGCATCCCGTACTGCGACGTGCCCTGCGCGATGCGCCGAGTGGATCAGGTGCGTCTTTTCCTTGTCCACGATGCAGTCGCGGATGAAGGCCGTGGTCGATCAGGACCTCGACCGCCGGCACGCGGCCCTTGCCGCCGGCGCGCGGGATCAGCCGCTGCGAGACCACCGCGCGCAGCACGCTGGCCAGCTGCAGGCGGATCTGCTTCTGCTGGTGCGGCGGGAACACCGCGATGATGCGGTTGATGGTCTCGGTCGCGTCGATGGTGTGCAGCGTCGAGAACACCAGGTGGCCGGTCTCGGCCGCCGTGAGCGCGGTCTGAATCGTCTCGAAGTCGCGCATCTCGCCGACCAGGATGACGTCCGGGTCCTGGCGCAGCGCGCTGCGCAGCGCGTGCGCGAACGAGTTGGTGTCCACGCCGATCTCGCGCTGGTTGATGATCGACTTGTTGTCGCGGTGCAGGTACTCGATCGGATCCTCGATGGTGATGATGTGCGCGGTGCGCGTGGAGTTGATCTCGTCGATCATCGCCGCCAGCGTCGTGGTCTTGCCGCTGCCGGTGGTGCCGGTCACGAGGACCAGCCCGCGCTCCTCCGCCGCGATCTTCTTCAGGACCGGCGGCAGCGCCAGCGTCGTCGATGGTGGCGACGCCGCGCGGGATGACGCGGAAGATCATGCCCGATGGTGCCGCGCTGCTGGAAGGCGTTGCAGCGGAAGCGGCCCGAGGCCGGCGACGCTGTAGGCGAGGTCGACCTCGTGGCTGCTCCTTGAACTTCTCGCGCTGGCCGACCGGCAGGACGGCGGCCGCCATGGCCACCATGTCCTCGTGCTCGAGCCGCTTGGTCCTCGGTGGCCGGGATCAGCTCGCCGCGGACGCGCATCATCGGGAAGGTGCCGACCTTGCAGGTGCAGGTCCGAGGCGCCGGCCTCGACGGCGATTTTCAGCAGGTCGTTGACGTGCATCGGATCTCGGGGTCTCCGTCGGCGGCGTCATCGGCCGGACAGCCCCTACCGCGCATCGCAGGGAGTCGACGGCGCGCCGAGCTCGCGTAGCGCGGCTGCGGGCTGCTCGACCGGCTGCAGCCAGCCGTGCGTGTCGGGGGCCTCGCCCTTGACGATCTGGAAGAACCGCTGCTGGATGGCCTCGGTGATCGGGCCGCGCCGGCCGCGGCCGACCTTGATCTTGTCCACCGACTTGATCGGCGTCACCTCGACGGCCGTGCCGACGAAGAACACCTCGTCGGCCACGTAGAGCATCTCGCGCGGCAGCACCTGCTCCCGCACCTCGAAGCCGAGGTCCCGGGCGATGGTCACCACCGAGTCGCGGGTGATGCCCGACAGGATCGAGGCGCCCGACCGGCGGCGTGTGGATCACGCCGTCGCGGACGATGAAGACGTTCTGGCCGCTGCCTTCGCTGAGGTTGCCGTCGCGTGTCGAGCGCGATGCCCTCGGCGTAGCCCTCGAGGATCGCTTCCATCTTGATCAGCTGCGAGTTGGCGTAGTTGGCGACGCTCTTGGCCATCGCCGGCATGGTGTTCGGCGCGTTGCGCGCCCAGGTGGCGACCTTGACGTCGAGGCCTTCTTCGATGGCTTCCTTGGTGAAGTAGGCGCCCCACTCCCACAGCATGATCGCCACGTCCACCGGGCAGGGGAACGGGTTGACGCCCAGCGAGTCGTAGCCGCGGTAGATCAGCGGGCGGATGTAGCAGGCCTTGAAGCCGTTGCATCTGGATCAGCTCGACGATGGCGTGCGGCAGCGTCTGCCTGATCGTAGGGCGACTCCATCCGGTAGATGCGGGCCGAGTCGAGCAGCCGCCGCATGTGCGCGTCGAGGCGGAAGCAGGCCGGGCCGTTGACGGTGTCGTAGCACCGGGCGCCTTCGAAGACGCCGCTGCCGTAGTGGATCGACGTGGGAGGCGATGTGGATCTTGGCGTCGGTCCAGTCCACGAACTTGCCGTTCATCCAGATCTTGCCGGTGCCCGGGAAAGCCATGACGAGCGCTCCTTTCACCGATCGTAATACGGCTGCCGGGCACGAATTGCGGCGAACATCGCTACTGCGGCTCTCGCCGCAGAACGGGCATTGTCGGCCCGGGCGTGCAGCGGCTTGCGGCAGTGCCAGCAGAAGCGCGGCGCTGGGGCGTCGTCGCGCGCCCGCAGCCGGGACTGGATGTCGCCGACGGTCTCCTCGCCCCTGGACGCCGCCGCCGCCGCGCCCGCGGGACACCCGCCTGGGTCCGGCCGCCCGGGCCGCCAGCACGTCGTCCAGCACGTCCGACGGCGCGCGCGTAGCGCGCCGTCAGGTCCGGCGCCAGCGCCTGCAGCACGATGTCGTCGATGCGCCTTCGGCACCTTCGGGTTGCGCAGCCGGGGCGACGACACCAGCTCGCCGCGCATCAGCCGCTCGAGGTCGGCCGGCGCCGGGCGTGGCGTAGGGCAGCACGCCGGTCAGCATCTGGTACATCGTGACGCCGATGGAGTAGACGTCGCTGGCGAACACCGCCTTGCCGTGGAACTGCTCCGGCGCCATGTACGGCGGGCTGCCGATCACGGTGGTGCCGTGCGCCGCGATCTCGAGGAACCGCGACGTGCCGAAGTCGGTGACCTTGAGCAGCCCCGTGTCGGAGACCAGCATGTTGCCGGGGCGCAGGTCGCGGTGCAGGATGCCGGCGCGTGCGCGTGGTCCACGGCGTTGCAGATCTGGCAGGTGAAGTCGAGCGCCACGCGACAGGTCGAGCGCGCCGTCGCGGATGATGCGCTCCTCGAGCGTCTCGCCCTGCGACGTACTCCATCACGATGAAGAACACGTCGTCCTGCTTCTCGGCGGTGAGCACCGTGACGATGTTCGGGTGGCTCATCGACGCGAGCAGCCGCGGCTCCTTCAGCAGCTCGCTGAAGTCGAGGCCCTGCTTGTGCGGAACCTTGATCGCGACTTTCTTGTCGATCCAGGTGTCTTCGGCCAGGTAGACGCTGCCGAAGCCGCCGCTGCCGAGGGCGGAGACGATGCGGTATTTGCCGATGGTTTGTCCGCGGAAGAACATCGAGCGAGGCGGGCGCGAGTATAGCAGGCAGGAGATAATGCAGCCCGTGCGGCATCGCTTCTTCGTGCAGGACGCCGGCGCGCCCGGCACGACAGTGGTGCTGTCCGCGGAAGAGTCGGCGCATGCGACGCGCGTGCTGCGCCTGCGTCCCGGCGCGGCGATCGGCGTCTTCGACGGCCGGGGGCGCGAGCTCGCCGGTGTCGTTGCGGCGGTAAACGATCAGGTGGTGGTGCGAATCGACGCCGAAGTCGCGGCGGTGCCGGAGCCCGCGGTGGCGATCACGCTGGCGCACGCGGTGCTCAAGGGCGACAAGATGGACGCCGTGGTGCGTGACGCCGTGATGCTGGGCGCGGCCGCCATCCGGCCAATCGTGACCCGTCGCAGCGAGACCACCGTGGCCGCGCTGGAGCGGGGACACCGGGTCGAGCGGTGGCGGCGGGTGGCGCTGGCGTCGGCCAAGCAGTGCGGCCGCGCCGTCGTCCCCGACGTGCTGGAAGCCCTCGAGTTCGCGCCCGGCCCGGCGTGGTTCGACGCCGCCGGCCTGCCGGCGCCGCGGCTGGTGCTGGCCGAGCCCGGGGCCGAGGGCTTGCCCCCGATGCCCCCGGCGCGGATCGAGCGCCCAGCCGGGGGCCGGGCCACGCTCGTGGTCGGCCCCGAAGGCGGGTGGGCACCGGAGGAGATTCAGGCACTCGAGGGTTCGTGTGCGGCTGTCACCTTGGGCCCGAGGACCCTGCGGGCGGACGCGGCCGCCGTGGTCGCGATGGCGGCGTTGTTCGCGGTGTGGGGAGTTGAGGGGTAAGGCAAAAGGCAAAAGGCAGAAGGCAGACCGGAACTGCACTTGTGGAGGGGCGATGCTGAGGCGCCGTGGTGGTTGTGGCGCTGAGTGTCGTGGCGGCGGCCAGCGGGGGAGTGGCGGCGCAGGCGCCGTCGTGCGATCGCGCGTGCCTGAGTGCGATCGTGGACACCTACCTGGCGGCGCTGGTGGCGCACGATCCGTCCAAGGCGCCGATGGCGCGCGGCGCGCGCTTCACCGAGAACACCGGCGTCCTGGAGGTGGGCGAGGGGTTGTGGGTCGGTGCCTCCGCGGCGCCGACGACGTTCAAGATCTACGTGCCCGATCCGGCGACGAGCCAGATCGGGTTTCTCGGCATGCTGCAGAGAGTTCGATCGCCCGGTGCTGCTGGCCCTCCGGCTGCGGGTGCAGAACGCCCGCATCGTCGAGGCCGAGCACATCGTGGTGCGGTCGCTCAACGACAGCCGGGCTGAAGAACCTGGTGCGGCCCCGCGCGGCGTTCGCCGCCGATGTGGCCCCCGCGAATCGCGTCCCTCGCGCGGAGATGATCCGCATCGCGGACTCCTACTACGACTCGTTGTCCAAGGGAATCGGCGCGCTGACGCCCTATGCCGACGACTGCGTGCGGCACGAGAACGGGATGCAGACCTCGACCAACCGTACGCCGCCGCCCCTGCCCCCGGGCGTCTCGCCGGAACAGGCGTCCGCGTTCGCGATCCTGGGCCGGCTGGGGTGCGCCGCGCAGATGGACACGAAGATGTTCAGCTACATCACCAGCATCGACCTGCGCCGCGTCCAGATTGTCGACGAGCAGACCGGCCTGGTCTTCGGCCTGACGATGTTCCGGCACCTGGGAAAGCTGCGGACCATCGCCCTGCAGGGCGTCCCCAGCCTGACCTCGATGCCGATGAATTTCGGCCCCATCGACCTCCAGGCCGCGCATGTCTTCAGGATCTCCGGCGGCAAGCTGCACGAGATCGAAGCGATGGGTTACACGCTACCGTATAAATCGAATAGTGGATGGGAGCGCTAGGAAGCGCGCATGGCTCCAGGCTCCAGGCTCCAGGCTGCGGGCCGAACTAACGCGACGCGACTGCCGCTCAGGCGCCGGCGTCAGGTAAGGGCGCACGAGCGCGGTGAGGATCTGATACCCAGCGGCGCTGAGGTGTAGGCCGTCCTCGACGTAGAGCTCCGGGCGGGGCTTCTCGTCCCAGCCCAGCAGCGCGTGGTCCACGTCCACGAACCCGAGCCGATCGTCCCGTTCGCAGAACTGCTCGATCATCGCGTTGGCCAGCGCGCATCCGGTCCACCTGTCCCCATCGGAGCAGGCTGGGCTTGATGCCGATGTAGAGGATGCGGGTCGCCGGCAGCCTGGCGTGCACGGCGCGGACGAATCGCTCGAACCCGATGGTGATCTGCTCGGACGGGATCCCCATGATGTCGTTGTCGCCCGCGTAGACCACGACGATGCGGGGCGCGTACGGCGTCACGATGCGATCCACCAGTCGTACGGCGTCGGACATCTCCGAGCTGATGATCCCGCGGTTGATCGTCTTGAGCTCGGGGAACGACGCAGCTCAGGTCCCACAGCCGGATGGTGGAGCTGCCGACGAACACGATTTCGCCCTTTGGCGGTGCTGACGCCCGGTCGGCGGCTTCGAACGCGGCGACCTCTCTCTCCCAGCGATCCACGGACTGGGCGGCCGCCGGCAGCGTGCAGGCAGCGGCCAGCGCGAGCGCAAGCCCGAAGGCGCCGCGGCGAGTCACGGGCACGCGACGTTCCTCCTGCCGCTTACCGTAGTCGGCCGCGTGATCGGCGTCAAGGGAGCGCGAGCGCAAGCGTCGTTACGGGTTGACGGCGGGCCGACGACCAGGTCCAGCGGCTCGCCGCGGCGCCGGCGGCGAGAGGATCATCGAGCTGCCGCCGCGTCGCGTCGCGCGCCAGCCAGCCGGCATTCCGCCGACCACGATCCGCACCGGTGCCGCGTCCGCCTGGGCGCTGAAGCGCCCGTCGGCGTCCACGGCAGCGGCAACGGGCGGATACAACACGCTCGGCTCGAGCGCCTGCGGCACGAGGCCAACCGACAGGCCGGCCGGGAGCGGCTCGGCCCCCGGCGGCCCGCACCCGTCCGGTGACTTCGATCAGGGGCCTGACGGTGATGCGGATGTCCTCGACCGGGTTGGCGGCGACCGTCGTGGCGGCCAGTCCCGTGAGCACCTGGTCGCCGATCGTGGCTCGCGCGCGCAGGATCAGCGTTCCTGGCGGCGCCGGGTCGATGGTGAACAGACCGCCGCCCTCGGTGCTGTTCCAGACGTCGGTGGCCCGAGTACCCGCCCGTCCCATCTCGATCACCAGCGAGTCGAACGCCGTCGCGCCGCCGGGCCCGAACACCCGCCCGCTGACGTGTGAACCGCCGGGGCGAGGGCACCAGCCACACGTCGATGCCTTCGGTGGACAAGCCGTCGACAACGTCCACCGGGGCGCCAGGCTTCCGACAGCGGGACGCCGGGGAACAGCGTCGCGTCGGGACGGCCCGCCGCGGCGGTGTCCGCTCCAATCGCACGCACCAGCACCAGATAACGTCCGGGCGGCACGCCGGTGATCTCGTAACGGCCGTCGAACGCCGTGCGCGCGCGCCATGGCAGCTGGCGCAGGGCGCCTGCGGCCGTCCGCTCGGCCAGCACCACCTGCGCGTCGGGCTGCGGCAGGCCGTCGGGCCGGACGATCCGGCCGGCCACCGCGCCGGTGCCGAGGGCGCCGCCCGAGGCTTGCGCTGAGCAGAGTTGGGGCGTCATGACCAGCAGCACCGCCGCGCCAGCGAGCCCGCGCACCCACCTGCCCATCGCTGGGTAGTATCCGGTGCGGATCCGCCTGGGGCAAGAGCCCCGTCGTGGATAATGGCGTCATGCGTTATCTCGTGACGGCGCGCGTGAAGGCGGGCCTGGCTCGGGCGCTGGCGCGTGCCATTGGTAGCCGCACGCTGGGCCGCGGATCGGTGGCCGGCGGCGAGTATCTCCGCAACATGGCCGAGGCGCGCCAGCTGCCCGACGGGCGCGTGCAGTGGGTCGAGACGTGTTTCTGCGACACTCCGCTCGAGGAAGAGCGGCCGTACTGGGAGGCGTACTTCGACCTCGTGAGCGTGAAGGACGCGCACGCACGCGCCAGGTGCCGGCACGAAAACGGCGAAGAGTACTGGGCGTGCTCCAGCTGCGACTGCACCGCACGGCTCGAGGGTGTGTTGGCGCGCCGCGGCGCCCCATTCACTCCGGCCGAGTAGACGCGCGTGAAGTGGTGGCGCCCCGGCCTGGTCGCGCTGGCGGCGTTGGCGGCGGTGGCGCCGTTGCCGGCAGCGATCGTCGATCGGCTGGTACTCGAGCCTGGTTCTTCCCGCTGATCCAGCCCGCCGTCACGGCGGCCTCCAACCAGGTGCCTTTCGCGGTGTTCGACCTCGCTGCTGCTGGCGGTGGCCGCCATCGTGCTGCTGATCCTGCTCAGGGTGGCTCGCGGCTGGTCGCACGGCCGGTGGCGGGCGTTGGCGCAGGGCGCGACGGCGCTGGTCGTGCTGGCTGCCGCCCTGTTCCTCTGGTTCTGGATGTTGTGGGGGCTCAACTACCGCCGGATCCCCGCTCGACCAGCGGCTGGCCCGGGCCACGACTGCACGCCAGGACGACGCAGTACTGGGACTGGCCACACGCGCGGTGGCGGAGGTCAACCGGCTCCACGGCCCCGCGCACCGCATCGGCTTCGGCGATGCCTTCGAGCGCGAACCGCGGTTCCGCGCCGCCTTTTCTGCAACGATGCGCGCACTCGGCCAGACGGCAGCGGTCGAACCAGGGCGGCTGAAGCCCACCGCCGTCGGCCCGTACTTTCGCTGGGCGGGCGTGGACGGCATGATCAGTCCTTTCACGCTCGAGGTGCTGCGAAATCCCGATCTGTTGCCGTTCGAGCAGCCGTTTGTCGCGGCCCACGAGTGGGGCCACCTGGCCGGGTTCGGCGACGAGGCGGAGGCCAGCTTCATCGGCTGGGTGACCTGCATGCAGGGGGACGCGCCGATGCAGTACAGCGGCTGGCTGTTCCTCTTGTGGCAGGCGCGGGCGGAGGTCGCGCGCGCCCCGGCGCGCCCAACTCGATGAGGCGCTGGCCCCGGCCCCCGTGAGGACATGCGCGCGGTGGTGGCGCGCCTGCAACGCGGTACGAAGCCACAGGTGCGCCGGGTCAGCTGGGCGGCGTACGACCAGTACCTGAAGGCCAACCGGGTTGACGAGGGCGTTCGGAGCTACAGCCGCGTCCTGGAGCTGCTGGCGCACACCCGCTTCGACGACGGCTGGACGCCGCAGCTCTCGGGGCCGCTCTAGTCGTTCGTCGTGGTCGTAGAGCCGGAACTGAAAGGCAGTCTCTAACGACCACGACCGACTAGCACTGGACGACGCGGCCGGCGGCCGCGCGACGCAGGCGATCGCGAAGGGCCGCGCCGAGGCCGCGTGTGTCGGCCACGCCGTGCGCCAGAATCACGTCCACGCCGGCAGCGTCCAGCTCGCGAAGGGCCGCATAGAGGTTCGCGGCGACGGCCTCCGGATCGCCCAGCGGCCCCAGAACGCGCACCTCGCCCTTCGCAGCACGCACGCGGTCGCCGTCCATCAGCAGCAGTCCCACCCGGCGGCCGTCCAGCTCCGCCGCGGCGGCCGCCGCGCGCAGCGCTCCGATCACGTGGACGGCCTCGCCCTCGTACACCGTCAAGGGCGCGCGCGGAGAGTAGTGGCGCTCCAGCAGCCCAGGCGACGGCATCGGACCGCTGGTGTCGACCCGTGCCTCGGTGAGCGGGTGGGCTGCCGAGGACCGCCGCCAGGTCTTCGAGCGACACGCCGCCGGGCCGCAGGATGCGCGGCGAGGGACCGGTGAGGTCGACGACCGTGGACTCCACGCCCACGGGAGTCGGCCCGCCGTCGACGACCATGTCGATCCGGCCGTCCAGATCGGCGACGACGTGCGCGGCGCGCGTCGGGCTGGGCCGGGAGAACAGGTTCGCGCTGGGCGCGGCAATCGGGACGCCGCTGGCGCGGAGCAGCGCCTGCGCGACGGGATGCGAAGGCACGCGAATCGCCACTGACGGCAGCCCGGCCGTGACCTCGTCGGGCACGACCCGGCTTTTCGGCAGCACCAGCGTCAGCGGGCCCGGCCAGAACCGAGCCGCCAGCGCTGCGGCCGCAGGGGGCACGTCGGCGACCAGCTCGCGGGCTTCGGCCAGTGAGGGGACGTGGACGATCAGGGGGTCGTCGGCCGGCCGCGCCTTGGCCGCGAAGAGCTTGCGCACCGCGACCGGGTCGAGCGCGTGACACGCCGAGGCCGTAGACGGTTTCGGTAGGGAAGGCCACCAGTCCGCCCGTCGCGCAGACACGCCGCCGCGCGCGCGATCGTGCCGGCGTCGGGGCGCTGGGCGTCCACGGCCAGCACAACCGTCATGCGTCGATACTACCGTGCCAGGCGGCAGCCACCGTGCCGGCCACTCCTGGTATCGTGATGACGATGCAGATGAGCCTCCCGCTGGAGGCGCCTGTTGCTGTCCGACCGTCCGGCCGGGGCGCTATTTCATCAGGCACCGCCGCGCACGCCGCTACATCCTGCGCGTCGAGCCCGATGGACGCCTGCGCGTCACCATTCCGCGCGGCGGCTCGCGGCGCGAGGCGGAAGAGTTCGCCAGCCGCCACGACGGGTGGGTGCAGCGGCAACTGGCCCGACTGCCCGAAACTGGCACACCGGCTGCAGAAGCTTCGGCTGTCAGGGCGCGGGCACAGGTCGAGCTGCCGCAGCATGCTGCTGGGCTGGGCGCAGCGCCTTGGCCTGGAGGTAACGGCCGTGAGCGTGCGCGACCAGACGCACCCGCTGGGGATCGTGCGGCCGCGACGGACGAATCTGCCTGAACTGGCGCCTGCTCCTGATGCCCGAGTGGGTGCGCGATTACGTGCTGGTGCACGAGCTGATGCACCTCAAGCGCCTGGACCACTCCCCGCGGTTCTGGACGCTCGTGGCGGCCGCCTATCCGGCGTATCGCGACGCGCGCGCCTGGCTTCGGCTCGAACGGCCCAGGCCTGCGGTGAGACGAAGGGGCACTTCGCCCCGGGAGGAAGATCATGTGGACGCTGTCCTCGCTCGTGCGCGCATCGGTCGTCGCGATCCTGGCCGCGGTCGCCGCTCTCGGCGGGCCAGCAGGCCCCAGCCGGGCAGCCGGCCCGGAGCGAGACCGCCGTCTTTGCCGGCGGCTGCTTCTGGTGCACGGAGGCCGACTTCGACAAGGTGAAGGGTGTGCTCTCCACGACATCCGGATATACCGGCGGACACAAGGACAAGCCGACCTACGAGCAGGTGTCGGCTGGGGGCACGGGCCACGTCGAGGCGGTCCAAGTGGTCTACGACCCGACCCTCGTGACCTACGAGGCATTGGTCGAGCACTTCTGGCGCACCATCGACCCGTTCAACGCGCGCGGCCAGTTCTGCGACACGGCGAGTCGTACCGGCCGGTGATCTTCGTCGCCGACGAGCGCCAGCGTACCGCCGCCACAGCTCGCGCGATCGCCTGCAGAAGCAGTTCAAGGATCGAATCGTGGTGGAGATTGCGCCCGCCGCGCACGTTCTATCGGGCCGAGGACTACCACCAGGACTACTACAAGAAGAATCCCGTTCGCTACAATTTCTACCGCTGGAACTGCGGCCGCGACAGCCGGTTGGCGCGCGTCTGGGGCGAACACTGAATCAGGCTCCAGGCTCCGGGCTCCGGGCTCCAGGTAGAATGCAGAGATGACTTATCCAGAACATTTCGTGGCCCCGATGCGTGAAGAGTTGACGCGGCTCGGGTTCGAAGAGCTGCGCACGCCGGACCAGGTGGACGCCGCGGTGGACCGCCAGGGCACCGTGATGATCGTCGTCAATTCGGTCTGCGGGTGCGCCGCGGGCAAGGCGCGCCCGGCGATCGCCATCGCGCTGCAGCACGAGCGCAAGCCCGACGTGATCGGCACGGTGTTCGCCGGCGCCGACGTCGAGGCCACCGAGCGCGCGCGAGCGCTGATGGCGCCGTATCCGCCGTCGTCGCCGTCGGTGGCGCTGATGAAGGACGGCAAGCTGGTCTACATGATGCAGCGGCGCGACATCGAGACGCAGCGACGCGATCGCTCGATCGCCACGCAACTGCAAGGCCGCCTTCGACGAGCACTGCGGGGCGGCGGGGACGTCAGTCTTCGGTCTTCGGTCTTCAGTAAGGTTCGACTCCTGACAACCGAGAACCGACAACCAGCAGCACTATCCCCCGCGCGTGTGCATCTCGAGGTGCGGGATCGCGCCGCAGCCGATCGAGCGGAATCAGCGGCGTGCGGTCGCGGCTGGCCAGGCGCGCC
This sequence comes from uncultured Acidobacteriota bacterium, assembly GCA_963713655.1. Lineage (GTDB taxonomy): Bacteria > Acidobacteriota > Vicinamibacteria > Vicinamibacterales > UBA2999 > CAWEBF01. Next base: position 158,057 of record CAVQMT010000013.1, read on the forward strand.
TCGGCGCCGCGGTCGGCCCGGCGCCTCCCAGGTCGTCGCGAATCAGAGCCGGCCAGTTCGTCGGCGGAGGCCCCGGCGCGCAGCGACCCGCCGCAGATCGGTGCCCGGTCGGCGCATACAGGCACAGGTACCACAGCCCGTCGGCCGTGAGCCGGCTGCGATCGCACGCCTGGCAGAACGGCTCGGTGGTGGACGAGATGATGCCGAACACCAGGCCGTCCGGCAGCCGGAAGCGATCGGCCGGCGCCGACGTCGCTTCGTACGATCGGCTCGATCGCCCCGTAGTGCGCCTCGAGGCCGCTCGAGCATCTCGTGCCGCGACACCACGCGGTCCATCGACCAGTGCGTGGCGCCGCCGACGTCCATGTACTCGATGAAGCGCACCTCGGCGCCGTGGCGGCGGCCGAACTCCAGCAGCGCCACCAGCTCGTCGTCGTTGACGCCGCGGATCACGACCGTGTCGATCTTGAGCCCGGGGAAGAGCGGCGCCGCGGCGGCGATGCCGGCCAGCACGCGATCGAGCTCGTCGGAGCGGGTGAGCGCCTTGAAGCGACGCGGCGTCGCAGCGTGTCGAGGCTGACCGTCAGCCGGTGCAGCCCGGCGGCCTTGAGCGCCTCGGCGTGCGCGGCGAGCAGCACGCCGTTGGTGGTCATCGCCAGGTCGCGCGACGCCCGGCCGCCGCGCGAGGCGCGCGCACCAGATCCGGCGACGTCGCGCCGCAGCAGCGGCTCGCCGCCGGTCAGGCGAATCTTGTCCACGCCAAGCCCGACGAACACGTCGACCAGCGCTCGATCTCCTCGAAGTGCAGGATGTCTTCGCGCGGCAGCCAGGCGTAGTCCGCCTCGGGCATGCAGTAGCTGCAGCGCAGGTTGCACCGGTCGGTGACCGAGAGCCGGAGGTTGCGCAGCGGGCGCCCGTGGCGGTCGGGGATCATGGGCCTGCGTCATTATCCCCAGAAGGGCGCGCGACCGGGCGAGGGCGGCCGAAGCGCGGATGCTATAATCGACGATCCAGATGCCGCAGAATCCTCGTGACCAACGACGACGGCGTCCATTCGGAGGGCATCCGGCTGCTGGCCGACACGCTGGTCCCGCTCGGCGACGTCACCGTGGTGGCGCCGATCCAGGAGGCCAGCGCCATCGGCCACGCGCTGACGCTGCGCCGGCCGCTTGCGCATCGATACCATGGCCGACGAACGTGGTACGCCATCGACGGCACGCCCACCGACTGCGTGAACATCGCCATCACGCACGTGCTCGAGGCGGCACGCCCGACCTGATCCTCTCGGGCATCAACAAGGGCTGGAACCTGGGCGACGACGTCACCTACTCCGGCACCGTGTCGGCCGCGCTGGAGGGCGCGCTGCTGGGCATCCCGAGCGTGGCGGTCTCGTCGCCGCGGGTCAAGGACGACTGCGACTTCACGCACGGCGCCGTCGCGGCCGCGCGTGGTGGCGCGAGGCCGTGCTGGAGCGCGGCATGCCGAAGTTCACGCTTCCTCAACGTGAACGCGCCCGCTCGTGCCGAGCAAGGGCTTCAAGGCCACGGTGCAGGCCAAGCGCAACCACCAGACCGTGGTGTCGGAGCGGATGGACCCGCGCCACCGCGCCGTATTACTGGATCGAGGAAGGCGAGAACCACTGGGAGCCCCAGGACATTCGGACTACCAGGCGGTCGTCGGACGGCTACGTGTCGGTGACGCCGCTCCATCCCGACATGACGGCGTACGACGCGCTGGACTACGTGAGCGGCCTGTCGCTCGGCGCCGCCAGCCCGGCACGCTGACGCGGTCGGCAGGCGGCCGCCAGCGCCGCCTAGTGGCCTTCTTCGTGGTGCTTGCTTCTCGTACTCGGCCTGCGCCACGTCCTTGTCGCGCTGCACCACCTTGGCCCGCGGCACGCGCCTTCTTGAATTGAGCGCTCGCGGGTGCCCTCGGAGCTGACCGAGGCCAGGCGACAGCAGCCGCTCGAGGTCGTGGCGTTGCACTGACGGGCAGGCCGGCAACGTCGCCGGGGCGAACCAGCTGCTCGAATTCGTGTGACGCAGCCGCTGCAGCGATATTCGTAGATGGGCATGCGGGGAAGGTACTCAGATGCGCGCGGTGCGGCGCAAGGGCGCGCATGTTTGCGCGAGTGCCTGCGGGGGCTGCAGCTACACTGAACGTTCCGTCGGGGCGTGGCTCAGCCTGGTAGAGCGCTCGGTTCGGGACCGAGAGGTCGCTGGTTCGAATCCAGTCGCCCCGACCATTTCCGCCCTTCGGGCGGAAGTGCGGTCAGGGCTTCAGGCGTCGCGCGGCTGAAGCCGCCTTGCCATCCAGTCGCCACCATCCCGCCGCCGGCGTCGCGCGGCCGCCGCGGCAACTCCCAGACCCAGTAGCGCCAGCGTGCCGGGTTCCGCCACCGACGGGATCTCGTCCTTCCTCCCTCGTCTTCGACCACCACGACCTCCGACCCAGGATAGGTCTTCGGGAGCGTGCCGTCGCCCGGACCTGGGCCCGGGTCGCCTGGATTCGAGTCCACCGTTCGGATTGTTGCCGCGGCCATCGGGCTCCCCGGCACTCCCGTTGCTCCGAGCCGTTACCGCCCGATCCTCCCGACCCGGCGCTGCCGGTCAAGAATGCAACACCTCCCTTGACGCGCTGGTCTGACTCATCGCCTCGAGTCGACGGCTCGGCGTCGTCGAACCGCGAGGTCGCCATGGCTAGCCGCCGAGCCTGCCCAGCCCGGCAGGGCCGGCCAGCATCGGCATCGACCCGCCCAGGGCGTGAAGCTCCGCTGGCAGATCCGGCGCGTCGTTTCCGAGGATTGCACCCTGTGCCGGCAGCAGAAACGGCACATACGGCGCCGCCCCGACCAGGTCCCGCTCTCCGCTGATCGAGCTGTCGTCGGAGATCGGCTCGTCCAGCTCGGCCGCCATCGGCTCGACGTCGGACACAGGCTCGCGCGCGATGTCGGACACGCGCGTTGCCGCAACGGGCCCGGATCTCGGTCTCGCCGTCGGTGAGGAGGGTCTCGCCGGCCGGGATTCGCACCGGCTTTCGCGTCCAGAACACGCGGTTCCCGATACGGTAGGAGACATAGGCCATCCGCGCCGCCGATGTCACCGTCGTGCGCACGAGCGACGGGTCCACCGTGCTGTAGTGGGCAGCCACGACCGCATCCTCGCGGATGGCGGCCGCCAGTTCGTCGCGCAGAATACGCGCCGCCTGGGAATGACGGCGTGGCGATAGTGCGGTCGCGCCAGGCCGGCGTCGACGAAATCGAGGATCGGCGACGGCGCAATCGCGTCCGTCGCTTCGATGGGAGCATTCGAGCGCGACGCTTCGCGCCGCATGTCGATCAGGAGGGCGATCGCCGCGAGAGCCGCTGCGACGACCGCGCAGCGCCGTGCCCAGGTATGCAGGCGACTGAGCCAATGTTCAGTCGCGCATCAACGTCGAATCACCACGTCACGCCATCAACAAGCGCAACCGAGATGCCAGGCACCTGCGAACGGTCGTTGTTGGGCGGAATCCTGCGTGATTGGCGCGGATTGCGGCGATCCGTTGTCTGGCCGAGAGGTGAACTTGTTCCGGCGCCCGCCGCGCTATTGCGGTGCCGAGCCGGGCCCGGAGCGCGAGAATGGCTGAGCCTGCCAGGAATATGTCCACGCGCGCGGCGACTTCGCCGCCGGCAGTTCTACGCACGCGCGGGAAGGCAACCAGGGCCATCCCGCGGCCTGTCAAACACTTACATTTCTGGCGGACTACTGGCGTTTCACTTGCTCACGGGAAGGGCATGCAACTGACCCCGTCCCCGCGTCCCTCGTCAATTGGTCCAATTCCCGCGCCAATTGTGGTGGGCTCCAGTCCTGCGCTTCAGCGGGCGCTGAAGGTGGCCGAGCGGCTGGCCGCCGGCGACTCGAAGGTGCTCATCACCGGCGAGAGCGGCGTCGGCAAGGACGTCCTGGCGCGCTTCGTCCACGTGAACTCGCCGCGCGCGCGGCGCAGCGGTTCGTGGCGCTGAACTGCGCCAGCGTCGCCGAGACCCTGCTCGAATCGGAGCTCTTCGGTCACGTGAAGGGCAGCTTCACCGGCGCCTATCGCGACAAGGTCGGGAAGCTGCAGCAGGCGCACCGCGGCACGATCTTCCTCGACGAAATCGGCGAGATGAGCCTGCGCATGCAGGCGATGCTGCTGCGGTTTCTCGAGAACGGCGAGGTGGTGCCGGTGGGCTCCGACAGCGCAGCGACCCGCGTGGACGTGCGCGTCATCTCGGCCACCAACCGCAACCTGCACGACATGGTGGCCAAGGGCCTGTTCCGGGAAGACCTGCTGTACCGGATCAACGTCGGACAGATCGAGGTGCCGCCGCTGCGCGAGCGGCGCGAGGACATCGCGCCGCTGATCGAGAACGTGATCGCCCGAAGCGGCCGGCGAAGTCACGATGGAAAAGGCCACCATGGAGTCCCTGCAACGCTACCGGTGGCCGGGGAACGTGCGAGAGCTGCAGAACGTGGTCGAGCAGATGCTGGCCCTGGCCGACGGGCCAGCCGTCGGACCGGATCTGCTGCCGGCGCAAGTCCTGGCCGAAGCAGGGCAAGGGGTTGAACCCGGTCCGCGAGCGGCGCCGGCGCGTGGCCGACGAGCTCTATGAGGGGCTGACCGAAGGCGGCTGTCACTTCTGGAACGACGTCTATCCGGATGTTCATGGAGCGCGATCTGACGCGCGCCGACCTGCGGCTGTTGATCCGCAAGGGCCTCGGCACCAGCCGTGGCAGCTATCGCGGCCTGCTCGAGCTGTTCGGCATGGACGAAGCGGACTACAAGCGCCTGTTGAACTTCCTGGCGGCCCACGACTGCGCCATCGACTTCCGCGAGTTCCGGGGCATGAAGCAGGAACGGCCCTCGGTGTCCGGCGTCGCGTGATGGGATCGTGCAGGCCAGGCGCAACGACCTGCGGCGCAGCGCCTGCGGCTAGTGCGACCCGCGCCGGAGAAAGCTCTGGTTGAGGGCTGACAAACGCGCGGGATCGAACGGCTCCCCGAGCCGGCCGATCCGACTGAGATCGGCAGTTTCCCGCCACTAATCGCCCATTCCGCCCGCGGACCTCGCCGCCCCGGCTCCGGGCAAGCCCCTTGAACTGATCAGCTCTACACGGGTCTCGGACCGCGATGGGTGCGGACCGGGCCGGCCGGTGTGGATGCGCACAATGACCAAGTTCGTGTACGTTTCGGGCGACGCGGGACTGGCGGCGCTCTTCGAGGAGGCCCGGCTGGGGGCCAGCCGCATCAGCGAAGACGACGCGCGGGCGCTGATACGAACCGCCGACGTGCCCGTCGTCCTGGTCCTGGATGGACGGCAGCAACAGCGCCTGATGCGCTGGGCGCAAGGCTTCCTGAGCGACAGGCCAACCGTCGCGGTGCTGCTGCTGGTCAAGGCGCTCGACCAGGCCGTCATTCCCGATCTCATCCAGGCCGGCGTCCGGGATTGCCTGCCGGAGCCGCTGACCGCCGCGGCATTGGACAGGGCAGTGCGCCGCCTGGGAAGCCTGGTCGAGGCGGTGGTCACGCAGGGCGAAGGGCAGGTCGTCGCGGTGGTGGGGGCGAAAGGCGGGGTCGGCGCGACCACGATCGCGGTCAACACCGCAACCGCCATCGCGCGCCACGCCGGGTTCTCCCCGCTGCTGATCGATTTGCACGTGACCGGCGGAGACCTCTCGGTCTTCATGGGCGTCCAGACCAGGCTCTCGGTTCTGGACGCACTCGAGAATCTGCATCAGGCGGACGAAGCCTTCCTCGCCGGCCTGCTCGAAAAGTCCAGCGCCGGCGTCCACCTGCTGACCTCGTCCACGAGGCCGACGACTGCCGCCGTCGAGACCGCGGCGATCCAGGGGCTGCTGGACTTCGCCGCCCGGCGTTACCGGGTCACGGTGGTGGACGTTCCGCGGCGCGACATCGCCGCGATGGAGGCGCTGGACCGCGCCACGGCCATCGTCCTCGTGACCAACCAGGACCTGTCATCGGTGCGCGCCGCCGCGGCCACGGCGGCCACGCTGCGGCAGCGCTTCGGATCGCAGCGCCTGCGAGTCGTGATCAATCGCTACGACAAGCGCGCCAGCGTCTCGGCACAGGACGTCGCGATGGTGACGAGAGAGCCGATCGCCTGGACGGTGCCGAACGACTTTCAGCGTGGCGGTCGAGGCGATCAACGCCGGCAAGCCGTTCACGCTGCAGGACGGCAAGCTCGCGGAGGCCGTCCAGCAACTCGCCGCCGAGCTCACCAACACGGGTCCCGTGTCCCAAGCGGCCGGGCGGCCTGCTTGGCCGGCTGTCGTGGCGCCGGGTCGTAGCGACCCTCGCGCGGCGCCGTGCGCGGTCGAACTCGCGCGGCGCTACGCGCGGGTCGCTGGCTGCAGTGGTCCTTGCCTGCGTGGTCGCGCCGCGGGCCGCATGGTCACAGTCGGCCTCTCCAGCCGGCTGCGGTTCAGCACGCCGAGCGCGTGGCGCGCTCTCGAGGATCACAGATACGGCGACGCGGCCGGCCTGTTCGAAACTGCCGTCAACGAGACGCCACAGGACGCCGCGCTGTGGTTCGGCGCCGGCGTCTCGGCGTTGATGCGCGGGTTGAACGGGCAAGCCCAGACGTCGTTCGAGCAATCCCTGGCGATCGATCCCGGTCTGATCGACGCAGCGGTCCTGCTCGGCCAGTCTCTCTATCGCGACGGACAGTGTCGCGCCGGCGATTGCGGCCTACGAACAGGCGCTCGCGCACGCGCCGGACCACCCCGACCTCGTCGACGCGTTGTCCCGATGGCGGCTGGAGGTCACGACCGAAGCGCCGTTTCTCGCGCTGGTCGGGGCGCATTTCGACATCCGCTACCTCCCGGCTGATGAGGAGCTGGCGCATCGGGTGCTCGACGTGCTGGAAGCCGCGCGCGAGCGTCTCGTCGAAGAGCTGGCGGTGTCCACGCTTCGCAGGATCGACGTGGTGCTCTATTCGCCCGAACAGTTCAAGACGGTGACCAGGCTGCCCGCGTGGGCGGTCGGCATCTACGACGGCCGGATCAAGGTGCCGCTGGGAGAAACCGCGGCATCGGCGGACGATCTCGAACGGGTGTTGGAGCACGAGCTGGTGCACGCGATCGTCGCCGCCATCGCCGGTCCGACCGTGCCGGCATGGCTGAACGAGGGCCTGGCCACGGCGCTCGAGCGCGACGGCGCCGAGTGGGCGGAAGTGCGCAGGCCGCGAGCTCGTCGCCGCCGGTGGCGGAACTCCCGCGCGGATTCCGCAACCTGATGCCGGCGCAGGCTCGCGCCGCCTACGCGACCAGCACGCGCGCCGTGCAACGGCTGCTCGACCGGTACGGCAGCGGCCGGGGTCGTTCGGTTGTTGCGCCGTATCGGTTTCGGGCTGCCGTTTCCCGGAGGCGTTTCACGACACGATGGGCACGACGTTCGAAGCCTTCGTGTCGGTCGGGCGTTGATAGCATGCCGGCGCGCAGTGAGCGCGTCGGCGCTCGCGTTGGTGTTCGGCTGCACGCTCTTTGCGAGCTCGGCGCTGCTGTTCCTGGTCCAGCCGATGTTCGCCAAGATGGCGCTGCCCCTGCTCGGGGGGAGCCCTGGCGTCTGGAACACCTGTGTGGTGTTCTTCCAGGCGGCGCTGCTGTGCGGCTACGGGTACGCACACCTGATTCGCGGCTGACCCTGCCGGCACAAGTCAGCTTGCACGCGGCGTTTCTGCTGCTGGCAACCCTCACGCTGCCGATCACGATTCCCCCGGAGTCGCAGCCTCCAACCCAGGGCACGCCGGTCATGTGGCTTCTGGCGTTGCTGTCGGCTCGGGTCGGCGCGCCGTTCGTGGTCGCGTCCGCCAGCGCGCCGTTGTTGCAGCGCTGGTTCTCGATGACCAGGTTGGCGTCGCAATCCGATCCGTATCTGCTGTACGCCGCGAGCAATCTGGGAAGCCTGGCCTCGCTGCTGGCGTACCCGTTTGTCGTCGAGCCGGTGTGGGCGCTACCGCTCCAAAGTCGAATCTGGGCCTGGGCGTTCGGTGGTGTGGGAACGCTCATCGGCTTGTGCGGAATCCTGGCGTGGCGGTTCGGCGGCAGCGCCACGATCGACGCCTCGGCGGTGGCGAAGGACGCCACCGCCACCGGGCCCGGCATCTCCTGGCGCCAGCGGGGGCGGTGGCTCGTCCTGGCGGCGGTGCCCTCGAGCCTCATGCTGTCGGTGACGAGCTATCTCTCGACCGACATCGCGGCCGTGCCGCTGCTCTGGATTCTTCCGCTCACGGGGTATCTGTTGTCGTTCGTCGTGGCCTTCGGGCCCCGCGTCCTGATCCGCCGCGATCTGCCAGCGCGGCTGGTGCCGATCCTCGTCTGCTCGCTCATGGTGTTCCTGGTGCAGAACGCCGGCCTGCCGCTGGTGATGGCGGTGGCCCTGCATCTGCTGTGCTTCTGCGCCGTGGCCGCGTCGCTGCACATCGAGCTCGCGGAAGCGCGTCCGGCCGCGCGGCACCTCACCGAGTTCTACCTCTGGTTGTCGGCCGGCGGCGTGATCGGCGGGCTGTTCAACGGGATCGTCGCGCCCCTGGTCTTCACGACCGTGGCCGAGTACCCGATTGGGCTGGTTGTGGCCTGCGTGCTGCTGCCGCGCGTGGGTCCACGTCGCGCACCAGTCCACTGGGCTGGGTCTCGCCGGCGGTGATGGGCGCGCTGGTCTGGGCCGCTACCTCCTGGAGTGCCTCGATCGTCTCTGGATCCCCGCCTCCGCGTCATGCTGCTGGCGCCGGTGGCGGTGTGGGCCTTCTCGATCTCGCGGCAGCGCTGGACGTTCGCCGCTGCACTGGCGTGTTGTTTCGTCGGCGGCGAGCTCGGCCAGGATCGGCAGCGCGGCTCCTGCTGCAGGCGCGCTCGTTCTTCGGCGTCTACCGGGTCGAACGTGATGCCGCGCACGCCTCGCGCACGCTCTGGCACGGCACGACGCTGCATGGCGAACAGCGCGTCGCCGTGGGCGGTCGCCCCGAGCCGCTGACCTACTACCATCCGACGGGGCCGGTTGGGCAGGCGCTGACCGCACTGCTGACCGACCGTCCCCGGGCTCGGGTCGCGGCGGTGGGCCTCGGTGCGGGGTCGCTGGCGGCCTACGCACAGCCAGGCCAGGAATGGACGTTCTACGAGATCGATCCCCGCGTCGAGGCCATCGCCAGGAATCCGCGGTTCTTCACGTATCTCGCAGACTGCCTGGGCCGCTGCCGTGTGGTGCTGGGCGACGCCCGGTTATCGCTGGCCCGCGCCGGCGGTGAGCGGTTCGACTTCGTCGTGCTCGACGCCTTCAGCTCGGATGCGATTCCGGTCCACCTCCTGACCCGCGAGGCCCTGGACCTGTATCTCTCCAGGCTCGAACCGGGCGGTGTCCTGGCGTTCCATATCAGCAATCGTCATCTGGCCCTGGGCCCGGTGCTGGCCGCGCTGTTTGCGGACAGGGGGCTCGTCGGGTTGACACAAATGCACGTCGTTACGCAGCCAGACCCGACGGGACGTTCGTCTTCGGAATGGGTCGCTGGCCGCGAGAAGCCGCGAGGGCCTGGGCAGGCTGTCGTCGGACCCGCGCTGGATCGCCGACGGCCGTCAGTCCCGGGGCCAGGGTCTGGACCGACCGGTACTCCGATGTCGTGTCGGTCCTCAAGAGCCCGCTCGCTCAATGACCGCGGGCCGCTCGCACCGGGCGCCGGACCAATTCCGCAAGCGGGACATTCGCCCGCTCCTCCTGAACTTCCTGGCTGCACACGACTGCAGCGTGGATCACACCGAGCGCTCCCACCCGCGGCACCAGCACTCGTCGGACTGCCCGCTGCGGCCCGACGCGGCCGCTTCCTGACCGCCGCATCGTCTGCCCAGAGGCAGACACGGGTCTGCCCCCCGCAAGGCTCTTGAACGGGCCCCGCGCTTCCAGATCCACAAAAACGCAGCGTTTTGCGGCCCATATTCACGCGATTTGCTCCCTGGGCGGACCTTTTCGGAAGCGAGTACACCGCTTGCTCATGTTCAGGTCGAACAGCGCGAACGCATCGCGCGGAGTGACTGGGAGCTGAATGGCAGACCGGCGGAAAACACCACGAGTGGCGATTCGCGATGGCGCAGAAGGGGTCCTGCATCTGAGCCAGGACGTCCGCGTCGAGCGGGTCTCGGACAGCGAGCTGGTGGTCCTGTCATCGGTCAGCGTCCCGAAAGGCGAGGAGTTGAAGGTCTGGTTGCACTACACGGACGGCACATCGAAGGCCGTGGTCGCCCGCGCAATGGAGCGGACGCCGGCGCTGATGGACGGGCTGATCCAACACCGCATTCGGCTGCAAGTCGTCGCGCGGAAGGCGCAGAAGGACCTCTGATGGGCAACGGGCGACAGCACGTGGAAGCGCGGTGCACGACGGGTGTGGTCGTCAGGCGCGTGGCGGTTCGCGTGGTGGATCTCAGCGCGACCGGCTGCCTGCTGGAATCGAGCGTTCGGTTGAATGAGGGGGCGGTCGGCACGCTGCACCTCACGGTCGATGGCCGCCGGTACCGGGAGACGCTTCGCATCTCGCGAGTGGCGTCTATCGCGGGCCGCAGCGGGGCCCATCAGGCCGGGGCGCAGTTCCTGACGCTGGGGTCGTCGCGGCGAGCGCTCCGACACCTGGCCTCGAGCGCCCAGACCGACGCGTTGGAAGTTTCTGCCCGGCCGCTCGAGAGGCCCGCACCGCGCGGCCCCGGGGCGGTGCTGGTGCTCAAGGTTGGACATGGTTGACGCGGGCGTGAACTGAGTCGACCTCGAGTTGACTGGCGGATACGAGTGCGGCCGCCGGCAGCTACTTCATGACACACGCACTCACATTGGAGACGACATCGTGAAGAAGCTTCTCATGCAGTTGGTTCGCGACGAGCAGGGCCAGGACTTGATCGAATACGGCCTGCTGATCGGCATCATCACCGTTGGCGCGATCGCGGCGATCATTGCGATCGGTCCGAAGGTCGCCAACTACTTCAGCACCCTCGAACACCAACCTCCCGTAGCGTACGGGCGCGCTGTGGCGCAGCAGGACGTCTGAGCGGCGGTTCGCTGCCGCTCAGATTACTGAAGACGAAAGAGTAACGACGGGGCAACGGAGACGACGATGGCAAACGTGAGGGCGTTGATCACGGCCAGGTTGTGGCGGTCGCTGCGGCGGGACGAGTCCGGGCAGGACGTGCTGGAGTACGGCCTGCTCGCCGTGATCATCGGCATCGCCGGGATCGCTGTCGTTCCCCTCGATCGTCAGCAAATTGAGCACCGGCTACGTGAACCACAACACGGCGATTCAAGCCGACTGGCAGCCGTGCGATCCCGGCGGCTGCCGCCGTAGCCATCGAGAAGGATTGAAGACATGACTGCTGCCCATCTCGCCGCCGTGATCGTGGCCACCGTCGCATGCGCCACCGATCTGCGCAGCCGGCGCATCCCGAACGTGCTGACATTCAGCGCCGCCGCGCTCGGCATGGCGACCAGCGCGTGGACGGGCGGCCCCGAGGCGGCGATGACGAGCAGCGCCGGCTGGATTGCCGGCCTGCGCGATTTTCTTCGTGCCGTTTGCGCTGCGCGGCCTGGGCGGCGGCGACGTCAAGCTGCTGGCCGCGCTCGGCGCCTGGGTCGGCCCGACCGACGTGATCTGGGTCGCCCTGTATACGGGCGTCGCCGGCGGGCTCCTGGCGATTGGAACCGCACTGGCCAACGGATACCTGCGGACGGCGCTCGCCAACATTCGGGCGGCTGATCTGCGCACTGGCGCGTGGCGGGCATGACGGCCATGCCCGAGTTGACGCTGGAGCGAAGCGCCGCTCCCAAGCTGGCATACGCACTGCCGATCCTGTGCGGAACTGTGGTGATGACATGGCTGCACTGACGCGTTTTCGGAAACTGAGCGGTGAACGCGGGTCGCAAATCATCGAGGCGTCGCCTCGTTCTTCCCCTGCTGCTGCTGGTGGTCCTGGGCATCCTGGACTTCGGCATGCTGTTCTGGCGCTACGAGTCGGTGACCAACGCCGCGCGCGAGGGCGCGCGGGTGGCGATTCTGCCGGGCTACTCGACGACCGACGTCGAGAACCGGGTCGAGCAGTACCTGACCGACGCGGGCCTGACGGCGACGACGGCGGTCACGACGGTCGTGGCTCCGGTCGGCGTGGACGTCGGCGGCGGCACGCTGCATCACCATGACGGGCGCCACGGTGTCGTATCCGCACGACTTCTTTCCTGGTCGGCGCCCTGGTGGGCTACTTCGGCGGCACCAGCCTGACGTCGACCTCGCTGAACGCCACTTCGATGATGCGCTACGAGGGCGCCGCGCTCGCGTGCCCGTAGGACGAGAGTTTCTGTTGTTGTCCGGTTGGATGAGGAGCATCGCATGAGTCGCACGACACGTACTGTCCTGGTCATCGCCATCGCCACCGTGATGGCAACCGTCGCCACGCTCGCGGTCTACGCGGCCGTCAGCCGCATCCCCGTTCGTGAGGTCGAGGTTGCCAGCCTGCAGGTGGTGGTGGCCGTCAAGGGGCTGCCCACCGGCACGCGGCTCGCGGCCAAGGACCTGAAGATGGTGGCCTGGCCCGACCAGCAGTCCGCTGCCCGGCGCCTTCGACCAAGATCGAAAAAGTGGTGGACCGGGGCCTGGTCGCCGGGCTGGTCGAAAACGAGCCCATCACCGAGAGCAAGCTGGCGCCGCTCGAGTCGGGCGCCGGCCTGCCGCCCTCCATCCCGCCAGGGATGCGGGCGATGTCGGTGAAGGTGGACGAGGTGGTCGGCGTGGCCGGGTTCGTCGTGCCCGGCACGCGCGTGGACCTGGTCGTCACCGTGAAGCGTCGCGGGAATGGCGTCGACGACAAGCCGATGTCGCGGACCGCGATCAGCAACGTGCTGGTGCTGACCGCCGGGACGCGCTACGACCAGGAACAGGGGCTGCAAGGGCGAGCCGCAGCCGACGACGGTGGTGACGCTGGCCGTCACCCCCGAAGACGCCGAGCGGATCGCGCTTGCCGCGTCGGAAGGCAAGATCTCGCTGGCGCTGCGCAACCCGCTGGACGTCGACGCCGACCGACACGCCCGGCGTGCGGATGGACGCGCTGATGACCGGCCGCGGCGGCGCGGCACCGCCGGCGCGCCGCGCCGCGTGCGTCGGGCCGCGCGTCCCGCGACCGCGGCGGTGCAGCCGGCTCCTGCCCGCCGGCGCCCAGCGTCAGGATCTACACCGTCGAGACCATCCGCGCTGCCAAGCGGGTGGAAGAGACCGTCCGTTGAGATGAGGAAGCAGCAGTCTGTCATGAGGTCATCGATGAAACCGTTCCGTCTCGCGCTCACATTCGCACTGGGGCTCGCCGCTGTGGTGGCGACACCCTGGGAGTCGCCGCTCGCCGCCCAGGCGCCGCAGACACCGCAGGCGCCGCTGCCACCGGGGGTCGAGTCGCGGGTGCTCCTGACGACGGGGCGATCGACCGTGCTGACCACGGACTTCGACATCACGCGGATTGCCGTCACCAATCCGGCCATCGCCGACGCGCTGGTCGTGCAGCCGCGCGAGGTGCTGATCGACGGCAAGGCGCCGGGCACGATCAGCCTGATCATCTGGGGCGCCGATCGGCGCACCCAGCACGACCTGGTGGTGCAGCAGCCGGTACCGGCGCTCGAGCAGCAGCTCCAGCAGCTGTTCCCCCGCGAGGACATCCAGGTGGCGCTCAACGGCGATGCCGTGGTGCTGTCCGGACGGGTGTCGAGCACGCAGGTGATGCTGCGGGTGGCCGAAGTGGCGCAGGCCGCCACGCCCAAGGGCAACGTCATCAACATGCTGACCGTGCCCGGATGCCACCGACGCGCAGCAGGTGATGCTCCAGGTGCGCTTCGCCGAGGTCAACCGCCGGGCCCTGATGGAAGTCGGCGCGGCCCTCTTCACCGGCGTCGACGGGTTCAAGGACTGGGTCGGCCGCGGCACCACGCAGCAGTTCCCGGCGCCCGACTTCGACAACCAGGACGGCCTGGTCTTCAGCGACTTCCTGAACCTGTTCCTGTTCAACACCAAGCACAACGTCGGCGTGCTGGTGAAGGCGCTGAAGCAGACCGGCTACTTCCAGAGCCTGGCCGAACCGAACCTGATCGCCTACAACGGCCAGGAGGCCAGCTTCCTGGCGGGCGGCGAGTTCCCGGTGCCGATCGTCCAGGGCAACAACAACTCGGTGACGGTCCAGTTCAAGGAGTTCGGCGTCCGCCTGACGTTCAAGCCGACGATCGCCGGCGACCTCATCCGGCTGCACGTCAAGCCCGAGGTCAGCTCGCTGGACTTCAACAACGGCGTCCTCCTGGAAGGCTTCCGCATCCCGGCGCTGACGACGCGGCGCGCCGAGACCGACGTCGAGCTGCGCGACGGGCAGTCGTTCGCCATCGCCGGCCTGATCGACAACGAGTCGCAGAACGACGTCGCCGCGATCCCGATCCTGAGCCAGATGCCGATCATCGGCAACCTGTTCAAGAGCAAGGCGGAGCGCAAGGAGCGGACCGAGCTGCTGGTGCTGGTGACGCCCCGGCTGGTTCGGCCGCTGAATCCGGACGACGTGCCGGCGCTGCCCACCATGCCGGGCCGTTTCCTGCCTCCCGGCGACGACGTGGGCGAGCAGCTGAGCGGCGGCGGCGGCGTCGTGGACGCGCCCGCGCCGGGACGATAGGACAGCGCAGAAGAGGGGATCACGATCATGAACTCCACCTCCCAGCGGCTTGCAGCGTCGGAGAAGGGCGCCGTGTTCATCCACGTCGGCCTGGCGATCTTCGTGCTGATGGGGATGCTGGTCTACGTCTTCGACTTCGGCATCGTGTGGGTCAGCCGGGGGCAGGCGCAGAACGCCGCCGACGCCGGCGCGCTCTCGGCCGCGCTGGCGCGGGCGTTCGACGACTTCGACGACCCGCCGCGTGGCCGACGGCATCGCCGACATGGCCGGGCGGCTGGCGGTCCAGGCCAACAACGTCTGGACCGCAGACTCCTGGCGTCAACATGTCGTGGGCCTGCCCGACCGGCGTGGTCGGACGCTGCGCCAGGGCCGACGTCTACCGCAACGGCGAGTTCGCGAGCACGAACCTGCCGGTGATCTTCGGCCCGGTGCTCGGCATCACCAGCCACGGCGTGCGCGCCACGGCCACGGCCGTGGTGTCGGTGGCCAACAGCACCAACTGCATGCGCCCGTTCTCGGTGGCCGACCGGTGGATCCACAACGCCGGCGCAGTGGACGCAGTACGACCACTGGGACGAAGGTCGGCAACGCCGCCGTGGAACTGGACCCGCACGACATCTACAACCCCGGAACCGGCTGGACGATTCCCGGCGGACATCGGTGCGGAGCAGATTCTGAAGGGCGGCAACAACCCCAACAGCGACACCGACCCGATCCGTCCCGGCTGGATGCTGCCGGTCCGGTTGCCGGACGGCAACGGTGGCTACATCAGCGGCGCCGACGACTACCGAGAGGCGATCTGGCAACTGCATCGGCAACCCGGTCAGCATCGGGGATTATCTGCCGCTCGAGAACGGCGTGATGGTCGGCCCGACCGGCCAGGGCGTGGACGATCTCATCGATCTCGATCCGGACGCCACGTTCAACACGACCACCAAGATGGTGGAGGACAGCTGCGCGCCGGGCTGCGGGCCCGCAGAGCCCGCGGATCGTGCCGATCTCCGTCTTCGACACCGAGGAGTTCAACCACCGGCAAGCCACTGGCGACTGGACCGCGTGTCCCGGCGGTGGCAAGTGCATCAAGGTGGTGAAGATCCTCGGCTACTTCGTCAGCCACATGAGCGGCCAGGACGTGGTCGGCTACCTGATGACGATGCCCGGCGAGTTCGTCGCCGGGTGGCGGCATGCCGCCGGGTGACAGTTTCTTAATCAACATCCGCCTGGTGCGGTAGGGATCACATGTCCATGAATGTCATGCTGGTTGCCAGCGACGCTGCGCTGGCCGAGATGCTCCGGGCGCAGGGGATGCGCGTTACGTCCGCCGGCTCGCCGGCGCTGGCCGAGCTGGCCAGGACCGGCTCCCGGGCGCCGGAGCTGCTGGTCGTCGATCACCGGGGCGGCGGGCCGCTGCCGGAATCCTTGAGCGCCATCCGGCGCCAGCACCCCCTCACGGGCATGCTCGTGGTCCTGTCCACGCTGGACGGGGCCCGGGTCCTCGAGGCGATGCGTGCCGGCGTCAGCGAATGCCTGGCGCACCCGGTCGCTCGAGGACGGAACTGCGCGCCGCCGATCGGCCGGATTCAGGCCGCGCGCCCGGCGGCCAAGAAGGGCGAGGTCTACGCCTTCATCGGCGCCAAGGGCGGCGTCGGCGCGACCACGCGTGGCGGTGAACGTCGCCGCGACGCTGGCCAAGGCGGTTCCGGGCGGCACCATGCTGGCCGACCTGCACATGACCTACGGCGACGCCGCCGTGTTCCTGGGCGTCGAGCCGCGGTTCTCCATCGCCGACGCGTTCGACAACATGCACCGGATGGACGCCGCCGTGCTCAAGGGCCTGGTGACCGACTCGCCGTCGGGCGTCCAGCTGCTGGCCTCGTCCGAGCGGCCCGCGGCGGCGACTCCGGACGTGGCGCAGATGCGCTCGCTGATCGAGCTGGCCGCCACCCAGTACTCGCACCTCGTGCTCGACGTGCCGCGCACGAGCCCGGCCGTCCTCGACGCGCTGGAGGCCGTCGGCACGATCGTCCTGGTGATCAACCAGGAGCTGTCCACGGTCAGAAGCGCGGCCCGGCTGTCGTCGGCCCTGCAGCAACGATACGGGCGCGACCGCGTCCAGCTGATCGTCAACCGCTTCGACGAGCGCGCGGAGATCGCGCCAGCGCGACGTGGAGCGGGTGACCGGGCTCTCCGCCAAGCACATGCTGCCCAATCAGTACGCGGCGGCGTCGGGTTCCCAGACCGCGGGACGGCCGCTGGTTCTGGAAGGCGGGTCGAAGCTGGGCGCGTCGCTCAAGACATTCACACGCGCCCTGGCCGGGCTCCCGGAACCGGAAAGCCGCGAGCGGCCGGGGCTGTTCGGCCGCATCGGCCGCCCCGTGACGGCCAAGGGATGACCAGCGCAAGCGATAGAGGAAGGACGAGAGATCCGCGATGACACCGACGACACCCATGCCCGTGCACGAAGCGCCTACAACTACCAGACCTGAAGGCGGACGTTCACCAGGAGCTGCTCTCGAGGCTGAACCTCGAGCGGCTGACGCGGGTGAAGCGCGAGGACGCCGAGCCCGAGGTGCGGCGGGTGATCGGCACCATCGTCGAAGGCTTCACGCGCACGACGCCGCTCAGCTTGATGGAGCGCGAGTCGCTGGCCACCGACGTCCTCAACGAGCTGTTCGGGCTCGGGCCGTTGGAGGCCCTGCTGAAGGATCCGTCGGTCTCCGACATCCTGGTCAACCGGTTCGACCAGGTGTTCGTCGAGCGCGAGGGCAAGCTCGAGGAAACCGACATCACCTTCAAGGACGAGCGCCACCTGATGCAGATCATCGAGCGCATCGTCAGCATGGTGGGCCGCCGCATCGACGAGTCCACGCCGATGGTGGACGCGCGGCTCAAGGACGGCTCGCGCGTCAACGCCGTGATTCCGCCGCTGGCGCTGGACGGCGCGGCGGTCTCGATTCGCCGCTTCCGCACCGATCGGCTGGGGGCCCAGGACCTGGTCGAGCGCGATTCCATGACCCAGCCCATGCTCGATTTCCTGAAGGCGGCGGTGGCCTGCCGGCTGAACGTCATCGTGTCGGGCGGCACCGGCGCCGGCAAGACCACGCTCCTCAACGTGCTCTCGAGCTTCATCGACCACAACGAGCGCGTGGTCACCATCGAGGACGCCGCGGAGTTGAAGCTGCGCCAGCGGCACGTGGTGCGGCTCGAAACGCGCCCGGCCAACATCGAGGGCAAGGGCGCGGTGCGGCAGCGCGAGCTGATGGTCAACGCCCTGCGTATGCGGCCGGACCGCATCATCATGGGCGAGGTCCGCAGCGAGGAAGCGCTGGACATGCTGCAGGCCATGAACACCGGCCACGACGGCAGCTTGACGACCGTGCACGCCAACAGCGCGCGCGACGCGCTCTACCGCCTGGACACGATGGTGGCGATGGCCAACCTCAACATCCCGGAACGGGCCGTCCGGCAGCAGATTGCGTCGGCGATCAACCTGATCGTGCAGATCTCGAGGCAGTCGGACGGCACGCGGCGCGTGACCGGCATCACGGAGCTGACCGGCATGGAAGGCGAGGTCATCACCATGCAGGACATCTTCCTGTTCGAGCGCACGGGCATCGGCCGCCGACGGCAAGGTGCAGGGACGCTTCCGGGCCACCGGCATCCGGCCGAAGTGCAGCGACAGGCTGGCGGTGGCTGGCATCAAGCTGGGCGCGGACATGTTCGAACACACCAAGCTGGTTGCCGTGAGGTGCAGTGATGCTATTTGCTGCTGTCGCATTCGCGGTCGTCTTCGTCATCTTCGTCGGCACCTACTGGGTGCTGCAGGTGCTGCCCGAGCAGAAGGCCGAGCGTGAGCTCGAACGCCGTCTGCAGCCGGTCAAGCGGCGCCGGCTCGGCGAGAGCATCGAGCTGCTGCGCCGCGTCAATCCGATCAGCACGGTGCCGCTCCTGCGCAACACGCTGGGCCGGGTCGCCACGACGGCCAGCCTCGAGCGCAAGATCGAGCAGTCGGGCCTGCCGCTGACGGTCGGCCGGGTCGTGCTGGCGATGGGCTTCCTGGCGATGGTCGGCCTTCTTCGTCACCTTGATGCTGTCGCGCATGCTGTCGCTGGCCATCGTTCGCGGCGGCGATCGCATCGGCCCTGCCCTGGTTCGCGGTCAAGCACGCGGCGGGACGGCGCATCAAGAAGCTGGAGGAGCAGTTCCCGGAGGCGATCGAGCTGATTGCCCGGGCGCTCCGGGCGGGGCATGCCTTCACCACCGGCATCGGGATGGTGGCGGAGGAGATGCCGGATCCGGTGCGGACCGAGTTCAAGCTGATGCACGACCGCCAGAACTTCGGCATGCCCCTGGCGGAAGCGATGAAGGGCTTCGCCGAGCGCATGCCGATTCTGGATGCGCGCTTCTTCGTCACCGCGGTCCTGACCCAGCGCGAGTCGGGCGGCAACCTGTCGGAGGTGCTCGACAGCCTGGCCGCCATCATTCGCGACCGCTTCCGCTTGCGACGCCAGGTGCGCGCCCTGAGCGCGCACGGACGCATCACGGGCACGGTGCTCTTCTGCCTGGCCCCGGCGCTCGTCGGCGTGCTGATGCTGATCGCGCCGGCGCACATGAAGGTCATGTTCACCGATCCGATCGGTGTGCGGATCACCATCGTCGTGGTGATGCTGCAGGTCATCGGCTTCTACGCCATGCGGCGCATCATCGACATCGAGATCTAGGGGACCAGCATGTTGATCATCGCTCTCGTATCCGTGTTCATCTGCGTCGCCCTGGTGTCGGGGCTGGTCGCGCAGCAGGTGGCGGCCCGGTCGGCGCCCACCAGCCGCAGGCTTCGCGGCCTCGCGCCGTCGGCCGCGGGCGCGGTGGCGGCCGGCAGCCTGCCGCTGACCGAAACGCCCGATCCGACGCTCAGCCGCTGTCGCGCGCGCTGCCGAAGTCGCCGAAGGAGCTGGGAAAGCTGCGCCGCCGCCTGGGCGCGGCCGGCTACTACGACCTGAGCGCGGCCATCTACTTCTCGGCCGCCAGGGCCGTGCTCCCCGTGGTCCTGGCGGCGCCCCTGTTCCTGCTGCTGGTGTTCGCCGACGCCTGGCCGCTGGCGATGTGCCTGGCCGCGATCGGGTATCTGCTGCCGGACCTGTGGCTCCGCCGCGAGACCCGCCGGCGCGCCAAGGCGATCACCAACGGGTTGCCCGACGTGCTCGACCTGATGATCGTCTGCATCGAAGCCGGTTCCGCGCTGGACCAGAGCGTCGCCAAGGCCAGCGAGGAACTGGAACTGACGCACCCGGCCCTGACCGAGGAGCTCAGGTTCATCACCACCGAGATTCGCGCCGGCAAGCCCCGCATGGAGGCGTTTCAGAACTTCGCCACGCGCACCGGGGTGGAAGACGTGCGGTCGCTGGTCACCATGCTGATTCAGACCGACCGCTTCGGCACCAGCGTCGCGAAGGCGCTCCGCATTCACGCCGAGACCTCGCGCACCAAGCGGCGGCAGCGCGCGGAGGAACGTGCGGCCAAGATCGGCGTCAAGCTCGTGTTCCCTCTGGTGTTCTGTGTGTTTCCCGCGGTCTACATGGTGTGCATCGGCCCGGCGGTGATTGCGATCTACCGGGCATTCTTCGCAACGGCGCCCCGTAAGGGGAGAAGGTGGAGGCGTGATGACGTTCAACGTTGTGCTCGGTGTCGTGCTGGCGGTGCTGGTCGTCCTGTACATGCTGAAGCGCCGCAGCCGGCTCCGCAGAGGAATAGCGGTCGCTGCCGGTTGCACCCGGCAGAAGGACTCGCCGAAAGGTAGGTAAAGGGGTAGATGGACATGCGTGGTGAATCGTCGGCGCCGTCTGGGCGCTCGCAGGCTGGACTGCTCGTCATGACGGCTCTTGCCGTCTGGGCGGCGGCCTGCGGCGCGCGCGGCGCCGATTGCAGTCAATCCAGTCCAGGGTGGCGCCCCGGCGAGCCCGGCTTCGCCCGGTGCCGCGCAAGGTGCCGACAGAGGCGCAGCTGGCGCCGGACGAGACGCTCGAGTCGTTCATGGCCAAGGTTCGGCACCTGTCCACAGAGGCCAGGCGCGGACAAGGTTGCGCCTGTCACCCTCGAAGGAACCGACCCTGAATTGATGGCGGCTCTCGCGGCCTCGGCGGCCCTGCCGTCGCCCGAAAGCTACCGGGCGCTGGCGGCCGCCTACCGCCGCCTGATGGTGGTGGACAAGGCCCACGGCGCGTTGGCACGCGCCCTCGAGCTCGACCCGCGCGACGCGCGCACCTTCGACGCGCTGGCGCGGCTGTGGCGGGACGCGGGGTTGGCGCATCTGGCTCTCGGTGATGCCTATCGCGCCGTGCACTACTCCCGTGGCACGCCGGAAACGCGAAACACGCTCGGAACCGTGCTCCAGGCGATGGGGCGCAGCCGGGAGGCGCTGGCCGAGTTCACGCGAGTCGTCGAAAAGGACCCGCTCGCCGCCTACGGCTGGAACAACCTCTGTTACGGGTGGCTGGTCGGAGGGCGGCCCGCCGAGGCGACTCGCGCCTGTCAGCGAGCCCTGGCCTTGCAGCCCACCTTCGCGGCCGCGCAGAACAACCTGGGCCTGGCGCGTGCCCAGGCGGGTGACATGGCCGGTGCACAGCGGGCCTTCGAGCTGGCCGGGCACGCGGCTCGAGCCGATTTCAATCTGGGCATGGCGCAGGCCGCCACCGGGCAGTATTCGCAGGCGGCCCAGTCGTTCGAACGCGCCCGCGCAGCGCAGCCCGAATGGCGGGACGCCGTGCTGCTCGAGAGCCAGGCAAAGCGCGCCGCATATCAGGCGCAGCGCGGTGGAGAGACTCGATGACACCTATGTCCACGATGGAACCGCCGGCGAGAAACGTGGCGGACGTGACGGCCGGCCTTGCATCCGCCGGCGCCCGCGAACCGCGGCCGAAGCCGGCCTCAGCGACGACCTCCTGACGCAGCTGGTGCTGAAGCAGCTGTATCAGTTGGGCGATCTGATCGGCACCGACCTGGCCAAGCGCCTCGGGCTCGAGTTCTCGGTCATCGAGCCGACGCTCGAGCCGCTTCGGCTGACGCACCAGATCGAGATCGTCGGATCGGCCGTCGTCGGAGCCCCGTCGTACCGGTATCGGATCTCGGACGAGGGTCGCAGGCGCACGCAGCTCTTCCTCGAACAGAGCAACTACTCGGGCGTGGCCCCGGTGCCGCTGGCCCAGTATCAGCGCTACTTGAAGGCCTACCGCGACGCGGTGCCGACGATCTCGACGCGCGAGCGGGTCATCAAGGCGTTCTCGCACCTGGTGCTCAGCCACCGGGTGCTGGACCAGGTGGGAACCGCCGCCGCCTCGGGTCACTCGCTCTTCGTCTACGGCCCGCCTGGAAACGGCAAGACGGTCATCGCTCAGGGCCTCGGGCGACTGCTCGAAGGCGAGATTGCCATCCCGCACGCCATCGAGGTGGACGGCCACATCGTGCGGCTGTTCGACCCGGTCAACCACGAGCCCCTGCCGGTCGAGGACGAAGACGACGACGACAGCCTGATCGCCCGACCGCGGCTCGACGCGCGGTGGGTGCGGTGCCGCCGGCCCATGGTCACGGTGGGCGGCGAGCTGAACCTCGACGTCGCTGGACCTGACCTACTCGGCCGAGTCGGGATTCTATTCGCCGCCGATTCAGGCCCTGGCCACCGGCGGCGTGCTGGTGATCGACGACTTCGGGCGGCAGCACTGCTCGCCGCGCGACCTGCTGAATCGCTGGATCGTGCCGCTCGAGAGCCGGGTGGACTACCTGACGCTTCGCAACGGCCAGAAGTTCGAGCTGCCGTTCATGGTGCTGGTGGTCTTCGCCACCAACCTGAAGCCGCGCGACCTGGTCGACGAGGCGTTTCTTCGCCGCGTGCAGTTCAAGGTGCTGGCCGAAAGCCCGACGTTCGAGGACTTCGAGCGCATCTTCGAGAACTGCTGCCGCGAGCGGGCGCTCGGCTACGAGCCGTCGCTCGCGCGCCATGTGGTCGACCGGTTTCTGCAGCCGCGCAACATCCAGCCGCGCGGGTGCCACCCGCGCGACCTGATCGACCAGGCGCTGGCCTACGCGGCCTATTCCGGCCAGCCCCGCGCGCTGACGACCGACCTGCTCGAGGCCGCCTGCGCCAGCTACTTCGTCGACGAAGACGAAGGCCTCCCGACCGCGCCCTCGATGGCATGAGCCCTCACGTTCGCGCGTCGCTCGTGTGTGTGTGCGCGGCCGTGGTGGTCGTGGCCGGCGGCTCGCCGTCGGCCGAGGCGTCGCCGCGTTCCGGATCACGTCGCCGCTGGGCCGCACGGGGCTGTCGGGCACGATTCGCATCGTCGCCCGCCTCG
The DNA here is from genome assembly GCA_963713655.1 of uncultured Acidobacteriota bacterium. Classification (GTDB taxonomy): domain Bacteria; phylum Acidobacteriota; class Vicinamibacteria; order Vicinamibacterales; family UBA2999; genus CAWEBF01. Next base: position 181,097 of record CAVQMT010000013.1, read on the forward strand.
ACGCTGCGGACGGACAAGGCGCCCCAGCGGGTCGATTTCCTGGTGGACCAGGTGCCGCTCGCCAGCGACACCGACGGCCCGCCATACGAGGCGCTCTGGGTTGACGAGAACCCGTTCGAGCGGCGGGAGCTGAGCGCGCGCGCCGTGTTCGAATCCGGCCCGGCGCTGACCGATACCGTGGTCCTGGATCCGATGAGCGTGACCGAGGTCACCGAGGTCACCAGCGTCGCCCTCGACACCTCGGTCCTGAACGCCAAGGGGCAGTTCGTTCGCGGGCTGACCGCCGTCGCACTTCACGGTCTCCGAGAACGACGATCCGCAGGACATCGACGTGGTAACCCAGAGGCGTGAACCGGCACTGTTCGCCGTGCTGGTCGACAGCAGCCAGAGCATGGCCTACCGCGCGGACGGCCTGCGCGCCGCCGCGCGGAAGCTGCTCGACCCGCTGGCACCGGACGACGAGGTGCTGGTGGCGCCGTTCTCGAAGCGGATCCTGCACGTCACCGGGTCCGACCACCGACCGCCCGACGGCGCTCGAGGCGATCGCCAACATCAAGCCGGCCGGCGGCACGGCAATCCTCGACGCGCTGCAGGAAGTGGCCGCGCACCTGGCCAACCAGAACCGGCGGCGGGCGATCGTGCTGCTGACCGACGGTTACGACGAGCACAGCCAGGCGGAATTCGACGCGACGGCGGCAGCGCTGCGCGACGCCGAGGTGACGCTCTACGTCATCGGCGTCGGCGGCATCGCCGGCATGTCGCTCAAGGGCGAGAGCCTGTTGACGGAGCTGGCGACGACCACCGGGGGCCGCGCCTGGTTTCCCCTCGATTCGCAGCGGCTTGCGCTTCGCCTACGAGGCGGTGGCGGCCGACGTCCAGCATCGCTACCTGCTGACCTACACGCCCAGGAACCAGCGACGGGACGGAGCCTATCGCGCGATCCGCGTGAACGCCGGCGAAGGGCTACACGGTGCGGACTCGCGCCGGCTACACGGCGCCGGCGCCGCCGCCGGTTCGTGCGCTGCTGGAGTTCACGGCATTCACCGGCGGACGGGCGGCGCTGTCGTTGACGCGGGAAGATCTCGAGGTCGAGGAGGACGGCGTCCTGCAGAAGGTGGACACGTTCCACGAGTCGGTTCTCCCCGTGACCATCATGCTGGCGATCGACTCGAGCGGCAGCATGAAGCGCAGCGCGGCCGCGGCCCAGGCCGCGGCGCGCGAGTTCGTGTCGGCGCTGCGCCCGGAAGACGAGATCGGCATGATCACGTTCGCCACCACGGCCAATTACATCCATTCGCCGACAACGCGGCGGGACTGGACGCTGGCGGCGCTCGACAAGTACGTCGCCGACGGCGGCACGGCGCTCTACGACGCGCTGCACGACTCCCTGGCCCAGGTGGGCGTCGCCAAGGGCCGCCGGGTGGTGGTGGTGGTGACCGACGGCCGCGACGAGAACGCCGCCTCCACCGGTCCCGGCAGCACGCACTCGTGGAACGAGGTCATCGACAAGCTGCAGCAGACCGAGGCGATCGTCTATGCGGTCGGCCTCGGGACGCGCGTCGAACGGGAACGGCTGCAGGAGCTGGCCGACCGGTCCGGCGGCTCGGCCTTCTTCCCGGCCGACGTCACGCGAACTGACCGCCGAGTACCAGAAGATCCTCGACGAGCTGCGGCGCCGCTACGCCGTTGGCTACCAGTCGTCCAATGGCGCCCGCAACGGCAAATTCCGGAAAGTCGTGATTCGTGTCACGCAACAGGACGCCACCGTCCGCAGCCGAGGCGGCTATTTCGCCCCCCCACAATGACGGCACCACTGGCGTCCCTCCGTCGCACGGTTCTGATCATCGGCGTGTGCAGCGCGCTGCCGATGACCTGTGCCCCGGACAGCGACGGCGCAGCAGCGCCTGTATCAGCGCAGCGGGGCGCACTTCGCGGTGATGTTCGAGGGACCGGCCGACGAAGCGGTGGCCTTTCGCGCCCTGGAGATGCTGGAAGCGGCCTACTACCGCATCGGCAGCGCACTGAACGTGTACCCGGGCGAGCCGGTCGAGGTCGTCCTCCACACGCTGGAGCAGTTTCGCGACGTCACGAAGTCGCCGGCATGGGCGGCTGGCGTGTACGACGGACGCATTCGCGTCCCGATCAAGGATGCGGACCGCTCGCCCGATCAGCTCGCCGAAGTGCTGGCGCATGAATACACGCACGCGATCGTCGCCACGCTGGCGGGCCGGTCGGCGCCGACCTGGCTGAACGAAGGACTGGCCGGGGTGATGGAGCCGAACGGGTCGCGCGAGGAGATCGAGGCGCTCGGGCGCGTTGGCGCGAGGATCCCGTTGTCGAAGCTCCACGGCTCGTTTGCCGGCTTGTCGGGCGAGCAGGTGGCACTGGCCTACGCCCAGAGCGCCAGCGCGGTGCAGCGGCTGATTCAGCTCCGCGGCGCTCCGGCCGTGGTGTCGCTGCTTCGAGGGCTCAAGAACGACACGCCGTTCGAGACCGCCTTTCAATCCGCGCTTGGCATGAGGTTCGAGGACTTCGAAGGGATGGTGGCCAGATGAGTCTCTTTGGGCGCAAGGTGCCCGTCACGATGATCCAGGGCGCGAACGGCGCATCCGACGCACCGGACGGGCCCGACGTGGACTCGTTCGTTTCCGGCGAGCGGCTCGGCATTGACTCCCGTCGTCGCCTCCGAACCAGCGGTATCGCTCGAGTCGGTGCTGTCGTCGGATATTACGCTCGCCTGGGACGAGGCGGTGAGCATCGTCGAGGCGTTGTGCGAGGCGGTGCAGGGGAGTGTCCTGCGCACGATTCCCGGCGGCGAAAGGGATCTTCCTGACCGGTGCTGGGACCGTGGCCGTCCGCAGCGGGGCCGGAACGCCCGAGCCGGTCGAGGCGGGCCGGCGCCTGCTCGAGCTCCTGGGAAAGGCGACCGTGCCGGCGCCGTTGCGGCTGTTCGCCAGCCAGGCCGTGCGAGCGGAGCAGCACTCGTCGATCGTGGAATTCCAGCAGGGCCTGAACTACTTCGCCAAGCCCGGGGGACGCGAACGGATCGTCGCCGTCTACGAACGATGCTCGCGAGCAGCTGGCGGCGATGCCCTTTCCGTCCGAGGGTGAGACCCAGCCGGCCAAGGCCCTGGACAAGCCCAAGGCCACGAGCTGACAAGCCGGCTGCGAAATGGAGAGTGGGGCGCGAGGCGGTGCTCGCCGGGGGCGCGATCGTCGTAACCGTGCGGTGGTGTCGGGCGGGTACCTCGCCTGGCAGAAGCTGGCGAGGCCGTCGGCCGATCCGGAGGCGGGTCCTGAAGTGCAGGCCGAGGCCGCGGTGTCGACGAAGCGGCCCGCTGGACGCCGCGCCGAGACGCGCACGCGACGGCCGCGGCCGGCACGCCGGCGTCGGGGCAGCCCGGTCCCGCCGCACCCGGCGCAGCGGCTGGCCCCGCTGGCAGCGCCATCACGCCGCGTCCCGACCCCGTGGATCTCGAAGTCGTCGGCGGGCCGCCTGTACCAGCGGCGCTGCCTGAAAGCGCCGCCGCCGTCCGGCAGCACGCCCGAGCCGGCAGGGGCGTCGCCGCCGGCATCCACCGCGCCGCTGTTCGTGCAGAGACCCCGGCGGAACCGCTTGATCTCGATCGGCGTCTACTCGTCGGCAGACGCGGCCGTCGTGCCGGCGACGCTGGTTCGCGAGCAGTTGCTTCCGCCGCGCGATGGGCGTCGCTGGAAGGCGTGGCGCCGCTTCGGATCGAGCTGATCGTGTCGGCGGAAGGCGCGGTCGAGCGCGCGCGCTTCCTGGTTCCGCCGCGCCGGATGGCGGACATGATGCTGCTGAGCAGCGCGAAGACGTGGACGTTCAATCCGGCGCTGAAAGACGGGCGGCCGGTGCGGTCACGCGTCGTGCTGTCGTGGTTCGTCGCGCCGTAACAGGTCACGGACGGTGTCCGCGTCCACCGACTCCTCGGCGAGCAGCGCGCTCGCGAGATTCTTGACGCCGCCGCGCCTGGCCGTCAGGATCTGGCTCGCGGTCTCGTCTCCGCGCATCACCAGCCGGCGGATCTCGTTGTCCACGGCCTGAGCCGTCGCCTCGCTCAGCCCGGCGCCCCGGCCGTTGTCGCCAGCGCCCGCGGCCCGGAACGCCAGCGGGCCGAGCGGCGACATGCCGAACTCGCACACCATGCGCCGGGCCACCTCGGTGGCGCGCTCGATGTCGTTGGCCGCGCCGCTCGTCGCCTGCCCCAGGAAGATCTCCTCGGCGGCCCGGCCTGCCATCAGGACCGCGATCTGCGCTTCCAGGAACTCGCGCGAGTGCATGTGCCGGTCGCGCTCGGGCAATTGCATCGTCAGCCCCAGCGCCCGGCCGCGCGGGATGATCGTGACCTTGTGCAGCGGGTCGGCGTGCGGCAGGGCGACCGCGACGACGGCATGGCCGGCCTCGTGATACGCGCACGCCTCGCGCTCGTGGTCGCTCATCGACAGCGACCGGCGCTCGACGCCCATCATCACCTTGTCGCGCGCGTCATCGAGGTCGGCGGCCGTGATGGCGGCACGGTTGGCTCGCGTCGCCAGCAGCGCCGCCTCGTTGAGGAGGTTGGCCAGGTCGGCTCCGGAGAAACCCGGCGTGCCTCGCGCGGTCGCGCGCAGGTCGATGTCCGGTGCAAGGGCGAGTTTTCTCGCGTGGAGCTTCAGGATCTGTTCGCGCCCGTTGACGTCGGGTGCTCCGACGACGACCTGACGGTCGAACCGTCCCGGACGCAGCAGCGCGCCGTCGAGAATGTCGGAGCGGTTGGTCGCCGCAATCGACCACGATGCCCTGGTTGGGTGCGAAGCCGTCCATCTCGACGAGCAGCTGGTTCAGCGTCTGCTCGCGCTCCTCGTGGGTCAGGGAATTGCCGCCGCGACTGCGGCCCACGGCGTCGACTTCGTCGATGAAGATGATGCACGCCGGATGACGGCGCGCGTCCTTGAACAGCCTGCGGATTCGTGACGCGCCGACGCCCGCGTACATCTCGACGAAGTCGGAGCCGCTGGCGTACAGGAACGGCACCTTGGCTTCGCCGGCGATCGACCGCGCCAGCAGGGTCTTGCCCATGCCTGGGGGGCCGACCAGCAGGATCCCCTTGGGAATTCGGCCGCCGACGGCGCCAAAGCGGCCCGGGTTGCGCAGGAAGTCCACGACTTCCCGCACCTCCTCCTTGGCCTCGTCCACGCCCGCCACGTCGTCGAAGGTCACGGAGATAGCGCCCACGTCCGCTCGGCGGCTGCCGCTGTTGGGGACCAGCGCGCGACCGGTGCCGACGCGGTAGATCGCGAAGCCGAACGAGCCGACGAACGCCGCGGTCAGGAGGAGCCAGAGATACTCCACCGCTGCGCTCGAGGACGCCGTGCGCCCGCTGACGTCGATCCGGACACCCCTTTTCGCGAGGTCGGCCGCCAGGGCGGGGTTGCCGGCGATGTAGCCCGCCGGAACCGTCACGCGCGCGCGGTCGCCGGACCGGCGCGTGACCTCCACAGTGTTGGCCAGAACCACGAGTGCAGCCACGCGATCGTGCTGGACGTCGAGGAGGAAATCCGAGAACGGCACTTCGGGGGTCGCCGGGCCCGGGCGGAGCAGGCGCGGGCTGGCCGCCAGTGCGACGATGACGATCAGCGCGGCGATCGCCCACAGTTGCTTTGCGGTTGGTCGGTGCATTTCTGGTGCCTTGTGGGCGGGGACGCGAAGCGCCGGACGCCCCGTTGTCGAGGTTATCGGGTAGGGGCGACCCCGGCCGTTAGGGGTACAGTGGAGCTTCGAATGAGTCGTACGGGGTTCGTGGCGGGGTTGCTGATCGCGGGGGCGATCGCCGGCAACGCGCTGGCCCAGACCGCTGCGCCTCCGCGGGCTGTGCCGAGCCCTCCGCCCTGGCGTGCCCTCGAGGAGCGGCGATTCGCCGAGGCCGTCGAGCTGTTCGAAGCCGCGGCCCGCCTGGCGCCACGTGACGCCTCGTTGCGCTTTGGCGCCGGCCTCGCCAACCTGATGCAGGGAAAGAACGCCGACGCGCGGCGCGGGTTCGAGGCGGCGCTGGCGATCGACCCTCGGCTGATCGATGCGTCCGTGCTCCTCGGGCTGGCGTACTACCGCGACGGCCTGCTGCAGGACGCGATCAAGGTCTACGAGAACGCCCTTCGCTACGCGCCCGACGCCACGCAACTCACCGGGCCGCTGGCGCAGTGGCGGAAGGAGGTATCCACGGAGGGCCAGTTCTACCAGGCCCAGGGTGCCCACTTTACGGTCTTCTTCGAGGGTCCGGCCGACGACGCCGCCGCGCAGCGTGCGCTCGAGATCCTGGAGGACGCCTACTGGCGCATCGGGCGCGAGCTGGCAGTCTATCCGCAGCGCCCGCTGTCGGTCGTGCTCTACACGACGGAACAGTTTCGCGATGTGACCCGGTCGCCCGAGTGGGCGTCCGGCGTCTACGACGGGCGCATCAAGGTGCCGATCGGCGGAGAGATCGAGTCCGCCGCCGAGCTGCGGCGCGTGCTGGAGCACGAGCTGGTGCACGCGATGGTGGCTTCGGTGGCGGGTCCGACGGTGCCGGCGTGGCTGAACGAAGGGCTGGCGACGGCTTTGGAGCCAAACGGAACCGAATGGGCCGTGGCGCAGCTCCAGTCATCACCGGCGCGCGTCCCGCTCGCGCAGTTGACGCGCGGCTTCGGCGGCCTGTCGTTGGTGCAGGCCCGCGCCGCCTACGCCCAGAGTGCGCTGGCGGTGAAGTCGCTGCTGGATCAGGAGGGAGCCGCCAGGGTGATGAACCTGGTGCAGGCCGTGGGCCGCGGCGTGCCCTTCGGCGAAGCCTTCCGCCAGTCGGTCTCCGCGACGCCCGACCAGTTCGCCGCGGAGTTCGCGGCCCGCTAGGCCGCGCGTCGATCGTGGCCCGCGCCGTCGCGTCCGCTTGGTAAAATGCGCGGCTGTGCGCATCGACCTCGAAACGCCTGAAGGTCCCCTGGATACTTACGTCTTCGCGCCGACCGGGGCCGGTCCCTGGCCGGCGGTCATCGTCTACATGGATGCGTTCGGTGTCCGCCCGAACCTGTTCAGCATGGCGCAGCGCCTGGCGTCCCACGGCTATGTCGTGGCGGTGCCGAACCTGTACCACCGGACCGGCGCGTTCGAGCCATTCGACCCCAAGGCCGTCACCATCGAAGGGCCGGAGCGCGCACGCTTCACCGGCATGATCCGTTCGATCGACGGCGGCAAGGTCATGGCCGACACCCAGGAAGTGCTGGCCCATCTGGACGGGCGATCCAACGTGCAGCCCGGGCCGGTCGGCACGCTGGGCTACTGCATGGGGGGCGGATACGCGCTGCTCGCCGCCGGGACGTTTCCCGATCGCGTGGCGGCGGCGGCGTCCTTTCACGGCGGCTCGCTGGCGACTGACCGCCCTGACAGTCCCCATCTGTTGGCGGATCGGATCCGCGCGCGGTTGCATGTGGGCGTGGCCGAGATCGATCACACCTTCGATGCCGCCCAGCAAGCCCGGCTGGAGGACGCGTTGACAGGGGCCGGCGTTCAGTACACCCTCGACGTGTACAAGGGCGCCAGGCACGGGTTCGCGGTGACGGGGCACCTCGTGTACGACAAGGACGCGTCGGAACGCCACTGGACACAGGTCGTCGCGCTGTTCGGTGACACGTTCGGACGCAGACAGATCGACTGAACAGACAGGAGCACAGGGATGAAACAGGGAATCGTGTGTCTGGTGGCGGTGGCGGCGCTGGCGGGAGCGGTCTCGAGCTTTGCCCAGGGGAGAGGGGGAGCACCCGCGTGCACGACGCTGGCATGCGACCTCCAGAGTGATTGGGATCGAAACAAGGGCTTGATCGCCGGCATCGCCAACGCCATGCCCGAAGACAAGTACTCCTACAAGTCCACGCCGGCGCAGCGCTCCTTCGCTGAGCAGGTGATGCACGTCGCCACGATCGACGTCGCGCTGCTCGGCACAATGGGCGCCAAGACGCCCGCACCCAAGCTGAACGAGAAGGCCTCCACCAAGGCCGAGGTCATGGCCGAACTGCAGAAGTCGCAGGACTACGGCACGGCCGTGATCAAGGAGTTCAACGACGCGCAACTGGCCGAGCGGGTGAAGTCGCTGCCGTTCATGGGCCCGACCGTCAGCCGGCTGCGCCTCGCGTACTTTTCGATCAGCCACGGGCAGGACATCTACGGCCAGATGGCCGTGTACCTGCGGCTGAACGGCGTCGTGCCGCCGGCGAGCAACCGCGGCGGGGTCTAGCCGCGCGACGCGCGCCAGAAGATACTGTTTCTAGCGAGGCGCAGCCTTGACAGTCCGGGCCAAGCCTCGCTAGATCGGGGACTATGACTCCAGCCTCGGCCGAGGCGACACCTTCATCTCCAACCGAAACCACCACGCTCGACGTGGGCGGCATGACCTGCGCCGCGTGCCAGGCCAACGTTCAGCGCGCGCTGACGCGCAAGCCCGGCGTCGTGGACGCCTCCGTGAACCTGATGACGGGCGAGGCGCGGGTGGTGTTCGACCCGGCTCTTATCGCCATCCCGCAGCTCGTCGCCGCCGTCGAGGACGTGGGCTACGAAGCGTCGCCGGCCCGGTCCAACCGGCCCTTGTCGGCGACCTTCGACACCCGCGACGAAATGGGCGCGACGGGTACGCGCGCGGCGGTGGCGCTCGTGTCCGGCGGCGTGGCGATGCTGCTGTCGATGCCAGAGATGGTCCCCCATGCCGCCTGGATTCTGCTGGCACTGACGGCATTCGTGATGATCTGGGCCGGCCGCCGTTTCTACGTCAGCGGCGTACGCGCACTGATCCACCGCGTGCCCGACATGAACAGCCTGGTGGCGCTCGGCACCGGCGCCGCGTTCATGTATTCCGTGGTCGCGACGGCCTGGCCGGGAACGCTGGTCGCGGCAGGCGTCGCGCCAGCCCTCTATTACGAGGCCGTGGTGATCATCCTGGCCTTCGTGCTCACGGGCCGCTGGCTCGAGGCGCGCGCACGCCACCAGGCGGCCACGGCTCTCCAGGGGCTGGCGCGGCTGCAGCCGCGCGAGGCGCTCGTCTCGGAACAGGGCCGGGAACGCTCCGTGCCGATCGAGCAGGTGCGGCTGGGTCAGGTGGTTCTGGTGCGGCCCGGGGGACGGATTCCGCTGGACGGTGTCGTCACCGAAGGGCAGGGAGACGTGGACGAGTCGGTGGTCAGCGGCGAATCGCTGCCGATCGTCAAGGCGCCGTCTCAACCGGTGACGGCCGGGACGCTGCTGACGAGCGGAGCGCTGTTCGTTCGTGTGACGGCCGAAGCGGGAAAGGACACGTTGAGCCGCATCGTCGAGCTGATGCGCGATGCCCAGCTGTCGCGGGCGCCGATCCAACGCCTGGCCGATCGCGTGAGCGCCATCTTCGTCCCGGTGGTGCTGGCACTCGCCGCGGTGACGTTCGTGGCGTGGTGGCTAGCCGGAGGGCGGGAATCGATTGGCGCTGGCCTGGCCGCCGCGGTGGCCGTGCTGATCATCGCGTGCCCATGCGCCATGGGGCTGGCAGTGCCGACGGCCGTGCTGGTCGCGACCGGACGGGGAAGCGCGATGGGCGTCTTGATCAAAGGCGGCGACGCCCTCCAGCGAGCCGCGAACCTCCGGACCATCGTGCTGGACAAGACCGGAACGCTGACCGCCGGCGCTCCCGAGGTCGTGGACGTGCTGGTGGTTCCCGAGCGTCGCGGCATGCTGCTCGAAACCGCCTTCGCCCTCGAACGGCAGTCGGAGCATCCCCTCGCGCGTGCCATCGCGACCTTTACAGAGGCCGAAGGCGTGTCGTCCGCGGCTCGCATCGACGGCTTTCGGAGCGAGCCCGGCCATGGCGTGTCCGCATCGATCGATGGGGACGTCGTGCTGGCGGGAAACCTCGAGTGGCTGGCGCAGCACGGAGTCATGGTCCAGACGCCGGAGATCGCGGCCTTTGTCGGCCGGGCCGACGCACGCGGGGCGACGGTCGTGGGCATTGGCATCGTGGCCGGCGGGGCCGGCGCGGCTCGGTTCACCGGCGCGTTCGCGATCGCCGACACGCTGCGCGCCACCAGCGCGGAGGCGGTGGCGGCGCTCGAGGCACTGGGCGTGCGCGTGGTGATGGTGAGCGGCGATCGTCGGCCGGCGGCGGAGGCCATTGCGTCCACGGCCGGCATCCAGGAAGTCATCGCGGGCGTGCCGCCCGCGGGCAAGGTGGACGAGATCCGCAGGCTCCAGGCGGGCGGCCGCGTGGGCATGGTTGGCGACGGCGTCAACGACGCGCCGGCGCTGGCGGCGGCCGACGTGGGATTCGCCATGGGCGGCGGCACCGACGTGGCCATTCACGCCGCCGACGTCACCCTGATGCGTCCCGACCTGCGGCTGGTCGGGGTGACGCTGCGGCTCGCCAGGGCCGCGCTGGGCGTGATGAAGCAGAACCTCTTCTGGGCGTTCGCCTACAACGTGATCGCGATTCCGATCGCCGCTGGCGCGCTGTATCCCTGGTTCGGGATCCTGCTCAGCCCAACCGTGGCCAGCGCCGCCATGGCGCTGAGCTCGGTCAGTGTCGTGGCGAACAGTCTGCGGCTGAGGCGTGTAGACGTGGGCTTGTGATAAGTGCAATCGTGCGCAGGCTGGAACACCGGCGCCGACGGTGATAGTGTCCGCCCCGGAGGCGCTCCCCATGCACGTCTTCCTGCTCGTGGCCCTGCTCGTCAGCACCTCGGCGTATGCCCAGGTGCAGTCCCGTCCCACCGATCCGCCGCTCGTGAGCGCCGCCGGCGAGTCCTGGTATCAGCTGCGCGAACCGATGCTGCTCGGCGCCGACGTCTATTACCACGCCGGCGCGGCGGTGTTCTTCAACGGCAACGTGATGGTGCGCAGCGGACACTACAACGGCGTGCCGCTCTATGCCGACGCCACGCTGGAGCCGTACAGCGTGTTCTACGTGCCGATCGGCCGCGGGCTGATGCAGCCATACGAGCGCCGTCGCGCCGGGGCGATGGCGGGCACGGCCGGCAGCCGCCTGTCGGCCTTCCCGGTGCGTCTGCTGGGCGATCCCGGGCCGGTCGGTGACGGCGACGGCACCGACACAGCTGCCCCTGACCGCGGGCGCCATCGTCAGCTACACGCCCGAAACCATCTCGTTCGTGCCTGCGCCGGTGCCTTGCGCCCGATGGGCGCCGCGCCCGCGGTCGTGGCCACGGCCGTGGACCTCGCGCCGCCGCCGGTCTTCGTCGCCAAAGTCATCATCAGCCCGACGGTGCCGGAGAACAACGACGGCGTGTGGCTGCGCTTCGACAACGCGCGCTGGGTCAGCAGCGGCGGCGCCGAGCCGCAGACCGGCGCCTTCACGCAGGTCGGTGCCCACGGCGGGTTCCCGGTGCTGCGGCGGCCCGGCGGCGCGTCCGATCAGATCTTCATCCCGACCCGCGATGGGCTGGTGGCGCCGTATCGACGCAAGGGCTAAGCCGCCCGGGCGGGTCTACGGCCCGGCCCACACGGACCGCGGCCCGCACCGGCGTGTCGCGCGGATCGTCGGGATAGAACACGCGTTCGAGGAAGAGCCCCGACGCCGGCGCGGTCAGCTTCGCGACCACCGGCGACGGCTCGTGGAGCAGGCGCTCGGCGTCGGCCCGCGGCATGCCGCCGCGGCCCACCTCGACCAGGACGCCGACGAGCCGCCGCACCATCTTCCACAGGAAGTGCGAGCCCTCCATGTGGACGACCAGCAGGTCCTCGTCCTCGAAGATCTCGAGCCCGTCCACCTGGACCTGCGTGGACTTCTGGTCCGGGTCGTCGTCGGTGAACGACCGGAAGTCGTGGAAGCCGACGAACGCCCGCGCCGCGTCGCGCATGCGCTCGACGTCCAGCGGCATCCTTGACCCACCAGACGAACGGCTTGGCGAACGCCGTGCGCCGGCGCGCAATCTGGTAGATGTAGCTGCGCGCCACGGCGTCGTGCCGGGCGTGGAAGCGCGGCGTGCGCCTTGACGACGGCCAGCACGTTGATGTCGGACGGGCAGCTCGTCGTTGATGCGCCGCCGCAGCGTCTCGGGCGGCAGGTCGCCCGGCGCATCGAGGTGCGCCACCTGGCCGAGCGCGTGGACGCCGGCGTCGGTGCGGCCCGAGCCCTGGATCTCGCACCGGCTTGCCGAACGCCTGCGCCGACCGCCCGCTGCAGCTCGCCCTGGACCGTCCGCGCGTTCTGCTGGATCTGCCAGCCGCTGTAGTTGCGTGCCGGCGTACTCGATCGTGAGCTTGCGGTAACGCACGCTCAGCGAGGCCGCATGCGGTCGAGCGTCGCGCCGAGCTGGCGGATCTCCTCGCCGTAGCCGGCCCAGTCGCCGGCCCGCTGCGCCTCGATGGCGCGCGCATAGTGGCGCTGCGCCTCCGCTGCCAGCGCATCGAGCCCGGCCGGCGCCGCGCCAGGCGCCGCGGCTGGGGCGCTCGCGGCGGTCTGCGGCGCCGGCGCCGTGCCGCTGGTGCCTGTGTCACGCGGATCGCGGCGGCGGGGCCGTGCCCTCGCCGCCGAAGATCCGGGCGAGTCCGGCCTCGAGCGTCGGCTCCATCACGATCTGGTTCTGGTAGGCGACGATGACCCGCGTCAGCTCCGGGATGCGGCCCCCCGACGCCCGCAGGTACAGCGGGCGCACGTAGATCAGCGACTCCTCGATCGGGATCACCATCAGCGTGCCCCAGATCACCTGCGATCCCTGCTGGTTCCACAGCGTGATCTGCGGCGAGATGGTCTGGTCCTGCGCGATCCGCGCCACCACCTGGCGCGGGCCGAAGACCAGCTTCTGCTTCGGGAACTGCGAACACGCGCAGCTTGCCGTAGTGCTCGCCGTCGCTGCGCGCCACCAGCCAGGCGGCCAGGTTGTCGCGCCGCGCGCGGCGTGAACGGCAGCATCTGGATGAACTCCGGCTCACTTCTCCCCGGGCAGCCGCATGATCGTGTAGTACGGCTGCATCGGCCGCGGATCGCCGGCGTCGTCGATCGCCGGCATCTCCCACTGGTCCTCGCGGTTGTAGAACACCGCCGGCTGCGTCATGTGGTAGGTGGCGAAGACGCGCGCCTGGACGCCGAAGATGTCCTCCGGATAGCGCACGTGCTCGCGGATGGCGGCCGGCATCTGGTCGAGCGGCTTGAACAGGCCGGGGAAGATCCGCGCGTAGGTGGCGGCAATCGGGTCGTCGCGCGTCGGCCAGATAGGCCGTGGTCGTGCCGTCGTAGGCGTCGATGACGAACTTCACCGAGTTGCGGATGTAGTTCAGCGCCGCCGGCGGCGCGGCGTCGAGTAGGGATAGCGGCCGCTGGTCGTGTAGGCGTCGTAGATCCAGTACAGCCGGCCTTCGGCGAGCACCAGGTATGGGTCCTGATCGAAGGTCGAGGAACGGCGCGATCAGCCGGACGCGCTCGCCGATGTTGCGGTTGAACAGGATCCGGCTCTCGGCGCCGATGTCGTCGCTGAGCACCATCTGGTAGGCGCCGAACCGGAACGCGAAGAGCAGCTTCCGCCACAGCGACCCCAGCGACACGCCGCCCTGGCCGTCGTATTGCGTGAAGACGTTGTCGTCGCCGCGCGGGTAGTGGAACTCCCGGGTGTCGGTGCCTCACGATGACGTAGTCGTTGGACAGCTCGCCGAAGTAGAGGCTGGGCTGGTCGATGGTGAACCCCGGCGTTGGTCACCGGCGGCAGATCGCGCACGAACAGCACCGGCAGGCCCTCGCGGGTCACCTGGTTCACCGGGCCGAGGGTCAGGCCGTAGCCGTGCGTGAAGGTCAGCCGCTCGTTCACCCAGGTGCGGTTGGGCAGGCTGGCGGAGTTGAGCTCGCGCGCCGACAGCATCACCTGCCGCAGTGCTGCCGTTGACGCGGTAGCGGTCGTTGTCCACCGAGACGAAGTCGTAGTAGGTGCGGATCTCCTGGATCTGCCCGAACGTCTCGAGCAGCGGCTGGTGGTCCCACAGCCGCACGTTCTCGAGCGTCGCGCGCGTTGCGCGCGATGTCGGCCGCGGTCAGCAGCGGCGTCGCCCGACAGCTCGCGCTCCTCGACGCTGTCGAGCGCGAAGGCCCGGCGCGTGGCGTCGATGTTGTGCTGGATGTACGGGCTCTCGCGCGTCTGCTCGTTCGGCGTCACGACGAAGCGCTGCAGCGCGCCGGCTGTAGACCTCCGCCGCCGACCGACACGAGCGAGGTAGAGCCCAACGGCCGCCGGAACCGGCCAGTTGCGGTTCGACGAACGCCTGCAGGACGCACAGCCCGGCTGCGATCACACTCGCCACGGCCAGCAGCGCGCTGGCGGGCATGCGCGCAAAGACGTCGGCGTAGCTGGCGCCGAAGATGAGCGGCGTCGGCTCGAGCAGGTGCTCGGCGCGGCTGCAGCCATGCGCCCGCAGGCCAGCAGCAGGAAGAACGCGGCACCCAGCAGCGACGAGGTGCCGGCGGACGGGACCGCGCATCACCGACGCGGGAGGGGAAGCCGGACGTCAGGCTGCCGGTCACGAAATAGAGCGCCAGCGGACGCAGCGCCGCGAGCGATCACCAGTGCCTGGGCCACGCCCCGGACGAACTGCCAGAACGGCAGCGAGAACACGTAGAAGCCGACGTCGAGGCCCAGGATCGGATCGGACTGGCCGAACGGCCACCTGGTTGCGCCAGGTCAGCCAGGTTTCCCACCGTCCGGCGGCTGCCAGGCCGAAGAGCAGGCTGACCACCGTGGCCACCGCCATCAGCGATGCGCCAGATCTGCTCGCGGCTCGGGCAACGGCACGGCGAGTGCCGTCGCGGGTGACGAACGTGGGCCGCCGATCGCCCATGCTGGAGAGAGCCAGGCGGACGTTGACGCCGAACCAGGCCACGGCCGCCGCGAAGGCGACCACGAACAGCAGCGCACTGCGCCGCCCAGATGGTCGAGAACACCTGCTGGTAGCCGACCTCGCCGAACCAGAGCCAGTCCGTGTAGAGGCGGATGAGCTTGCGGACCGGCGAGCAGCAGCAGCCCGACGACCGCGAAACCGATCAGGCGTGACGTCGCGGCATCGGCACCTCATGCTGACCGCGCCGGAGCGCGCTAGGACTCGGCGATCGCGTAGCGCGTGCTGGCTGATTGAAGATCGGACCGAATCTCGTCGCGCAAGCGACGCCGGCGACGAGCGACGCTGCGCCAGCGGTCCCCAGCTCAGGATCCAGCTGCGCAGCGCCCAGTCGTGGCAGACGTCCATCGACAGGCTGAGGTCTCCGGCCGCGCCTTCGACCAGCCGCTGCGACGGGTGCCAGACGCGGGCCCGGACATAGGGCGCCACGCGGGCGTCGAACTCGATCTCCACCGGCGCGGTCGGCCCGGTGTGCACGCCGAGCGAGTTGCGCGAACACGTCGCCGTCGAGGATCCGGCCGGGGCGTGAAGGTCTGTTTCTCGAGCGATACCGCGGTGATGCGCGTGAACGGCGAACGTGCGGGTGTCGTCGGTATTCGGGCACGTAGGCGAGCAGATACAGCTCGCCCTGGGCAAAGGCCAGCCGCTCCGGGTGCACCACGTAGTCCTTGATCCGTCCGCTCGAGACCGAGTGGTAGCGCATGCGCGCGACGCGGTGGTGCAGCGGCCGCTTCGAGCAGCTGCGTCGCGACCTCGCCCTGCTCGCCAGCCGCCGGCGCGCGCGGCCCCGCCTTGGCCGTGAGGATCGCCGGCATCTGGTCGAGGAACTGCGCATCCGCGGCGACAGCATCTTCTCGATCCGCGCGAACGCCATCGACAGGTCCTTGCCGAACGGCGTGCCGGCCACCGATCTCGAGCACGTTGCGGCCGAGATAGAGCGCGCACAGCTCGCCGAGCGTGAAGCCGGTCTCGAGGCCCTTCAGCACCTGGCCGTCCAGGTGCCAGCGCGTACGGCCCTGCTCGTCCTTGTCGTCGTAGAGCGGGAAGCCGGCTTCCTGCAGCGCCGCCAGATCGCGGCGGATCGTGCGCGTGGTGACGTCGAGGTCCTGGGCCAGGCGTCGATCGACGACCCCTGGCGCGACGCGTCCGAGCGCGTGCAGCACCTTCCACTGGCGGATGACTTCCTGATTGCGGGGCACCGGCTAGCCGCCTTCCTTGGCGCGCGCGCAGCGCGCGCCGGCGGCGGCGGTCGGGCGTGCCGGCGGCCTGGTGCGCGGCGCGGATAGATGCGCTCGAGCGCGCCGCTGCTCGCGCTCCTCGGGCGTCGGCGTGCGGGGTCAGGTCGTCGTAGAGCGCGCGCGCCTCGGCCTTCTTGACGTGCTGCTCGATCAGCGATGCGCACGACCACGTCCTGATGCCGGCCCATGCCGCGGTTGATGCCGCACGCGATCGCCCTCACGGACGGCGCGGTGCGGCTTGGCGCGCTCGCCGTTCACTTCGACTTGCCGCTCTCGCACTGCGCGCTTCGCCTCCGAGCGCGTCTTGAACAGGCACGCCACGTCGAGCCAGGCATCCAGACGCATCGTCCACAGTCTGCCGCGGCGGCTCAGATCAGGATCTCGACTTTGCCCTTGGCCTTCAGCGCCGTCCACGAACGCCTGCGTCTCGCGCTGCCGGTTCGGCGTTCTGCAGATACTGCTCGAGCTGCGGCCGCACTTCGTCGAGCGGCGACGGTGCCGGCTTCCTGCTTCTCCATCACCTTGATGATGTGGTAGCCGAACTGCGTCTCGACCAGATCGCTGGTCGCACCGGGCGTCAGCGTGAAGGCCGCCTCGTCGAACGGGCGGCACCATCTGCCCGCGCTGGAAGAAGCCCAGGTCGCCGCCGTTGACGGCGCTGCCCGGATCCTGCGAGTTGTCCTTGGCCAGCGCGGCGAAGTCGCCGCCGGCCTTGACCTGCTTCAGCACGCCTTCGGCCTTGCGCTTCGGCCGCGGCCTTGGCGGCCACGTCGGCGCCTTGCTGGACGGTGATGAGGATGTGGCTGGCCCGCACCTGTTCGGGCCGTTTGAACTGGTCAGGGTTCTTGTCGTAGAAGTCCTGCGCCTGCTGGGGCGTCACCGCGATCTTGCCGGCCAACGTCTGCTCGAGCATCTTCTGGATGGCCATGCTGCTGCGTGCCTCGGTCTTCAGCATGTCCACCGTCTTGTTCTGCTGCTTCAGCGCCTGGTTGAACACGTCCTCGGACGGAAACTGCTGCCGCATCTGGTTCAGCTGCGCCTCGACATCGGCCTCGGGCACCGCAATCTTGCGTTCGGCCGCTTCCTGCGACAGCAGCTTGATGCCGACCAGCTGATCGAGGACGCCGCGAAAGATCGCGGTCCCGCTGATCGGCGGGCACCGGACCCTGGTTGCGCTGTTCGAGCGCCGCGAGCGGCCTCCTCGAACTCCGCCTTCGTCACCGTCTCGCCGTTCACGCGCGCGACCACGTCCGGGATGACGGCGGGGACGGGCTTGGCAGGCCGGGCGTGGCCGGCGCGGCCGACTGCCGACGCCCCTTCCGGGGCCGTCGCGGCAGAGCGGTTGCACGCGGAGACGATCACAAGCAGGACGATGACGAGAACGTGGGCCACTCGAGCTCCTTGGAAACGCGGGTCACTGAAACGCGGCCCGGTGGAACGTGATCTGGTGCTGCCTAGCGTACGACGCCTAGACGTCTTGAACGGATTGTGTACCTGTCAAGGATGAAACATGTTCCTCGAACGTTCAAGACGTCTACGCCCCCGCGAACGCGGGGGCAAGCAGACACTGCCCGGCAATGCGGAGCGGAGGTGTGCACGGCGGAGCGTTGCCGGTGTTATACTCAACGTTCTGTTCGGTTTACTGGCAAGCGAACGGAGGGCCAGGTAGCTCAGTTGGTAGAGCATACGACTGAAAATCGTAGTGTCGGCGGTTCAATTCCGTCCCTGGCCACCACCTAAATCAGCCAATATTTACGGCCACGAATCGAGTCTTTCGATGCGTTGCATAGCCTTCAGCCGCTTCGGGGTGACGCCAGGGTAACCCCGAGGCAGCGGGAGCAATGACCGACGCCGATCTACCTGCCTATCGAAGGGGGGTTCCGATCAAATACACCGTGCCGTCCATAGACAGGTCAACGCCTGGTATGCCGCTCGTCGCATCAAAGCGAATAAGAATTTCCGGAAGGTTTGTCATGTCGAGCACCAGCGGACCGATGGGGGCCGCCTCGGGTGCGCCGTCGGTGAGGTATGCGACGGTCCTGGGGGAGCTCCCTGGAGGATCGACAACTCCGAGAAGCATGCGATATGACGCCACGTGCTCCCCGGTGGCCGTGAATACCACGCGGTGCACATCGACCGCGGTGACACCGGTCGGACATTCTTTTGAGTCCTGCAGTATGCCAGTTCCCTGACTGACGAACGTCGTGCCGCTGGCGGTCTGCGTCCGCCAACTACATACGACTTCCGTTTCTGGAGCCGGTGGCACCACCGTGACAGGGACTGGGTCCGATGTATCGTTGATGATGAGCGCCTCGAGCGGCTTCAGCGGACCCTGAGCCACTGCGGGCACGGCGCCGCCCAACGCCAGCACGACAAGCAC
The DNA here is from genome assembly GCA_963713655.1 of uncultured Acidobacteriota bacterium. GTDB lineage: Bacteria > Acidobacteriota > Vicinamibacteria > Vicinamibacterales > UBA2999 > CAWEBF01. The sequence goes on from CAVQMT010000013.1 coordinate 199,593, forward strand.
GAGTGACAATCCGGCAGTAACGACCATGTAACGTTTCATCATGGGCCTCCTTATCCGGCATAGCTGATTGCGCCAGCGCCTTGTAGCACGTCAATCAGCGACCCTCAAGCAGAGCGGTTAGGGGCAGCTCGCGCTCTGAGCCGGAAGGCCACCGAGAGGATGCACCGCACTGAAAATCGTAGTGTCGGCGGTTCAATTCCGTCCCTGGCCACCACTCTCCACCTCTCCTAGATTTCCGCTTCGATCATCTGGTCCGGCCCCGACACGCCGGTACCATCGTCCGAGCCGAGGAACCCGCCCGACTGGCGGGCCCACAGGGCGGCATAGATGCCGTCGTGCGCCAGCAGGCCGTCGTGCGATCCCTGCTCGACGATGCGGCCGTGTTCGAGCACGACCAGCCGATCCATCCGCCGCACCGTGGACAGCCGGTGCGCGATCACCATCGCCGTCCGGCCTTCCATCAGCGTCCACAGCGCATCCTGAATCAGCGCCTCGCTTTCGGAATCGAGCGAGCTCGTGGCCTCGTCGAGGATCAGGATCGGCGCATTCTTGAGGATCGCGCGGGCGATGGCGACGCGCTGGCGCTGGCCGCCCGAGAGCTTCACGCCCCGTTCGCCGACCAGCGTCTGATAGCCCGCCGGCAGCGAGTCGATGAACTCGGCGGCGTGAGCGAGCCGTGCCGCCCGTTCCACTTCGGCGTCGCTGGCGTCGGGACGGCCGAAGCGGATGTTGTCGGCGATGGTCCGGTGGAACATCGACGGGTCCTGCGGCACGTAGCCGATCGCCTGCCGCAGCGCAGCCTGCGGCACGTGGTCGATGGGCTGCCCGCCGATCAGGATCTGGCCGGCATTGACGTCCAGGAACCGCAGCAGCAGGCGCGTCAAGGTGGTCTTTCCGCCGCCCGAGCGGCCGACGAACCCGACCTTCGTGCCCGAGTCGATCCGCAGCGACAACCCGTCGAACAGTGGTGTCGACTGGACGCCGTAGCCGAACGTCACCTTCTTCAGCTCGACCGAGTAATCCGCCGGCGCAAACGCCTGCGGCGGCTCGGCGTCAACCACCGCCGGCGGATCCAACAGCAGCTCGGTGAACTGCGCGGCGTCGGTCACGGCGCTTTCCAGGTTGCGGTAGATGCGGTTGAACTCCCACATCACACGGGTCGCCAGGGTGTAGTAGCTGAAGGTGATGAACACGGCCTCCAGGCTGGCGCCGGCGGTCTGAGCCGGTCGCCAGCGCGACCGTGAGGCCGACGACGTTGGTCAGCACGTTCATCGGCGCGGTGATCGTATCGATGCGCAGATTCTGGTAGTCCCACGACCGCTGCGCCTTCGATCCGAAATCGAGCACGTTGGTGGTGTGGATGCGAGCCTCGTCGGGCTCCCGGGCGAAGGCGCGCACGGCCTCGGCGTTGCCGATCGAATCGGCGACGTGGCCCGACAGCACGTTGGCGGCGGCTTCGCGCGCGTCCACCAGCCGCTGCCGGCGCCGAATCATGGGGTAGACGAGCGCAAAGGTGATCGCCAGCATGCCCAGCAGCACGACGATCAGCCACGGCGAGTAGGACCACAGCACCACGCCGACAAACGCCAGCGGAATCACGTTCGACGACACCGAGAAGCACAGCACGTCGAAGACGGTCTCGAACCGCCTGGCGTAGCCCAGCGTGCGCTTGGTCAGCGAGCCGGCGAAGTTGTCGTGGAAGAACGACAGATCCTTGGCCAGCAGCTCGTCCATCGCCTCGATGTACAGCGCCTGCATGCTGCGGATCTCGGTGCGAATCATGAAGTAGAGGGCGAGCCGCCAGACCGCTTCGCCCGCCAGCCACAGCCCGGCCATGGCGAGCACGTACGGCGCCAGTTCCGCGCGCCGTCAGCTGCTCGCCGCGCGCGAACGCGCCGAGCAGCCGCGCCACGATCAGCGGCGGGGCGTAGAAGATCAGCGCGTCGGCGATGCCCGGCAGGATCAGCGCCGGAATCGCGAGGGCCGGCCGGCGACGCACCTGGGCGGCGTAACGGCGGACGACCAGCCAGAGCGCCTGGTTCAGTCGGCCCGAATCTCTCTCGTTCATCGGCGCGCTTGACTTCTGTGCATGCGTCAATTAGCGGCTGAACTCGATGTAGTGGTCGGAGCGCCCGGTGACGAAGAAGCGAGCCCGACGCCCGGCGCGCTTGTCGGTTCCGTCCTGCGGTTCCAGGCCGACGACCTGCGAGTACCAGCCGCCGGCGTTCAGCACCTCCACCGGCCGCGACCACGAGGCCGGCTCCGAGAGCGTGGGCGTGAACGCGACGTAGTGGCCGTCGAGATCGAACTTCTCGTTGCGGGTCCGATTCACCAGCATGACCCACTGCTCGAGGTAGGTGTTCCAGTGGAGCGACGGGCCCCAGTAGGCGTCGGCGCTGGCGATGCCGTCGTGCCACGAACGCGTGGCGGGCACGAGCGGCGCACCCACGGGATACTCCCACGTCACCGATACGCCGTCGGCGGAGGGCACGGCGCGGCCCGGAATCCACGCGCTGCCGTTCCACACAGCGGCTCTTCCGGTGGGCGCATCCCGATCGGCCCACGCCAGGCGGGCCACCGCCACGCCCTGGGCGCGCACGTCGCGCGGGTACTGGGAGAAGTAGATGAACAAGTCCTGTTTGTCGTGGTCCAGCACGGCCGACAGATCGCCGACACCGCCCAGCATGTACGGATTCGACGAATCGCACGCGAGGCTGGCTGCTGGCGCCTCCAGCACGATGCCGAGGTCTTCCCAGGTCCGACCGCGGTCGAAGGAGCGCATCGAGCCGATACGCGGAATCTCCCGCTCCGGCCGGCCGCACGGGTCCGCCGGCAGTTCATGGTGGTAGTAGCTATACCAGGTGCCGGCGTCGTCCTCGACCATCGATTCGAACCACGTGCCGTGACCCGGATGGTTGGTGACCTGAACGGCCTCCGGCGGCGGCAGGTGCTCGAGTGCGGAGCCAGTGGAGAGCAGCGGGAGGCCGCCCCACGACGTGATCGCCGACATCTCCCACACGCCGTCCACGAGCGACCAGAGCGCCGGAGTATTCGAGTCGACCTTTGCAGGAAAGGAGTACCGCGGCGCCGGCACCAGGCGAGCCGTGGGTGGGCGCGCATCTTGTCCCCGCGCCGCACCGGAAACCACGGCGACGCACGCGCCAATCGCCAACACCGCGCGCCTCAGCTTCATGCCGTCCTCCCCTGGCGCCGGCGGCGACCCGACGGCGTATCGAGGAGCATCACCAGCTTGTTCGTCAGCGCCGGGCCCAGCTCCTCGATGCTCGCAATCCGCGTCGTGTTGGAATAGAACTGCGACACGTCGACGCCGATGCCGATCGCCGCCAGTTGCACCGCGCCCTCGCGCTCGATCGAGTGCACCACGTCCTTGAGGTGCAGGTCCAGATACTCGTGGCCGTTGGCGGCCAGGGTGGCCTCGTCCATCGGCGTGCCGTCGGACACCACCACCAGGATCTTGCGCACCTCGCGGCGGCCGCGCAGGCGGCGGTACGCCCACTCCACCGCCTCGCCGTCGATGTTCTCCTTGAGCATCTCGTCGCGCATGAAGAGTCCCAGCGCCACACGCGCGCGGCGCCAGGGAACGTCGGCCGCCTTCACCACCACGTGCTCGAGCGCGTTGAGCCGGCCCGGCGCATCCGGGTAGCCGTCGGCCGCCCACTCCCGCGCCGGCTCGCCCCCATCCCATTCGCGCGTCGTGAAGCCCAGGACCTCGCAGTGCACGCCGCAGCGCTCGAGCACCCGCGCGAAGATCTCGACGGTCAGGGCGGCAATCTGCATCGGGCGGCCGCGCATCGAGCCCGAGTGATCGATCAGCAGCGTCACCACCGTGCTGGGGAAGGTCGTTTCGGCCTCCTGCTTGAACGGCCGCGTGGCGCCGCCGCTGGCGACGAAGGGGGCCAGCCGCGAGCCGTCCAGCTGGCCCTCGTCGAGATCGAACCGCCACTGTCGCGTCTGGCGCGCCATCAGCACCCGCATCAGCCGCTTGGCCAGTCGCGCCACCACGACGCGCAGCGCGGTCAGGTCCTTCTCGAGCGCCTTGCGGAGCGCGGCCAGTTCCTCGCGGCTCGCGAGCGCCGCCGCGCTCACCACGCGGTCGTGCGCGGTGGTGTAGGCCTTGTAGCCGTCGGCTGCGGCGGCGTCCTCTGCCCCCTGGCCGCCGCCGGCCTCGGGACCGGCGCCCTCGGCCTCTCCATCCCGGCGGACGTCGGATGGGCCCTTGCCGCGGCGCATCCGGCGCTCCACGACCCGCGTCGGCAAGCGGCACGCGATGCGGCGCCTGGTGCCGGCGGGCTGCGCCGCTGGCACGGCTCCGTCGGCCGCGATGCGCCCAGCGCGCCGCGGCCTCGGCAAACGCGGGATGATCGGCGCGCCAGCGCCGCCGAGCGCGGTCAGCGACGACAACAGGGCGGGGGAGAGACCCTGCCGAACGCGCGCCACGAGCGCCGTCTTTTCGGGAGGCGCCGGCAGGCCGCTGCACAGCTCGAAGCACAGCCAGCGGAGGCCGTCGGCGTCCTTGCCTGGGTGGGCCAGCAGGTTGTGCGCGACGCCGCGCAGCCACGCCGCGCCGCACGCGTCGAGACGGCCCTGCTCGAGCTGGCTGAAGAGGCGCGCCGCCTCCTCCGGCATTGGGCGCGTGGCGCCTGTGGACCGCGGGATGGTGAAAGCGGCGGCCGACGGCCGTCCGATCTGCGTAGGCGCGCAGCGCCCCGACCGTCGACGCAGCGGCGCGGGTGGTCGAGACGTCCACGTCGTCCGCGCCAGCCAGCGTGCGCGTGCACGCCGACACCGCCTCGACGGTGCGGGCCGGAAACGGGCCCGTGGTGCCGGCCACTGCGCTGCGGCCTATTGGCGCAAGCCGGGCGCCGATCGCTCGGCGGCGAGCTCCGTGCCCATCGCCCGCTGGTAGTACTCGGTCACCAGCGCGCGCTCGTCCTCGTCGCAGCGGTTGAGAAAGGTCAGCTTGAAGGCCAGGCCGGGGTCGTGGAACAGCGTGGCGTTCTGCGCCCAGGTGACGACCGTGCGGGGCGACATCACGGTGGACGATATCGCCGTCGGCGAAGCCGCGGCGGGTCAGGCTGGCCAGGGCCACCATCGCGCCCGCCTGCGCGCGCCCCTCGGGCGTGCGGTACTCCGGACAGCGCGCCAGCACCACGTCCACTTCGCGGTCGTGCTCGAGGTAGTTCAGCGTGACCACGATGCTCCAGCGGTCCATCTGGCCCTGATTGAGCGGCTGGGTGCCGTGATAGAGGCCGGTGGCGTCGCCGAGGCCGATCGTGTTGGCGGTGGCGAACAGGCGGAACGAGGGATGCGGCTGGATCACGCGGCTCTGATCGAGCAGCGTCAGGCGCCCTTCCAGCTCCAGCACGCGCTGGATCACGAACATCACGTCGGCGCGGCCGGCGTCGTACTCGTCGAACACCAGCGCGCACGGGCGCTGCAGCGCCCAGGTCAGCATCCCCGGCTGGAACTCCGTGATCTGCCTGCCGTCGCGCACGGCGATCGTGTCCTTGCCGATCAGGTCCATGCGCGTCACGTGCCCGTCCAGGTTCACGCGCACGCACGGCCAGTTGAGCCGCGACGCCACCTGCTCGATGTGGCTCGACTTGCCAGTGCCGTGGCGGCCTTGTACCAGCACACGCCGGTTGTGCAGGAAGCCGGCGAGCAGCGCCAGCGTGGTGTCGCGGTCGAAGACGTAGTCGGGATCGAGCGCCGGCACGTGCTCGTCCTGGGCCGAGAACGCCGGCACCTGGAGGTCGGTGTCGATCTTGAACAGGTCGCGCGCGGACAGCGACAGATCCGGCGTGAGCGGCGACGCCTCGGCCGGCGAACTTGAAGTGGTGGTCATCGGTATGGGCTCACGGGAGCCGGACGCGGCCCCGCGTGAGCCCATGAATTATCCCCCGAGCCGTGGGGGACGGCTACGAGGCCGCCGCGGCCGCGGCCGGGACCTCGGTGTCGCGAGTCAGCCCCAGCTCCCGGCGGACACGGTCCTCGATGGCCTGCCGCACCGCGGGGTTGTCCTTGAGGAACTGCTTGGCGTTCTCGCGTCCCTGACCGAGGCGCTCGCCGCTGTAGGCGAACCAGGCGCCGCTCTTCTCGACCAGCCGCTTCTCGACCGCCAGGTCCAGCAGGTCGCCCTCGCGGGAGATGCCCTTCGCCGTACATGATGTCGAACTCGGCCTCGCGGAAGGGCGGGGCCATCTTGTTCTTCACCACCTTCACGCGGGTGCGGCCGCCGGTCACCTGGTCGCCGTCCTTGATGCTGGCGATGCGGCGGATGTCGATGCGCACCGACGCATAGAACTTCAGCGCGCGCCCGCCGGTGGTGGTTTCCGGGTTGCCGAACATGACGCCGATCTTCTCGCGCAGCTGGTTGATGAAGACGAGCGTGGTCCGCGACTTCGACACGACGCCGGTCAGCTTGCGCAGCGCCTGCGACATCAGGCGGGCCTGGAGGCCCATCTGCGCGTCGCCCATCTCGCCTTCGATTTCGGCCTTGGGCACCAGCGCGGCCACCGAGTCCACCACCACCACGTCCACGCCGCCGGAGCGGATCAGCACTTCGACGATTTCGAGCGCCTGTTCGCCGTTGTCGGGCTGGGACACGAGCAGGTTGTCGAGATCGACGCCCAGCTTCTGGGCGTACTGCGCATCCAGCGCGTGCTCGGCGTCCACGAAGGCCGCCATGCCCCCGGCCTTTTGCGCCTCGGCAATCACCTGCAGCGCCAGCGTGGTCTTGCCGGAGGACTCCGGTCCGAAGATCTCCGCCACGCGGCCGCGGGGCAGGCCGCCGATGCCGAGCGCGTAATCGATGCTGATCGATCCGGTCGAGATGGCGTCGACCGGCTGGATGGCACCCTTCTGGCCGAGGCGCATGATCGAACCCTTGCCGAACTGCTTTTCAATCTGTCCGACGGCGTTCTCGAGGGCTTTGTTTCGTTCCTTCACGTCTTCCAGCGGCATGGCGTCTCCTTGGGTGTTGGGCCGTGTCTTCACGAGCATGGCTTGGTGGGGTGACAGAGCAGGTCACGGCCGGGACGATCCTAGAAACGGGCCAAGCGAAAGTCAAGCGAAAATATGTGCAGCTGACTACGATTCGGCCCGGTAGAACAAGCACTTAGCGGGGAGGCCGACTTTCGCCCCTCCGGCCGCTCCACGCAACTATTACGGTGCCGCCCGGGGCCGCCGGCGCGAAGAAACGCCGTCCGACGGCGCCAGCGACGCCTGCCGACGGCGGACAGCACGGTGCCCGTGACCGTAGTCGTGATCAGCATGAGCGCCGCATCCCGCAGGCTTTCCCAGCCGAGGCCGATCCTCAGGAGCTGCGGTTGGCCCAACGCGAGGCCGACGACGTAGGCCAGCAGGACGATCAGCGGTAGTCAGGAACGACACGACCGTGCCCAGCCTGATCCCCGTCCAGGCCGACCGCGTCCGCCAACTGGCGCGCGCGCCGGCCGCCAGCAGCACGGGGATCATCACGACGCAGCGGAAACGCCACCATCAGGGCGAGCGTCGAGATCACCGGAATCGCGGTCAGGATTGGACCAAACGGGTTCGGCAACGCATCGCCGAGCAGGCTCGAGGCGATGAGCGCGAGCGCCGCCACCTGCCCCTCGGACCACGACGGGAGCTGCTCGGTCATCGTCGAACGGCGGGGCTTTACGCCGCGATTCCCAGGCGCTGGGCCGCTCGGAGCAGCGGGCGGTCCTTGCTCCAGATGCGGTCACCGCTCAGATAGGTGGATGCCAGAAGATGGACATCAACCCATCCGACGCCACTGCCTGCCAACGCATGCGCCTCCACAAACGCCATGGCCTCGTCGTCGCCGACAGGTGCGACATGCGGCAGGTTCCGAAGCAGGGCCAGGACCTCGGACCGACGCCTCAGCGCGCCGCACGCGATCTCGCCGACGATGAACCGATGGGACAGGACTTGCTCATCCAGGAGGAGGGCAGCCAGTCGGCGATCGGCGACTCGCAGGTGATCGATCCACACCGAAGTGTCCACGAGAATCACGTCCGCGGACGTCCCGGCGCTCGGCGCCGCCGCACTGGCCGGGCCGACTTGTCGGAGCCGCCCAAGGCCGCGAGGCGCCGGGCGCTCTCCCGCGCAACCAGGGCTTCGAGACCTGCTCGAACGACCGCGGTCTTCTCTCGAAGGCCCGTCAGCTCCGTGGCACGTCCGAGCAGGGCGTCGTCGATGTTAAGAGTCGTACGCATATGCATCATGATGCCTTCTTGATGCATACAAGTCAAAGGTCACAGGTGGTCTAGCGTTCGATCGCGAGGGCGACGCCGTTTCCGCCGCCGAGACACAGGGCCGCGACGCCGCGCCGGAGGTCGCGCGTCGCCAACGCGTGGACGAGCGTGGTCAGGATGCGGGCGCCGCTGGCGCCGATCGGGTGGCCCAGCGCGACCGCGCCGCCGTTCACGTTGACCCGCGCGGGATCGAGTCCCAATTCACCGAGCACCGCGACCATCTGGGCCGAGAAGGCCTCGTTGATCTCGAAGAGGTCCACGCTGTCGATGGACCAGCCGGCCTTGGCGAGGACCCGCCGCACCGCCGCCACCGGCGTCATCAGCACGTGCTTGGGGTCGAGGCCGCTCGTGGCCTGGGCGACGATGCGGGCGAGCGGCGTCACGCCCGCGGCGGCGGCGCGTTGCGCCGACGCCACCACCAGCGCCGCGGCGCCATCGCTCAGCGGCGGGGCATTGCCAGCAGTAACGGTCCCGCTGCCATCGGTGACGAAGGCGGGCTTCAGGCCCGCGAGCGCGGCCAGCGACGTGTCGGCGCGGACGGCTTCGTCCCGCGCGAAGGTCGTCGTCGCGCCCTTGGCGCCCTTGAGTTCCACCGCCAGGATCTCGGCGTCGAAGCGCCCCTCGGCCGCCGCGCCTGCGGCTTTGCGGTGGCTGTCGAGCGCAAAGGCGTCCTGGGCCTCGCGCGACACGTGATATTCGGCGGCGACGACTTCGGCCGCCTGGCCCATGTGCCAATCCTCGAACGCGCACCACAGGCCGTCGTGCACCACGGCGTCCACGGTGCGCGCGTGGCCCAGGCGATAGCCGCCGCGCGCCCGGTCCAGCAGGTACGGCGCGTTGGTCATCGACTCCATGCCGCCGGCCACGGCGACCTCGATGTCGCCGGTGGCGATGCCCTGGGCGGCCAGCATCACGGCCTTGAGTCCGGATCCGCACACCTTGTTGATGGTCAGGGCGGCGACGGCGTCGGAGAGGCCCGCCTGCAGCGCCGCCTGCCGCGCGGGAGCCTGGCCCAATCCGGCCGACACCACGTTGCCGAGGATGCACTCCTCGACGGCAGCCGGCTCCACGCCGGCGCGGCGCACGGCTTCCCGCACGACGAGCGCGCCGAGCTGCGGCGCGGTGAATCCAGACAGCGCCCCCTGAAACCGTCCGGTGGGGAGGCGAACCGCCGACAGGATGACGGGATCGGCCATGCCGGTCAGGGGCTGTTCCGCAGCGACACCTTCACCGACCGCACCGTGCCGTCGCCGAGAAACGCCTCGAGGCGCGAGCGGATGAGCGCCGATGACCGGCGAATCTCGCGCTGCCACTCCGGCCGCGTCACGCTCACGGTCAGGACGCCGTCCTTCAGCGCCACGCGGCTCGCGTGATCGACGGCCGGCCCCACGGCGAGCCGCCACGCAAGCGCCACCTTCTCGTCGGACAGGGGAGCTTTCCGCAGCGCCTCGGCGAGGCCGGCAGGGAGCAGCGACTGCACGGCGATCATCAGCAGCACGATAGCATCGCGCGCGGCAATAATGGGGCGGTGCTGGTGCTCGCCTCCGCGTCGCCTCGACGCGCCGACCTGCTGCGCGAAGCCGGGATCGCCTTTCAGGCGGCGCCCGCGCACATCGACGAGGCCGAGGGTGTCGGCGAATCGCCCGAGTCGTACGTCGGTCGGCTGGCGAGGGAGAAAGCCGAGGCGGTGTGGCGCGCGCCGGCCGGGGTCGTTCGTGCTCGGCGCCGACACGACCGTGGTGGTGGACGACGCGATCCTGGCCAAGCCTGCCGACGCGGCCGATGCCGCCCGCATGCTGCGGCTGCTGTCGGGGCGGGCGCATCGGGTCCTGACCGGCGTGTGCCTGCTGGGGCCGTCCGGCTTTTCCCGAGCGGCGGTCGTCTCAACGACCGTGACCTTCGGGCGCCTGAGCGAGGCCGACATCGCCTGGTACGTGGGCACGGGCGAGCCGCTGGACAAGGCCGGCGCCTACGCCGTCCAGGGGGGCGCGTCCCGCTTCGTGCAGCGGATCGACGGCTCGTTTTCCAACGTGGTGGGCCTGCCGATGGAGCTCGTCAGCGGCTGGTGCAGGGCGGCCGGAATTCAGGTATCCTGAAGGCGCACGTAGCACTTAGATTTCCCGGGGGCCCAGCCTTATGAGCGCAAAAACAGCCAAAGTCAGTCTCACGGTGGTCGTGCTGGCCACCGCGTTCGGCGTGCTGCTCTACACCTCGCTCGGCGAGAGCATGCAGTACTACAAGTACGCGGACGAGGTCATGGCCAGCCCAGCCGAATGGCAAGGCAAGCGGCTCCAGGTCCATGGCTACGTGGTGCCCGGACTCGATCGCGCGCAAGCCCGAGACGCTGGAATACCGCTTCGACCTGCAGCGCAACGGCAAGGTGATGCGCGCCTACTACACGGGCGTCGTTCCCGATACCTTCAAGGACGAATCGGAAGTCGTCCTCACCGGCCAGTTGACCAAGAGCGAGTTCCACGCCACCGAGATGACGGCCAAGTGCCCGTCGAAGTACGAAGAGGCGCCGGCGGCTCCGGGCGCCAGCAGCGGACCCTCGTTCAACGGGCAGACAGGCGGGGACTAGATGGCCTCTCTCGGCTACTACCTGCTGCTGGCGGCCTTCGTCGTCGCCGCCTACGCGGCCGGTATGGCCGTGGCCGGCGCCCGCCGCCGCTCGACCGCGCTGGTCGAAAGCGGCGTCGGCGCGTTCTACCTGGTGGCGGCGATCATGGTCGCCGCCTCCTCGGTGATCGTCCACGCCTTCGTGGTCGGCGACTACTCGATCAAGTACGTCCAGCGGGTGTCCGATTCCGCTCAGCCGCTCTTCTACAAGCTGACGGCCTACTGGGGCGGCCTCGACGGCTCGATCATGTTCTGGGTCACGCTGCTGTCGTGCTTCGGCACGGTGGCGGTGTACATCAACCGCGAGCGGCACCGGGAGCTGATTCCGTACGTGGTCGCGATCATCTCGGGCGTGGAGATGTTCTTCCTCTACCTGATGATCGTCCACAACAACCCGTTCGGGACCTTCCTGACCGAGAACCCCGCCGACGGCGAGGGCCTCAGCCCGCTGCTCCAGAACTTCCTGATGGTGATCCACCCGCCGACGATGTACCTGGGCTTCGTCGGCCTGACGATTCCGTACGCCTTCGGCATGGCGGCGCTCATCACCGGCTACCTGGACGACTCGTGGCTGCGCGCCGTCCGCCGCTGGACGATGATCGCGTGGCTGTTCCTCTCCTTCGGCCTCGGCCTCGGCATGGTGTGGGCCTACGAGGAGCTGGGGTGGGGCGGCTACTGGATGTGGGATCCGGTGGAGAACGCCGGGCTGCTGCCGTGGTTCACCGCCACCGCCTTCCTGCACTCGGTGATGGTGCAGGAGCGGCGCGGGCATGCTGCGGGTGTGGAACGTCACGCTCGTCATCACCACGTTCTTCCTGACGATCTTCGGCACGTTCATGACGCGCTCGGGCGTCGTGCAGTCGGTGCACGCGTTCGGCGAGGATCCGGAGCTGGCGCGCCTGTTCACGATCTTCATGATCACGATCGTGGTGGTCAGCTTCGGCGCTGGTGATCTACCGCCTGCCGCTGCTGCAGGGCGCGCAACGAGCTGGATTCGTGGGTGTCGCGCGAAGCGGCGTTCATGGCCAACAACTGGATCCTGCTGTTCTGCGGCGTTCTTCGTCCTGTTCGCCACGATGTTCCCGACGCTCAGCGAGGCGGTGACGGGGCAGCGCATCACCGTGGGCCCGCCGTTCTTCAACCAGTGGATGGTGCCCATCGGCCTGACTCTGATGCTGCTGACCGGCATCGGGCCGCTGCTCGCGTGGCGCAAGTCCACGCGTGGCCAACCTGCGCGATCAGTTCCTGTTCCCGGTGCCTCAGCGGCCTCGCGGTCGGCGTCGTCATGGCGCTCCTCGGCGTGCAAGTTCTGGAGCGCGGGCCTGTGCTTCGCGCTGTGCGGCTTCGTGCTGGGCACCGATGAGCCAGGAGTTCTGGCGCGGCGCGCGCGTGCGCCAGCAGGCCACCGGCACCGACGTGTTCACCGCGCTCGTCGGGCTGGTGGGGCGCAACAAGCGGCGCTACGGCGGCTACATCGTGCACGTCGGCATGGTGCTGATGGTGCTTCGGGTTCACCGGCGAGGCGTTCAAGCAGACGGAAGCAGCTGCTGCTGAAGCCGGGCCAGGCGTCCAGGCGGGCGACGTCACGGCGCGGCTCGACGCGCTGACGGTCACCGACGACGGCCAGAAGCAGATGGTGACGGCGCACCTCACCGTCACCAAGGACGGCCAGGAAGTCGGCGAAGATGTATCCGGCCCGCTGGTATCTTCCGGAAGCACGAGGATCAGCCGACCACCGAAGTGGCGATCCGCCGCGGCGTTCTCCGAGGACATCTACCTGGTGCTGGCGGCGTTCGAGCCAGGCGAGCAGTCGGCGACCGTGGAGCTGGTGGTCAACCCGCTCGTCAACTGGCTGTGGGTCGGCTTCGGCGTGCGTGGGCGCTCGGCACGCTGCATCGCGCTCCTGCCCGAGTCCACGTTCGCCTTCGCCGTCGCCAGCGCGCCGGGCGTCGCCGGCGCAGGCGACCACCGTGGGGCTGATCCTGCTGCTGCTGCTGGGCGCGCCGCGGGCGCGCGATGGCGCAGGTCACCGTGTTCACGCGCGCTCGAGACGAGCGGTTCGCGCGGACATCATGTGCACCTGCGGCTGCCGCCGCTCGCTGGGGCTGTGCGGCATGCCCAACTGCCACGGCGAGGCCGAGCAGATGGCCGCTGATGCGGCAGTTCATCGCGCAGGGCCAGAACCACCAGCAGGTGCTGGCGTCGTTCGTGCGCGAGCAGGGGCCGCGAGGCGCTGATGGTGCCGCCGAACGAGGGCTTCAACCGCACCGCGCGGCATCTTCCCGATCGTCGCCGGCGTGGCCGGTCTCGGCGCTCGTGGGCATCACGGCGTTCCGCTGGTCGCGGCGGAAGAGCGACGCCGCCGCGCCCGCGGCGCCCATCGACCCCGCGCTCGACGCACGCCTGGACGATGAGCTCCGCGACCTCGACTAGCGAGGCTTCGCCCTCGAATGAACGCTCAGGCTCCGCTTCGCAGGCAGTATCTTTGCCCGCGCTTCGCGCGGCGGAAGACTTGGCTGAGACAGCATCGTGGACCTGGACAGTCTCGACGTCGCGCTGACGCGTCCCGCCTGGCAGCTGTTCGCGCTGGCGGGCCTGGTCGGCGCCACGTTCGTCGTCTTCATGTCGCGCGGCCAGTCGGCCGCGGCGATCATCCTCCTGAGCGTCACCATCTTCGCGGCCGCCGCCGTGGGCATCGCCGCGCTGCGCACGCTGACGCCGTTTGTCGGCGAGCGCCGTCGCCGCGCGGCCCGATGGGCCGCATCGCTCGGCGGGCGCACCCGCGCCGCCCTCGAGCGCGAGAAGACCCTGACGCTGCGCTCGATCAAGGAGCTCGAGTTCGACCGCGCGATGGGCAAGGTGTCGGACGTGGACTTCGCCGAGATGGCGGCCGCCTGCGGTCGCAAGGCCGCGGGCCTGATCCGGCGGCTCGACGCCGGCGCGTCCTACCGCGAGCAGATCGATCGCGAGCTGGCGCGGCGCGGCGGTCGGCGCGGCGCCGCGCCGCGCGCCGCGTCGCGGGACGTCTGCGCGCGGATGCGGCACCGCCAACGACGCCGACGCGCGGTTCTGCGAGCAGTGCGGCCAGGGCCTGGCCCGCGCGTGAAGCCCCTCCTCCTGCTCGCCGCGATCCTGACGGCCGCACCGGCTGCTGGCCCAGTCGCAGATGCCTGACCCGTCGCTGATCCACGGGCGGGCCCTGCCGGCGCCGGAGCTGCCGGCCGGCACCGTCACCGTGCGCGTCGTCCGCGAGTCGATCGGCAACGACGCGCCCGGCCAGACCGTGCACGGTGACGATCGGCGGCACGACCGTCACCGCCACCACCGACGCGATGGGCCGCGCCGAGTTCACGGGCCTGCCGGCGGGCCAGGAGGCGCGCGCGGCCGCCACCGTGGATGGCGAGGCGCTCGAGTCACAGCCCGTTCACCGTGCCGTCGAGCGGCGGGCTGCGCGTCATCCTGGTGGCGGGCATCGCCAAGGCGGCCGAGCGCCGGGCACAGCGAGGCCGCGCAGGCCGCCGCCGCGCCGGCCGTGAAAGGGGCGGTGGTGTTCGGCGGCAACAGCCGCGTGCTGATGCAGTTCGACAGACGACGCGCTGCAGGTCTACTACGTGCTGGAGATCGTCAACAACGCCCGCGCGCGCGTGGATATCGGCGGCGCCGCTCGTCATCGACCTGCCGCCCGGCGCCAGCGGCGCCGACGCTCGCTCGAGGGGTCCTCGAAGGCGGCCACCGTCAGCGGCAACCGGCTCACCGATCACCGGCCCGTTCGCCGCCGGCACCACGCCGGTGCAGATCGCGTTCCGGCACGCTATGACGGCGGCACGTTGACGCTGGCGCAGCGCGTGGCCGGCGGCGTTCCAGCAGCTGACCGTCGGCGTGGAGAAGGTGGGCGCGCTGACGATGACGCTCGCCGCAGCTCGCCGACGACCAGTGACGTCACCGCCGAGGGCGGCAAGCGTGTTCGTGCTGGGCCGCGGCCCGGCGCTGGCAGCCGGCACAGCCGCTCAGCGTGACGCTGACCAACCTGCCGTACGAAGTCGCACGCCCGCGCTACGTGGCGCTGGCGCTGGCCGCCGGGCCTGCTGGCGTTGGGCGTCTGGCTGGCGGTCCGGCAGCGGCTCGGGCGACACCGTCGCGCGCAGGCGTTGACGAACCGTCGCGAGGAGCTGCTGCAGGAACTGGAGCAGCTCGACGCGAAGCGCCGCGGACGGCGTCGATGTCCGCCGAGCGCCACGCCGCGCGCCGGCAGCGCCTGCTGCAGGACCTGGAGCAGGTCTACGGCGAGCTGGATGCAGACCGCGCCGGGCCCTCAGGGAGGTGGCGAGGGCGTCGCCGCGTGACGCCGCTGCGACTTCGACGTCGCGTCGACGCGTCGACGAGGTGTCGCCGCACCTTCGGCCGGCGCCGAGCGCTGTCACAAGGTGACGTTCTCGTGCGCACCGGGGCGAGATCGTCGGCGTGCTCGGCCCCAACGGCGCCGGGAAGTCCACGCTCCTCGGCATCCTGGCCACGCTGCTGCGCCCCACCTCCGGCTCAGGTCGCGCTACGGCGGCGCCGACGGCGCGCGATGCCGCGGCGCTGCGAGCGCGCATCGGCGTGCTCGGCCACGACCTGTTCCTCTACCCGGAGCTGACCGCGCGCGAGAACCTCGAGTTCTTCGCCGGCCTCCACGGCGTCGCGGACGTCGGACGCGCGCGTGGCTGCCGCACTGGACACGCGCCGGCCTCGCGGCCCGCGCCGACGATCCGGCGTCGGCCTTCTCGCGCGGCATGCGTCAGCGGGTGGCGCTGGAACGGGCGCTGATCCACTCGCCGCGGCTGGTGCTGCTGGACGAGCCGTTCACCGGCCTCGACGACGCGTCTGCGTCGGCCTTCGTCGAGCGGCTGCGCGGCCTGCGCGCACGACGGGCCGCATCGTCATCCTGGCCACCCACGATCTGGACCTCGCCGAAGGGTTGCTGGATCTGGCCGCTCTTCCTGCGTGACGGCCGCATGGTCCACGCCGCCACACGCCCCGACCGGCTGCGCGACACCTACCAGGGGCGTGGTGGCGGTGACGACGCCGAGCTCTCGCCGTCGTCGGTGTGGCTGATCGTCCGCAAGGACTGGACGGTCGAGGTGCGCAGCCGCGAGATCGCCTACACGACGCTCTTCTTCGCGGTGTCGTGCCTGCTGGTGTTCGCGTTCGCCCTCGTGCGGAAGGGAAGGCGCCCGAGGGAGCGGGAGAGGGCATCCTGTGGGCGACCCTCACGTTCGCGGGCACGCTGGCGCTGGGGCGCACCTTCGAGCGCGAGCGCCAGGCCGAAACGCTGCGGGCGCTGCTGCTGGCGCCGGTGCCGCGGGCGGCGGTCTACCTGGGCAAGCTGGTCGGCATCGTCAGCCCTGCTCGCTCGCGGTGGAGCTCGTGCTCGCGCCGCTCGTCGCGCTGCTCTTCGCGGCGCCGCTCCTGTCGCGCCCGTTCTGGCTGGCTGGCCATCCTGCTGACCGGCACGCTGGGCTTTGCCGCGGTGGGGACGCTGTTCGCCGCGATGCTGGTGCGCGCGCGCAGCCGGGACGTGCTGCTGCCGGTGCTGCTGTATCCGGTCGTGGTGCCGGTGCTCATCGCCGGCGTGCGCGGCACGGCGGCGCTCACCGCTCCCGAGTTCGATGCCGCCATCGTGCGGTTCTGGCTGCCGCTGCTGCTGGCCTTCGACGTGGTCTTCGTGACCTGGCGCTGTGGACGTTCGAGCTGGTGATGGCGGAGTAGGCGGGGCCTCCAGCCCAAGACACTGGTCAACGAAGCGACGCCCGAATTTGAGTGGTCGCTTCGCTTCAAGTACAGTCTCGATTCATGCCGAAGTGGTTCACCCCGGCGGCGCTCGTCTGCGGCGTCATGTTCGCCGTGTCGCCGCTCCTCATCGCCAACGCGCCCTACGAGTCGACGATGGGGCTGGTGCAGAAGGTCTTCTACTACCACATGCCGTCGGCGTGGATGTTCCTGCTCGGCGCCGCTGGTGTGCGGGGTCGCCAGCGCGCCGCTACCTGGCCACGCGGAGCGACCGGCAGCGACCGGACCGCGCTGGCCGCGGCGGAGCTCACCGTGCTCTTCGGCCTGCTGACGCTGGTCACCGGGCCGCTCTGGGCGCGGCGGGCGTGGGGCACCTGGTGGGTGTGGGACCCGCGCTCACCTCGAGCCTGGTGGGCTGGCTGATCGCGCTGCGCCTACCTGATTCTGCGCCGGTACGGCGGGCCGGGATCCGAACGGCTGGCGGCGGCCGTGGCGCTCTTCGGCATGGCCAACGTGCCGTTCATCTACATCTCGGTGAACTACTGGCGCACCATCCATCCGGCCACCACGGTCGTGCCGACGCTGCCGGTCTCGATGGGCGCGCCGCTCTGGTTCTGCGTCATCGACGTTCCTGCTGCTGTTCATCCTGCTGATGACCATGCGCGTCCGGCTCGAAGAGAGCACGAGCCGTCTCGACGCCCTGCATCTGGCTCTCGACGAGTAGGCCCGATGTCACATCGTGCGCGATGCGTCCTCATCAGCGCCCTTCTGGCGGCCCCGGCTGCGATCGCGGCGGCCCAGCAGCCGCACGCAGCAGGACGAGTTCGTGCCGATGTCCGAGCTGCCGCCCACCGAGCAGTTGCCGGCGGCGCCGCTGCTCGTCGGCGCCTACGTGTTCGTGCTCGTGGCCCTGTTCGCTGTACGTCGTGTCCATCGCCAGGCGCGTCGGCGCGGTGCGGCAGGAAGTGGATCGGCTCGAAGGCGAGCTCAAGGCGCGGTCGCGTTCCTGATGCCGACCGCCGCGCACTTCCTGTACATCCCGGGCGTGCTGCTGGTCGGGATCGTGATCGGGTGGATGCTCGGGTCACGCGCGGCTGCCGACGCGTATGCGTCGCAGATGAAGAAGGCCGCCGCGAAAGTGAAGCGGGACGCGGAGCGGAACTCCTAGCGGCTCCAGGCTCCAGGCTTCGGGCCCCAGGCGCTGTAGTCTGCTTCTACCGCCCCGAACCGAGGCGCGTGGCCAGCGACGGCGGCAGGCCGGCGGCGCGGATCTTCGACTGCGCCGTCTGGATGTCGTAGGCGATCGCGCGCCAGCGTCACCGTGCGGGTGGCGGTGTCCAGGATGCCGTAGGCGGCGCGTGGATCGCCGTCCCGCGGCTGGCCGACGGCGCCGCAGTTGACGAGCGCCTTGCCCGGGGCGGCGTACTCGAACACGTAGGGCATCGTCCGCCGGGATCCGGGCCTGCGGCGCGCCCTGCGCCGATCCGGAACACGCAGGCGACGTGCGTGTGCCCGAAGAGGCACACCGGCCGCGTCAGGCCGGCTGACGCGCGCTGCGCGTCCAGCTCGTCGAACACGTAGAAGTCCTCGTCGTGCGGCGCCCCGTGGCAGATCTCCACGTGCTCGTCGAGCGGCGTCGGTCCCTCGGGCAGCGCGGCCAGCCAGGCGTGGTTCTCGGGCGTGAGCACGCGCGTCGTCCAGCCGATCGCATGGCGCGCAACCGGGTTGAAGCTGTCCACCGGCGCCAGCCCGGTGGCCACCTTGTCGTGATTGCCGCGCACCATCGCCGCAATCGGCAGGGCGCGAATACGGTCGACGACCGCGTTGGGATCGGCGCCGTACCCGACCAGATCGCCGAGCACGAGCACCTGCGTCCACGACCGCTCCGCCTCGAGGACCGCCTCGAGGGCCTCGAGATTCGCGTGCACGTCGCTGAGGACCAGATACCGCATCAGTAGCCGATCCACTCGAGAAGGCGGTCCACGACTTCGGGGACCGGCTTGGCGCCGTCGATGCGCACGTGGGCCATCGCGTAGCTCAACTGGCGCTTGAAGAACAGCTGTTCCATCCGCTGCGCGGTCCGCCGCGAGCGGGCGCCGGCCGTCGGTGGGCACGCGCCGCAGCACCTGGGCCAGCGGGATGTCCAGCCAGGCGGTGGCGCCGTCGGCCAGCATCAGGGCGCGGTTGTCGGCCTCGGCGAACGTGCCTCCGCCGGTCGCGACCACGACATTGCGTTCCGGCAGCAGCTCGACGAGCACCTGGCGCTCGAGCTGACGGAAGTAGGGCTCGCCGTGCTGCGCGAAGATTGCCGCCACGGACTTGCGCTCGCGCGCTCTCGATGCGCTCGTCGATGTCTTCCACGCGCCAGCCCAGCCGGCGTCCGAGCGCCCGCGCCACGGTGGTCTTGCCGGCTCCCATGAAGCCCACCAGATACACCTTGTCGCGATTCACGCCCGCAACGAATCGAGCACGCCGAAGAACTCGGGGTAGGACACGGCGGCCGCCGCGGCATCGTGGATCACGGTCGGGCCGTCGGCGCCCAGGGCCGCGATCGCGAACGCCATCGCCAGCCGATGGTCGTGCTTCGCATCCACCTCGCCGCCGGTCAGCCGGCGGTCGCCGTGCACGTGGAATCCGTCGTCGAACTCGTCGATCCGTCCCCCCATCGCGCGAAGGCCTTCGGCCAGCGAGGCAATGCGATCGCTTTCCTTGACCCGCAGCTCATGTGCACCGGTGACCCGCAGCGCGCCGGCCGTGCGTCGCCAGCGCGGCCAGCACCGGCAGCTCGTCGATGACGCCCGGCACTTCGGCCGGCGCCACCTCGGCCTCGCCGCACGCCGCCGCACGACACCGTGAGGGTGCCGACAGGTTCGCCGTTCTGGGCCGTTGAAGACGGCTCTACGTCGATCCGGCCGCCGAGCCGGCGCACGATGTCGATCACCCCGCTGCGGGTGGGATTCAGCCCCACATCTGTAATAACGATCTCGGAGCCCAAAAGCGACGCCCCCGCCGCCAGCCAGAACGCGGCCGCCGAGATGTCCCCCGGGACCGCCAGATGGCGGCCCGTCAGCCGCTGGCCGCCCGGTCACCGCGACCGTGCACGGCCCCAGCCGCTCCACCTGCACGCCGAACTCGGCCAGCGCGCGCTCCGTATGGTCCCGTGTGGGGAGCGCTTCGGTCACCGAGGTCCGGCCGGCCGCATGAAGGCCCGCCAGCAGCACGGCGCTCTTGACCTGCGCGCTCGGAACCTCGGTCTGGTAATCCAGCGGGGACAACGCCGCCGCGCCATGCACCGTCAGCGGCGGACGGCCGTCGCGGGACTCGATGCGCGCGCCCATCCGCTCCAGCGGCACGATCACGCGGCGCATGGGACGGCTCTGCAGCGACGTCGTCGCCGACCAGCGTGGCCGCAAACGGGTGCGCCGCCAGGATCCCCGCCAGCATGCGCATCGTGCTGCCCGAATTGCCGGCGTCCAGCGGCTCGGCCGGCGCGACCAGGCCGCCGAGCCCGCGCCCCTGAATGCGAAGGTTCCGCCCCGTGGCATCGCGCGCCAGCTCGTCGATCACGACGCCCAGCTGCCGCAGGCACGCGAGCGTCGAGCGCGCAATCACCGCCCGTGGAGTAGCCGGTGATGGTCGAAGGGCCGTCGGCCAGTGCGGCCAACAGCGCGTACCGGTGAGACACGGACTTGTCGCCCGGAGGGCGCACGCGGCCGCGCATCGCGGTGGCGGGATGTACCACCACGCTTTGCGCTGGAGGCATCAAGGAACTATAACAGGTGGGTTCCGTTGGCGCACACCGAGCAGACCGGTCGTCAGGTGGCCGCCAGGCGAAGGAGAGGCCATGCGACGCGCGCTCGTGGGGGCTCTGCTCGCGGCTGCCTGGTGCGCCGCGGCCACGCCGGCGCTCGCCCAGCGCGAGTTCCAGTTCTTCGCGCAATTTTCCGACGCGGCCGGCCGCGCCGTCACGACGCTGACCGAGGCCGACATCCAGGTCGCCGAAGACGGCACCAACGGCAAGGTGCTGAAGCTCGAGCCGGTGGACTGGCCGGTGCGGGTCGCCATCCTGCTGGACAACGGCACCGGCTCGGCCGACCGCATCGTCAACGTACGGCAGGGCGCCAAGGGCCTCATCGAGGCGCTGCCGGCGGGCGTCGAGATTTCGCTGCAGACGCTGGCGCCGCAGCCGCGTTGGCTGGTGCGGCCGACCACCGACAAGCAGGCGCTGCTCGAGGGCGTGGACCGCTACAGCCCGGACTCGTCGGCCAGCCGCTTCGTGGACGGCCTGATCGAAACCGTTGCGCGTTTCGACAAGGAAAAGGGCAACAACTTCCCGGTCGTCGTAATCCTGGGGTCGCTGACGGCTGATGGCAGCTCGATTCGCGATCGGGACGTGAAGCAGCTGTTCGAGCGCTTAGCCTCTCGTGCGATCACGGTTCATGCGATTCTTGCCGGCGCCAGCACGGTTGCGACAGGAACCAACGTGGCCAACGCATCTCAGATTGCCCTCGCGGCCACGAAGCAGACCGGCGGCCGCTACGAATCGATCGCCGCGGCCACACGCCTGGCGACCCTGCTGCCCGAAATCGGCGCCCAGATCGCCCAGAGCCACGCGCGCCAGAGCGCGCAATACCGCGTGACCTTCGACCGCCCCGCGGGCAAGACCGGCCAGGTCGGCAACATCGGCCTGTCCGCCCGCGGCGGCGTCACCGTCAAGCTGTCCCTGGACGGGCGTTTGCCTTAGGAGAACTGGTGCCGAACTGTGGATGGAGGTTGCTGGTTGGTGCCGTATACTGATCAAGCTTCCTGATGCGCAGCGCGCACACCATCCGGCTCGAGTTCGCCAGTGTCTTCGAGATGGTGGACGTGGTCCAGGTCGTGAGTGATCACATCGGCCGCATGGTGGGGCTCGACGACGACGGCCTGCACTGGCTGGGCGTGGCGGTCCGCGAGTCGGTGATCAACGCCATCAAGCACGGCAACTGCCAACGACGCACGCAAGCGCGTGCACGTCGAAGTGACGCCGCTCGAAGCGGAATCGCCGCAGGGCGTCTGGATTCGGGTGCGGGACGAGGGTCCCGGCTTCGACCCGGCGTGCCTGCCCGATCCGCTGGCGCCCGAGAACCTCCTCAAGACCAGCGGACGAGGCATCTTCCTGATTCGCAGCTTCATGGACGAAATGCACGTGCAGCGGGCGGCCGAGGGCGGGATGGAAGTCGTGATGGTCAAGCGCGCACCCGCCGTGGCCTGACGCAGCCGCGTGCCGCCCCCGGATCCCCTCTACCTCGCCACCGCCACCGAGATCGTCCTCAAGGCCGGTGCCATCCAGATGGCCCGCCGCGGCACCGGCTTTCGTGTCGACAAGAAGAGCACCATCGACCTGGTCACCGAAGTGGATCTCGAGTGCGAGCGGATGTGCCGGGCCCTGGTCGCCGAGCGATTTCCGGAGCACGAGGTACTGGGGGAGGAGCTGAGCCCGGACCTCGACGCCCCGCCATCCTCCCGATTCCGCTGGGTCTTCGACCCGCTGGACGGCACGACCAACTACGCGCATGGGCTGCCGATCTTCTGTTCGTCCCTGGCGCTCGAGATCGACGGCCGCGGCGAGGCGGCGGCGATCTTCGACCCGAGCCGCGGCGAGCTGTTCACCGCGGAGCGGGGCGTGGGGGCGTTCCTCAACGGCGACCGGCTGACGACGTCCACGACCGCCGGGCTGATCGACGCGCTGCTGGTGACCGGCTTTCCCTACGACGTCCACAAGCAGTCGGCCGACCTGGTGCAGCTGTTCGGTGCCTTCCTGTCCAAGGCCCGGGCGGTGCGGCGGCTCGGATCGGCCGCGCTGGACCTGTGCTACGTCGCCGCGGGCCGGTTCGACGGCTTCTGGGAACAGCATCTCAAGCCGTGGGACGTGGCCGCCGGCGCGCTGATCGTGACCGAGGCCGGCGGCGCGATTACGGGAATGGACGGCAGCCCGTTCGATGCGCACGCCGCGCACCTGGTGGCCTCGAACGGACCCCTCCACGCCCGGCTGCTGGACGTCATCCGCGAGTTCCGCGCCGGCCGTTCGTGAAAGGGGACAGGCCCGCGGGTCGGGCTGCTTTTCCTCTCTAAGGCTCAGCACCGGCCGCGCTGGCCTCTGGCATCACATCTGCAGCCGCCGGTCTCAGATGCCTTCTCGAAAGCCTGTGCCCGTGTGGAGACACCCATGTCCAATCGACTCTGGCGCACGGCTGCGCTGACGTGCGCGGCCGTCTGCCTGGCCGTCCCGGTCTCGGCTCAACAGACCCTGAACTTCTCGCTGGGATACTTCGCACCAAAGGGCTACGACTCGCGCGTGCAGGGCGACGTCCTGGTCGCCAACCGCGACTTCCTGATCTTCGACATCAGCGACTTTGGCGGGGCCGCCGTGGGTGGGGAGTGGCTGGTGGCGTTGGGCCGCTATCTCGAGGCCGGAGCCGGCCTGCAGTACACACAGCAGACCGTGCCCAGTGTCTACGCCGACTTCGTGGATCCCAACGGGACCGAGATCGATCAGGAGACCCGCCTGCGCCGCCTGCCGATCGACTTCACGGTCCGCGTGCTGCCTTTCGGCCAGGGCACCGGCGTGCAGCCCTACGTCGGCGGCGGGCTGACCGTGATCAACTGGCACTACAAGGAGTTCGGCGAGTTCGTGGACTTCGACGCGGGCCGCCGCATTTTCATCGGCGAGTTCACGGACGAGGGCACGCAGGTCGGCGCCGTGGTGGTCGGAGGCATCCGGTTCGGCGTCCGGGGCGCCAGCGCCGGCTTCGAGGTCCGCTATCACCACGCCGATGCGGACTTGTCCTCCGACTTCGCCGGCCCGCGTCTGGATCTGGGCGGGTGGACGTATCAAGCCACCGCTGGCCTGCGTTTTTAGCCAGCGGCTCGAGGTTGGTAGTTGGTAGTTGGTAGTTCGACGACCCACGACTAACGACCCACGACTAACGAGTGCTAGCATGCCTCCAGGGGCGTCGCAACAGCGCCCTTGGAGGTTCCCGTATGGACGGGCGGTTCGGCAGCATCGACATCACGGTGCTGGTGGCAATCATGGTCATCGTCCTGATGGCCCGGTACGGCGGGTGGCGCGGCTGGCGGCCTCCCGGCGGGCCGTTCGCGCGATGAGCCCCTTCCAGCACGTCGTCGGCAGCGAAGCGGAGCTGCGCGAGCTGGTCGGCACGCCGGCGTCACGATCGGTTCTGAAAGAACGCAAGGAACTGGACCACCACGATCGCGCGTTCATCGCCCTGTCGCCCTTTGTGCTCCTGGCCACCGCGGGCGAGGGCGGGCGCTGCGACGTGTCGCCGAAGGGCGACGCGCCGGGCTTCGTCAAGGTGCTCGACTCGCACCGGCTGGTCATTCCCGACCGCCCCGGCAACAAGCGCCTGGACGGGATGCTGAATCTGCTGGCCAACCCGCACGTCGGGCTGATCTTCCTGATCCCTGGGCGCGATGAGACCCTGCGCATCAACGGCCGCGCCTGGGTGACGCGCGACCCGGCGTTGCTCGAGCCCTGCACGGTGCAGGGCAAGACGCCGCTGCTGGCGATTGGGGTGGAAGTCGAGCAGTGCTTCGTCCATTGCCCGAAGGCGTTCCTCCGATCGGGCTTCTGGACGCCCGAGGGCTGGCCCGCGCGCCGATGCGCTGCCGTCGATGGCGTGCGTGCTGTTCGAGCAGATCAAGCCCGAAGGCGTGACGGTCGAGGAGTACGAGCGCGATATCGCCGAGGGCCAGAAGCGGCTCTACTAGGACGGAGCGACGCCGTGGTTCCCGGGTTGCGCTACGTCGCCGAGTACCTGAGCCGCGACGCGCACGACGCGCTGCTGGCCGCCGTCGACGGGCAGCCGTGGCAGCAGCCGTCGTACATCGGCCGGCGCGTGCAGGTCTATGGCTACACGTATCACCACACGCGCGGCGGCATCTTTCGCATCGGCGACCTGCCGTCCTGGGTGAATGCCCTGACCGTATCACTCGTCCGCGATGGCCTGATGCCGTCGCCGCCGGACCAGATGGTCGTCAACGAGTACCCCGCCGGCACTGGCATTCGGGCCCACGTGGACGACGACGCCTTCGACGACGCGATCGTCTCGATCAGCCTGGGCTCGAGCTGCGTGATGGAGCTGTCGCGGAGCCTGGCCGAATCGACCGAGCCGATCTTCCTCGAACCACGCAGCGCCCTGGTGCTGGCCGGTGAGGCCCGCCATAAATGGCTGCACGCGATTCCCGCGCGCGCGAGCGACGTGTGGCAGGGGGTCGAGCGGCCGCGCGGGCGCCGCGTGTCGCTCACGTTCCGGGCGATGCTCCAGGACCGGGTCGTCGCGTGAGCCCCGCCGCGCTACCATAAGCGATTCGTGCGCGCTTTTCTCGCCTGGCTCTATGGAGCCGCGCTGGCTCTCGGCGGACCGGGACTCTTCGCCGTCGCGGCGCTGGATTCCTCGTTCATCTCGCTGCCGCAGATCAACGACCTGCTGGTCGTCCTGATGGTCACGCAGAACAAGGCGTTGATGCTCTACTACGCGGCCATGGCCACGCTGGGGTCGGTGGTCGGCTGCTACGTGATCTACTACCTGGCCGGCAAGGGCGGCGAGGCGTTCCTGAAGAAGCGGACCCGGGCCGGCGCTCTGGAGCGAACCCTGGCGCTCTATCGCCGCCACGGCCTGCTGGCGTTGATGATCCCGGCGCTGCTGCCGCCGCCGGCGCCGTTCAAGCTGTTCGTGCTCGGCGCCGGCCTGGCCGGTGTCAGGCCGCTGCCGTTCGTGACCGCGATCGCCGTCGCCCGCGGCGCGCGCTACGTGGCGCTGGGCGTTCTCGCGATCTACTTCGGCGACGCGGCACTGGAGTTGATGCGCACCCGCGGCCGCGAGGTGGCCCTGTGGCTGGTGGCGGCCATCCTGCTGGGCGCGCTGCTGTGGTGGTGGCGCGGCCGCGTGCGGAGCAGGCGTGCGACCTGAGGGCGGCCGCCCCGAGCACCCCGTGGACGTGAGCGTCGTCGTCCCCCTGCGGGACGAGGAGGCCAACGTCGATCCGCTGCTCGACGAGCTGCTGCCCGTGCTCGATCGGGCCGGGGTGCGCGGTTCGAGGTGATCCTCGTGGACGACGGCAGCCAGGACGCCACCTATGCGCGCCTCGCGGCCCGGCACCAGCAGGACGGGCGGCTGCACGTGCTGCGCTTCACCCGCAACTTCGGCCAGTCGGCCGCCTTTACCGCCGGCTTTGCCGTGGCGCGGGGGCGGTTGATCGTCACCTTCGACGGCGACCTCCAGAACGATCCCACCGACATCCCGCGCCTGGTCGCGCTGGCCGACACCGCCGACATCGTCTGCGGCTGGCGCCGCCGCCGCCAGGACGCGTGGCTGACCCGGCACGTGCCGTCGGTCGTGGCCAACTGGCTGATCGGACAGGTGAGTGGTGTGGCGCTGCACGACAACGGCTGCTCGCTGAAGGTGTTCCGCGCCGAGACGGTCGTGCCGCTCCAGCTCGAGCCCGGGATGCACCGTTACCTGCCGGCTATTGCCAGTCAGCTGGGGAGCCGTGTGGTTGAAGTGGAGGTGCACCACCGGCCGCGGCGGTTCGGCCACTCGAAGTACGGCCTGTCCCGCACCTTTCGCGTCATCGCGCGACCTGGCGCGACTGCGCGCGCTGATGCGCCGGGCCCTCAGCCGCGCCGGCCTCAGCCCCTCCGCTCTACGAGGTCGCAGAAACCCTGCCCCCGCGGGCCTGAAGCCCGGAGCCTGGAGCACCGGAGCCGGAGCCGGAGCAGCTACACTCAGATCGCATGTCCTATCGCACGCCGCTCGAGGCCCGCATCGCCAAGAAGACCACCAAGGCCATCAAGGATTTCAACCTGATCGAGGACGGCGACCGCGTGATGGTGGGGCTGTCCGGCGGCAAGGACAGCTGGGCGCTGATGCAGACGCTCGACAACCTGCGCCGGCGCGCGCCGATCAAGTTCTCGCTCGTCGCGGTGAACGTGGACTCGGGCTACAAGGACTACAAGCACGACGTCATCGCCAAGACCTGCGCCGAGCGGGGCTGGGAATACCGCATCGAGCACACCTCGATCGGCGAGGTGATGGAGGACATCCTCGAGGCCGACGCCACCCCGTGCTCGCTGTGCGCGCGGCTGCGCCGCGGCGTCCTGTACCGCATCGCCGCCGAGATCGGCGCCACCAAGATCGCCCTCGGCCATCACCTCGACGACTTCATCGAGACCCTGCTCCTGAATCTGTTCTTCGCCGGGGCGCTCAAGGCGATGCCGGCCCGCCTGGTGTCCGACAACGGCGAGCACGTCGTCATTCGGCCGCTGGTCTACGTCGGCGAGGACGAAGCGCGCCTCTACGCCAAGGAGTCGGCGCTGCCGATCATCGGCTGCTGTTGTCCGGCCTGTGGTGACTTGAGCCTGCAGCGTCAGCGGGTCAAGCGCCTGATCATGGATCTCGAGGTGGAGCACCCGGGGCTGAAGCAGTCGATGCTCAAGGCGATGACCAACGTCATGCCACGCCACCTGCTGGATCTGCGGCTCAACCCCAGCGGCGAGCTGCGCGACAGCGTGGCCGCGCGCCTGGCCGACGAGGCGCCTGCACCTCATCCAGATTCAGCACTGACGCCCGCCCAATGCGCGCGGTGGTCCAGCGAGTCAGCTCGGCGCGGGTCCGGATCGACGGCCGCGTCGCCGGCGAGATCGATCGCGGCCTGCTGCTCCTGATCGGCGTGGGGCGCGACGACACCGCCGACGACGTGGGCTACGTCGTGCGCAAGGTGCTCGAGCTGCGCATCTTCGAGGGCGAGGACGGGAAGCCGATGGATCGATCGGTGGTCGAGATCGGCGGCGGCGTGCTGGTGGTCTCGCAGTTCACGCTCTACGGCGACGTCCGCCGCGGGCGTCGCCCGTCATTCGATCACGCCGCGCGGCCCGACGACGCACGCGCGCTCTACGAAGACTTCGTGAGAGAATTGCGCGCCGCGCACACGCCCGTTGCGACCGGCGAATTTCAAGCCATGATGCAGGTGGAACTCGTCAATGACGGACCAGTCACGGTACTCGTGGACAGCAAGAAGGCGTTCTAGCGCAAGCGGCGACATGCGGCCTCTTGTTCGTCGGAATGCTTCGCCGCCGCCACCACGGCGTTCGCGCAGCAGCGGCCGCTCGCGACCGAGGATCCCGAGACGGTGCGGCGCGGGCCGGGTGCTCGTCGAGGGCGGCTTCGACTACTCGCGCAGCATGGAATATCCGGCGTCGGGCCTGGAAGGGAACCTGCTCCGGGTGCCGCTGCTCGGCGTCAGCGTCGGCATCAGCTCGATTGCGGAGCTGCAGCTCG
Source organism: uncultured Acidobacteriota bacterium (assembly GCA_963713655.1). Taxonomy (GTDB): domain Bacteria; phylum Acidobacteriota; class Vicinamibacteria; order Vicinamibacterales; family UBA2999; genus CAWEBF01. The sequence continues at coordinate 227,596 of CAVQMT010000013.1, forward strand.
ACGGCGGGCTGCTACAACCGGCTGGCGATCACCAGCCGCGACCCGGGCGCCCCGCTGGCCGGCATGGTGACGGCAAGAGGCGACACCACATGGAGCATCGAGGATCTGGTGGTGGCGACCAAGATCCGCATACTGTCGGAGCAGCCGGGGCGGCCGTCGTTCGGCGTCCGCTTCGCGACCAAGCTGCCAAACGCTTCGAACGAGAGCGGCCTTGGCCTGGACACGATGGACTTTTACCTGACGGTGCCTGGTGGCCAAGACGGTCAAATCCGTGCGGATGGTCGTCAACGGCGGGCTTGGCATCGCTGGGCGATCCCATTCGCGGCGAATCGCCAGAACGACGTCCTGACCTAGGGCGTGTCGTTCGCACGCGCTCTGACCAACGCGTTCGAAGTGGTCGGCGAGGTGCAACGGACGAATCGATACCGTAATGGCGAGGCCGCCGCCGGGGACGGAGAGCCGCGGCCTGTTCCGCGCTCGGCGCCCGCTACACCGTCGGCAGCTGGCGCGGCGACGCGGCCGTGTTCTTCGGCCTGACGAGCCGCGACCCCAGCGTCGGCGTGGCCGCCGGGTTCACCTACGTCTTCAACGCCTTCACGGTGCCGTGATGACCGGCTCGCCGCGCGTCCTGAAGGCCCACGCCTACGGCAACGACTTCCTGCTGCTCGACGCCGGCGCGGCTCCGGCCGACCCGGCCGCCACGGCCCGCGCCCTGTGCCATCGCCACCTGGGCATCGGCGCCGACGGCCTGATCGTGTTCGAGACCGGGCCAGGCTCGGCGACCATGCGCCTCTGGAACGCGGACGGCAGCCCCTCGGAGCTCTCCGGCAACGGGTTGCGGTGCCTGGCCGCGCTGGTGGCCCGCGAGCAGCGTCTGGGCCCCGGCGCCATCGTCACGGTGGCGACCGACGCCGGCGCAAAGACGCTGGAAGTGCTGCAGGCTGACGGATCGTCCTACGAGTTCCGTGCCCAGATGGGCCAGCCGGCCAACCTCGCAGCAAACCGAGATCGACGTCCACGGCGAGACGGATCACGGCCACGGTGCTCGGGATGGGCAACCCGCAGTGCGTCGTGCTCGGGCCGCTGCCGAGCCCCGGCGCGTTCGACTGCGCTGGGCCCGGCGCTGTCGACCCACCCGCGGTTTCCCGCCGGCACCAACGTCGAGTTCGCGCAGGTGGAATCGCCGGAGCGCGTGCGCATCCTGATCTGGGAGCGCGGCGTCGGCCCCACGACCTCGTCGGGCACCGGCACGGCGGCGTCGGCGGTGGCGGCCATCGCGCACGGCGGGGCCGCGCGGCGGCTGACGGTGGTCGCGCCCGGCGGCAGCCAGACCGTCGAGTGGACCGACGCCGGGGTGTCCCTGACCGGGTGGGCCACCGTGCTGATGGACGGCGTGTGGACGGGAGGCCTGCCGCGTGCGGAGGCTCCATGACGCTGCTGACTCCTGCTCGGCCCGCGCATCTTCTGACGTCGCGCCCGTCCGCACGAATCGCTACGTAGCACTGGCCGGCGGTACCGAGGAATCTTCGCGGCCGGCATCGGCCAGGTCCTGCTGACCGCGCCCGGCTAGCGCCCGACCCGGTTCTTGCAATGACCGGGGCGATGAAGGAGACCCCTCGTCAGGACCGGCCTCGCGAGAAGCTGGAACGGCTCGGCCCCGGGGCGCTCGGCGACAACGAGCTGCTGGCGATTGTCATCGCCGGCGGCTCGCGGCACGCCGACGCGCTGACGCTGGCCAACGAGCTGCTGGACCGCACCGGCGGGCTGCGCGGTCTGGCGCGCGCCGCGGCCGCGGACTGCGGCGCGTGCCCGGCGTCGGGCGCGCGCGCGCGGCGCAGGTGCTGGCGGCCGTCGAACTCGGCCGCCGCACGCTGGCGATGGCGACCGGCGAGCGCCCGCGGCTCGAACACGCCGCCGGCGATCGCGGCGCTATCTGCTGCCGCTGTACGGCGCGCGGCCCGTGGAGCACTTCGGCATCGTGATGCTCGACACCAAGCACCGCATGCTCCGCATGCGCGTGCTGTCGATCGGATCGCTCGACAGCACGGTGGTGCACCCGCGCGAGGTGTTCCGCGAAGCGGCCGCGGCATCGGCCGCCGCCATCGTGCTCTTTCACAACCATCCGTCCGGCGATCCGACGCCGAGCCCCGACGACCTGGCGCTCACGGCGCGCCTGATGGAGGCCGGCGCGGTCATGGGGATCGCGGTCCTCGATCACGTCATCCTGGCCGAGTCAGCGCTACTTCTCGGTGGCCGAAGCCGGCGGCAGCTCGCCGTGCCACCGGCCGGTCGGGCGCGCGGGCCCAGAGTAAGATGGAAGGATTGTGAAGGTGCTGTACTTCGATTGCTTCTCCGGGTGGCCGGAGACATGCTGCTGGGCGCCCTGATCGACGCCGGCGTGCCGCTGGCGGAGGTGCGCGGCGCGCTGGGCAGCCTGGCGATCGACCCGACACCGTGTGGACCGAGCGGGTCACCCGCGCCGGCCTGGCCGCGACCAAGTTCTGCGTCCGCGGGGAGGACGCGGCGCGACGCGCCGGTCACGCGCATCACGACCACGGCCACGATCACGCACGGGCACAGCGATCCACGGCGACGACCGCACGGTCATCGGACGCTCGCACGAGATCGCCTGCCTGATCGAAGGGTCGGCGCTGAGCCGGGCGGGCAAGGACCGCGCGATCGGCCTCTTCCACCGGCTCGGCGAGGCCGAAGCGGCCATCCACGGCACGTCGGTGGAGCAGGTGCACCTGCACGAGGTGGGCGCGCTCGATTCGATCATCGACATCGTCGGCACCGTGCACGCGCTCGAACATCTGGGCGCCGACGCAGGTGGTCTCGTCGCCGCTGAACGTCGGCAGCGGCACGATCACGGTCGGCGCACGGCGTCTATCCGGTGCCGGCGCCCGCGACCCTGCGCTGCTGCGCGGCGTCGCCGGTCTATGCCGGGCCAGCAGCGCGCGGAGCTGGTCACGCCGACCGGGGCGCTGCTGGTCACCGGCTACGCCACCGCCTTCGGCCCGATGCCGGCGATGCGCGTGCGATCGGGTCGGCTACGGCGCCGGCGCGCGCGACTTTGCCGACACGCCCAACGTACGCGGGTGGTGATCGGCGACAGCGCGCCGAGGCCGCGCCAGCGCAGGCGACGCGCGACCGCGTGGTGGTCATCGAGGCCGAGATCGACGACATGAACCCGCAGCTCTTCGGCGGGCTGCTCGAAGGCCTGCTGGCCGCAGGGCGCGCTCGACGCGTTCTACACGCCGATCACATGAAGAAGGACCGTCCCGGCACGCTGGTCACGGTGATCGCGCCGCCCGCGGCGCGCGAGGCCGCTGTCGGCGGCGCTCTTCCGCGAGACCACCACGATCGGCGTGCGCTACCGCGAGTCGGAGCGCGAGTGCCTGTCGCGCGAGACCGTGGTCGTGCCGACGGCGGCCGGCGACGATTCGCGTCAAGGTGGCGCGGCGCGACGGGCACGTCGTCAACGCCGCGCCGGAGTTCGACGACTGCGTCCGCGCCGCCGCCGCCAGCGGGCGCCCGGTCAAGGAAATGCACGCGCTGGCCGTCACGCGCCTTCTACGACAGGTTCAACCTAGGGCTAGCGTCAGGATCCGCTCGTGCGCTTCTACCTGACCACCGCCATCGACTACGTGAACAGCCGGCCCCATCTCGGCCAGGCCTACGAGAAGGTGTCCGCCGACGTCATCGCCCGCTACAAGCGGCTGTGCGGCGTCGACATCGCACTTCCTGATGGGCAACGACGAGCACTCGCAGAACGTCTACAAGAAGGCCAGGGAAGCCGGGCCTAGACGATCCGCTCGGCGTACTGCGACCGGATGGAGCAGGAGTTCCGCGAGCGCTGGGCGCGAGCTGACTGTCTCGTACGACGACTTCATCCGCACCACCGAGCCACGGCACCGCGCGGCCGTGCAGAAGCTGGCGCAGCGCGAGCTACGACGCCGGCGACATCTACGAGGGCGTCTACGAAGGCTGGTACTGCGTGTCGTGCGAGGCGTTCAAGCCAGGAGAAGGATCTGGTGGACGGCAAGTGCCCGCTCCACCCGACGCTGACGCCCGAGTGGATCAAGGAGAAGAACTACTTCTTCCGCCTGTCCAAGTACCGCGACCGGCTGCTGGCGCACTTCGAGGCGCATCCCGGGTTCCTGCAGCCGGACGTCCGCCGCAACGAGATCCTGCGGCTGCTCGAGGCCGGCCTCGAGGACATCTCGATGAGCCGCGCCGGCCAGGCGTGGGGCATTCCGCTGCCGTTCGCGCCCGACAACGTGGTCTACGTGTGGTTCGACGCGCTCATCAACTACGCGACGGCCGTCGGCTACGGCACCGACGACGCGCGCTTCGCGCAGTGGTGGCCCGCCGATCTGCACGTCATCGGCAAGGACATCACGCGCTTCCACACCGTGGTGTGGCCGGCGATGCTGTGGAGCGCCGGCGTCGAGGCGCCGCGGCAGGTGTTCGGCCACGGCTGGATGCAACTACGGCGGCCAGCGGATGAGCAAGACGCTCGGCACGAGCGTCGATCCGGCGGATGCTGGTGGCCAAGTTCGGCCCGGACGCCGGCGCGGCTGTATCTCACCAAGGAGATCGCCTTCGGCAACGACGGCGACTTCACGTGGGAGCGTTACGAGGAGCGCTACAACGCCGACCTGGCCAACAACCTCGGCAACCTGGTGAGCCGCGTCGTGTCGATGGTGCACAAGTACCGCGGCGGCACGGCTCGCGCCGGCCGGCGAGCGGCGGGCGCGCTGGCCGCGGTGGTCGGCGGCGCGCTCGACGCGCTATCGCGACGGCGATGGGCCGGCTGGCGCTGCACGAGGGCGTGGCCGCGGCCTTCGACATCGTCGACGCGGCCAACGGCTTCATCGCCGACAACGCGCCGTGGGCGCTGGCCAAGGATCCCGCAGGCGGCCGCGCGCCTCGACGCCGTGCTGTTCGAGGTCGGCCGAGGCCGTGCGCGTCGCGGCGATGCTGCTGCTGCCGGTGATGCCCATCGTCGGCGCCGAGATCCTGCGCCGGCTTGGCGACGCGACGCCGGCCGCGGAGGTGCGCCTGGATCGCGACGGCGGCTGGCAGGAACAGCGGGGAGCGCACACTGTCATGCCGGGCCGGCGATGTGGCCGCGAACGGACCTGGCCGCGCCGAGACGGCCGACGCACTGTGACGACGAAGAAGGAGACGACCGTGGACGAGACCCGCGCCGGCGCCGCAGCCGCGCCGGCGGCAGACACTGCGCCGACGGCGCCCGCCGCCCCGACGCGCCGGCCGCCGGCCGACGCCCGCATCGCCATCGACGACTTCATGAGGGTGGAGCTGCGCGCGGCCAAGATCGTCGCCGCCGAGGCCGTGCCGAAGTCGAAGAAGCTGATTCGGCTGCACCGTGGACGTGGGCGAGGCCGAGCCGCGCACCATCGTGGCCGGCATCGCCGAGGGCTATCAGCCCGGCGGACTCTGCCCGGCACGCATGATCGCCATCGTCGCCAACCTGAAGCCGGCCAAGCTGATGGGCATCGAGTCGAACGGCATGGTGCTGGCGGCGAGCCCCGAGGGAGGGGCGCCGATCCTCGTCGCGGTGGACGAGCGCGTGCCGCCTGGAACGCGCGTCAGGTAGTCGATGCACGAATGCACGAAGCCAGAATTCACGAAACGCTCTGAATGCTGATCGACAGCCACTGCCACATGGCGGGGCCGGAGTTCGCCGGCGATCTCGAGGCGGTGGTCGCGCGGGCGAAGCGAGGCCGGCGTCACGGGCGCCTCGACGATTCTGGCCGCCGACGACGAGCCGGAGCTGCGGCAGGCCGGCCAGGTGCAGCGCGCTGCTGGCCCGAGGTGCGGTTCTCGATCGGCGTGCACCCCCACGCGGCGGGCAAGTTACGCCGAGCGCCCGCCCGAGGCCGCCGCCGCCACGGGCCGGCGCCATCGACGCGCAGCCGCTGGCGCGCGCGGTGGGCGAAATCGGCCTCGACTACCACTACGACTTCGCCCCGCGCGATACCCAGCGCGCCGTGTTCGCCGAGCAACTCGCGCTGGCCGGCCGGCTGCGGGCTGCCCGTCGTGATCCACACCCGGGAGGCCGAGGACGACACGTTCGCCATCCTGGCCGAGGCGCGGCGCCGTGCCGGCGTCTTCCACTGCTTCACCGGCGACGCTGGCGATGGCCCGCCGAGCCCTGGACGCCGGCTTTCACCTGTCGCTCGCGGGAATCGTGACCTTTCCGCGCGCGGTCGAGCTGAAGGAGGTGGCGGCCTTCGTGCCCGCCGATCGGCTGCTGGTCGAGACCGACAGCCCGTTCCTGGCGCCGGTCCCGCATCGAGGCAAGCGCAACGAGCCGGCGCACGTGGCGCAGCGTCTGCGCGGTGGTGGCGCGAGCTGCGGCGAGACGACGCCGGCCGAGGTCGCGCGAGCCAGACGGGCCGCAACTTCGCGCGCCTCTTCAACCCGTAACTGCAACACACGACAAGGATTAGGCGGCTCGCTGCGTTGACACTCCGCGCGCGGATATGGTCTGATCTCACGCGGCGTGAATCCCACCACGCAAAAGCCCTCGCTCGCCACTCTCGCGCAGATGTTCGAGCCGATTCGCGACGACCTTCGCCGGGTCGAGAGCGAGTTCGCGCGCCACGTCCAGTCGCAGGTGGACGTCATCCCGGCGATCGGCCAGTACATCCAGGACGGCGGCGGCAAGCGGATCCGCCCGGCCGTGCTGCTGATGGCCGCGCGCATGAGCGGCTACACGGGCGATCTCGGCGTGCTCTACGCGTCGGTGGTGGAGTTCATCCACACCGCGACGCTCGTCCACGACGACATCATCGACGAGTCGGAGCTGCGCCGCGGCCGCGACGCCGTGCACACCAAGTGGGGCAACCACATCACGGTGCTGTTCGGCGACTTCCTCTACCTGAAGTCGATGTCGCTGGCGCTCAGCCAGGATCGCCTGGAGATCATCCGGCAGCTGTGCGACGTCACGCTGCGGATCGTCGAAGGCGAGATCGACCAGCTGACCAAGAACGGCGTGGTGGACCTGACCGAGGCCGAGCACTTCGAGATCGTGCGCCGCAAGACGGCGTATCTCTTCGCCGGCTCGGCGAAGAATCGGCGGCATGCTGGGCACCGCATCGCGCGACAGCTGGACGCGCTGTGGGATTACGGCCTCAACATCGGCATGGCGTTCCAGATCGTGGACGACCTGCTGGACTTCACCGGCGAGGAAGAGGCGCTCGGGCAAGCCGATCGGCGGCGACCTGCAGGAAGGGCAAGATGACGCTGCCCGTCATCCACCTGCTGGCGCGCGGCGAGCGCGCGTGCCGACGCCCTGATCCGGCGGGTCGTGGCGGCGCGGCAGGCCTCGCGGGACGAGTGGCGCGAGCTGTGCGGCATGCTGCACGCAGGCCCGGTCGATCGACTACGCGCACCGGATCGCCGGCGAGTTCGTGGAGCGCGCCAAGCAGCGCGCTGTACGCCTTCCCGGCGTCCGAGGCACGCGACGCCTTGATGTATCCTCCCCGACTACGTGGTCGCGCGCGACCGCTGACGCGGCCGTGCCCGCGCGACCGTGAGCCTCGAGACTGCGCCCGCCGAGCGTATCCTGGAGCTCCGCCGCCTGATTCGCCATCACGACGAGCGGTACTACGTCCTCGACGCGCCCGAGATCGCCGACGGCGAGTTCGACGCGCTGATGCGCGAGCTGCGGACTCTCGAGGCCGCGCATCCGGAGCTGGTCACGCCCGATTCGCCGACGCAGCGCGTCGGCGGCCGCGTGGCGTTCGGCTTCGAGAGCGTCGACCCACGCCGAGCCGATGCTCAGCCTGGACAACGCGTTCTCCGAGGACGAGCTGCGCGCCTTCGACGACCGCGTCCGCCGCGGCCTGGCGGGCACCAACGCCGCCGCCGATCCGCCCGGCTACGTCGCCGAGCTGAAGATCGACGGCGTCAGCATCGCGCTGACCTACGAGCGGCGGCGTGCTGCAGCGCGCCGCCACGCGCGGCGACGGCACGACCGGCGAGGACGTCACGTTCAACATCCGCACCATCCGCGCGATTCCCCTGACCCTGAAGCGGCCGGCCGGCTCGACGCCGCCCGAGTCGCTCGAGGTCCGCGGCGAGGTCTACTTCCCGCGCAGCGCCTTCGAGAAGCTGAACGCCACCGCGGGCCAAGGCAGGGGAGCCGCTCTTCGCCAACGCGCGCAACTCCGCGGCGGGCACGCTGCGCACGCTGGATCCGCAGGCAGGTGGCCACGCGCGGGCTGCGCGCCTTCACCTACCAGCTGGTGGCGCCGGATGCCCCGGCCTCGCACGCCGAGACGCTGCAGACCCTGCGGGCCTGGGGGCTGCCGGTCGAGTCCCACTGGCAGCAGCTGTCCGACCATCGACGACGTGGTGGCCTTCTGCGACAAATGGGCCGACCGCGCGGCGCGAGCTCGACTTCGAGACCGACGGCGTGGTGGTGAAGGTGGACGCCATCGATCGCCGCCGCGCGCTGGGCACCACCAGCAAGTTCCCGCGCTGGGCGATCGCCTTCAAGTTCCCGGCCGAGCAGCGGACCACGCGGTTGAACCAGATTGCCGTGAACGTCGGGCGAACCGGCGCCGTCACGCCGTTCGCCATGCTGGAGCCGGTGTTCGTGGCCGGCTCCACGATCTCGATGGCGACGCTGCACAACGAGGACGACATCGCCCGCAAGGACATCCGCGAGGGCGACTGGGTGATGGTCGAGAAGGCGGGCGACGTGATTCCGCGCGTGGTGGGCCCGGTGCTCGAGCCAGCGCGCCGGCCGACTCGAAGCCCTGGGTGATGCCGACCACCTGTCCGCGCTGCGGCAGCCAGCTGCACCGGGCCGAAGGCGAGGCGGTGTGGCGCTGCGAGAACACCTCGTGCCCGGCGCGCCTGCAGCGCGGGCTGGAGCATTTCGCGTCGCGCGGCGCCATGAACATCGAGGGGCTGGGCGAGTCGCTCATCGCGCAGCTGATTCGCGACCGGCTCGTGCGCGACTACGCCGACCTGTACGCGTTGTCGGTCGAGACCGTCGCCGGGCTGACCAGCTCGTCCACGCGCTCGGACGGCACGGTGATCGAGCGCCGGGTCGGCGACAAGAACGCCCGCAAGGTGGTGGAGCAGGTGGAGCGCAGCCGCCAGGCCGAGCTGTGGCGCGTGATCTACGGCCTCGGCATCCGCCACGTCGGCGAGCGCGCGGCGCAGGTGCTGGCGCGCGCGTTCGGCTCGATGGACGCGCTGGCGGGCGCCACTGTGGAAGCCCTGCAGGAGACGCCGGAGATCGGCCCGGTGCTGGCGGCCTCGGTCCGCGAATGGCTCGACGAGCCCCGGAACCGCGAGCTGATTACCCGCCTGCGCGATGCCGGCGTGCGCATGGAGGTGCCGCCAGAGGAGCGGGCGGCCCTCGCCGCGCCAGGGCCGCTGACCGGCCGGACTTACGTTCTGACGGGCACGCTGGCGTCGATGACGCGCGAGGAAGCCACCGCCGCGCTCGAGCGCCTGGGCGGCAAGGTCGCGGGCTCGGTCAGCAAGAAGACCACCGCCGTGATCGTGGGCGCCGACGCCGGCAGCAAGGCCGAAAAGGCGGCCGTCACTCGGCGTGCCGACGCTGGATGAGGCGGCGTTCCAGGCGCTGCTGGCCTCGGCGACTCCTATAATGGACAATGACCCGCCGCCTGGTGCTGACGACTGCCGGCCTGGCCGCCACCGTGGGGCTGCTGGTGGGCCTGGTGCTCGCGGGCAACATGACGCCGGCGCCGGCCAACTCGGCCGAGCCGGCACCCAAGACGACGGCGCGGATGAGCGCCCCGGCCGCACCGGGCGCGCCAATGCCCACCTCCTTCGCCGACGTCGCGGCGCAGGTCAACCCGGCGGTCGTCACCGTGAACGCGAGCGCGCGCGGCGAGGCGGCGCCGCCATCCCGGCGGCAGGGCGGCTTCGACCCGCTGGATCCGATGTTTCGCGGCCCGGATCGCGAGCGCCGCGGGCCGCGCCGCGGGGCCGGGGCGGGGTTTCTCGTGGACGCGCGACGGCTACCTGATCACCAACCATCACGTGGTCGACGGCGCCGAACGGATCACCGTCCGGCTGGCCTCGGGCCAGACGCTGCCGGCGACGCTCGTCGGGACCGATCCCGACACGGACATCGCGCTGCTGCGGGTCACGGGCCGAACACCGGCTGCCCGCGGTGGTGCTGGGCGACTCCGACACGCTTGCGCGTGGGCGAGTGGGTGGTGGCGATCGGCAACCCGCTGGCCTACGAGCACACCGTGACCGCGGGCGTCGTGAGCTTTCTCGGCCGCAAGCTCTTCGACTCGTCGCTCGACCGCTACATCCAGACCGACGCGGCCATCAATCTCGGGCAACAGCGGCGGCCCGCTGATCAACACGCGCGGCGAGGTGATCGGCATCAACGCCGCGATCAGCTCGCGCGCGCCGACCATCGGCTTCGCCATCCCGATCAACCAGGCCAAGAGCCATCCTGCCGCAGTTGAAGGCCGGCGGGCGCGTGGCGCGCGGCTACGTCGGCGTGGCGCTGCGCGACGTGGATCCCGACCTGCGGGACGCACTGAACCTGTCGGCCGCCACGGGCGCCGTGGTGCAGGACGTGACGCCGGGCTCCCCGGCCGAGCGCGCCGGCCTGCGGCCCTACGACGTGATCGCCGCCGTGGACGGCCAGGCCGTCTCGACGGGCGACGAGTTGATCGCCATGGTGTCCGCGCCGCCGGCCGGGAGATACGGTGACGCTGCAGCTGACGCGCGACGGCCGCGACACCTCGACGCTGGTGAAGCTGGCCGAACGGCCGGTCCGCGATCGCGGTGAGGACGCGCCCGCGAGCGGCCGCGTCACCCGGCCCGGCGTGCCGCGGCTGGGACTGTCGGTGCGGCCGCTGGAACCCGACGTCGCCCGCGCGGCTGGGCGCGCCCGCGGACGTTCGCGGCGTGGTGGTGTGGCGCGTGGACACGGTGGGCGCGGCCTCCGACGCCGACGTCGAGCGCGGCGACGTCATCCTGGAGATCGACCGCCAGCCGGTCCACTCGCTGGACGACTACGAGCGGCTGGTCAAGAACGCGCGGCCCGGGCGAGATCCTGACCCTCTACCTCTACAAGTCCGCCAGCGGCCAACGCCGGCTCTCGACCGTCCGCGTCGATGAGCGCTGACGTCTTGGACGGCCAGCATCTGTCCAAGGCGGAGCCTCGCAAGCTGTGAAGCCGCGCATCCTGGTCATCGACGACGAGGCCGCCATCCGCGACTCGCTGCGGATGATTCTCGAATACGAGGACTACCGGTTCGTGGGCGCCGTCGAGCGGCCAGGAGGGCATCGCGCTGTGCCAGCGCGAGCGGCCCGACCTGGTGCTGCTCGACATCAAGATGCCGGGCATGGACGGCATGGAGGTGCTGCGCTCGCTGCGGGCCAGCGACGAAACGCTGCCGGTGGTGATGATCTCGGGCCACGGCACCACGGCCACCGCCGTGGACGCCATCAAGTCCGGCGCCGCCGATTTCCTGGAGAAGCCGCTCAGCAGCGAGCGCGTGATCGTCACGCTGCGCAACGCCTCACCCAGTCGGAGCTGCGCACCGAGAACCGCGAGCTGAAGCTCGCGATGGAGTCGAAGTACGAGATCGTGGGGCAGAGCCCCGCGCTCAAGAGCGTGCTCGACTCGGTGCGGCAGCGCCGCGCCCACCAACGCCACGGTGCTGCTGCTGGGCGAGAGCGGCGTCGGCAAGGAGCTGGTGGCGCGGACCATCCACCGCAACAGCCCGCGGGCCGGCCAGCGCTTCATCCAGGTGAACTGCGCCGCCATCCCCGAGGAGCTGATCGAGTCGGAGCTCTTCGGCCACGAAAAGGGGTCGTTCACCGGCGCCACCGAGAAGCAGGTCGGCAAGTTCGAGCAGGCCGACCGCGGCACGATCTTCCTGGACGAAGTCGGCGACATGAGCCCGAAGACCCAGGCCAAGGTGCTGCGCGTGCTGCAGGAGCAGGAGGTGGAGCGGCTGGGCTCGGCGCGGACCATCAAGGTGGACGTGCGCGTGATCGCCGCGACCAACAAGAACCTGGAGGAGGCGATCGCGCGCGGCGAGTTCCGCGAGGATCTGTTCTTCCGGCTGAACGTGATTCCGATCGTCGTGCCGCCGCTGCGCGAGCGCCGCGACGACATCCCGCTGCTGGTGCAGCACTTCGCCAGGCGCGGCAGCGAGGAGCACAACCTCAAGACGCGAGAAGCTTCGATGCCGGCGCGCTGGAGGCGCTGCAGCGCCACCGCTGGCGCGGCAACATCCGCGAGCTGCGCAACGCCGTGGAGCGCCTGCTGATCATGACCTCGGGCGACGTGGTGCGCGCCAGCGATCTGCCGCGCGCGATTTGCGCGGCGACCCGGGCGCTGCGGCCGCGCGCCCGCGGGCAGCGAGGCGCGCGGCCGCGTCCGGGGACGCGCTCAGACGCGCTGACCGGCGTGGCCACGCTCAAGGAGTTCAAGGACGTGTCGGAGCGCGCCTTCCTGGTGCGCAAGCTGCGCGACAACGACTGGAACATCTCCAAGACCGCGGAGGTGATCGACACCCCGCGCAGCAATCTCTACAAGAAGCTGGAGCAGTACGCGATCAAGCAGGAGACTGACGGATAGGCGCACAGGCTCCAGGCTCCGGTGTCCAGCGGTCGAGGTTTCGCTCTCCTACTTCGTCGGCACCAGCCGTTTCAGCTCTTCGGTCCAGTTCTGTACGAGGATCAGGTTCCGCTCGGTGGCGACGCCCCGTCCACTTGGCCCCTTTGGATGACAAGGAACCGTCCATCAGGGGCGATGTCGTACGGCTGAGACCCGCCCGTAATGAACATCGGGAACTCGAACAACACCTGCGGACGCCCGAAGACGAGCGTTGTTCCCAACTGCACCGGGACGACGAGCATCTGCCCATTGTTCGTGCTGAAGAACAACTCCCGGCCGTCGCGGGACCAGAGGGGACGCGTGCCGCCACCGGTCGAAATCTGTTGCCGGTCCCCGAGCTCCGGGTATCGCTCGACGTAGACCTCCGGTCGCGTGGACATGGTGGACACATAGGCAATCCAGCGTCCGTTTGGAGAGACGGCCGCATAGCTGTACGAGAAGTCTTCGCCGGTCAGCAGCAAGCTCGGATCAGAGGCGCGCTCAATGGCGATTTGCCCGATCGCGCCTCGCTGACTCGGCGGCAACTCGCTGAATAAGAGCTGTCCGCCGTCGGCGGACCAGTCATTGGCGCGCAGGTCGATGAGGTTCTGGGCACGGGTCAGGAGCCGCTCGTCGCGGCCGGTGCCATCGGCGGCGCGCCAGAACAGTTCTGGGTACCCCGCCCGTCTCGACGTAAAGACGATCCGCTGGCCATCCGGCGTCCAGAGCGGGCGTGTGTCAGGTGCGGGGTCGGTCGTCAACCGGCTCCGCGTTTGGCGCACGAAATCGTAGGTCCACACATCCCCTGATGGTGGCCACAGCGAGCCGCGCCCCGTCCCGCGAAATTCGGATATCGCGGTACGAGTCCGGCGGAAGGCCCGGCAGCGGAGAGACACGCCCTTGGCGATCCACCGAGACGATGGTCTGCTGGCCATCGCTCCCGGCCCTGCCCGGGACGTAGACGAGCGAGCCGTTGGCCGCGATCGCGACATCGGCGGCGCCCGATACGGTCGTCACCACGCCCTCGAGCACCGGCGCAGCGGTACCTGACTACCTCCAGCCGCCCGAGGTCGAATGCCACGGCGCGTAACGTCCCGGTGACGCCGTAGACAAGATGCCCGGTCGACACGTAATGCGCGTGACTGCCGCCATTGATGAGGACTTTCGACCTGCCGGTCCGTAGGTCCAGCACCGCGATCTGCGCATTCTCGAGGGCACCGTTGACCGGAATAATCGTGAAGAGGACGGCGCTGCCATCAGGGAGGAACTCGGGCCAGTAGTGATCGCCTTCGCCGCGCTCGCGATCTGGCTTCGTGAGCACCGAGGGCTCACCACCTGTCGCTGGCACCCGCTGCAGGCCTGTGGTCGATGCGTCGGTCGCGAAGATGATGGTCCCATCGGCGCTCCAGGCGGCGCCGCGGGGGTTACCTACGGCGGCGGACACGATCACGGGCGGCCCGCCCGTGATCGCCACCCTTTTGATCGTGGTTGCGTCGACGAACCCGATCCACTGCCCGTCAGGTGAGATGAAGAGACCTCGGGCGCGAACCGAGACCGCTGAGCACCGTGGGCTCGAGTTGGTCGAGCGCACGCACCAACAGTTGGTTGATGCCCCGATAGACAATGTGTGAGCCGTCCGGCGTGATGGCGACGTGCCGATCGTCTGCAAGATCCAGTGATAATGCAGACGACCCAGAGGTGGTGATCGTCGTGTGGACCACCGATGGCGGGGCGGGCCGCGTCGCCAACCAGACCGTCGTTGCTGCCACTGAAGCGCTCGCAAGGGCAGCGATCGAGAGCACCGCCGCGCGTCGCCCCGCAAGAGGGCGCCCCTTCGCAGCCATCGCGCCCGCGTCCAGCGCCGGCATGGACAGTGCGTCGTCGATCTCCAAGCGGGCAGCCGCCGCCGAATCGAGCCGCCGCTTGCGGTCCTTCACCAAACATCGTCGTAGCAGCGTGCGAATCGAGCCAGGCAACGCCGTGGGCAGGGCAGTCCAATCCGGATCACTCTTCAGGACATTGGCCAGCGTGTCTGGTACATCGTCGCCCGCGAAAGCACGCGTGCCAGTCAGCACTCTCGTACAGCACACACCCGAAGGCCCAGATATCGCTGCGCTTGTCCGCCGCCTGTCCCTTCGCTTGCTCAGGCGCCATGTAGGCTGCGGTGCCCAGGATCATGCCCACGCCGGTCATCATCGCCGGGCTTGTGATCGTGGGCGACTGCGTGACGCCTGGCGACAGTATCCCCACCGGCTCCATCGCTTTGGCCAGCCCGAAGTCGAGGACCTTCACCATGCCATCCGACCGCACCTTGAGGTTGGCGGGCTTGAGATCGCGGTGGATGATGCCTTGCTCGTGCGCGGCTTCAAGTGCCTCGGCGATCTGCCTGGCGATGGGGAGCGCCTCATCGAGCGGGATCGCGCCACGCGCGATGCGTTGCGAGAGGTCCTCTCCCTCGACCAGTTCCATGACCAGCGCACGGACCCCGCTCGATTCTTCGATGCCGTAGATCGCGGCGATATTCGGATGGTTCAGGGACGCGAGCGTCTGCGCTTCGCGGGTGAACCGGGCAAGCCGGTCGGGATCGGTCGCGAAAGAGTCAGGCAGGACTTTGATCGCGACTTCGCGATTCAGCTTCGTGTCCCGTGCGCGATACACCTCACCCATGCCGCCGGCGCCGATCGGCGCGACGATGTCGTACGGGCCGAGACGAGTGCCGACGGTAAGGGGCATGGAGCTGCGGATGCAACGGAGGCGCTCATTATTATCGGCGGGAGACTCGCTCACGCGAGATTCGCGCGCTGCGCGACCCGTTCGATCGACCAGGGATCTCACTTGTTTTGGCTCTTCGGAACGCACTCTACTGACATCGAGCGTGGTGTGCTTCGATCTAGAGACGTGCGCTGGAGACGAGAGCGCCGGACACAAGTCATCGCGACGCCAGGCTCTCGCGCGACGAACGCGCCCGCCGGTCCGACCTTTCCACGAGGATCGAAGATCGTCATCGCCCGCACCCATACCAGTTCATCACGCCGACGACGAAGAGGCGCTGCGCAGCAACGCCCAGCAGGCAGACCGAGGCGGGTAACGCCGTCTCGATCCCCATGCGCAGCGCGCCGGCCACCCTCCGCCGAGGACATCGAGGATCCGAGCGGCTTCGGCAGTTGCTCAGCGCTTCCCCTTGAACAGGGTGGAGCGATTGATGAGGCACGCCGCGGCGATCAGGATGGCGCCGCTGAGCCGCGCGCTGGACGTCGGTCATCGCCGGCGACAGCATCGCCGCCTGGTGCAGCCCCCATTGCGCGAGCGCCGCGCCGGCGCTGAAGGCGGTCCAGACGAGCAGGTAGCCCGCGCCGAAGGCGAACACGACCCGCGGCGCGCGCTGTCCGCCGCGCCCCCGGTGCATCGCCGCGAAGAGCAGCAGCACCGGCGCCGCCGATGCCGTCATCATGCCGACCATCATCACCGCCCACATCGCGAACGTGAACAGGACGTCGGCCGCGTTCCACGGCATGTCCATCGTCATCCCCATGTCGGCCATCATCGGGTCATGCTCCATCGCGGCCGACATCTGGCGATCGAGATAGATCAGATACGCTCCACGCGAGCGCGGTGACGAGGACGAGGCAGCTCGAGATGAGGACGCGATCGCGACGCGGGAGGACAGTGTGGTTGGGCTCGAGAATTCGCCGTCGCGATCCGGAGTCACGGCGACGTCCGCACTTTGACAGGCTACTCAGGCACTTTTCCAGGAAAACGGCGCGTACTGCCCGTTGTTCTTCCCGCTCACGTCGTCCCACGCGAGGCCGAGCGCGTGCACGTGACTCTTCGACGCATGCGCGAGCGTGAACGTATCCGCGGCCGGATGGCCGGTGTTCTGCGAGCTGCAGCTCGGCGTCGGGGTTCAACCCCTTGGCGCCTGCAGCCGCCATGTCGACGAGAGTTCGACGCCTTGACGGACCACTGTCGCGCCGTCGCGATCGAAGGCAATCGGCGCCGATTCGACGCCGAGGAACTTCCCGATGAGGCCCGACAGGGCGGCCATCGGGCCGCCGGCCGCGCCGCTGGCGATCGCCGTCATCGCGTCGCGCTGCTCGGCGGTGGCGCGCGCGTCGGTGACGAGGCCGACCGACCAGTTGCCTTTGCCCATCTCCTCCGGCGTCAGGCCGAGGACGATGAAGCCGAGACCGTCGAGCGAGACGGAGCCGTAGGTCCCGCGTTCGATCTGAAAGGCCATCGCGAACTGGCAGTCGCCTTTGGTGGGTCGCACGGCCAGCTGGCCGGGCAGGCACGGGCAGACGAAATCGCAGTTGCAGGTTTCGTAGTACTGGCCGCTGACGTTCCAGGAAGGCGTCGCCATGTTTCTCCTCCGGCGTCGGCGATTGTCCGGGAGTTCCATTTGGCCGCCGGATGGGCACACTTATACTCCAGGTCTGGAGCAGTATGCGATCCTGGAGCCTGGGGCCTGAAGCCTGGGGCCTCTAGAATCGGAGCCGCGCACCCAGCTGCAACTGCCGCGCGGCGAGCGCCGAGGTGAAGCCTCCCGGCATCGTCGGCGCGAGCTGCTCGCTCCCCCGAATCGTCCCGTCCGGTACGACCTGAGTGCCGAACACGCGGTTCACGCCGGAGTAGTTGACACGGTTGAACAGGTTGAACGCCTCGAGCGTCAGCTCGACCCGCGTCTGATGGGTCGACGCGATCGATCGCGCCAGCCGAAAATCCACGCTGAAATAGGCCGGTCCGATCCCGCTGTTGCGGCCGGCCGGCACCCCCGATCGAAGCCGCGCGCGATCGGTGTCCGCGTGGGAGTCCCCGTTCGCGTCGAACCCGGTCAGCGCCGTGAAGGGCCGTCCCGACGCGTAGGTGACGATCGGAGCCAGGCTCCAGTCGGCCAGCCATACGGGCACCGCATCTCCCACCGGTGACTGCCACACGGCGCTGGCCACGAACCGGTGGCGTTGATCGAAGGAGGACGGCCCCCACTCCGCACCCAGGTTCGTCTGATCGTCGGGTTGGGTCTCGACCGTGAAGTCCGTCACATCGTCCATCGCATGGCCGAACGTGTAGGACGCCGACATCCCCCAGCGGTCGGCGTAGCGACGGCGCAGCGACAGGCTGAGCCCGTGGTATCGGAGCGGCCGGTTCCCTCGAGGACACCGAGCTGCACGAATCGCGGATCGAGTCCGGGCAGCGCGAACATGTTGGGGCCGACGCTGCGCACGTTGACGTCGCGGCTGCGAAGGATGTGGCGCCCGCGGTTGTAGGAATACTCGGCGGCGATCGCCCAGTCCGAGGCGAACGCTTGCTCGACCCCCGCGCTCGCCTGCGCGCTCACCGGATTCGGCGTGCCGTCCCTGCCCACGAGCAGCACCGCCGGCGTCGTGCCCGGCGAGATCCCCAGCGAGGTCAAGGTGTTTTGATCCACGTGTCCGTCGCGCACGTACCCTGCCACACGTCGGCCGACGTGCCGTTGACCCCGGGAATCCCCGTCAAGGGCAGGAACACCTGCGAGATCTTGCCCCGACAATACGCGAGAGGTGAACCCCGACACCTGCAGCGCGTTCTGGTAGAAGAGCCCCCACCCGCCGCGCAGAACGGTCTCGTGGTCGGCGCCCAGGGCGTAGGCCGCGCCCAGGCGCGGGGCGAAGTTGTTGCGGTCGGTGATCACGGAACGCTCGAGCACAAACGGCGCCGACGCGCTGGCCACGTTGACCGACGGGTCGCGCCAGTCGGTGTCGTACCGGAGCGCCAGACTGAGCGTGGCGCGCGATCCCAGCCGCACCTCGTCCTGCACGAAGGTCCCGAGCTGCGTGTAGGTGATGTCGGTGGTCGGGTCGCCGAATCCCTGCAGATACACCACCGGAAGCCCGAAGTTGTAGGACTGCAGCGACGTGATCGGCGCCACCAGGTCGGGCAGGAGATCGGGCCGCCCGAGGCCGCCGGCGCTGGTCGGCGAAGCCAGCAGGCTGCCGAGGCCCGCCGTCGTGCCAGGACCCAGCGCCCCGTCGATCACCGCGGCCAGGGGAATGGCTTCGGCGAACAGGAACTGGCCGGCCAGGAAGACCTCGGCCCGCGCGTCGCGTGAGCGCATGTAGAGGAGGTCGCCGCCGATTTTCAGCTCGTGCCGGCCCCGCGTATAGAAGAACGTGTTTCCCGCCTGCACGATATTCCAGGCGTAGTCGGTGGGGTTGTACAGGTCTCGCCCCATCTGCGCCACGCCGCCGATGACGACGCCGGGACCCGTCGGGTCGGTGGGCAACACCGCGGTGTGGAAGTGTCCGGTACTGCCCGCGGATGATGTTGACCGAGCGCGCGGAGAGCACCTGGGTGTTCGACACCACGGCCGCGACGTTGCGGGTCGTCGAGCGTGTGCCGCTCGAGACGCCGCGCAGGCCACCGACGTCATTGCCGTCCGTTGTGGCATCGTTCAGGTTGACGCGGCCGGTGATCTGATGGGTCGCTGATCGCGGCACGTCGAGCCGCAACGACGCCGTGTGCGAGTCGCTGGCAAACGGGAACGTCCCGCTCTCGCGTTCGAGCAGCGACACCGTGCCCGGAAACGTCGACGGGGTGGTGTTGAGCACGCCGAACGTGGGGTGCGTGAAGGCCGCGGCCAGGCCGGCCAACGCCGGGTCGCCGGACGCCGCCAGCGCACCGAAGAGCTGCCGTTGCGACGGGGTGGCGCGAAGCGCCTGGTCACTCTGAAGCACGCTGACGAACACCGACTCGCGCCGACGAAGCTCCTCCACGCTGGCGAAGAAGAACGCGCGGTTGCGGACCAGCGGCCCGCCCCAGGTGCCGCCGTACTGCTGCCGGCTGAACGGGGGATCGGTCGGCGTGCCATCGGGCGCGACGGCGAACGCGTTTCGCGAGTCGAAGGCGTCGTCGCGCGCGAAGATGAATCCGCCGCCATGGTGGACGTTGGTGCCCGACTTGCTGACGATGTTGATCACGCCGCCGCGCGCGCGGCCGAACTCGGCCGAGAAGTTGCTGCGGAGCACCTGGAACTCCTGCACCGCGTCCTGGCTGAGCGTCGACCGGACGGCGTTCACCGCGGCGTCCATGTTGTCGGCGCCGTCGATCGTCACGTCGTTGCTGCGTGGGTCCTGGCCGGAGAACGACAGTCCGGTGGTCGGCGAGTTGGTCGGCGTTGGTGTCGCGAACGGGTTGACGCTGGTGACAGCAGGGGTCAGGAGGGCAAAATCCAGGAACGAGCGCTGGTTGATCGGCAACCCCTCGATCTCCAGCTGGCTCAAGGTAGACGATTGGGCCACCCGCGTGGTTTCGACGAGCCGTGCCCCGCCCTGCACGACCACCGTCGTCGACGTTGGCGCGACCTCCAGCTGCGCGTCCAACTCGGCCTGTTGCCCGACCGTCAACACGACGGCCGGAAAGACCTTGGTGGTGAAGCCGTCCAGGGCGATCCGGACGTCGTAGGTGCCCGGCGCGAGCGCCGCCGCGCGATAGACGCCGACGCCGTCGGCGACGCCCTCGCGCACGGCCCCGGTCGCCGCGCTGGTGATGGCGACGGTGGCTCCAGGTAGAACGCCTCCGGTCGCGTCTCGAATCGTGCCGGAGAGCATGGCCCGGTCAACGGCTGTCTGGCCCAGCGCAGGCGCTGCAGCGGCGGCCAGCCAGACGCTGCAGGCCGCGCCCGCAACGGCAGCCGCCCACCGTATCCTCACGCCTGCCAGAGAATCCGCCCGTTGGGGACCTGCGCATCGAAGCGCAGCGCCAACGCGATGAGCGAGCGTTGCGACGGCTGCAGGCCGAGTGACGTCGCCAGCGGGTGGCTGTCGGTCGAGGTGATGGCGATCTCGTGCGCATCCAGGACGCGAAGCGACTCGAACGTGGTCACGACGAGCGGCACTGCCACAACGGCCTGGTAGCACGCACGAAGGCTATCGGCCACATCGCGCATCTGCTTCAGCAGGATCGACTGCAGCGCGTGCTGCTCGAGCGTGTGGAGCAGCGCCATGGCCTCGTGCCAATCACGGCCGATGTCCCCAAGACCACGCACCAGGGTGCGCACGGTGTCGAGGGCGGCAAGGCCGTCGGCGATGATCGCTCCGCCCGGGGTGGACGGCGGGGTGACCTGCACCAGGCGAGCCTGTGTCACCGTCGCTCCGGGTCCGAATGTCACCACGGTCAAGGCGTCAACAGCACACACGGCTAGCGCCGACGGGTCGCTGGGCACCGTGACCGTGGCGGGGTCCTTGAAGAATCCTTCGAGCTCTCGCCCAGCCGTCAGCGCCAGGGGATTGTCCACGAAGATGTAGGGGTTCATGAAGGAGAGCGGCTGCGCGCCGGTCGCCTGCGTGTCGAGGATCGGAATCCAGAACGCGGCCTCGTTCTCCGACAGCGCACCCATGGTCGAAAACGGCGCGACTTCCGATGACACGGAATCGATTTGGGCGATACTGAGCGTCACGAGCGGCGCCACCACCCGAAAGCGACCGGCCTGCTGCATGGGCGCGTTCAACTGGGCGTCCACCAGGGATTGGAGCGCCCCCACGTCCTGCGATGGCAGCACGAACATGCGCATCGTCATTCCGCCGCACCGCACGGGCTGCGGGTACACCGGTAGTCCATGTCGAACGACGTAGGGCGGCAGGGCCATGAAGCGGCGAAGTATACCGCAAGCGTGACGCTCTACGACCGCCGCTACGTGTTGCACGAACGCCTGGGTGCCGGCGGCATGGGCGAGGTGTATCGCGCTACGGATCGACTAGCCGGCCGTGCGGTGGCGCTCAAGCGGGTGCTCACGTCGGCGTCCGGGCGATGCCCGCGCGTCGCTCGACGATCGCGCGGCGCTCGCCGGGGAGTTCCAGACCCTGGCCTCGCTGCGGCATCCCAACATCGTCAGCGTCCTGGACTACGGCTTCGACGGCGACCAGATGCCGTATTTCACGATGGCGCTGCTCGACGCGCCGCGTACGTTCGCCCAGCACGCGCGCACGCGCCCGGTTCCAGAGCGGATAGGGCTCGTGGCGGAGATGCTGCGTGCGCTGGCCTATCTGCACCGCCGCGGCGTCGTCCATCGCGACCTCAAGCCGGGAAACGTGTTGGTCGATGCCGAAGGCCGCGTGCGAGTGCTGGATTTCGGGCTCTCGGCCGGCCGTGGAAGCGACCGGCGCATTGCAGGCACGCTGGGGTACATGGCACCAGAAGTTCTGCGGGGGGAGGGGGCCACCGAGGCCAGCGACCTGTACGGGGTGGGCGTGATGGCCTACGAGGTGCTGGCCGGCGTGCGTCCGTTCGACGACGCCGATTCCCAGAGCTTTGATCGACGCCGTTCTCCACCACGAGGCCGATTTCGCCCGCCTGTCGCGGGCGGTCGCGGTCCCCGGCGATGCACGCGACACTTCGGCCCCTGAGGACTGGGACGAGCTGCCGACGTCTCCGCCATCGGCGACCGCGCCGCCGGCGATGGCGACGTCAGAGGATGTGACGCGCGCGTTCGAACTCGACGGCGCGGCATCAAGAGCAGGGCTATCGGGTGCGGGAGACGACCGGCCCGCGGCCACGCTCGTCGACGTGGTACGCCGGCTGCTGGCGCGGGACCCGCGCGACCGCTACTCGAGCGCAGCCGCGGTGATCCGAGAGCTCAGCGCGGTCATGGGGACGCCGCTGCCAGCCGAAACCGCCGACACGCGTGAAAGCTTCCTGCAGGCGGCTCCCCTCATCGGCCGCGACGAGGAGCGGCAGCGGCTGCTGGCCGCTCTCGAGGAGCTGCGCGCAGGTCGCGGCCGCATGGTGCTGGTCGGCGGCGAGAGCGGTGTGGGCAAGTCGCGGCTCCTCGACGAGCTGCGCACGGCCGCACTGGTGCGCGGCGTGAACGTGGCCCAGGGCCAGGCGGTGAGCGAGGGCGGAGCCCCGTATCAGATCTGGCGCGATCCGCTCCGGCAACTGATCGTGACGGGCGAGCCTACCGATTTCCAGGCCGGCGTCGTCAAGGCCGTCGTGCCCGACGTCGCGATGCTGCTCGAGCGTCCCGTGCCCGACCCTCCGCCGGTGGGGACCGACACCAGGCAGGAACGTCTGCTGTCGGTCATCGAGCAGCTGTTCGAGGTCCGGACGCCGACGCTGGTCGTGCTCGAGGACCTGCACTGGGCGAGGGAAGGCGCGGCCGCGCTGCGGCGGCTGGTCACGGTGGCGGCGCGCGCGCCGCTGCTCGTCGTCGGCTCCTACCGGCGCGACGAAGCGCCGTCGCTACCAGACCAGGTGCCGGGCGCCGAACGGATGAACCTCGACCGGCTGTCGCCTGCAGCGGTGGCGGCGCTGATGGAGGCCATGCTCGGGCCGGCACCCGATCGGGAGCGGCTGGCCGACTACCTTCACCGCGAAACCGAGGGCAACGCGTTCTTCCTCGTCGAAGTGGTGCGTTCGTTGGCCGAACAGGCCGGCCAACTGGACGACGTGGCGCGCATGACGCTGCCGGAGCGGGTGCTCTCGGGGGGCATGCGCCAGCTGATCGCGCAACGCCTCGAACGCGTGCCGGCCGAGCATCGGTCACGATTGCGCCTGGCGGCCGTGCTCGGGCGCGAGCTGGATCTGGCGGCGCTTGGCGCGAGCGGCGCCGACGACATGGACGAGTGGTTGCTCGCCTGCAGCGCCGCGTCGGTCATCGACGTGCAGCAGGATCGCTGGCGCTTCGCTCACGACAAGCTGCGTGAGGCACTGGTGGACGGGCTCTCGGACGCCGAGCGGGCCGACCTGCACCACCAGGCGGCTCAGGGGTTGGAGGCCGCATATGTCGATCGCGGGACGCACGCGGCCGCGCTGGCCCACCACTGGGGCATGGCCGGAGACCACACCAAGGAGGCGGTGTACGCGGCCCTCGGCGGTCAGCGCGCGGTAGAGGGTGCCGCGTATCCGCAGGCGGTGGCGCTCCTCACCCGGGCGCTCGATCTGGCCACGGCGGACCCGAGCCTGCCGGTCGAGATGGCCCCCACCGAGCGGCTGCTCGGGGAGGCGCTGTTCGCGTCCGGGCACATCGAGGAGGGGCGCGCGCGGCTGGAGCGTGCCGTCCGGCATCTGGGTGGGCCGGTGCCGACACTGTCAACCGCGCGCACGTCGGTGACCCTGGCCGGCCAGGTCGTTCGCCAGATCCTGCACCGCGTGGCCCCGTCGTATTTCATCGGCCGCGCACGGACGCCCGAGGCCCGCGCGCGCATGCTGCTGCTGTCGCGCGCCTACGAGCGGATCGGGCACTGCCACTACCAGGTCGGGCGTTCGCTGCCGACCGTGTGCGCGTCGCTCCTCAACCTGAACTCGTCCGAGCAGGCGGGCCCGTCGAACGAGCTGGCCCGCAGCTACGGCACGCAGATCCTCGGGGCCGGCATGGTGGGCCAGCACCGCATGGCGCGCATGTACATGCGGCTGGCAGACCAGGCCGTGCGCGACATCACCGACCAGGCCGTGCTGGGCTGGGTGGACTTGATGGCCGTCACCTACCTGGTCGGTGCAGGCGCTTGGGCCGAGATGGACGAGATCATCCCGCGCGCCACGGCGATCCAGGAGGCCTTGGGCGATCGCCGGCGGCTGCAGGAAACGGTGATGGTGGGTGCGTGCGGCGACTTCTTCCGTGGACGCTTCGTCCAGTCCCTGGCCGCCAGCGAGCGCGTGGCCAGCCTGGCCGTCGATGCAGAAGGCTTCCAGCCACGCGTGTGGAGCACGGCCGGCCTGGTGCAGGCCGGCGTGGTGCAGTCCGGAGCCACCGAGACGTTGCGCCGGCTGGCGGGCAACCCGGTTGTGGGCCAGACGTGGCAGAGCATCGACGGCCTGTGGCTGGCTGGCGCGCTGGCCCGCTGTTACTTGCGGGCGGGCAACCTCGAGGCGGCCCGCATCGAGGCCGAGCGCGTGCTCGAGCTGATGCCGACGACGCCGCCGGTGGCGGGCTACGTCCTCGAGGGGTATGCGGGCGCCACCGAGGTGCATGTGGCGCTGTGGGCCGGCGCCGTCTCCGACGCGGCACGAACCACGGCGCACGTGGCGGTGAAGCGCGGCCTGTCCACCTTGGAGCGCTTCGCGGGGATGTTTCCGGTGGGCGAGCCGCGGTCGGCCCTGTGCCGCGGCCTCTACGAGCGCGCTCGTGGGCGACACACCCGGGCCGCCGCCGCCTTCGAGCGCAGCATGGCGGCCGGCACGCGCTTGGAGATGCCGTACGAAGTCGCGCTCGCGGCCGTCGAGCTCGGGCTGCTGCTGGGTCCGCGGCACTCGCGCGGCGGGGCGCTGCTGGATCAGGCGTACCGCGCCTTCGAGACCCTGGGTGCGGCTGAGGATGCGCGCCTCGCGCTTCGCCGCCGTCGATCCAGCGAGGCGGAGCCTCGCTAGATCGCCGTTGTCACGAACCCGTGCTCGCCGTAGACCGTGGCCGGCGCGCCGGAAATCGCCCGCGACGCCTGCATGCCCGACATCGCGGCGGCCTCGACGCACGACAGGTTGAAGCCGTTGTCCACCCAGCTGCCGGCCAGAAACAGGTTCTTGACTCCCGAACCGTCTGGTCGCAGACGGTACTGGCTGGAGCCGACGACCGTCAGCACGTACCGCTCGGACGGGTCGATGTTCGCGCGCAGATACTGGCTGTCCAGGCGCTGCGCGCCGAGCAACTCGCGGGGAGCGGCCAGGGCCGTCCAATCCAGGGCTCGCCCGACGGCCGCCGTCGGCCAGATCTCGACGCCCGCGTTCTGCAGGAACTGCACCGTGGTGGCCCGTACGCGGTCCAGTTGCTGCGCGGGGAACTGCAGGTCGGTCGGCGGCGGAAAGAGCGGCCCGTCGTCGGACAGGACGCCGCATCCGTAGAAGAGCGCTTTGGTCTCCGGTGGCTGATCCTCCCTCGGGAGCACCTGGATGAAGTCGGCCCAGCACGCATCGGGTTCGTCGCAATCCGCGATGATGCCGCCGGCAACGGGATAGCCGAGATCCGCCGACGTACGGTTGAACCAGAGCTGCACGGCCTGGGTGCGAACGGTCTGCACGGCCGCCAGCATCTTCGTCCACGGCTCGAGGGCCAGCAGCTTCTCGTCGCAGATGAAGGGCAGGCCCGCCACGGTGATGCCGAGGACCACCTGATCGAAGTCCTGGCCGAGTTGTAGCGTGGTGTGACCCGCGTCGGTCCACCCCGACCACATGGATTCGAGATTGACGCCCTCGAGCGCCTGGCCGTTGACGATCTGATCCGTGAGCGGCGTGCTGGGCCAGCACGGCAGCCCCTTCACGTCCACGAGCGGCGCGTACTCGGGCACGTTCAAGTCCACCTGCCGGGCGATCTCGATGGCGCTGATGGCGTTGTTGGTCTCGTCGTACACCAGCTTCTCGACGCGGTGGAAGAACTTGAAGGTCACGCCGCGCTGCTTCAGGGCGAGATAGAGCGGTGCGAACACCGTGTCGCCCATGCCGGCGTTCATCTTGTAGAGCACGTGCCCCTGATACGTCAGCATGGTCCGCAGGCTGCCGCGAAGCGCCGGGCCGGCCTCGACGGAGGGGCGCGACACGTCTCCACCCTCGTAGGCAAAGAAGATGTCGTAGAGCGACTGGATCAGGGGACCGTTCGACACCAGCGGATCGGCGCCCTTGTGGTTCAGCCACTGGCGGAAGTCCTGGTCGGCAATCACGCCGAAGCCGTTGGTCAGGATGCCGTCCTCCAGCACGCCGATGACGATCGTCAGCAGCAGGTCCACCAGGCTCCAGGCGCGGCGCGGGTCGTCGTGGTCCAGGAACGGCCGTGCGATATCGCCCGCCCAGGCGCGAAGGTCCTTCAGGATGGCGACGATGACGGCATGATCGTCGTGGGCCTCGAACCGCCTCATCACGTGCTCGAAGATCGACCTGCCGACCTCGGCAGTCATGGCCTTGCCGCCTTGTTCGAGCCCGCTGACAAGGTGCGCGACGCCCGAGAGCAGCGGATGCGCCAGGGAGACCAGCGGGATGTGCCCGGAGAGCTGCGTCACGAAATAGGCGGAGGCGTTCGCCAGGAGGTTCGTGACCACGGCCTCCATCGTCGGCAACCCCGGGGCGTCAGTCCGAACCCGGAAACGCGAGCGGGTCCGCCGGGAAGTCGATGCGCCAGGGATGGGTCTTGCCGTCGAACGTCTCGCGGAACATGAAGCTGTCCTGGCCGACGAAGGCCTTCTCCGCGGTGGCCAGCGGCGCATCGGGCGGGCGGTTCAGATCCGCATAGCAGCGCCGCATCAACGAAAACGCGTTGTGATAGAAACCGAACCAGACGTGCAGGCCGTGTTCCTCGATGCGTCCGTGGTCGGCGAGGTTGCGGCCGCTGGCCCCTTGGCCGCCCAGTCGCCACCCCATCTGGTAGACCGTGATGTCGTACTTGTCCTGCACCGCCAACTCGTAGGCGGCCGTCATGGCTCCGACACCGCTGCCGAGCACGGCGATCTTTGGTCTCGCGCTCCCCGTGTTCATCAAAGGTCCTTTGCGCCCACGATCTGGATCGGCGCGCCGGTCACCGCCGCGGCCGCGGCGAGTCCCGCCATCACCGTACCCTCGACGCTCGAGATGTTGAGCCCGTTGTCCACCCAACATCCGGTCAGAGAAGAGGTTCGAGTAGCCGGAACCGTCTGGAGGCAGCTTGGCGAACTCGCCACCCGCCACCGCCAGCACGTAGCGCTCCGACGGATCGATGTTCACACGGTCGTAGCGCGATGCCACGACGCTGGGGTCGAGGCCGTTGGCGCCGCTCACAGACGGCCACACCGGCGCCGCGCTCCGTTGCAAGAACGCGTCGGCGGTTGCCATCGCCGACGCAAGCATTTGTGCCGGGAAGCCGCGGTCGTCCGGGGGCGGAATGGGAGGGTTGGTGTCGGGCATCGGGCCGCAGCCGTAGAAGAGCCCCGCCACGCCGGCGCTGGTGGGCCACGCCTCTCGATCGAGCACCTGCGAGAAGTCCGCCCAGCTGGCGTCCGGTTCGTCGCAGCACGCGGTGATGCCGCCGAGCGCGCCCCAGCCAGTGGCCGCGGCCGACGCGTGCGTCCAGATCTGGACCGCCTGCGTCCGAACGGTCTTCACCTGGTCGAAGAGCGCGCGCCACGCCGGCGCGTTGGGCTCGCCGCTGGCGAGCAGAGGACTGGCAGATGAGCGGCAGGGCGCCGAGCGAGATCCCCAGGACCAGCACGTCGAAGTCTCGTCCGGCCTCGAGCGTCTCGGTGGCCACGTCCGGCCAGCCGCTCCAGTGCGACTCGAGATTGACACCTGCGAGCCGATCGCCGTTCTGGATTTGGTCGGTCAGCGGCGTCGAGGGCCAGCACGGCAGATCGTTCACCTGGACCAGCGGCTCGTACTCCTGGCCCACGAGGTCTACTTGTCGAGCCAGGTGTACGCGGGCGATGCCCCTGGCGCTCGTCCCGGGAACGGTGCCGGGTTCGAGCGCCGTGACGCGGTGGAAGAACTTGAACGTGACGCCGCGGCGCTTCAACACCTCGTAGATCGGCGCGAAGATCGTGTCGCCCATGCCCGCGTTCATCTTGAAGACGACGTGCCCGCGGTAGCCGAAGACGATCCGGAGGGTGGCGCGAATCGGCCACGCCCGCCGCCACATTGGGCAGGTCCACGCGCCCGTCCGCATAGGAGAACGACGCGTCGTAGAACGCCTGGACGACGGCGGACTGCACCGCCTGGTCGTGCGCGCCGTGCCGTCGCAGCCACTCGCGGAACTCGAACCGGTCGAGCGGCTTGAAGCCGTGCAGCAGCACGCCGTCGGCGATGAAGCCGCGCGCGTAGGTCAGCGCCAGGTCGATGATGATCCAGGCGCGGCGGACGTCGTCGCCGACGCTCGCGTCCTCGAATGCGCGCAGGTGACCGGCGGCGACTTCGAGCACGCGGTGGAGTTCCTGAGCGGCCGCCGAGTCCCCCCGGACGCGCGCGGCCAGGGTCGAGGCCACCTCCAGGGCGGCGCCCGCGCCCACGGCCACAA
The DNA here is from genome assembly GCA_963713655.1 of uncultured Acidobacteriota bacterium. Lineage (GTDB taxonomy): Bacteria > Acidobacteriota > Vicinamibacteria > Vicinamibacterales > UBA2999 > CAWEBF01. Next base: position 256,173 of record CAVQMT010000013.1, read on the forward strand.
CGGCATCGACGTCCGCGCGGACGTCGGACACCAGCGTGGCGCCGACCCGTTCGATGACCGATTGCGAATCCGCTCCCGTCCGGCCGGTTCAGGCGGGGCAGCAGCACGCCGTGGAAGTGATCGCGCGCGAAGTCGACCAACCGCTGCAGCAGCTCGTGCACGTCGGGCAGATCGCTGTCGCTTGTGCCGGGAAAGCCGTCGTCGTGCGGAAAGTCGATCAACCAGTGCTTGAGCCCGGTGTCGAGGTGCTCGAGGAACACGTGCTGGTCCGCGCCCACGAACGCGCGCTCCACCGTGGACAGCGGGCGGCGGGCGGACGTCCCAGCTCGTCGTAGACCTGGCGCATCATCCGGAACGCGTTGTGGTAGAAGCCGAACCAGATGTGGAGGCCGTGCTCCTCGATGCGGCCGTTCTCGCTCAGGTTGCGGCCGCTGGCTCCCTGGCCGCCGAGACGCCACCCTAGTTGGTAGATCGTGACGTCGTAGCCGCGGGACGAGAGCTCGAAGGCGGTCGTGAGGGATCCCAACCCTCCGCCGAGAACGGCGGCACGGGGACGGGGCGCGGCAGCGTCGGGCATAGAGCGTGAAGACTACATTACGTGGGCTCCGGGCTCCAGGCTCCGGGCTCCAGAGTCCGAGGCGGAATCGAGGTGTCACGCCTGAGGCCTGAAGCCTGGGGACTGGAGCCTGCTACGATGGAACCGTCGCAGTTGGCTTGACGATCGCCGCTTCCGGAAACCGTGGCCCGTTGCCGCGAAGTGCCGGAGGGGGAGGAAAGTCCGAACTCCAAGGGCAGTGCGCCGGGTAACGCCCGGGCAGGGTAACTTGACGGACCAGTGGCACAGAAAAAATACCGCCTCGGGTAACTGAGGTAAGGGTGAAAAGGTGCGGTAAGAGCGCACCGCGCCGGCGGCAACGTCGGTGGCAGGCAAAACCCCGCACGGAGCAAGACCAAATAGGGTGGCGTAGGCGCCGGCAACGGCGCTCGACGGACGGCCCGTCCGAGGCCACCGGGTAGGTCGCTCGAGCCCGCGAGCAATCCCGGGCCTAGAGGAATGATTGTCGCCGCCGTAAGGCGACGATTGGGCTTACCGGCGAGCGGCGACACTCGCTTACAGCTGGCAGATTCGGCTTGCTGGTCGAGTTGCGTAGTTGGTGGTAACTGCGAACACGAACCACGAACCCATATAATTCGAGCATGTCTCTCAGACGGGTGGGCCTGGGTCTGCTGCTGAGCATCGTGGTGGCGGCGGCGACTATCGTGCCGAAGCCTCGTCGCTCGATGCCCAGCAAGGCGACGAGCGGGCGCGGGCCGTGGCGGCCGGGCAACTCAGCCGGGCGGCGGCGAGGCGCGGGGCGCCCTGATCCGGCGCCCGGGCTCCGACCGTGAACCCCAGTTTCCGCCGCCCACGATCACGCAAGTACAAGCCGAAATCGACGCTGGTCGTGCCGCAGCACCCGGTGCCGCGCGCGAAGTATCCCGGTCATCGACATCCACAGCCACCAGCCGGCGCCGATCACGGCGCAGCAGTTCGACGAGCTGGCCGCGTCGATGGAGCCGCTGAACCTGAAGGTGCTGGTCAACTCCTCCGGCGTGTCGGGCGATCGGCTGGTGGAGGCGTTGGCCGCCATCCGGGGCAGCAAGCACCGCGACCGATGGTGCAGTTCACCACCATCAACTTCCGCGACCCCGTCGGCCCCGGCTTCGGCCAGGCCGCCGCCAGGCAACTGGAAGCGGACGTCAAGGCCGGCGCGGTGGGCGTGGGCGAACTGAACAAGAACTTCGGCCTGACCGCCAAGAAGACCGACGGCAGCCGGCTGAAGATGGACGACCCCGAGCTGGACCCGATCTGGCAGGCGGCCGCGCGCCTGAACATCCCGGTGTTCATCCACACCGCCGATCCGCAGGAGTTCTTCGGCGAGATGAACTTCCAGAACGAGCGGTGGCTGGAGCTGGCGCTCTACCCGGACCGCCGCTGGCCGTCGCCGCCGAACCCGTCGTTCAACGATCTGATGGGGGAGCGCGACCGGCTGTTCAAGCGCCATCCCAAGACCACGTTCATCGCCGCGCACCTGGGCTGGCACGCCAACGACCTGGCCCGGCTGGGGAAGATGTTCGACGAGATGCCGAACGTGCACGCGGAGATTGGCGCCGTGCTCTACGACATCGGCCGCCAGCCGCGCTTCGCGCACGACTTCTTCGTCAAGTACCAGGACCGGCTGCTGTTCGGCAAGGACAGCTACCAGCCCGACGAGTTCCCCTACTACTGGCGGGTGCTGGAGACCAACGACGAGTACTTCGACTACTACCGGGACTATCACGCGTTCTGGAAGCTGTACGGCATCGGCCTGCCCGATCCGGTGCTGCGGAAGCTGTACTACCAGAACGCGTTGAAGCTGGTGCCCGGCGATTTCCAAGGCCGGCTTCCCGTAGTCACCGATTTGCCGGCCGGTCGCTGTAGACGCGCACGATCCGGGCCGAAAACGCTACTACGTATGGCTCACTATCTGGTCACGGGGGGCGCCGGCTTCGTCGGGTCCCATCTGGTCGAGGAACTGGCGCGGCGCGGCGAGCGCGTGCGCGTGGTGGACAGCCTGATCACCGGCAAGCGCCAGAACATCGCCCACATCCCGGGCGTGGAGTTCCTGCACGGCGACCTGGCCGAGATGGACATCGCGCGCCAGGCGGTGGACGGTGTGGACTACGTGCTGCACCAGGCGGCCATCCCGTCGGTGCCGCGATCGGTGGAGGATCCCATCACCTCCAACCGCGCCAACATCGACGCGTCGCTGAACCTGCTGGTGGCGGCGCGCGACGCCAAGGTCAGGCGCGTGGTCTACGCCGGCTCGTCGTCGGCCTACGGCAACACGCCCACGCTGCCCAAGGTCGAGACGATGCCCACGGCGCCGCTCTCGCCCTACGCGCTGCAGAAGCTGGTGGTGGAGCAGTACTGCCAGATGTTCACCGCGCTCTACGGGCTGGAGACGGTGACCACGCGCTACTTCAACGTGTTCGGGCCGCGGCAGGATCCGTCGTCGCCGTACTCCGGCGTGATCTCGCTGTTCATCAGCGCGCTCGTGCGACGGCCGGCAGCCGACGATCTACGGCGACGGCGAGCACACGCGCGACTTCACCTACGTGGCCAACGTGGTGGACGGCGTGCTGCGAGCGTGCCACGCGCCGAACGCGGCCGGCGAGGTGATCAACGTCGCCACCGGCGGCCGCATCTCGCTTGAACCACCTGTTCCGGACGGTGCGGGACCTGGTCGGCGCCACGGTCGAGCCGATCTACGCGCCGCCGCGCGCCGGCGACGTCAAGGACTCGCAGGCCGACATCAGCAAGGCCAAGACGCTGCTGGGCTACACGCCCATCGTGCCGTTCGAGGAGGGACTCGACAAGACCGTCGCGTGGTACCGCGCGACGGTGCCCGGCGTAGTTCACGACGACTGGAACGCGCCGCCCCAGACGGGGCTGCCCAGAAAATCCTGCCACTCGACAACCAGACCGTTCAGACGGCAGAGGGTGGCGATCTGCGCCCAGTGGCGAATCTCGTGCATCAGGACGTGCATCACGATCTTCTTCGGGGTCGCGGTGACGTTGTAGCCCAGGATGACGAATTCCCGCGGGACGTCCCACACGCTCGCGTCCAAGTCGCGGATCAGATCGGTCAACATGCGCCGGCTGGACTCGCCGGTGTTGAACAGCGCCTCGACGTCGTCCGAGGGGACGGTGGCCAGATCGTTGAGCGGCTCGCCGTGCAAGCGCTGGACGTAGCGCAGCTCGGCGCCGAAGATGTGCTTCACCAGGTCACCGACCGAGGTGAACCGGCCATCGCCATTCGGGCCGGCGCTCAGCGCCAGCGCCTCGGGGTGATCACGAAGCCAGGCCAGCCAGCGCGCTCGCTGCCAGTCGGTGTACTCGAGCAGGTCATCGAATGTCAGGGCGATCGGCATGGCCGCCTCACTGGTCACGAAAGCGCTCCCCGGCCGTCGCGGAGCCCGAAGACGTTTCCTTCCGGGTCAACCAGGTCACAGGCACCCCACGGGCGGGTCAGCAGCGTCACGCCCAACGCCGCCAGGCGCCGCTTCTCGTGCTCGACATCGGCGACGCTCAGGTCGAGCCGGAGGGGGTTGCCTTCTCGAGCCCGGGGCGGGATCTCGGGCGTGCAGGACGCGGCGATGTCGGCCGGAATCGCGTGGAGGCCGAGGGTCACGGCTCCGGCGCGGAACTCCACCCAATCCTGGGTCTGCCCATCGTCGATTGGACTCAACCCGAGAACATCGCGGTAGAAGGCTGTCATCCGGGGAAGGTCTCGGACGAACAGCACGGCTCGCGACAGCTGCAACGTCATACTAGGGTGACCTCGCCAGACATTGTATGAAACCGCCGCCAGGTGTCATCAGCGTCGCCGACCATACTGGATGGGCGCACCTGGTCTGCGTTTCAGTGCAGGGCGGCCTGCCCGTGGTCGTCGAGCGCCGGCGCGTGAGCCTGATCGAGCCGGGCCTGCCGACGCTGCCGTATGAGCACGACACGGTGGCGATGCGCGAGGACGAGGCGGAGGCGCTCATCGCGCGGGTGCGGCGGTCGATTGCGGCCTGCACCACCCGCGCCCTGGAACGAGTGGTCAGCGAGCTGGCGCCGACCTGTGCCGTCGTCGCCCTCGCGATCCGGAAACCGCCGTTTCCGCGAATTCCCAGCAGCGTCCGGGCCGTCCACGCGTCGTATCAACTCAAGTGCTCCGCTGACGGGATGCTGTACCAGGGCGCCCTCTGCCGCGCGGCGAAACGACAGGGGCTCGAGGTGCGGCTGTGCCGGCGCGGCGAGGAAGTCGAGCTGGCGGCGAAGCAGCCTTGGGGTGCCGCCAGACGAGGTCGAGGCGTTCGTGACCCGTGCCGGCCGCCCGGCGGGTCCGCCGTGGACCCAGGAACATCGGCGGGCGTACGCGGCGGCCATCGCCGCGCTGGCGCCTCACGCGCGAATGCGCCTGCGCGGACCGAGGAATCTGATTCACTTCGATCGGCAACCGGCAACACGCGTTTCCTTTCCCAACTTTCCGCCACATCAAGGCATCTCACGGCGGACGGTGTCCTTTCGCGCGTTGTGGTGCTTGTCGGCGACAACGCACGTTGACACCATCTGCGGTGCCTCAGGCCGCCGCCGCGCGGCGTCATCCTAAAGCCGGACGCGACAGCGACATCGGCGGACGGCCAGTCGAGCCGCCGTTGGCGGCGTCCTTGCCTTTGTCCCGGTCACCCCGGCGGGAGGATGCATCCATCACGTGCACCAGACCCGTCACGTCCGCATCGCCCGCCGGGTGTCGCACGTCGTTGAGGGCATTGTGGCAGGCCAACGCACCCCGACTCCACTCGTCAACCGTTCGCGCGTCCTTGCGGCCGCTGGCGTCGCACCTGCCGCACGCGGACAGGAGAAGGTTCATGAAACGCATCGCGCTCGTGCTCATCACGTTCCTGTCGCTCGGCACCGCGGCGGCATTCGCCCAGGAATCGGGCAAGGCGCCCGCGCCGTCCGGCACGCAGATGGTCAACCTCAACTCGGCCACGGTGCCGCAGCTCGAGACGCTGCCCGGAATCGGGCGGTCCACGGCCGAGAAGATCGTCGAGTATCGCCAGAAGAGCGGCGGCTTCAAGAAGGTCGAGGACTTGATGAACGTCCAGGGCATCGGCGAGAAGAGCTTCCTGAAGCTCAAGCCGCTGGTCACGGTCGGGACGCCTCGGGCAGAGCGCTCGGGTCAGTAGCCCGGCCGGCAGCCGGAGGTACCGGGCCGTGGCGAGGCTCGCGCTGGGGCCTCGGTGGCGTGCTGCCATCGAGGCCTCGTTGTGCGGGCCAACGCCGGCTACAGCCTGGTGGAGTGCCTGTTCGCGGTCACGCTGATCGCCATCATCGCGGCCGCCAGCGTGCCGCCGCTCGCGTCGGCACTGGAGCGATCGCGGGCGCAGGCCGCGGCGCGGTTCGTGCTCGCCCGCATGATGCTGGCGCGAACGCGGGCGGCGGCCCGCGGCGCGGTCGTGGCGCTTCGGTTTGCGGGAACGCCAGAGGCGGCCGTGCTGACGACGTTCATCGATCGCAACCGGAACGGCATTCGCGCCGTCGATATCGCGGCCGGCGTCGATACGGCGGAGGCGCCGGGCATCGCCTTGCAATCCATCTTTCGCGGCGTGGCCCTTGAGCCGGTGACCGCCGACGGCGTGCTGTTCTCGTTCACGCCACTCGGCACGTCGTCCTCCGGCACGTTCTACCTCACGGCGCAGGACGGCTCCCGGTTTGCGGTACGGGTGCTTGGGGCGACGGGGCGCGCCAGGCTCCTGCACTACCTGCCGGCGAGCGGCGAATGGAAGGACGTCGAGTGACCAGCGAACGCCGGCGCGCCGTGCGACGCATTCCTGGCGCGAGCGATCCGCTGTCGCGGGCGCGGTTGCGCACGGGTCCCGAACTGGCCGTCACCGAGATCTCCGACGTCGGCGCGTCCGTCCGCACGACCGCTCGACTGCTGCCAGGCACGCATGTCGACGTGCACCTGATGACGCTTGGCGGCCGCGTGCTGCGGCGCGCTCGTGTCGCGCGGGCGGCCGTCCGGGCCATCGATACGACCGGCATCGCGTTCCAGGTGGCGCTGGCGTTCGACTCGCCTGTGGACTCGTCGGCCAGACGGGTAGCGCTTACCCGCGATGAAGAATTTGCCACCTCGGGCGTTGGGGACCGTCTACCCGCGGCGCGTCGGCGCGCGATTCGAAGCGCCTGACGCCTCCACGCCAATCGAGCCGGCCGGGGCTGGCCGCTCTGGCACCGGATTTGGACAAGGAGGCGGGCTGCACGTCCGCCAAGGAGTCACTGGATGTCGACCACTGAATCCACCGGCCGCTCGCCTGAATCGCACGGCCCCGAGGGACTGCACGACCCCCTCCACGCCGGCATCTCCCGGGTTCTTGCCGCACTGGGAGCCGGCCTCGACAACGGGCGCCGAACGCAACCTGCCTGCGATCTTCGAACGGGAGGTCCGGCAGCTGGTGGAAGCCCGTGACGTCAGGCTGCGAGAAGTGCCGGCGCGTTATCAGGCGCGCCTGGTCACGCCGACGCGATCCGCCGACGCCGTCGTGCTCGGCGTGCCGACGATCGACGATCGGACGCAGGCCGTTCTGGAGGCTTCGCTGCCCGCGCATCGGGCCTTTCGCGACGCCGACCTCGAGTTGCTGACCGCCGCCGCCCACCTGGGCGGCCTGGTGCTCGAAGCGTCGCGGGCCCACCTGGCGACGCCTCGCGCGCGTCAGCAGGACCGGCTGGTGCCGATGATCGGGTCCAGCCCGGTGATGGAAGCGCTGCGCGAGCAGGTGGCGCGGGTGGCGTCCACCGACTTCACAGTGCTGATCGAAGGCGAGAGCGGTACCGGCAAGGAGCTGGTCGCCCGCCAGATTCACGAGATGAGCCGCCGCCGGCAGGGGCCCTTCGTGGCCGTCAACTGCGCCGCCGTGGTCGAAACGCTGATCGAGGCCGAGCTGTTCGGCATCGAGGAGCGAACCGCCACCGGCGTCCGGGGGCGGCGCGGCAAGTTCGAGCATGCGGACGGCGGCACGCTCTTCCTCGACGAAGTCTCCGACCTGTCGACCGGCGGCCCAGGCCAAGCTACTTCGCGTGGTCCAGGACGTGGCCGTCGAGCGCGTGGGCAGCACCGGCACCAAGCGCGTGAACACCCGCATCGTGGTCGCCACCAACCGGCCGCTCGCCACGATGGTGCAGCAGGGACAGTTCCGCTCGGACCTGTACTTCCGGCTCGGCGGCGTCGAGGTGCACCTCCCGCCGCTCAGGGCGCGGCGCGACGATGTCCTGGAACTGGCACGGCACTTCCTGGCCCAGCACGATCGATCCGGGAAGCCGCTGACGCTCTCGACAGCGGCGGCCGAGGCGATGCGGCTGTACCAATGGCCGGGCAACGTCCGCGAGCTGGAGCGCCTGATCGAGCGCGTGGTGGCCCTGACGCCGTCGAATCGGATCGAGCTCGCCGACTTGCCCGAGGCGGTGCGAGGCGACTACAGCCGGGTGCTGGCGCCGTCGCTCGAAGCGTCGCATACACTGCGCGCCTGGGCGAGCCGCTACGCCAGCCTGGTCTTCGACCGTTGCGGCGGCAACAAGCGCAAGACCTGCCGGATGCTCGACGTCAGCTACCACACGCTGCAGGCCTATCTCGTGGTCGCCCACGGCGCGGACGACCGGGCGCAGGCGAAACGCTGGCCGGCGTGGGTACGCACCCCCGGACCCCGCGCCGCGCGATCGGCCCCGGAGAGCTGACGCGTGGCCACCTGGATCCTGCTGTTCCGGTTCTATCGCATCGTCGCGCCGGTGCCCGCCCCGGTGTCGGCGCTGGCGCTGGCCGTGCTGGCCGTCTGCGCAGCCCTGGCGCTGGTAGCGCCAGGCGCCACATCGGCGCCGCTGGCAGCGCTGCTCGTGCTGCAGATCTTCGCGGCGTCTTCCGGTGTGGTCGGGCCGGCCCGCCGCGGCTACTACGACGCGTTGCTGTCCCGGGGCGTCGGCCGCGCGCAGATCTTGTGGGGCCATTGGCTGGCATCCGCCGCACCGGGGGCGGCCTGCTGGGCCGTGGCAGCGCTGCTCGATCAGCTGACGCATCGCAGCGACGGTATCGCGCGGGCGGTAGCACCAGGCAGTCTGGTCGCACTGTGGCTGGCGTCCAGCGTGCCCTGGGCCGCCACGGTGGCGCTGCCGCGGTTCGCCGCCGCCATCACCTGGCTGGTGGTGCTCGTCACCATGCTGACGACGCTCCCGTCAGGCCAGGCGACCCTCGTCGCGGCGCTCGACGACCGCGCGGCTCCTGCGTGGGCTGCCGTGGCAGCCCTGGTGTATCCGATGGGCCTCCTGGGGCGCACGCTGTCCCCTTCGCAATGGGCCGTCGTGGCGCCAGCCCTCGTGCTCTCGGTCGTGGCGCTTGCGGCCGCCTTCGTCTGGTTCACGCGCGCCGACATCCCGCTCGAGGCGTCGCAATGAACGACTTGTTGCTTGCGGTCAGAAACCTCAGCGTGCAGCAAGGACGGAGGCTGGCCTTCCGCGGCGTGTCGTTCGGGCTGCGGGCCGGCCAGGCGCTTGGGGTCGCGGGCGCGAACGGCGCCGGCAAAAGCGCGCTGCTGCGCGCCCTGGTCGGCGGGATCCGGCCAACCGACGGCGAGATTCGCATCAGCGGGCGCGTGCCGCGCGACGCGCTGGCGCGGACGCCGACCGCATACTTCGCCGGCGAAGCCACGCTGCCAGGCTTTGCAAGGGCGTCGGCGTGGGGCAGCCTGGGCACCGGCGAGGCCGTGACTGCCGAGACGCGTCGCATCCGGACGCTGCCCCGCGGCGCACGTCAGCTGCTGGGCCTGCGGACCGAGCTTGGGCGCCATCCGCTGTCGCTGGTGATCCTCGACGAGCCGTGGGAGGGCCTGGATCCCGACGCCTCGCGCTGGCTCAACGCGACGCTGGAAACCAAGCGCGACCGCGGGGCCGCCGTCGTGGTGTCGTCACGCCGTCTCGAAGACCTGGCCGGCATCTGCGACAAGTATCTGTTTCTGACCTCCTATGCGCCTTTCCTGCTGAGCGCGCACGAAATCGAGCCGGTGGGGCGGTGTCACGGCGGCGCGGCTGCGCGAGGTGTTCGACACGATTCGTTCCGAGCCGACGGCGATGACGGTGTTGCCGCGCCGGGCGCCTCCTTGACCCTCGGAGATCGCGCCGTGTTTTGCGCTAGACTCGCCGCGTGAGATCCCACGTGGAGAGCCGCACCAAGACTCTGAGCCTTGTTCTTGCCGCGGTCCTGGTCACCTGCCACGGCCTCTCCGCGCAGTGGCTCAAGCATCCGACGCCCGGCGTTCCGAGAACCTCGACGGGTGCGCCCAATCTAAACGCGCCCGCGCCGAGGGCCAGTGACGGCAAGCCGGATTTTTCCGGCATCTGGGAGCCGACCAAGAACCGCCGCTGTCCACCGAACGGCTGTTTCGACATGGAAGTTCCAGAGGAGTTCTTCAACTTCGGCTGGTCACTGAAGAATGGTCTGCCCTACCAACCGTGGGCCGCGACTGCCGTCAAGGAACGGATGGAGCAAAACGGCAAAGACGATCCGGTAACGCACTGCCAGCCGCCGAGTGTCCTCCAGTTGCACACGACTCCACAGTTGCGGAAGATCCTCAGACAGCCGGACCTTCTGGTGATTCTCAGTGAGTTTGCTGTCGGCTACCGCCAGATCTTCACGGATGGGCGACCGTTGCCTGTAGACCCGAACCCCTCGTTCGTCGGCTACTCGTCCGGAAAATGGGATGGCGACACGCTCGTGGTGCAGACGATCGGATTCAAGGACGGTCTCTGGATCGACCGTAACGGCAGCCCGTTGACCGACGCGGCGAAATTGACCGAACGCTTCAGGCGAGTCAACTACGGCAAGCTCGAGATTGAAGTCACCGTAGACGACCCCAAAGCGTATACGGCTCCGTGGACGATCACGCTCGGCTTCAGCATCGTGCTCGACACCGATTTGCTCGAATACCATTGCCTGGAAAACGAGCGCGATATTCCCCATCTGGTAGGGAAGTAGAATCAACCTCACTCGTCCAGGGCCGTCGCCGGGCGTCGCCTTGACCCTCGGAGATCGCGCATAGTACCGTCAGATCGTCCCTCATGGCCGACGCCGTCGCGCTTCGCACCACCCCCCTCCACGCTCGGCATCGCAGCTCAGGCGCCCGGATGACGCCTTACGCGGGCTTCGACATGCCGGTGGAGTACAGCGGCATCACCGACGAGCACCTGGCGGTGCGCACGCACGCGGGCCTGTTCGACGTCAGTCACATGGGCGAGATCGAGATCGCCGGCAAGGAAGCCGTCGCGGCCGTCCAGCGCATCTCGTGCAACGACGCCAGCAAGCTCCAGCAGGGGCACGCCCAATACTCGGGCCTGCTGACGCCCAGCGGCACGTTCGTGGACGACGTGGTGGTCTACCGCCTCGGCCCGTCGCACTTCATGCTGGTGGTGAACGCCGCCAACGTGGCCAAGGACTACGCCTGGATCACGGACCAGCTCAAGACGATGAGCGACGTGGCCGTGGTGGACACCAGCAGCCGCTACGCGCTGATTGCGCTGCAGGGCCCGGCGGCGGTCGAGACGCTGCGACCCATCGTCACCGTGGACGTCGAGCACGTGCCGTACTACGGCTTCACCTACGGGGAAGTGGCCAACGCCCGGGCGCTGATTTCGCGCACCGGCTACACCGGCGAGGACGGCTTCGAGATCTTCGTGCCGCCGAACACGGCCGATCGCGTGTGGCAGGCGCTGCTCGAGTCGGGATCCGGCGCTGGCGTGGTGCCCTGCGGCCTCGGCGCGCGCGACACGCTGCGGCTGGAGGCCGGCATGCGCCTCTACGGCAACGACATCGACGACACCACCACGCCGGTCGAGGCCGGCCTGGGCTGGATTGTCGGCTGGAACAAGCCGGCGTTCATCGGCGCCGACCGGCTGCGGCAGCAGAAGGCGCAGGGGCCGGAGCGGCGGCTGGTCGGGTTCGAGCTGACCGAGCGCGGCATCGCCCGGCAGGGCCACGCCGTGGTGCGGGACGGCACGCCCGTCGGGCACGTGACCAGCGGCACGCAGACGCCGTTCCTGAAGAAGGCCGTCGGCATGGCCTACGTGCCCGCCGGACATGGCCGGCGGAGGGCACGCCGCTCGACATCGACATCCGCGGCCGCGTGACCCCGGCCGTGGTGGTGAAGCTGCCGTTCTATAAACGCGCTGCTCCGCCGGGCCTGGAGCCCGGAGCCTGGAGCCCGGAGCCTGACATGCCGTATCCGACCGACCTGCGCTACACCAAAGACCACGAGTGGGTTCGCCTGTCGGGCGACGTGGCGGAAGTCGGCATCACGGACTACGCGCAGCAGCAGCTCGGCGACGTGGTCTACGTGGATCTGCCCGCGGTCGGGACCAAGCTGGATGCCGGCTCCGCGTTCGGCACCATCGAGTCGGTGAAGGCGGTGTCGGAGCTGTTCGCGCCCGTCAGCGGGGCCGTGACCGAGCTGAACGGCGCGCTGAAGGATCACCCCGAGTACGTGAACTCGGCCCCGCACCAGACCTGGATGGTCCGCATCAAGGTGGACGACCCGTCGGCGGTCGCCGCGCTGCTCGACGCCGCCCAGTACGAGGCAACGCTCAGCTAGCTCGATGCCCGCCGTCGAAACCCGCGCCGCAGGCGCGTTCGCCCGCCGTCACATCGGTCCGTCGCCGGCGGACCAGGCCCGGATGCTGGCGTCGATTGGCGTGCCGTCGCTCGACGCGCTGATCGACGAGGTGGTGCCGAGCCGCATCCGCCTCCGAGACGCCGCTCGACGTGCCTGGCCCCGAGGAGGAGCACCTCTTTCTGGCGCGGCTGGCCCAGCTGGCCTCGCGCAACCGGGTGTTCCGCTCGTACATCGGCCTGGGCTACCACGACACCGTCACCCCCAGCGTGATCCTGCGGATGGTGATGGAGAACCCCGGCTGGTACACGCCTTACACGCCGTATCAGGCCGAGATCGCGCAGGGCCGGCTGGAGTCGCTGGTCAACTTCCAGACCGTGGTCAGCGATCTGACCGGCATGGACATCGCCAACGCGTCGCTGCTCGACGAGGCCACCGCCGCCGCCGAAGCGATGGCGCTGCTGCACCGCGTGCAGACGCCGCCGAAAGGGGCCGCGCCGCGGCGCCGCTTCCTGGTCGGCGATCGCACGTTTCCCCAGACCATCGACGTCCTGCGCGCGCGGGCCGAGCCGCTCGGCCTCGAGATCGCGGTCGCGCCGCTCGACGGCCTGCGCTTCGACGAGGAGACGTTCGGCCTGCTGGCGCAGTACCCGGACGAGCGCGGCCGGGTCGTGGATCTGCGGCCGATCATCGAGCGGGCGCATGCGGCCGGCGTCCGCGTCGCGGTCGCCACGGACCTGCTGGCGCTGGTGCTGCTGACGCCGCCCGGGGAGATGGGTGCGGACGTCGCGTTCGGCAACTCGCAGCGCTTCGGCGTCCCGCTGGGGTACGGCGGCCCTCATGCGGCCTTCTTCGCCACGCGCAAGGACTTCGTCCGCCACGCCCCAGGCCGCATCATCGGCGTGTCGGTGGACGCGCACGGGCGCACCGCCTACCGGATGGCGCTCGCCACCCGCGAGCAGCACATCCGCCGCGAGAAGGCGACGTCGAACATCTGCACGGCCCAGGCGCTGCTCGCGAACATGGCGGCGATGTACGCCGTCTATCACGGGCCCGACGGCCTGCGGGAGATCGCCCAACGGGTGCACGAGCACGCGCGCGCGCTGCACCAGGCGCTGGCGCACGCCGGCCTGCGGCAGCTGAACGACGCCTATTTCGACACGCTGTGCGTCGAGTGTCCCGATGGTGTGTCCGCGGTGCGGCAGCGGGCCGAGGACGCGGGCATCAACCTGCGGTATCTCGACGACCGCCATGTGAGCATCGCCCTGAACGAGCGGGTGACGGCGGAGGACGTGGCCGACATCGCCGCGGCGGTGAGCGGCGCGCGGCGGCCGGTTGGCGGCGGCGCCGCCAGACCCCAGGCGATCCCGGCCACGCTGGTCCGGACGACGCCGTTCCTCACGCACCCGGTCTTCAACCAGCACCGGTCGGAAACGCAGATGATGCGGTACATCCGCCATCTCGAGCGCAAGGACCTCGGCCTCGACACGGCGATGATTCCGCTCGGGTCGTGCACGATGAAGCTCAATGCGGCCACCGAGATGATCCCGGTGACGTGGGAGGGCTTCAGCCGCATCCACCCCTTCGTGCCGGCGAGACCAGGTCGAGGGCTACGCCGAGATCCTGCGCGACGTGGAGTCGGCGCTGTGCGCCATCACCGGGTTTGCCGCGGTGTCGCTGCAGCCCAACTCCGGCGCCCAGGGGGAGTTCGCGGGCCTGCTGGTCGTCCGCGCCTACCATCGCGCGCGCGGCGAGTCGCAGCGCGACGTGGTGCTGATCCCGGCCTCCGCCCACGGCACCAACCCCGCCAGCGCCGCCATGGCGGGCATGACGGTCGTGGTCGTGGCCAACGCGCCGGACGGGGAAGTGGACCTGGCCGATCTCGAGGCCAAGGCCACCAAGTACGGCGATCGCCTGGCGTGCCTGATGATCACCTACCCGTCGACGCACGGGGTCTACGAGGAACACATCCAGGACATCTGCGCCGTGGTCCACGCGCACGGCGGCCAGGTGTACATGGACGGCGCCAACATGAACGCGCAGGTGGGCCTGACCAGCCCGGCGGCGATCGGCGCCGACGTCTGCCACCTGAACCTGCACAAGACGTTCGCGATCCCGCACGGCGGCGGCGGGCCGGGGATGGGGCCGATTGGCGTCGCCGCGCACCTGGCGCCGTTCCTGCCGCGGCACGTGCTCGTGCCCGACCGGCGGCGCCTCGGGCGTCCCGGCGGTGTCGGCGGCGCCGTGGGGCAGCGCCAGCATCCTCCTGATCTCCTACGCCTACATGCGGCTGCTGGGCCCGACCGGCATGACCGACGCCACCCGCGTGGCGATCCTGAGCGCCAACTACGTCAAGAGCCGGCTGGAGCAGCATTTCCCGGTGCTCTTCACCAGCCACAACGGCCGCGTGGCCCACGAGCTGATCTTCGACCTGCGCGACTTCAAGGCCGCCGGCGTGGACGAGATGGACGTGGCCAAGCGGCTCATCGACTACGGCTTCCACGCGCCGACGGTGTCGTTTCCCGTCGCCGGCACGCTGATGGTCGAGCCCACGGAGAGCGAGAGCCTGGAAGAGCTGGATCGCTTCTGCGACGCGATGGTGCACATCCGCCAGGAGATCGCCGACGTGGTCGAGGGCCGCGCCGACAAGGCCGACAACGTCCTGAAGCACGCGCCCCACACCGCCGAGGCCGTGTCGAACGACACCTGGACCCACGCCTACTCGCGCGAACAGGCCGCCTATCCCGTTCCCGTCCTGCGCTGGCGGAAGTTCTGGCCGAGCGTCGGCCGCGTGGACAACCCGTACGGCGACCGCAACCTGTTCTGCTCCTGCCCGCCGCGTGGAGACGTATTCCCGGAGCCTGAAGCCCGAAGCCCGGAGCCCTAGGCGAAGTGCGAGTCCTCGACACCGCGCAGATGCGCGAAGCCGACCGGCAGACCATCGACGACCTGGGCCTGCCGTCGATCGTGCTGATGGAGAACGCCGGCCGCCAGGTGGTGGCGGCGCTCGAGGCCAACTACGAGGACCTGCTCAACCGCCGCATCGCGGTGCTGTGCGGCCGCGGCAACAACGGCGGCGACGGCTTCGTGGTGGCGCGCACCCTGGCCCAGCGCGGCGTGGACGTGTCGGTGTTCGTCCTCGGACCGGTGGCCAACGTCACCGGCGACGCGCGGCTGAACCTCGACATCCTGGGGCGGCTGGGCGTGGACGCCGTGGAGGTGGCCGACGAGCAGTCGTGGGAGCTGCACTCGTCCGAGGTGGGCGGCTGCGGCCTGGTGATCGACGCGATCGTCGGCACCGGCCTCAAGCCGCCGCTCGCCGGGCTGCTGGAAACGGTGGTGGCCGATCTGAACACGCTGGAGGTGCCGGTCGTGTCGATCGACCTGCCCAGCGGCCTCTCCGCCGACACGTCGCACGTCGTCGGCCACGCGGTGCAGGCGTCGATGACGGTGACGCTGGCCTCGCCCAAGATCCCGCTCGTGCTGCCGCCGGCCGAGGACCACGCCGGCGACGTCGTGATCGCCGACATCGGCATCCCGCCGGCGATCATCGAGGCGCTGCCGGGCCGCTACATCGAGCTGGTGACGCCGGAGCAGCTGCGCCTCTTCGTCCAGCCGCGGCCGGTGGACTCGCACAAGGGCGACTACGGGCGCCTGACGATCGTGGCCGGCTCGCCCGGCAAGACCGGAGCGGCCTACCTGGCCGCGATGGGCGCGCTGCGCGCCGGCGCGGGGCTGGTCACGGTGGCGACGCCCGCGTCGTGCCAGCCGACGCTGGCGGCGCTGGCGCCCGAATACATGACCGAGGCGCTGGCCGAAACCGCGGGCGAGCTGTCGGAGGCCGCCGTGGAGCACGTGCTCGGGCTGCAGCACGACGTCATCGCCTGCGGCCCCGGGCTCGGCCGCACGCCGGCGGTGCGTGCGTTCGTGCGCGCGCTGGTGGAGCGCGCGCCGGTGCCGCTGGTGCTCGACGCCGACGCGTTGGTGGCGTTCGACGATGCGCCGGACGCGCTGGCCGGGAGCGACGAGCGGCAGATCGTGATCACGCCGCATCCGGGAGAGATGGCGCGGCTGCTCGGCGTCTCGATCGAAGAGGTGCAGGCCAACCGGCTCGATGTGGCGGTCCGGTTCGCGACCGACCACGGCGTGCACGTGGTGCTGAAGGGCCACCGCACCGTGATCGCGACGCCCACCGGCCGTGCCTTCATCAACCCGACCGGCAACCCGGGGATGGCCACCGGCGGCACCGGCGACGTCCTGACGGGCATGCTGGCGGCATGGCTCGCCCAGCTGCTCGATGCCGAAGCGGCCTGTCAGCTGGCGGTCTTCCTGCACGGCGCGGCCGGCGATCTGGCGGCGGAGTCGGAGGGGCAGGTGTCGATGACGGCCGCCGACCTGGTACGGCACCTGGGCGCCGCGTTCCAGCGCGTAGCCAGGCCCGCCGAACGCCAGGCCTCGTCCTGATGCCCGAGTCGATCAGCGAGTCGGAAGCCGCCACCGAGGCGCTGGCCGGCGCGCTGGCGGCGCGTCTCGGCGCCGGCGACGTGGTGCTGCTGTCGGGCACGCTGGGTGCCGGCAAGACCGCGTTCGTCCGCGGCATGGCGCGCGGCCTCGGCGCCGATCCCGAGGACGTCAGCAGCCCGACGTTCGCCATCGTGCACGAATATCGCGGCGGCCGGCTGCCGCTCTTCCACGTCGATCTGTATCGCCTGACGCCGGCGGCCGCCGACGACCTGGGCCTGCACGAGATGGGCGTCGGGGAGGGCGTGCTGGCGGTGGAATGGCCCGAACGTCTCGGCATCCGCTTTCCGCACGCGATCACCGTGCGACTCGAAAGCGTGGACGACGCCGGCGAGACCGTCCGGCGGATCACGATCGACGACCTATAATGGCCGCGGCCATGGCGCTTTCTTCCGGCAGTCAGGTCGGCCCCTATGTCGTGTCCGGGCCCCTGGGCGCCGGCGGGATGGGCGAGGTCTATCGCGCGCGCGACACGCGGCTGGGGCGCGACGTCGCGTTGAAGCTGCTGCCCGCATCTGCCGTTGCCGATCCGGATCGGCTGCAGCGCTTCGAGCAGGAGGCGCGGGCCACGGCGGCGCTCAACCATCCCAACATCCTCGCGCTCTACGACATCGGGCGCAGCGATCACGGCCCGTTCCTCGTCACCGAGCTCCTGGAGGGGGAGACGCTGCGGGCCGCGCTGGATCGCGGGGCGATGCCGGCGCGCAGGGCCCTGGACACCGCGGCGCAAGTGGCGCGCGGGCTGGCGGCTGCGCACGAGCGCGGCATCGTCCACCGCGACATCAAGCCCGACAACCTGTTCGTGAGCGCCGACGGCCACGTCAAGATTCTCGACTTCGGGCTGGTCAAGCTCGCCGAGCCCGCAGCCGCCCTGGCGGCAGCCGCCGACCTGCCGACCACGCCGCCGCCGACGACGCCTGGCGTCGTGCTCGGCACGGTGGGATACATGGCGCCCGAGCAGGTGCTCGGACGCGCGGCGGATCACCGCGCCGATATCTTTGCGCTTGGCGTCGTGCTGTACGAGCTGGTGACGGGCACGCGCGCCTTCGCGCGCGATACGGCCCCGGAGACGATGACGGCGATTCTCAAGGACGAGCCGCCGCCTGCTCGCCGGGGACGGCGCCATGCAAGCCGCGCTACAGCGGCTCCTCAGCCGCTGTCTCGCGAAGAATCCCTCGTCCCGGTTCCAGTCAGCTGGCGACCTGGCGTTCGCGCTGGAGACGCTGTTCCCGAGCTCGGGCTCGGCAACGGCACCGGCCAGCGCGATTGCGGCGACCCGGCCGCGCGCGACGTTTCCCCTGTGGTGGCTGGCCGTTCCGGCCAGCTTGTTGGTCGGGGTCGCGGCCACGTGGTTCTTCATGCGCCCGGTGCCGACCGAAGCCCGCGTCACCCGCTTCCAGGTGCTGGCGCCGGCCTCATGGCGCACCGATCTCAACGGTGGCCTCATCTCGCTCGCTCTCTCCCCGGACGGACGGTCCCTGGCCGGCAACGCCGTCAACGACAAGGGCGATACGGCGCTGTTCGTGCGCGACTTCGACGACCTCGACTCTCGCATCGTGCCGGGTTCCGAGGGCGCGGGCTCGTTCTTCTGGTCGTCCGACGGCCGCAGCCTGGCGTTCTTCGCCGGTAGCCAGCTGAAGCGCGTCGACGTCGCCGGTGGCTCGCCTACGGTGATCTGCGAGGCACCCACCGGCAATCGAGGCGGCGCCTGGACTCCGGGCGGCGTCATCTTGTTCGGATCGACGTTGGGCCTGCAGCAGGTGCCGGCAACGGGAGGGACTCCCGTGACAGCGTTCGCTCTGGCCGCCGATGAGGTCCTTCCACGGCCTTCCTCTGGTGCTGCCGGACGGCGAGCACCTGCTGGTCGTCGCCGGTGTTGGCGGCGAAATCCGCGCCGGCACGCGCCGCGATTGCTGGTCGCGCGGCTGGGCTCCTCGGATCGAACCGTCCTGTTCGACACCGATCAGTTCGTGCAACCGGTCGGGTTCGCCGACGGACGGTTGATCTTCGTTCGCGGAACCAGCCTGCTGGCGCAACCGTTCGACGCCGCCAGCCTGCAGGCTGCGCGGCGAACCCGTGCCGCTCGTCGATCGCGTCGAACCCGTTCCCAACCTCCCGTACGGTTTACGCCTCGGCGGCAGGCTCCGCGTTGGCGTATGTTCCGGCGACCAACCCCAACGTCCATCAGCTCACGTGGTTCGATCGAGCCGGCCGCCAAACGGCGCTGCTGGGAGAGCCCGGCAACTATTCCAGCCTCGAGCTGGCGCCCGACCAGACGCGGGCCGTGGTGGCGGTGATGGATCCGGCGCGGCGGAACCACGACATCTGGGTGTTCGACGTTGCGCGGGCGCTGCGAACCCGGATGACCTTCGAGCCTGGAGACGAGCGGACGGCGATCTGGTCGCCGGCGAGCGACCGCCTGATCCTGAACCGCCAGCAGAAGGGCACCGAACGGGACCTGTTCGTCAAGGCCGCCGACGGCTCGGGCCGGGAAGCGCCGGTCGTGGTGAACGGCCTGAGCAAGGATGCGATGAGCGTGTCCCCGGACGGACGCTGGCTGCTCTATCGCGAGAGCTCGAAGAGGTTCAACGAAATCTGGATCACACCGCTCGACGGCAGCGGCAAGCCAGCCCCCTTCATTGCCACGGAGTTCGACGAGAACTACGCGCGCTTCTCACCCGATGGGCGGTGGGTGGTCTACTCGTCGGCCGAGTCCGGGCGCTGGGAGGTGTACGTCGTGCCGTTCCCGGGGCCGGGCGGCAAGTGGCAGGTGTCAACGGCTGGGGGAGAGCTACCGCGGTGGCGAGGGGATGGACGCGAAATTTTCTACATGGCGCCAGACGGCACCCTGATGTCGGTGGCCGTTGACGGGCGTTCCTCTGCGTTCCAGGTCGGTCAGGCGTCGCCGCTTTTTCGTCCGCGCATCCCGTCGCCGGTTGGCTACAACTATGCGGTCAGCGCCGACGGCCAGCGGTTCCTCGTGAACGTCTCCGCCGAACCAGACACGCCGGTGGCCATCATCGACGGCTGGCAGGCGCTGGTGAAGAAGTAGGAGGTCTCGTGATTGCTGCCTTCGTGATCGGCGCCCTGCTCGTCGCTTCGACCGCCGGTGCCCAAACCGACGCTGCGCCCTGCAACCTGACGATCGCGTCGGGCGTCTCGGCGCAGCAGCTCGTGTCGGGAGGGCGGCCGCGCACCTACCGCCTGTTCGTGCCACCGGGCTACGACGGGCGGCGGCGCATGCCGCTGGTGCTCGATCTGCACGGCAGCGGCGGCAACGCGGCCGGCCAGGCGCGCACCAGCGGATTCGAGGCTGTGGCGGCCGCGGAAGGGTTTCTCGTCGCGACGCTCGACGCGGAAGGGCGCGCGGTGGAACGTGCCGGTGCAGCCCGGCCGGGCCGATGACGTCGCCTACGCGAGCGACGTCATCGACCACGTCGCCGCGCGCGCCTGCACCGACCAGACCCGCGTCTACGCCACCGGGTTCTCGGGCGGCGGACGCATGTCGTCGCTGCTCGGCTGCCGGCTGACGTCGCGCCTCGCCGCCATCGCGCCGGTGTCGGCGCTGCGCTTTCCCGCGCCGTGCGCCGGCAGCCCGCTACCGGTGCTGACGTTCCACGGCCTGGCCGACCCCCAGAACACCTACGACGGGCACCTGCCCGGCCGCAACGGGGAGTGGGAGGAGAGCGTGCCGGAAGCGCTGGCCGGCTGGGCCGCCCGCAACGGCTGCAAGGGAAGCGTGAAGCTCGAGGATCCGCCCGGGCCTTTGTCGACGATGCGCTACGAGGGGTGCGCGGACGACGCCGAGGTGCGCCTGATCCGCATCGACGGCCTCGGGCATCGCTGGACGCGCGAGGAGATCGACACGACCGCCGAGATCTGGCGGTTCTTCAAGAACCACCGACTACGACGGTGATGTTGCAGTTTCTGAATTCTGACTTCTGACTTCCGGCTGCCCATCCCCTCCGGCAGCCGGCTACTCCATCCGGTAGTTCGGCGCTTCCTTGGTGATCGTCACGTCGTGGACGTGGCTCTCGCGCACGCCGGCGGGCGTGATGCGGACGACGTGCGCCTTGCGCTGCAGCTCGGGAATGGTCGCGGCGCCGCAGTAGCCCATGCCGGCGCGCAGGCCGCCGACCAGCTGGTAGATCACCGAGGCGGCGCTGCCCTTGTGGGCGACCCGGCCCTCGATGCCCTCGGGCACCAGCTTGTCCACGGCGCCTCTGCCATCCAGATCGAAGTCGTCCTGGAAGTAACGGTCGCGGCTGCCGCGGCGCATGGCGCCAATCGATCCCATGCCGCGGTACTCCTTGTAGCTGCGGCCCTGGAACAGGATCAGCTCGCCCGGGCTCTCGTCGGTGCCGGCAAACAGGTTGCCGGTCATCACCGTCGAGGCGCCGACCGCCAGCGCCTTGACCACGTCGCCCGAGTAGCGGATGCCGCCGTCGGCGATGATCGGGCACGTTGCGCGAGGCGGCCGCCTGGGCGCACTCCATGATCGACGAGATCATCGGCATGCCCACGCCGGCCACGACCCGCGTGGTGCAGATCGAGCCGGCGCCGATGCCGACCTTCACCGCGTCCACGCCGGCGTCGATCAGCGCCAGCGTGCCCGACGCGGTGGCGACGTTGCCGGCGACGAGGTCGGTGTCGGGGAACTCGCGCCGCACGCGCTGCACCATGTCGAGCACGTTCTGGGAGTGGCCGTGCGCGGTGTCGATCACCAGCACGTCCACGCCGGCCTGGACCAGCGCCGCCGCGCGTTCCATGGCGTCGCGGGCGACGCCCATGGCCGCGCCGCAGCGCAGGCGGCCGAGCGAGTCCTTCGACGCGCTCGGGTACTTGATCGCCTTCTGGATGTCCTTGACGGTGATCAGGCCCTTGAGGCGGAAGTCGCGATCGACGACCAGGAGCTTCTCGACCTTGTGCTGGTGCAGGATGCTGCGGGCTTCATCGAGCGTGGTGCCCACCGGCACGGTGAACAGCGGGCTGCGCGTCATCACGTCGCCGATCGGCCGGTTCAGGTTGTTCTCGAAGCGCAGGTCCCGGTTGGTCAGGATGCCCACCAGCCGGCCTTCCTTGCTGCCGTCCTCGGTGATCGGCACGCCCGAGATGCGGTACTGCTGCATCAGGTCCAGCGCTTCGGCCAGGGTGTTGGTGGCCGCCAGCGTGATCGGGTTGACGATCATCCCGCTCTCGGAGCGCTTCACGCGGTCCACTTCGGCCGCCTGCTCCTCGATCGACAGGTTCTTGTGGATGACGCCAAGGCCGCCGATCTGCGCCATGGCGATCGCCAGGCCCGACTCGGTCACGGTGTCCATCGCCGCGCTCAGGATCGGCACGTTCAGCCGGATGCGGCGGGTGAGGCGAGTGGAGACGTCCACCTGGGCCGGCACCACGGTGGAGTGCTGCGGCACCAGCAGGACGTCGTCGAAGGTCAGCGCCGTCGCCAGGGCGGCGTCGGCGGGGGAGGAAGAAAGCGTCAACGCCGGGCTCGTCAGCTCCATGCACTCCTCGTGGTCAAGCGGCCATGCCGTGGCACTTCTTGTATTTCTTCCCGCTGCCGCACGGGCACGGGTCGTTGCGGCCCACCTTCGGCTCGTCGCGGCGAACCGGCTTGCGCGCGTCGTCGCCACCGACCCGCGCCGGGGTCGGCGCGTCGGAGAGGGCGCTCTCCGCTCGCCCCGACCGCGCGGCGGCAAAGGCGGGGATGGCCTCCGCGGCGGGGTTGTTGAGGGTCAGCGGCGTGGCGCGGCGGGGCGCCGCCACACGCGGCACCGCCACCTGCTGCTCCTCGACCATCGGCCGCAACGAGAACAGCCAGCGCACGATCTCTTCTTCGACGCGGCCGCGCATGTCCTGGAACAGCGCGAAGCTCTCCTTCTTGTACTCGACCAGCGGATCGCGCTGGCCGTAGCCGCGCAGCCCGATGCCTTCCTTGAGGTGATCGAGCGAGTAGAGGTGGTCCTTCCACTGCGTGTCCACGATCTGCAGCGCGATGTCGCGCTCCAGCCGGCGCATGACCTCCTCGCCGATCACCTGCTCCTTGTCGGCGTAGTTCTGCTTGGCCAGGGCCCAGATCTCGTCGCCGATCTCGTCCGACTTCTTGGCGTCGAGGTCCAGGGCGTTCAGCGCGGCCGGCTCGATCCCGAAGGTGCGTGAGGCCTCGTGCAGCAGCGCCGGCACGTCCCAGTCGTCCGGGTCCGCGTCCTTGCCGACGAACCGATCGACCATGCCGTCGAGCACGTCCTCCGCGAGCGCCATCACGTAGGCGCGCATGTCCACCTTGTCCTCGTCCTCGAGGTGGATCTTGCCGTCGAGGACTTCGCGCCGCAGCGTGTAGATGCTCTCACGCTGCTTGTTCATCACGTCGTCGTATTCGAGCAGGTGCTTGCGCACGGAGAAGTTCTGCGCCTCGACCTGCTTCTGCGCCCGCTCGATCGCCCGGGTCACCATCCCGTGCTCGATCGGCACCCCCTCTTCCATCCCCAGGCGCTGCATCAGGCCCGAGATGCGATCGGACCCGAAGATCCGCATCAGGTCGTCTTCGAGCGAGAGGTAGAAGCGCGACGAGCCCGGATCGCCCTGGCGGCCGGCGCGGCCGCGCAGCTGGTTGTCGATGCGCCGGGCCTCGTGACGCTCGGTGCCGAGGATGTGGAGCCCGCCCTGCGCGATCACCTCTTCGTGCTCGGCATCGGCCTGCTGCTGGAAGTGCTTGAAGATGCGCTCCCAATGCTCGCGCGGCACCCTGAAGAACCCGTCCACGTGGAAGAAGTAGACGAACTGCTCGTCGTCCACGAACCGCTCGTCGCCCTTGGTCAGGCGCTCGGCCACTTCCTCGGCCAGGCACTGCTGGCGGGCCATGTGCTCGGCGCTGCCGCCCAGCAGGATGTCGGTGCCGCGGCCGGCCATGTTGGTGGCGATGGTCATGGTGCCCTTGCGACCGGCCTGGGCGACGATCTCGGCTTCCTGCGCGTGGTACTTGGCGTTCAGCACCACGTGCTTGATGCCGCGCTTGCGCAGCAGCGCCGACAGCCGCTCGGACTTCTCGATCGACACCGTGCCGACCAGCGTCGGCCGGCCGGACGCCTGCTTCTCCAGGATGTCGCTGACGATGGCCTCGTACTTCTCCCGCTCGGTGCGGTAGACGAGATCGGGCTCTTCGACGCGCAGCAGCGGGCGATTGGTCGGCACGGCGACGACGTCGAGGTTGTAGATCTTGGCGAACTCGGCGGCCTCGGTTTCGGCGGTGCCGGTCATCCCCGACAGCTTCGAGTACTTGCGGAAGTAGTTCTGGAAGGTGATGGTGGCGAGCGTCTGGTTCTCGCGCTCGATCTTGACCTTCTCCTTGGCCTCGACCGCCTGGTGCAGGCCGTCGCTCCAGCGCCGGCCGGGCATCAGCCGGCCGGTGAACTCGTCCACGATCACGACGCCGCCGTCCTTGATCATGTAGTCGACGTCGAGCCGGAACAGCGAGTGGGCGCGCAGGCCCTGCTGCACGTGGTGCAGCAGCGGCATGTTGACCGGGTCGTAGAGGCCGCCCGAGTCAGGCACCAGCCGGTGCGACAGCATCTGCTCGGCCTTGGCCATCCCCGATTCGGTGAGCGTCACCGTCTTGTGCTTCTCGTCGACGATGTAGTCGCCCGTGGACTCCAGTTGCTCGCGGTCTTCGGCTTTGACGTTGCCCTGGGTGACGGCGCCCTTCTGCAGCCGCGGAATCACGCGATCGACCTCGTAGTAGAGGTCGGTCGACTCCTCGGCCGGTCCGGAGATGATGAGCGGCGTGCGCGCCTCGTCGATCAGGATGCTGTCCACCTCGTCGACGATGGCGAAGTGGTGCCCGCGCTGCACCATCGACGACAACTCGAACTTCATGTTGTCGCGCAGGTAGTCGAAGCCGAACTCGTTGTTGGTGCCGTAGGTGATGTCGGAGCCGTAGGCCACCTGGCGCTGCTGGTCGTTCAGCTCGTGCTGGATGACGCCGACCGACATGCCCAGGAAGCGGTAGAGCCGTCCCATCCACTCCGAGTCGCGGCGGGCCAGGTAGTCGTTCACGGTGACGACGTGGACGCCCTTGCCGGCGAGCGCGTTGAGATACGCGGGCAGGGTGGCGACCAGCGTCTTGCCCTCGCCGGTCTTCATCTCGGCGATGCGGCCGCTGTGCAGCACCATGCCGCCCACCAACTGGACGTCGAAGTGGCGCATGTGCAGCACCCGCCAGCCGGCCTCGCGGACGACGGCAAAGGCCTCGACCAGCAGGTCGTCTACGGTGGCGCCGTCGGCGATCCGCTGCTTGAACTCGACGGTCTTGGCGCGCAGCCGCCTCGTCCGAGAGGGCCTTGATCTGGGGTTCGAGCGCGCTGATCTCGGCCACGCGCGGCTGCAGCCGCTTGAGCTCACGTTCGTTCTGAGTACCGATGACCTTGGCGAGTAGCTGACCGATCATGCAGTTTGCACGGCAAACACTGACGTGAGTATCTACCGATTGTACGCCACGGCGGGCGACAACCGGCAAGGATGTGAGCTGGGCTGGCGCCCGCTACTGATCGCGGGCTTTCTGGGTGAGGAGCCGGAGGGGATTGAGCAGGTTGCCGTTGGCCAGCACCTCGTAGTGGAGGTGGCTGCCGGTGGCCCGCCCGGTGGCGCCGACGCGGCCGATCACGTCGCCGCGCTGGACCTTGCCGCCCTTGGTCACGCCGAACGACTGCAGGTGGCCGTATCGCGTTTCCAGGCCGTAACCGTGGTCGATGACGACCAGGTTGCCGTAGCTGCCCTGGTACCCCGCGAACTCCACCACGCCTTCGGCCGTGGCGAAGACCGGCTGGCCGCGGTCGCCGGCGATGTCGAGGCCGGAGTGGAAGTCCGCGCCGCCGTTGACCGGGTCCACACGCGAGCCCATGACCGACGACAGCCAGCCATGTGCCGGCCAGATCGACGGCGTGGCGGCCGCCAGGGCGTTGCGTTTCTCGACCGTCCGGCGCACGAGCGAGAGGCTGGCGTCCAGCCCCTCCAGCACGGTGCGCAGCAGGCCGAAGGTGTCTTCTGGGTTGGCCAGCGCGGTCAGCGTCTTGGCATACGACCGCTGCGTCGCCACGGGCACGTTGCCGGTGCCGCCCCCCATGGCGCGCGCCTTCACCAGGGCCGGCAGCTTGTCCATGGCGCCGGCCAGGGCGGGGTCCAACGCCGCCCGGGCCCCGAGATCCGAGACGGCGTGTTGCAGGGAGCTGATCTGGCCGGCCAGCGCTTCAGTGGCCTGGCGATAGTTGGCGTTTTCGAGCTCCAGGGCGCGGTAGTCGCTGAACAGCGCGGCGACGTCGCTCTTGGCCTTCCAGGCGGCACCCAGTCCGATGAGAATCGGCAGCGTGACCATGGCGCCGACGACGGCCACGATGGGACGAACTGGTAGGCGTCGCCCGGCGCTCGAGGCCCGATGCCGGATCGGCAACAACGACGGTGTATCGTCGTGGACATGCTTGGGCGATATAAGGAGTTCCGTTCTCGAGAAACGAACGGATTAGTCAGCCTACCACAGGCTCTCGCGTGCCTCCCAAGCCCAGGCAAACACAGGGCGAAGACGAACGCCTGGCCGGTGGTGAGCACGCCAGCCGCGCGCTGGCTGGTGCTGGCGTCCGCGCTGCTGTTCTCCACCGGCGGAGCCGCGATCAAGACCGAAGCGTTCAGCGCCGCCCAGGTGTCGGCGGTGCGGTCCGGGATTGCCGCAATCGTGCTCGCGGTCTACCTGGTGCTTGTCAGGGGCGGACGGCTGAAGATCAGCCCCGGGATACTGCCGGCCGGCGTCCTTTACGCCGCCACCCTGACGCTGTTCGTCGCCGCCAACAAGCTCACCACGGCGGCCAACGCCATCTTTCTCCAGGCGGTCGCGCCGCTCTACATCCTCGTCCTGGGCCCCTGGGCGCTGGGGGAGCGCTGGACCTCGCGGGATCTCGCCCACGTGGGCGCCTTGGCCACGGGCCTGGCCTTGTGCTTCTTCGGCCAGCAGGCGCCCAGCACGTCGGCACCGGACCCGGCGACCGGGAACCTGCTGGCCGCGGTGGCCGGGGTGACCTGGGCCGGGACGCTCCTGTTCCTGCGTCACCTGGGAAAGACCCACGCGGACGACAGCGGCGGCCTCGGGGCGGTGATCGTCGGCAACGCGATGGCGTTCCTGGTGGCGATCCCATTCGCGTGGCCGCCGCCCAGCGCCTCGGCGGCAGCGTGGGCCACCGTGACGTACCTGGGCGTGTTCCAGATCGGGCTGGCCTACGTGTTCTTCACCCGGGCCATCCGCCAGGTGTCCGCGCTCGAGGCGTCGTTGCTCCTGCTGATCGAGCCGGTGCTCAACCCGATGTGGACCTGGCTGGTGCACGGCGAGTCGCCTGGCGTCTACACGCTGGCGGGCGGCGCGGTGATCGTCAGTGCCACGGCACTGCGTGCGGCCACCGCGCCGCGCGTGAACAGCCGCGGCACTCGAGTGGCGGACCGTCGAGGAACTGCAGAACCGACGACCGCTGCCGTCTGCTCGGAGCGGCGGAGACCGTCATCGATCGAAGCGTGAACGCCGTCGATGGTTGACGAGCGCTAGTGCGATTCGCTCAAGCGTCCGTCGAACCTGCGAGGTCCAGGCCAGATGTCACACGCCCTGCGCGAGGGCGTCGGCACATCGTCGACCGGCTTGTCCACGGAGAGCCCGGCGTCAGGCGCCACGATCCGCCGCCATGGCAACTCCGCAATCGCCGTCGGAGCCGTCCAGGTCGACCGTGTATCCGTCGGCAGCGCCGCACATCGACAGCCTGTGCGCATCGGCCGACAGGCCGCAGTGACGGCTCGCTGCAACACCGCCAGCGTCCACGTCGGACGCGAGCGGCCTCGCCGAGGATCGCAGCAGGCGCGACAGCGACGCGGTGTATCGGACCGTAGATCGACTGGGCATCGCCGGCCAGCGTTCGACTGCTGCCCAGGACGTGATCGAGCACCGTGAGAAGCGGACGCGGGCCTTCGGAACGGCGGTCACGCCATGGGTCACGAAGAGCGGCTTCGACAGCGACGGACTCGGCGCCAGCGGCGGGTAGTAAACGTTCAACGGCAGTTCCGCGGCGCCTGGTCGAGCGGACTAGCGTCGAGCTCTGCGGCCACGGATGCGCACGGCCTCCGTCCCTGGCAAGTGCATAGACGGAATCTCTTCCTGGCTATTCAGGGCATCCATCGCTTCGCGATCGGCCGGTATTCGCTCATGGCACTGGCACTGCCAGGCCACGGGCTGAGCGTTCGGAGTCCCAGGCGTGTCAGCTCTTGTGCCGCGTTGCGGCGCCTTGCGTCCCAGCGCAGGTAGCTCATGCGGAGCTGACCGTGCGGGCAAGTACTGACGGCTCCGTGGCTAGCTCGTGCCGCGAAATTGCAGCGCCTCGGCTATGTGCGCGTCGCCGACGGCCGTCGCTCCTTCCAGGTCCGCGATCGTGCGCGCGACTTTCAGCACGCGGTGGTAGCCGCGGGCGCTGAGCCCGAATACATCGACGGCACGCGCCAGGCGGGCGCCGCCGCGAGCATCGGGCCGGCAGTAGCGCGTCACCTCGCCGCCCTTCAGGCCCGCGTTCACCGCCGCCGGCCGATCGCCGAGGCGCTCGCGCTGGATGGCTCGCGCCGCCGCCACCCGCACGCGCACGGCGGCCGACGGCTCGCCCGTGCGAGGCGCCGTCATCTCGCCGACTGACACCGGGGGCACGACAATCGACAGGTCGATCCGGTCGCGCAGCGGTCCCGAGATGCGCCCGGCGTAGCGCGCCACCTGCTCCGGCGTGCACCGGCACGGTTTGATATCGAAGCCCTGGTAACCGCACGGGCACGGGTTCATCGCCGCCACCAGCATGAACCGCGCCGGGAACCGGACGTGGCCGCTGGCTCGGGCAATCAGGACCACGCCTTCTTCGACCGGCTGCCGCAACGCGTCCAGGACGCGGCGCTGGAACTCGGGGAACTCGTCGAGAAACAGCACGCCGTGCTGGGCGAGCGAGATCTCCCCCGGCCGGGGAATGCTGCCGCCGCCGACCAGTGCCACGTTCGAGATCGAATGGTGCGGCGCCCGGAACGGCCGCGCCGACAGCAAGCCGACGTCGGCGGGCAGCTGGCCGGCGATGGAATGGATCTTCGTGCACTCCACGGCCTCGTCGAACGACATCTCCGGCAGGACGCCGGGAATGCGTCGGGCCAGCATGGTCTTGCCGGCGCCCGGGGGACCGGTCATCAGGAGGTTGTGGCCGCCGGCCGCCGCCACCTCGATCGCGCGCCGCGCGACCGCCTGGCCGCGGATGTCCGCGAGATCGGTCCCGTCATCCGGCCGCTCGCTGACCGCCGCCACATGCACCAGCGTCGCCGCCTCGGGCTGGTTCAGGGCCTCCAGGGCCTCGACCAGCGTCCGCACCGTGCACACCTCCAGGCCGTCCACGACGCAGGCCTCCGGGGCATTTCGCGGCGGCAGCAGCAGCCGCGTGACGCCGAAGCCGCGCGCGGCCACGGCAATCGCCAGCACGCCGCGAATGCCGTTGATGCCGCCGTCGAGCGACAGCTCGCCGAGCACCATGGTGTTGGCGATCGATTTCGGCTTCAGTGCGCCCTCGTGCGCCAGCAGGCCGAGCGCGATCGCGAGCTCGAACGACGAGCCGCCCTTCCGCACATCGGCCGGCGCCAGGTTGACCGTGATCCGGTGTTCCGGGAACTTGAAGCCGGCGTTCTTGATCGCCGCGCGCACCCGGTCGCGGCTCTCGCGCACCGTCGCATCGGGCAGTCCCACCATCGCGAAGAACGGCAGGCCCGAACTGCACGTCCACTTCGACCGAGACGGCGTAGGCATCGACGCCGAGGACCGCGGCGCTCCGCAGGCAGGCCAGCACGCCCTCGGCGATGCAAGGCGTTCGCCGGCGCTAGGCGCCGGCTTTGAACTCGTTGACCAGCACCATGCTGACGTTGCGGGTGGAGTTCTGGCGAATGCGCTTGGCTTCCTGGTACGCCGGGATCGTTGTACAGGCCGAGCGCCGCCTCCTTCGACGGGAACCGGATGATCGCGTTCATCGTGCGGGGCGTGCCCTCGACCAGCGTGGCCTCGGTATCCGACGCCAGCACCTCGCCGCCGTACTTCGGCAGCAGCGCCAGCACCAGCGGCGGGTACTTCTGAAACTCGTTGGCATCGACGATGTCGTAGGTCCCCATGTAGTAGATGGCCATGGCACGCTCCAGTCGGCAGGGGGCAGGTGCAGACATCGTACGTAGATCGCGCGGATTAGAATCTCGTCCATGAGGGCCGGCGTTCGAGTCGCTGCTCGTGGTCGCCGTCGTGCTGGCTGTGGCTGGACCGGCGGGCGCGCAGATCGACCCGGGCTGGTTCGGTTCGTGGCGGCTCAACCTCGACAAGTCCACCTACCGGCCAGGACCGCCGCCGTATCGGCGGGCGACGTATCGCATCGAGCCGTTCGCGAGCGGCGTCCGGGTGGTGTACGACATGGTGCGGCCGCGCGGCGGCGTCACCCACCTCGAATGGACGGGGCAGTTCGACGGCCGCGACTATCCGGTGCAGGGCGTGGAGGAGTACGTGACCTACGCCTACCAGCGGATCGACGACCGCACCTACGACGTGATCACCAAGCTGGACGGCCGGCCGGCCGCGACCTCGCGCGCTGTGCTGTCAGCCGACGGGCAGTCGATCACTACGACCACCGCGGGCCGCGACAGCCGCGGCGTGGACGTCACCACCATCACCGTCTACGAGCGGCAAGCGGGCCTTAGCCGGCGAAGGGATCCGGGGGCCGCACCCAGCGGAACGGGCTCTGGCGCAGCCGGAAGGTGTCCAGCTCAACCCGGCGCAGGCGCGCCTCGATCCGGTAGCCGTCCATCTCGCCCGTCAGGCGCAGGTCCGCCGCGCCGGGCCGCTCGACGTCGAACTCGGCTCGCCACGTTCGGCTGCGGCCCTTCGAGAGCCGCAGCCGCGTGCCGCCGGCCTCGAGGGCCGCGCCGTAGTGCGCCACCGAGTCGTCGGTCCGCTGAATCGCCACCACGTCCGGCGTGTCGAAGATCACGCGGCGCCAGCGGCGGTCGTAGTCGGCGTCGGCCGCCGCCACCGTCTGCGCCGTTCGAGCCGCAGCTCGACGACCTCCCAGATCCCGTACACCGGCGAGCGCGGCCGGCCGTCGCCCTGGGTGGACCAGAACCGCAGGCTCAGGTTCGTGAACATGACCAGCAGATAGGCGCCGGCGAGCAGCTGCGCCCAGGTCGCCACGCGCTGTCCGGCGCGCGCCGTGCACGCCGGGAATGCGCTCGACGAGCAGCGGCCCCGACGACCTTGCGCCGCAGGAAGACGTCCGCCAGACGCGGCAGGTCTGGCGCCACCAGCACCCCCGCCATCAGAATCAGGTGAAAGGAGAGCTGCTTGAGGCCGAAGTCGTAGGCCATGTTCAGCACGAACACCTGCACCATGTCGAAGAGGCACAGCCAGGCGCCCAGCATCGCCGTGCGGGGCACGACGAGCAGCACGCCGGCTGCCACCTCCGCGAGGCCCGCCAGCATCTGATAGGCGTGGACGCGCCGATGAAGGTCCACAGCAGATCGGCGAGCGACAGCGTCCCCACCGGCTGCACCAGCGTCACGAGCGACGGCGCCTGGAACTGCGTGGGGATGACCTTCGCCATCCCGTAATAGAACATCTGCGCCGCCAGCACGAAGCGGAGGCCGAGGCGGAACCAGGCGTAGAGCGTCGGCCTCGTTGACGCGAGGGCGGTTCGCCGCCGCCCACGCCGCCGCCAGCGCGGCCGCCACGGCCACGACCCACGCCAGCTGCACCCAGTGGAAGGCCGTGTCGCCGCTGTTGCCGGTGAAGACGAGCGGCGGGGTCAGGCCGGCGACGTTGGTGGCGAGCCACAGCGTGAGGTCGCGCAGCGGCCACACGTGGCCGAGCGGCGGCAGCGCGGCGCCCGGCAACAGCAGCACGCCGCCGGCCAGCTGGGTGGCCAGCGCATAGAGGCCGAAGTACAGGACGCCGAAGCGGAGCGGGAAGCCGGCTCACCCTCTACCGCGGGGCAGGGGCGCCCGGCGGCCCGGTCGAGGCGGTCCGGTTCGGTGCCTTGCGCTTCATCGCCTCGATCGTCGCCGCGTACTCGGGATAGAGCGTTTCCTTGCCGCCCCGCGTCGCCTCCCACGGCAGCCCGAACCGGTCGGCGAACTCGGTGTGCCGCGTGCCCACCGGCCAGTGCGGCACCCAGCCGATCGGCCGGTCGCCCAGTTCATCCACGGTCTCGAACGGAATCGCCGGCCCGACGTGCTGGCCCGAGCGCGCGGCTGAAGTTGTTGCTGCGCACCATCGGCTCTTCGAGATACACGGGATCGTCCACGATCGACAGGTGCACCATCATGGTCGCCGTGCACGGAGAAGAACTCGGTCATCACGCCGCGGTAGCTGCTCGGGATGCCGTTGCGGTTGATGAACGCCGTCTTCATGTGCGTGGTCGTCACCTTCAGCTGCGCGCCGCCGGCCACCCATTCGCCGGTCGAGAACCCGCCGAACGTGTGTTCGGCGTAGTCCGACGGGTGCGGCCGGCCGTCCATCCAGATCGTGCGGTCGGCGCGGCCGAAATAGCCGGCCATCATGTACGCGACCAGCTTGCCGCTGACCGGATCGACGATCCGCGAGATGCGCAGGTTCGGCTGCGGACCGCGCATCGAGTACTGCGCCGGGTGCGGCTTGGCCTGCTGCTCGGGCTGCGACAGGATCGACGCATCCCAGCTCTCGGCCTTCTGCCGGGCGGCGGCGTTGATCGGATGGCCGGTGTAGTCGCCCAGCTCGGCGCCCGGGCGCGCGGTGCGGCTGGTCCTCGTGGTTGTCGCGCGCCCATTCGCCGGCGATGTCCACCTGGGCCGACGCCGGCGCCGGCCAGCAGCAGCGCCAGCGCGCCGAGAAGGATGGCTCTCCGCATCGTGTCGTCCTTTCGTTCTTCGCCCGCGCCTCTCATTGCGCCGAACTCGGGGCGGTCGGCGCTGACGTCGCAGCTCGTCGAAGATCGCCTGCGTCGAGCATCCGGCCGGTCCACGCCGGAGTGGAGTAGAGGCCGTCGTACTCCAGCGTCGGCTTCCGTGACGCATGATCTGCTCGAACGTCTGGCCGGCGGCGACGCCGGCCTTCACGCGGTCGTAGATGATGGTCATCATGTCGCGGTACTCGACGACGTCGGCCTCGTTGAGGATGCGGCCGTGGCCCGGCACCACGCGCGTGCCGCCTTGCTGGTTGAAGCGGGGCACGGTGATGTCGATGATGCGGTTCAGCGCGTCCAGGATGCCGCGCATGCTGCCGCCGCGCGACGACGTCGAACGGCGGGTAGCGCTCGGTGTGGATCACGTCGCCCGCCACCACCACGTCCGAGCGGCGGAAGAACACCAGCACGTCGCCGTCGGTGTGCGCCGCCGGCGCATGCAGGATCTCGATCGGCTCGTCGTTGAACCACATCGTCTTCTTCGCGGTGAAGAAGCTGTTGCTCGGCCACATCTCGAACGGCTCGGCCGTCGGCTCCACGTTCATGCGGTTGAGCAGGTTTTCGTGCGCGATCACGATCGCGCCGGTGGGACGGAGCTGGACCGGGTTGTTGCCGCCACCGCCCTGGTTGTCATCGGGCGCCGACCCGGGCCCGGCCAGCCCGCGCGGTGCGACGGTCGGATTCAGGCCGGCGCGTCCCAGCCGCGCGTTGCCGCCGTAGTGCTCGCGGTCCGACGTGGTGTTGATGATGTAGCTGAGCGGGCCGTCGGACAGGGCGCGCACGGCCTCGAGCACGCGATCGCTCACCGCTGCGGTGGCGGCATCAACCAGCAGCACGCCTTCGTCGCCGACCTGGATGGCGACGTTGCTGGGCCCGCCGGCCAGCAGGTAGACGTGGCCGAACACCGGCAGCAGCTCCAGCGGATTGTCGGACGGGAGTGGAATGCGACGCGCGCTCGGCAGCGGCTGCTCGAGGCTGCGCGACTGGACCAGCCGATCCAGGCGCGCTTCCTGCGCGTCTACCGGGACGTTCAGGCCAATGGCGACGCCGGGCCGCCGCGAGCACGAAGGGAATCGCTCGTCGCATGCGCCTCCGGTACCTGCCGCGCATCAGGGAGCGGCAATGGCGGGCTAGGCTACCACGCCCCGATGCGTATGGGTGTGGGAAGAACCGGATCAGTCGGCCTGCGCGCCGGCGCCGCGAATGGTCAGGCGCTGACCGATGCGGATCGTCGTGCCGCGCAGGTTATTCCACTCGCGGATTGATGCCACAGTCGTGCGGTACAGCCGCGCGATCGAGGTGAGCGTTTCCCCGGCCTTGACGCGATGGACGCGGCGCTCCGGGACCGCGGCGCGGCTCGGCCGGACGCCGCGGCCGGCTTGACGACGTCGGGTGGCTCCTCGCCGGTGCCGGCGGCCAGCACCGCGTCGGCGGCGTCGATCAGCGCCGGAGCCTGCGGGATGATGAGCTCCTGTCCCGCCGACAGCGGCGCGCCGGACGGAGAGGTAGTTGGCCTCGGCCAGATCGGTCCTCGTGACGCGAAGCTTCTTGGCCACGCGAGGCCAGCGTTTCGCCCTTCTTGACCGTGTGCCGCGTGAACGGGTCCGGGCAACTCGACCGCCAGCTCGGCGGCGCGCGCCCGGACGATCTCTGCCGCACCGAACGGCACTCGCAGCGGGTACTCGTCGTCGCGCACCGGCGTCGTCCAGCGCCGCAGCTCCGGGTTGAGGTCCTGCAGCGTCTCGAGCGACGCGCCGATCCACTCGGCCACGCGGCGCAGGTCGGTCGGGCTCGCAACGGTCACGACCTCGGTGGGCGTCTCGGCGACGGGCTGAACGGTCAGGCCGTACTGGGCCGGGTTGCGCGCCACGATCACCGCCGCCAGAATCAGCGGCACGTAGTCGCGGGTCTCACGCGGCAGATACTGGCGCGTGCTCGACAGCTCCCAGAAGTCGTCGCGTCCCGAGCGCTTCATGGCGCGCTGCACGCGGCCATAGCCCGCCGTTGTAGGAGGCGAGGGCCAGGTGCCAGTCGCCGAACTTCTCGTACAGGAACTTGAGGTACTTCGCCGCCGCGCGCGTGGCTTTCTCCGGATCGGCGCGTTCGTCCAGGTACCAGTCGTGGCGGAGGCCGTTCTCGAGCGCGGTGCCGTGCATGAACTGCCACATGCCCCGCGCCTTGGCCCGCGAAACCGCGCTGGGCTTGAAGGCGCTCTCGATCAGCGGAACATACGACAGGTCGAGCGGCAGCCCTTCGGCCTCGAAGATCGCCTGCACCATCGGCAGGTAGCGGGACCCGCGGCCCAGGCCTTCTTCGAGATAGCCCTTGAGGCGTCCGCTGAACAGCTCCACGAACGCCAGCACCCTGTCGTTCAGCGGGATCGGGATGTCGAAGTCGCGTGTCCCCAGATCGTCCACCACTGCCTGCGCGGTTTCGGGGCTGGGGGGCGGCAGGTCCGCGGTGGTCGGCGCGAGGAACGTGTCGATGGCCGCCGCTTCCGGCGCACGTTCAGCGAACGTCGTGCTGAGGGGCCGGCGGCGATCGACGGGACGGGGCGGCGGCGCGAG
Organism: uncultured Acidobacteriota bacterium; assembly: GCA_963713655.1. Classification (GTDB taxonomy): domain Bacteria; phylum Acidobacteriota; class Vicinamibacteria; order Vicinamibacterales; family UBA2999; genus CAWEBF01. The sequence continues at coordinate 291,487 of CAVQMT010000013.1, forward strand.
CGTCTCGGCCTGGGTCTCGACGGGCGCCGGCACTGGATCGATCGGCGCGAGGGCTTCGGGCGCCGCTGCGACTGGCGGGCGGCGGTTGTGGCACGCGCGCCACGCGCGCCGGGGCCGACGCGCACGACGACACCACTGCGGCCACGGCGCCGAGCATGCACACGGAGCGGCCGGTGCGGGCCAGCATGAAGGGTTACCTTAACACCCGACGATCGCGAGGGTCAATTTAGGAACGGCGCACCGGACCGTTATGACGGCCCAGAATGTGAAATTTGTCGTCGTTCTGTGTGCGCCTTCGGCTAGTTCAGCGGGGCCAGCTCGTCGGCGCGAACACGTTGTGCGCCATCCCGAGATCTCGTGCCGCGGGCGTGACGATCGTCTTTTCGCCGAGCGCAATCGTGGTTCCCGCCCGCATCGCCTGGCGAACGTCGTCTTCGCACACGAACGCCACGGGCACCGGAGCCGTATTGCGCACGGTGGCCGACGGGCGCGCTCGTTCGCTCGCTGCGTCCTGGTTCGCTGGCGCTCTTGTAGCCGCGCGAGGCCAGGAACTGATCGACCTTCGAGCGAAGCTCATCCGTCGAGATGCCGCGCGGTGCGGGCTTCGCAGGTGCCTGCGGACCGGCCGGCGTCGAAGGCCGGGCAGGAGCCGACGCGGCGGCGCGCAGTTGAGGCCGCGCCCACCGGCGGGCGATGCCACGGCCGGGCGCAGCCCGTAGGCCACGCGTTTGAGGTTCAGGAGGTGGCGCGGGGAAATATTGTCAGACGTGCTGTTGCCCCCCCAGCCGCCACAGCCCAAGGTCATCGCCGGATCCAGCCCGGTCGTCAGGCCGATCGACCCGTGCGTGGTCGGCGTGTTGACGCAGATCCGGAACGCGGGCTTCTTCAAGCCGAACTGCAGGATCACGTCGTCGTTCTGCGAGTGCACGGCCATGGTGTGGCCCATGCCGCCGTAGCGCAGTATCTGGATGCACCGCTCGCATCCCTCCATCCAGTCCTTCACGACGTACCACGACAGGACGGGGCAGAGCTTCTCAATCGACAGCGGATAGTCGCGGCCGACGCCGTCGAGCGGGGCGATCAGGACGCGCACGTCGGCCGCTACCGGGATTCCGACCTGCTCGGCGATCTCCTTTGCCGACCGGCCAACGAGCTTCGGGTTGGGCAGGCGCTGCGGCGTGACCAGCGCCGCCGCCAGCTGCGACGCCTCGGCGGGGGAGAGGAACTTCGCCCCGCGCGCTTCGAACTGCCGGCGCGCTTCTTCCGCCACGGCCTCGTCGACGACCACGGAATTGGGGGACGAACACAGCAGACCGTTGTCGAACGTCTTGCCCAGGATGATGTCGTGGGCCGCGCCGCCGACGTCGGCGCTGCGCTCGATGTAGCACGGCGCGTTGCCGGGCCCGACGCCGTAGGCGGGCTTGCCGGCGCTGTAGGCCGCGCGTACCAGGCCCATGCCGCCGGTGGCGAGGATCACCGCCACGTCACGCTGACGCATCAGCTCCTGCGTGCCCTCGAGCGTCACCGTCTTCATCCACCCGATCGCGCCCGCAGGGGCGCCGGCGCGCAGAGCAGCGTCGGCCATGATCTCCACGGCCCGCGTGATGCACCGCGCCGCGGACGGGTGCGGGCTGATCACGATCGGGCAACGCGCCTTCAGCGAGATCAGCACCTTGTAGATGGCGGTGGATGTCGGGTTGGTGGACGGTACCACCGCGGCCACGACGCCGAACGGCTCCGCGATTTCGATGATCTTCTTGTCTTCGATGCGGTTCACGACGCCCACGGTTCGCATCGGCCGGATGAACTCGTAGACCTGCCGGGAGGCGAACAGGTTCTTCTGGACCTTGTCGGCCACGACGCCGAACCCGGTTTCCTCCACCGCCAGGCGGGCAAGGGTCTCAGCGTGCGGCGTCACGGCGTCCGCCATCGCGGTCACGATGGCGTCGATCTGATCCTGGGAGCGGTCTGCCAGCGCCGGTTGGGCCTGGCGCGCGGCCCGAGCCAGCGCCCGTGCTTCCGCAATCGACGTCAGGTCGGTGTCGGAGGCCTGCGGCGCCGGAGCGGGGAGAGCCATGAGAAACGCGGCGGGGCGAGGCCCTAGGCCTTCGGCAGCACGCGCTCCACCTCGACGTGGGGCCGGGGAATGACGTGAACCGCGATCAGCTCGCCGACGCGGCGAGCGGCGGCCGCGCCGGCGTCGGTGGCGGCCTTCACCGCACCGACATCGCCGCGCACCAGCACGGTGACGTAGCCGGCGCCGATGTACTCCTTGGCGACCAGCGTGACGTTGGCGGCCTTGACCATGGCGTCGGCCGCCTCGACCGAGCCGATCAGACCACGCGTCTCGACCATTCCAAGTGCTTCAGACGCCATCGGCCTGGCACTGTAGCAGAAGTGCGCAGTATCATTCCACTCGTGCTGCGACGCGTCCTGATCGTGCTGATCGCCGCCGCGGTGCTCGGAACGATCGCGTGCGGGAGCTCCAGCGACGATGCTCCCATCGCCTCGGCGGCGGTTTCCCTTACTCCCGCGCGCGCCGCCGGCGGCGCTCCCGTTCAGGTCCACTACCGCCTCGAGGCCGCGCCCGGCGCCACGATGCCGGCGGGCGACCACGTCGTCTTCGTCCACTGGGTCGGGCCCAGGCGGGGAACTGCTGTGGACCGACGATCACAAGCCGCCGGTGCCGCTGCAGCAGTGGCGCCCCGGCGCGCCGGTCGAGTACGACCGCACGATGTTCGTGCCCCGCATCTCGGTGGCTGGACCGATCCAGGTCCTGGTCGGCATCTACTCGCCGGGCGACGGCGTACGCCTGCCGCTGACCGGGCCGGCCGATGGCACCCGGGCGTATCCGGTGGCGACGCTCGAGATCCGGCCCGATCCGTCCTCGGTTTTCGTGGCGTTCGGCGACGGCTGGCACAACCCGGAGATCGGGGAGACCCTCGGACGCGAATGGCGCTGGTCGAGGGCGACAGGCCACCTGGCATTCCGCAATCCGCAGCGGCCCGCGGAGCTCTGGCTCGAGCTCGATCAGCCCGTTCCGACCCTGACCGCCCCGCAGCAGGTGGAGCTGCGGATCGGCGGGGTGGTCGTGGACACCTTTTCTCTACCCCCCGCCGCATTGCAAATCCACCGCACGCCGCTGAGCGTAGAGGCAATGGGCGGTGGAGATACGGTCGAGCTGGAGATCGTCCCCAGTGCGACTTTCGTCCCGGCGGACATCCCGGCCCTGAAGAGCGGCGATCGCCGCACGCTCGGCGTGCGGGTATTCAACGCGCACCTCGCCCTTCGCTGACTCGGCCTGATGGCCCTCGGCGCTCGATCCGACAAGGAGAAGAGGACTGCGCTTGTCGGCCAAATCGCGGACTTTTGTGCAACACTGTGAACCACCATGGAATTTCGCTGTAGGCTCGGAACACTAGGCGGCGAGATCATCCAAGGTGTCTACATCGCCGATAGCGAAGCGCGCCTCCGCAAGGGAATTCGACGAAAAAGGGCTGTTTGTCCTCTCCCTGCAGCGCCGGGGCGGCTGGATCCCGAACCTCTCAGCCGGGGTGGGCCGGGGCCGGGTTAGCCAGAGCGAGTTTCTGGTGTTCAACCAAGAGATGGCGACGCTCCTCAAGGCCGGCATGCCCCTGGTCCAGTCGCTCGACATCCTCCGCCAGCGGGTCACCAACCCCACGTTCAAGGGCGTGCTCGACAGCGTCCACGACAAGGTCAAAGCCGGCTCGGCCCTCTCGGACGCATTCGCCGGCCACGGGACGATGTTCCCGGCGGTCTATTCGGCTTCGCTGGTGGCGGGGGAGCGCAGCGGCGACCTGGAGTCGGTGATCCGGCGCTACGTCGCCTACGACAAGGTGCTGTCGGCCGTCCGGCGGAAGACCCTGTCGGCGCTCATCTACCCGGTCATCCTGATCGCCATGATGCTCGTGCTGGTGGGCATCATCGTGCTGCGGGTGGTGCCCGCTTTCTCGACGTTTTACGCCAACTTCGGCCGCGAGCTGCCGCTGTCGACGCGCATCATCGTCGGCATCTCGAACGTCCTGGTCGCCAACTTCTGGACGATTCTCGCCCTCCTGGTGCTCGGCGTCGTTGCGCTGGTGTCGTGGACGCGGCGGCCGGGGCAGCGGGCCCGGCTGGATCGGATCTTGTTGCGATTGCCCTGGATCGGCCCGGCCGCCAGGAAGTTCGCGACGTCTCAAGCGGCGAGGACCCTGTCCACGCTGCTCGGGGGTGGCATCCCCCTCGTCCAGGCGCTGGACATCGCCGGCCGCGCGATGTCGAACCGGTTTCTCGCAAGCGAGGTGGACGTCGTTCGTCAGAGGGTGCAGGAAGGAGCCGGGTTCGCGTCGTCGCTGGCGGCCCGCGGGGTGTTCCCCGACGTGGCCGTGAAGATGGTGGAAGTGGGTGAGTCCACGGGCGCGCTCCAGGAGATGCTGAACAGCCTGGCCGAGTTCTACGACGAGGAAATCGACACCGAGGTCGGCCGCTTCATCACCATCATCGAGCCCCTGCTCCTCATCCTCATGGGCATCATCATCGCCGGTGTTGTGCTGGCGCTCTATATGCCGCTCTTCGAGCTGAGCTCGGTGGCCGGCGGATAGGCCTTATGTCGACGACCGTGGATCCCGTGCAATCTCCGTCGAGACTCTCGCCCGTGCATCCCCCCGACGACTATCCCGACGAAGTCGCCCGCGCGCGCAAGCTGGCGGAACGCTACCGGCTCGAGTTCGTGGACATGGACGAGTTCCGGATCAACCAGGAGCTCTTCCGGTCGATCCCCGCGGACCTGATGCTGCGCTACGGCTTCGTGCCGTACCGCCGCGAAGGCAACGCGCTCGTCATCGTGGTGTCGGATCCTACCGACTTGCCGATGATCGACGAGGTCAGCGTGGTGCTGGGCACCCCGGTCAAGGTGACCGTCGGAGTCGCGACCTCGATTCAGTCGATCCTCAAGAAGAGCGAAAGCTCGCAGCGGGTCCTCGAGGACGCGACTCAAGGCTTTCAGCTGCAGGTGCTCAAGGAAGACGATTCGGGCGAGGAGAGCCTGACCGTCGAGCGGCTGACGAGCGATATCAGCCCGATCATCAAGCTGGTGGATTCGACGATCTTCACCGCCATTCAGCGACGGGCCAGCGACATCCACATCGAAACCGGCGACGACGCGGTCTACGTGAAGTACCGGATCGACGGCGTGCTGCAGCCGGCCATGCGTCCGATCGCCAAACAGCATCACAGCGCCATCATCTCGCGCGTCAAGGTGATGGCCGAGCTGGACATCGCCGAGAAGCGCGTGCCGCAGGACGGCCGCTTCAAGGTGCGGATGCCGGGCAAGACCATCGACTTCCGCGTCTCGATCATGCCGAGCGTGCACGGCGAGGACTCGGTGATCCGCATCCTGGACAAGGAGTCGATCAGCGAGCAGTTCACCGAGCTGAGGCTCGACATCCTGGGCTTCCCCGAGGCGGAGCTCAGCCGGTTCCGGAAGTACATCCGCGAGCCTTACGGCATGGTGCTCGTGACCGGCCCGACCGGGTCGGGCAAGACCACGACGCTCTACGCGGCGCTGTCTGAAATCAAGTCGCCGGAAGACAAGATCGTCACAATCGAAGACCCGGTCGAGTATCAGCTGCGCGGCATCACGCAGATTCCCATCAACGAGAAGAAGGGCCTGACTTTTGCTCGGGGCCTGCGATCGATCCTCCGCCACGATCCCGACAAGATCATGGTGGGCGAGATCCGCGACCCCGAGACGGCGCAAATCGCCATCCAGTCGGCGTTGACCGGTCACCTGGTGTTCACGACCGTCCATGCCAACAACGTGGTGGACGTGCTGGGACGCTTCCTGAACATGGGCGTTGAACCCTATCAGTTCGTGTCGGCACTCAACTGCGTGATGGCGCAGCGGCTGGTCCGGCTGATCTGCGCGCACTGCAAGCGGCCGACGAAAGTCGAGCCGCGGCTGCTGGAGGAGTCCGGACTCAACCCCGGCCTGGCGCAGACGCACCAGTTCTACGAAGGGGCCGGCTGCATCGAGTGCGGCGGCACGGGGTTCAAGGGCCGCACGGCCATCTGCGAGCTGCTGAACCTGTCGGATCGCATCCGGGAGATGATCCTCGACCGCCGGCCGACATCCGAGGTCAAGAAGTCGGCCCACGAAGAGGGCATGCGCTTCCTGCGCGAATCGGCGGTCGAAAAGGTGCTCCAGGGCATGAGCACGCTGCGGGAGATCAACAAGGTGACGTTCGTCGAATGAGCATGCTGACTTCCTGGCTGGCGAGCCCGCCACCCGACGCCGCCGTCGAGCTGGCGGCCGACGCGGTGTCGGCGGCCGTGCTCGGAACTCGCGGGGCCGAGGCCGTAATCGAGGCCTTCGCCTACGAGCCGCTGCCGGCGGGGGCGCTCAGCCCGTCGCTGTCGGGTCAGAACATCGCCAACCGCGCGGCTGTGGCGGCGGCCATCCAATCGGTGGTCTCGCGGCTGGGCTCGCGGCCCCGGCGGGTTGCGCTGGTGGTGCCCGACGTCGCCGCCCGTGTCTCGCTGGTGAAGTTCGATCAGGTCCCCTCGGACCGCGCCGATCTGGATCAGCTCATCCGCTGGCACCTGAAGAAATCCGCGCCGTTTCCGATCGAAGAGGCATGCGTGACCCATGCCCCCGGGGCGGCCTCGAGCGACGGCGGCAGGGAATTCGTGGTGGCGCTGGCGCGCCGCGACGCCGTGCGCGAGTACGAGAGCGTCTGCGAGGACGCCGGGCTCTACGCCGGCATCGTCGATCTGTCCTCGTTCAGCGTCGTGAACTGCTTCCTCTCGGGTGGCCGAGTGCCCACCGGCGACTGGCTGGTGGTGCACATGCGCTCGGACTACACCTCGATCGTCATCATGCGCGGCGGTGACGTGATCTACTTCCGCAGCAAGCCCGAGGGCGACGGCGACCCGTTCGCCGACCTGGTGCATCAGACGACGATGTATTACCAGGATCGGCTGTCGGGACAGGGCTTCTCGCGCGTGCTCGTCGGCGGCACCGGCCGTACCGGCACCGACGTGGAAGTGGCGCGGCGCGGGCTCGAAGAGCGCCTCGGCACGCCGGTCGAGCCGATCGACCCGACCCGGCTCGCGCTCCTGCCGGATCGGCTGAACGAGGCGCCCGCGAACATCGGGCGCGTGTCGCGCCGCTCGTCGGCATGCTGCTGCGGACGCGTCAGGAAGTCCAGGCCGCCTGATGCTGCGCACCAACCTCTCGACTCGGCCGTTTTACAACGTTCGCGCGGTTCGCGCGATCATCGCCGGGTTGTCGGCGGTCGTCGCTCTGGCGACGGCCTACAACGTCATCGAGCTGGCGCGGCTGACCACGCAGCAACGGAGCCTCAGCGCCGACGCGGTGGCGGCCGAAACCGAAGCCGGGCGGCTGACGCGGGAAGCCGCGCAGGTGCGCGGCCGGATCGATCCGACCGAGATCGACTCGGTGGCGGCGGCCGCCCGGGAAGCCAACGCGATCATCGACCGGCGGGCGTTCTCGTGGACGACGCTGTTCGCGCAGTTCGAGTCGGCGCTCCCCACCGACGTTCGCATCACCGCCGTCCAACCCCGCCGCGAAACCGACGGCACCTTTGCGGTGAGCGTCGCGGTGCAGTCCCGGCGGATCGAAGCCGTGGACGGGTTCATCGAGGCCCTGGAGGCGCTGGGCACGTTCAAGAACGTGCTGCCCACCGAGGAGCAGACGACCGAGGACGGGCTTGATCGAGGCGGTGCTCGACGGCCAATATTTCCCCGAGGCACCAGCCGCGGCGGCCACTCGCTGCCGGGAAGGAGCCCGCGCCCAAGAGTGCGCGCGCCGCGGGCAACGGAGTCCAGCCCCATGACTGAGATCCTGTCGCCGCTCGTCGTGCGCGTCGCCAGCGAGAACAAGCGGGTGCTGGTGATGCTGCTCGTCGGCGTCGGCGTGAACGTGCTCCTGTACGCCTTCGGCGTCTACCCGCTCTCCCAGCGCGTGGCCAACGTCTCGGATCGCAACGCCTCGGCGGCGCGTGCGCTGGTCGCGGCCCGGCAGGAAAACGGCACGGCCACGGGCACGCTTGCCGGCAAGGACCGGGCGGTGACCGAGCTGGCAACCTTCTACACGTCGGTGCTGCCGCGCGACCTGGCCAGCGCCCGCCGGCTGACGCACCTCCGGATCGCCCAGCTGGCCCGCCAGCACGGCCTCCGCTACTCGCGGGCGCAGTCGGAGCCGGTGCCCGAGCGCAACAGCACCCTGACGCGCCTCAAGATCGACATCTCGCTGGCCGGCGTCGTACATGGAGATCCGCAGCTTCGTGCACGCGCTGGAAACGGCGCCCGAGTTCGTCGTGATCGACAACGTGCAGCTGTCCGAAGAAGAGGACTCGGGCGAAGGCCTCGCAGCTCACACTGGCTTTGTCCACTTTCTTCCGCAGCACGGAGCAGCCATGACGCATCGCCTGCACCGTCGGGCTGACGTGGGGCGCGGCCCTGTGGCTCCTCTCCGGCTCGTGGGCCGCGGCGCAGCAGCCGCAGACCGCGCCCGCGCGCGCCGGCGCCAAGGCGCCCGCGGCCACGCTGCCGCCGGTGGCCGACGTGAATCTCGATGTGCTGCACGCGCCGGCCACCGAGCCGCCGAAGGTCACGCGCAATCCGTTTCGTTTCTACCAACCGCCGGCACCGCCGCCGCCGCCGCAAGCGGTGGAAGGCGCCCGAGCCCGCGTTCGTGGCGCCGCCGGTGCCCACGGGTCCGCCGCCGCCACCGCCGATCACGCTGCGCTTCATCGGCCTGATCGAAGCGCCGCAACGGTCGGGGCGCGTCGCGCTCCTCAGCGACGGGCGCGGCGGCCTGATGAACGGACGGGAAGGCGAGATCATCGAGGGCCGTTACCGCGTGTTGCGCGTCGGCACCGACTCGATCGATCTCGCGTACTCGGACGGACGGGGACGGCAGACGATTCGACTTTCAGGACAATGATGCCTTTACAGACGCGTGTGCGAGCCCTAGCCCTCCTGCTGTGCGCGGTGATGCTCTCGGCCGGGTGTGCCGCCAGCCGATCGTTCCACGCCGGCGAAAATGCCGCCCGGGTGAGCGACTGGGATACCGCGGTCGAGCATTACCGCAAGGCTGTCGACCAGAAGCCCAATAACGCGGCGTACAAGATCGCCCTCGAGCGCGGGATGTTGGCCGCGTCGCAGCAGCACCTCGACGCCGCCCGCATCGCCGAGGTGCGCGGGCAACCTGGACGAGGCGCTTCGCGAATATCGCCGGGCCAGCGAGTACGACCCGCCCAACCGGCAGATCGCCAACAAGGTCACGGAGCTCGAACGTCAGATGCGGGACCAGGCCGAGGCCACCGCACCCAAGGGCAACCTGGCGCAGTTGCAGGCGGAAGCGGTGCGCCAGTCGACACCGCAGCCGCTGTTCAACCTGACCACGGTGCTCCCGGGCATCCGCTTCAACAACACCGGCCTGCGCGAGATCCTGAACTCGATCGGGATGACGTCTGGCGTGAATGTCACGTACGACAACACGTTCCAGGATCGAACCTACACGGTCCAGCTCGACAACGTCACGCTGGAAGAGGCGCTGAACCAGATCCTGGCGGCCAATCAGCTGTTCTACAAGGTGATCAGCCCGCGCAGCATCATCGTCGTTCCCGACAACGTGCAGAAGCGCGGCCAGTACGAGGAGCAGGCCATCCGCACGTTCCCGGTGTCGCACGCCGACGCCACCGAGCTGGCGCAGCTGATCAACACGATCATCCGGGTCGGCGGCGGCCAGGTGCAGCCGATGGTGGTCGCCAACAAGACCGCCAACACCGTGAGCGTCCGCGCCACCACCAACGTCATGGCGATCATCGAGCGCATCGTCGAGCAGAACGACAATCCGCGCGCCGAAGTGGTCGTCGACGTCCAGATCCTCGAAGTCAACCGGTCCCGGATCAAGCAGTTCGGCCTCGACCTCGGTGACTACTCGGTCACTGCGGTGTTCTCGCCCGAGGCCGATGCGCGGGGAACGACGGTTACGGGCGGCGACGGCACTGCCAGCGCCGCCACCACCATCCAGTCGCGGCCCTTCAACGCCAACACCGTGTCGCGCGGGGTCAACACCACCGACTTCTACCTGTCCGTTCCCTCCGCCGTGGTGCGGTTCCTCGAGAGCGACTCGGAGTCCAAGCTGATCGCGAAGCCGCAGCTCCGCGGCGCCGAAGGCCAGAAGCTGACGCTGAATCTCGGCGAGGAAGTGCCCATTCCCTCGACCACGTTCACGCCGGTGGCGCAGGGCGGCGCGGCGTTCAATCCCCTGACCTCGTTCACCTACCGCCCGGTGGGCGTCAACGTCGAGATCACGCCGCGCGTGACCTTCGAAGGCGACGTCATCCTGGAGCTGCTGATCGAGAACAGCGCGCTCGGCGAGGGCTTGAACGTCGCCGGCCAGAACCTGCCGTCCTTCACCTCGCGCAAGGTGGTGACCAAGCTGCGGCTGCGCGACGGCGAGTCGAACCTGCTCGCCGGCCTGCTGCAGGAAGAGGAGCGCCGGTCGCTGCGGGGCTTCCCCGGCATCCTGCGCCTGCCGATCATCAAGCAGCTGTTCTCCGCCAACGACAGCACCATCGGCCAGACCGACATCGTGATGCTGCTCACGCCGCGCATCGTGCGAACCCACGAGCTGACGGCGCGGGACTTGACGCCGATCTTCATCGGCACACAGCAGAACCTCGGCCTGTCTGGGCCGCCGTCGCCGCTCGGCCAGGATCCTGCTGCTGCGCCGGCGGCCGCGCCGGCGCCGGCGCCGCAAGCGCCCCGCTGGTGCGCCGGCACCTCGCCGCCCCGGCTGCGCCGGCTCCGCGCCCCTGCGCCGGCACCAGCCGGCACCTGCGGCGCCTGCCCGCCCCTCCGGGCGGCGCGGCCGCGGGAACGCGGCGGACAGGTGTTGATCTCGCCGCCGAGCGGCGACTTCCGCGTCGGCGGCGGCCCCTACACGCTTCCGGTGTCGGTCACCGGCGCCGCGCGGCTGTCGTCGATGTCGCTGACCGTGACCTACAACCCGGCCGTGCTGCGCGTGCGAAGCGTGCAGGAGGGCAGCTTCATGCGTTCGGGCGGGGTGCAGGCGGCGTTCACGACCAGCCAGGCCGACGCCGGGCGCATCGACATCGCCGTGGTCAGGCCGGGCGACTCCACCGGCGTCGCCGGCACCGGCCTGCTGGCCGCGATCCTGTTCGACGCCGTGGCCCCGGGCCCGGCGAACCTCACGGTGACCGGCACGGGCTCGGCGCCGGGCGGCGCGCCGTTGTCGCTGCAGTTTGCCCCGGTGACGGCGGTGACGGTGCGATAACGATGATCCGAACGCCACGACCCGCGCAGGACGGCTACAGCTTCATCGAGCTGCTGGTCGTGATCGGCATCCTCTTCGTGCTGGCCTCGGCGGCGATGCCGCTCGCCCAGGTGGCGTCGCAGCGCCAGCGGGAAACGGAGCTGCGCCGATCGCTGCGGGAGATGCGTACCGCGATCGACAAGTTCAAGGACGCCGTGGACGTGGGGCAGATTCCCACCACCGAGCTGACGCCGGGCAGCGAGGGCTATCCGCCGGACCTCGAGACGCTGGTCGACGGGCGTGACCGCCGCCAACGACGCCTCGGGCCGCAAGCTCAAGTTCCTGCGCCGCATCCCCATCGACCCGTTGACCAACTCGACGGAATGGGGACTGCGCGCCTATCAGGACAAGCCCGACGCGACCTCCTGGGGCGGCAAGAACGTGTTCGACGTGTACACGACGAGCCCAGGGCACCGCGCTCGACGGCACGAAATACCGGGATTGGTAGCCATGCACCGCACCAGCTTCAACCGGGACGCGTCGCGTCGCCAGCCAGGCGGGCTTCACGCTCATGGAAATCATGATCGTGATGGCGCTGATCGCCACGCTGGCCGGTGTCGGCCTGTCGATGTACGGCAACAGCGTGACCCGGGCGAAGGAAGCGACGCTCAAGGAAGACCTGTTCCGGATGCGGGACGCGATCGATCAGGTACTACGCGGACAAGAACAAGTATCCGCCGACGCTCGAGGCCCTGGTGGCCGACAAGTACCTGCGGGCGGTCCCGGTCGATCCGTTCACGTTGAGCGCGGACACCTGGCAGACGACGATGTCGGAGCTCGAGGCGGGCAACGTCGCCACCGAGCCCGGTATCTACGACGTGAAGAGCGGTTCCGAGCTGAGCGGGCTCGACGGAACGCCCTACGCAAACTGGTGAGGATGATGCGAAACCACGTTCGAAGCCACGCCCGGCTGACCGGCGCCGCGGCATTGGCGCTTGCCCAGCTGGCGGTCATCGCGTGCGACACGATGCAGCTGCACGGCCCCGACCAACTCCACGCGTCACCGTGACATCCGGAGCGCTGGTGCTGCCAGCCGGCGGCTCGACCGCAGTCAGCGCCTTCGTCGCCGAATCAGGCGGCACGCCGGTGCAGAATGGCACCACGGTGCGCTTCACCACCACCCTCGGCCGGGTGGATCCGGTCGAAGCGCAGACCAGGAACGGCATGGCGATCGACGATGTTCCACGCCGGCGACATGTCCGGTGTGGCGGACATCCGGGCGACGTCCGGCAGCACCGGCGGCGGCACGACGGGCGGCACTCGCCCGGCAACGGTCACGCCCACGTCGACCAATGCCGTGCAGATCAGCGTCGGCGCTGCGGCGGTGGACACCGTCACGCTGCGCGCCAACCCCAGCTTCGTGCCGTCGCGCGGCGGCACGGTGGATCTGATTGCCGGCGTGCTCGGCCCGGCGCGGGCGTGCCCTGGCCGGCGTACCGGTCACCTTCACCACCACGGAAGGCACGCTGAGCGCCAATCGCGTCACCAGCGACGAAACCGGTGAAGCGCGCACGTCGCTGACCACCGAACGGACGGCGACGGTGACGGCCAGCGCCGGCACCAAGGCCAGCGCGCCGGTCACCGTTACGCGGCGGGATCCGCCGCCAGTGCCGACCGTGACGCTCGCAGCCACCGCGGGTACCGCCACCGTCGACGTCGGCCAGTTGTGGACGTTCACCGCGACCGTCGCGGGCACCGACGCCAACACGCTGCCGCAGCGCTTCAAGTGGAACTTCGGCGACGACAGCGAGGCGGTGACAAACGGCAACACCACGTCGCACGTCTACACCACGCCGCTGGTGCGACGCGTGGTCACGGTCGAGGTCACGATGTCGAACGGCGAGACCATTTCGGCGGTGACCGAGATCATCATCGCGGTCTTCTAGCGATGGCGTGTGGGCGCCGCCGGGTCCAGGTCGACGACGTCCTCGGCGCACGCGCCGGCGAGGCGGGCTACGCGATGGCGGCGCTGCTCGTCGGCCTCAGCCGTCATGGCCGTGGTGATGACCATGGCCATGCCGGTCTGGTCCACGGCGGCCAAGCGCGCGCGCGAGGACGAGCTGGTCTTTCGCGGCGAGCAGTACGCTCGCGCCATCGGGCTCTACCAGCGCAAGTACGCCAACGCGCTGCCGCCCAGCATCGACGTCCTGCTCAACGAGCGGTTCCTGCGCCGGAAGTATCTCGACCCCATCACCGGCGGCGAATTTCAAGCGCTCACCGGCGCTGCTGGTCAGGCCACGCCGGGCGTTGGCGGGGCCGGGTCGGGACGGGGCGCAGCCCGGGAGTGCCGGCGCAGCGCGGGGCGGGGTGCAGACCCGGGACGGGCGGCGCAGCGCAGAGCGGCGGCTTTGCCGGACGTGGACTGCCAGCCGGCGGTACCGGTCAGGCCCGCCAGGCGTGGGGCACTGGGCGGGGCGCCGGGCGGCGGGCGCGTTCGGCGCCAGCGGCGGCATCGTCGGCGTCGCCAGCAAGAGCACGCGAGAAATCGCTGCGCCTCTACAACGGGCGCGGCGCATACAACGAGTGGACCTTCGTCGCCGTGCAGCGCCAGACGCAGGCCGGCGCAGGCGCGCGCCGGTGCGCCAGGCTCCCGGCGCCGGGGCGGGGTGGCCGCGCCGGAGATCGTGGCACCGGACCCGGCTCCGGATCCGGCATGAACCGCCCCGGGACCGGACTCGTTCCGGCCGCCCACGGGCGATGGCCGCGGCTTCAGGCCCACCCCCGGCCGGTAGTCAGGTCAGCCGATCCGGTCAGACACTGCCCAGCGCCTCCATCACCGCGTCGTGGAACGCCGGGCGCACCTGCGTGATGCCGTCCCCGGCCCGCGACGGGTGCACGCGGTTGGTGAGCAGCACCACATAGCAGGCGGCGTGCCGGATCCAGCCACAGGCTCGTGCCGGTGAAGCCGGTGTGGCCGATCGCCGCGCGGCGACATCCGCGTGCCGCACGACGAAGTGGGCAGCATCGTGTCCCACGCGAGCGCGCGCGAGCTGCCCGGGACATCGCCGCGACGCGTCGTGAACTCGACGATCGAGGCCTGCGAGAACCCGCCCGCGCGGCCATCGAGCACCTGGAGCACGTGGCGCGCGAAGGCGCCGACCGCCGAGGCGGTGCCGAACAGCCCCGCGTGTCCGGCGACGCCGCCCATCGCGAAGCAGTTCTCGTCGTGCACCTCGCCCACGAGCAGCCGCCCGCCGCCAGCGATCGAATTCAGTCGGGGCGATCCGCGCGCGCCAGCGTCGCCGGCGGATGGAACTGCCAGTTCCTCGCCCGCGCCGGCCCGCGCCCAGAACGCCGTCGAAGCGATCCTCGAAGCGGCGTGCCGCGCCCGAGGATCCAGCCGAGCAGGATGAAGCCGAGGTCGCTGTAGATCGCCCGGCTCCTGGGCGCGAACTCCAGCGGCAAATCGCAGATCATCCGCACGAAGGCGTCCTCGCCCTGCGGCCTCCTGGAACAGCGGCCGATAGCCGGGCAGGCCGGAGCAGTGCGACAGCAGATCCCGGATGGTGACGCCGGCGCGGTCGCTGCCGGCCCACTGCGGCACGTGCGCGCCGACGGCGTCGTCGAGCCCCAGCGCGCCGTGCTCGACCGCCCGCATCGCGACGGTGGCCGTGGCCATCACCTTGGTCAGCGAGGCCAGGTCGTAGATGGTGTCGCGCGCCGCCGGCCGCGGCCGCCGCGTCGTAGGTCAGCGATCCGAACGACGCCTGCCACACGGGCTGCGTCGGCGATCCCACCTCGACCACGGCGCCGGGAAAGACGCGCTGCGTGATCGCCTCGCGAATCACCTCGCTCGCGGCGCGAAAATCCGGCATCACGAGAATGGCTATTTGCTGCGAGGCGGGCGCTTGCTGGGCGAGCCGCCGACCGGCGCAGTCCCGGAAGGGACGTCGACCGAGGCGGCGGCCTCGGCGTGGCCCTGCAGCATGCCCCGCAGGCGCGGCTCGATGTCCTCGCCAATCGCCTCGCGCATCGAATCGTGCGCCTTGCGCAGCCGCGCCAGCGACTTCAGCAGCGACAGGCCGGTCTTCTGCATCACGATCGCCGCCTTCACGTTCCAGTGCGCGCGCGTCAGCAGCCGCTCCGACTCCTCGTAGTCGAGGCCGGTGACGATGTTGACGATGCGGCAGGCCCGATCCTTCAGCTTCTCCGAGCCGGTGTGCACGTCCACCATCAGGTTGCCGTAGGTCTTGCCGATCCGGACCATCGCGCCGGTGGTCAGCGTGTTCAGCACCAGCTTGGTGGCGGTGCCGGCTTTGAGGCGCGTCGAGCCGGCGATCACCTCGGCGCCGACCGCCGGGCGCGATGGTGAGATCCACGAACGTCTGCAGCTCGGTGGCGGGATCGCAGGTCACGAAGATGATGCGGGTGCCGGCCTTGCGGGCGCGGGTCAGCGCCCCGCGCACGAACTGCGTCATGCCGCTCGCCGAGACGCCGATCACGACGTCGGCCCGCGTCGGGATGAAAGCGCGTCATGGCCCGGGCGCCTTCCTCGTAGTTGTCCTCGACGCCCTCCTTGGCGCCGAAAATCGCCTCGCGGCCGCCGGCCATCACCGCCTGGACCAGCAGCGGATCGGTGCTGAAGGTCGGCGGCATCTCGGCCGACTCGAGGATGCCGAGGCGCCCGCTGGTGCCGGCGCCGACGAACACGACGCGGCCGCCGCGCCGCAGCGCGCTGGCGATCATCTCGATGCCGACCGCGAGCCGCTCGCGCTCCCGCTGCACCGCCACCAGCACCTTGCGGTCCTCGGCGTGCATCAGGTCGACGAGATCCACCGGCGACAGCTTGTCGAGGCCGACGCTGGTCGGGTTGATGGCCTCGGTGGGCAGCGACTGCCACTTCGAACGCGGGGGCATAGCGTTACAATTCTAGCGAGGCACTACGCCTCGAAGGAAGACAGGCCGGCTGCGCCTCGCTAGAGCAGTGTTTGATTGCCCGCCCTCCGGGCGGGCGGGATGTCTTGGACGGATCTTCGATGCTCGAGCCATGCGTAACGATTCTGGCCGTTCAAGACGTCTAGCGTCCAGTGGGCCACACATCTGAGCCGTCGGGCGCCGCGCTGGTGGATGCCTATCTCACGCATCTCGCCGTGGAACGGCGCCTCGCCGCCAACTCGATCGAAGGCTATGCGCGCGATCTCGGCCAGCTGGCCGGGTTCGCCGCGGCACGGACGAGAGACCTGCGGGCGCTGGACCGCGCCGACCTCGAGGCCTTCGTGCGGGCGCAGATGACCGAGGGCCGCTCGCCGCGCTCGGTCGCCCGCAGCATCGCCGGCATCCGCGGCTTCTACAAGTATCTGGTCGTCGACGGGCGCCTGACCTCCAGTCCGGCCGCGGACCTGCGCGCGCCGCGGGCGTGGAAGACGCTGCCCAAGTACCTGTCGATCGACGAGGTGGACGCGCTGCTGGCGCAGCCCGATGTCGCCACGCCGCGCGGGCTCCGGGATCGCGCGCTCATCGAACTGCGTCTACGCCACCGGGCTCCGCGTCTCGGAGCTGGTCGGGTCTGCGGCAAACCGACGTCAACCTGGACGGTGCCTTCGTGACCTGCACCGGCAAGGGCGGGAAGGAGCGCGCGGTGCCGGTCGGCGATCAGGCGGCGGCCTGGATCGCGCGATACCTGCGTGACGGCCGGCCGCAGCTCCTGGGCCGCCGGCAGCAGCCCGCGGCTGTTCGTCAACGCCCGCGGCAAGGGCCCGGGGCTGACGCGCGTCGGCTTCTGGAAGATCCTCCGCGGCTACGCCGCCGGCGCCGGGCTGCGACGCCCGCTCAGCCCGCACGTCCTGCGGCACTCGTTCGCGACCCACCTGCTGGAACACGGCGCCGATCTGCGCTCGATCCAGGTGATGCTCGGCCACGCCGACCTCTCGACCACGCAGATCTACACCCACGTCCTCGAGCAGCGGCTGCGCGCCGTCTACGACACCTGCCACCCGAGAGCGTGAGGCGCGCAGTGAGGACCCTCGTCGTGTTCCTGCTGCGTGGCGGCCGGCGCCAACGTTCGCGCTGCTGCCGCCGCGCGCCATCGTGATCGCCCGCCGACGCCGGCGACGCGCGCCCGTGCGCGGCGTCCTGCACGTCCACACCGACCGGTCCGATGGGACCGGCACGCCCGACACGGTGGCGGCCGCGGCCGCGCGTGCCGGGCTGTCGTTCGTCGTCTTCACCGACCATGGCGACGCGTCGCGCGGAGCCGTCGGCCCCGGTCTATCGCCACGGCGTGTTGTGCATCGACGCCGTCGAGATCAGCACCGACCACGGACACGTGCTGGCGCTGGGCCTGCCGCGCATGCCGTTCGTGGTCGGCGGCGCCGGCCGCGACGTGCTGGAGGACATCGCCCGCTTCGGCGGCGATGTCGATCCTGGCGCATCCGACGTCCGCGCGGCCGTCGCTGCGGTGGACCGGCGGCGACGCCGGCTTCGACGGCGTCGAATGGCTGAACGGCGACAGCGAGTGGCGCGACGAGCCCGCGCTGGCGCTGGCGCGAGCCGCCTGGACCTATTGGCTCCGGCCGGCGGAGAGCCTCGCGCTCGCTGCTGGATCGGCCGGTCGAGGCGCTGGGCCTGTGGGATCGCGTCGAGCGGCATGCGCGCCGTGGTCGGGGTGGCCGCCGCCGACGCGCACGCGCGCATGGGGCTTGCGAGCGGTGGGGGAGCCGTACGACGGGCCGGCCCGGTCGCACGGCTTCCCGAGCTACGAATCGAGCTTCCGGACGTTCTCGCTGACCCTGCCGGGGCTGCGCCTCACCGGCACGCGCGGCGGCCGACGCGGCGGCGACGCTGGCGGCGATTCGAGCCGGCCGAGTGGTCTCGGTGCTCGACGCCCTGGCCGGCCCCGCCTCGCTCGACTTCTCGGCGTCGAACGCGGCGGGGCAGGCGGAGCAGGGAACGGTCATCGGCGTGAGCGGGCCGGTCACGCTTGCGCGCGCAGCGCGACGAACGTCGCCGGCGCCCGGCTGCGGCTTCTGCGCGACGGGCGCGAGATCGGTGCGGGCGACACGGCCGCGCGCGCTGGTCATCGAACAGCCCGCCGAGCCGGCGACCTACCGCGTCGAGGTCTCGCTGCCGCGGGCGCCTGGCCAGCCGCCCGTGCCCTGGCTGGTGTCCAACGCGATCTACGTCGGGCCGCTGCCGGCGACTGCCGTGGTCCGAGCCGGCGCCAGCGGCGTGGCCGGCGCAGCGCGTGCCGCTCTACACGGACGGAGCGGCGGACGGCTGGACGATCGAACACAGCGCGCGAGCCGACGGCCGCGTGTCGGTGGTGAAGGCGGCCGACGGTACCCAGCTGAACCTGCGGTTCGCGCTCGGCGGCAGCCGCGCCGACAGCCCGTTCGTGGCGCTGGTGCGGCCGGTCGACCGCCGCGGCGGCGGGCGCCGACGCGCTGCTGTTCGAAGCGCGTGCGTCGCGTCCCGATGCGCGTCTCGGCGCAGCTGCGCGCCCGCGATGCCACCGCCGGCCAGCGATGGACGCGGTCGGTCTTCCTGGACGAGACCCTGCGCCGCGTGCGCGCTGCCATTCCGCGATTTCCTGCCGGCCGGACACGACACCGCAGCTGGCGGCCGGTGCGATCGGGTCGGTCCTCTTCGTGATCGACGGCGTGAACACGGCGCTGGGACAGAGCGGGCAGGTCTGGTTCGACAACGTGGCGCTGGGCAGCGGCGCGCCGGCAGGCGTCCCGGCCGCAGCTCAGGTTCGGACCGAGAGCAGGAGATAGGCGGCGCCGGCGCCGAAGATCGCGTTTGGCGCCCAGGCGGCGATGGTCGGCGGCATCATGCCGCCGGCGCCCATCGCGGCGCAGACGCTGATCGTGGTCCAGTAGGTCATCGCCAGGCCGATGCCGACGCCGATGCCCGCCATCGCACCGCGGTGGCCGGTCAGGACCGCGAACGGCACGGCGATGAGCGTCATGATGATCGTCACGAACGGGAACGACAGCTTGCGCGCGAGCGCCACCTCCAGGCCCGAGCACGTCGAGTCCGCTGGCGCGGAGGCGATCGGCGTAGACCCGCAGCTGGCGGTAGCCCATGAACCGTGCGTCGGGCTCGTCGGCGACGAACACGGACGGCTGCGCCATGCGCCCGGTCCGGGTTTCGAACGCCGCGAACTGGGCGGCCGCGCCGTCGGCGCGGAAGTCGCGCCGCCAGCCGTGCTCCAGCGTCCAGTGGTCGGTGTCGGCCCCGCGAGGCACGGCCCGGTCGGCGACCGTGCGCGCCACCAGCCGGCTCCGGTCCTCGTTGAGCGAGAAGATGCTGACCTGCAGCAGCGCCCGAGTGGCCGGGTCGGCGTAGGTGTAGTTGTAGATCTCCCCGCGTTCGCCGGCGATCCACTGCCGCGTCGACACGAAGGTGCTGGCCACGCCGCTGCGAATGATGCTGCGCAGGCGTTCGGCGCGCCGGTTGGCGGGCCCGAGGATGCTTTCCTCCAGGGCGAAGAGCAGCGCGCCGGTGGCCGCCGCGCACACCAGCATCGGCACCGCCACGCGGTACAGGCTGATGCCGCACGCCTTCATCACCACCAGCTCGTTGTTCTTGGTCAGCACACCCACCGTGACCAGCGCGGCCAGCAGCACCGCGAGCGGCAGGATGTAGTAGGCGTACTGCGGCGTGATGTAGACGAAGTAGGTGCCGAGCATCGCCCACGTCGCGTCGCCCTTGAACACCTTGTCCGACAGATCGAGGAACGTCGAGATGTAGAAGATGCCGGCCAGCCCCAGCGTCGCGAGACCGAAGACGCGGATGTAGGCGGAGGCGACGTAGCGGTCGAGCAGCCGCACGGGACCGGTGCTCGCGGCGGCGACCGATCCAGCCGGCGCGCGCCGGCCCGGTCGCGCCGGCGGCGGCGCCGCGCCACCTGGGCAGCGGGATCCGCAACGGCCGGTCGGCCGACCGGCCGCGCCACGCGGAACAGCAGGAGGCCCACCACGCCGAGGACGATGTTGGGCAGCCAGGCCGCCAGCCACGGCGGCGATCAGTCCGCCCTTGGTCAGCGCCGGGCCGAGGTACATCGGCACGTAGTAGAGGAAGATCACCACCAGCCCATGCGCAAAGCTGCCGAGCGCGCCGTCGCGCCGGTTGGTCGCCCCGAGCGCGATCCCGATCAGGCCGAACACCAGGCAGGCCACCGGGATCGAGAACTTCTGGTGGATCTTCATCCGCTCGTTGTGCGCCGACTGCCCTTGCCGTTCCAGCTCGCCGATGCGCTGCGCGCAACTCGGCGATGGTCAGCTCGTTCACGCCTTTCTGCGGCCCCTGGCGCGGGAAATAGGTCTCGGGATCCAGCCCGATCACCAGCCGATCGAACTGGAACACTTCGTAGGCTGCCCTTCGGATCGGTCGTGTGGCGGGCACCGTTCTCGAGCAGCATCTCGACGGTCTGCTTCTCGCGGTCGATCGCGACCCGGCCGTGCCGGGCGACGTAGACGGCCGACGGCGTGTTCGGGCGGCGGTCGGACAGGAAGACGCCGTTCCAGCCGCAGGCCGTCGGCCGGGATGTCCTCGCACGTACAGCACCAGGTTCGGGAACTCGTCGAAGAACGCCGCGCGGCCGCACCTCGCCCTCGGCCTTGGACGCCAGCACGTTGAAGGCGATTTCGCGGAACGCCTGGTTGCTGTCCGGCACCGCGACCAGGTAGACGTATGAGGTCGCGGCCCACGCCAGAACCGACACCAGCCCCACCGGGCGCAGCAGCCGCACCAGGCTGAGGCCGCAGGCCTGCATGGCGACGAACTCGCGATCGGCGGAGAGCCGGCGCGAAGGCGACCAGCAGCCCGACGAGCACCGACATCGGAATCGTGAGCGCGAGCGCCGACGGCACCAGCGTCAGCATCGCCTTGGCGACGACCATGGGCGACACGCCCTTGGCGATGAACGCCTCGGCGTGCTCGATCAGCCCGGGAATCAGCAGCACGAAGGTGAAGACCAGCAGCGCCAGCAGCATCGGCGGCAGCAACTGCCGCAGCACGTACCGGTCGATAATGCTCATGAGAACCCGGCCATTATGACCCGCGTCGCACTGCTGTGGCACATGCACCAGCCGTTCTACGTCGACGGCGCCACCGGCGTGCACGTACTGCCCTGGGTCCGGCTGCACGCGCTGAAGGACTACTGGGGCATGGCGGCGCTGCTGCGCGAGTTCCCCGATCTCCGGGTCACGTTCAACCTGGTGCCGTCGCTGCTGGTCCAGGTCGAGGCCTTCGCCCGGAACGCCGCGCCGCGATCGCCACCTGGACATCGGCCTTCGACCGGCCGCGGAGCTGACAGCCGACGAGGCCCGTTTCTGCCTCGACGAGTTCTTCCACGCGCATCACGGGCGCATGGTCGGCGCCGCATCCCGCGATATCTCGAGCTGTTCGAGCGGCGCGCAGCAGGCACGCGCCGGCGGCCCGGCGTTCACGGCCGACGAACTGCGCGACCTGCAGGTGTGGCACAAGCTGGTGTGGGTCGATCCGTTCTACGCCGATGACCCGCGGGTGCGCGGCGCTGCTCCAGAAGGGCCGCGCCTTCTCCGAGGCCGACAAGGGACGCCTGCGAGAGGTCGAGCTCGAGATCCTGCGGCGCGTGATTCCCGAATACCGCGCCGCCCGCGAGCGGGGCCAGGCCGAGCTGTCGACCTCGCCGTTCTACCACGCCATCCTGCCGCTGCTGTGCGACCTCGGCGTCTACCGGACGACCCACCCCGAATGGCCCCCGCCCGAGGAACCGTTCGTGTACCCCGCCGACGCGCGCAACCAGCTGGAACGAAGCGTGGCGCTGCACACGCGTCTGTTCGGCGCAGCGCCCGGTGGGACTGTGGCCGTCCGAAGGCGCGGTGTCGGACGCCATGGTGGACGTCGTGCGCGGAGGCCGGGTTCGACGTGGATGGCGACCGACGAGGAGATCCTCGGGCAGTCGCTCGGCATGACCTTCCGGCGCGACTCGGACGGCGTCGTGCACCACGGCGAGGCGCTCTATCGCCCGTACCAGCGTCGGCAGGGAAGGGCGCACGGTCGCCTGCGGCTTTCGCGATCACGCCCTGTCGGATCTCGATCGGGTTCAGCTACGCGTCGTGGTCCGCCGACGACGCGGCGCGGGACTTCGTCCGCCGCGTCGCGGCCGCCGGCGCGTCGGCCCGCGCCAGGGGCGAGGCCGACCCGGTGGTCTTCGTCATCCTGGACGGCGAGAACGCGTGGGAGCACTTCGAGGGCCAGGGCCGGCCGTTCCTGCGCGCGCTGTACCGGGAGCTGACCACCAACCCCGACGTCCGGACCGTGACCATGCGCGGACGCCTGCGGCTCGCCCGCCGCGCGCATCGACCGCCTGCATCCGGGTTCCTGGATCCACAGCGACTTCTACATCTGGGCCGGCCACGCCGACGACCGCCGCGCCTGGGCGTCAGCTGGCCCGGGCCCGGCGGCGCCTCGACGAGCTGCCGGCTGGACGGCCGGGGCTGGACGCGGGCGCGGGAAGCGCTGCTCATCGCCGAAGGCAGCGACTGGTTCTGGTGGTACGGCGACGACCATTCCTCGGATCACGACCAGGCCTTCGACCAGCTGTTCCGCCGCCACCTGAGCTACGCGTATCTGGCGCTGGGCGATCCGCGTGCCGGCCGAGCTGCTGATCTCGAACATCACCACCGACGCGGCGATCCGGCCGACGTCGCCGTGGGTGCCGCTGTCACCGACGCTGGACGGCGACGACTCGAGCTACTTCGAGTGGATGGGCGGCGGCTGGTTCGACACCCGCGACGTCGCCGGCGCGATGCACCAGGTGACCCAGGCCGTCGCAGCCGATTCTGGGCATCCGTTACGGCTACGACGAGCGGCATCTGTTCCTGTGCGCGGTGCCGACGGGCGCCGAGCCCGTGCTCGCGCCGGGACGGGAGTTGGTGGTCTCGTTCCCAGCGGTCAATCTGCACCTGGTGGTCGGCAGCGTCCGGGCAGGTGGAGGCGCAGGGATGGACGGGGCAACCCCGCGCCGACGCCGTCTGGCGTGCCGGGCAGCCTGTGGGCGGACCGTGGAACTCCAGGTGCCGCTGATCGGCATTGGCAGCCGATGGCGAAGCGCCGGTACCGCTGTCGCTGACCCTGCGGGACGCCAGCGGCGCGGACTTCCGGGGATGGACGGCGTCGCTGACCGGGCCGCGACGGCGCCGAGGACCGGCGACTGGCGGGCCTGAGCCTCGCGCCAGAAGAGCCCTTCAGAGCGGCTGCGAAGGCGGGATCGAGTGGGTTTCTCCGGCCCAATCCACAACGTCGCATAAGATGTATTATGTTAACTAAAACTGACAGAGAGACCGCGGAACCGGGCCAATCGCGCTCCTAGTCCCGCCCTGCCCGCAGTTCCTTCAGGATGCCCTCCAGGGCCTCGATGATCTCGCTCTTGCCGACCCTCGACTTGCTGAAGCTCAGTTTCAGGTTGAACGACTTGCCGGCCGGCCGGAACGCGAACACGAACGGCTTCGGCCGCGCCGCCTTGCCCTTGGCGGTTTCGGCGCGCACCGCCTGACGCGTGCCGCCGCCAGCCGCCACGCGCTCGACCAGCGCGATCATCTTCTTCTTGTCGCCCTGGCGGACGATCTGCAGCAGCGTCGACTTCGCGGTGATGTCCGCCAGCCGGCACAGGCTGCGAACCTCCTCGGGCATCGCCACCAGCGACAGCGACTCGGTGATCGAGGTCCGGGACTTGCCGAGCTTCTGCGCCAGGTCCTCGTGCGTGTAATGGCACTGTTCGCACAGCTCGCGCAGCGCCTCGGCCTCTTCGAACGCCGTCAGGTCCTTGCGCTGGAGGTTCTCGACCAGCGCCAGCTCCATCACCTCGACGTCGTCCGCGTCGCGGACCACGACCGGCACCTCGCGCAGGCCGGCCTGGGCCGAGGCGTGGTAGCGGCGTTCGCCGGCGATGATCTGGAACCGGCTGCCGCGCTGGCGCACGACCAGCGGCTCGATCACGCCTTTCTCCGACACCGAGGCGATCAGCTCCGACAGGTCGCCCATCGCCTGGCGGGGCTGGTTCGGGTTCGGATCCAGCAGCTCGATTGGAACGATCTTGCCGACCGGCTGGCCGGCGGAAGCTGCCAGCGACTCGACGTAGTGCTCGTCGTGCCGCATCCGCAGCGTCTCAGGCAGTCCGCGCTTCGACACGCTCGATTACCTCCTCACACAGGCTGTAGTAGTCGGTCGCCCCGCTCGACTCCGGCGCGAACGTGAAGATCGACTCCTTGTAGGCGGGGCTCTCCTCGAGCCGCACGCTCTTGCTGATGACGGTCTTGAACACCTTGCTGCCGAACACCTTCTGGATCTGCTCGCGGATGTCGCGGCCCAGCGCCGTCCGCTTGTCGTGCATCGTGATCACGACGCCGAGGATCCGGAGCGCCGGGTTCGGCCGCATCCGCACCTTCTCGATCGTCTCCAGCAGGTCGTCGGTGCCCTCGAGGGCGAAGTAGGACGACTGGATCGGGATCAGCAGGTGCGTCGCCGCGACCAGCGCGTTCACCGTCAGCAGGCCCAGCGCCGGCGGGCAGTCGATGACGACGTGCGCGTACTCGCGCCCCAGCTTCGCCATCTTGTCCTTGAGCCGGAAGTGCGCGTCCAGCTCCCCCACCAGCCGCGACTCCAGCTTGGCGAGGCCGATCCTGGCCGGGGCCACGAACAGGTTCGGCAGCGGCGCCGCCTGGATCACGTCCTCGAGCTCGCAGGTCGGGTCCTCGATCGCGTCGTAGGTGCTCTTCGTGACGGCGCGCGGATCCAGGAACGAGATGCTGCTGTTGGCCTGCGGGTCGAGATCGATGAGCAGCGTCTTCCGCCCCCGCATCGCGAGCGCGGCGGCCAGGTTGACGGCGGTCGTCGTCTTGCCGACTCCGCCCTTCTGATTTGCGATGGCAACGACCATGTGAGCAGGACTGTGAAAGGCCCGCTCATTCTACGCAATCGCGTAACCGATGCCACGGGAAACGAATGGCCGGGGTTCGCATCGCCTGGTGGACAGGGCGTCCGGGACGGCAATGTCGGCCGGCCGACATTGGGCTCGGCGCGAGGTAACTGCGCCGGACTCCTCGAGGTCGAGGCTCTCGAGCCACTTCGACAGCCGCCGTTGTCGTCCCGATCGGGAGCGGTGGTCGGACCGCGAAGGGCGAGCACGCGATCGCATCGCCGGGGCCGCGCGCTCGACCGCGAACCGACTCCCCCGACTGCTCAGGCAGATCGCCGGCATCCGCGAGGTGGCGTCCCGACAGGTCGGACGACGTCGCTGGTCGACCACATCGGCCGCGCCGACGGAGGCATCAGACGGCCCGCAGGTCCGACCATGGCGACATGCACCGTCGCGTCGCGCGCCCAGCGAAGTCGAGCTGGCACCGGTCGCCGCACGCGAGCGCGATGGTCGACCACGCCGGAGTCCAAGGTCGGGCGCTCTCGATCGGCATCGATGTCCGACGATTGCTGGCACGTGCCCGACATCGGCCATGTCCGCACTGCCGCCGGCCAGTGTCGCGCCGCGAGACCGCGGTCGTCTGGCCAGCTGCCACCGGCACCAGCCGCTCCAGTCGACGCGGCGCCGACTCAGTCAGTCTTCCCGTCGGCCGGGATCGCCGACGTCACGACGTGTCGCCGCCGGTTCGCCAGCTCAGCCCGTCGGCCGCGACCGCGGCTGCACGCGTGTCTACGCGGACTCGCCCGGCCGACCGACGTCGGTCGAGACGGTTGATGCTCGGACATGGCGTCCGGCGATTCGTCCGGCCACGGTCCGACTCCTCGCGCGTCGACGCCGGCAGCCGCTTGGCGGCGACGGCGCCCCGAGGACGGCAATGTCGGCCGGCCGACGATGGAGTCGCCGGTGCCACTCCGCGCGTCGCTGCGCGCAGCCGGAGACGAGTCCGCGGCCGGGTCGCGACCGCGACGCTGAGAGCGATGGCTGGACCACGACGAGGAGTCGTCGGAGGCCGGAGCCTGTCAGTTGTCAGTGGTCGACCGCTCGGCGGATCGATGTCGGACGCCTGCTGGCACCGTTGCGGTCGAGACTCTTGCCATGGTCAACGACCAGCCGCCGCAATCGCGATCAGCCGGCCGTCGTTCGACCGGAGGTCGAGCGCGACGGCAGCATCGGCCGCCGCGACCGACTCGCGTCGCGGCCGAACTCGACGAGCACGCAGCCGTGTCGCCGACAGCGACGCGAAGAGGCACATGGCTGAGCGACGATCGCGAGCAGTGGACGACCATGTCCGCCGGGCGGCAATCCACATGGGTCTGGAGTCGACCGTCCGCTGTCGCCCGGGTCGAACGACGCCCGGAGAGGAGCACGAACTGGTGCCGCCGTCGGCCACACGACGGCGCAGAACCGGGGCTCACCGCTGGCCGGGAGGTCCGGCGGGATGGCAATGTCGGCCGGCCGACATAGGCGCCAGGCAGCCGGCGTCCGGCGCGCCAGGCTCGCCGGCGCTATCTACATCCGGTACTTGCCGAACTCCTCGAGGTCGAGGCTCTCGAGCCACTTCGACAGCCGCCCGTTGTCGTCGCGATCGGGGACGATGTCGGACGCCTTGGCCGCCTCGACCACGGCGGACTCGACGAGGATCGGCGCCTTGGCGCGAAGGGCCAGCGCGATCGCGTCGCTGGGCCGCGCGTCGACCGTGATCGACTCCCCCTTGACCGTCAGGCAGATGGTGGCGAAGAAGGTCGCGTCGCGCAGGTCGGAGACGATCACCCGATCGACCACGCCGCCCAGGTCGACGATCAGGTTGCGCAGCAGGTCGTGGGTCATCGGCCGCTGCGGCGAGACGTTCTCGATCTGGTGCGCGATGGCGTTGGCCTCGAACACGCCGACCCAGATCGACAGCACCCGCTCGCCGTCCCGGTCCTTCAGGATCACGATCGGCAGGTTGGTCACCGGATCGACCATCAGCCCCTTGATGTTCATCTCGATCAGCATGATGTCTTCCCCCTCGGGCTCGAGACCCCGCATTCGTCAGACTGCCGCCGCCAGCTCTCCGCTCAGGCTGTGCGGGCCGGCCCTGGTCACCTTCACCGGCACCAGCCGCCCCAGCCACCGGCCCGACTCGTCGCCTCCCCTATCGGCCGGAATCGCGATGTTCACTACCGTGTTGCCGCCGGTGCGGCCGGCGATCTCGCCGTCGCGCCGCCGGCTGACCGAGTCCACCAGGACCTCGGCGACGGTGCCGACGGCGGCGCCGTTCAGCTCCAGCTGAATCTCCCGCTGCCGCGCCTGCAGCGCGACGATCCGCCGCGTCTTCTCCGCTTCGGGCACGTCGTCGGGCATGCCGCTTCGCCGCCAGCGTGTTCGGCCGCGGCGAGTACTTGAACGAGAAGACGCTGTGGTAGCGGACCGCGTCGAGCATCGACATCGTGTCGTCGAAGTCCTCGGCCGACTCTCCCGGGAAGCCGACGATCAGGTCGGTCGAGAGCGTGATGCCGGGCACGGCGGTCCGGATGCGTCCGACCAGGTCCAGATATTCCTCGCGCGTGTGGCGCCGGCGCATCGCCCGCAGCACCCGGGTGGAGCCGGACTGCAGCGGCAGGTGCAGGTGCTTGCAGACCCGCGGCAGATCGCGGACGGCCTCGATCAGGCGCGGCGACGTATGCCGCGGGTGCGGGCTGGCGAACCGGATCCGCTGCAGACCCGGGACCTCGTGCACCGCCTCGAGCAGCCCGGCGAAGTCGCAGCCAGGATCGTCCGGCGCCTGGTAGTGGTTCACGATCTGCCCGAGGAGCTGCACCTCGGGCCGGCCCGAGGCCACCGCCTGCTCGACATCGGCCAGGATGTCCTGCTTGGCGCGCATCCGCTCGTGGCCCCGCGTGTACGGCACGACGCAGAACGCGCAATGGTCGTTGCAGCCCTCGATGATGGTCACGTAGGCGCGCACCGCGTCGCCGCGCCGCGCAATCCCGACCGGAAAGGTGACGTCGTCGAAGCGTGGCAACGTCCACCGCCGCGGACCGGGCCTGCGGCTCCCGCGCCCGCGCGACCAGGCCGGGCAGCTCCTTGACCCGCTGCGTGCCCAGCACGACGTCGATCACGTGGCCGTTGGTCTTCGACAGCAGCGCCTCGCCTTCCTGCTGCGCCACGCAACCGGCCACCACGACGACGGGCCGGCGTCCGGTCTCATCCCCGAGGACGCGGAGCTCGCCCGAGCCGGGTGTAGAGCTTGTCCTCGGCATGCTCGCGGACGCTGCAGGTGTTCACCACCACGACGTCGGCGTCGAGCGCGTCCTGTGCAGGCTGGTAGCCGGCGCGCTCGAGCAGGCCGGCCATCCGCTCGGAGTCGTGGACGTTCATCTGGCAGCCGAACGTCTCGACGAGGTAACGCTTGCGGTGTCATGCGGTCTGCTGCGACTTTCGCTTTCGCCTTTTGCCGTCCCTTTGACTTTCGCCTGTTGCTGCCGCCGTGTCCAGTAGTTCCCGCGCCGTCGCCCGGATGGCCTCGCTGCGCTGGGCTCCCGCCAGCATCCGGCCAATCTCGGCCACGCGCTCCTCCCCGGCGACCAGACGCGCGCCGCGTGTGCGTCCGGCCCTTCACCGCCTGCTTCTCGACGGCGAAGTGGGTGTCGGCCCGGGCCGCGATCGCCGGCAGGTGCGTGATGCTGATCACCTGGAATCGATCGCCCAGCGCCCGCAGCCGCTCGCCCACCGCGTCGGCCACGGCGCCGCCGATGCCCGCGTCCACCTCGTCGAAGATCAGCGTCCGGTCGGGCACGGCTCCCTCGTCCCGGACCGCCCTCGCCGCCGTCGAGTCCGACGGCGTGCAGCGCGAGCATGATCCGCGACAGCTCGCCTCCCGACGCCACCTTGGCCAGCGGCCGGACCTCCTCGCCGACGTTGGCCGAGACCAGGAACTCCGCGGCGTCGACGCCCTGCTCCGACCATCGGTCGGCCGCCGAGCTCCGGCGCGAAGCGCACGCTGAACCGCGTGTGCGCCATCGCCAGATCGCGCCAGCGCCTCCTCGATCGCCCGGCCCAACCGGGCGGCCGCGGTCGCGCCGCTGCCGCGACAGCGCTCGCGCCTCGTCCAGGAAGGCGCGTTCCGCCGCCGCCAGCTCGCACGCCCGAGCGCCTCGGGCGCGCTGGTTTCCTGCAAGCTGGCCGCGCTCGGCGACGGCCGCCCGCCAGCGCTCGAGCACGTCGGCCATCCCCGGCCCGTGCTGCCGCTTCAGCCGATCGATCTTGGCAAGCCGATCCTCGACTCTCGCCAGCCGCTCGCCGGCATCCTCCATCGCCTCCCCGGTGGACTGGAAGGTCCGGCCCAGCTCGTCGAGGAAGTCGGCGATCCCGCGCCGGCCCTCGGCGTACGGGCCCGAAGCCGTCGCTGATCTGCGCCAGCTCGTCGACCCGCTTCCACACGCCGCCCAGAGTGCTCTGCACCGACCCGTCCCGCTCGACCAGCAGATCGTAGCCCTCTCGACAGAGCCGCTGGACGCGGTCGGCGTGGAGCAGCACCTGCTTCTCGGCGAACAGCGTCTCGTCCTCCCCTTCGCGCGGCTGGACCGACTCGAACTCCGCGATCTGGAACGCCAGCCACTCCAGCCGCGCCGTCCGCTCCCGCGCGTCCATGGTCGCGCGCCCGAAGGCGTCCCGCAGCCGCCGCAGCTCCGCCCACCGTTCGGCCACCCGGGCGCGGGCCGGCTCCAGCCCGCCGTATTGGTCCAGCCGTCGCCAGGTGCGTCTCGGGATCCAGCAGCCGCTGCTGCTCGTGCTGGCCGTGCAGGTCCACCAGGCCGCCGGCCCGCTCGCGCAGTTGCGCCGCCGTGACCAGCAGCCCGTCGACGAAGGAGCGGCTGCGCCCCTGCGCCGTGAGCTCCCGGCGCAGGATCAGCTCGCGGCCGCCCGGCCTCGAACGCGGCTTCGATGGTGGCCTGCGCCTGGCCGGTCCGCACGAGATCCGAGGAGGCGCGGCCGCCCAGCAGCAGGTCCACCGCGTCAGCGACGATGGACTTGCCCGCGCCGGTCTCGCCGGTCAGGACGTTGAAGCCGGGCGAGAACTCGACCTCGATGGACTCGATGACCGCCAGGTTCTGGATGCGAATGAGGCGCAGCATGTAGGCGGAAGTTGAATGCTATCATACGTTTGACAGGATCCTAGGGGCATGGTAGCCTCGCTCAACTGCGCTGTCCCAGCGGCGCGAGTCCGGGGTAATCGGAGGCTTCGTTGCACAATTTTTCAGCGGTGGTCCTTGCCTGGCAGCAGGACCTCACGACCGCTCTGCCTGGGAACGGATCGGTAGTCGACCTGGTCGCGCAGACCGGCGTCGTCAATCAAGTCGTCCTGGCGCTGCTGCTGCTGCTCTCGGTGGTCTCGTGGGCGATCATCATCCAGAAGACGTGGGCCTACCGTATGGCCGAGCGCCACACCCGGGCCTTCCTCCAGGCGTTCCGCCGCAGCGCCAAGTTCGCCGAGGTGCAGGCGGCCTGTCCCGCGATTGCCCGACAGCCCGCTGGTCGGCGTCTTTCAGGCCGGCTACGCCGAGATCACCGCTCAGCTGCGGCCGGGCGGCGCCACCGGTGAGGCCGGGCGCCCGCTGCTGAAGAGCCTGACCGCGGTCGATCGCGCGCTGCTGCGGGCCTCGGCGCTCGAGGTCAACAAGCTGGAGAAGAAGGTGACCTTCCTCGCGACCATCGCCAGCGCGGCGCCGTTCATCGGCCTGTTCGGCACCGTGTGGGGCATCATGGACGCCTTCCGGCAGATCGGCGGCACCGGCTCGACCAATCTCTCGGTGATCGGCCCCGGCATCTCCGAGGCGCTCATCGCCACCGCGGCGGGGCTGTTCGCCGCCATCCCCGCGGTCTTCTTCTACAACCACTTCACGTCGAAGACGAAAGCCCTGGCCTCGGAAATCGACGACTTCTCGCTCGAGTTCCTGAACATCTCCGAGCGGAACTTCACGTAAGGGGGTCGTGCGGTGCCCAAGACCCTTCCCGGCTCGGCTCCCAGCGGACCGCGCGGCGCGCGCGGCCGCCGCGTCTCCACCACTTTGTCCGAGATCAACGTCATACCCGCTCGTCGACGTGATGCTGGTCCTGCTCATCATCTTCATGGTGGCGGCGCCGATGCTGCAGCGCGGCGTCGAGGTGACGCTGCCCGAGGCGCGGCAGACGCGGGAGATCTCCGGCGAGCGGCTGTTCGTCGACGTGCCGCTGTCCTACCGGGAGGATCGCCGGGTGCACCTGGCCAAGGAAGAGGTGCGAATCGAGGTGCTGGCGGAGCGCATCCGCCAGGCGCTCATCAACAAGGCCGACAAGCAGGTGTTCATCCGCAGCGACAGCCGGCTCGAGGTGCAGGTGCTGATCGACGTGCTGGATGCGCTGAAGGCGGGCGGCGCGGAGACCGCCGGCATCGTCACCGATCCCCCAAGAAGACGATGAACGAGCCGACCTCCGCCGTCCTGATCGAGCGCGCACGCCTCGAGCCGGGCGCCCGGCACAACCTGGCGTGGTCGGTCTGCGGCGCACCTCGTCGTTGGCGTCGCCATCCTCGCCTGGCCGCGCGCCGAGAGCGGACCCGCCGTGCGGCAGGTGATGACGATCAGCCTCGTCGGGATCGCCCGGCCCGAACACCGGCGGCATGACGCAGATGGGCGGCGCCGCAGCGGCCGCCGGTCGCAGCCCGCCCCTCCGGCACCGCCGCCACCGCCGGCCACCCCCACGCCGGCGGCCCGGCCATCGGTTGCCGGTGAAGCCGCCGGCGCGCACCGAGGCGCAGCCGTCGCGCCGGGCGCCCGCGGCACCGGAGCCGCACCGCGGGCAACACGCCCGTCGTCACCGGCGCGCGCGGCCAGGGCTTCGGGCTCAGCAGCAGCGGCGGCAGCGTCGGCCGCAGCGTCGAGATGGACGTCAGCAACTTCTGCTGCCCCGAGTACATCGAACGAGTCGTGCTCGTGATCCAGCGCAACTGGGACAGCGCGCAAGGTGTCCGCGGCGCATCGGTCGTCACCTTCACCATCCATCGCGACGGTACGGTGGACGGTGTGCTTGTGAGACGATCGAGTGGCTTCTACGCGCTCGACAACGCGGCGTTGCGGGCGATGGCGCGCACGCAGCAGTTGCCGGCCCTGCCGGCGCAGTTCACCAATCCGACGCTCACGCTTCACGTCACCTTCGAGTACCAGTAGCCATGATGCGCACACACACGCTTCCAGCCCTGACCCGCGGCCTCAGGCTCATCGTCGTCGGCGTGCTGCTCGTGGGCGCGGGACTCGGCCTGCGCACCGCCCGGGCCCAGCAGCAGCCGCGGCGCCGCAGCCGCAGGCAGCCGCAGCAGCCGACCGAGCTCGACCTCGTGATCGGCGGCGGCAGCGGCGCGCCGCCGCGCTTCGCGGTGCCCGATTTCGTCGCCTTGACGCCCGACGCCGCCGAGATCGCCAAGACGGTCGGCCAGGTGCTGTGGGACGACTTGAACTTCGAGCGCGAGTTCTACCTGATCCCGCGCGACACCTACGCCACCGTGCCGCCGGCGCGCTCGGCCGGAGCAGATCGCCGTTTGCGTCGTGGCGCGAACTGGGCGCCGACGGCATCATCTTCGGCACCGTCCAGCGCACCGGCGACAAGGTCGTGGTGCAGGTGCGGCTGCTCAACCTGCAGACGCGGCAGGCGGTCTTCTCGAAGGAGTACAGCGGCACCGCCTCGAACCCGCGGCTCTACGCCCACACCATCTCGGACGAGATCCACCTGCAGCAGCGCGCCCTCAAGGGCGTCGCCCGCACCAAGCTGGCATTCGCCTCCGACCGCACCCGCGACCGCGTGGCCGGCCCGGTGGCCAACCGCGAGGTGAAGGAGATCTACGTCTCCGACTACGACGGCGGCAACCAGCAGCGGATCACCAACTCCCGGCAACTGAACAACTTCCCGTCCTGGTCGCCGGACGCCCGGGCGGTGGCCTACACCTCGTACCGCCGCATCGTGCCGGACATCTTCATCTCGCGGATCTACCAGGGCATCCTCGACAACCCGCTCAAGGGCGACGGCGCGAACTACCTGCCGGTCTTCTCGCCCGACGGCTCGCGGATCGCGTTCATGTCGAATCGCGACGGCAACCCGGAGATCTACGTGATGAACGCGCGACGGCTCGAACGTCCGCCGGCTGACGAACCATCCCGCCGGCGACTCCACCCCGACCTGGTCGCCGACCGGCACCCAGATCGCGTTCACGTCCGACCGCGCCGGGCAGCCGCAGGTCTACCTGATGAGCAGCGCCGACGGCACCGGCCTGCGCCGGCTGACCAGCGAGTCCTACGCCGACCGGGCCACGTGGGCACCGACGGGGCTGAACGAGATTGCCTTCACGGCGCGCAACGAGGGCACCTACGCCATCAAGGTGATCGATCTGTCCAGCAGCGCGATTCGCATCATTACCGCCGGCGTCGCCGGATCAAACGAGAGCCCCGCCTATTCGCCGAGCGGACGGCACCTCGCCTTTACCTCCACCCGAAGCGGCCGCACGCACGTGTTCATCATCGGGCGCGACGGCCGCGGCCTGCGTCAGGTGACGACCGACGGCAACAACTACTCCCCTGCGTGGTCGAAGTAGGAGGAAGTGCAATGCGAAGCACCCAGCCCCGTTCTCGTAACGATGCTCCTGATCGCGGCGGCCCTCGTGGCCGACGGCTGCTCACGCCGCCGTGCGGCGAGCGTCCCCCAGCCGGCGCCGCCGTTCGAGCAGCCGCCCGCCGCTGCCGCCGGTCCCGCCGGCGCCGCGGGCCAGCCAGCCGGTGGTGGACAATCAGCCCACGGCTGCCCCGCTGGCTGCCGACGAGCTGGCGGGAACGGGACCTGGAAGAGTTGAACCAGCGACAACCCGCTGAAGCCCGCGTTCTTTCCGCTCGACAGCGCCGAACTGGACGACGAGGCGCGAACCATCGTCGCCGCCAACGCCGACGTGCTGAAGCGCTATCCTCAATGGGTGATCACGATCGAAGGGCACTGCGACGAGCGCGGCACCACCGAGTACAACCTGGCGCTCGGCGAGCGGCGGGCGATGGCGGCCAAGAGCTACCTGCTGTCGCTGGGCATCTCGGCCGATCGGCTGCGCACGGTGAGCTACGGCGACGAATACCCGTTCGATCGCGCCTCCTCCGAGGATGCCTGGTCGCTGAACCGCCGCGCGCACTTCGTGATCTCGGCGAAGTGAAATAATGAGGGCCGACGCGATGATTCAGCAGCTGCGGAAACCACCGCGACGAACCGGCCTGGCGGCCGCGGTCACGTTCGGCGCGTGGTGCGTGTCGGGCGCGCTGGGTGATCCGCTGGCGGCCCAGAACCGCGAGCACCAGCAGATGGCGGCGGAGCTGCGCATGCTGCAGGAACAGCAGCAGCAGCTGGCGCTGACGCTGGCCCAGGTGATCGAGGCGCTGAAGGTCATCCCGACACGGATCGACGACGCCAGCGCGGCCATGCGCAAGGGCTTCGCCGACCAGGAGCTGAAGCGTGGGCGCGCTCGGCGGCGACGTCGGCCTGATCCGCGAGCGGACCCAGGACACCGACACGCGGCTGCGCTCGCTGCGAGACGAAGTGGACGCGCTGCGCGCGACGCTGACCGCGCTGCAGAGCCAGATCGCCCAGCTGGTGCAGGCGCCCGCCCCCAGCCTGGATCCGATCGACCTGTCGAGCACCGCGGCGCCGCCGGCGCCCTCGACCCCGACGGCGCCGCCGGTCTCGACCACCGGCCTGTCGCCGTCGCGAATGCTCGACTCGGCGAAGTCCGACTACTTCGCCAGCCAGTTCACGCTGGCGCTCTCCGGGTTCGAGGCCATCCTGCGAACCTTTCCGCGTACCGAGTCGGCCAGCGAGGCGCAGTTCTACATCGGTGAGACCTATTCGTCGCAGCAGCGGTGGATGGACGCGATTGCCGCCTACACCCTCGTGGTGCAGAACTACCCCAGTTCCAGCAACGTGCCCGAGGCGTACTACAAGCGCGGGCGAGCCTACGAGAACCTGGGCCAGAGCGATGCCGCCCGGACGTCGTGGGAGCTGGTGATCAAGACCTACCCCGACAGCACCGCCGCCACGCTGGCCAAGCAGGGACTGGATCGCCTGAGCCGGAAAACGGCGCCGTGATCGCATGACCTGGGCTGTCACGCCCTGAGAGAACACTTGACGTAGCACGAAGGAACACCCGCCAACGGTACGTGAACCGCCGGTGAATGCACGGCTGCAGCGAATGCAGCCGCAGGGGCGCGCGCGGCGCGCCCAGAAGGGACGACATGGGAAGCGTGAACAAGGTCATTCTGGTCGGGAATCTCGGACGGGACGCGGAGCTGCGGTACACGCCGGGCGGCGCGGCCGTCGCGACGCTGAACCTGGCGACCACGGAGGTCTGGAACGATCGCAACAGCCAGCGGCAGGAAAAGACCGAGTGGCACCGCGTGGTGCTGTGGGGCAAGCAGGCCGAGAGCCTGCAGGAGTACCTGACCAAGGGCAAGCAGATCTACGTCGAGGGCCGTCTGCAGACCCGGCAGTGGGACGACAAGGACGGCAACAAGCGCTACACCACCGAAATCAAGGCCGACCGCGTCACGCTGCTCGGAGGTGGCGGGGGCGGCGGCGGGACGCGGCGGAGGCGGGATGGAGCGGGGCGGGCCGTCCCCGGATGAACCACCGTCGGCGCCGCTCACCGACGACGATATTCCGTTCTAGAGGAGCGGTCTACAGGCTCCGGTGCTACGGTCGCGCAGTCGAGCGCGTACTGCTCGGCCACGAACCAGACGCACTGCGGACCGTAGCCGGCGCCGTAGCCTGATTCTTCAGGTCGTGCGCCCGTAACGATCTTCGAGGCGCACCACGTCGTCGAGCTCGGGCGTCGACACCTCCAGGACGTCGGTATCCTCGATCGCCGTCATCCGGTGCACGGTCTTCGGGCTGACGTGGATGGCGTCGCCGGGCTTCATCTCGCGCTTGGTCAGCACGCCGTCGATCTCGATCTCGTAGAGCAGCCTCCCGGAGTGGACCATCACGGTCTCGTCCTTCTTGTTGTGGTACTGGAGGCTCAGCGCGTGCCCGGCGTTGATGTGCAGGATCTTGCCGACGTAACGGTCGGTCTTGGCCCAGTGCAGCTCGTAGCCCCACGGCTTCTCGACCGGGTCGGTTCGTGCGTTGACATCTCGTTGGTCTCCCCTGCCCCGTCGCGGTCAGGAATCTCGGTGCGTCACGCGGAGCCGCACGCCCGGCACACCGTGCAGCCGGCGCTCGAGCGCCTCGGCCACCATCACCGAACGGTGCTGACCGCCGGTGCAGCCGATCGCCACCGTCAAGTATGTCTTGCCCTCGCGCACGTAGTGCGGCAGGGCGAAGCCCAGGAACGACGCCAGCCGATCGATGAAGTCCTTCGTCGCCTTGTGGCGGCGCATGTAGCGCACCACTGCCGGGTCGCGTCCGGTGAGCGGCCGCAGCCGATCGACGAAGTGGGGGTTCGGCAGGCAGCGCACGTCGAACGCCAGGTCGGCGTCCTCGGGCAGCCCGTGCTTGAAGCCGAAGCTGAGCAGCGTGACCACCATCTCCGCGCGCTTGCCGCCGGCGTCGCGCGACATGCGCATGAAGATCTCGCGCAGCTCGTGGACGGTGAGCCGCGAGGTGTCGACGGTCATGTCGGCCATCGACCGGATCGCGGCCAGCTTCTCGCGCTCCTCGCGGATGCCCTCGGCTACCGATCGTCCGCGCGCCAGCGGGTGCGGCCGGCGCGTTTCGCTGAACCGCCGGACCAGGGAGCTGTGGGTCGCCTCGAGGAAGATCAGCGTCGGCCGGGTGCGCGGGTTGCTGCGCAGGCCCTTGAGGACGGCCGGGAACTGCCGCAGGAACCCGCTCTCGCGGATGTCCACGACCAGGGCGACCTTGTCCAGGCCGGCGTCGTCGCGGCCGGCGAGTTCGGCCAGGGTCGGGAATCAGCTGGGTCGGGAGGTTGTCGACGCAGAAGTAGCCGAGGTCTTCAAGGGCGCGAAGCGCGTGCGTCTTGCCCGACCCCGACAAGCCCGGTGACGATCACGAACCGCCGGGTGCCGCGCCGGGAGGTCGCCCGCCTGGCTTTGGCCGTGGCCCGCCGGGCGGTCGAACTCAATACAGGACCTTGCGCTGGTTCGATGTCGGGATCTTCAGCTCCTCCCGGTACTTCGCGATCGTGCGCCGGGCGAGGTCCAGGCCTTCCTTCTGCAGCATGTTCACGATCTTGGAGTCGCTGAGCGGCTTGCGGCCGTCTTCCTGCTCGATGATCTTGCGGATCCGCTGCTTGATGGTCACCGACGACACCGCCTCGCCGTAGGAGCTGGCGATGCCGCTGTGGAAGAAGTACTTCATCTCGAACACGCCCTGCGGCGTGTGCATGTACTTGTTGGTGACGACGCGGCTGACGGTGGACTCGTGCATGCCGATGTCGTTGGCGACGTCGCGCAGCACCAGCGGCCGCAGGTACTCGATGCCCTGGTCGAGGAAGTCGCGCTGGAAGTTGATGATGCTGGTGGCGACCTTGTGGATCGTCTTCTGGCGCTGCTCCACCGACTTGATCAGCCACAGCGCCGAGCGGAACTTGTCCTTGACGTAGGCCCGGGTCTCGTCGCTGTTCTCCGCGCCCTTGTCGAGCAGCCGGCGGTAGACCGGGCTGATGCGGAGCTGCGGCAGGCCTTCCTCGTTCAGCACCGCCACGTACTGATCCTCGACCTTCACCACGTGGACGTCGGGGATCACGTACTGCGACTGCGACGGGTTGTAGCGGCTGCCCGGCTTCGGGTCGAGGCGCTGGATGATCTCGATGTGCTGCTTCAGCTCTTCGATCGAGACCCCCACCTTCTTGGCCAGCTCGGGGATCTGGTGGTTCTGCAGCAGCCGCATGTGCTGCGAGACGATGCAGCTCGGCGGTTTCGGTCTGGGCGCCGGCCAGGCCCGGGTGCCGCAACTGCAGCAGCAGGCATTCCTGCAGGTCGCGCGCCGCCACGCCCACGGGATCGAAGCGCTGCACCAGCGCCAGCGCCGCCTCGACGTCCTCGATCGGCCACGGGCCCCATGGTCGCGAGCTCTTCGACCGTCGCCACCAGGTAGCCGTCGTCGTCCAGGTTGCCGATGATGGCCTCGCCGATCTCGCGCGTCGCCGACTCGCTGGACTGCATCGACAGCTGCCACAGCAGGTGGTCCGCCAGCGACCCAGACGTCGAGAGCGTGTTCTCGATCGGCGGCAGCTCCTTGACCTCGGTGGGGGTGCGGGGCCGGTAGCCGTCGTCCAGGTAGTCGCCGAAGAAGTACTCGTAGTCCTGATCGTCCCAACTGTCGGTCTTTTCCTGCGCCGGCTTCTCCTCGGTCTTCTCCGGCGGCGCCTCGACCTGCTGCAGTTCCTCGGTCGGAGACTCCTCGAGCAGCGGGTTCTCGACCATCTCCTGATTGAGCAGTTCCGACAGTTCGAGCGTCGACATCGGCAGCAGCTTGATCGCCTGCTGCAGCGACGGCGTCAGAATCAGCTTCTGAACGAGTTTGGTGTGGAGTTTCTGCGAGATTGCCATGCGTCAGCCGCGCAGTTCCCGCCCGCGGCGAAGGGGTTTCGTCATCCGCTTAGTCGAGTCGAAAATCGGCGCCAAGATAGATCCGCCTCACGTCCTCGTCAGATGCCAGCGCGGCGGGAGTACCGCTCCTGAAGATAGTCCCATCATGCACGATATATGCCCGATCCGTTATCCGCAACGTTTCGCGCACGTTGTGATCGGTCATCAGCACCCCAATCCCCCGCTCCTTCAAGTGGAACACGATCTTCTGAATCTCGGTCACCGCAATCGGGTCGATCCCGGCAAACGGTTCGTCGAGCAGGATGAACCGCGGCGCGATCACCAGCGCGCGGGTAATCTCTGCCCTGCGGCGTTCCCCGCCCGACAGCGTAAACGCCGGCGACTTTGCCAGCGACGTCAGACCCAGCTCCGCCAGAAGCTCGCTCGTTCGCCTCCGTCGCGTCTCGCGATCCACGCCCGTCGTCTCGAGGATCGCCAGGATATTCTGCTCGACCGTCAGCCCCCGGAAGATCGACGGCTCCTGGGGCAGATACCCGATGCCCTTCCGCGCCCGGACGTACATCGGGTCCCGGGTGACGTCGGTCCCGTCCAGCTCCACCCGTCCCGAGTCTGGAGCCGTCAGGCCGACGGCCATGTAGAAGGTCGTGGTCTTGCCCGCGCCGTTCGGCCCGAGCAGCCCCACGATCTCCCCGGACGCCACCTCGATGCTGACGCCCCGCACGACGGTCCGTCCGCTGTAGGACTTGGTCAGTTCGTGCGTGCGAAGAATCGGCATCGGTGGCGGGTCGTTGGTACCTGCGCCTACCGCGTCGAGGGCAAGCAGGGTCCGTCGCTCTTGGTCTGCGTGCGAATCTCTTCGTTGCCGTCGACAAGGATTCTATCGGTCGATCTGTAGAATATCAGCGTCTTGCCCGTGGTTGCACGGCACCCCTCGACGACGCTGACCGGGAGCCGCCGCCGTGCCCGCCAAGCTCGTAGCGCTGTTCGCTCGCCACGTAGGTCAGGCGCTGGCTGCTGCCGCGTTTGGCCCCCAGCCGCAGGGTCACCCCGCCGCTCGCGTCCAGGCGCTCGGTGGCCGACGAGCCCTCCGCCAGCACCACGTCGATGCGATCGGCGCGCACCTCGCCCTCGGGACCGCTCAAGTAGGACTGCGGCGGCGCCGCGGCCGCGGGCGCGCCAGGCGACGGCAGGCGCAACCGGCCTGGGCTGGGGCCGCGGCGGCCGGGGCCGGCGCCGCCGGGTCGCTGAAGCTCAGGGTGCGACCGCCGTTGTCGTAGCGGATCCGGGCCGCGCGGCCGCTGGCGAGCCCCTCCTTCATCGGCAGCGACATCCGCGCGGTGCCCGCGGCCGTGAGGTTGCCGGCCTCGCGATCGAGGTCGATGGTCTCGGCGCGAATCGCGGTCTCGCCCTGCCACAGCATCGCGTCGCCGGTGTAGACGAAGCGGTCGCCGCCGGCCGCGGATGACAGCCGCTCGGCGTTGACGTTCACGGCCTGCTCGTCGGCCAGCAGCGCCGAGCGTTGACGCTTCGCCGCGCCCCGTCCACGGCCGGCCGCCTGCGGCTGCAGCACCGATCGCACCGTGCCGTTGGCGGCGAGCGCGGTGTTCTCGAGGCCGACCTCGATGTGGTGGGCGGTCAGCGACAACCGATCGTCGGCGAGCCGCGACCGTGCGTCCTTCGGCCCCCGCGTCGAGCACCAGGCGATCGCCCTCGACGTCATACTGGATCTCGGCCGCGGCCGCCGACAGATCGCCGTCCTCGAACGACGCGCCGCCGCCGAACACCGCCGAGCGGACGGCGTCGTCGGCCAGCCGCAGTTGCAGGCTGCGGCCCTTGGCCCGGCGCGCCGCGTTCGCCCGGCCCCGTTCGCGATATTCCACGTCGTCGCTGAACCGCAGGTCCGACAGCGTCCCGGACGGCCCGTTGGCGGCGTCGAAGCTTCGCGCGCTCACCCGCTGCCCTTCGGACTCGCCGCTGGAGAGGTCTACCACCACGCCGTCGCGTCCGGTCGCGCGCTCCACCTCGCCCGCCGCGTCGAGCGCGAGGTCCAGGACGCCGCCACTGAACCGGCGGCCGCCGCCCCGCGGCCCCGGCGCCACCACCACCTGCGCGTCGCGCGGTCAGCACCGCGCGCTGCAGCGTCTCGCCGTCCTCGGCGTACAGCAGGTCCATGTCGCGGGCAGTCATGCTCTCGAGCGAGCCTTCGCCCTTGACGGACGAGTGTCCGCGCAGCTCGACCAGGCTGACGCGCTGCTCGTCCTCGGACAGCCGCGCCACCACGGCGTCCGCCGCCATCGCCTGGCTGGCGCGAACCACCGTGGCCTGTTCCTTGAGCGA
Source organism: uncultured Acidobacteriota bacterium (assembly GCA_963713655.1). GTDB lineage: Bacteria > Acidobacteriota > Vicinamibacteria > Vicinamibacterales > UBA2999 > CAWEBF01. The sequence goes on from CAVQMT010000013.1 coordinate 332,651, forward strand.
CAGCAGGTGCTGAATCCGGTCCAGCGACGCCGACCCCGCCTGGAACCGCATCGCCTGCGCCTTGTCGGATCTCGGCCGGCTCGAAGCGGACGTCGGGCTTGGCCAGCAGGCTCAGCACCTCGGTGTTGGTGTCGTAGGACATGCCCGTGGCCGAGCCCTTCAGCCGGCCCTTGGTGAAGGTCACCTCACCCGGCGCCCGCACGAGTCCCTGATCCTGGTTGTAGGTCGCGCTCTGCGCGTCCAGCGCGAACCCGTCACTGGCCGCCAGCCGCACGTCGCCGGCGAGCTCGAGATCCTTGGCTTCCTTGCCCGCGCGCGCCTCCTTGGCCGTGACGATGTAGTCGCGCCCGCTCCGGTTGCGGACCGACAGGCGGATGCCGTACTGCCGAGTCGACCCGTCCTCGTAGTGCAGGGTGCGCTCGGCCTTCAGCTCGAACTGCTCCTCGTTCTCGCGCACCTGCTGCAGCACGGCCGCGCGGCTTTCGAGGATGGCCTTCGGGTCCATGCGCTCGACCGGCGGCGGGGCCGCCGGGGACCGCCGCGTGCTCGACACGTAGGCCGCGGCCGCGCTGGCCAGCGCCAGCACGCCGACGAGGATGCGCGCCGGTCTATGCCACGTCATCTAGGCTCAGGATAGCAGGTGGACAGGCCCGGAGCCCGGGGCCTGGAGCCTGGAGGCCACGGCAGCCGGAAGCGCCTCAAGCCGGCTCTGGCGCGCGGAAATCGGCGACCGACAGCTGGACATACGCTTCGCCGTTCCAGGTCTCCTGCTCGAGCGAAAAGGCCAGGTCCAGCGCGGCCTTGTGCTCGCACCACCAGGTCCTCGCGATCGGCGGCGCGCCACGCCATCCCGCGCATCACCTTGCCGTCCTGCCTGAGCGCCATCTTCAGGTGCCGTTCCTTGACCCGCCGCGGCCCGTCGATGACCTCCACGCCGGCTGGCCGTGAACACCGGCGCAGGATTCCCGGCGCCGAAGGGCGCCAGGTTGGCCAGCTCGGCGGTGACCTGGCCGGTGATGTCCTTGAACCGCAGCGGTCCGTCGATCCACAAGCGCGGCCGCAGGTCGTCTGGCCCCAGGCAGGCGTCGGCGTGGGCGTTGATCCGCGCCCGGAACTCGCGCACGCGTCCCGCTTCCAGCGTCACGCCGGCCGCCTGCTTGTGCCCGCCGAACGTCGTCAGCACGTCGGCCGACGCTTCCAGACCCGCCAGCAGATTGAACGACGGGATGCTGCGGCACGATCCGTGGGCGACATCGCCTTCCAGCGACAGCACGATCGCCGGCCGATGGAAGGCGTCCACCAGCTTGGACGCCACGATCCCGATGACGCCACGGTGCCACCCCTCGCCGGCGACGACGATCACCGTCCGCGATCCCACCTCGATATCGGTCTCGACGATCTTGCGTGCCTGGGCGACGATCTCCGCCTCTTCCTGCTGCCGCCTGGTGTTCTCGTGGTCCAGCGTCTCGGCCAGCATCCGGGCCTCGTCGGCCATCGACTCGTCGGTGGCGAGCAGCAGCCGCGCGGCGATGTCGGAGCTGCTCATGCGGCCGGCCGCGTTGATGCGCGGCGCCATCACGAACCCGATGTGGTAGCTGTCGATCTCACGGCCGGTGAGGCCGCACACGTCGAGCAGCGCGCGCAACCCGACGCGGTGCGGCCCGCGCGACAGCAGGCCCAGGCCCACCTTGGCGATGATGCGGTTCTCGCCCACGAGCGGCACCACGTCGGCCAGCGTGCCGATGGCCGCCATCTTGACGAACGCCGGCAGCAGGCTGGAGCGGTTGGTGCGGGCGCACAGCGCCTGCACCAGCTTGAGCGCCACGCCCACGCCGGCCAGGTTCTTGTCGGGATAGCGGCAGTCGTGGCGCTTGGGGTTCACGATCGGCCATGGCGCACGGCAGGTCCACGTCCGGCTCGTGGTGGTCGGTGATGATCAGGTCAAGGCCCAGTTCGCGCGCCCGCCGCGGCCGCGTCGAGCCCGCGGATGCCGCAATCGACCGAGATCACCAGCGCGGCGCCCTCGGCGCGCAGCCGCTCGATCGACGCCGGCTGCAGGCCATAGCCGTCTTTCAGCCGCTCCGGGATGAAGTGGACGACGTTGGCGCCGATCAGCTCGAGCGCGCGGCGCAGGATGACCGTCGAGGTGACGCCGTCCACGTCGTAGTCGCCGTGCACGGCGATGCGCTCGCCGCGGGCCACCGCGCCGAGGATGCGCTCCACCGCCGCCGTCATGTCGGACAGCGCGAACGGGTCGTGCAGATCCTCGAGCACCGGCGCCAGGAAGCGACGCGCCGTCTCGACCTCACCCAGACCGCGGATGCACAGCAGGCGCGCCGTCACCGGCGCGATGCCGAGCTCGTGCTCGAGCACCCGCGCCTGCTGCTCGTCGCATCCCCGCGGCTGCCAGATCCGCGGCGTCATGCCCGTCTACCCCTCGACCAGCCCGCTGTTGCCCATCGCCCGCCACTTGCGGTATCGGGCGTCCAGCCGGGCCGCGGAGCTCATGTTGGTGACCGACGCCAGCGCCTTCGACAAGCGACATGTCGAGCAGCGTCGCGGCCTGCTCGTGGTTGGTGTGAGCGCCGCCGCGAGGCTCGGGCACGATCTCGTCCACCAGGCCGGCCTTGATCAGATCGGGCGCCGTCAGCTTCAAGCGCGGTCGCCGCCTCGACCTTCTTGCCCGCATCGCGCCACAGGATCGCGGCGCAACCCTCCGGCGGGATCACGCTGTAGATCGCGAATTCGTGCATCAGGATGCGGTCGCCGACGGCGATGCCGAGCGCCCCGCCGCTGCCGCCTTCGCCGTGCACCACCACCACGATCGGCGTGTCGAGCGCCATCATCTCGCGCAGGTTCAGCGCGATCGCTTCGGAGATGCCCCGCTCTTCCGACTCCATGCCGGGATACGCGGCGGGCGTATCGATGAACGCCAGCACCGGGCGGCTGAACTTCTCCGCCAGCTTCATCGCCCGCAGCGCCTTGCGGTAGCCCTCGGGCTTGGCGTAGCCGAAGTTCCGGTAGATCTTCTGCTTGGTGTCGCCGCCTCCGCCCTTGTGGTGGCCGACGACGAGGACGTGCTCGCCCTTGTAGCGGGCGAAGCCGGTCACGAGCGCGTGGTCGTCGGCGAACCGCCGGTCGCCGCTCATCTCGGTGAAGTCGGTGAAGAGGCGGTTCACGTAGTCGAGCACGGTCGGCCGCCCGGGGTGGCGCGCCACCAGCACCCGCTGCCACGGCGTCAGGTTGCGGTAGATGTCGCCGCGGATCGAGTCGATCCGGCGGTGCAGGCCGTCGATCGATCGCTGCCGCTCGGGCGTGCGCGGCAGCATCGACAGCGCCTCGATCTCGCGCACCAGCACCGCGATCGGCTCCTCGAACTCGAGTGTGTCTGGGGGCATGGGGGACTGCCTCCTCGGTCGCTCAGGCGCGCGGGCGCGGCGTCTTGCCCAGGGTGACCGCCCCCTGGCCGCACACGCGCTCGATGTCCGCGACCAGGCTCTCCGACGGCCGGACGCGGAACTGGTTGTGCACGTCCACCTTCACCCGCATCGGCCGCAGCGGCGGCCGCATTTCGATCGTCAGCGCCACGCAGCGATCGCCCTTGTGGTGCGACAGCACGTCCCAAAGCCGCTCGACCGTCGCCCGGTCGTGCGGCGGCGTGGTCACGCGTGATCGCCACCGACGTGGACAGCCGCTCGGTCAGCACCTCGATCGGCGCGACCTCGGTGGCCAGGATCCGCGCGCTCTCGTCGTCCCGCTCCAGCTTCCCGGTCACCACCACCATGCGGCCGTTCTCCGCCATGTGGCCCCACTGCTTGAACGTCTCCGGGAACACCACCACCTCGACGCTGCCGCGGGCATCGTCCAGCATGAACACGCACATCCGGTCGCCTTTGCGGGTCTTCAACGGCCGCAGGCCGCTGACGATGCCGCCGACGACTGTCTCGGCGCTGGACGGGCGGCGCCGGGCGCGCGACGGCCGGCGGCTCGGCGGCCGGCTCCGCGCCGTTCAGGACCGGATCCGTCTCCGGCTTCGGCACCAGCTCGTGCGTGGCCCGGGCGCCGTAGGCCGCGAGATCGGCGGCGTAGCGATCCACCGGGTGCCCGCTCCAGTAGAGGCCCAGCGACTCCTTCTCGAAGTTCAGCTGCTCGATCTCCGACCAGGCTGACACGAGCGGCAGCGACGCGACACTCTCGCGCGCGGCGCCGTCGCCGCCGCCGAACAGATCCGCCTGGCCCAGATCCCGGTCGCGCTGCGTCCGGTTCCCGTGCTCGCAGGCCGCGTCGATGGACGCCGCCAGGCGCGCGCGCAGGCTGCGCATCGGCTCACCGTCGGTGCCGCCGCTCAACCCGTCGCAGGCGCCCGACTTGACCAGCGCCTCGAACACGCGCTTGTTGACGATGCGCAGGTCCAGGATCTCGCACAGCTGGTGCAGCGAGGTGATGCGCCCGCCGAGCTCCGTTCGGGCCGCGACAATCGCTTCGACGGCCGTCTCCCCCAGCCCCTTCAGCGCCCCGAGACCGAACCGCACGCCCTGGCCGGGCTCCACCGAAAAGTGCCAGTGGCTGGCGTTGACGTCGGGGGCCAGCACCGGCACGCCCCGCTCGCGGCACTCGCCCATGTAGATCGCCAGCTTGTCGGTGTTCTGCGACTCGATGGTCAGCAGCGCGGCCGCGAAGTGCCACGGGTAGTTCGCCTTGAGGTACGCGGTCTGGTAGGCCAGGAAGGCGTAGGCGGTCGAGTGCGACTTGTTGAAGCCGTACCCGGCGAAGTACTCCATCAGGTCGAAGATCTTGGTGGCCTTCTTCTCGCTGACCCCCTTGGCGCGCGCCCCGGCCATGAAGGCCTCGCGCTGCTTGGCCATCACCTTCGGGATCCTTCTTGCCCATCGCCTTGCGCAGCACGTCGGCTTGACCGAGGCTGAAGCCGGCCAGGGCCTGGGCGATGCGCATCACCTGCTCCTGGTAGGCGATGACCCCGTAGGTGTCCGACAGGATCGGCTCGAGCTGGGGCAGCTCGTACTTGATCTCGGTGCGGCCCTGCTTGCGCGACACCCAGTCGTCCACCATGCCCGACTTGAGCGGGCCCGGCCGGTAGAGCGCGTTGAGCGCAATCAGGTCGTCGAGCCGCTCGGGCTTCGCCTTGCGCAGCAGCTCGCGCATCCCCGCGCTCTCGAACTGGAAGATGCCGAAGGTCGCGCCCTCCGCGAACACGCGGTAGGTCGCCGGATCGTCCAGCGGCACGTTGTCGATGTCCAGGGTGATGCCGTCGGTGCGGGCGATCTCGGCCAGGCAGTCGCGGATCAGCGTCAGCGTGCTCAGGCCGAGGAAGTCCATCTTGAGCAGCCCGACCCGCTCGACCTCCTTCATGTTCCACTGCGTGGTGATTTCGTCGCGCGCCCCTTTGTAGAGCGGCGCGTAGTCGGTGATCGGCCCGGGCGCAATCACCACGCCGGCGGCGTGCACCGAGGCGTGGCGCGACATCCCTTCCAGCCGCCGCCCGACGTCGAGCACCTCCTGGACCTTGGGGTCCTTCGCGGCCATCTCCTTCAGCACCGGGTTCTCGGCCAGCGCCTTGTCCAGCGTCATGTCGAGCGCCGCCGGAATCTGCTTGGCGATGCGGTCCACGTCGGCGTAGGGCATGTCGAGCGCGCGGCCGACGTCGCGCACCACGGCCTTGGCCTTCATGGTGCCGAACGTGATGATCTGCGCGACGTTCTCGCGCCCGTACTTGCGGGTGACGTACTCGATCACTTCCCCGCGCCGGCGCTCGCAGAAGTCCACGTCGATGTCGGGCAGCGACACGCGCTCGGGGTTGAGGAAGCGCTCGAAGATGAGGTCGAAGTCGATCGGATCGACGTCGGTGATGCGCATGCACCAGGCCACCAGCGAGCCGGCGGCCGAGCCGCGGCCCGGGCCGACCGGGATCGACTGCTCGCGGGCGTAGCGGATGAAGTCCCAGACGATCAGGAAGTAGCCGCCGTAGCCCATCCGCTTCACCATCTCGATCTCGTAGTCGAGACGGCGCTCGTACTCGTCGATCGTGTGGTGCAGGCGGCCTTCGCCGGCGAGCTGCCGCAGGCGCGTCAGCCGCTTCTCGAATCCCTCGCGCGCCACCTGCTCGAAGTACTCGTCCAGCGACGAGCCTGGCGGCACGTCGAAGCTGGGCAGGTGGTTGACCCCCTCCGCGAATCGTGACGTCGCAGCGCTCGGCAATCCGCACCGTGTTCGCCAGCGCGTCGGGGTGGTCCCTGAACACCGCCTGCATCTGCTCGGCGGTCTTGAGAAAGAACTGGTCGCCGGTGTAGCGCAGGCGCTGGGCGTCGTTCACGGTCTTGCCCGTGCCGATGCACAGCAGGATGTCGTGCGGCTGCGAGTCGCCCTGCCGCAGGTAGTGGACGTCGTTGGTGGCCACGAGCGGCAGGTTCAGCTCGCGGGCCAGGGGCAGGATGCCCTTGTTGACGACCTTCTGCTCCTCGATACCCTGGTACTGCATCTCCAGGAAGAAGTTGCGCGGGCCCAGGATGTCGCGCAGCCGCGCCGCCGCTTCGAGCGCCGGCCGCGCCTGTTCGACCTTGAGCGCGCTCGCCACCTCGCCCTTCAGGCAGCTGCTGAGGCCGATGAGCCCCTTGGCGTGCTGGGCCAGCAGATCCTTGTCGATTCGCGGCCGGTAGTAGAACCCTTCGGTATAGCCCGCCGACACGAGCTTGATCAGGTTCTTGTAGCCCTCGTTGGTCTCGGCCAGCAGCACCAGGTGGTTGGTTTCGGTCTGCGGCCCGCTCTTCTCGAAGCGGCTGCCCTGCGCCACGTAGACCTCGCAGCCGAGGATCGGCTTGATGCCGCGGGCGCGCGCGTGGTCGTGGAAGACCACCGACGAGAACAGGTTGCCGTGCTCGGTGACCGCGAGCGCGGGCATGTTGAGCTTGACCGCTTCGTCCAGCAGCTCGTCGATGCGGCAGGCGCCGTCGAGGAGCGAAAACTCGGTGTGCAGGTGCAGGTGAACGAAGTCCGTCATTCCCATTCGATCGTCGAGGGCGGCTTCGAGGAGATGTCGTAGACCACGCGGTTGATGCCCCGCACCTCGTTGACGATCCGCGACGAGATCGCGGCCAGCACCTCGTGCGGCAGACGCGCCCAGTCCGCCGTCATGCCGTCCAGGCTCTCCACGGCGCGGATGGCGACGGTGTACTCGTAGGTCCGGGCATCGCCCATCACGCCGACACTCTGGACCGGCAGCAGCACGGCAAAGCTCTGCCAGAGTCTCTCGTACCAGCCGGCCTTCCGGATCTCCTCCGCCACCACCTTGTCCGCGAGGCGCAGCAGGTCGAGCCGCTCGCGGCGTGATCGCGCCGACGATGCGCACGGCCAGGCCGGGCCCGGGAAACGGCTGCCGCACCACGAAGTCGCGGTCGAGGCCGAGGTCGAAGCCCACCCGCCGCACCTCGTCCTTGAACAGGTCGCGCAGCGGCTCGACCAGCGCGAAGTCCATCCGCTCGGGCAGCCCGCCGACGTTGTGGTGGCTCTTGATCACCACCGCCGGACCGAGCACCGAGGCCGATTCGATGACGTCGGGATAGAGCGTTCCCTGCCCCAGGAACCCGAAGCCCCCGAGCTCCCTGGCGCGCCGTTCGAACACGTCGATGAAGGTGGCGCCGATGATCTTCCGCTTCTGCTCGGGGTCGGTCACGCCCTCCAGGCGCGACAGGAACACGTCGCTGGCGTCCACGAAGTCCAGCGGCAGCGCCATCCGGTCCGCGAACCGGCGCCGGATCTGGTTCGCCTCGTCGTAGCGCAGCAGCCCGTTGTCCACGAAGATGCAGGTCAGCCGGTCGCCGATGGCCCGGTGGATCAGCAGCGCGGCGACGGTCGAATCGACGCCGCCGGACAAGCCGCAGACGACCTTGCCGGTCTCGCCGACCTGGGTCCGGATGCGCGCCGTGGCCTCCTCGATGAAGGAGGCGATCGTCCAGTCGCCGGTGCAGCCGCAGACGTCGAAGGCGAACCGCCGCAGGATCTCGGCGCCGTGCTCGGTGTGCACCACTTCGGGGTGGAACAGCAGGCCATACAGCGCTCGATCGGGGGCTTCCATCGCCACAATCGGCGCGCTGGAGCTGGTGGCGGCCAGCCGGAAGCCGGGCGGCACTGCCGCCACGTCGTCGCCGTGGCTGGCCCACACGCGGAAGGCCTGCGGCAGGCCCTCGAACAGCCGCGGCGTCGCGCCCTCGTCCAGCACCTGCACGTGCGCGTGGCCGAACTCGCGGTGGCCCGAGCGGCGCACGTTTCCGCCCAGCATGTCGGTCAGCAGCTGCATGCCGTAACAGATGCCGAGCACGGGCACACCCACGTCCACCACGGCCGTGTCGCAGCGCGGCGCATCGTGCTCTGACACGCTCTTCGGGCCGCCCGAGAGGATGATGCCGGCCGGCCGCTTGGCCCGCAGCGTCTCGAGCGGCGTGTTGAAGGGCACGACCTCGGAGTAGACCGACAGTTCGCGCAGGCGTCTCGCGATGAGCTGCGTGTACTGGGACCCGAAGTCCAGGACGACGATGGTTTGATGCGACACGGCGAATTCGGAGAGGATCGCTATTATATGTGGTGGTGACGGCCCTGCGCCCAAGATATTGCGGCCTCGCGGCCGTCGTCGCGGTCGCGACGCTCGTCGTCGGCGCCGCCACGCTCGACGCGCAGGGGCGCCGCCGTTCGCGGCTGCCGCCGCCCAAGCCGGCGACGCTCCTGCTGCCGGCCGAGCCGGCGTGGACGGTGACGCTGCCCGAATCCCAATCGGCGCCGGCGGTCGCGGCCAATCGTGTCGCCGTCGTGCCGCTGGCCAGCGGCGAGCTCCATGCCTTCGATTGGGAAACCGGCGAAGCGCGCTGGGTGTTCGGCTTCGCGACGACGATAGCGCCGGCCTTTGCCGGCAACGCTGGTCGTGGCGGCGGACGCACAGGTCGATCGAGGCCGTCGATGCCGGCACCGGCAAATCGGTCTGGCGCCACAGCGTGTCCTCGCCGCCGACGCAGCTCGCCGGCACCGCAACCGCCCTCTACTTTCTCGATGCGATGGGCATGACGGCGCTGGATGCCGCCACGGGCCGGGAGGTGTGGGCGAGCTCCACGGACGGCCGGCCACGGCCTGGTCGCGGTGGGACCGCACGGCGTGGCGGTGACCCAGGCCGACGATCGCGTGATGCTGTTCGCGGCAGCCGACGGCCGGCGCCGCTGGGTGCGCCAGCTGTCGGGCATGCTGCGGGCCCCGGCGTGGGCAGGTGACACGCTGGTGGTCCCCTCGTCGGAGCGCACGGTGTGGGCGCTCGACGCCGATGACGGCTCGATCAAATGGGAATGGACGCTCGGCGGCGCGGCCGTGGGGGTGGCCGGCGACGCCGATCGGGTCTACATCGCCGGGCTCGACAACGTGCTGCGGGGCGTGAATCGAGACAACGGCCACCAGCGGTGGCAGCAGGCGCTCGGCACGCGAGCGCAGCTGGCGCCGATCGGCCTCGACGGGGCGGTGCTCGTGGCGGGGCTGTCACCGCCGCTGACTCTCTTCAATACCCAGACCGGCGCGTCGATTGGCACCCACGTCGCGACGGCCGGCCTGGTGGGCGCTCCGCTGGTCGATCGGACCGTGCGTCCCGGGCGCGTCGCCATCGTGATCGCGCTGCACGACGGGCGGCTGATCGGCCTGCGCTCGGTGGCGCTGCAGTTTCGCGAGCAACCGCTGACGCCGCTGGCGCTGCTCCCGGGGCGATCCCTGCCACGAGACCGTTTGCCGGACGTCCCTTGACTCGCGGTCAATTCTGCGTCCGGTACACCGACGCATAGGCCGCCACCGCGCCCAGCGAGATGAACTGCTGGACCAGCGCCCGCACCACCCAGGCGCCCAGTTGCAGCGGCAGCACGGCAAGCCAGAAGAACGGGACGAACGCCACGAAGCCCAGCGCCGCCGTGGCCAGCAGCGACGCGATGGTGGCACCGGCGATGATCGCCAGCACGAGGGCGCACACGCGAATCACGACCGGCCATGCGCGCGCCACCAGCACCACCACCCTCCGGCACGCCGCCAACACGCCGCAGTCCTCGGCCGTCATCACCACCTGCACCAGCAGGTACAGCAGGTTCACCACCGTTATCCAGACCACCAGCGAGGCCGTCGCCGCCGCGGCGCTCGCCCACGCGCCGGCGGTCCCTGCGCCGACCACCACCTGGAAGTAGGCCGCGCCCGACAGGGCGTAGGCGGCCAGCAGCCCGCATCCCAGCCGCACGAACCGCGGGCCGAACCGGCGGACCGCGGTGTTGAACTGCTCCACCGAGAACCCTGCCGACATGGCGACGTATTCCTGCGAGACGGGATCCTCCACCGGCCCCGTGCTCCGTTCCGACGCGACGACAATCGCGACAGTGCCGGCCTTGATCAGAAAGGCCAGCGTCGACGCGCCGAGGACGGCGGTGCCGACCGCAGCGATGAATGCCGTCAGGGTGGCGGGCCGGGCCGTCAGCAGCGCGAATACAGTGGTGCCCATGTCCCGCACGTCGAGAGTCAGCAGTGCCGCCGGCTCGGCGCCGATCACCAGCGCCGCCAGGACGATGCCGCCGACGACCGGCAACGCGACCACGACTTTGAAGACGGCGTCGGCCGAGGCCTGAATCACGATCGTGGGCCAGTTGGCCGCCGCGATCAGCGCGCCTCGCTTCAGGGTTCGCCGTGGAGAGAACGACGGATCCACCGCCGGAGATGTTATCTCGTTAGCTCGTTGCGTCGTTTGGTCGTTGGTCGCGCGCCGCTAGAATGGCGGTGTGCACCGTGCCGACGGTTCATCGACGGCGTTCCTCTGGCGGCGGCTGGGCAGAATCGCGGCCGTCACCGCCGTGGCGGTCCTGGCACTGTGGGCGCTGGGATTCGGGGCCCGTGCCGCCGCGCTCGGCGTCGACGTCACGGTGATGCGCCAGCGGGTCGAGGCCGCAGTGCGCCAGGCGTTCGATCGCGAGGCCGCAGCCGCGCGAGCACATGCCGCCGCCGCCGCGTCCCTGCCCTCAATCGACGCCGCGCTCGAGGGCGAGGCGCGGGCCGTGCGCGATCTGTTCGAGGCGTTGTCCGTCGGCGTGGCGAGCGATGCCGGGACCGAGGCCACTTCCGTCTACGCCGCCGACGGAACGCCGATTGCGTGGGCGGGCCGCCCTTCCGACATCGCGGCCGACCGCATCCGCGCCGGCGGCGAAGACTGGTTCGTGCTGGAGCAGGTGCTGGGGCTTCGGCTCGTGCATATCCGTCCGGTGGACGGGCGTCTCGGCGCGGTGGTGGTCACCGAACGCAGCGTCGGCGCCGCGTCGCCCGCAACGGCGATGGCAAGCCTGCGCGGCAGCGGGCCCGACCCCTATCGCTTGAACACGCGCTGGGCGACGCGTCGCCCTGGAGGCTGCGAGTGGCGACGCCCGCACCAGCTCCGATCCGTCGCGCTTCGAGATCGCGGGCCCTCACGCCCGCTCGCTGCTCACCGCGACCGTCGACGACAGCGACCTCGTCCGCACGCGCGACCAGTGGGCGGCGGCCGTCCGGTGGGCGATGCTGGCGAATCATCGCCGTCGCCGTGCTGTTTGCCGCCGGCGCCGTGCTCGACTGGCGCGCCATGACCCGTGCGGCGCACCCCGGGCTCGCGGCGATCGGCCTGGTCGGCTGCGTCGCCCTGGCGCGGGCGGTCCTCATGGTCGCGCCGGCTGCGAGCTGGTCGTCGCTGCCGCTGTTCACGGCGGTCACCTACGCGTCGCCGGCCGTGCCCCGGCTGCTGTCGTCGCCGCTGGATTTCCTTCTCACCGCCATCGCGCTGATCGCCATGGTGCTGGTGGCGTTGCAGTGGGTCGAAACCGCTCGCCGGCGGCGGCGCGGGCGCCGGCCCGTCGCCGAGGCGCTGGCAACGGCGTCGGCCGGCGCACTGCTCGCCGGCATCGCCGCGGCGTTCGTGCTCCAGGGCCACGCGTGGGTGCTGCGCGATACGGTCGCCCACTCGACCCTGGATCCGCTTCACTTTTCGCTCGCGCCCTTCAGCGCCGCGCGGCTGGCGCTGCAGCTCGGGCTGATCGCCGCGCACGCGGCGGCCGTCACCGCGCTGGTGACGCTGTTCCGGGCGAGCACGAACCCGTGGCTGGTCGCGCGATGGTCGGCCGCGCAGGCCGCGCTCGTCACCGCGTGGGTGCTTCCGACCGTGATCTGGTCGGCCGCGCGGGCCGGCGAAGCTCCCGCCAGCACACCGATGCCGGGCGTCACGCTGGCCCTGAGCCTGGCCGTCCTCCTGACGCTGAGCGCGCCAGCGGTCTGGGCCCGCTATCGCAACGGATCGCAGGGCTTCCGGCTCGTGGCCCTGGCCCTGGCGCCCGTCGTGCCGGCGCTGGCGTTCTACCCGTCGGTGTTTGCGGTCGCCTGGCGGGCCAAGTCCGATCTGGTCGAGAACCGCTATGCGCCGCAGGCGCTCAACCAGCGGGCCACCGTGTATGCGCTGCTCGAGGAAAGCCTCCGCGAGATCGACGCGCTGCCAGGCCTGGTCGCGCTCGTCTCCGCCGGCCGGTCGCCGGATCAATCGGGAGCGGCGAGCGATCGCGCGTTCCAGCTCTGGCAGACCACGGCGCTGGCGCGCTATCCGGTCACGTCCTCGGTCGAGGTGTACGGACCGGACGGGCGTCTGCTGAGCCGCTTCGCGTTCAACCTTCCCGAGGACCTGAGCGCCGTCTCCGCGATCCGACGAAGCGGCGTGCGGCTGGACGGTGGCCGAGGAGGTGGCGCCATTCTTCGCCGACGAGCGCCGCGTCTACCACGCCGGCCGCGCCCTGTGCGGCCCGGCCGGCACTCGCCGGCTCGATTGTCGTGCACGCGATGCTCGACTACGAGAACCTGCCGTTCACGGCTGCACGTACGCCGTACGTGGAGCTGCTGCAGCCCAGCGACGCGGCACGCGGGCCCGACGCCCCGGGCGACGACGTGCAATACGCCGTCTACGGGTGGAGCCGCACGCCCTTCTACTCGTCGCACGAAACCGCCTGGCCGCTCGAGGACGCCGTCTTCTCGCTGGTCGAGCAGTCGCGCGATCCGGTCTGGGCGCGGCTGCAGCGCAACGGCGAGCCGTTCGACGTGTTCCTGATGAACGACCGCGGCGGCATCTACGCGCTCGGGTTCCCCGCGGTCTCCGCGCTCGGACACCTGGTGAACCTCGCCGAGCTGACCACGCTGGGCGCTGCGGCGTTTCTCGGCGTCGCCGCCATCGCCGGCCTGTTCGGCCTGGTCGGCGCGCCGGTTCGTGCTGGCGCAAGCGCTCCTGCGCGAAGTGCGAGCGAGCTTCTACCGCAAGCTGTTCCTGGCCTTCGTCGCCGCCGTGGTGGCGCCGGTGGCGCTGCTGGCCGTGGTGGCGCGCAACTTCGTCGCCAGCGAGATGCGCAGCGGCGTGGAACGCGAGGCGCTGCGAACCAGCGCCGCCGCCAGCCGCGTGGTGTCGGACCTGATCGCGCCGCAGGCCGCGCAGCAGGGATCGGCGCTCGACGACAACCTGATGGTGTGGGTGCGCCGGCTGATCGACGAGGACGCCAACATCTTCGCCGGCACCGGGCTGCAAGCCACCAGCGAGCGCACCGTGTTCGCCTCGGGCCTGCTGTCGTCGCGGACGCCGGCCGACGTCTACCGCGCGCTGGCGCTCCGGCGCGAAGCCGGCGCGGTGGCGCGGGAACGGATCGGCGACTTCGAGTACGTGGTCGCCGCCGCGCCCATCCGGCTCGGCAGCGTCGACGCGATGATGACCGTGCCGCTGACCTCGCGCCAGCGCGACATCGACTCGCAGATCGACGCGCTCGACCGCCGCGTGCTGCTGGCGGCGCTGATCTTCATCCTGGCGGGCGCCGGGCTCGGCTACACGATGGCCGAGCGCATCGCCGATCCGGTGAGCCGCCTGACCCGCGCGACACGCCGCGCATCGCCGGCGGCGACTTCGACGTGCGGGTCGCCGTCGACGTCGTCGGACGAGCTGGCCAGGCTGGTCGCGGACTTCAACCAGATGGCGTCCGAGCTGCAGCGGCAGCGCCGCCAGCTGGAGCGCACCCACCGCATCGAGGCGTGGGCCGAGATGGCTCGCCAGGTCGCGCACGACATCAAGAACCCGCTGACGCCGATTCAGCTCAACGCCGAGCACCTGCGGCGCGTCCACGCCGACCGCGGCGAGCCGCTGGGCCCGATCCTCAAGGAGTGCGTCGAGACGATCCTGAGCCAGGTGGCGCTGCTGCGCCAGATCTCGTCGGAGTTCTCGAACTTCGCCTCGTCGCCCTCCGTGCGCCGCGCGCCGGTCGAGGTCGCCGAGCTGCTGAAGGACCTGGTGGCGCCCTACGCGCGCGCCTTGACCGACGGCTTGTCGATCGAGGTGCGGCCGACGCCGCCGCTGCCGCCGGTCCTGATCGATCGCGCGCTCGTCGCCCGCTCGCTGACCAACATCATCGAGAACGCCCTGCACGCGATGCCTTCGGGCGGACGGCTGACGATCGAGGCCGCGGCTGCGGGACGACAGCGTCGCGGTCGAGATCTCGGATACCGGGATGGGCATGGATCAGGAGGCGCTCGACCGGGCGTTCGAGCCCTACTTCTCCACCAAGGCCCGCGGCACCGGCCTGGGCCTGCCGATCGCGAAGCGCAACGTCGAACTGAGCGGCGGATCGATTGCCATCACCAGCCAGCGCGAACGCGGCACGACCGTCGAAGTCCGCCTGCCGCTCGCGACGCTGACCGAGCTAGCCGCGCCTGGCGCGTCGGGCGCGCGGTGCCTCGGCGCGTGTCCTCGTCGTCGGAGGACACGGCCGGCGGCGCTTCCGGACGCCGCCGCGAGCGGCTCCAGGCCAAGCCGATGAACGCCGACGACAGGTAGCCGTAGGCCAGCACCAGCAGCACGATCTCGGGCTGCGCCGCCAGCGCCGCCAGGAACAGCGCCAGCAGGAACAGCACCGGCGAGCTGCGGCGGGACTGCAGATCGAGCGTCTTGAAGCTGCGGAAGCGGATGGTGCTGACCATCAGCAGCGCCGGCACGATCACGATCGTCAGCACCGCGGCCGCTTCCCACGGGCCGCTGAAGCCCGGACGGGAATGCGAACACGGTCGCCGCCGGCACGCCGGCGGCCGGCGGACTGGGCATGCCGACGAAGTAGCGCTTGTCGTGGCTGCCGGACTGGATGTTGAACCGCGCCAGCCGGACGGCCGCCGCGGCCACGAACAGGAACCCGGCCGCCCATCCCAGCCGTCCCAGCGGCTGCAGGCCCCAGGCGAACGACAGCATGGCCGGCGCGACGCCGAACGAGACCACGTCGGCCAGCGAATCGAACTCGAGCCCGAACGCGCTGGTGGTGCCGGTCATCCGCGCGATGCGCCCGTCCAGCATGTCGAGCACGATGGCGATGCCGATGAACAGCGCGGCGGTGTGGAACTCGCGGTGCATCGCGTGCACGATGCAGGCGTAGCCGCAGAACAGGTTCGCCATCGTGAAGGCGCTGGGCAGCAGGTACGCCCCGCGGCGGATGCGCCGCGCGTGCGGGTCGTGTCTGCGCCGCGATAGGCGCCAGCATCGAGAGCCTCGACGGAACGTTGCGAGGTTCGCTCACCGTCCCTCCCCTGCCAGCGCGCCGATCACGCTGATGCCGCCGATCACGCGGTCGCCCACCTTGACCCGAAGCGTCGCGTCCGGCGGCAGGAACACGTCCATGCGCGACCCGAACTTCATCACCCCGAACCGATCGCCGGCCGCCACCACGTCGCCCTCGCGCACGCGGCAGACGATGCGGCGCGCCAGGACGCCGACGATCTGCCGCACGATCACCGCCCGCCCGCCGACGTCCACCGTGACCTCGGTGTACTCGTTGAGGTCGCCCGCCTCGCGTCGATAGGCCGGCAGGAACCGGCCGGGGTGGTAGCGCACCCGCGTCACACGCCCGCTCACCGGCATCCGGTTCACGTGCACGTCCATCGGCGACAGGAAGATGCTGACCTGCTGCCACGGCGTGCCGGCGAAGTCGCCGATGGGCTCGCCCACCACCATCACGCGGCCGTCGGCCGGCGACAGCACATCCTGGGCCCGGGCGGTGACGGTGCGGTCCGGATCGCGGAAGAAGAACAGCAGAAAGGCCGGCAGCACGCAGGCGGCCACGCCCCACGTCCAGCCAGCCCCCAAACCAATCAGGGCCGCAACGGCGGCCCCTCCGAAGACGAACGGCCATCCGGCCGGATCGATCCGCATCGCGCGCAGGCTCTCGCCATTGTCGCGTACGCCCTGCGGATTGACCACGTACGGCGTCGCGCGCGGCGCGGCGGCGGTCGTATCAGGAATCGTGCGGATGCCCGCGGACCCAGTCGGTCGCGATGCGCTCCATCTGATCCTTGAGAGCGAGCTTCCGCTTCTTCAAGGTCACTTCTTCGACTTGTTCTGTGTTGGTGAGGTAGTGCTTTTCGGTGAGTTCGTGGAGGCGATCGTCAAGGGCGTGGTGGAGATTGGCAAGCTCCCGATACTGGTCGTGGCTCGCCAGCAGGACATGCCTGACCTCCTGCGCTTCCGCTCCGTTCATGGCCGTACCCTCCTCTCTCGAGGCGACCGAGCGACCGGGTCGCCTGGCGCAAAGTAACACAGTGTCGAGGCGACGCTCAAGCCGCTTTCGGATAGCCCGCCGTTCAGGCTCAATTCCCGCCACAGAATCAGTGCATCTTCGGTCGGATCCGTGTAGTACCGCGGCCGCGTCGCGGTGACGGCGAAACCCATCGCCTCGTAGAACCGCCGCGCCGCCTGGTTGGATGCCCGCACCTCGAGCGTGGCGCGAACCGCCCCCAGCCGCCTGGCCTCGGTCAGCACCCGCCGCATCAGCGCGCGTGCCGAGCCCTTGCGCCCGGTAGGCGGGACGCAAGCGCCACGTTGTTGACGTGCACTTCGTCCACCACCAGCCAGAAGGCGCAGAAACCCGCCACCCGGCAGTCCGGCGTGCGCACGACGTAGATGTGGCAGACCTCGGGGTTCTGCAGCTCCCACGTGTACATCGCGCGCGTCCACGGGTTGGTGAACGACTCTTCCTCGACCAGCAGGATGCCGTCGAGGTCCTGATCCTTGTCGAACGGCTCCACCGAGAAGGACGAGCGGCTCACCCGGCACGATGGGCTTCGCGGGCGAGCTCGACGTCGGGGCGCCGGACGTACAGCGGCGCGATGGCGTGCGGAGCCGGCCGCTCGCCGGCCTCGGCACGCGCCGCCGCCAGCCGCGCGATCGCCGGTGCCAGGCCGCGGCGTCATCGTCGGCGCGAACCGGCCCCGATCGCCCAGGTGCGCCGATGATCGAGCGCCCGATGCGCCGCGGCGCCGTCGCCGGTGAAGAGCACCGGGCCCTCGAGCTCCGCCAGCAATCGCGCCGGGATCGCCGACCACGGGCGCGCCCAGCGGCGCGCCCCGCGCGATAGCGCGCGGCGTAGACCTCGCCCCGCCACGCGTCCACCCAGGGCGCGATCAGCCGCCCATCGCCGGCGTCGCACTCGATCGCCGCGCACACCGCCAGCGCGTCGAGAGCCGACACGCCGATCAGCGGCCGCGCGAGCGGCCACGGCCAGGCCCTGCATCGTGGCGATGCCGACGCGCAGGCCGGTGAAGGAGCCGGGGCCGACGGCGACGGCCAGCACGTCCACGTCCGCCGGGCGCGCGGCCCGCCGCCGCCAGCGCGTCCACCAGGCCGCGCGGCAACTGCGCCGCCGGCGACACCGCCGCGTCGCCCGTCCACTCGGCCGACCACGTCGTCGCCGGACAGCGACCGCGCACGTCGCCGTCTTGCGTGGTGGTGTCGAGCGCCAGCGTGACCATGGGACCTACGCGATAATAGCAATGCCGAGAGCTCCGCCCGGCATCCGTCGCCCGCGATGCACACCGTCACTCCGGCCATGCGGCAATACCTCGAAGCCAAGCGGCAGCACCCGACTGCCCTCGTCTTCTTCCGCATGGGCGACTTCTACGAGATGTTCTACGAGGACGCGATCGTCGGCGCGCGCGCCCTCGATCTCACGCTGACGTCGCGGGCCAAGGACGCCGGCGGCCAGGGCGTGCCGATGTGCGGCGTCCCGTTCCACGCCGCCGACGGCTACATCACCAAGCTCGTGAGCAAGGGATTCCGGGTCGCCATCTGCGAGCAGGTGGAGGACCCCAAGAAGGCCAAGGGGCTGGTGCGCCGCGAGGTCGTCCGCGTGGTGTCGCCCGGCACGCTGACCGACGGCACCTATCTGGACGCGCGCGAGCCGCTGTTCCTGATGGCGATCGTCGCCGCGCGCGCGAGCCCGGACCCGGACCGGCCGCGTGGACGGCGTTCGGCGTGGCCCTGCTCGATCTCTCCACCGGCGAGTTTCGCGCCGCCGAATACGCGGGCGCCAGCGGCATCGCAGGCGCTGGCCGACGAGCTGAGCGTCCTGCGGCCGCGCGAGATACTGGTCCCGCGCGGCACGCCGGTGGCCGAGACGTTTCCCGAGATCGCCGCGCTCGGCTGCACCGTGACCGAGGCGGACGAGGCGTGCGTTCGACGCCCGGGCCGCCGAACGCACGCTCCTGGAGCAGCTCCGCGTCCAGAGCCTCGACGGTTTCGGGATGCGCGACCGCGTGGCCGCCACGCGCGCCGCCGGAGGCCTGCTGCGGTATCTGCGCGACTCGCACAAGGCGGACCTCGGCCACGTGCAGTCGCTGGCGTTCCGGTCGTCGGCCGACGCCCTGCGCATCGACGCCGTGACCTGCCGCCACCTGGAGCTCATCGCCGGCAGCGAGGGCCAACGCGACGGCTCGCTGCTCCACGAGATCGATCGCACGTCGAGCGCCATGGGCGGCCGGCTGCTGCGCGCGTGGCTGCTGCGGCCGCTGGTCGAGCTCGAGCGCGATCCGCGAGCGGCTGGACGGCGTCGAGGAGCTGGCGTTCCGGACCCGCCAGCGCGCGCTGCTGCGCGAGGCGCTGGGATCGCTGCAGGATCTCGAGCGCCTGCTCGGCCGCGTGGTGCTCGGCACGGCCGGCCCGCGGGATTTCGTCGCGCTCGCGCGGTCGTGCGCGGTCATCCCCCAGGTCACGCAGATCCTGAGCGACGCTGCGGCGCCGCTGGTCCGCAGCCTGTGCGCCGAGCTGGACGACCTGGCCGACGTGCGGCAGCGGATCGAGCGCACCCTGCTCGACGACCCGCCGGCGCTGGCGCGCGAGGGCGGCTTCACCCGCGACGGCTTCGATCCGGAGATCGACGAGCTGCGCGCCGTCAGCCGATCCGGCCGGCAGATCATCGCCGACATGGAGACCGCCGAGCGCGAGCGCACCGGCATCGCCTCGCTGAAGGTGCGCTTCAACCGCGTGTTCGGCTACTACATCGAGATCTCGAAGTCGAACCTGCACCTGGCGCCGGCCGACTACGAGCGCAAGCAGACGATTGCCGGCGGCGAGCGGTTCAGCACGCCGGCGCTGCGGGACTACGAAGCGAAGATCCTCGGCGCGGACGAGCGGATCCTGGCGCGCGAGCTGGTGATCTTCGAGGAGCTGACGCGCGCGGTGGCGGCCGAGGCGTCGCGCATCCAGACCAGCGCGCGCGCGCTGGCGACGCTGGACGTGCTGGCGGGGCTGGCCGAGACCGCCGTGGTGCGCAACTACACCAAGCCGCACGTCCACGACGGCGACGAGCTGGTGGCGGCCGACGTGCGGCACCCGGTGGTCGAGGCGCGCGTGGCGGGCGGGTTCGTGCCGAACGACGTGGACCTGAACGGATCGACGCGGCACCTCGTGATCCTCACCGGGCCGAACATGGGCGGCAAGTCCACCTACCTGCGCCAGACGGCGCTCTTGCCGGTGCTGGCGCAGATGGGCTCGTTCGTGCCGGCCCGCGACGCGAAGCTGCCGATCGTGGACCGCATCTTCGCGCGCGTGGGCGCGTCGGACAACATCGCGCGCGGCCAGTCCACCTTCATGGTGGAGATGCAGGAGACCGCCAACATCCTCCACACCGCCACCTCGCGCAGCCTGGTCGTGCTCGACGAGATCGGCCGCGGCACCGCGACCTTCGACGGCCTGAGCATCGCCTGGGCCGTGGCCGAGCACCTGGCGAGCCATCCGGCCGGCGCGGCCGAAGACGCTCTTCGCCACGCACTACCACGAGCTGACGGACCTGGCCGACGGCCTGCCCGGCGTCGTCAACGCGCACGTCGCGGCGCGCGAGTGGAAGGACGACATCGTGTTCCTGCGCAAGATCCTCCCGGGGCGCGCCGATCGCAGCTACGGCATCCAGGTGGCGCGGCTGGCCGGCCTGCCGCCCGAGCGTCATCGCCCGCGCCAAGGAGATCCTGATCGGCCTCGAGCGCGACGAGCTGGCGCGCGGCGGGCGGCCGACGCATTCGCCCGACCCCGACGATCGCACGCAGCAGCTCGGGCTCTTTGCCGACGCGCCGGC
The DNA here is from genome assembly GCA_963713655.1 of uncultured Acidobacteriota bacterium. GTDB lineage: Bacteria > Acidobacteriota > Vicinamibacteria > Vicinamibacterales > UBA2999 > CAWEBF01. Next base: position 353,092 of record CAVQMT010000013.1, read on the forward strand.
CGACGGCCGCGCGCCGGCAGCGCGCCGAGACCGTGCTGGCGCGGCTGCTGGCGCTGGACCTCGACGGCACGTCGCCGCGCGACGCGCTGGCGGCGCTGGCCGAGCTGCAGCAACTGGCGGCTGCCGATGACGACGCTGCCCTCGTAGCATGCGCGATCGCCGTCGCTGCTGGGGCTCGCCGCGGCGCTGGCCGCGGGCGGCGTGCCGGCGTGCGCCCGCCGTCGATCCCGCCGATCATCACGGTCGGGCATCCGGACCGCGCCCAACACGCTCGACCCGCGCCAGGCCGGCGACGAGATCTCGCAGCGCGTCGTCGGAGCTGATCTTCAGCCCGCTGTTCGTCCTGGGCCCCGACCTGAAGCCGCAGCCCCACCTGGCGACGCGGCTCGACAACCCCGACCCGCTCACCTACGTCGCGCACCTGCGCCGCGGCGTCCGCTTTCACGACGGGCACGAGCTGACCGTCGGCCGACGTGGTCTACACCTACAGCGCGTTCCTCGATCCCGCCTACGTCTCACCTCATCAAGGGCGCCTTCAGCTCGCTGCAATCGGTGACGGCGCTCGACGACTACACGGTGGAGTTCCGGCTCAAGGCGCCGTTCGCCGCCTTTCCGGTGCAGCTCGTGCTGCAGCCGCCGATCGTCCCGGCCGGTTCGGGCGACGCGCTCCGCACCTTTCCGATCGGCACCGGCCCGTATCGCTTCGTCGAGTACGCGGCCGACGATCACGTCACGCTGTCGGCGTTCGAGGGCTACTTCGACGGCCTGCCCAACAACGCCGGCCTCGTGCTGAAGGTCGTGCCCGACGACACCATGCGCGGCCTGGAGCTGCGCCGCGGCTCCGTGGACGTCGTGGTCAACGACCTGCCGCCCGACATCGTGCACCAGCTGCGGCGCGAAGACGGCTTGCAGTCGCGCCACCTCGCCCGGGCTGGACTTCTCCTACGTCGGCATCAACTTGCGCGACCCGGTGCTGCGCGGACAGGCGGGTGCGCCAGGCCATCGGCTACGCCATCGACCGCCAGGCGATCGTGGACCACCTGCGGCGCGGCCTGGCCCGGCTGGCGATCGGGCTCGTGCCGTCGCAGGCGCTGGGCCTACGAGCCCGACGTCGCAGCAGTTCGCCTACGATCCGGCGCGGGCGCGGGCGCTGCTGGACGAGGCCGGCTACCGCGACCCCGACGGCGACGGCCCGCTGCCGCGCCTGCGGCTGTCGCTCAGCTGCTCGACCAACGAGGAAACGCGGCTGCAGTCGGCCATCATCCAGGAGAACCTGAGGCGGGTCGGCATCGACCTCGACGTCCGGTCGTACGAGTTCGCCACCTTCTACCAGGACGTGCTGAAGGGACGATTTCAGCTGTTCAGCCTGCAGTGGGTCGGCGGCGCGCTGGTCGATCCCGACATCCTGCGGCGCGTGTACCACTCGTCGCAGGTGCCGCCGGCGGGCTTCAACCGCGGCTACTACAGCAACCCCGAGGTCGATCGGCTGCTGGACGCGGCGGCGGCGTCCACTTCGGACGAGGAGCGGCGCGAGCTGTACGGCGAGGTGCAGCGGCTGGTGGCCCGCGACGCGGCCTACATTCCGATCTGGAACAAGACGAACGTGGTCGTGGCGCAGCCGGTCGCTCGCCGGGCTGCACGTGGGCGCCGACCGGCGACTTCATGGGTCTCGCGCGACATGAAGCGGACGCGCGGCTACGAGCCGCTGAGCGCGTCGAGCTCGGCGCGCGCCTGCGGCGCGTAGGGCGAGTTCGGGTGCTGATCGACGATCTGGGTCAGCGTCTTCTTGGCCTCGGCGGCATCGCCCTTCGCCCGGTAGGCGCGGCCCATCTCCATCAGCAGCGCATCGACCGGCAGGTCGTCGGCCTGCTGCGCCATCAGTTCCTTCCACGCCGGCGATCGCGGCGTCGAACTGGCCGGCGCGCGACCTGGGCGTCGGCCTTCCCCATCCGCGCCATGCGCCCGTAGAAGCTGGTCGGCGCCGGCGCGGCGCGCCACGTCCTCGAACGCCGTGATCGCGTCGGCGTGGCGCCCGACGGCGGCGAGCGCGCCCGCCAGGTGATAGCGCGCCGTCAGCCCCGCCGCGCTCGACGGCGCCGCGTCGGCGGCCGCCTGCAGCTTCGGGATGGCGGCGTTCAGCTTGGCTTCCTCGGTCGAGAACGATGCCCGTGGCGCCGATCTGCGCCGCGGCCGGCGCGTCGCCTTCGGGCCCGGCGGCGCCGGCCGGCACCACCCTGGCGTTCAGCGCCACCATCGCTTCGGCGAGCAGTTCCTGCCCGCGGGACTGCTGCCGCTGCCGCCATGCGCTGAAGCCCAGCACCACGACGACGATCGCCAGCAGGGCCGCCGCTCCGTAGAGCAGCTGGCGCCGGCGCGTCTCGACCGCGTGGCCGATCCCCGCAAGCGTGGTCGCGAGCTCGTTGTCCTTCAGGTGATGACGTTCGATCCGCTTCATGGTCTGCCTCTGCTTGGTTCCGTGGCCGCTCGGCGGCTCACCCGATGGCCGCCACCGCGCCAGGTGGTGTCCCCGGGCAGAATCGAACTGCCGGCCTAGCGCTTAGGAGGCGCTCGCTCTATCCAACTGAGCTACGGGGACGAGTGGTCGCCAACTCGTTAGTTTACCGTGGCTTGCTCCGTCGCTCGCTGCTCGTCGTTGCAAAGAGGCGCCTGCTCGATTCGGCTCTCGTTTGCAACGGGATTGCAACGGGAGGCATCAAGCCGTCGCATGGCGTCCTGTAATCCTACCCGAGTCGCGTTGAGGTAGGTGCTGGTCTGGCTGATGTTCGCGTGGCCGAGCATGTGCGCCACGTTGTGAATCGGCCAGCCCGATTCCAGCAGCCGCGAGCCGGCCTCGTGCCGCAGGTCGTGGAACGTCAGGTTGATGGCCTCGAAGGCGGCCCGGCGCCTCGGGGGCCAGCGAGTGATTCCGGGTCCAGTCGGTGCGTGCCCGGCTCTAGCACGCCCGTAGCTTTCTCGATGTTTTCACTTGAGATCAATGAAGCCGCTCTTGGTATGACCAGTCTCAAGACGGCCACTTCTACGAACGGAGTACTTGTCGTCAACGGCAAACAATCACGAAATCCAGGGCGTAGCCATCGAATTTCTGGGTATTGCGAAGGTTTAAACTCTGCCTTATAGTGCGCCCATCATGGCCTTGCGGGGCTTCGACCACGGCCACGAACCGGCCCCAGTCTTTGAACTGGTGCGGCAGGACCGGGTCATGGTCGGTGCCAGCGACCGGCCCTTTGTCTGCGCCCTCTGTCGGACGACGGCTGGCCTTGAACTGCGCGCCAGCCACGATGAGCAGCACAAGCTCCTCGACCAGCCTGTCATGACGGCATTCGCAGCCGAGACGTTTGCGGCCGCCTGGAGAGTCGCCGCTCGAAGCCAAGGGTCTCGTTGACGTGGGCGTGTGATCGCAGGAGACGAGCAGTCGCACTCATCACGAGCGGACGCGTCATCGGGTAAGTCAACAGCACTCCGCGCCGGTCGCGCGCAACGAAGTCGTCAACGGTCTGCAGCGCAGCGGCTTTTGTCTCTCTCGCCAGGGGAAATGGTCCGTGCGGTGTTGTAACAATCAGCATCATATTCGCTTTGACAACGGCAACGTGACGCTGCTGGGCCGCCTCGACGCGCAGCCGCCCAGCCGGACGACGCAACAGTTCATCAGCGGCACGCTCTAAAACGGCATCTGGGGCTACGCCGTCGGCGCCCGCGAGTATGCGCTGCAGGCCAACAGCTTCGGGCTGCACATCATCGACGTGACGAACCCGGCGGTGCCGTTCCGCGTGCGGGACATCAACCTGTCGGGTGGCGTCCCCCCTCCCAACGGCCGGATATGAAGAGACGTCGACATCAATCTCGATCCGGTCTCCGCACGGCGTCGATTTGAATCCAATCCTACCGGTCGAGATCGCCAGCCCGCCAGGGTGCAAGCACTGACCGCCGCCGAATATCGAACTGGCGCGTGGTCGCAGAGTGTGATACGCGGCGCCGCGAGAGCCGCTGCCGTCAGCAAGACCGCTCGGATGGCGACGCAGTTCCGCATCTACCTCCAGCTCGACGACACGACGGCGGCCGGCCTGACTACGTCGGTTTCTATTCTGGCGACAACGCGACCGCCGCGGAATCGCCCGCAGCATCGGTGACGGTGAACGGTATCGAGTACGAGCCTGAAATCCGTCGAGGCCATCACGCGTCCTAGACTTAGACTGCGGCAACGAACCTCGCGTCTCCCTGTCAGGGTGAGCGGGTCCGATCGGCCCGCCCGTCAGGGCTCGAGCCACTACGGAGAACGTCAGCCAACGGCCGCATTGGCGCTCAGCATCGATGGTCCTCCTAATCGCCAATAGGTTCTCCGAACCCGCTGCAAACGTGAGGACGTAGCCATCAGCGGTGGCAGCACGGGTGACGGCGCGTTCAGCCAGTCTTGGCAATGGCCCCTCACGACTTGCGCGGATCGCATCTGGTGACAAGTGGTACTGCAAGCCAATTCGGTAAGCGTCATCGCTAGGCCCTCTAGCTCGCCAGACACTGTGTTGAGGCTGGCAGTTACCGCGCGCGGCGAAACGGAAGCGAACGCGCGCCTATAGATGGGTAACGTCTGGCTCCCCAGATCCGTACACCTGGACTGTGCAACGCCTTGCAATGGACGACCTAACAGGGGAAGAAGGTGCCGCAAGTCCCGAACTCAGGCGCTTGGCTGATGTTTGCGTAGCCCTGTCGTGCAAGGCGGCGTGTGGCAAGGAGCGTGCACCGGAGGGCGCTCGGGTGACGTGAGTGCTGCACCAGCTTCTGCTGAAACCCGATATAGAGGGGGTGGACGGTTGCAACGGTTTCTCGCGTGCATTGTCAAAAATATGGCCGTCTTTTGGCACCGGCGAGGAGCGGATGAGCGTAAGCGGCAAAGCGGCAAGCAGGCGTTCACGCTTGGGCCGCCCCGTGCTTCGCGGGACATATCGCCAGGACCGGCACGGCCCACTTTCGGTAGCCGACGACACACCGCCAGCAGGGGTCGCGTGGGTGGTGATCTCACGGAGCACGCCATGACCGCGTTAGGTCTGGCGGCGCCCGCCTCACTCCGGGCCGACGCAGAGCGGTTGCGGGATGCTGTGGCGCCGACGCTGACGAGAGTCGGGGTGCTGGAGCCGAGATACGCCGACGCGTTCGACCTGCTGTGTGCGTCGGCGTTGGCGTTCTTCTCGCTGCGGGCGGCGTACAACGCGGATGTGGCCGCCGGGCGCCTGTCACCCGATGACCGCGAGGCCGAGCACGAGCTCGGGGAGTGGCGGCGACTAGTGGTGCGGCAGTGTGCGGGCTTCGGCCTGCTGCCGGATCCTCCAGACGAGGCGCCGGACGCCATCACGGTTCGCGCCGAAGAGCGGCGGGTCTATCGCCTGTTCGACCTGCCCGAGGGCTGGGCTCCCACACATCTCTCGGCCAAAGAATGAAAGCACAGGCGGCCTAGCGCAGGCGAGCCGGGCAAGCGGCGTAGCCTCGCTAGTAATGGAGCACGGAATGCACGCGCTCGCCTGCGATGCGGGTCTTTCCGTCCAGGAAATCCAGCTCGATCAAGAAGGTCATGCCTTCGAGCGAGGCTCCGAGAGCCTTCACCAGCGCCACCGCCGCCGCCGCCGTCCCACCGGTTGCCAGGACGTCGTCCACCACCAGCACCCGCTGGCCCGGCGTGAGCGCGTCGGTGTGAATCTCCAGCTCGTTGCTGCCGTATTCCAGCGTGTAGGCCTGGCGATGGGTCGCCGAGGGAAGCTTTCCCGGCTTGCGCACCGGCACGAATCCCGCGCCGAGCCGCTCGGCGACGGCGCCGCCGAGGATGAACCCGCGGCTCTCGATCCCGACCACGACGTCGATGCCGCCGCCGGTGAACGGCTGGCACATCGCCGACACCGTCTCCTGGAATCCCGCCGGGTGCCGCAGAAGCGTCGTGATGTCGTAGAACAGGATGCCGGGCTTGGGATAGTCCGGCACGTGGCGAATGAGCGCTTTGAGGTCCATGTCAGCGGAACGAGTGCGCGCAGCCGCCGCTCGGCGTACGCAGCACGCACCGCAAGCAGCCGTCGGGGTCCGCACTATCGAACGAAAGTGAATTTGGCTTGAGCGGAGGCGCTGCTGCCGAACGGCCAGAGGATCGACCCGTTGCTCGGCCGCGCGGTCGCCCGGACGGTGACGTAATACTCCCGGTTGGCCTCCAGCAGGCTGGTCCGGAAGAGCGGGAGCTGCTTCATCGCGGTCATCCACTGCCGGACCACCGCTTCGTCCTCGGTCTGCTTGCTCTCGAGCACGCGCCCATCCACCGTGCGGACCAGATCGTAGCGGCGCGTCAGATTGTCGAACTCGACACTGCTCGTGGCCGTGGCGGTGCCGATGGTGCGGTCCACCCAGCCGGGAACGTCGAGCCGCAGGTCCACGGCGTAGGTAAAGGAGGTCTTCAACCCGCTTTGAATCGCCGCCCGAACCTCATCGGTGAAGCCGTCGGCCAGGGTGAAGGTGACGAGCACCTGGTCGTCCCGCACGAGGGGCACGACTCGGAGACCGTCCTGCGCCCGGGCAACCCCGGAGCTGCCCAAAATAAGCATTAGCAGCACCGCGCCGCTGATGCCGAATCGTGTAAACCCGTGCGCCATCACGTCTTTGCCCGGAAACTGTAGCACACATGCCGCCAATCTCGCGGCAAGCGGATGCTATGATCACACTCGAGTTCACAGCCGAGCTATCCCATTGCATAGCGTCAGACTCCTGGCGGCGGCTTCTGTCTTCGTCGTGGCAGCGGGTGCCTTCCCTGCCCAGGCTCAGACGCTGACGTTCTCACTGTTCGAACGCTACCTCGACTCTTTACGGGAACAGGCCGGTATACCTGGGTTATCGGCGGCAATCGTCCAGAACGGTTCAGTCGTCTGGGAGCGGGGCCTGGGGCGCCAGGACGTCGACGGCAACGTCCCCGCGTCCCCCGAAACACCCTATTACATCGGCGACGTGTCCCAGACCATGGGGGCGGCGCTCGCCCTCCGCAAATGCGTCGAGCAGGACACGCTCGAGCTGTCGGACCGGATCACGCGGTGGGTACCCGACTATCCCGACGCCAACGCCACGGTGGCGAATCTGCTGACGCACACCACCAACGGCGGCAGCTTCGAATACAGCCTCGACCGTTTCGCCGGCCTGACCTCCGTCATCGTCGAATGCGCCGATCAGCCGTATCGGCACGTGCTCTACGAGGAGGTGTTCAACCGGTTCGCGATGCAGAGCTCCGTGCCCGGGACGGCGTTCACGGGATCGGCTATGCCGGGAGCCATGCAGTTCGACTCGGGCACCTCGGCGCGGTTCGCCGACGTGGTTCGGCGGGCGGCCCTGACCTACCGGTTGAGCAGCGGCCGGATGGTCCGCTCCGACGTCTCGCCTCCCCCGCTGTCTGCCGCGACTGGTGTGCTGTCGACGGTCCGCGACCTGGCCCGCTTCGACATCGCACTCCAAAGTGGTGCTCTGATCGAAACGCAGAGCCTGACGGCGTCGTGGACGCAAGCTGTCGCGCAGGGCCGCACGCTGCCGACCGGGCTGGGGTGGTTCGTTCAGAACTACAACGACGAGCCGCTGATCTGGCAGTTCGGGCTCATTCGCGACGGCCACTCAGCGCTGCTGCTCAAGCTGCCGCGCCGCAACCTGACGCTGATCCTGCTGGCGAACAGCGATGCGATGACGTCGGGCTACAACTTGAACAACGGCGACGTGACCACGTCCCCGTTCGCAACGCTCTTCCTCAGGTTCTTCGTTCCGTAGATGCGTGCTGGCCGAGTCGGGCTGCTTCTCGCCGTGCTTGCGGCGTGGCCGGGAGACCTCCGGGCCGAGATTCTGGTGGCGCCCTTCGTCGGCGGCTCCTTCGCGGGACAGACCACGCTGCCGATCTTCGGGCTGCCGACGGTCGATCCGAGCGCTCTGTCGAAGAGCCTGATGTTCGGGGTGGCCGGCCTGTGGCTGAGTTCCGGGATCTGTCGGGGTCGAGGGTGAGCTGGCGTACGCGCCGGGATTCTTCGAACTCGCGCTGCAGCCGGCTTTCGTGAGCAGCAACGCCACGACGGTCAGCGGCAGCGTCGTCGTCACCGTGCCGCTCAGCGTGACCCGCGAGTCGCTCCGCCCCTACGTCGTCGGCGGCCTGGGGCTGCTGCACGTCGGCATCAACGACGTCATCGCGCTGGTACCGGTGGACCGGAACCTGCTGGCGCTGAACCTTGGCGGGGGTGCCATAGGCATGCTGACCGACAGGACCGGCATCCGGTTCGATCTCCGCCACACGCGGAGCGTCCGGGATGATCGGGCGCCGTCAAACGGGTTCGGCGGCGCACCATCCCGTGTACGGCTCAGCTATTGGCGCGCAACGGTCGGGGTGACCTTTCGTTACTGAAGACGCTGATTTTCCGCCGATTTCTCCGCCGCGGCCGGCACGGCGTCGTTGGCGAGAGCCTTGCAATGGGGACAGTCATGACACGTCTCATCCGATCTCACAGGCTGCGTCTCCTGGTCGCGACGAGCATGGTCTGCGCGGTCGTCGTCGTCGGCGAGCCAGCCACTCAAACCCGGATTACGGCCGACAAGAACAAGTACACGCCCGCGCAGGACGTGAAGATCGGCCAGGAAGCCGCGGCGGAGTTCAAGAAGCAGCTGCCGATGCTCGACGACGGTCGCGTTGACGAGTGGGTCGAAGACGTCGGGCGCCGGCTCGTGGCGGGAATCCCGGCTGAGTTCGCCCACCGCGAGTTCCGCTACACCTTCGACGTCGTGAACCAGAAGGAGATCAACGCCTTCGCGCTGCCCGGCGGGCCGATGTTCCTCAATCGCGGGATGATCGAGGCGGCCAAGACCGAAGCCGAAGTGGCCGGCGTGATGGCTCACGAGATCTCTCATGTGGCGCTCCGGCACGGCACCGCACAGGCCACCAAGGGCGAGAAGTTCCAGATCGGCGCCATCCTCGGCCAGGTGGCGGGCGCGGTCATCGGCGGCACCGCCGGCAGCATCATCGCCCAGGGCAGCCAGTTCGGGCTCGGCACCTACTTCCTGAAGTTCGGGCGCGAGGCCGAAACCCAGGCCGACTTGCTCGGCGCGCAGATCCTGGCGCGCGCGGGCTACGACCCGCGGCAGATGGCCAACATGTTCAAGACCATCGAGGCCGAGGGCGGCAGCCGCGGTCCCGAGTTCCTGAGCAGCCACCCCAACCCAGGCAACCGCTACAACGCCATCAACAAGGAAGCGGCCAGCCTGAAGGTCCAGGGCAACGCCGACACGGGGGACTTCCAAACGGTGCGGCAGCGACTGTCGGGAATGGCGCCGGCGCTCACCGCCGAACAGATCGCCGCGAACCAGAAGAAAGTCGGGCGGCACCAGCACGGTCAGCCGCCGGCCGGTCAACGTCGAATTGCCCTCGGCCCAGGAGCGGACCTATCGACCGGGCAGCTTCCTCCGCATCACGGTGCCGTCGAACTGGCAGCAGACCGGTGGCGAGGTGCTGACCTACGCGCCCGAAGGCGGCTTCTACAGTGACGGGCGCGGCGGCACGTCGTTCACCCACGGCCTCCAGGTGGGCGTGGCGCAGGGCGGCGTCAGGCAACCTGCAGCGCGATACCGACGCGCTGATCCAGGGCTTCGCCAAGAGCAACCCCAACCTGCGGAGCGCGGGCAGCCGCCGCGAGAGCCTGGGCGGGCGCACCGGACTGACCACCTTTCTGAGCAACGTGTCCGACGCGACCCGCGAGCAGGAAGGGATCGCGGTGTCCACGACCTACCTGAAGAACGGCAACGTGCTGTTCCTCGTGGGTGTGTCGCCGCGGGATGAAAGCGAGGACTACGAGGCGGCGTTCCGCCGGATTCGGCAGAACATGCAGATTACGGATTAGCCTGAGCTTCGCCTCCGCTAGTCCCGTCACACTGTCTTCTTGACCGCACTCCGTGCGGGCGGGCTAAGCTAGTGCCGTGATCCGCCAGCTGACGCCCCTGGCCGCGGCCCTCGCCCTCGCCGCGGTCGTTGACGGGCAAACGCCACCACAGGGGCCGGTCGAGCGCGACTTCCTGTCGCGCGTCCGGCGCCTGACCGTCGAGGGCCGCCGCGCCGGCGAGGGCTATTGGGCCGCCAACGGCCAATCGCTCGTCTTTCAAAGCGAACGCGAGCCCGGCAATCCCTTCTACCAGATCTACCGGCTGGACCTCTCCACCGGCACGTCGATCCGCATCTCGCCCGGGACCGGCAAGACCACCTGCGCGTTCATCAACCCGGCCACCGACGACGTGCTGTTCGCGTCGACGCACCACGACCAGCGATCGAAGCAGCTGCAGGACGAGGAGCTGAAGTTCCGCGCATCCGGACAGGAACGCCGCTACGCGTGGGATTACGACCCCGAGATGGAGCTCTACGTGCGGTCGGCGAAGAGCGGCACGCTGCGCCGGCTGACCAACGCGCGCGGCTACGACGCCGAGGCCAGCTACTCGCCCGACGGCCAGTGGATCGTGTTCTCGTCGACGCGCGACGCCTACGCGCGCGAGCTGTCGGCCGCCGAGCGCAAGCAGCTCGAGGTCGACCCGAGCTACTTCGGTGAGATCTACCTGATGAGGGCCGACGCCGACGGCTCCGGCGTGAAGCGGCTCACGTCGGTGCCCGGCTACGACGGCGGCCCGTTCTTCTCACCCGACGGCAAGCGCATCATCTGGCGTCGCTTCGACGAGGCCGGCCTCATCGCCGACGTCTGGACCATGAACCTCGACGGCTCCGATGCGCGCCAGATCACGAGCTTCGGCGCGATGAGCTGGGCGCCCTACTTCCACCCCTCCGGTGAGTACATTCTGTTCGCCTCGAACAAGCTCGGGCTTCGAGAACTTCGAGGTCTTCATGGTCGACGCCGACGGGCGCAAGGAGCCGGTTCGCGTGACGTTCTCCGACGGCTTCGACGGCCTGCCGGTGCCATCGCCGGACGGCGCCCAGCTGGCGTGGACGTCGAGCCGCGGCGGCGGCCGCGAAGGACAGATCTTCCTCGCGCAGTGGAACCACGAACGCGCGCGCGCGGCGATTGCCGCGGCGCCGCCGAGAAAACGCCCATGAGCACCAGCGCCCGCTACGCCGCCGCCGTCATCGCCACCGTCGCCTTGTGGAGCCGCTCGGCGCCGGCACAGAACCGCAGTTCCGCTGCACGCGACCACGTGCAGACGCTCGCCTCGAGCGCCTTCGAAGGACGCGAGGCCGGCACCGCCGGCGAGCGGCGCGCCGGCGACTACATCGCCAGCCAGCTGGCGCGGATCGGCGCCAGGCCGCTTCCCGGCCGCACCAGCATGTTCGCCCCCTTCGCCTTCACCGCCGGCAGCCGCGACGGCGGCTCACGCGTCACCGTGACGGCGACTCCGGGACCGCCGCGCGCCTTCGAGGGCGCCGGGGACGTGCTGGCGCTCTCCTTCTCCGACGACGGCGACATCTCGGGCGAGGTGGTGTTCGCCGGCTACGGCATCGTGGTGCCGGAGTCGCAGAACTTCGGCTACGACAGCTACGCCGGCCTGGACGTGAAGGACAAGGTGGCGCTCGTCCTCCGCTACTTCCCCGAAGACGCCGACCAGGCGACGCGGGCAATCCTGGCGCGCTACTCGGATCTTCGCTACAAGGCGCTGGCGGCGCGCCAGCGCGGCGCGCGCGGCATGCTGGTGGTGACCGGACCGGCGTCGCCGAACGCCGGGGACGACCATCCCGATGACCTTCGACACGGCGCTGGCCGGGTCGGGCATCAGCGCGGCCAGCATCAGCGCCAGGGTCGCACAGGCGATCCTCGGCGAGCGCTCGCTGCAGGAACTGCAGAAGGCGCTCGACGGCGGCAACCCGCACGTGGCCGGGCTCGCCACCGGCAGCACCGCGCAGCTGAAGACCGCCGTCATCCGCGAGAAGCACGAAGGCCGCAACGTCGTCGCCTATCTGCCGGCCACCGCGCCGGTGGCGGGCGTCGAGCGCCCCTGGGTCGCGATCGGCGCGCATTACGACCACCTGGGGCGCGGCACCGGCGGCAACTCGCTGGCCACGCGCGAGCAGGCTGGCCAGCCGCACGTCGGCGCCGACGACAATGCCTCGGGGACGGCGGCGGTGCTGCTCATCGCCGAGGAGCTGTCGAAGCGCCCGCGCGCCGCGTCACCTGCTGATCGGGCTGTGGTCGGCGGAAGAGATCGGGCTGATCGGCTCGGCCGCAGTTCCTCGCCAGCGGCGGCGTCGCCGCGACGGACCTGGCCGCGTACCTGAATTTCGACATGGTGGGACGCATGGCCGACAACCGGCTGGCGGTCCAGGCCACCGGCACCAGTCCCACCTGGGCGTCCCTGCTCGAACAGGTGAACGTCGCGGCGGGCTTCGATCTCGCCGTGCAGCCGGATCCGTATCAGCCGACCGACGTCGCCAGCTTCAACCAGGCCGGCGTGCCCAGCCTGTCGTTCACGACCGGCGCCCACACCGACTATCACAAGCCGTCCGACACCGCCGACAAGATCAACTACGAGGATCTCGAGCGGGTGGCGCGCATGGCGGCCGCCATCGTCAGCCGCGTGTCCGGCACGCCGCAGCCGCCCGCGTTTGCCAAGGTGGAACAGTCACAGCAGACCGCCAACCGCACCGGCCTGCGGGTGTTCACCGGCACGGTGCCCGACTACACCTCGACTGCCAAGGGCCTGCTGCTCGGCGGCGTGGTGGGCGGCGGCCCTGCCGACCAGGCCGGGCTTGCAGAAGGGCGACGTCATCGTGGAGATTGCCGGGCAGAGCATCGCCAACATCTACGACTACACCTATGCCCTGGAGCTGCTGAAGATCGGCCAGCCGGCCAGCGTGACCTACGTCAGGAACGGCGAGCGGCGCGCAGACCACCTTGACGCCCAGCGCGCGGCGCTGAGGCGGCGCGAGAACCCGCGGCGGCTATTTCTCGACGTTGCCGTCGATGGCGGCGATGGCTTCGTCTTCTCCTTCGAGGATGTGTTCGGCCTCCTCGCCCGCCAGGCTCGTCTCCACCGGCCCCTGCGCCCGCGCGTAGAGAACGAGACGGTGAAGATCACGACGATGACCGCAGCGACAGCCACTGCGGAATCTCGAGGTGCACGTATCCGGCATCGTGGAGGTACTCCCAGCACAGCTTGAGTCCGACCCAGGCGATGATGATGAACGCGCCGTCGACGAGCGCCGGATAGCGCTGCACCAGCGCCGAGCAACTGGCCGACCACCAGCCGCATCGCCACGATGCCGAGGATGCCGCCGGTGATCACGACCCAGAGCTTGGGCGACATCGCCACCGCGACCAGGATCGAGTCGATCGAGAACGCCAGGTTGATCAGCTCGACCCGCACCACCGTGGCCCAGAACGGCGACAGCCCCAGCATGCCCTTCGCCTTCGGCGCCTGCGCGCCGGTCGTCGCCGTGCCTCGTGCCGCGAAGAAGTGACGTGTAGGTGAGGTACAGCAGGTAGAGGCCGCCCGACCAGCCGCACCCAGCCGACCTGGATGAGGTACGACGGCCAGCAGCGTGGCGACGATGCGGAAGGCGAAGCCGCCGATGAGGCCGTAGCGCAGCGCCGCCTGGTGCTCGCTCTTCGGCAGGCCCAGCACCATGATCGCCATGACCAGCGCGTTGTCGGCGCTGAGCAGGCCCTCGAGCGCGACGAGCAGCCCGATGGTGACGAGATCTCCCGATCTGAAGGTCCACGATCCCCAATCGTATCCGCTCGCGGCGACGGATGCGAAGGCGGCCGCACGCGCCTAGTTGACACGATACGTATCAATGCTATACACTCGGTACGTATCAATCGATCGCACCGTGACGGCTCAGCTTGGCTGTCGAGCCGGTGACTGCGAATGGAAGACGACGAGTTCGTTTTCATCAGCATGGCGGCCGAGATGCTGGGCATGCATCCGCAGACGCTGCGCAAGTACGAGCGGCTGGGGCTGGTGCAGCCCGCCGCGCACGATCGGCAGCATGCGGCTCTACTCGCGCGAGGAGCTGGAGCGGCTGCGCCGCATCAAGCAGCTGGTCGACGAGCTGGGCATCAACCTGGCCGGCGTGCAGCGCCTGCTGCTCGATCGCCGAGGCCATGCAGCGGATCCGGCCGCTGATGGACGAACGCGCGCTGACGACCGAGAGCCGGCCGCCGGCGCTTGCTGGCGGAGATGCGGCGCCTGAGCGACGCGGTGGGGCTGTAAGGACCGGCGATGGAGTTCAAGGACTACTACGCGACGCTGGGCGTTACCAAGTCCGCCTCGGAGAAGGAGATCAAGCAGGCGTTCCGCAAGCTGGCGCGCAAGCTCCACCCCGACGTGAATCCGGGCGACAAGTCGGCGGAGGCGCGCTTCAAGGACATCAACGAAGCCTACGAGGTGCTGGGCGATCCGGCCGACGCGCAAGAAGTACGACGAGCTGGGCGCCAACTGGCGGCATGTACGAGCAGGCGCAGGCGCGCGGCGGCCCCAACCCGTTCGCCGGCGCGAGCGCGACGCCGGCGGCGGCCCGGGCGGCGGCTTCCGGACGATGACGCAGGAGGAAGATGGAGAGATGTTCGGGCGACTCGAACCCGTTCTCGGACTTCTTCACCACGTTCTTCGGCGGCGGCGGCGCGCGGCGGCGCGGGCCGGCGAGCGGACGCGGGCGCGCGGCGGGGCGCGACGTCGAGCACGAGATCGAACTGACGCTCGAAGACGCGTACTCAGGCACCACGCGCCGGCTGGCGTTCCAGCACGGCACGGCGCATCGCGATCGGTGGACGTGCGGATTCCGGCGGGCGTCGGCGAGGGCTCGCGCGTGCGCGTGGCCGGCGAGGGCGAGCCCGGCCGCGGCGGCGGCTCCGCGGGCGACCTGTATCCTGCGGGTCCGGCTGGCGCCGCATCCGGTCGTTCGAGCGGAAGGGCCAGGACCTCTACGTCAACGTGCCCGTGCCGGTGACGACGGCCGTGCTGGGCGGCAGGTGAACGTGCCGACGCTCGGCGGCAAGACCGCGCGGCTGAAGGTGCCGCCCCTGACGCAGAACGGCCAGGTGTTCCGGCTCAAGGGCTACGGGATGCCGGCGGTGGGCTCGCACGCGAAAAGGGCGACCTCTATGCACGGGTGGACGTGCAGGTGCCCGCGGACGCTGTCGCCGAAGGAGCGCGAGCACTACGCCGCGCTGGCGCAGCTGAGCGACAGCAAGGACGCAACCGAGAGCACGGCTAGAAGCAGCGATAGGACGGGATCGAACGTCATGAACACGAACAAGCTGACCGAAAAGGCCCAGGAAGCCATCGTCGCGGCGCAGAGCCTGGCCGGCGAGAGCACGCACGCCGAGATCACGCCGGAGCACCTGCTGGTCACGCTGATCGAGCAGCCGGGCGGCATCGTCGCCGTCGCTGCTGCGCAAGCTGAACCTCGACCCGGCGGTGCGTCGGACGCGACGCGCGCAAGCTGCTGGAGGCGATGCCGAAGGTCCGCGGCGGCGAGGTGCAGCCGTCGCCGCGCATGCAGCTGGTGCTCGACGCCGCGCAGGCCGAGGCGACGCGGCTGCAGGACGACTACGTCAGCACCGAGCACCTGTTCGTCGCCCTCGCCACCGAGGCCGGGCGCTCCCCCGCCGCGCAGCTGCTGCAGCGCCACGGCGTCACGAAGGACGCACTCTATGCCGCCCTCACGCAGGTGCGCGGCAGCCAGCGCGTCACCTCGCCGCACGCCCGAATCCACCTACGAGGCGCTGACCCGCTACGGCCGCGACCTCACCGACCTGGCGCGCAAGGGCAAGCTCGACCCGGTGATCGGCCGCGACGAGGAAGTGCGCCGCGTGATCCAGGTGCTGTCCCGGCGGACCAAGAACAATCCGGTGCTGATCGGCGAGCCGGGCGTCGGCAAGACCGCCATCGTCGAGGGCCTGGCGCAGCGGATCGTCCGCGGCGACGTGCCCGAAGGGCTGAAGAACAAGAAGATCTTCGCCCTCGACATCGGCGCGCTGGTCGCCGGCGCGAAGTATCGCGGCGAGTTCGAGGAGCGGCTGAAGGCCGTGCTCAAGGAAATCACCGACTCGGAAGGCGCGATCGTGCTCTTCATCGACGAGCTGCACACCGTGGTCGGCGCCGGCGCCAGCGAGGGCGCGATGGACGCCTCGCAGATGCTGAAGCCGATGCTGGCCCGCGGCGAGCTGCACACGATCGGCGCGACGACGCTCGACGAGTACCGCAAGCACATCGAGAAGGACGCGGCCCTCGAGCGGCGCTTCCAGACGGTGCTGGTCGACGAGCCCGGCGTGGAGGACACGATCTCCATCCTCCGCGGCCTGCGCGAGCGCTACGAGATCCACCACGGCGTCCGGCTCAAGGACGCCGCGCTGGTCGCGGCCGCGGTGCTGTCGCACCGCTACATTTCGGACCGGTTCCTGCCCGACAAGGCGATCGACCTCGTCGACGAGGCCGCGTCGAAGCTGCGCATGGAGATCGACTCGATGCCGGCCGAGCTGGACGAGGTGCGCCGCCGCATCATGCAGCTCGAAATCGAGCGCGAGGCGCTGCGCAAGGAAACCGACAAGCCCTCGATGGAACGGCTGGCCCGGCTGGACGCGGAGCTGGCGAATCTGAAGGCGGAGGAGACCCGGCTGCAGACGCAGTGGAACCTCGAGAAGGAGGCGATCCAGGGCTCGCGCGCCCTCAAGGAGGAGCTCGAACAGGTCAAGCTCGCGATCGAGGAGGCGCAGCGGGCCGGCGACTACGCCAAGGCCTCGGAACTGCAGTACGGGAAGCTGCCCGAGCTGGAGCGGCGCATCACGCAGCAGGAGAGCCGCCTGTCGTCGGCCAACCAGTCGCCAGCGCATGCTGAAGGAGGAAGTCGACGAAGAGGACATCGCCGAGGTGGTGGCCAAGTGGACCGGCATCCCGGTGAGCCGGCTGATGGAAGGCGAGGTCCAGAAGCTGATTCAGATGGAGGCGCGCCTGCACGCGCGCGTGGTCGGCCAGGACGAGGCCATCACCGCCGTGGCCAATGCGATCCGCCGCGCCCGCGCCGGGCTGCAGGATCCGAACCGTCCGCTCGGCAGCTTCATCTTCCTGGGGCCGACCGGCGTCGGCAAGACCGAGCTCGCCCGCGCGCTCGCCGAGTTCCTGTTCGACGACGAGCACGCGATGGTGCGCATCGACATGTCGGAGTACCAGGAGAAGCACACGGTGTCGCGGATGATCGGCGCGCCGCCGGGATACGTCGGCTACGACGAGGCCGGCCAGCTGACCGAAGCGGTGCGGCGGCGCCCCTACGCCGTCGTGCTCTTCGACGAGGTCGAGAAGGCGCACCCGGAGGTGCTGAACGTTCTGCTGCAGCTGCTCGACGACGGCCGGCTCACCGACGGCAAGGGCCGGACGGTGGACTTCAAGAACGCCGTGGTGATCATGACGTCGAACCTGGGCAGCCAGTTCATCGCCGAGCACGCCGGGTCGCTGAACGAGGGCATCCGCCGCCAGGTCACGGAGGCGCTGCGGCAGCACTTCCGGCCGGAGTTCATCAACCGGATCGACGAGATCGTCTTCTTCCATGCGCTCGGGCTCGAGCACATGAAGTCGATCATCGACATCCAGGTCGCGGGCCTGCTGAAGCGGCTGGCCGATCGCAAGATCCGCGTGGAGCTGACCGACGCGGCCAAGAGCGCTGCTGGTGACCGAAGGCTACGACCCGGCCTTCGGGGCGCGGCCGCTCAAGCGCACGCTGCAGCGCCGCATTCTGGACCCGCTGGCGCTGCAAATCCTCGAGGGCGAGGTGCACGAAGGCGACCACGTAATGGTCGAGGCTGACGGCGATCAGGTTCGCTTCAAGGCCACCCGGCCCACGCCGGCGACGGCCTAGCCGGGCTGGAAGTCCACAAGTCACAGTTCACAACCGGACGCTATACTGACCCGCGATGCGACGCATTGCGGCTCGGCCTCTGCTCCTGTTCCTCTGGCCGGCGCCTTCGATGCCGCGGCCCAGGACGTCGCCCTCACCAACGCGACGGTGATCGACGGCACCGGGGCCGCGCCCCAGTCCGGCATCACGCTCCTGATGCGCAACGGGCGGATCGCGGACCTGGGCCCGCGCGTGCGGCCCCCGGAGGGCACGACGGTGGTCGACGCGAGCGGCAAGTTCGTCACCCCCGGCATCATCAACGCCCACGGCCACGTGGGCGCGAACCGCAATCCGCAGTTGCGGCAGTACGCGCTCTACGGGGTCACCACCACCACGTCGATGTCCCGCGACCCCGACGACATCGTCGGCTTCAAGGCCGCCCAGAAACGCGGCGACCTGCGCGGCGCCCGCATCCTGACCGTGAAGCAGCGCTTCTCCACGCTGCCAGCCGAGATCATGACCACGCTGACGCCCGAGGCCGCGCGCGCCCGGGTGGACGAGATTGCCCCGGCCGCCGACTTCATCAAGGTGTGGATCGACGCCCAGGGCGGCGCGGTGCCCAAGCTGACCGAGCCGTTCGTCGCGGCGGTGTTCGAACAGGCGCGCAAACACGGCAAGACGACGATGGCGCACATCGTCACCGCCGCCGACGCGCGCGCCATGGTGGACCTGGGCGTCGACATCCTGGTGCACAACGTGCGGGACGTCGAAATCGAAGCCGATTTCCTCGACACGCTGAAGCAGAAGAACGTCTCGGTGGTTTCGACGCTCGCACGCGAGGAGTCGATGTTCGTCTACGGCGACCGGCCCGCGTGGTTGAGCGACCCGTTCTTCACCCGGGGGCTGCGCGGGGACCAGCCTGCAAGGCTGGCTGCCAAGAGCACCGAACAGGCTGCTCTGCCCAACCTCCCCGCTCTGCGCCGCGCCCTCGAGCTCGACAAGACGAACCTCAAGAAGCTCGTGGACGCCGGCGTGCGCGTCGCGCTCGGCACCGACAGCGGCGGCGACCCGAACCGGTTCTTCATCCAGGGCTGGGCCGAGCACCGGCAGATGGAATTGATGGTGGACGCCGGGCTGACGCCGATGCAGGTGATCCAGGCGTTCTCCAAGGGCTCGGCCGAGACGCTGCGGATCGACCGGGAATTCGGCACTCTGGCGAAGGGCAAGGCCGCGGACCTGCTGGTGCTCGATCGCAATCCGCTCGACGACATCAGGAACATGCGCTCCATTTCGGCCGTGTACCTCGGCGGCCGGAGGTTCCAATGAGACTCGCTGGTGTGTTGTTCTCGGCCGCTGCGCTGCTGTGTTCAGCGCCTTCGCTCCTGGCGCAGACCAGGTTCACCGTTGACGCCACCTGGCCCGGGCCCCTGCCCGACAAGTGGATCACGGGCCAGGTGGGCGGCGTGTGCGTGGACGCGCACGACCACGTCGTCATCGTCAACCGCCGTGACATCACCGACGAGGAACAGGAAACCGGGCTGCAAGCGCCGCCGATCCTGATGTTCGACCTGGCCGGCGCGCTGGTGCGCTCCTTCGGCGATCCCGCCAAGGTCCCGACCTCGATCCACGGCTGCACGTTCGATGGCCAGAACAACGTCTACGTGGCCGGCAACAACGACGGCATCCTGCAGAAGTACAGCCACGAGGGCCAGCTGCTGCTGCAGATCGGCACCAAGGGCGTCGTGGACACGCAGCGACGGCACCGCCAAGGGAACGATGAAGAGCTCCGCGAAGGACCGGCTGTTCAACCCTTCCGGCATGGCGATCGACCCGGCCAACGGCGACATCTACGTGTCCGACGGCTATGGCAACCGCCGCGTGGCCGTATTCGACAAGAACGGCGCGTTCCTGCGGCAGTGGGGGCGCCAGGCCACCAAGGACGAGACCCAGAAGGGCGTCGGCGGCGCGTTCGCGCAGGTGATCCACTGCGTGACCATCAGCGCGGCCGGCCTGGTCTACGTGTGCGATCGGCAGGGCGACCGAGTCCAGGTGTTTGACAAGATGGGCGCCTTCAAGCGCAACATCTGGCTGAAGACCGGCACCCCCGAGCTGCCCGACGCGCGCGGCACGGCGTGGTGGGTCGCGTTCTCACGCGATCCGCAGCAGCGCTACATGTACGTGATGAACGGCCGCAACGAGACCGTGCACGTGCTGGATCACGAGAGCGGCAAGATCCTGAACACCTTCGGGCGGCCGGGCCATCAGGCCGGCCAGTTCACCCATGGCCACACCCTGGCCCTCGATTCCCGCGGCAACCTGTACGTGGCCGAGACGAACTGGGGCCGGCGCGTGCAGCGTTTCAAGCCCACAGGCAATTAGCCGTGGAGCGAGCAGTACCGATCCTGCCTGCTGACGATCTTCCAGTGCCAAGTCGTTCTATGTCGATGGACTGGGCTTCCGGGTGACCTTCGAGGCATCAGACGACGGGCGGACGGGCTTCTGGGCCTGGAGCGCGGAACGATCAAGCTGACGATCGACAGCCCGATGGACGGTCACGGCCGTAACGCCTGCGTGTCACTCGAGGTTGACGACGCGGATGCCTATCACCAGGAATGGAGTGCCAAGGTGGCGGTTCTTCGTCCACCGCGCGACGAGGAATGGGACGCCCGCACCTTCGACTTGGTGGATCCGTTCGGCAATACCATCTTCGTGATAGGTCCGACGTCTTCTCACCATGCCTGAGTGGAACTCGTTTCTGCTCTTCGTCGGCGCGGGCCTGCTCCTGAACATTACTCCTGGCCCTGACGTGCTCTACATCGTCGGCCGCAGCCTGGGCCAGGGCCGGCTGGCCGGCGTGGTGTCGTCGCTGGGCATTGCGACGGGATGCCTCGTCCACGTTGCCGCGGCAGCACTCGGACTCTCGGCGGTGATGTTCGCCGTGCCGCTGGCGTTCGATGTCGTCCGCTATGTCGGAGCCGCGTATCTCGCGTGGCTGGGGTTCAGGGCCCTGGCCCGCCGATCGAGCCCACTCGACGTTCGGGCGCTCGCGCCCGTGCCCCTCAGCCGCATCTACTCCCAGGGCATCGTCACCAACGTCCTCAACCCCAAGGTCGCGCTCTTCTTCCTCGCGTTCCTGCCGCAGTTCACCGACGCGTCACGCGGGCCGCTGCCGCTGCAGTTCCTGCTGCTCGGCCTGGTGTTCATCGTCAACGGCACGATTGTGTGCCTGGGCTACGCGCTAGCCGCCAGCTGGCTCGGCGGATGGCTCGACGGGCGCTACGGCATCGCGACGTGGCTCAACCGGGTGATGGGCGGCGTGTTCATCGCGCTCGGGCTGCGGCTGGCGTTCGACAGCCGTCGGTAGCATTGTCTAGAGGGGTCACCGCTCATGGCGCGCGCCTTCGATCCGGACTTCGGCACGGCGCTCGACGCGGCTGCGGCGATTCGCGCGAAGCAGATCTCGTCGGTCGAGTTGACGCAGCACATGCTTGCGTCGAATCGACGCCTTCAACCGAAGCTGCAACGCCTACGTTTACCAGCTGCGTGACCAGGCGCTGGCGGCAGCCGCGCGCGCCGACGAGGCGACGGCCCGTGGAGCGGCGACCGGTCCTCTGCACGGCGTGCCGATCAACGTCAAGGAAAGCTTCGGCGTCGAGGGCCAGCCGTGCACCTGGGGGATTCCTTCGCTCAAGAACACGAAGGCGCCGGCGCATGCCGAGGCGGTGCGCCGGCTCCTGGACGCCGGCGCGGTGCTGCTCGGCGCGACCAACGTGCCGCTGGAACTGATGGACAGCCAGTCCTTCAACGACATCTACGGCACGTCCAACAACCCGTGGGATCTCGCGCGAACCCCGGGAGGCTCGTCGGGCGGAACCGCCGCATCGTTGGCGGCGGGGATGGCGTTCTTCAGCATCGGCTCCGACATTGGCGGCAGCATTCGTGCAGCCGGCGGCGTTCTGTGGCATCTACGGCCACAAGCCGACGCTCGATCTCGTCAGCCTTGACGGTCACACTCCTGGCGGCGTGCACGCGGCCCCCCGGTTTCTCCACGGTGCTGGCGGTCGCGGGGCCGATGGCGCGCAGCGCCGACGATCTCGGAGATGGGGTTGCGCGTCCTGGCCGGGCCCGAGGCGCCCGACTCGAAGGCGTTTCAGTGGTCGCTCCCGGCGCGCACGTCACGCGCGCTGCGCGACTTCCGGATCGGATACGTGCTGGAGGATCCGGCCGTCACCGGTCTCAGGGGAGACGAAATCCGTGCTCGAAGCCGCCGTGCGCGCCTGCGAGCGCGCCGGCGCCACGATGCGAGAAGGCTGGCCTGAAGGATTTCGCTTCCAGGAGCTGATCGACTGCTACTGATTCCTGCTCGGCGCGATCATTTTCAGCCTCACGCCGCCAGACGCAGCGCGAGCCGACGCGCAAAGCCCAGTTGGCCACGCGGCCGGAGCGATTCGTGAAAGGGGCCTTGAGCGGTTTCGCCGACTGGCAGCAAGAGAACATGCGGCGCCTGGCCTACCGCGCCGCGTGGGACGGATATTTCGAAACCGTCGATGTCTTCCTGATGCCGACGACGTTCACCGCGGCATTCCCGCACGACCACACTCATCCCGACCAGCGAATGATCCGCTGCCGGAAGGAGGCGATCCAGCCCTTCTGGAATCTCCTGGACTACATCTCGCCGGCGACGCTGACGGGCTGTCCGGCGACGACCGCCCCTGTCGGACTCAGTCGAAGCGGACTGCCCGTAGGACTGCAGATCGTCGGGCCCTATCTCGAGGATGCGACGCCGATCGCCTTTGCAAAGCTGCTCGCCCAGGAAATCGGCGGCTTCCAGGCTCCGAAGGGGTACAGCTTGTAGAGACTCCATGATCGGTCGTGTCGATCCCCCGCAGACGCTCAGCATCGGTAACAGAGGCCCGCTTGAGACATCATCGCAGCGTCCGCGCCGTGCTCTTTGACTTGGGCAACACGCTGGTCACGTACTATGCAACAGCGGAGTTTCCCGCTGTCTTGCAGCGGTGCTTGCAGGAGTGCAGGGATGCTCTCGGGTGGTCGCAGGACTCTGAACGCGATCAAGCCATGTTCGTCCGCGCCGTGGGACTGAACGCGGAGCGACCGAATGGTGCGGTCCGCGCGCTCGACGAGCGACTCAGCGAGCTATTTGGGGAATACGCCTCACTCGACGATTCCGCGCTGACGGCTGTTTGTGAGGCGTTCCTGAAACCAATCTTTGTCCTCGCACGATTGGATCCAGATGCCCTGCCTTTGCTGGAGAGAATTCGGCAGCGCGGGATCAAGACAGCGATCGTTTCGAATACGCCCTGGGGCAGCAGCGCGAGCGTGTGGCGGAACGAGTTGGCGCGTCACGGGCTGCTCGAGCGGGTTGATGCGTCGGTGTTTTGCGGAGATGTTGGCTGGCGGAAGCCGAACCCGGCCCCGTTTCAACGTGCGTTGGAATTGATACAGGTCGCGCCGGCGGACGCGATCTTTGTGGGTGACGACGCCCGATGGGATGTCATCGGTGCGCAGAATGCCGGTCTGCGTCCGGTGCTTCTCTGCCCGTCTCAAGTACCGGTCATCGAGGGATGTGTAGGAATCAATCGCCTTTCCGATGTTCTCGACCTTCTGGACCATGGCAACCCATGACGACTGGTCCCATTGACTATTAGCCCGACAGAGCCGGCCCCAAACCATGAACGTTGGTGTTCTCGCATCGCATGAGGGAACGACGCTGCAAAGCCTGTTGGATGCTTTTTCGGGTGGCCGCATGCAGGGGCGCGTAGCGGTTGTCGTAAGCAACAATGGCGAGTCTGGCGCCTTGAGGAGGGCTCGGCAGGCCGGTGTTCAAGCCGTTCATTTGTCTTCGAAAACGCACGAGGATCCGGCCGCGCTGGACGCGGCGATTCAAGGCGTTCTGGTTGCGGCTGACGTCGACGTCGTGTTCCTAGCGGGATACATGAAGAAACTGGGACCACTGGTACTCAGGGCTTTCGAGGGCAGAATCCTCAACACTCACCCTGCCCTCTTGCCGCGATTCGGCGGACCGGGGATGTATGGGAATCGGGTGTTCGAAGCCGTGCTGGAGGCCGGCGAGGCGGAATCGGGTGTTTCGATTCACCTGGTCGATGCTGACTACGACACCGGCGCCATCGTGCGTCAGTGCAGGGTGCCGGTGTTTCGAGATGATTCCCTCGACGACCTGAAGGCCCGAGTACGGGCACGACAGAAGGAATTCGTGGTCGAAACGCTTGGGTAAATTGCGAAAGGCGAAATCCGTCTCGTCGCAGGTGCTGGCTGACCACACGCTGAGAGCCGTCGCGCCTTGTCCGCGGCCGCCTCACCAGTTCCGGTGCACGTCGCTACTTTCACCACGGACTGCTGGGTGCCCGGCTGGCGAAGAAGCCAAGCCCCTGGCTCGTTCCGCGTGACGCGTGAATGCGATCGGTCGCTACCTACCCGAGGGGTGCATGCCACGCTGGTTGTCGATGATTTCCGGTTTGCGGAACGGGAGGCGCCAGCGGGCACGACCGCCTCGGCCCTGCGCCGCTGTCCGGCCCTACGAAGAATTAATCGGTGGCGCAGCCTTCGGAGGCGGAGCGCACCAGGCGGACGTACTTCGCCAGCACGCCGGACGTGGCCTTGGGCGCCGGCTCCTTCCAGGCTTTCCTGCGTCGCGCGAGCTCGGCGTCCGACAGCCGGACTGACAGCGCAGCACTTCGCCGCGTCGATCGTCGATGCGGTCGCCGTCGCGCACGAGCGCGATCGGGCCGCCCTCCTGCGCCTCGGGCGTGATGTGGCCGATGATGAAGCCGTGCGAGCCGCCGGAGAAGCGGCCGTCGGTCAGCAGCGCGACGTCCTTGCCGAGCCCGGCGCCCATGATGGCGGACGTCGGCGTCAGCATCTCCGGCATGCCCGGGCCGCCCTTCGGCCCCTCGTAGCGGATCACCACCACCGAGCCCTTGGCGATCTCGCCGCTGCTCGAGGCCCGCCAGCATCGTCCTCTTCCGAGTCGAAGACCCTGCGCCGGGCCGGCGAACGTCTCGCCCTTCCTTGCCGGTGATCTTCGCGACGGCGCCCGTCGGGCGCAAGGTTGCCGCGCAGGATGCGGATGTGGCCGCGCGGGTTGATCGGCTTCTCGAGCGGCTGGATGATCGCCTGGCCCGTTCTTCAGGCCGGGCAGCGGCGCGCAGGTTCTCGGCCAGCGTCTTGCCCGTCACCGTCATCGCGTCGCCGTGCAGGAGGCCGCGCTCGAGCAGGTACTTCATCAGCGCCGGCGTGCCGCCGATGCCGTGCAGGTCCTCCTGCACGTACTGGCCGCTCGGCTTCAGGTCGGCGAGCAGCGGCACCCGGTCGCTGACGCGCTGGAAGTCCGCCAGCTCCAGCGGCACGCCGGCCGTCCGCGCGATGGCCAGCAGGTGCAGCACGGCGTTGGTGGAGCCGCCGACCGCCATCACCAGCACGATCGCGTTCTCGAACGACTTCGGCGTCAGGATGTCGAGCGGCTTGAGGTCGCGCTCGAGCAGCAGCCGCACCGCCGCGCCGGCGCGCCGGCACTCGTCGGCCTTGCCGGCGTCGTCGGCCGGCAGTGGACGAGCTGTAGGGCAGCGACAGCCCCAGCGCCTCGATGGCCACGGCCATCGTGTTGGCCGTGTACATGCCGCCGCAGGCGCCCGCGCCCGGGCAGGCGTGCTGGACGATGTCGAGCCGCTGCTCGTCGGTGATGGTGCCGGCCAGGTACTCGCCGTAGGACTGGAACGCCGAGATGATGTCGCGCGGCTTGCCCTGCGCGTGGCCGGCCCGGATCGTGCCGCCGTAGACCATCAGCGCCGGCCGGTTCAGCCGCGCCATGGCCATCACGCTGCCCGGGCATGTTCTTGTCGCAGCCGGGGATGGTGATCGAGCGCGTCGTACCACTGCGCGCCGCATCACCGTCTCGATCGAGTCGGCGATGAGATCGCGCGACGGCAGCGAGTAGCTCATGCCGTCGGTGCCCATCGACAGCCCGTCGCTGACGCCGATGGTGTTGAAGCGCATCCCGACCAGGCCGGCAGGCGCCGTCGCCGCCTTCACCTCGGCCGCCAGCCGGTCGAGGTGCATGTTGCAGGTGTTGCCCTCGTACCACATGCTGCAGATGCCCACCTGCGGCTTCTGCATGTCGGCCGGCGTCAGGCCGATGCCGTAGAGCATCGCCTGCGACGCGCCCTGGCTGCGCGGCTGGGTGACGCGGGCGGAGTACTTGTTCAGGGCCATCGCTGACGGCTCTAGACGGTGGACGGCTGCGGCAGCTGCACCGGATCGAGGAACGGCATCATGCTGCGCAGCTTGGCGCCGACCACTTCGATCTGGTGCTTCTGCTCGCGCGTCGCGCGTTGCCATGAAGACCGGCAGGCCTTGGCGTCGTTCTCGGCGATCCAGCGTCTTGGCGAACTCGCCGCTCTGGATCTCGGTGAGCAGCTGCTTCATCGTCTTCTTGGTCTCGGTCGGTGACCAGGCGCGGCCCGGCGGTGTAGTCGCCCCACTCCGCGGTGTCGCTGATCGAGTAGCGCATGTAGCTCAGGCCGCCGCGGTACATCAGGTCCACGATCAGCTTCAGCTCGTGCATGCACTCGAAGTAGGCCACCTCCGGCTGGTAGCCGGCCTCGACCAGCGTCTCGAACGCCGGCCTTCACCAGCGCGCGCGGTGCCGCCGCACAGCACGGCCTGCTCGCCGAAGAGGTCGGTCTCGGTCTCCTCCGAGAACGTCGTCTCGATCACGCCGGCGCGCGTGCAGCCGATGCCGCGCGCATAGGCCAGCGCCGTCGCACGGCCTGCCCGGTGGCGTCCTGGTGCACGGCCAGCAGGCCCGGCGTGCCGCCGCCCTCCTTGAACACCTCGCGGACGCGGTGGCCCGGCGCCTTCGGCGCCACCATCGTCACGTCCACGTCCGTCGGCGGCACGATGCAGTTGAAGCGGATGTTGAAGCCGTGCGCGAACATCAGCATCTTGCCGGCGGTGAGGTGCGGCTTGATGTCGGCCTCGTAGACCTTGGCCTGGCGCGTGTCGGGGATCAGGATCATGATGACGTCGGCCCACTTCGGCCGCCTCGGCCACGCGTCAGCACCTTCAGCCCGGCGGCGCGCGCCTTCTCGGCCGACTTGCTCGACGCCGGCAGGCCGACGACCACGTCCACGCCGCTGTCCTGCAGGTTCAGCGCATGGGCGTGCCCCTGCGATCCGTAGCCGATCACGGCCACCTTGCGGCGGCGGATCAAGCTCGATATCCGCGTCCTTGTCGTAGAACATCGTCGCCATGCGTTCTCCTGTCAACGTCCGACAAAGCTGAGCCGGCCCGCCAGACGCCGCGGTCGAAGACTGGCTCGAGCGAGCTACGAGTACTGCGCGGCCGACAGCGCCGTGTCGCCGCGGCGCATCGCCACCTGGCCGGTGCGCACCATCTCGACGATGCCGAGCGGCTCCAGCCGGGCGATCACCGCGTCCACGTGCGGCGGCTCGCCGGTGATCTCGAGCGTCATCGTCTGCTCGCCCGAGTCGACGATGTGCGCGCGCGTCTCGTCCACCACGCGCAGCAGCTGCGCGCGGTCGTGGCCGGCGACGGCCACCTTCACCAGCGCGAGATCGCGGGCGACCGCCGGCACGCTGCCGAGGTCCTCGACCTGCAGCACGTTGACCAGCTTGTAGAGGTAGGCGGTGACGCGCTCGGCGCTGGTCTGGTCGCTGTCGAGCACGATCGTCATGCGCGAGACGCCGGGCTCGGACGGTGCGGCCGACCGTCAGCGACTCGATGTTGAACGCGCGGCGGCGGAACACCAGCGCCACGCGGTTCAGGACGCCGGGCTTGTCTTCGACGAGCGCGACCAGTGTGTGATGCATCGCGAAACCTGATTCCTTACCTAAACCGGCGCGCGAAGCTGCGCCAAAGACGCTCAGATCGGATCGGCTGCGGTTTCGACCAGCACGCTGGACTGTGGCCGGCGGATCATCGCGTCGAGGTCGGCGCCAGCCGGCACCATCGGGTAGACGCTGTCTTCCTGCTCGACGCGGAAGTCGATCACCACGGTGCCCTTCGCGCTGGCGCGCCCGCTCCACGGCGTCGAGCACCTCGGACGCGCTTGTCCACGCGCAGGCCCAGCAGGCCGTGCGCCTCGGCCAGCTTCACGAAGTCGGGGCTGCGCAGCGGCGTCGCGGCGTAGCGGCCGTCGTAGAAGAACTGCTGCCACTGCCGCACCATGCCCGAGGAAGCCGTTGTTGATGATGGCGACGTTGACCTTGACGCCTTCCTGCGCCGCGGTGGACAGCTCGGCCTGCGTCATCTGGAAGCCGCCGTCGCCGACGATCGCCCACACCTCGGCGTCGGGCCGCGCCATCTTGGCGCCGATGGCCGCCGGCAGGCCGAAGCCCATCGTGCCGAGGCCGCCCGAGGTGATGAGCGTGCGCGGCGTCGTCGTGCTTGTAGTACTGCGCCTCCCACATCTGGTGCTGGCCGACGTCGGTGACGACGATCGCCTTGCCGTCGGTGATGCGCCAGATGTCGTTGATCACGTGCGGCGCGTAGAGGTGGCCGTTGTCGGGCAGCGTCTGGATGTCGCGCACGGCCGCAGTCGCCCTTCATCGAGCCGATGTACTTGAGCCACGGCGTCGTGTTCGGCTGGCTCGACCACGTCGAGCAGGTCCTTCAGCGCCTCGCGCAGGTCGGCGACGATGGCCGCGTCGGCGCGCGACGTTCTTGTTGATCTCGGACGGGTCGATGTCGATGTGGATCTTCTTGGCGTTGCTGGGCGTAGGTCTTGAGGTTGCCGGTCACGCGGTCGTCGAAGCGCATGCCGAAGGCCAGCAGCAGGTCGGCCTCCTGGATGGCGTGGTTGACCCACGCCTCGCCGTGCATGCCCATCATGCCGATGTTGAGCGGGTGGCTGGCCGGGAAGCCGCCGAGGCCGAGCAGCGTCATCGCCACCGGCGCGTTGATGCGCTCGGCGAACGCCTTCACTTCGCTGCATCGCGCCGCTCTGCAGGATGCCCTGCCCGGCCAGGATCACCGGCTTGCTCGACGCGCTTGATCAGCTCGACGGCCTTCGTCAACTCGCGACTTGCGCGGCATCTCGAGCGTCGGGCCGGTAGCCGCGCATCTGCACCGGCGACGGTGTCCCAGGCCCAGTCCATCTTCGCCTGCTGCGCGTCCTTGGTGATGTCCACCAGCACCGGGCCCGGACGGCCCGACTTGGCGAGGTGGAACGCCTCCTTCATCGCCGGCATGATGTCTTCGATGCGCGTCACCAGGTAGCTGTGCTTGGTGATCGGCAGCGTGATGCCGGTGATGTCGGTTTCCTGGAACGCGTCGTAGCCGATCAGCTTGCTGGGCACCTGGCCGGTGATGCAGACCATCGGCACCGAGTCCATCATCGCGGTGGCGATGCCGGTGACCAGGTTGGTGGCGCCGGGACCCGAGGTGGCGATCGCGACGCCGACGCCGCCGCCGGCCCGCGCGTAGCCGTCGGCCATGTGCGTGGCGCCCTGCTCGTGCCGGACCAGCACGTGGCGGACCGGGGTAGTCGAGCATCGCGTCGTACGCGGGCAGGATGGCGCCGCCCGGGTAGCCGAAGACGGTGCTCACGCCCTCGTGGACGAGGCATTCCCAGATGATCTGCGCGCCGGTGCGTTTACTCGGCATAGCCTAGCAGTGTGCCCCGCCGGATCGAGCATCAGTCAAATTGATAGTCCTTTCAGACATCATAAACGTCTAACGATTGCTGGTCGTGGCCGTGCCGAAATTGCGCGTTTGGCCGGACGCTTCTCGCGCGAGCAATCGCGCAGAATTCAGGCCCATTGTCGGGCTTTCCGGCCGTGGCCCAATCCTTGAAGGCCCGTGGCAGAGGTGGAACACATGACATGCCATCACGACCGTTCGGACCGATTCCTGCCTGTGCGGCGCTGCTGCCGCAGTCGCTGCCGCCGGCTGCCAGAGCCAGCCGCCGCCGGAACCGGCGGCCCAGGCGCCCGGCGCCGCGCGCCGACCGGCACCGGCCGCCGCCGACGGCCGCGGCACCGCCCCGGCCGCGCCGGCGGCGCCGCCGCGCCCTGCGCGCTCGGCGCGCGCCGCTGCCGAACTCCGCGGCCGACAAGGCCGCGCGCGAGCCACGCGCCGCCGCAGCCTACTGCGTCGAAGTCACCGTGCCGGCGGGCACCGAGCTGCCGCTCGAGCTGCTGAACGACCTGTCGTCCGAGACCGCGGCGGTGGAAACCGCGGTGCGCGGCGCGGCTGAAGCAGGCGGTGGACGTCGGACGGCGCGGACGGTGCTGCCCGAGCGGGGCGACGCTGATCGGCGCGGTGACCGAAGTCGAGCGCGCGGGCCGCGTCAAGGGCCGCGCCGCGCCTGTCGCTGCGGTTCACCGAGGTGACGGTGAACGGCGAGCGCAGCACCGCTCGACACCAGCCCGATCACGTTCGAGGGCGAGAGCCCACCAAGAGCGAGGACGCGACCAAGATCGGCGTTGGCGCCGGAGCGGCGCGGTGATCGGCGGCATTCTGGGCGGCGGCAGCGGCGCCGCGAAGGGCGCGGCCATCGGCGGCGGGGCGGGAACAGCCGCGGTGCTGGCGACGCGCGGCAAGGACGTGCGTGGCTCGGCACGTCAGGCGACCGCGCTGTCGACGCGACGCTCGATACGGCCGGCGAAGACCGTCGAGCTCGCCCCGGCTGAGGCTTCGGCTTCTTTCCGGCTCTAGGCTCGCGGCTTCTGGCTCGCGGCTTCCGGCCGAATCGGGGTTGAACCCGATCCGCCGGTGGCTGCCGTCGCAGAACGGCTTGTTCGACGAGCCGCCGCACCGGCACAGGGCGACTGGCAGCTTCGCGGGACGGCGCTCGACGCCGTCCCAATCCACGACCGTCACGTCGTCGCCCTCGACGACCAGCGGGCCGTTGCGACGCAGGCGCACGATACCGCCAGCGCTAGCCCATCTTCTGCATCGCCCCGAGGAACTCGGCGTTCTGCTTCGTCTTTCCCAGCTTGTCGAGCAGCAGCTCCATCGCCTCGACGCCGGACAGCGGGTTGAGCACCTTGCGCAGCACCCAGATCCGGTTCAGATCCTCCTGCGCGATGAGCAGCTCCTCCTTGCGCGTGCCGCTCTTGGTGATGTCGATGGCCGGGAACACGCGCTTGTCGGCGAGCTTGCGATCCAGGTGGATCTCCATGTTGCCGGTGCCCTTGAACTCCTCGAAGATCACGTCGTCCATGCGGGAGCCGGTGTCGATGAGCGCCGTGGCGACGATGGTCAGCGACCCGCCGTCCTCGATGTTGCGGGCGGCGCCGAAGAACCGCTTCGGCTTCTGCAGCGCGTTCGAGTCGAGACCGCCCGACAGCACCTTGCCCGACGACGGGATCACGGTGTTGTAGGCCCGGGCCAGGCGCGTGATCGAGTCGAGCAGGATGATCACGTCGCTTCTTGTGCTCGACCAGCCGCTTGGCCTTCTCGATGACCATCTCGGCCACCTGCACGTGGCGCTGCGCCGGCTCGTCGAAGGTGGACGACACCACCTCGCCCTTCACCGAGCGCTGCATGTCGGTCACCTCTTCGGGGCGCTCGTCGATGAGCAGCACGATCAGCACGACCTCGGGGTGGTTCTCGGCCATCGACTGCGCGATGCTCTGCAGCAGCATCGTCTTGCCGGTGCGCGGCGGCGCCACGATCAGGCCGCGCTGCCCCTTGCCGATCGGCGTCATCAGGTCCATGACGCGGCCCGAGAGGTTGTCGGCTCGTCGTCTCGAGCCGGATCACCGCCTGGTCGGGATACAGCGGCGTCAGGTTCTCGAAGAAGATCTTCTCGCGCGCGCGGTCGGGCGGCTCGAAGTTGACGGCCTCGACCTTGACCAGCGAGAAATAGCGCTCCCCTTCCCGCGGCGGGCGGATCTGGCCGGACACGGTGTCGCCGGTATGCAGGTCGAACCGGCGAATCTGCGAGGGCGACACGTAGATGTCGTCGGGGCCGGGCAGGTAGTTGTAGTCGGGCGCGCGCAGGAACCCGAAGCCGTCGGGCAGCAGCTCCAGCACGCCTTCGGAGAAGATGAAGCCGCTCTGCTCGGCCTGCGCCTTGAGGATCTGGAAGATCAGGTCCTGCTTGCGCATGCCGGTGGCGCCGGCCACGTTCAGGTCCTTGGCCACCTGCGTCAGCGCCTGGATGCTCATGTCCTTCAGCGCGGTGATGTTCAGGCTGGGCCGCGGCGCCGCGGGCGGCGCGCCAGGCGGGGCGGGCTCGGCGGAGGCGGCTGTCGGCGGCTGCCGGCGCGGCAGCGTCGTCCGGGGGCTCCTCCAGCTGGTCCATGGCCGGATCGTCCTGCGGCAGGCCAGATGGCCCGGGTTGTCCGGATTGTCCGGGCTGTCCCGGCGGACGGCCCGGACGGCGGTGGTGAGGTGGACGGCGGTCGGGGGACCGCCGCGGTCCATGGCGCTTCTGGTTTGTCATGAAGGGTGAAGCGCTATGGTAGGAATCGCGTACCAACGCTGTCAACCCTTCATATCGCCGGTCAGTCGGTAATCGTCACCGTGGCGACGGTCGACGCCCCGAGATCGTACTGAGAGCCGTCGGACGAGCGTGAGCACCACGGTTTCGCTGCCCTCGGTCAGCGGCGGCATTCGCGTACCGGCGTCACCACGCGATCCACCGTCGCCTGGCCGGCCGGGAAGGTGATCGATGGCCCGAGCTCACGAAGTCGCCGGCGACGCCGTGCCGGTCCGCACGTAGTTGACGGTCAGCGGCAGCGACACATCGCCGACGCGCGTGAAGCGGAAGATCCCGTGTCGGGACCGGTCTCGGACGCACTCGGATCGAAGGCCGTAATCGTCACGATCGGAATCGGCTGGTCGGGATGTCGACCGACCCGGTCACCGGCGCGCCCAGGTCGTAGTTGGCGCCGTCCACGACGGTGAGCGACACCGTCTCTGTGCCTTCGATCAGCGCGTCGTTCACCGGCACGATCGGCCGGTCGAGCGTGGCCTGCCCGGCAAGGAACATCAGCGTGGTCGAGATGTTCGAGTAGTCCGAGCTGTTGGTGGCGGAGCCGCCGCGAGCGATGGTGAACTGAGAGGCTGAAGGTCGTGTCGCCGGTGCGCGTGAACCGGAAGAGACCCGGTATCACCCGCCTCGCTGGCGGTGCCGTCGATGACCGCGACGGAGATCGTCGGCACCGGCTGGTCCGCGATCGTGATCGTCGCCGAGGTCGGCACCGCGATATCGTAGTCGGCGCCGTCGGTCAGCGTCACGATCACCGTCTCCGGCCCCTCGACCACCGCGTCGTTGACCGGCACCACGATCCGATCCGCCGTCGCCTGGCCGGCGTTGAACGTCACCGTGCCGCCGATGTTGGCGTAGTCGGTCAGTTGCACGGCCGTGCCGCCGCGCGTGAAGGACACGGTCAGCGGCGCGCCGAGGTCGCCCGTGCGGGTGAAGCGGAACGTGCCGGTCTCGAGGCCGACCTCCGCCGCATCCGGGTCGAATGCGCTCACGGTCACGACCGGCATCGGCGGATCGGCAATGGTGATCGAGGCAACCGTGCTCGAACCCAGGTTGTATCGGACGTCGTCGAGCAGCGTGACGACGACGGTCTCGATCGCCCTCCGACAGGCCGTCGGCCACCGGCGTCACCACGACATCCAGGGTGCTGCTGCCGGGCGCGAAGCTCGCGTCGCCGGACAGGAACGGCGTGAAGTCGGTGGCGCCGTCGTTGGCGGCGGAGCCCGACACGGTGTAGCGGAAGGCCAGCGCCAGGTCCGGCGGAGCCCGTGCGCGAGAACCGCAGCAGCGCCGCATCCGGACCCACCTCCGAGGCAGCGCCGTCCACGGCGATCACCGAGATCCGCGGCTGCGGATCGTCGCCGAGGTTCATGGACGCGCTGGCCGGCGTCCCGACGACGTAGCTGCCACTCGCCAGCGTCACGAGCACCGTCTCGAGCGGTTCCTCTTCCATGTCGGCCAACGGCGTCACCGCGATGGTGATCGAGGCCGCGCCGGCCGGAATGACCACGGCCGGGGCGAGCGCCGTGTAGTCCGCTCCCGGCGTGGCCGATCCGCCGACGGTGAAGTTGACCGTCAGCGGGTGGCTGACGCTGCCCGACGCGCGTGAAGGTGAATGCGCCAGGATTGAGCGTCACCTCCGACGCGACGGCGTCGGACGCGACCACGCTCACCTCCTGGTAGGCGTCCTCGATGGACACCGTGCCGGCCACCGTGGCGCCCAGATCGTAGGCGGACCCGGCGACGAGCGTGACGGCCACCGATTCGGGGCCCTCGTTCAGCGCGTCGGCCAGCGGCGCGACCGTCAGCACCACTGTGGGCAGCGCCCGGCGCGAAGGTCGCGATGCCCGACAGCATCGTGTAGTCGGCGCCACCGGCGGCACTGCCCCCGACGGTGTAGCTCACCGTCAGCGGCGCGGCCGGCGAGCCCGTCCGGGACAGGGTGATGGTTCCGGCATCCGGCCCCCATTCGCTGGCCGAGCCATCGGTCACGGCCAGCGTGACCACGGGCAGCGCCACGCCGTCGCCGCTCAGCGCCACCGATCGCGGCAGCACCGTGACATCGCCCACGCCACGGCCGTCAACAGCCATGGTGCCGCTCCGCGCGCCGGGCTGCGTCGGCGAGAAGGTCGCCGTCAGCGAGCAGGTGGCGCCGGGCGTCAGCACGTTGCCAGCCTGGCAGCGGTCGCCCGCGCTGGTGCCGAGCGCGAAATCGCCGGTCGAGGCCACGTTCAGGAGTTCCACGTCGCCGATGCCGTCGTTGGTCAGCACGGCGCCCGCCGGCGTCGACGACTGGCCGACCAGCGTCGAGGCAAACGTGAGCGACGCCGGCGAGACCATCAGGCTGGCTGCGCGCCCGTCGCCGCTCAGCGCCACGCTGTGCGGGCTTCCCGGGTGCGCTGCTCGTCACGCTCAGTCCACCGCTGCGGGCGCCCGCGGCCGTGGGCCGGAACGACACCTGGATCTCGCAGCTGTCGCCAGCGGCGAGCGGCCCGGCAAAGCAAGGGCTCGTCGCGTCAACGGCGAAGTCGCCCGACGCCGTGGCCGCCAACCCGGTCACCGTGACGCCGCCGGAGTTGGTGACGACGATGTCCTGATCCACCGAGCTGCCGACCTGGGCCGGCATCCACGACGCCGCGGTGGGCACCTCCAGCCGCGCCGTCGCCGTGGCGTTGATTTCCACGTCGTCGGCGCTGGACGCGCCCGCGCTGTCGGTCACCGTCACGCGCACCACGAACCGGCCGGAAAAGTCCGGGGTGAACGCGCCGAGACCCAGCGCGGGCGCGTTCAACGACGCGCTGCTGCCAGCAGGACGTGAGACGAACTGCCAGGCAAAGGTCAGAGAATCGCCGTCGGGATCCGAGGAGCCCGTGGCATCCAGCGTCACGCCGGTGCCGACGGCCACCGACTGATCGGCGCCCGCCGCCGCCACCGGCGGCCGGTTCGCCGTGCGCAGCAGCACCGTGTCCGGCGCGCTGTCGAGCAAGCCGTCGCTGACCACCAGCTGCGCCACGTATTCGCCGGGCCGGTCGGCCGTGAACGTCGGCGTAACCGCGGCCGGGTCAGACAGCGTCGCCGTGCTGCCCGCTGGCACCGCCACCAGCGACCAGTGATACGTCAGCGGCTGCCCATCGGGATCCGACGACGCGGAGGCGTCGAGCGCCACCGTGCTGCCCACCGGCACGTCCAGCTGATCCGCCCCGGCGTTCGCGGTCGGCGCGGCGTTGGTCGTGGAAATCGAGATCGTGTCCGGGTCGCTCGACAGCGCGCCGTCGCTGACGATCAGCTGGGCCACGTAGACGCCGTCGCGATCGGCGATGAACCAGGGCGCGGGCGACAAGGCATTCTGCAGGACGGCGCTGCTGCCCGCAGGCTTGGTCGTCAGCGCCCATTCGAACGTGATCGGGGTGCCATCGGGGTCGCTCGACGCGCTGCCGTCGAGCGCCACGTGCTGCCCGGCCACCGCCGATTGGTCCGCCCCGGCGCGCGCCACCGGCGCCGTGTTGCGCGTCGTCACCACCACGGTGTCCGCGGCACTCAGGACGGTGCCGTCCGAGACGATGAGCTGTGCCACGTAGGTGCCAGCCCGATCGATCGTGAAGTGCGGCGACACGGCGGTCGCGACGTCGATCGCCGCCAGGCTGCCCGACGGCCGGCTGGTCAGCGACCAGGCGTAGGTCAGCACGTCGCCGTCCACGTCGGTCGAACCGCTGCCGTCGAGCGCGACCGTTTCGCCGAGGCTCGCCGCGGCGTCCGCTCCGGCATTGGCGACCGGCGCGGTGTTGCGAGTGCTGATCTCGACGTCATCCGGGGCGCTCGACAAGGCGCCGTCGTTCACGATCAGGCGGAACCGGTAGGTCCCGGCGCGGTCGATCGTCACCGCCGGAGCGACGTCGCCCGGCGGCACGGCACTCGCGGCACTGCCCGCTGGCCGCGAGACCAGCGTCCACGCGAAGCGCAGGGCGTCGCCGTCCACGTCGGACGAGGCGCTGCCGTCGAGGCGGACGACGTCGCCCACCGCCGCCCCTTGGTCAGCGCCCGCCCGAGCCACCGGTGCGGAGTTGGCCGTACTGATGACGACGGCGTCTGGCGCGCTGTCCATCCGCCCGTCGTTCACGGTCAACTGCACCACATATCTCCCGGGCACGTCCGGCACGAGCGACGACTCCACGCCGCTCAGCCCGCCCAGGCTCGCGACGCTCCCGGCCGGCCGCGACTCGAGCCGCCACCGGTAGGTCAACGCGTCACCGTCCGCATCGTTCGACCCCGCGCCGCTGAGCGTCGCGCGCTCGCCGAGCGCCACGGTCTGATCGGCACCGGCGTTGGCGACGGGCCGGGTATCGGGCGTCGTCACCACCGCGGCGTCACTCGAGTGGCCGCTTGCCCGTCCTCGACGGTCAGCGCCACCACGTAGTTGCCGGGCGCGTCGATCATGAAGCTGGGGGCCGGCGTGTCCGCGCCCGCCAGTTCGGCGCGGCTGGCCGCCGGCTTCGAGCTGAACGCCCAGCGATAGGTCAGCGGATCGCCGTCGGGATCGGCCGAGCGGCTGCCGTCCATGCGGGCCCGCTGCCCGACTGCCATGGACGCATCCGGGCCGGCGTTCGCGACTGGAGCGCGGTTGCCTGCGGCCGGCGTGATCTGCCAGCGCAGGTACTCGCCGTGTCCGGGCAGACCTTCGGGGCCGTGATGGCGGAACGAAAACGTATCGAGGCTGGGCACGGACGAATGCGGCTGCACCGGTCCGAAGTTCAGCTCGCCGTCGATCACCTGGAAGTCGCCGTGCTTGCCGATCAGGATGGCGCGCGCACCCCCGACGGCGTCGGCGCCGCGATTCTTCAGCTGGGCGCGATAGGTGTACTCGCGGACGTTCTTGTTGATCTTCTCGACGTGCACCAACTGGTAGCCGCCGATCGACAGGCGCGGGACGCGGCCGTCGCGGTTGCCGTGCGTTGACACCACGCCACCGCAGACCACCCACATCGCCATCGCCAGACCAACCACTCCGATTCGATCGCCAGTAAGCCATCGCGCTCTCGCCGCCTCCCGTGTGGATGAACCACATGGTCGGGAGTTGTGCAATCGGACCGCCGGCCGGTCCAGTCGAGCGCTGGTGTGCACCTCGGTGTCGTGGCGTGATCGAGAGCCGCCGGTGCCTTACGTGCGAGCTGATCCGAAACGACACATAGCTCGACGAATTCGACGGCGGCGGAGTGTTCTATTTCGGCGCTGGGCCAGGTCTGGCCACTGACCTGAAGACCGAGACTGGAAGCCCCTAGTAATCCGACGGCCTCTGCCCCGCGCCCATGATGCTGCAGGCGACGATGGCGTTCAGGCCCAGCCGCCGGGCCTCGTCGATCACCGCGTCGTCGTCGGCGCCGGGGTTCAGCCACACCTCGCCGATGCCCTTGCGCTTCAGGTCGGGCAAGACGGTGAGGGCCACGTCGGGCGGCAGGTACACGGTGGCCATGTCGATCGGACCGGGGACGTCCACGACCGATCGATAGGCGCGCTTGCCCTCGATCTCCGCGGCGTGGGGATGGATGGGCACGACGGTGTCGCCCGCCGCACTGAAGGCCCGCACGGCCTTGTTTCCGAACTTGTGCCGGCTGCGCGATGCGCCGACCACGGCGACCACTCGTCCCACAACTTCACTATACCGCGCGGCCCACGCACCGGTCCGTTACAATGCCGTCCGGTGCGACGGCCACTCCTGACCCTGCTCGCCCTGGCCGCGCTGACCTTCACCACCGGGCTCGGGCGACAGGCGATCACCGACGCCGACGAGGCCTATTACGCCGAGGCCTCGCGCGAGATGCTGGCCTCGAACGACTGGCTGACGCCCGCGCTTCAACTTCGCGGATCGCTGGCAGAAGCCGGTCCTCTACTACTGGATGACGGCCGGCGCCTATGCCGTCGCCGGGGTCACGGAAGGGGCCGCGCGCTTTGGTGCGGCGATGGCGGGCCTGGGCCTGGCGCTGATCACCTGGTGGGTCGCCGCGGCGCCTTCACAGTTCGGCGGACGCCGCCTGGCTGGCGGGGGCGATCGTGGCCACCTCCTTCGGCTATTTCGCCATGGCGCGCTCGGCGCTGCCC
Organism: uncultured Acidobacteriota bacterium; assembly: GCA_963713655.1. Lineage (GTDB taxonomy): Bacteria > Acidobacteriota > Vicinamibacteria > Vicinamibacterales > UBA2999 > CAWEBF01. The sequence goes on from CAVQMT010000013.1 coordinate 391,506, forward strand.
GACCTGCCGCTGGCCCTGTGCATCACGGTCACGATCGGCACCGCGCTGCGCGCCGCCGACCTTGGAGCCGGCGCGATGCGCTGGTGGATCCTCGCCGGCACGGCCGCCGGCTGCGGCTTCCTGATGAAGGGACCGGTGGCGGTCGCCGTTCCCGCGGTGGTGCTCCTGCCGGTCTGGTGGCTGGAGCGCGCAACCGTGCGCCTGTCGTGGCCGGGCATCCTCGCGGCCACGGCCACGAGCGCGCTGGTCGGGTTGCCATGGTACGTCGCGATGTTCGCCGCGCACGGGCTCCCGTATCTGGACAGCTTCTTCCTGACCGACAACCTCGAACGGTTCACCACCTCCCGCTTCAACGAGCCGCGGCCGCTGTGGTTCTATCCGGCCGGTGATCGCCGGCGGCCTGCTGCCCTGGACGCTGTTCGCGATCGGTCCGGTCGCCGGGGCGCTGCGTCGACGCGGTGAAACGGCGGCTGCGGCTGTCCCGCGAGGACCGCCGGCTGTGGATCTGGGCGGTGGCGCCGACGCTGTTGTTCATGGCGTCGGTAGGCCAGCAACCGCGCTACGTCCTGCCCGTGCTGCCGCCGCTGGCGATCCTGCTCGCGGCGGCTATCGATCGGCGAGTGGCCGAGCGGCGGCGCAGCCTGGCCGGGCCGGCCTGGGCCACGGCCGCGCTGTTCCTCGTGCTGGCCGGGATGCTGCTCCGGCTGCGGCCAGTGCTCATCACCGTCGAGCCATGGGCGCCCTGGGTGGCGGTGGTCACGCTCGCCGCCGCGGCCGCGGCGCGTCGCGGCCGTCGCGGCCACCGGCCGCTGGCAGGCGCTGCCTGCGGCGATGACCGGCGCCGCAGTGGCAGCGCTGCTGGCGGTGCAGTTCGGCGCACTCGCGGGCCGGCGCCCGGAACCAGTCGAGCTGATGGCGCGAGCAGTCCTCGATCAGCGCGGCGCATCCGAGCCGGTCGGACCGTACCGTGTCTTCGTCCGCAACCTGGTCTTCTACTCCAGGCTGCGGCAGGACGATCTGTTCGACGAAGCCTCCGCCGTCCGCTTTCTCCAGTCGCCCGATCGCGTCCTCCTGGTCGTAAGGCCAAGCGACCTAACCGTGCTGGAAGCGCCGCGCCGGCGTCGCCACGCGCGAGCTCGCCCGTGTCACGTATCTGAACACAGCGAATCTACGACTCGGATCGCTGCTGAGCCCGGCCGCGGATCTGCTGGAGACCGTGGTGTTGGTGAGCAATCGGTGAGCGTTCTTGGCGGGCCTGGAGCCCGGAGCCTGTAGCCTGGAGCCTCTACGGAAAGATCTTGCCCGGGTTCAGAATCCCGTGCGGATCGAACGCAGCCTTCACGCGCTTCATCAGCGCGATCACATCGGGCGCGAGCTCGAGCTCGAGGTGACGGCGCCTTGGTGAAGCCGATGCCGTGCTCGCCGCTGATCGATCCCTCGAGCGCCACGACCCGCGAGAAAATCTCGCGCTCGGCCAGCGCCGCGCGCTGTCGCTCGTCGGCGTTCTCGTTGTCGATCAGGATGTTGACGTGGATGTTGCCGTCGCCGGCGTGGCCGAAGCAGGCCATGCGCAGCCCGTGCGCGGCGCGAACGCGCGCCACCTCGTCGAACAGCTCCGGCACGCGGCCGCGCGGCACCACCACGTCGTGGTTGATCTTGTGGCCGCCCGGTGGCGCGCAGCGCGTAGGACAGCTGCCGGCGCACGTGCCACACGCGCTCGCGCTCGATCTCGTTGGCGGCGCGGACGACGTCGAGTGCTCCCGCCCCGCGCACGGCGCGCTGCGACTCGCACGATTTCTTCCTCGACGCCCGCCGGCATGCCGTCGCATTCGACGATCACCAGCGCGCCCGCACCCGTGGGCGCGACCCGCTCGCCGACGTAACGCCTCCACGGCGCGGAGCGATTCCTGATCGACCAGCTCGAGCGCCGCCGGCACGACGCCCGCCTGGATCACGCGCGGTCACCGCGCCGACGGCCGCGCGCACGTCGGCAAACGACGCCGACAACGCGGCGCGCGCCGGCGGCAGCGGCACCAGCCGCAAGCGTTGCCTCGGTGACGATCGCCAGCGTGCCCTCCGAGCCGACCAGCAGCTGCGTCAGGTCGTAGCCGACGACGTTCTTGACCGCCTTGGACCCGGTGCGCATGATCTCGCCGGTCGGCAGCACGGCCTCGAGCGCCAGCACGTAGCGCTTGGTCGTGCCGTACTTGAACGCGCGCGGGCCGCCGGCGCACTCGGCGACGTTGCCGCCGATCGACGACTGACTCCAGGCTGGCGGGATCGGGCGGATAGAACAGGCCCACGCGCTCGACGGCGCGCTGCAGGTCGGCGGTGATGACGGCCGGCTGGACCACCGCGATCAGGTTCTCGGCGTCGATCTGCAGGATGCGGTTGAGCCGCTGCATCGACATCACCACGCCGCCCTGGGTCGGCACCGCGCCGCCGGTGTAGCCGGTGCCGGCGCCGCGCACGACCAGCGGCACGCGCGCCTCTGGCAGGCGCGGGCGACGAAGGCCACCTCGGCCGGTGTCCGCCGGCCGCACCACGACCTCGGGCGGATGGCCGTGGCCGAAGGCGTCGGCGGCGTGCGCCGCCGAACGCCTCGGGGTCGTCGAGCACCTGCTCGCGTGCCGAGCCGCCCGCGCAGCGACTCGACGAACGCCGCGCAGGTCAGGGCCACGGTCGTCTACCGCGCGCGCGGCCTTCGCGGGCTGCAGCGACTCGGCGTAGCGCAGGATGCGCGTGGCGCCTTCGCGGAGCTGCTCCATCGAGGTGGCGTAGGAGATGCGCAGGTAGCCGGGCGCGTCGAACGCCTCGCCCGGCGTCACCACGACGTGCTCCTTCTCCAGCAGGCCCTGCGCGAAGTCGGTGGACGTCGCGACGCCGCCCGGCGACAGCAGCCCCGAGATGTTCGGGAACAGGTAGAACGCGCCCTTCGGCTTCACGCACTGGATCCCGGGATGCGCCGTCAGCCACTCGTGGATGTTGTCGCGCCGCTGCCGGTACTCGTCGAGCATCGTCGTGCACCGCCGTCTGCGGGCCGGTGATGGCCGCCAGCGCCGCCTTCTGCGTGATCGACGTGATGTTCGACGTCGACTGCCCCTGGATGACGTTGAAGACCGAGGTCAGCTCCTTCGGCGCGATGGTCCAGCCGCAGCGCCACCCGGTCATGGCGTAGCTCTTCGACGCGCTGCCGGCCAGCACCGACCGCTGCCGCGATTGCGCTCGAAGATCACCTTCGGCAGGTTGTGCGGCACCGGCTCGTAGATCAGCTGCTCGTAGCACAGGTCCACGATGATCCAGATGCCGCGCCGCGCGGTCTCCTCGGCGATCGCCGCCACGGCGCCTTCCTCGATCAGCGCGCCGGTGGGGTTGCCGGGCGAGTTCAGGATCACGGCCTTGGTGCGCGGCGTCATCGCCGCGATGATCGCCTCGGCCCTGACCGCAAAGCCGTCCTCCGACTTGGTCGGCACGATCACCGGCACGCCGCCGACGAGCTTCACCTGCTCGGGGATGGTGGGCCAGTAGGGCGCGTGCGTCACCACCTCGTCGCCCGGATCGATCAGCGCCAGCGCGGCGTTGAAGAGCGCCTGCTTGCCGCCGACGGTCATCAGCACCTCGGCGGCGCTGATGTCCACGCCGTAGTCGCGACTTGTAGCGCGCACAGACGGCCTCGCGCAGCTCGGGCATCCCGGCCGCGGCCGTGTAACGGGTGAAGTTCTCGTCGATGGCCGTCTTGGCGGCCGCCTTCACGTGCTCGGGGGTCGGAAAGTCCGGCTCGCCGGCGCTGAAGTCCACGACGTTGTGTCCCGCTCTCCGCAGGCGCTCGGCTTCGGCCGCCACCTTGAGCGTCGCCGACACCGACACCTGCGACATCCGCTGTGCAAACGTACCCATCTGACTGTCTCCTCCTTCGCCTCTGGCTCCGGGCTCCGGGCTCCGGCTCCGCGAAAGCCTAAAGCCGAGAGCCTACAGCCTCCTACTTCCCCACTCCGGTCTTCCGATTCATCCACTGCTCTACCGCCGAGGGCACCAGCCCGCGCACGTCGCCGCCCAGGCTGTAGACCTCCTTGATCAGCCGCGAGCTCAGGTAGGTGTACTGCTCGGCCGGCATCATGAACACCGTCTCGAGCGTCGGCTCGAGGTGCCGGTTCATCAGCGCCATCTGGAACTCGTACTCGAAGTCGGACACGGCGCGGATCCCCCGCACGATCGCGCTGGCCCGCCGCCGGCGCGCGTACTCGACCAGCAGCCCGTCGAAGGTCTCGATCTCGATGTTCGGGATACTCCCGGAACACCTCGCCGATGATCGCCACCCGCTCGTCCGGGCGTGAAGAGCGGCTGCTTCTCCGCGTTGAGCAGCACCGCCACCACCACGCGCTCGAACAGGTGCGTGCTGCGCAGGATGATGTCCACGTGGCCGTTGGTCAGCGGGTCGAACGATCCCGGGAAGATCGCCAGGCGTCCTACGGGCGGCTCGGGATGCGTCGGAGTCGTCATAAGGCTTCGGGCCTTCGGACCAGCAGCGTCAGCGAACTATCTCCGGAACGGACGTCGCGCACCCGCGCGAGCGCGTCAGGCACGTCCGGCTCGACGCGCGTCGCCCGTTCGAGCACCAGCACGCCCTCGGGACTCAGGTGTGTCGCCGCGGCCGCCAGCACATCGCGCGTGCGGGTGAAGGCATACGGCGGATCGAGAAACACGACGTCGAACGCGCGGGCCGGCCGCAGCTGCGCCAATGCCACCAGCACGTCGCCCGAGTGGATAGTATAGTCCGCCGCTCGCGCCGCAGGCCGCAAGGTTGCGGGCGACGAGCGCCACCGCGCGGCGGTCGGATTCCACGCCGACGACGAGCGCCGCGCCGCGGCTCAGCGCTTCGAGACCCGACCGCGCCCGTGCCGGCAAACAGATCGAGCACGTGCGCACCCTCGATACGCGCGCCCAGGATGTTGAACAGCGTCTCGCGCAGCTTGTCCGATGTCGGCCGCAGCCCCTCCCACGTGGGCGCGGCCAGCCGCCGCCCTTTCAACGAGCCCGCGATGATGCGCATCAGCACGCTCCACGCTCCGACCTGCGCCAGGCCGAACCGTGGCCGACCATCCGTCGGCGACGAACGCGGCGAGAGCGGCGCCGAGCGGACCCGCCTCGACCATGGCGCGCGCCTCCTGGTGCGCCTCCTCCATCACGTCGCGGTCGCGCACCAGGTCGCCGGTGCGCAGCCTGGGCAGGCCCGACTGCCGCGTGCCGAAGAAGTCGCCGGGACCCCGCAGCTCCAGGTCGCGCTCCGCGATCGCGAAGCCGTCGCTCGTGGCCGCCATCGTGGACAGCCGCTCGCGCGCGTCGTCGGTCCACGGCGACTGGTACAGCAGGACGCAGTGCGACTCCCACTGGCCGCGGCCGACGCGGCCGCGCAGCTGGTGCAGCTGCGACAGGCCGAAGCGCTCGGCGTGCTCCACCAGCATCACCGAGGCGTTGGGCACGTCCACGCCCACCTCGACCACCGTCGTTGACACCAGCACGTGGACCGCGCCCGTGGCGAAGGCGTGCATCACCTGGTCCTTGGCGTCCTGCTTCATCCGCCCGTGCACCACGCCGACGCGGAAGTCCGGGAACACCTCGGCCTGCAGCCGGTCGGCCATCTCGGTGGCGGACTTGAGGTCGATCTTCTCGGACTCCTCCACCAGCGGGTAGATCACGTAGGCCTGGCGGCCGGCGGTCAGCTCGCGGCGAATCAGCTGGTAGATCTCGTCGCGGCGCGATTCCGGCTTGACCCAGGTGCGGATGGGCTGGCGTCCGGGCGGCAGGCCGACGATCTTCGACACGTCCAGCTCGCTGTAGTCGGTCAGCGCCAGCGTGCGCGGAATCGGCGTGGCGGTCATCAGCAGCACGTCCGGACGCAGGCCCTTGGCGCGCATGGCGGCCCGCTGCGCGACACCGAACCGGTGCTGCTCGTCGATCACCACCAGGCCCAGCTGATGGAACGTGACCTGCTCCTGCACCAGCGCGTGGGTGCCGACAATCAGGTGCGTCGACCCGCGCGCCAGGTTCGCGTGGATGGTGAACTTCTCGGTGCCCGGCACGGCGCCGGTCAGCAGGTCGACGCGGAACCGGGTCGCCGCCAGCAGCTTCGCCAGCGTGGCGTAGTGCTGCTTCGCCAGGATCTCGGTCGGGGCCAGCAGCGCCACCTGGAGGCCGTTCTCCATCGCCACCACCGCGGCCAGCAGCGCGACGATCGTCTTGCCGGCGCCGACGTCGCCCTGGAGCAGCCGGTGCATCGGCGCCGGCTTCTGCAAATCGTCGACGATCTCCTTGATCGCCGTCCGCTGGCCGGGCGTCAGGGTGAACGGCAGCACGGCCGCCGCCGACTTCCGCACCCGGTCGTCCACCGTGATGCGATGCGGCTTGGCCTCGACGCCGGCGGCATGGCGCTGCCAGGCGTGGCCGAGCTGGTAGAGGAAGAACTCCTCGAAGATCAGCCGGCGCTGCGCCGGCGAGCGGAACGCGTTCAGATCCTCGACCCGCTCCTCGCCCGCCGGGAAATGCGCGCCCTCGAGCGCCAGGCGGCGGTCCACGAGGCGACGGCGCGTGCGCAGGTCGTCGGGCAGCAGATCCGGGAGCTGATGCGGGAGCTCGTCGAGCACCTGCCGCACCAGGCGCCGCTGCATGTTCGGCGTCACGGTGCCGGTGCGCTCGTAGAACGGCACGATGCGGCCGACGTGCAGCGCCGCCAGGTCGTCGCTCACCAGCTCGAACTCCGGGTTCAAGAAGTGCAGGCCGCTGGAGTCGAGCTTGACGTCGCCGAAAATCACCACCGTCGCGCGCGGTGCGATCACGTCGGCGAGGTAGGCCTGGTTCATCCAGGAACAGCGGATGGCGCCGCCGGCGTCGCCGACGATGGCATGGAAGATCTTGAAGCCGCGCCGGCGCGTCACCGCCAGCTGCGTGCTCTTGATCTCGCCCATCACCGCCGCGCGCTGGCCAGGGCGCAGCGACGCGATCGGCTGCATCCGCGTCCGGTCCTCGTAGCGGAACGGGAACCGGTACAGCAGGTCTTCGACGGTGACGAGTCCGGCGCGGCGAAGGTCGCTGGCCCGCCGCGGGCCGACGCCTTTCAGGAATTGGAGCGGCGTCGCGAGGTAGTCAGACCCGGTTGATGGCGGCCTACTGGACAACGACCATCTGCCCGGGGGCGACGTCGATGCGTTGGATGTTCGCGGGAAGGGCGAAGGCATCGTCCAGGCTGATCCCCTCCGGCTGCTCCGGCGAGGTCGCGTAGTACGACAGCAGTTCCTGGAGGATCGTCTTCGGTACGGGAATGCCAGACACGTCGGCCGACTGCACGTCGAAGCGGCCCATGCCGTCACGCGTCCGCAACGTTCCCGTTACCGTGACGGGCACGCGGCCGAACAAGTAGCTCAGCGGGTCGAGCGGGTTGCCGCTGCGCTTGCGCGCCACCGCCTCGAGATCCAGCGTCGCCGTGCCGCGCATCGCGCCGCCGCCGATCAGCGCCACCGAGGGCTTGGACACACCGGCCGGCAGATACCGGCTGCTGCGGAAGAGGAACCAGGAATTCAGCTCGTCCTGGGTCAGCGTGACGCTCGACGGCGCCGCGTCCTTTCGCGGCTCGTTGCCTCGCTGGGTGATGGCGGCGATCTTCTTCGACAAGGCGTCGGCAGCCTGCCGCGACTCCACACCCGCACCCAGCCCCGCGCCGGCGGCGGAGACCAGGAAAACAGCCAGAAATGCTGTGCGGAATGACATCGCGGGACCCCTCTCTGTCGGTCGCGTCCACGGCGGCGCCCGAATTCGAGTGTAGCATCCGCGGACGCTGAAGGAGCCACTTGTTCTTCGCCTTATGTTCGCGTATAGTCCCGAGTCGAAACAGAGCCGGATGGGACCGGGGCGGCGTGCCCGGGCCTGCTGCCGGCCCAAGGAGACGAGCGTGCTCCCATTGACCAAACGGCAACGCGAGATCCTCGACTACCTGAACGAGTTCATCCAGCAGCACGGATACGCGCCGAGCCTCGAGGAAATCGGGCGGAAGTTCAGCCTGTCCTCACTCGCGACGGTGCACAAGCACCTCACGAACCTCCAGGAAAAAGGATTCATCCGCCGCGCCTGGAACCGCAGCCGCTCGGTGGAGCTGGTGCCGGCGCGCGTCGGCGGGCGCGCGGTGGAGCTGCCGCTGCTCGGCACGGTCGCCGCCGGCGTGCCGATCGAGGCCGTGGCCTCCACGGAAACCATCGCCGTGCCCGAGTCGATGGCGGGCAAGCGCGACAGCTACGTGCTGCGCGTCAAGGGCGATTCGATGATCGACGAGCAGATCCGCGACGGCGACTGGGTAGTGGTCGAGGATCGCAAGTCGGCCGACAACGGCGAGATGGTGATCGCGCTCGTGGGCGGCAGCGACGTCACGCTGAAGAAGTTCTATCGCGACAACGGCCGCATCCGCCTGCAGCCGGCCAACCCGACCATGCAGCCGATTCTCGTGGATCCCGACCAGGTGCAGGTGCAGGGCGTGGTCGTCGGCGTGATGCGGAAATACTGAGGGATTGCAGGGCAGCTAGGCTCTTGGCGGGCCTGGAGCCTGTAGCCCGCAGCCCGGAGCCCGCTCATGGGTCGAATCCCGTATGATTCGAGCTCATGAGCGACCCCGAACGCAAGCAGGTGAACTTCTCGATCGTGCCGGACGAGCAGCCGGGCGAGCCCCGCACCTACGCCAACTTCTGCTCCATCGCCCACACGCCCTTCGACTTCACCTTGACCTTCTGCGAGGTGATGCCGCTCTCGGAACAACAGCTGAGGGCCGCGGAAACCGACCAGGTGGTGAAAGCGCCGGTGCGGACGCGGGTGGTCGTGCCGGTGCAGTTCGTGCCCAACCTGATCGCCGCCCTGCAGGAGCACATGCGCGTCTATTCCGAAAGCTACTCGAACGTGGGCTGGGCGAAGGCAGACGGAGTGCACTAGACGGACTGTCGGTGGTGGTTCGTGTCAGTTGTCAGTCGTTGGTCGTTAGTCGTTCGATGCGCTCCGCAGCTGCGGCCAGACGAATCGTCGGCAAGGTGGCCGAGCTCTACCCCGACGCCACCACCGAGCTGCACTACCGGACGCCGTTCGAGCTCCTGGTCGCCACGATCCTGTCGGCGCAGTCCACCGACGCGCGCGTGAACCTGGTCACGCCGGCACTCTTCAAGCGCTATCCCACGTCCCAGGCCCTCGCCCGCGCCAAGGCGTCCGAGCTGGAGCGCCTGATCGTGAGCACCGGCTTCTTCCGGCAAAAGAGCAAGGCACTGCTGGGCATGGCGGCACTGCTCGTCGAGCGGCACAACGGCGAGGTGCCGGCGGACATGGCCGCGCTGACGGCCCTGCCAGGCGTTGGACGCAAGACCGCCAACGTCGTGCTGGGCCACGCACTCGGCGTGCCCGGACTGCCGGTGGATCGCCACGTGCTGCGCGTGGCCAACCGCATCGGCCTGGCCGAGGGCGATGACCCGGTGGAGGTCGAATCGCAGCTCTGCGGCGTGATGCCCCCGGAGCAGTGGACCCTCACCTCCGACGTGTTGATCCTGCACGGCCGGCGCGTGTGCCGGCCGAAACCCGAATGCGAGCGCTGCCCGCTCCCGCCCGACGACTGCGCCTACTACGCGGCGGTGGTCGACGGCGCGCGCGCCGACGCCCGGCCCAAAGCCAAGTCGAAGGCCAGGAAAGCGGCCCGCCGATGACCCGCGCGGCGTTCGAGCGGCTGGTCACCGAGGCGGTGATGCTGATCCCGCTCCGGTTCAGGCGCGAAATCGGCAACCTGGCTCTGGTGGTCGAGGACGAGCCCTCCACGGAGCTGCTGGCGACGATGGACATCGAGCCGCCGGACTCGCTGTATGGCCTTTACGAGGGCACGCCGCTGACCGAGCGCGCGTGGGCCCACGGCAACTCGCTGCCGGACCGCATCACGATCTTCCAGCGCCCGATCGAGGAAGACTGCGAAGACGAGGAGGAAGTGCGCGCAGTCATCGGCGAGACGCTGATCCACGAAGTCGGCCATTACTTCGGGATGAGCGAGGACGAGATCGAAGCCATCGAGGAGCAATACTGGCGCGGCGGCACGCTGGGCCCGGACGACGACGAGCCGTGACGGCCCGCCCGGCCTCGTCGCGGGCCTCGGCTGCCCCGGCCGCGCAAGCGTTTCGGCCAGCATTTCCTCGAGCCGGCGTGGGTTGCCAAGGTCGTGGACGCCCTCGACGCCAGGCCCGGCGACACCTTCGTCGAAATTGGCCCGGGCCGCGGCGCGCTGACGAGCCTGCTGGCGCCTCGCGTGGCGCGGCTCGTGGCCGTCGAGATCGATCGCGACCTGGCGGCGCACCTCGCGGCAACCGTTCCGCCCCACGTCCGGATCGTCGCCGCGGACTTCCTGGAGATCGATCTGGCGGGCCTGATCGCGGCGGCGAGGCGCCGGTGCGGGTCGTCGGCAACCTGCCCTACAACGTCGGCGCGCCGATTCTCTTCAGGCTCTTCCAGTGGTCGGCAGGCGGAGCGGCGGTGCGCGACGCCACGGTGATGCTCCAGCGCGAGGTGGCCGACCGCATGCTGGCAAGCCCCGGCACGGCGGAGTACGGCGTCCTGAGCGTCTACACCGCGCTGCATGCGGACGCCGCGCGGCTTCTGACCCTGCCGCCCGGCGCGTTCCGGCCGCCGCCCCTGGTCACGTCGACGCGTCGTTGGCCTGCGCTTCCGGCCGCCGCCGGTGGACATCGGGCCGCCGGACGTCTTTGACGCCATCGTGCGCGGCACGTTCAGCCATCGGCGCAAGACGCTCCTCAACGCGCTGCGCCCGGCCGCGGATCGGCTGGGCCGGGAGCCAGCGGCGCTCATCGCGCGGGCGGGCCTGGATCCGGCGAAGCGCCCGGGGGATCTGGGCCTCGCCGACTTCGCGGCGCTGGCCCGGGCTGTGCTATAGTCGTGGCCCGAAGTCGTTGACCCATCCGGGTTTTCGGGCGATCCCAGTCGCCCGACCGGGCGGTGCCGCAAGGCCCGCTCGAACCGCTGCGCCGGGCCCCGCCAGGGTGCCTGCACGCGGGGTCGTGAAGTGGAAGATGCGCTCGGACCGAGTGTGCCCAGGTGCGCGTGCCTGGGTGCCGTCTGGCCGCCGTCGAAGACTGGGCACCTGATGACGTCAACCGCCATGCCGGACCATGCGCCGGCCACCCTCGTCGTGGTCCCCCTGGGGGGCCTGGGCGAGTTCGGGATGAACATGATGGCCGTGTCCTGGGAGGACACGACGATCGTGCTCGACGCCGGCGTCATGTTTCCCGACCCCGATCAGCTGGGCGTCGATCTGATCATCCCCGACCTCTCCTATCTCGAGGCGCGCCGCGATTCGCTGCGCGCGCTGGTGCTGACGCACGGGCACGAGGACCACATCGGCGCCGTCCCGCACGTGCTGCCGCTCTTCGACGGGCCGGTCTACGGCACGGCGATGACGCTGGCCCTGATCCAGCCCAAGCTGGACGAGCACGGCATCGAGGCCGGCGACCGCTTGAAGCGCGTCGAGCCGCGCGAAACCGTCGTCGTCGGCCCGTTCACGCTGGAGTTCATCCGCGTCACGCACAGCATGCCCGATTGCGTCGCGGTGGCCATCACCACGCCGGCCGGCGTCCTGCTGTTCACGGGCGACTTCAAGATCGATCAGACCCCCATCGACCGGCAGCACTTCGACATCCACCGGTTCGCCGAGCTCGGCTCGCAGGGCGTGCTGGCGCTGTTCTCCGACAGCACCAACGTCGATCGCAAGGGCTTCACCGGGCCCGAAACCGACGTCATCGAGGCCTTCGAGGAGATCTTCGCCAGTACCGACGGCAAGCTGGTGGTGGCCACCTTCTCGTCCAGCATCTACCGGATGCAGGTGCTGGTGGACCTGGCCGCCCAGTTCGAGCGCCGCGTCGCGTTCGTCGGCCGCAGCATGCTGCAGTCCACCGAGATCGCCCAGCGGCTCGGCTATCTGCGGGTGCCGGCGGGCATGCAGATCAAGGACAGCGACGTGGCGTCGTACGCCCCGGACGAGGTGCTCTGCATCACCACCGGCTCTCAGGGCGAGCCGCAGGCGGCGCTGTCGCGGATCGCCATCGACGACCATCGATTCGTGCACCTGTCGCCCGATGACACCGTCGTGCTGTCGGCCCGGGCCATCCCCGGCAACGAAAAGGCGATCGGCCGTACCATCAGCCACGCCGCGCGCCGTGGCGCAAACGTGATCACCTCCGACAACAAGCGCGTGCATGTGTCCGGCCACGGGTCCGAGGAAGAGCTGAAGCTGATGCTGTCGCTGGTGCGGCCGCGCTATTTCGTCCCGGTCCACGGCGAGTACCGGCAGTTGGCCCTGCATGCCCGGATCGCGCGCCAGGTCCTGAGCGGCGCCGGCCGCAAGGTGGACGTGCTGCTGGCGCAGGACGGCGACGTGATGCACTTCGACCAGGCGGGCGCCCGCATCGCCGACAAGGCGCCGACCGGCCGGGTCCTGATCGACGTGACCCGCGTCGGCGAGGTCGGCGACGAGGTACTGCGCGATCGGCGGCACCTGGCCGGCGACGGCGTCGTGGTCGCGGTGGTCGGCATCAACCGCGCCACCGGCGCGATTGTCGGCGAGCCGGAGCTGGTGGCGCGCGGGTTCGTGGTGGACGACGACGACAGCACGCTGTTCGACGACGCCGCCGGCGCGATTGTCGGCTGCGTCGAGGCCTCGAACCTGGACGAACGCGCCGATCAAGGGCTTGATGACGGAGAAGCTGCGCGGCGAGCTGCGGCGCTTCTTCAAGAAACGCTCGGGCCGGCGGCCGCTGGTGCTGCCGATTCTGATGGAGATCTGACGCGGTGGCTGACTCTACGCTTCCCCGGCGGATCAGCGAGTTCCTGGGCGTGGCGCTGTTCGCGCTCGCCCTGATCTGGCTGATTGCGCTCATGACGCACGAGCCGACCGATCCGGTGTGGTTCTTCACCACCGACGCCTCCGACTCGCCGGCCAATTTCGTCGGCCGCGTCGGCGCGTTCCTGTCGGAGGTCTCGTTCCAGTTGTTCGGCTACGCGGCGTACCTGCTGCCGGGCGCGATTGGCATCGTCGGCTGGCACTACTTCTGGTGCCAGACGCCCGAGGCCGCCTACACCAAGGCCTTCGGCGCCACGCTCCTGCTGGCGTGCGCGAGCGCGTTCTTCAGCCTGGTGCTGGGCAGCGCCGAGCTGGCCGCCACCACCTTCGACGCCGGCGGATCGGTGGGCGCCGGGCTCGGCACCGTGCTCACGGACTATCTCAACCGCACCGGGTCGATCATCGTGCTGCTGACGGTGATGATGCTGTCGGTGATCCTGGCGACCCAGTTCTCGTTCGGCCGCATGTTCGAGACCGCGTCTTCCGGCTCGCGCAACCTGTCGCAGCGCGGCCTGGGGCTGGTGCGCGGCTATGTGGACCAGCGGCGCCGCGAGAAGGCGCGCCGCGAGGTGATCGCCAAGCACACCAAGAAAGGCAGCCCGCCGCCGGAGGTGCCGGTCCGGCCCGCGCCGGCCGATGCCGGCGAAGGCGCCGGCAAGGCCGCGCTGAAGGCCGTGCGACCCGCCGGCGTCCTCCCGCGCCGTGCCGCCGGTCGTGGCTCGCAAGAAGCTCGAGACGCCGTCGCTGCTGCCCGACCCCGAGCCGCCCAAGGCGCCCGCGCAGCGGAAGCCGGGCACGTTCACGCTGCCGCCGCTGGCGCTGCTCGACGCGCCCAAGGTCGAGCGGAAGATCGACGAGCGGGAGCTGATGGACCTCGCCCACCAGCTCGAGGTCAAGTGCAGCGAGTTCTCGGTGGAAGGCCAGGTGGCGCAGATCCACCCCGGCCCGGTGGTCACGACCTTCGAGTTCAAGCCCGAAGCCGGCGTGAAGTACAGCAAGATCACCGGGCCTCGCCGACGACCTGTGCCTGGCGATGCAGGCCGAGTCGGTCCTCATCGACCGCATCCCGGGCAAGTCCACCGTCGGCATCCAGATCCCGAACCCGAACCGCGAGCCGATCTCCCTGCGTGAGCTGCTCGAGGCCGAAGCGTACCAGCGCCTGCCGTCGAAGCTGACGCTGGCCCTCGGCAAGACCATCCACGGCGAGCCCTACTACGCCGACCTGGCCACGATGCCGCACCTGCTGATCGCCGGCTCGACCGGCACCGGCAAGTCGGTCGGCCTCAACGCGATGCTGACGAGCATCCTCTATCGCGCGACGCCCGACGACGTGCGGATGATCATGATCGACCCCAAGCGGCTCGAGCTGGGGATGTACGACGAGATCCCGCACCTGATGACGCCGGTGGTCGTCGATCCGAAGAAGGCCGCCAACGCGCTGCGCTGGGCCGTGCGCGAGATGGAAGAGCGCTACAAGACGCTGGCCGCCGAAGGCGTCCGCAACATCGATCAGTACAACCGCAACATCCGCACCGCGCTGGCCGAGGGAGGCCCTGGCGCGCAGGACCCCGAGGCGCCCAAGCCGCTGCCCTTCATCGTCGTCGTGATCGACGAGCTGGCCGACCTGATGATGGTGGCCAGCAACGAGGTCGAGGAATCGATCGCGCGGCTGGCGCAGATGGCGCGTGCGGTCGGCATCCACCTGATCCTGGCGACGCAGCGGCCGTCGGTGGACGTGATCACCGGCCTGATCAAGGCCAACCTGCCCTCCCGCATCTCGTTCCGCGTCTCGTCGAAGACCGACTCGCGCACGATTCTCGACGGCAACGGCGCCGAGCAGCTGCTCGGCAAGGGCGACATGCTGTTCCTGCCCCCGGCCTCGGCGCGGCACATCCGGCTGCACGGGCCGTACATCTCCGAGCAGGAGAGCGCGCGGCTGGCCAGCTTCCTGCGCAAGCAGGGCAAGCCGGTCTTCGACGAGACGCATCACGGCCGAGGACGAAGCCACGACGCTCGGCGGCGTGGAAATGGAGAAGGACGAGCTCTACGACCAGGCCGCGCGAATCGTGGTCGAAACACGCCAGGCGTCGATTTCCTACTTGCAGCGCAAGATGCGCATCGGCTTCAGCCGCGCCGCCCGCCTGGTGGACATGATGGAGGTCGAAGGCCTCGTGTCGCCGAGCGTGGGCGGAAAGCCGCGCGAGGTGCTGGTGCCGCCGAACTACTTCGATGAGATTGATGACTCATCCGCGCTACGCCTCGCGAGCGCAGTATCTTTTGGCCCGCACATCGCACGCGCGCACACTACGCGCGCTGGGGCCTCGGCGTGCGGCGAGGCGTTTCGGCGTGGCCTGCTCGGCGCATGGCGTCCGCACAGCCGTCCGATCCCGTGCGCCTGTACAACGAGGCCATGGCGCGCGAGACGGCGCTGCGCGCCGACCTGTCGAATCCGGCGGTGCGCGATGCCGTTGCCACCAGGCGCCGGCTGCGGACGCTGGTGGGCGCCTACGGCGATCTGGCGCGGCTGTTCCCGGCCAGCGGCATCGGCGACAAGGCGCTGTGGCAAGGCGGCATGCTGGCCGCCGACGCGTTCTGGCAGTGGGGCGACCCGGTCGATCGCGCGACGGCGCTTCGTGTCTTCCAGACACTGCGGACCACCTACCCGGTCAGCACGCTGACGCGCCAGTCGCAGGCGCACGTCAAGCGTCTCGGCGACGCGCCAGTGGCCGAGCCGGCGTTGGCCCGTGCGCCGGCGGAGCAGCCTGCCGCGCCAGCCCCACCGGCCGCAGCCCCACCGGCCCTAGCCCCATCGGCCCCGGCCCCGTCTGGCCCGACCACAGCATCCCGCGCCCGGCACGGCGCCAGCGTCGCTGCCTGCGGCGTTGCCTCCGGCGCCGCCGGCGACGGCGCTCTTGACCGCGATTCGGCACGAGGCCCTGGCCGGCGTCGTGCGCGTCACGCTGGAGGTCGATCGCGAGACCAGCTTCCGCGGCGAGCGACTGGACAATCCCTCGCGGGTGTTCGTGGATCTGCAGCAGACGCGCACGCAGGAGCAGCTGCGCGACGCCGTCATTCCGGTCTCGGGCGGGGAGCTGCAGCGCATCCGCGTCGGCCGCCACCCCGGCGGGCTCACGCGCGTCGTGCTGGACCTGTCGGGCCCCGGCCGCTACAGCGTCTACTCGCTCTACGACCCGTACCGCGTGGTCATCGACGTCGAAGTCGCCGCCCGGCCAGGCCGTCAGGTGCCGTCGCCCACGCCTGCCGGCCCCGCCCCGGTGGCGGCGCGGGCCACGGTGCCGCGGCGCCCGGTGGCCTTGAGCTGGCCGTCAGCCGGCGCCCACGGGGGCAGCGCGTCGGCTGGGCGTCGCGCTCGCGGGACTGGCCACCGCGCCGGCCGTGGCGCCCAGCCGCCTCCCGTCAGCGCGCCGACTATCGCCACGGCCGCCGCCGAATCCGTCGCGGCTCCGGTCCTGCCGGCGCCGGCCACGCCCGCCGCGACGGCCCGGGGCGACTACTCCCTGTCTCGGCAGCTCGGCCTCGGCATCGCGCGCATCGTGATCGACGCGGGCCACGGCGGCCACGATCCCGGCGCCAAGGTTCGAGGGCTCAGCGAGGCCAGCCTGACGCTCGACATCGCGCTGCGGCTCGAGGAGCTGCTGCGCAAGCAGCCCGGCGTCGAGGTGGTCCAGACGCGGCGCAAGGACGCCTACGTCTCGCTGGAGGAACGCGCCGAGATCGCCAACCGTGCCGGCGCCGATCTGTTCATCTCGATTCACGCCAACGCCAGCAACAACCCGCGCACCCGCGGCGTGGAGACCTACGTGCTGAACTTCGCCGGGGACGCCGCAGGCCGAGCGCGTGGCCGCGCGCGAGAACGCCGGGTCGGCCCGCTCGATGCGCGACCTGCCCGATATCGTCAAGGCGATCGCGCTCAACAACAAGGTGGACGAGTCGCGCGAGCTCGCGCGCTTCGTGCAGGATTCGCTGTTCGCGCAGTTGAAGAAGAACGACAAGACGCTGCGCAATCTCGGCGTCAAGCAGGCGCCCTTCATGGTGCTGATCGGCGCCACCATGCCGAGCGTGCTGACCGAAGTGGCGTTCGTGACCAACCGCGAGGACGCCGGCCTGCTGCGCAGCGAGAAGTACCGTCAGGACGTCGCGCAGGCGCTCCTGGCCGGAATCACCCGTTATCAGCAATCCTTGAAGCGCGCGCCGGCCGTCGCGGCGCAGTAGCGCTTCGGCGGCAGGTTCTGGCAGGCCTGGAGACCGGAGCCTGGAGCCTGGAGCCCGTCTACAGCCCGAGCTGCGTATGCGTCGGGCCCATGGTCTCGGGGTTCGACTTCTCCCTGCGCCGCTTGTAGAGCAGCATCCCGCCGGCGACGAGCGCGCTGCCGACGGCCGCCGCCGCCAGGAACGCGCCGGCCAGCGCGAAGATGCCCAGCACCGTGTCGATGCTGATGTCGCGCGCCGGAGGCGGCGGCGTCCCCAGGTCCACGACGATGGGGTTCTGCTGGAGCCACGTCAGCATGGTTGGTTCAACCGCTCTCTTACTACGTTGGCCGCCCCGCTGACCAGGTCTTCGCGGCGAGCGCCAGCTCGGCCAGCGTGCGGACCGCCACGCCGGTTGCGCCTTTCGGCTGATAGGGCTTGCTCTCTTCCGCCCACGCGGTGCCGGCGATGTCCATGTGCACCCACGGCAGGCCGCCGGCGAATTCCTTGATGAAGAGCGCCCCGGTGATGGCGCCGCCGGCGCGCCCGCCGGTGTTGGTGAAGTCCGCGATCTCGCTCTTCAGCTGCTCGAAATAGTCGTCGAAGACCGGCATCGGCCAGGAGCGGTCGCCCGGCGGCTTCGCTCGCCGCATGCACCGCGTCCACCCACGGTGGACGGCGTGCCGAACAGCCCCGTCGTCGATCTTGCCGAGCGCGACCACGCACGCGCCGGTCAGCGTCGCCACGTCCACGAGGTGGGTCGCGCCCAGCTGCCGCGCGTACCACAGCGCATCGCCCAGCACCAGCCGGCCCTCGGCGTCGGTGTTCAGGATCTCGACGGTCTTGCCTTCGGCGCTGGTCAACACGTCGCCCGGCTTGATCGCCAGGCCGTCCGGCATGTTCTCGCTCATCGGCACCAGCCCCAGGCAGCGGACCGGCGCTTTCAGACGCGCCACGGCCAGCATCGCGCCAATCACCGCGGCGCCGCCGGACATGTCGTCCTTCATCTTGTCCATGTTCTCGGCCGGCTTGATCGAGATGCCGCCGGTGTCGAACGTGATGCCCTTGCCGATCAAGCCGAGCGTGACGCCGGTCAGCGGCTGTTCCGGCTGGTATTCGAGCACCAGCAGGCGCGGCGGCTCCTGGCTGCCTCGTGTGACGCCGAGCAGCAGACCCATGTTCAGCGCCGCGATCCGCGTCTCGTCGAGCACGTCGACCTTGAGGCCGGCCTCCTGCGCCAGCGCCGCGCCGCGCTCGGCGAAGATGCGCGGCGTCAGCCGGTTGCCGGGTTCGTTGGCCATCGTCCGCGCGACGTTGGAGCACTCGCCCATCGTCAGGCCCCGGGCGACGTGCGCGGCGTAGTCGCCGGCCGCCCCGCCCACCCGCAGTTCGACCGCGGCCAGCCATGCCGTGTCCGGCGCGGACTTGAACGACGCCCCCTCGAAGTTCGCCAGCGTCACCCCTTCGGCCAGCACCTCCACGGCGCGTCCGGGAGCCAAGTCCGCCCCGGGCCGGTGCACCAGCGCCAGCCGCGTCGCGCGGCGCTGCCGCGCCGCCAGGCCGGCGGTGGTGGCGATGCGGCGCAGCCGGTCGGCGGTGCAATCCTGACGCGTTCCGGCACCCACCAGCAGCACACGCGGCGTCTTCCACGGCAGGCGGGCCGCATGCGTCTGAAACACTTCGTAGAGCGTTCCGCGAAATTCCCTGCGGGCATGGGCAGCCGATACGTCGCCGCCAGTCGCCCGGTCGAGGTCCGGCTCGTCGGCGAACGCGTCGTCCTCGAACACGGGGACGACCAGCACGTCGGCCTCGAGTTCGCCCGTGGCCCGCTGGCTGACCGTTACGCGCGGCGTCTTGTGGACCGTGTGCATCGTCAGGCCATCTCCGTCGTGCGGATCGCGCTTGTCCACCCGCACGACCGGGGCGTACAATCCAACCAGCCAGCTCCCCGGAAGGAACCGACGATGCCCTTCTCGCACCGTGCGTCGTGGCAGTGTGCCGTAGTGCTCGCGGCGTGCGCCACCATGCCCGCTGCACGCGGCCTCGCTGGAGCCCAAGAGGACAAGAAGCCCAGTTTATCACTCAAGGCGACGCCTCTCCTGGGCTTCTCGCCGCTGCGCGTGCGCCTTGTGGCGGACGTGAAGGGCGGCGCCGACGACTACGACGAGTTCTACTGTGCGGGCGTCGAATGGGCGTGGGGCGACGGCACCGAGTCCGAAAGCTCGGAGGATTGCGAGCCCTATCAGGCCGGCGTCAGCACCATCAAGCGGCGGTTCTCGGCCGAGCACGTCTTCCGGCAGGCGGGCACCTACCGCGTGTTCATCAGGCTGAAGCAGAAGGACAAGGTCGTGGCCGCCGCGAGCGCCAACGTCCAGGTGCGCCCGGGCGTCCGCGAGGAATTTGGCGACTGAGGATATCCCGCTCCTGTCTTCCGACACCACCGTCGCCGTGCCCGTGGACGCCGTGATGGCGGATCTGCAGGGCCGTGTCCGGGAGCGGCTCCGCGCCGACCTGCTGCGTCACGGCGCGTCGCCAGCCTTCAACGACCCCGAGCTCTTCGCCGAAGTCGAGCGCATCCTGCACGCCGGCGTGGACGTCGCCGGCTCACCCGCGCTGCTGCTGCCGGAGCTGCTGGGTGATCCCGCGACGTGGCGCGTCGAGACCGCGCTCCGCTACGACTCGCACCGCGGCTCGGCCGCCGCCGGCCTCATCATCTTCGTCAAGAAGCGGCTGGTCCTCCCGGTCGTCCGCTGGCTGTTCGAATACAGCCGCGACAACTTCGAGCGCCAGCGCCGCGTGAACGCGGTGCTGTTTGCCTGCGTGCAGGAGCTGGCCATCGAAACGGCCAGGCTTCGTCGAGACCTCGCCCGCCACCAGTGAAGCTCGCGTGCGTCGTCCAGCGATACGGGGCCGACATCGCCGGCGGCTCCGAAGCGCATTGCCGGGCCGTGGCCGAGCGGCTGGCGCGCCACCACTACGGTCACCGTCCTCACCAGCTGTTCGCGTGACTACGTCACCTGGGCCAACGCCTACCCGCCAGGCGACAGCCGTGGAGAACGGCGTGCGCGTGCGGCGCTTCACCGTGCGCCAGACGCGCAAGCTGGGTCCCTTCTCCGATCTCAGCGACGAGGTCTTCGACGGCGCGGCGCCGCCCGAACGCCAGCAGGCGTGGTTCGCCGCCAACGGTCCCGACGTTCCAGATCTGCTCGAGCACCTTCGCACCCAGGGACGCGACTACGACCTGGTGCTGTTCTGGACCTTCCGCTACAGCCCGAGCTACTTCGGCCTGCCGCTCGTCGCCGACCGCGCCGTGCTGGTGCCGACCGCGGAGGAGGACCGCGCCCTCGACCTCGACGTGCTCCAGGAGTACTTCCGTGCGCCCGCCGGCTACATCTTCCTCACGCCGGAGGAAGCGGCGCTGGTCGAGGCGCGCGCGGCCGCGCCGCTGAAGCCCGCGACGATCGTCGGGATGGGCCTGGATCCGCCGGCCGCCGCACCGGACGCCGCGATCCTGCGGTCGCTGGCGATCGCCGAGCCCTACGTCCTGTATCTCGGCCGCGTGGACCGGAACAAGGGCTGCCACACGTTGCTCGATTACTTCTCCGAATATACGGAGGGGCTTCCGGCTCCAGGCTCCGGGCCCCAGGCTCCAGAGCACCGGGGCGTTACGCTGGTGCTCGCCGGCCCGGCCAAGATTCGAATCCCCGAGCATCCGCGCATCCGCGCGCTCGGCTACGTGTCCGACGAGGCGCGGGATGCGCTGCTGTGCGGCGCGAAAGCGCTGGTGGTGCCCTCACCCTATGAGAGCTTGAGCATCGTCGCTGTTGGAGGCCTGGAACCGCGGCGTGCCGGCGCTGGTGAACGCGCACTGCGCCGTGCTGAAGGGCCAGGTGCGCCGGGGCAACGGCGGGCTGTTCTACCGGTCGCAGCGCGAGTTCGCCGAGGGGCTGGACTACCTGCTCACCCACGACGCCGAGCGGGCCCATCTCGGACGGCAGGGCCGCGCCTACGTCGACCGGGAATACCGCTGGCCGACCGTTCTCGGGCGAGTGGAAGCTTTGCTCGAGGAGGTCAGTACGCGGCGCAGCCGACAATGAGTTCTGCCTGGAGCCTGGAGCCTGGAGCCTGCGGCCTTAGACCTCAATCGCCATCGCGATGCCCATGCCACCGCCGATGCACAACGAGGCGACGCCGATGCCGCCGCCGCGGGCGCGCAGCGCGTAGATGAGCGTCGTCAGCACCCGCGCGCCGCTGGCGCCGATGGGGTGGCCGAGCGCGATCGCTCCGCCGCGCGTGTTCACCCGCGACGGATCCAGCCCCAGCTCGCGCACCACGGCGACGGCCTGCGCGGCAAACGCCTCGTTGAGCTCGAAGAGATGCACCTGGCTGGCATCGAGGCCAGACCGCTGCAGCACCAGCCTCACGGCTCCGACCGGCCCGAGCCCCATGAGGCGCGGCTCGAGGCCAACAACCGCATAGCCCAGCACGCGCGCCACCACCTCGCGCGCGCCGGCAAAGGCCGACGACGCCACCACCACGGCCGCCGCGCCGTCGTTGATGCCCGAGGCGTTCCCGGCGGTCACGGTTCCGCCCGGCTTCGAAGGCCGGCTTCAGCGCGGCCAGCCGCTCGATTGTCGTGCCGGGCCGCGGATGCTCGTCGAGCGTCACCTCGACCGTGGTCTTCTTCGGTCCCGGCACGGTCACCGCCACGATCTCGTCTCCGAACGCCTTGGACTCGAGCGCGCGCGCCGCCCGCGCCTGGCTTTCGGCGGCGAAGGCGTCCTGCTCGGCGCGCGTCACGTTGTAACGGCGCGCCACTTCCTCCGCGGTCACGCCCATGTGGCAGCGTTCCAGCGCGCAGCTGAGGCCTTCGGCCAGCACGCTGTCTTCGACCTCGCCATGCCCAAGGCGCAAACCCCAGCGCACGCCTGCGCAGAAGGTAGGGCGCCCGGCTCATCGACTCGGTGCCGCCCGCCAGCACGGCTCGGGCGTAGCCGCCACGAATCGTCTCCACGCCGTGCACGACGGCCTGGAGCCCGGACCCGCACACGCGGTTCACGGTCTCGGCCGGGACCGTCACGGGCACGCCGGCCCGCACCGCCACCTGCCGCGCGACGTTCATGCCGGCGCCGGCCTGAAGCACGCAGCCCATGATGACGTCGTCCATGTCGCCGCCCGCCAGACCCGCGCGGCGGAGCGCCTCCGCCGACGCGGCCGCGCCGAGATCGGCGGCTTCGACGTCCTTGAAGGCGCCACCGAACGTGCCGATCGGGGTGCGGACGGCGCTGAGGAGAACGGCCAGGGGTTCGCGAGCCATCAGCTCATTCTAGTAGCGCGTTCCGATACACCTCGTGGTCGTCCTGCGAAAAGCAGCAGAAGATCACTTCCTTTACGGCCGGAGCGGCCGGCAGCGACGCCCGCACGGTCGAGACGGCAATCGGGGCCGCCAGCTCTATCGGGTAGCCGTAGATCCCGGTGCTGATGCTCGGAAACGCAATCGTGGCGAGCTCGTGTCGTTCCGCCAGCTCGAGACAGCGGCGATAGCAACTGGCCAAGCAGTTCGGGCTCGCCCGCGTCGCCGCCATGCCAGACCGGGCCAACCGTATGGATCACGTGCCGGGCACGCAGGCGATACCCGCCGGTGATCCTGGCGTCTCCGCGTCCGGCATCCGCCAAGGCGCTCGACACTCGCGCAACAGTCCGGGGCCTGCCGCCCGATGGATGGCCCCGTCCACGCCGCCGCCTCCGAGCAGCCACTTGAATTGGCGGCGTTGACGATGGCGTCGACGTCGAGCGTCGTGATGTCGGCGCGGAGCGCGCGAACGATGGCGGCCATCGGCCTGTAGAATCTCCCACCAGTGTCCGACGCGCAATCCATCCTGGGCGGCGAGATCGCCTGGCGCCCCACGCCCGCCTACATCGAACGAAGCCGCGTCAAGGCGTTCATGGACGCGCACGGCATCGTGTCCTACGAGGCACTGCTGGCACGCTCGGTGGCCGAGCCCGAGTGGTTCTGGGCCGCCGTGCTCGACGAGATCGGCGTCGAGTTCGACGAGCCCTATCAGCGCATCCTCGACCTGAGCCGCGGGCCGGCGTGGCCGCGGTGGTGTGTCGGCGGCCGCATGAACATCGTCCGCAGCTGCCTCGACAAGTGGCTGGCGACGCCGACCGCCGATCGGCCGGCGCTGCGCTGGGAAGGCGAGGAAGGCGCCACCCGCGTCCTGACCTACCGCGAGCTGCACGCGCTCACCAACCAGTGCGCCAACGGGCTGCGAGCGCTGGGCCTCGTTCCCGGCGATCGCGTCGCGCTCTTCATGCCGATGTGCCCGGAGCTGGTGGCGGCGTTCTTCGCCGTGGTCAAGGCTGGCGGCGTCGTGCTGCCGCTCTTCTCCGGCTACGGCGTGGACGCCGTGTCGGCGCGCCTCCAGGACTCGGGCGCCCGGTTCCTGTTCACCGCCGACGGCTTCTGGCGGCGCGGTCAGCGCGTCGAGATGCGGCAGACGGCAGATGCGGCTGTCGCCGCGTCTGCCACCGTCGAGCGCGTGGTGGTCGTGCCGCGACTGGGCGACTCGGTGCCGCTGGGGCCGCGTCACGTCGCCTGGGGCGATCTGCTCGAGTCGCAGAGCGACGCCTGCGATGCCGAGCGCACCGCCGCCGACGCCACGCTGATGCTGCTCTACACCTCGGGCACGACCGGCCGGCCCAAGGGCGCGGTGCACAGCCACTGCGGCTTCCCGATCAAGGCGGCGCAGGACATGATGCACGCCCACGACGTGCAGCCCGGCGAGACCATGTACTGGGTCAGCGACATCGGCTGGATGATGGCGCCCTGGGAGCTGTTCGGGATGGCGCTCCTGGGCGGCACCTCGGTGATCTACGACGGCGCGCTGGACTACCCCGGGCCCGATCGGCTGTGGTCGCTGGTCGAGCGCCACGGCGTCAACATCCTCGGCGTCTCGCCCACGCTCATCCGCTCGCTGATGCGGCACGGCGACGCGCCGGTGCGCCAGCACGACCTGTCGTCGCTGCGCATCCTCGGCTCCACGGGCGAGCCGTGGAACCCCGAGCCGTGGCGCTGGTTCTTCGACGTGGTGGGCGGCGGGCGGCTGCCGATCATCAACTACTCGGGCGGCACCGAGGTGTCGGGCGGGCTGCTGGCGGGCTGCGTGCTGACGCCGCTCAAGCCGGCGGCGTTCTCCGGGCCGCCGCCCGGCATCGCCGCCGACGTCGTGGACGACTCCGGCATGCCGGTGCGCAACCAGGTCGGCGAGCTGGTGGTGCGCGCGCCGTGGATGGGCATGACGCACGGCTTCTGGAACGACACCGCAGCGCTACGAGGAGACCTACTGGTCGCGCTTCCCCGGCGTGTGGGTGCACGGCGACTGGGCCGCGATCGACGAGGACGGTCTCTGGTACGTGCTCGGACGCTCCGACGACACCATCAAGATCGCCGGCAAGCGGCTTGGGCCCGGCCGAAGTCGAGTCGGTGCTGGTGGAGCATCCGGCGGTGATCGAGGCGGCGGCGATCGGCATCCCGGACGAGCTCAAGGGCCAGGCGCTGGCGTGCTTCTGTGTGCTGCGGCCGGGCTACGCGCCCTCGCCTGCACTGAGGGCCGAGCTGCGCGCGCTGGTCGTCGAGCGCCTGGGCAAGCCGCTCCGCCCGGAGGTGGTGCACCTCGTGTCCGACCTGCCCAAGACGCGAAACGCCAAGGTGATGCGGCGCGTGATCCGCGCCGCCTATCTCGGCGACAATCCCGGCGACTTGTCCTCGCTCGAGAACCCGCGCGCGGTGGAGGCGATTGCCAGCACCCGGACTGCCGCGCGTGATTGAGGCGGCGGCCCTCGATCTCGACCAGCACACGCACCGCAAGGTGACGCGGCGGCTGATCCCGTTCCTGTTCCTGTGCTACATCCTCGCCTACCTCGATCGCGTCAACGTCGGCTTCGCCCGGCTGCAGATGCAGGCCGACCTCGGCCTTCTCCGACACCGCCTACGGCATCGGCGCGGGGATCTTCTTCATCGGCTACTTCTTCTTCGAGGTGCCCAGCAACCTGCTGATGCGCCGCGTCGGCGCGCGGCTGTGGATCGCCCGGATCATGATCGTGTGGGGGCTGGTGTCGGCGGCGTCGATGTTCGTCAACAGCGCGGCCAGCTTCTACGTCCTCCGCTTCCTGCTGGGCGTCGCCGAGGCCGGCTTCTTCCCCGGCATCATCTGGTACCTGACGCAGTGGTATACGCGCGCGCACCGGGCGCACATCATCGCGCTCTTCATGACGGCGATCGCGGTCGTCGGGCGTCGTCGGCGGCCCGCTGTCTGGCTGGATCCTGAACACGATGGACGGCGTGTCGGGGCTGCGCGGGTGGCGAGTGGCTCTACCTGCTCGAGGGCCTGCCCTCGGTGGTCGATCGGGTTGGCGGTGCTGCGCTACCTGGACGACGGCCCCCAGACCGCGGCCTGGCTCACGCCGGACGAGCGCGCGCTGGTGCAGCGGCGCCTCGCCGAGGACGAGGAACGGAAACAGGCGCGACGGTGCCACCGCGCATCGCGTCGCCGAGGCATTCCGATCGGGTCGCGTCTGGGCGTGCTGCGCCATCTACTTCGGCGCCGTGATGGGCATCTACGGCGTCACGTTCTGGCTGCCGCAGATCATCAGCGAGACGATCTCGCGCGACCCGTTGACGATCGGCCTGGTGTCGACGATTCCCTGGGGCGTCGCCGCGGTGACGATGGTGCTGGTGGGACGCCACTCCGATCGGACCGGCGAGCGCCGGTGGCACATCGCGATCCCGGCCGGTGTCGGGGCGGTGTTCTTCCTGCTGTCGGGGCTCCCGGCTCTGTCGGGATGGGCCGGCGTGGCCTGTTTGACCGTGGCCACCGCGGGGGTGATGTCCGCCGCGTCGAGCTTCTGGGTGCTGCCGACGGCGGCGCTGTCCGGAAGCGCCGCGGCCGCCGGCATCGCCTGGATCAACTCGGTCGGCAATCTCTCCGGCTACGTCAGCCCGTACGTGCTGGGCGCCATTCGCGACGCGACGCGGGACGCGGCGCATCCCAACGGCAACATGTTTCTGGCGCTCAGCGTGCTCGCCGTGTCGCTGTTCGTTGCCGCCGCGATCACGCTCGCGTTGCCGACCCGGCAAGGCTCGACGCGAGCGCGAAGGACTCCCAGGCGTCGGCTCCCAGGCCAGCGAGTCTCGGCAGATCGCCGGCAAAGGCCATCGTGCAGCTCTGGGCCTGCGGGGGTACGAGGCGCTGACGGCGCGGGACAGGGTCGCGGGACGTTGAACGTCAGGGGCTCCGCCTGAAGTCTTCGGATCGAGAACTACTCGGAGAGCAGCCTTGCGGTCCGGAGTCAGATCCTTCGCCGTCGAGATCAGGCGCGGTCCTGATGGCGACCGGGTGGTCGCGAGAAGTCGGGTGTACCCGGTATGGGCTGAATCGCTGTCGAGCAGAGCAAATCTCGGAGCGGCGCGTAGCCTTCGTCTATGTCCTTATTAGACCTCGTTTGGTGTTTGCTTCGTCCTGCTCCTGGATTTGCTGTGATTCGAGTTTCTGGGCGCCACGTCAGTCGAACCGGGCATCTGGATCGTGCTCGCGGGGTTGCTGCTGGCGGCACTCACCTGGGCAGTGGTGCGGTTCATCGAAACCCACGTCTGCCTGCGCGGCGTGGAGCAGCCGCCCTGGTCCAACGCAGGGCCCACCCGTAACCGGGGCGACAACCTCTTCGTCGTGTGCGACGCGTCGGGGCGGCAGGTGCTCGCCGCCGACGCCTTTGAGCTGAACCTCGAGCTTCTGTGGGACCACGAGCTGATGGCCGATCTGATAGACCTCGATCGCAAAGACCCGGAGCGCCCGGTCCTGTTGCCTGATTTCGACAAGCATCTCGACGACCCGAAGCTGACGCGCCGAAAGCTGGACTGGATCGAGCGCCTCGCCGCCGATCAGAACAGCAGCCTGATCGTTCAATCGTCATCCAGTCCCTCCCTTGTCGAGCAGGCACTTCGCGTGAAGTCGCGAGGACTGGCGATCGGAACGCAGCTGATCGAGCGGTGGCGGTCGGTGCGCCCGTTGTTCGTGATCATCAACCGGCCAGCAGCCGCGGGAGAAAAGACCGCGGAAACCGCACCATTCTGGCGCGGCGTCTGGACGGCGCTGCATCCGGCTCATGGCGCGTGGCATGCCGCTACTTTGCGCGACCTGCCGTTACTGTGGCGTGACTGGTCCGCCCGGAAGACACTGCGCAACGAAGAGGCCGGGGACGCGTTCGTCAGCGCCGTGTGCGAGTCGATCCGGTGCCGGCCCGAGGCAAGTCCTTCCGAGGCCGACGGGAGGTCCGGGGCGCCGGCGACGGGCTCGACGACCAAGTCGACACTGCGATTATCGTCCGACCAAATACTCGATGAAGTTGCTGAAAGGACTGATGCCTGGTACCGGCGACTCTGGCGTTCGTGCACAGCCGACGAGCAGCTGGTGCTGGCCGAGATCGCCTCGGAGGGGTTCGTCAACCACAAGAGCCGTCGCACGGTCAGGCGGCTGCTCAGACGCGGCCTCATCGCCAAGGACCCAAGCTTCCGGCTGATGAACAAGACGTTTCGGCGCTTCGTGCTGTCTCCAGCGTGCCAGCACGACATCCACGCCATCGAAGGCGCCTCCGACCCGAGTTCCTGGGACAGATTCCATGCACCTTTCTTCGCCGTGCTGATCGGCGCCGCGCTCTACTTTCTGGTCACGCAGCGCGAGATGTTCAATGCGACCATCGCGACGCTGACCACCGTCGGGGCGGCACTGCCGGTGCTGACCCGCATGCTTGCGCTCGTCGCGGGGAAGCGCGCAGAACTCGAGACTCCGAAGGTCTGATTGGGGCCTTATCGCCCCGCCAACGCCGCCCGAGCCTGTGTGATGGCCGGCACCGTCGAGCGGATAATCCGCCAACCTTCCTTCACGCGGCGCAGGATGTCGGCGGGTGAGTTGGCCGTGATCGCGCAGGCGACGTTGTGGGCCTTGCACGCCGCGACGATCTTCGCGAACGCGGCCTCCAGCTCCGGTGAGGGTTGCGCGACGCCGAGCGAGCGCGACAGGTCCGACCCCGCGCCCACGAACAGCGCGCCGACGCCGGGCACGGCGGCGATCTGATCCACGCGCGCCAGGCCCTCGGCCGACTCGATCATCACCACCGCCAGCAGATCGCCTTCCGGATTGAGCGGCCACACGTCGGCGCGGCGCTCGTACTCGGCCTGGCTCAGCCCCCACGCCCACAGCGCGTTGGCGGGCGCGAAGCCGCGCAGCCCGGCGGGCTCCTGGTGCGGCGCGCCCTTGAGCTTCGGGTAGCGCATCGAACGCACGGCGGCCACCGCCTGCTCGGTCGAGTCCACGCCGTTGAAGATCACGCCCATCAAGCCGATGTCCAGCGCCTGCTTCACCACCCACGCCGACTGGTCGGCCTCGGGCGGAAAGCGCGCCATCAGCGCGACGTTGGGCTGGAGGTTGCCCTTCTTGAGGATCTCCGCCTTGTCGGTCATGCCCAGCAGGAACAGGTTCAGCCCGACGAAGTCGAGCGGGCTGTGCTCCATGTCGGCGTAGACGAAGTCCACCGGGGCTCGCGCGATCTCCCGGGCGTTGGCCAGCGACAGGTCGCCCTGGTTGATCAGGCCGAACACCGTCTCGCCGCGCGCCAGCTTGGCGATCACGGGGTTCAGGTGCACCGGCGCCTGCGCCGGCAGCGGCGCGCCCAGAGCGGCGACCACGGCGGCGCCCACAACGACCCACGCGATGCCGATCCTCATAGCGCCTCCTTGTCTCTCTACTTCTGAAGCCTGGAGCCTGGAGCCTGGAGCCTACTCGCGTGACTTCGTCAGGTCCGCCCGCCAGCGCGCGGCGTCGGCGAACACCACGTCCATCACCTCACCGCCGTCGAGGCCGGCGCGCAAATCGCCCAGCCGGTCGATCAGCAGGTCCAGGCCAGTGCGAATCGCGTCGGCGTTGGTCACGCACACGTCCTTCCACATCGCGGCCGGGCTGGACGCGAGCCGCGTCGAGTCCACCAGCCCGCGGCCGGCCACGCGCAGCCCCTCGGACTGCACCGCGGCACCCACCACCTCCATCAGCGCGCTCGTGGCCAGCTGCGGCAGGTGGCTCACGAACGCCATCACGCGATCGTGCTCGTCCGCGTCCATCGTCATCGGCCGCGCGCCAAGCCCGGCGGCGAACCGCGACAGCCGCTCCACCGCGTCGGCGTCGTCGGCGTGCGGGGTCAGGATCCAGGGGCGGCCCTTGAACAGGTCGGGCCGGGCGAACCCGAACCCGCCCTGCTCGGCGCCGCCGATCGGGTGGCCGCCGACGAAGCGCCTCGGCGCACCGGCTGCCCGCGCCGCCTTGAGGATGTCGCGCTTGGTGCCGCCGACGTCGGTGACCACGGTCGCGTCGCGCAGGCGCTCGGGCAGCTCGGTCAGCAGGCGGGCGTTCTGCCGGACGGGTGCGGCCAGGATCATCAGATCGACCGCCGGCAGGTCCTCCACGCTGGCCACGCCCTGATCCAAGCGCGCCGCCGCCGGTCGCATGCGCCAGCACCGCCGGCCGGTCGACGCCGTAGACGCGCACCGACGGCCACCGGTCGCGTACGCCGAGCGCGATCGACCCGCCGATCAGGCCCACGCCGGCGATGGCGACGGATCGAAACGGCGGCTCTTGATCCACTGACAGGCGCCTATCTGGCCCAGCCGCGGCGCGGCGTCGGCTCCAGGCAGATGCTGCGGCCGATCGCCGGCGCGATGATGCGCAGCTCGGCCATCAGGCGATCGAACTGGCCGGGAAACATCGACTGCGCGCCGTCCGACAGCGCGTGATCGGGATCGTTGTGCACCTCGATGATCAGGCCGTCGGCGCCAGCGGCCACCGCGGCGCGCGCCATCGGCGCCACCATGTCGCGCCGTCCGGCGCCGTGGCTGGGGTCAGCCACGATCGGCAGGTGGCTCAGCTTCTTGACGACGGGGATCGCCGAAATGTCGAAGGTGTTGCGGGTGGCGGTCTCGAACGTGCGGATGCCGCGCTCGCACAGGATCACGTCGGGGTTGCCGCCGGCCAGGATGTACTCGGCCGACAGCAGCCACTCCTCGATGGTGGCCGAGATGCCGCGCTTGAGCAGCACCGGCTTCTTGACGTGCCCCAGCTCGCGGAGCAGCGTGAAGTTCTGCATGTTGCGCGCGCCGACCTGATACATGTCCGCGTAGCGGCCGACCAGCTCGATCTGGCTGACGTCCATCACCTCGGAGACCACCGGCAGATCGTGCGCATCGCCGGCGCGGCGCAGCATCTGGAGGCCTTCCTCGCCGAGCCCCTGGAAGCTGTAGGGCGAACTGCGCGGCTTGAAGGCCCCGCCGCGCAGGATCTTGGCGCCGGCGCGCTTCACCGCCGCGGCCGTCGCCATGGTCTGCTCGTCGGTCTCGGCCGAGCACGGCCCGGCCATCACGATCACCTCGTCGCCACCGACCCGCACGTCGCCCAGCGACACCACCGTGTCGTCGGGCTTGAACGATCGGCTGGCGCGCTTGTAGGGCTCGGTGATCCGCAGCACCTCGTGGACGCCGTCGAGGATCGCCACCAGCTGCGGATCCACTTTCTGCGCGCCCACCACGCCGAGCACCGTCCGCGTCGCGCCCGACGATCGGTGCACGTCCATGCCCAGGTCGATCAGGCGGGCGATGACCGCATCGATCTCCGCCTCGCTGGCCCGCTCCTTCATCACCACGACCATGACGTCCTCACTCCCCAACGGGCTCCGGCAGCGCGCCGGTCCCGGCCGACGGCGACTCGCCGTCCTTGCCTTTTTGCCGTTCGGCGCGGCGCGCCTCGTCGATGATGCGCTCGAAGATGCGCACGACCGCTTCGGCCGTCAACGGCCCCGCCAGCTCGGTGGCGGCCCGCCGCACGCCGTTCAACACCTGCGCCTCACGATCGGGTTGATAGACCGCAAGCCCGGCTTCGTGCTTCAGCCGGCCGACTTCGACCGCGCACGCCACACGCACGTTGAGCAGCCGCACCAGCTGCTCGTCGATCAGGTCGATGCGGTTGCGCAGGTCCTCGATGCTCAGCCCTTCAGCCACCGCACGTACTCCTCCACGCGAGATTCGAGCTCCGGCGAGGTGCCGGCCTCGGCGATCACGTTGACCAGGGCACTGCCCACCACCGCGGCGTCGGCCCAACGGCCGACCTCCCGCACGTGTTCGGGTCTCGAGATTCCGAAGCCGAGCGCCACGGGCATGTCGCTGACGGCGCGGATGCGGCGCACCATGTCCTCGGCGCCGTCCGCCACCTGGTCGCGAATGCCGGTCACGCCCAGGCGGGAGATGGCATAGAGGAAGCCGCTTCCGAGCGCCGCGGCCCGCTGCAGCCGGTGGTCCGTGGTGGTGGGGCTGACGAGCAGGATTGTATCAATCGCCCGCGACGCCATCAGCGCGCGGAAGTCGTCGGCTTCCTCGATTGGCAGATCGAGCACCAGCACGCCGTCCACCCCCGCGTCCCTGGCCCGATCGGCGAACCGCTCCGCCCCCAGGCGAAGGATGGGATTGGCATAGCTGAAGATGACGATCGCAGGCCGCAGGCTGGCGCGGAGCCCGGCCAGCAGGTCCAGCACCTTCGCCAGCGTGGTGCCCGCCTCGAGCGCGCGTTCGGTGGCGCGCTGGATCACCGGGCCGTCGGCCAGCGGATCGGAGAACGGCACGCCGACCTCGATGACGTCGGCGCCGGCGCGATCGAGCGCGCGCAGGATGCCGGCCGTGCGGGCCAAGTCGGGATCGCCGGCGGTCACGTAGGTGACGAGCCCGGCGGTCCGGTCCTGCCGCAGGCGCGCGAAGGTGGATTCGAGGCGGCTCATCGGAGGGCCTCGACCACGCTCTGCACGTCCTTGTCGCCGCGCCCCGACAGGTTCACCAGCACCACCGCGTCGGCGGGCAGCGACGCGACCAGCGTCATCGCATAGGCCACCGCGTGCGCCGACTCGAGCGCGGGCAGGATGCCCTCGTACTTGGCGAGCGCCTGGAAGCCGGCCAGCGCCTCGGCATCGGTCACGTAGCCGTACTCGCAGCGGCCCAGATCGCGCAGCCAGGCGTGCTCGGGCCCCACCGCGGCGTAGTCGAGGCCGGCCGAGATCGAGTGCGTCAGCTCGATGTTCCCCGCCTCGTCCTGCAGCACGAACGTGCGCGTGCCCTGCAGCACGCCGGTGCTGCCGCCGGCGAACCGCGCGGCGTGGCGACCGGGGACGATGCTTTCGCCGCCGGCCTCGACGCCGATCAGCCGCACGCCCTTGTCGTCGAGGAAGCCGTCGAAGATGCCGATGGCGTTGCTGCCGCCGCCGACGCACGCCACCACCACGTCGGGCAGCCGGCCCACCTGCGCCAGCATCTGGCGGCGCGCCTCACGGCCGATCACCGACTGGAACTCGCGCACCATCAGCGGATAGGGATGCGGGCCCAGCGCCGATCCCAGCAGGTAGTAGGTGTCCTTGACGTTGGTCACCCAGTCGCGCATCGCCTCGTTGATGGCGTCCTTCAGTGTCTTGCTGCCGGCGTCCACCTGGCGCACCGACGCCCCGAGCAGCTGCATGCGCACGACGTTCAGCGCCTGGCGCCGCATGTCCTCGCTGCCCATGTAGACGACGCACTCGAGGCCCAGCAGCGCGCACGCCGTCGCCGTCGCCACGCCGTGCTGCCCCGCGCCCGTCTCGGCCACCACGCGGCGCTTGCCCATGCGCTTGGCCAGCAGCGCCTGGCCGAGCGCGTTGTTGATCTTGTGGGCGCCGGTGTGCGTCAGGTCCTCGCGCTTCAGCAGCAAGCGCACGCCGGTGACGCCGGCGCCCTCGGGCACCAGCCGGCGCGTCTCGTAGAGCGGGCGTCGGGCGCCCGACGAAATGGGCCAGCAGATCGTCCAGCTCGGCCCGGAACGCGGCGTCGGCGCGCACCGCCAGATAGCCTTCGGTCAGCTCCTCGATGGGCGCGACCAGCGTCTCGGGCACGAACCGGCCGCCGTAGGCGCCGTAGTAGCCGCGGGCGTCGGGATCCCGCCGTCCGAATATCGGTGTCTCCATGTGCTCCTACCGTCCCCGCCGCTCGAGCGCGAGCCGGGCCCGCTCGAGGAAGGCGGTCACGCGCGCCGGATCCTTCACGCCTGGTGCCGCCTCGACACCCGACGACACGTCCACGCCCCACGGGCGCACCTCGATCGACCGCCTCCGCGACGTTCTCGGGCGACAGCCCTCCGGCCAGCACCACGCGGCGCGTCCGCGCCACGGACTCGGCCTTCGCCCAGTCCACGCGCGTGCCGGTGCCGCCGCGGCGATCCCTGTCCGCAGCGTCGAGCAGGATCGTCGTCTCGAGCGGCCAGTCGGTGGCAGCGGCGGCTTCCACGCCCATCGCGCGCAGCAGCGGCTGGGTCAGCTCCGAGGCGTAGCTGACGGGCTCGTCGCCGTGCAGCTGTACGGTCGAGATGCCGGACTGCTCCACCGCCCGCCGGATCGCCGCCACCGGCTCGTTGACGAACACGCCGACGGTGGCCACGCTCGACGGCACGCGGGCGACGATGGCGGCGGCCGCTCGCGGCGCGATGTAACGCGGGCTCGCCGGCCAGAAGACGAAGCCGAGCGCCGTCGCGCCGTGCTCGACGGCGTGCTCCGCGTCCTCCACCCGCGTGATCCCGCAGATCTTCAAGAACATCACCAGTCGCCCTTCGCATCACTGGTGATGTTCGCAGTGTCTTCTTGCCGCGCTTCGCGCGGCGTTGCTGCGCCAGCTCCCACGCCAGCGATCAGCCCCTGCAGCGCAGCGGCCGGGTCAGGATCGGTCATGAAGCGCTCGCCGATCAGGAACGCGTCGTAGCCCGCCGCCGTCAGCCGCTCCAGCTCGGAGCGATTCTTCAAGCCGCTCTCGCTCACGGCCGTCACGTGCGTCGGCATCGCCGCCGCCAGCCGGTCCGACGCCGTCACGTCCACCTGCAGCGTGCGCAGGTTGCGGTTGTTGACGCCGATCACGCGCGCGCCGCTGGCCACGGCCCGCGACAGCTCCTCGTCGTCGTGCACCTCGACCAGCGTGGCCAGGCCCATGTCCCACGCACGCGTCTGGAGATCCTCGAGCGTCGCCTGATCGAGGGCGGCCACGATCAGCAGCACGGCATCGGCGCCGTTGGCGCGCGCCTCGAGCAGCTGATACGGGTCGACGACGAAGTCCTTGCGCAGCAGCGGCACGTCCACCGCGCCGCGCACCGCGGCCAGGTGCTCCAGCGCGCCGTCGAAGAAGGTCGGCTCGGTCAGGACCGAGATCGCCGCCGCGCCGCCGCGCTGCGTAGGCCCGCGCGATCGCCACCGGATCGTAGGAGCGGGCCAGCACGCCCTTCGACGGCGACCGCCGCTTGCACTCGGCGATGATGTTCACCGCGCCGGAGCGCGCGCAGCCGCGCCTCGAACAGCGCGCCGCGAGGCTGCGGCCGCTTCCGCCCGCCGGGCCAGGGCGGCATCCGGTTCGCTGCTCGCGCCGCGTCTGCACGCCGCGCCGCGTGGCGGCGACGATGGCGGCCAGCAGGTCCGGAGTGCTCATGCCGCGCGCTCCTTCCTGAGAGCACGCACCATCCGATCGAGCGTCGCCCGCGCCGCGCCGGAGTCGATCGCCGCTTCGGCGGCGCGCAGCCCGTCGGGAACCGATGCCACCGTCCGGCGACGAGCAGTGCGGCGCCGGCATTGAACACCACCACGTCGCGGGCCGGGTCCCTTCCGGCCATCGAGCACGCCGCGCACGATGCCGGCGTTCTCCGCCGCGTCGCCGCCGGCCAGATCCGCGGCCGCCGCCTTCGGCGACGCCGAAATCGGCCGGGTGCAGGTAGAAGGTGTGCACCGCGCCGTCGCGGCATTCCGACACCTTGGTGTAGCCGGTCGTGGACAGCTCGTCGAGGCCGTCCGCGCCGTGCACGACCCACGCCCGCTCCGACCCCAGCAGCACCAGCGCCTTGGCCACGAGCTCGGTCAGCTCGGGCTTCGGCACGCCGATAATCTGACGCGCCGCACCCGCCGGGTTGGTCAGCGGGCCCAGCAGGTTGAAGGCGCTGCGGATCCCCAGATCGCGGCGGGTCTGCGCCGCGTGCTTCATCGACGGGATGGAACGTCGGCGCGAAGAAGAACGCCACGCCGGCCTCGTGCAGCGTCCGCTCGACCACGGCCGGCTCGGCCGCCACGTGCACGCCCAGCGCCTCGAACACGTCCGCGCTGCCGCAGCGGCTCGACACGGACCGGTTGCCGTGCTTGGCGACGCGCACGCCGGTGGCTGCCACGACCAGGGCAGCCGCCGAGGAGATGTTGAACGTGCCGGCGCGATCGCCGCCGGTGCCGCAGGTGTCGAACACCGGGCCGGCGGGCGCCGACAGCTTCACGGCGTGCGCGCGCATCGTCCGGGCAAAGCCCACGATCTCGTGCGGCTGCTCGCCCTTCATCGCCAGCGCCGCCAGCAGCCCGGCCAGCGCGGCGGGCGTGGCCTGGCCCGACATCACGGTGTGCATGGCGCCGGAGGCCTCCTGCTCGGTGAGGTCCTCCCGGCGGAGCAGCTTCTCCACGAGCGGAGGCAGCAGCACGCCGGCGGGCTCGGACGTGCGTCATCACAGATCCAGGAAGTTCCGCAGGATGCGCCGGCCTTCCTCGGTGAGCACCGATTCGGGATGGAACTGCACGCCGTGCACCGGATACGAGGTGTGCCGCACCGCCATGATGGTGCCGTCCTCGCGCGTCCGCGCCGCGACTTCGATCTCCGGCGGCAGTCCCTGATCGGCGATCACCAGCGAGTGGTAGCGCCCGGCCGGGAACGGCGACGTCACGCCGGCGAAGAGGCCCTTGCCGTCGTGCTGGACCACCGACGTCTTGCCGTGCATCGGCGCCGTGGCGCGCGTCACGGTGCCGCCGTAGACGACGCCGATCGCCTGGTGGCCGAGGCACACGCCCAGCACCGGCGTGGACGGGCCGAACCTGCGAATGACATCGGGCGAGACGCCCGCGGCTTCGGGCCGGCCGGGTCCCGGCGAGATCACGATGTGGTCCGGCGCCATCGCGCCAATCTCGCCCAGGGTCACCTGGTCGTTGCGGCGGACGCGGATGTCGGCGCCCAGCTCGCCGAAGTACTGCACCAGGTTGTAGGTGAACGAATCGTAGTTGTCGATGACGAGCACCATTACGACAGCCCTCGCTGCGCCAGTTCCAGCGCGCGGATCACCGCGCGCGCCTTGTCCCGCGTTTCCTCGGTACTCGGCCGTGGGGTTCGAATCGGCGACGATGCCGGCGCCGGCCTGCACGTAGGCGCGGCCGTTCTCGATCAGCACCGTCCGGATGGTGATGCAGAAATCCAGGTTGCCGGCGAAGTCCAGGTAGCCGACCGCGCCGGCGTAGACCCCACGCCGGCCGCCCTCCAGCTCGGCGATGATCTCCATCGCCCGCACCTTGGGCGCGCCCGAGACCGTGCCGGCCGGAAAGCACGCCACCAGCGCGTCCAGCCGGTCGTGCGACTCGTCCAGCTTGCCGTCTACCACCGAGACCAGGTGCATGACGTGCGAGTAGCGTTCCAGCTTCATGTAGGTGGGCACGCGCACGCTGCCGTACTCGGAGACGCGGCCCAGGTCGTTGCGGCCCAGGTCCACCAGCATCACGTGCTCGGCGCGCTCCTTCTCGTTGCGTTTCAGCTCCTCGCCGAGCCGCTGATCCTCCTCGTCGGTGCGCCCGCGTGGCCTCGTGCCGGCAATCGGATGCGTCTGCACCTTGCGACCCTCGGCCCGCACCAGCATCTCGGGCGACGAGCCGACGATCGACCGGTCGCCGACGCGCAGGAAATACATGTAGGGCGACGGGTTCACGTGGCGCAACGCCCGGTAGACCGTGAACGGGTCGGCGTCCACTGCCGCTTCGAATCGCTGCGACAGCACCACTTGATAGATGTCGCCGGCGACGATGTACTCCTTGGCCGTCCGCACCATTTCCTCGAACCGCTCCTTGGTGACGTTCGAGGTCACGTCCAGCGGATGGGACGCCGGTGGCGCGCTCTTGGACAGCGCACGCTCCAGCTCGCGCTCCACGAACCCCACCCGCGCGCACGCGAACTGATACAGGGACTCGAGATCCTCGTCCCCCGTGATCCGGGCATTGGCGATCACCAGGATCCGGTGCCGCACGTGGTCGAAGGCCAGCACCGTGTCGAACAGCATGAAGGCGGCTTCGTCCTGCACCTCGGTGGCCGGCTGCAGCGTGACCGGCTCGAACCAGGCGGCCGCGTCGTAGCCCAGGTAGCCGACGGCGCCGCCGGTGAAGCGTGGCAGCCCGGGCACGAACGGCGAGTGGTAGCCCGCCATCAGCTCGCGAATCGTCGGCACGAACGCCTTGTCCGATTCGGTCGAGGTGCCGGCGCGTTCGACGAGCACCTTGCCGTCTCGGGCGCGGACGATCAGGAAGGGATCCTTGCCGAGGAACGAGTACCGTCCCACCTGCTCGCCGCCTTCCACCGACTCCAGCAGGAAGGCGTAGTCGGAGTGCTCGGCGACCTTCAGGAAGGCCGACACCGGCGTCAGCAGGTCCGCGACGATCTCCTTGTAGACCGGCACGAACGTGCCGCGCTGCGCTAGTTCCGTGAAGTGTTCGAAGCTCGTGATCTGCATCTGCGCACCAACTATTCCGTCGCTTGTGCCAGCGCCTCGCGCGCGGCGCTCTCCATCAGCCCGGCGCGCGGCCGGCGGCCCGTCCACCACTCGAACTGGCGCTCGGCTTGCGCCACCAGCATCGGCAGCCCGTCCAGCACCTGGCAGCCGGCGCTGGCGGGCCTCGGCCAGGAGCGCGGAGTCGCCGGCGCCATAGGTGAGGTCGTAGACCAGCCGACCCCCGAACGGCCCGCCTGGCAGCGGCGAGTGGTCCCGCCGGTTCGCGCCACCGAGCGGCGTCGTGTTCACCAGCACATCCCACGACCCCGCGGCTGGCGGCCACGGCCCCACCCCGCATCCCAGCGACGCGGCCAGTTCGCGCGCCTGGACCGCCCGACGGGCGTGCACCGTCACGCGCAGCCCCTGCTTGCGCAGGCCGGCCACGACCGCGCGCGCCGAGCCGCCGGCGCCGAGCACCGACGCGCGCTGCCCGTCGAGGGAGCCAGCCAGAGCGGCGTCGAGCGGCGCCAGGAAGCCGGCGACGTCAGTGTTGGTCGCCTCCCATCCGGCGGAGCCCTGCCGCAACGTGTTCGCCGCCCCACTTCAGTCGCCACTCCTTCGCACCGGGTGGCGGCTCGCAGCGCGTCCAGCTTGAACGGGATCGTGACGCTGGCACCGGCCACCCGCATGGCCTCGGCGAACGCCAGGAAGTCAGCGAAGGAGTCGGTGGAGAGCGGCACGTACACGGCGTCGATGCCGGCGTCGGCGAAGGCGCGGTTGTGCATCGCCGGCGACAGCGAATGCAGTGCCGACTGGCTGACGACGCCGTAGAGGCGCGTGCTCGGGCCGATCTCCCGGAATCTGAACCGGTCGAGCATCTGCGCCGCCGGTATCTGCCCCGGCGCCACGCCGTTGCCAGCGTAGGTCCAGCGGGCGCCGAACTGGGTCGCCAGCAGGCGCGACGGCACGCCGGCATCGCCCATCCCGATCACCACCGCGCCGCCCTGGCGGCCGATCGCTGCCAGCGGGATTGTGTCGCTGAGCCGTGGGGTGCGGACCGCCACCTTGATGGTCGCGGCTCCGGTCGCTCGCATGGCGCGGACGCGGTCGTCCAGGTCGGCCGGCGCCGAGTCGAAGCAGTGCCACGAGACGACCGCGCGCGCGTGGTTCGCGGCTACCAGGTCCTCGAAGCCTGCCTGCCATTCGACGTCCACGAACTCGGCGCCGTGCGCGAAGGCGCTCGCCAGGATGCGGCGCCGCTCTTCCTCCGAGCCGTCGAACTGCCCGCCTTCCCATGGCGCGCGGCAGGTGGCGACGACGGGTTTCCGGCGGCCCGCCAGCGCGCCGGCCACATCGAGATCGGCGACGCCGTCGAGACGCAGTTCGACCATGTCCCCGCGGGTGGCCCGATCGCGCGCGGCACACAGGTCGCGCATCGACGCGGCGGTCACGGTCTCACACAGCAGCGATCCCATTCCCTCCCTCGGTCCGTCATCACGTCGTCGCGTTCCCACAAACAAAAAGCGCCTCTTCAACCCTGGGCTGAAGAGGCGCTCGAACCTTGGTGCGCTGGTCTGGCTAGATGTCAGACGCTGGCGACCGCCCCCTCAGCAGCACACGCGTACCACCACCAATAGCTGGCGAAGGCTGGGCGCGCGAGGGTAAACGGCTGGCGCATGGGCGTCACGAAACGGGTCGAGCGTACTGCACGGCCATGCGCAGTGTCAACCCGAGAGGCCGCGAAAAGCGCCGCAAATAGGGCATTGTCCCTTGCGATTTCAACGCTTTACCCGTATCTTCAATATCGAGGTGCTCCGAGTGAGACGTGTTCTGACCTCCCTCCTCCTGGCCGGCCTGGCCTCCACTCTCGTCGCCCAGAACCGGACCATGCCGGTGGACGAAATCCGCACCGGGATGGTGGGCGTCGGCCGCACCGTGTTCGAAGGCGATCGCCTCGACGAGTTCAAGGTGCACATCCTGGGAGTGCTCCGCAATGTCATCGGCCCGAGCCGCAACCTGATCCTCGCGCGGCTGGAGGGCGGACCGCTGGCCGAGACCGGCGTGATCGCCGGCATGAGCGGCAGCCCCGTCTACATCGACGGCCGGCTGATCGGCGCCGTGTCGTACTCCCTGGGACAGTTCTCGAAGGAGCCGATCGCGGGCATCACGCCGATCGACGAAATGGTGGAGGCCGCGACCCTGCCCGGACCGCGCCGGCAGGCCGCGCGCGTCGATCTGCCGACGCCGCTGACGCCGGAAGGCCTGCGGACCTCGCTGCGCGAGGCGTTCTCGTGGGTGCGGCCGTTCGCCGACAGCCCGTCGGACGTGCAGGTGCTGACCGGCGCCTCGGTGGCGCCCGGCATCGGCGCCCTGCTCCGCCCGATTGCGACGCCGGTGACCTTGGCGGGCTTCGATCCCGGCGTCGCCGATCCGGTGATGTCGGCGTTCCGCGATCGTGGGTTCCTGCCGGTGCTGGCCGGCGGCGGACAGGGCTCCGGAGCATCGCCGTCGCCCGCGCCGCTACGCCCCGGCGACCCGATCGGCGTCGCGTTGATGAGCGGCGACCTGGAGCTGGGCGCCACCGGCACCGTGACCGACGTCGTCGGCGACCAGGTGTACGCGTTCGGCCACCCCTTCTACAGCCTGGGGCCGACGGCGTTCCCGATGACGCGCGCGCACGTGATCACCATGCTTCCGAGCATGATGAGCTCCTCGAAGATCGCCAGCACCGGCGATGTCATCGGCACCGTGCAGCAGGACCGCGCGACGACCATCGCCGGAACCCTCGGCGCCGGCCCGTCGATGATTCCGATCACGCTGAACCTGACCTCCGAGCGCGGCACGCGCAAGACGTTCCGGATGGCGATGGTCCGCGACCAGCTGTTCACGCCGCTCCTGGCCTATGTGTCGATCCTGAATACGTTGACCTCCTATGAGCGCCAGAACGGCGTCGCCAGCTACTCGCTGAAGGGCGCCGCCACGGTCAAGAACCACTCGGGCCTGTCGTTCGAGGATCTCTACAGCGGCGACCAGCCGTCGGTCGGGGCGGCGGCGTCGGTGGTGGCCCCGATCAACTTCCTGCTGCGCAACGCCTTCGAGGATGTGGAAATCGAGGGCCTGACCCTCGACATCGAAGCCAGCGAACAGGCACGCAGCGCGACCCTCGAGCGGGTGTGGCTCGACGGCGCCCGGGTGCGCCCCGGAGACACGGTGGACATCAAGGTGCTGCTGCGCACCTATCGCGGCGAGGAAGTCACGCGCACGGCCGCCATTCGCATCCCGGCCAATGCCCGCGGCAACGTGACGGTGCTCGTGGCCGACGGCGCACGGCTGGGCCAGTACGAGGCCCGCGAGCTGCAGGTGCAGCCGACACAGGCGCGCGGCGTGGCGCAGATGCTGAGCGTGCTCAACAGCGCCCGCAAGAACAACCGTCTGTACGTCCGGCTGCTGACGCGGGAGACCGGCGCGGTGGTGCGCGGCGA
This sequence comes from uncultured Acidobacteriota bacterium, assembly GCA_963713655.1. GTDB lineage: Bacteria > Acidobacteriota > Vicinamibacteria > Vicinamibacterales > UBA2999 > CAWEBF01. The sequence goes on from CAVQMT010000013.1 coordinate 432,752, forward strand.
GCCGCTGCCCTCGCTGCCGCCTTCGGTGCTGGCGGTGCTCGAGGCGGATCGCAACGGCGGCAGCTTCCGGCCAATCCAGAGCGCCGTGTCCGGCGATTGGGAAATCCCGACCGATCAGGCGGTGAGCGGCTCGCGAACGCTGACACTGCCGATCGAGGACTGATCTGACTTCATCTATGCGCATGCTGTTCTCGCGGCTCCTGGTGTTCGTTCTTCGCCGCCGCGGCCGCCGCCGGTCTACAGGCGGCCGTTCCCACCTTCTGGCAGGTCGCGACCGAGGCCGACTTCCTGCGCGGCGAAGTCGAAGGGCTGTCGATCGACTCCTACGGCCGCCTGACGCTCGGCCCGGTGGCGACCACGGTCTACGACTCCAACGCGCCGTTTCTCTGGGCGCTGGCGGCGGGACCCGACGGCGGCACCTTCGTGGGTACCGGCAACGACGGCCAGGTGCTGTTGGTGGACGCGACCGGACGCGGCCGCGTGTTCTTCGACGCCGACGAGCTGGAGGTTCATGCCCTGGCGGCGGCGCCCAACGGCGGACTGTTCGTCGGCACGTCGCCCAACGGCAAGGTGTATCGCGTGGACGCGACGGGCCGCTCGTCGGTCTTCTTCGACCCGCCCGACCCGTACATCTGGGGCCTGGCGGTGGACCGTGCGGGCAACGTCTTCGCCGCCACCGGCGACAAGGGTCTCGTCTACAAGATCACACCGAACGGCCAGGGCACCGTCTTCTACGACACCAAGGCCACCCACGCCCTGTCGCTCGCCTTCGACGCGACAAGCCCGTCTGCTGGTCGGCACCGGCACGCCGGGCCGCGTGTTCCAGCTCGACGGCGCCGGCAAGCCATTCGTCGTGCTCGATTCGTCCTACGCCGAGATTCGTGCGCTGCGCGTCGATGGCGGCGGCAACACCTTCGCCATCGCCGTCACCGGACGCAGCGGCGGGGGCGGCGGCCCGTCGCCGGAACCAGCGCGATCGACGGAGTCGTCGCCGACGCCGGTCGCGACCGTGTCCACCGAGATCACGGCTGTCGCCGTCGGGGACGCGCCGGTGTCGGTCAGCTCCACGTCGGCGCCCACCGGGCGCGGCTCGCAGGGCGCGGTCTCGGGCGCCATCTTCCGGATCGCGCCCGACGGCGGATCCGATCTGGTGTGGGAGGTGCGCGAAGACACGCCCTACGATCTCGCCTTCGAGCCCGACGGCAGCCTGGTCGTGGCAACCGGCGGCAAAGGAAAGATCTTCCGGCTGGCCGGCGATCCCTACCGGCCGACGCTCATCGCCCGCGCGAACGCCCAGCAGGTGACCGCCCTGGGGCGCGACCGCGCCGGACAACTGGTCTTCGCGACGTCGAACCCCGGCAAGCTGCAGCGCCTTTCGCGCGGCCGATCGGAACGCGGCACCTACCTGTCCGAGGTCCGCGACGCACAGACCTTCGCGACCTGGGGCGCGCTGAAGTGGCAGGCGCTGACGCCCGCGGGGACCAAGGTCGAGCTGTCCACGCGGTCGGGCAACACCCGCACGCCCGATGAGACCTGGAGCGACTGGAGCGCGGCTTACGGCGCCGCCGAGGGCAGCCCGATCGCCAGCCCGCGCGCGCGGTTTCTGCAGTGGCGCGCCATCCTGACGCCGAGCCCCGCGGACAGCCCGCTGCTGACGTCGGTGACGGCGGCCTATCTGCCGCGCAACACGCGGCCGCGCGTGACCTCGGTCAACATCCAGGCGCCTGGCACCGTGTTCCAGCGGCCGTTTCCGAGCGGCGAGCCCGAGATTGCCGGCTTCGACGGCGACACGCCGGACCGCCGGGTGGCGGCGCAGCAGCAGGCCGGCTCCGCCGGCGGCACCCCGGCGCTGGGCCGGCGCGGCTACGAGCGCGGGCTCCTGACCTTCATGTGGCGGGCCGAGGACGAAAACCGCGACGAGCTGACCTACGAGGTGCAGTACCGCCGGGAGGGCGACACGTCGTGGAAGTCGCTGAAGAAGGGGCTGATCGACTCGATTCTGGTGTGGGACACGACGTCGGTGCCCAATGGACGCTACGTCGTGCGCGTCGTCGCCTCGGACTCGTCGTCCAACTCGCCGGCCACGGCGTTGTCGGGCGACATGGAGAGCGCCGCCTTCGACATCGACAACCTGCCGCCGGCGATCACGGTGACCGCTGTGCGCCGGGAAGGCACGCGGACAATCATCGCATTCGAGGTGCGGGACGATCACTCCGCCGTGCAGCGAGTCGACTACTCGCTCGACGGCGACCGATGGTTGCCGGTCTATCCGAAGGACGGCATCGCGGACTCGCGCGCCGAGCAGTTCGAGTTGAGCGTGACGGAAGATATCAGCAGCCGCGGTGTGGTGCTGCGAGCCGCCGACGCGCTGAACAACATCGCCAGCGCCCGGGGCGACGTGCAGCCGGCGACCGGATCAGGCCGTCGCTGACGCTTCGGCGGCACCCGACCGGCGTTCGCCCGGCTCGGCCAGCGGCGGCGCCGGGCTGGGCACCTCTACGGCCCGGCGCGTTCGAACCGGCGCCGACAACGGTCGGCCGAGATCGATGGTCATCGCCGAGGCCTTGACCGTCGTCTTGGCAAACAGCCACACGACGTTCACGGCCACCGTGCGCCCGCCCGGGCCTTGCGCCGGCGCGAAGCGCGACTGACGCACCGCGTCCAGCAGATCGGCCACGCCCGCTTCTTCGGGCCGCCCATGGCCGCGCTGGCCGGCCGCGGCGGTGCTCGCCTGCAGCAGCTCGTAGGTGCCCACCTTGCCTTCGCGGGTCACCACCGCCGCGACGGCGTACACTTCGTCGTCGTTCTCGCTGCCGTCCGAGTCCAGCACGGCGTGCGCCACAGCGCCCTGGTTGTGCAGCACGCGCGGCACCAGCATCGCCCCGTCGAGCCGCAGCGGGTTGCGGTCGGAGCCTGGGTCGGCCAACGACTCGATCATCGCCGCCAACGACGCCGGCTGCTGCTCGGCGGTCGCGCGCCACACTGTTTCCGCCAGCCCCACGCACAGCACCACGGCGGCCGACGCCCCGAGAGCGGGCCAGACGAACCGCAGGTCGGCGCAGCGCCGCCCCAGCTCGCAGAGACGCGCGTCGAGCGACCGGTCGCGTTCGGCGCCGGCGACGCGCAGCAGCTCGCTGCGCATGGCGGTCAGATCGCGGTCATTCGGCAACGGCCGCGGCTCGCGCCGCGTGCGGCTGCGCACCACCAGAGCGATGGTCTGCAGGTCCTCGACCCGGGCGGTGCAGGTCGTGCACCAGCGGAGGTGCGACTCGACCAATATCTCGTCGTTGACCGGCAGCTCGCGGTCCACGAACGCTTCGAGGTGCTTCTGGGCGAACACGCAGTCCACGTACGGCGTCATGCGCGCAACCCCAGCAGCTCTTCGCGCAGGGTCTGCCGCGCGCGTGTGAGCCGCGACTTCACCGTGCCGACCGCCACGCCGAGCGAGAACGCAATCTCTTCGTAGCGCAGCCCTTCCACCTCGCGCAGCACCACGACGGTCCGCTGATCGAACGGCAGCCGATCCAAGCGCCTGGTCGATGCGGGCCGCCACTTCCTTGCTGGCCAGCAGCCGGTCGGGCAGCATCTCGCCCTGAGACTCGAGCTCGCCGCACTGTTCGACGTGCAGGTCGAGCGAAACCTGCTGGGTACGGTGGCGGCGGTTCCACCAGCGCTGGCGGTTGCGGGCCTGGTTGACGACGATGCGGAAGATCCAGGTCTTGAGCGCGGACTGGCCGCGGAAGGCCGACAGCGTCCGGAAGACGCGGAGGAACACCTCCTGCGACACCTCCAGGGCCTCGTCCCGGTCGCCCAGCAGGTGGTAGGCCAGGGCGTAGACCATCCGCTCGTGGGTGGCGACCAGCTCGGCGCAGGCAGCCTGGTCGGCGGCGACACACCGGCGCACCAGGGCCGCTTCGGCGCTGTCTCCTCCCGCCCAATCGATGGCGCCGGCGTTCTTCACCAAATCCTCGCGGAAAACACGCTCCATCAGATGTTACACCTCGCCGAGGCTCCGCTCAGACCCGACGAGGCCGCTGCCGCTCGAGAGCAGTTCTTTGGCCTCCGGGGCGGAACCTGACGCTTAGTCAGGTCGGCTTGACACGAGGTCGAAACCGGCGTACCATCCCGGGATGAGACGAGGGGTGGTGGCGGCCTGCGGCGGCGCGGCGCTGATTACGGCCGTGGCCCTGGGCTGGACCGATGTCCGGGCGGAGCGGAGTTTCCGCCGGTTGCTGGCGCAAGGGGACCGGGCACTGGCGGCACAGGAGACCTCCGTCGCGGTGGAGGCGTTCAGCGGCGCGGTGGCCCTGAAGCCGCGATCGATGCTGCCCTACCTGAAGCGCGGCGACACATATCTGCACCGTGCAGGACTGGGCGGCGGCCGAGCGCGACCTGCGCCAGGCCACGACGCTGGACCCCACAGCGCCGCAGCCGCTCGAGCGGCTGGGAGACGTGGCGCTGGCCACCGGCCGGCTGGACGAGGCCGCGAACTACTACGGCGCCTCCCTGGCGATCGAGGACCGCGCCCCGCGGGTGCTCTACAAGCTCGCCCTGGCGCGGCACCGGCAGGGCGACGCAGCCCAGGCCCTCGTCGCGCTCGACGCGTCGCTGCAACTCGACGGCTCGAGCGCCGACGCGCATTACTTGAGAGGCGTCGTCCTGGCGGCAGCCGGCAACGTCGATGCCGCCCGCGCGGCGCTGGAGCAAGCCGTCACGCTGCAGCCGGCCGAGGTGCGCGCGCGTCTCAGCCTGGCCGATCTGCACGCGGCGGCGGGCCGAGACCGGGAGGAGCTGGCGCTGCGCGAGTCGGCGGCGGCCCTGGACACGGCGGGCCCGGCGGGGCTGATGAACGTGGCCCGCGCCTACGCGGCGAAGGGCCGCGACGATCAGGCCGTGGCCGCGTTGACGCGCGCCGCGGACCAGCACCCCGGCTCCGACGTCGTGCAGAACGCGCTCGGACGCCTGTGGATCGACATGGCGGACGGGTCGCGCGACACCGCAGCGCTGGGCCGCGCGCTGGCCCTGCTGAAGCCGATTGCCGCCCGGCCCGGCGCATCCAGCGAGGCGCTGGCGCTCTACGGGCGGGCGCTGCTCCTGGACGGGTCCCTGACCGAGGCCGAGCGCGTGCTGGAGCGCGCGACGCTGCAGTACCCCGTGGCGCCGGACGCCTTCGCGCTGCTGGGGGAAGCGGCTGCGCGGCGCGGCCATCGGGCCGCTGCGGAAGCGCGCACGCCGAAAGCAGGCGGCGCTGTCGTTCTAGGCTCCAGGCTCCAGGCTCCAGGCTCCAGGCCTCAGCCTTCTGCCTTCTGACCTTCTGCCTTCAGGTCGCCGAGCCTGTCGGCGACCTGCTGGACGGGTCGAGAGCATCCCGCAATCCGTCGCCGAGGAAATTGAACCCCAGCACCAGCGCCGCGATCGCGATGCCCGGAAAGATGGTCAGGTGCGGCGCGTCGAGCACGTGCACGCGGCCGTAGGCGAGCATCGTCCCCCAGCTGGGCGTCGGGCGGCTGCACGCCGAGACCCAGGAAGCTCAACGACGCCTCGGCCAGGATGGCGCCCCCCATCCCGAGCGTGGCCTGCACCGAGAGCGCCGGCAGCGCCGTCGGCACGATGTGCCGCACCAGCAAGCGCGGCGTGGTCGCGCCGAGCGCGCGCGCGGCCTGCACGTACTCGAACTCGCGCGCCCGCAGCACCTGGCCGCGAACCAGGCGCGCGTAGCTGACCCACCCGATCAAGGTCAGGGCCACGACGACGTTGGTCAGGCTGGGACCCAGCGCCGCCACCAGCGCGATCGCCAGCAGCAGGCCCGGAAACGCCATCAGCACGTCCATCACTCGCGAGATGACGTCGTCGACGCGGCCGCCGAAGTAGCCGGCGATCGAGCCCATCGTGGCGCCGATGACGGACGACACGCCCACCACGATCAGTCCGACGATCCACGACACCCGCGCTCCGAGCAGCACCCGCGCCAGGATGTCGCGGCCCAGCTCGTCGAGCCCGAACCAGTGCGTCGCCGACGGTCCGGTCAGGCGCAGGGCCAGCTCCTGCGCCGCGGGATCGAACGGCATCAGGTACGGACCGAGCACCGCCGCCAGCGCCGCGCCGACCACGAGCACTGCACCGACCCACGTCATTGGTAGCGAATCCTCGGGTCCAGCGACCCGTAGGCCAGGTCGGTGATCAGGTTGACGGCCATGTAGGTGACGGCGATCAGCAGGATGCAGCCCTGCACCACCGGGTAATCGCGAAAGCCAATCGACTGGATCAGCAGGCGCCCGATGCCCGGCCACGCGAACACGGTTTCAGTGATGACGGCGCCGGTCAGCACGGTGCCAAACTGCAGGCCGATCAGGGTGACGATCGGGATGAGGCCGCTGCGCAGCGCGTGGCGAAGCACCGCCCGCGAGGCCGATGCCCCACGGGCCCGCGCGGCCTGCACGTAGGGCTCGCGCAGCTCCTCGAGCAGCGTTGCGCGCGTCATGCGCGCCAGGATGGCCGCCAGCCCCGCCCCGAGTGACACCGCCGGCAGCACGAGGTGGCCCCATGTTCCCCGCCCCGACACGGGGAGCCACTCCAGCCACACCGAAAAGACGATCGCCAGCAAGGGGCCGAGCCAGAAGTTCGGTACCGAGATGCCGGTCAGCGCCAGCCCCATCGACGCGAAGTCCACCGCCGTGCCGCGCCGCACGGCGGCCAGCACACCCAGCGGAATCGCCACCCCGATCGCAAACACCATCGCGGCGGCCGCCAGTTCCACGGTCGCGGGCGCGCGCTGCCAGATCTGCTGGGCCACCGGCTCGCCGGTTCGCAGCGACGTGCCCAGGTCGCCGCGCGCCAGCCCGCCGAGGAATGCCGCGTACTGTTCGAGCAGCGGCCGGTCGAGCCCCAGCTTGCTTCGCAGCGCCGCCACGTCGGCCTCCGACGCGGTTTCCCCCAGCATGGCCTGCGCCGGGTCTCCCGGGATCATGTGGATGAGGGAGAACACCAGCGTCGCAACGCCCAGCAGCACGGGCACGCTGAGGGCGAGGCGCCGGGTGAGGAACGAGCCCACTTCCTGAATTCTACCCTTCACCGCGATGGCGGACGGGCACGCCGAGGCGCGCCATCAGCTTCAGCAAGCCTTGGCGCGAGAGCCCCAGCTCGCGGGCCGCGCGCCCGCGATGACCGGCCGTGCGGGCCAGCGCCGCCATCACGGCCCGCCGTTCGCACTCGCGGCGCACGTCATCGAGGCGAGGCGGAGGCGCCTCGCGCGGCGCGGCGGCAACGAGCGGCGCCGGCAGGTGGCGCGTGCCGATGCGGCCGTCGCGGGGGGCGGAGACCGCCATCGCGGCCATCACGTTCTGCAGCTCGCGGACGTTGCCCGGCCAGTCGTATCCGGTCAACGCCTCCACGGCGTCGCGCCCGAGGACGGCGCGAGAGCCGACCCGATCGGCGGCGCGCGCGCCAGAAGTGACGGGCCAGGTCGGCGACGTCCTCGCGCCGCTCACGAAGGGGCGGCACCGAGATCCGGATGACGTCGAGACGGTAGACCAGATCGGGCCGGAACGTGCCTGCGGTCACCGCCTCGCGCGGATCCCGGTTGGCGGCGCTGACGATGCGCACGTCGATCCGGCGCATCCGCGACTCCCCGAGCCGCCGCACCTCCTGTTGCTGCAACACGCGCAGCAGCTTCGCCTGCGCCCGCGCCGACAAGTCCACCACTTCGTCCAGGAACAGCGTCCCGCCGTGCGCGTCCTCGAACAGGCCGGCGCGGTCGCCGACGGCGCCGGTGAACGCGCCGCGGACGTAGCCGAAGAGCTCGGACTCGAGCAGGTCGTCGGGCAGCGCCGCGCAGTTCACGTCGCACATCCGCTGCGTGTGGCGGAGGCTCATGGCGTGGACGGCGCGCGCCACCAGCTCCTTGCCCACTCCGCTCTCGCCGTGGATCAGGACGGCGAACGGCGCCGGGCCGGCCCGGGCCACCGCATGGCGCACGCGCGGCCATGGCGGCGCTGCGCCCCAAGAGTCCCGGCGCCAGCGTCGCGCATCGCGCGTCGTCCAGTCGCCGGCACAGGCGGGCGTGCACGTGAGAGGCCAGGATGGCGGCCGCTGCCGTCAACCACGCCGCACCCTCGGCCGGCGCCCGGTCCCACCGCGCAACCAGCACGGCCACCACGCCGTCGTCCCACCGGATCGGCACCGCCACTTCCTGCCCGCCCGGGACGTCCAGCGGACCGACGGCGGCGCCAGCCTCGAAGGCGAGCGGCGATGCCGCCGGCGCGGCGCCCTCACCCGCCGTCGCCAGTGACCGTGCGATCCGCCGCCAACACGTCGATGCGCCGGGCCGCGAGCGCGCCGAGCGCCTGCCCCACCGCCGCCGTCAACGCGTCGTCCCCGGCCGCGTTGCGGCAGGTGTCGACCAGGGCCGCCAGGCGCACCACGCGCGCCGGCTCGAGGGTGACGGCCGGCGCGATGGCTGGCGTCCGCGGAGCCTCGTCCAGTTGATGGCGCAGCAGCGGCGGCGCCGCGCGACCCAGCCGGCGCATCCGGGCCAGTTCGCGATCGGCCCGCGCCAGCAGGCCCGCGCGCCGCAGCCCGTCCGCCCACAGCAAGCCGGCGCGCACCTCGCGCAAGGGCGCCCGCGCGACCCTGGCCAGCCCCCGGACGACGCCGTACTCCCGCTCGGCGCCTGTCAGGTCGCCGACCGCGCAGTGGAAGCGCAGCCGCGCGCCGGCCGTGATCGCCTGCGCCAGCGGGCCGAGCGGCGTCGACGGCCTCGGTGGGGCCCTCGCGCAGCCGTCGGCCGGCTGCAAACACGTCCGCGGCCGCCAGAAGCACCCGCACGGCCGTGGCCTCGATATAGGCCGATCGCTCGTCGATCACCCGCTGGGTCGGCACGGCGTCCACGAGCGCCCGTGCCTCGTCGTGTCGTCCCTGCCACAGCGACACACGCGCCAGCACCGCCGCCGCCCAGTGGCGCGCGTGCGTCCCCGGCGGCAAACGCGCGGCTCGCCGCGCGACAGAGCGCCTCGGCTTCCGCCAGCTGCCGCATGTCGGCCTTCGCGGTGGCCAGCCAGACGCGCGCCTCGGCGGCCTGGGCATCGTCGCTCGCATCGTCTGCCAAGGCGCTCGCGGCCTCGAACGCCCGCACCGCCGCCGGCGCGCGGCCGCGCTCCGACAGCAGCCGCCCGAGCCGGACGAGAACCGCCGCCGCATCCCGCGACGCGCGGCGACGCGCGAGCGCGCCGGCCAGCTCGCGCAGCACGCGTTCGGCCGCCGCGTGACGTCCTCGAGCGGCAAGCGCATCGGCGCGCGCGGCATGTGCGGCGACGTCGAGCGTGCCCGGCGCGATCGGCTGGCGATTGAGCACGTCGCCGCATCGGTGCAAGCGCCGTGACGCCGCGCGACGCGACCGCCAACCACCGCTGCGGCCACGGGATCGGGCAGTTTCTTCGTATAGAATCGAGCGGAGATGCTCAGATTTCTCACCGCTGGTGAGTCGCACGGCCAGGCGCTCGTCGTCACCGTGGACGGCTTGCCGGCGGGCCTCGCGCTCGACATCGACGCGCTCAACGCTCAGCTGAAGCGCCGCCAGGGCGGGTATGGCCGCGGCCGCCGGATGCAGATCGAGAGCGACCGTGCGGAGATCCTGTCCGGCGTGCGGCGCGGCCACACGACCGGCGCGCCGATCGCGCTGCTGATCCGGAACCGCGATTGGGTCAACTGGCAGCAGACGATGCACGTCGAGCCGGCGATGCCCGAGAGCGCGACCGGCGCGAACCGGGCACCCGTGACGCGGCCGCGACCCGGCCACGCCGACCTGGCCGGCGCCATCAAGTACGGCCACGACGACATCCGCGACGTGCTGGAGCGCGCCAGCGCGCGGGAGACGGCCGCCCGCGTGGCGGCGGGGTCGCTGGCGCGTCAACTGCTGGCGCGATTCTCGATCCACATCGCCAGCCACGTCTCGGCCATCGGCGACGTGGTGCTGCCGGCCGACCGCGTGGTGTCGTTCGCCGAGGCGCAGGGCGCTGCCCGATGACGCCCCGCTTCACTGCGTGGACGCAGGCCCTGCAGGGGCGGATGATCGCCGCCATCGACGCGGCCAAGGAAGCCGGCGACACCCTGGGCGGCGCCTTCGAGGTGATTGCCAACGGCGTGCCGCCGGGCCTCGGCTCCTACGTGCAGTGGGATCGCAAGCTGGACGGCCGGCTGGGTCAGGCGATCCTCTGCATCCATGCGATCAAGGCCGCCGGCATCGGCATCGGCCCGGAAGTGGCGCTGCGGCCGGGCTCGCGCGTGCACGACGAGATCCTGCCGCCGCCCGCGGCGCCGGCGCCGCCGCTGCGTCCGACCAACAACGCCGGCGGCCTCGAAGGCGGCGTCACCAACGGGCAGGACGTCCGCGTCACCGGGTTCATGAAGCCGATCGCCACGCTGATGAACCCGCTGCGCTCGGTGGACATGACCACGATGCTGGACGCCCCGGCGGCGATCGAGCGCAGCGACGTGTGCGCGGTGCCGGCAGCGGCCGTCGTCGGCGAAGCGATGGTGGCGTTCGTGCTCGCGGACGCGTTCCTGGAGAAGTTCGGCGGCGATTCGATCCCCGAGATCGAGGGCCACTACGCGGCGACGGCTGCCCACGTCGCGGCCCGGCTGGCCGGGAAGAGCCCTGTCGGCCTGCACAGCGGAGCTGAAGGCCCGGAGCCTCGCAGACCGATGATCCGACCGATCCTGCGGCACGGCGCCGACGTGCTCCATCAACCGGCGCTGCCCGTGGACGCGTTGACGCCCGACATCCAGCAGTTGATCGACGACATGGTGCAGACGATGTACGCCGCACCGGGCGTCGGGCTGGCCGCCACCCAGGTGGGCGTGCCCGTGCGGGTCTTCGTCGCCGACGTCAGCTTGGGCCGCGACCCGTCTGGGCTGCACGTGTTCGTGAACCCGGCGTTCGTCGCCAGGGACGGCATGCAGCTCGAAGACGAAGGCTGCCTGAGCGTCCCCGGCTTCAACGCCACCGTGGCCAGGCCCAGCCGTGTCGTGGTCAGCGGGCTGGACCGCGAAGGCGTCCAGCACACCGTGGAGGGCATCGGCCTGCTGGCGCGGTGCTTCCAGCACGAGATGGACCACCTCGACGGCCGGCTGTTCGTGGACCACCTCCGCGGCCTGCAGAAGGATCTGATCCTCCGCAAGATCAAGAAGCTGGCGCGCGCCGGCAAATGGTAGCGGCCGTGCGGGTGGCGTTCTTCGGCACGCCGCAGTTCGCCGTGCCGTCGCTCGAGGCGCTGCTCGGCTCCCGCCATGCCGTCTGCGGCGTGGTGACGCAGCCCGACCGGCCCCGGGGCCGCGGCCAGCACGTGACCGACGGGCCGGTGAAGACGCTCGCAGCCAGCCGGCATCTCCCCCTGCTGCAGCCCGCGACCCTGAAGGATCCGGCCGTCGAGGCGACCCTTCGCGCCTGGGCGCCGGACCTCGGCGTCGTGGTCGCCTACGGGCAGCTGGTCCCCGATCCGCTGCTGGCGCTTCCCCGCCTGGGGCTCATCAACGTCCACCCGTCGCTCTTGCCGAAGTACCGCGGGGCTGCGCCGGTGCACCGCGCGGTGATCGCCGGCGAGACCGTCACCGGCGTGTCGATCATGCGCGTCGGACCGAGACTGGATGCCGGCGCGGTCTTCGCCACCGCCACGCGCGCCATCGGTCCCGACGAGACCAGCGACGCAATCGAGACCGACTTGTCGCGCACCGGCGCCCGGCTGCTGATCGAGGTCGTGGATGCGCTGGCCGACGGCACCGCCACCGAGACGGCGCAGGACGAGGCGCTGGCCACCTACGCGCGCAAGCTGACCAAGGCCGAAGGGCGTGCTGGACTGGACGCAGACGGCGCGCACGCTCCACAACCGCATTCGCGGGCTGCACCCCTGGCCCCACGCCTCGACATACCTGGATGGCGCGCGGCTGATCGTGCTGGAGAGCGCGCCCGCCGACGACGCCCACACCGCCCCGCCGGGCACCATCGTCCGCGCCGATCGCGAGACCCTGCAGGTCGCGGCCGGCGGCCAGACGACACTGGCCCTCCTGCGGGTGCAGCTCGAAGGGCGCCGGCCGATGACCATCCGCGAATTCATGGCCGGGCACGCGCCCCGCATCGGCCAGCGCTTCTCATCCCCATGACCGCCCCGGCGCGCGTCGCGGCCTACCATGCGCTCTCGGCCATCGACGACCACGCGCTGGACCTGCCGTCGGTGCTCGCAGAGGGCCGGCGGCGGCTCGCCGACCCGCGCGACAGGGCGCTGGCCGCGGAGATCGTGCACGGAACGCTGCGGTGGCGGCGCGCGCTCGACGCGCTGATCGCGGCGGCCGCCACCACCGGACGCGTGCCCACCGACGGCCGCGTGCTCACAGTCCTCCGCCTCAGCGTCTATCAGCTCCTCCACCTCGACCGCGTGCCGGCTTCGGCGGTGGTGGACGATGCCGTCGAACTCGCGCGCCTGGCCCAGCGCGCGCCGGCCGCGGGCTTCGTCAACGCGCTGCTGCGATCGCTGCTCCGGCAGCGGCATCGGCTGGCCCTGCCGCCGCGCCCGCAGCCGGGCAGCGACCGTCCGGCCGCGCTCGCCTACCTGGGCGTCACCCACTCGCATCCCGACTGGGTGGTCGGCCGTTGGCTGGACCGGTATGGGCTGGAGGCGGCGGAAGCGTGGGTGCAGTTCAACAACGCCACCCCGTCGGTGACGCTCCGCGTCAACCCGCTGCGCGCGTCGCGCAGCCGAGACGCAGGCCTGGCTGCACGAGCGGGGAGTCGAGGACGGCGCCGACTCGACACGCGCCGCTGGGGCTCGTGGTCGAGGAGGCGGAAGACCCAGGCGTCCTGCACGAGACGACGGACCGGTGGGTCGATCCAGGACGAGGCGTCACAGCTCGTCTCGTTGATGGTCGGCGCGCGCCCGGAGCAGCGCGTCCTGGACCTGTGCGCCGCGCCCGGCGGCAAGACCACGGCGATGGCCGTGGACATGCGCGACACGGGCGTGCTGGTGGCCTGCGACGTGCGGCCCCGCCGCATCCGGCTGCTGCGCGACACGTTGACCAGGTCCGGCACGCACGCCGGCCGCGTCGTGCACGTCGGCCCGCGACGGGTCACTGCCGTTTGCGCCGGTCTTCGACCGCGTGCTGGTGGACGCCCCCTGCTCCGGGCTCGGCACTGTGCGCCGCGACCCGGATCTCAAGTGGCGGCGGCGCGAGGCGGATCTGGCCGGCCTGGCGGCGGCGCAGGAAGTGCTGCTGGAGCGTGCGGCGGCCGCCGTGGCACCAGGCGGGCGGCTGGTCTACGCCACCTGCTCGAGCGAGCCGGATGAGAACGACGACGTCGTCGATCGCTTCCTGCGCGCACATCCGCAGTTCAGGCTGGCCGCGGCACCCGATGTGCCGGCGCCGGCCGCCGCGCTCGTGGACGAGCGCGGCGTGCTGCGCACGCTGCCCGCATCGCGACGGCCTGGACGCGTTCTTCGCCGCCGGCTTTGAGCGGAAGCCGTAAGCCGCGGCTGCCGCGAGAGGCCTGACGCCTTCGTGGTACGATCGCGCTTGAACTTCATGCCGTTCGGCGCTCGCGTCTGGACCTTCGGCAAGGTGCTCCTGTTGCTTGGCGCGCTCGCCGGCACGTTCCTGGCCTCCTTCGGGCTGTCCATGCGCATGGCGCTGCGAGCCAGCGAGGTCTCGGTGCCGGTGCTGGCGGGCGTGACCGTCAACGACGCCACCGCCGCCCTGGGCGAGCTGGGCCTCACGCTCCGCGTGGACGACAGCCAGCGGCCCGACGAGCGCGTGCCGGCTGGCCGCATCGTGCAGCAGGACCCTGCGCCGGGCACGCGGGCCAGGCGCCAGCGCACCGTACGCGTCTGGCTCAGCGCCGGCCCGCGCGCGGTGGTGATCCCGCGGGTCATCGGCGAATCGGAGCGTACCGCCCGGATCCGGCTGGAGCAGGGCGAGATCACGATCGTCGCCACCTCCGCCATCCGCTCCACCGATTACGCCCCCGACACCGTGATCGCGCAGAGCCCCGACGCCGAGACCGTCTCCTCCCGCGTCCGCCTGCTCGTCAACCGCGGCGAGCCGGCACTCACCTACGTGATGCCCGACGTCGTCGGCACCGACGGCGAGCGCGCCGCGGATGTCCTGCGTCAACAGGGCCTGCGGGTCGCGGTCGCCACCGTGCCAGCCGCCGTGCCAGCCATCGAGCAGCCACCTGGGACGGTGACGCGGGAACCGCCCCCGGGACGGTGACGCGGCAGCAGCCGGCGGCCGGCGCACCGGTGGCCACCACCGACGTCGTGTCCCTCGAGGTGAGCCGATGAGCGGAGTCCCCGTGCAGATTGCGCCGTCGGTGCTCTCGGCCGACTTTGCCGCGCTCGGGCGCGACGTCGCCGCCGTCGAGCGGGGCGGGGCCGATCTGATTCACGTGGACGTGATGGACGGCCACTTCGTGCCCAACATCACCATCGGCATCCCGGTGGTCAAGGCGTTGCGCCGCGTCGCCACGCGGCCGCTCGACGTCCACCTGATGATCGAGGAGCCCGATCGCTACGTGGAGGCCTTCGTGGCGAACGGCGCGGCGATGGTGTCGGTGCATGTCGAGGCGGTGCCGCACCTGCACCGCACGCTGGCGCTGATTCGCAGCCTTGGGGCCAAGGCCGGCGCGGTCCTCAACCCGGCCACGCCCGCCTCGGTGCTCGAGGACGTGGTCCAGCGACCTGGACTTCGTCGTCGTGATGGCCGTGAACCCGGGCTTCGGCGGCCAGTCCTTCATCCCGAACAGCCTCGAGAAGATCCGGCGGGTGCGGAGCCTTCTCGATCGCGCGGGCGCCTCGGCCGCCATCGAAGTGGACGGCGGCGTGGACCTGACCAACGCCGCGGCGGTGGTCGAAGCCGGCGCGACCATCCTGGTGGCCGGCAACGCCATCTTCGGCACGGCCGACGCCGAAGCGGCCACCCGCGCGCTGCGGGCCGCGATCGGCCACTCGTGAGCGCCAGCGCGCGGACCACCGGTGTCACGCCGCCCAGCGTGATCCGCGTCCGCTACGCGGACACGGATCAGATGGGCATCACCTACCACGCCAACTACCTCGTCTGGTTCGAGGTCGGCCGCACCGACTGGCTGCGACACCACGGCTGGACCTATCGCGAGATGGAGCGCGAGGGCTTCCGGCTGCCGGTCATCGAGGTCTCGTGCCGCTACCTGACGCCGGCACGCTACGACGACGAGCTCGAGGTCCACACGCGGGCGGCACTGGTCACGCCGGTCCGCGTGCGATTCGACTACGAGGTACGGCTCGCCGGCGGCGGACCCACCGCCGCCACCGGCCACACCGTGCACGCCGCGCTGGGCGCCAGCGGAAAGCCCTGCCGCGTCCCCGATCGCGTGCGACGCGCGATGACCCCGGCTCTCCGCGCGGCCCGTCCGCCCGGCCGGTCGCAGCGTCTACAATAGGACAGATGGTGAAGGCTCGGGTGGGGCTCGCAGTGGCGCTGGCGGCCATGGTGGTGGCGTGCGGCGGCAACCGGAACGTGGCTCCGCAGAATACCGGACAGCCCGACCGCTTCCTGATGGATCGCGGCAACGAGGCCATCGCCAAGCGCGATTGGGTCGAGGCGCGGGAGTACTACCGCCAGATCGTCGACAACTACCCGCAGAGTCCGCTGCGTCCCGACGCCAAGCTGGGGATCGGCGAGACGCTATCTGGGCGAGGGCTCGACCGAGTCGCTGGTCTTGAGCGCCAACGAGTTCCGCGAGTTCCTGACCTTCTACCCCACCAACCCCAAGGCCGACCAGGCGCAGTACAAGCTGGCGATGACCTACGTCAAGCAGATGAAGGCGGCCGCGCGCGATCAGACCGCGACCAAGGAAGGCTTGAAGGAGTTCCAGGTCTTCTTCGACCGCTATCCCAACAGCCCGCTGATGCCCGAGGTAAGGAAGCAGTGGCGCGAGGCGCGCGATCGTCTGAGCGAGGCGTCGTACCTGGTGGGCTATCAGTACTACCGGCAAAGCTGGTACCCCGGCGCCGTCGATCGCTTCCGTGAGATCCTGCAAGACGATCCGGAGTACTCGAAGCGCGACGCCGTCTACTTCTACCTGGCGGAGTCGCTGGCCAAGAGCTCGAAGCCGGCCGAAGCTGTGCCGTATTTCGAGCGCGTGCTCACCGAGTTTCAGCAGAGCGAGCACACCGGCGAGGCCAAGAAGCGCCTCGACGAGCTCAAGATCGACGTGAAATAGCGTCGCGGGCCTGGGGCACGTTCGCGCTAGAGGAGTCGTGGGGCAAGGCCGATAAACGGACCATGCGGACTCTTGCGCTCGTCGTCACACCGTTGCTCACCGCCGTCGCGTTGCTCACCCCGTCTCCGGCGCTGAGCCAGCGTTCGCCCGCGATAGCGGCCACCCATATCGACGCCGAGGTGCTGGCGCTGGCATGCGCGCCGGTGGCGGCGACCTCCCGGCCGACCGCCACGCTGCGCATCTCCGGCGGGCAGGACACCTATCCCCGGCTCACCTTCTCGCAGGGCGACTTCGTGACGCTGAACGCCGGCTCGAACCAGGGCCTGCAGGTCGGCCAGGAATTCTTCGTGCGCCGGCTGGTGGCGCCCCGTGGCGTCTCGATGAGCGCGGAGACACCCGGCACGACGCGCACGGCAGGCTGGATCCGCGTCTACGCCATCGACGAAGACATGGCGCTCGCCACGATCACCTACGCCTGCGACGGCATGCAGGTCGGCGACTACCTCGAGCCCCTGGCGCTCCCCTCCCCCCTCAAGGCGCTTCCCCGCGAGGGCAAGCCCGAGCGCAGCTACGCCCGGGTGATCCTCGGCAACGACGGCCGGACCGAGTTCGCCCTCGGCGACTACCTGGTGATCGATCGCGGGACGTCGCAGGGGATCACGCCCGGCGCGCATTTCGTGATGTATCGCTGGAAGAAAAAGGCGCCGGAGAACTTCCTCGCCGCCATCGCCGAAGGGGTGGCGGTAGACGTCCAGGCCGACACGGCGACGCTGTCGGTGACCTCGTCGCGCGACTCGGTGACGGTTGGCGACCTGGTCGCGATGCGGAAGTAGGTCAGCCCGCGCGCTCTGGCGCGCAGTGTCTATCCCGCGCGCCTCTGGCGCGCGATGTTCACGTCGGTTACCTGGGCGTTGACCAGCCGCTGGAAACGCCGGTAGTAGTCCACCGCCGACGCCACCGCCAGCGCCATCACCACCCACAGCGCCAGCTCGCCGACCGGCGCCAGCAGCGGCATCGGCCCGCCGCCGAGAATCAGCAGCAGAATCGCCACCACCTGCGACACCATCTTGCCCTTGCCGAGCGACGAGGCCGGGATGGTGATGTTCTTCGTATAGGCCAGGCTGCGCAGCGCGGTGACCGCGAACTCGCGGCCGATGATGAGCGCCACCATCCACGCCGGCGCCAGGTTCAGCTGCACCAGCGAGATGAACGCGGCGGAGGTCAGCAGCTTGTCGGCGATCGGATCCAGCATCTGGCCGATCCAGGTCACCTGCCGCCGGCGCCGCGCCAGATACCCGTCCAGCCAGTCGGTCAGCGAGGCGAGCGCGAAGATGGCCGCGCCCAGCAGTTCCTTCGACACGCCCAGCACCTGGCGTCCCTCGAACTCGGTCAGGAGCACCACGACGAGCAGCGGCACGAGGAACATCCGCGTGAGCGTGAGCGCGTTGGGCAGGTTCATGACGAAACGCTTTACGATTCTATCGTATGATTCAAGGCTGTCATGAAGGCGATTCTGCTCGCCGGTGGGCAGGGCACACGACTGCGCCCGCTGACCTTGAACACGCCCAAGCCCATCGTGCCGATCTTCGGCCGCCCGTTCCTGCATTACCAGATCGACCGCATTTTGCAGGTGCCCGAGATCGACGAGATCGTGCTGAGCCTGAACTACCAACCCGAGCGTATCGAAGCGGTCTTCGGTGATGGATCGAGCCTGGGCACGCGCATCAGCTACGTGGTCGAGCCGGCGCCGCTCGGCACGGCCGGCGGGATCAAGTTCGCCAGCCGGGACATCCGATCACACGATCGTCGTCTTCAACGGCGACGTGCTGACGCAGATCGACCTGGCGGCGGTGATTGCGATGCACCGGGCGCGCAACGCCACCGCCACCATCGTCCTCACGCCGGTGGAGAACCCGGCGGCGTATGGGCTGGTCGAAACCGACGCCGGCGGCAATATCCTGCGGTTCATCGAGAAGCCGGACCCGGCGCAGATCACCACCAACTACATCAATGCCGGCATCTACGTGCTGGAGCCGTCCACGTTCGACCGCATCCCCGACGGGGTGCCGTGGTCGATCGAGCGGAAGTACTTCCCGTCCCTGGTCGAGCGGCAGGAAACCTTCGTCGCCTACCCGTATGACGGCTACTGGATCGACATCGGCACGCCCGACAAGTACACCCAGGTCCACCGCGACATCCTGGAAGGCCGTTTCCACGCCGGGCCGTTCGCGACGCCGTCGGCGTCGCGGACGTCGGTGGCCGGCGACGCCGTGGTGGCGCCCGGCGCCACTATTCAGGGCCCAGTGTTCATCGACGCCGGGGTCACCATCGAGGACGGCGCCCGGGTGGGCCCCCGCGCCGTGGTCGGCCGGGGCTGCCGCCTCGGGCCGGGGTCGGTGGTGGAGGACTCGATCCTGTGGCCGGACTGCGTCATCGGCGCCGGCGCCAGCGTTCGCGGCACGGTGCTGGGCGCCTCCTGCCGGATTGGGCAGTCGGTCTCGGTCGGCGCCGGTGCGGTGCTGGGCGACCATACCAGCCTGACGGACTTCACGCGGGCCTGATCGCACCCCTTTCTCTCAGACGAGCTGACCATGTCCCTGGACCCTTCTATCTTCAAGGCTTACGACGTGCGCGGGCTGTATCCGTCCGAGATCGACGAGGCCGGCGCGCGGCAGATCGGCCGCGGCTTCGCCGCCTACCTGGGTGCGAAGACCGTGGGCGTGTCGCGCGACATGCGCGTCTCTTCTCCCGCCTTGTCCCGGGCCTTCATCGAGGGCGTGCGCGCGCAGGGCACGAGCGTCGTGGACTACGGGATGCTCGGCACCGACCAGCTGTATTACGCCGTCGTGGTGGACCGGCTGGACGGCGGCGCGCAGATCACGGCGTCGCACAACCCGAAGCAGTACAACGGCATCAAGATGGTGCGCGCCGAGGCGCTGCCGCTCAGCGGCGACGCCGGCATCGGCCAGATCCGCGACATGATCGCGCAGGGGGCATTGCCCGCCGACGGCTGCGACGCCCGGCACGCTGACCAGCCGCGACATCATGGCGGGCTACATCGAGAAGGTGCTGTCCTTCATCGACGTCGGGTCGATCCGGCCGTTCAAGGTGGTCCTCGACGGCGGCAGCGGCATGGCGGGCCGCGTCGCGCCGCTCCTGTTCGAACGCCTGCCGTGCCAGGTGACGTCGCTCTGCATGGACGTGGACGGCACGTTTCCCAACCACGAGGCCAACCCGCTGCTCGAGGAGAACCGCGCCGACATCACCGCCGCCGTAGTGCGCGAGAAGGCCGACATCGGCATCGCCTGGGACGGCGACGCCGACCGCTGTTTCTTCATCGACGGCAGCGGCGAGTTCATCTCCGGCGACTTCATGACGGCGCTGCTGGCCGAGGCGTTCCTGCTGAAGACGCCCGGCGCCACCATCATCTACGACCTGCGCGCCAGCCACGCGGTCAAGGACGTGGTGGCCCGCTACGGCGGCCGTGCGCTGATGAACCGCGTCGGCCACGCCTTCATCAAGCAGCGGATGCGGCAGGAGGACGGCGTGTTTGCCGGCGAAGTGACCGGGCACTATTACTTCAAGGATTACTACTACGCCGACAACGGCTTCATCCCGGCGCTGCTGGTCCTGGAGCTGATGTCGAAGAAGGGGCTGTCGCTGCGCGACCTGCTGGCGCCGCTGCGCGAGCGCTATTTCATCTCCGGCGAGATCAACACCAAGCTGGCCAGCATGGACGAAGTACCGCGGGTGCTGAGCGCGGTCGAGAAGCGCTACAGTGATGCCACAATCGGCCGCATCGACGGCATCTCGGTGGACTACCCCGACCTGGCACTTCAACGTGCGGGCATCGAACACCGAGCCGCTGGTGCGGTTGAACCTCGAGGGGGAGACGCCGGAGCTGATGGCCGCCAAGCGCGACGAGGTCTTGCAGGTCATCCGCGGCTGACGTCAGGGAGGATCGCATGCGTTGCAGGCAGACCGTTTCCGGGCTCGCAATCGCCGTCGCTACTTTGCTGGCGACACCAGCCGCGCACGGCCATCACAGCTTCGCGCCGCACTTCGACGCCAAGAAGCCGGCCAACATCGCCGGCACGATCACCGAGTACGAGGCGCGAAACCCGCACAGCTATCTGCACATCGCCGCCGTGGACGAGAACGGCCGCACCCGCGAGTACGTGTGCGAGTCGCACGGCGTGACCCAGCTGTCCCGCAACGGCATCACGCCGGCCATCCTCAAGGTGGGTGCGAAGATCCGCGTCACCGGGTCGCTGTCGCGGCACAGCCCCTACATGTGCTTCTTCGACACGGTAGAGCTGGGCGACGGCAAGGTTCTGAGCGTGAATGGTCCGCGCCGGGCGCCCGAGGTGCTGGCGGCGCGCAAGGACCTCTTCGGCACGTGGCTGCTGGCGCCGATCCCGAACCGTCAGACCAGCGGCCCCCAGCCGATGATCGAGCTGCTGACGCCGGCCGGGGAGAAGGCCGTGGCGGCCTACGATCCGTTCAAGGACGACCCGACGTTCCGCTGCGATCCGGTGGCGATTCGCCGCGTGTGGGGCGCGCCGGGCACGCCGCTGGAGATCGCGCGCGACGGCCGCAACGTCGTGCTGCGCCACGAGTGGATGGACGTGCGCCGCACCATCCACATGGATCTGAAGGAGCACCCGAAGAACGGCCCGCGGACGTCGCTCGGCCACTCGATCGGTCGCTGGGAGGGCGACACGTTGGTGATCGAGACGGCGAACTACTCCGCGGGCGTGCTCAACCAGTACGTGGAGACGCCCGGAAAGCCGACCCGCGGGCTGCTTCACTCCGCGGCGCTGACGTCGGTGGAGCGGTTGCACCTCGACGCCGAGCGCCAGCGGCTGGTAGTGGACATCGACCTCGCCGATCCGGACTTCTTCAAGCAGCCGTTCCCGCGCGGCACCCTCGAGTACGCGCCGTCGAACCTGAAGCTCGAGCCGTTCAACTGCTCGCCGGAAGGCGTGACCGGTACGATCAAGCGCTAGGGGCGGGCGCTATTTCACGCTGACGGCCAGGCCCCTGGTGTAGGTGACATCAACCTGGTCACCGGCCTTGTATCCCTCGAGGTTCTTCGCGTCCGCCACGCGGAACGACGAGCGGCGGCCGGCGGCGGTCCTGATGGTGACCGAAGGCACCTTCGGGTCGATGGCCTCGATCGTGACCGTCGCCGTGAGCTGCTGTGCGATCGTCCCTCCCGGTGCGGTACCGGGCGTACGGGTCACCGTGGCCCCCTGCGCCGGCGGCGCCGCGGCGCCGGCGGGCCGGAGGGCCGTCACGACCGACTCGTAGTAACGGAACGTGACCGTGTCGCCGACTTTCAGCGCGTCGAACCGCTGCACGTCCGGACCGCAGTACACGTCTTCCAAGAGGCCAGCCTTGTCCTTGAGTGTGACCACGCGCGACGCATGGTCGATGGCCTCGACGGTGAACGACTCGCTGATCTCCTGGGCCGCGGCGGCAGGCTTCTGCGCCAACGCCTCCACCGCGCTTATCAGCAGGACCGCTACCAAGACGGCCCCATGCAACCGAATCATCGATATCTTCATAACCATGCCCCCCTGTTCAAGTTTGCACCTGGATGGGGGGAGGCTGTGAAGGGCTTCCCTTCACAGACCTCCCCCATTGACCGAGTGGATTTCCATCAGTAGGTGCGGAACATCGTCTGCACCTGCGCGGCGGTGGGCTTCTTCAGTAACGCAAGCGACAGCAGAACGCGCGCCTTCTGGGGATTCAACTCGTCCGACGCGATGAAGCCCAGCTCATCGTCGTTCAGTTCGACGTTCCGCCCGACGAGGCCCGACATCACGCGCGAGGCGCGGACCACCATGACCCCCTTCTTCACCGCGTTGGCGGCGGCCGTCACCGCAGCCTTGGTCATGTTGCCGTTACCGACGCCGGCGATCACGATGCCCCTGGCGCCGTTGGCCACCGCCGCGTCGATCAGGTCGCCCGGCATATCGACATACGCGTAGATGATGTCGACGCGTGGCATCTGGGTCACCTGCGCGATGTCGAATTCGGTCTGCGTGGTGTGCTTCCACGATGGCGACATGTACCAGTCGTTCTTGCCATAGCTGGCCACGCCGACCAGGCCACGCAGCGGCGACAGGAAGGTCTCGACCGAGGTCGTGCTGCTCTTGGTCAGCGAGTGTGCGGCGTGGATCGCGTCGTTCATCACCACCAGCACACCGCGCCCCTTGGCGTTCGGATCCACGGCGACGCCGACGGCGTTGTAGAGGTTCAGCGGCCCGTCGGCGCTGACGGCGGTGGACGGACGCATCGAGGCGACCATCACCACCGGCTTGTCGGTCTTCACCGTCATGTTCAGGAAGAAGGCCGAGTCTTCCAGCGTGTCCGTGCCGTGAGTAATCACAATCCCATCGACATCCGGCGACTTCGCCAGTTCGTTGATGCGCTTGGCCACGGTGAGCAGGATCTGGAAGCTCATGTCCTGCGAGCCGACGTTCGAAATCTGCTCTCCCTTGATGGTGGCGAGGTCGGCGATACCCGGCACGGCGGCGACCATCGCGTCGATGGTCACGGCGCCGGACTTGTAGGCAGACTGCGTGCCCGTCGCTGCGGCACCGGCGATGGTGCCTCCGGTCGCGAGAATCGTGACGTTGGGCTTCTTTGCCTGCGCGTAGGCCAGCTGGGCGCTCATCGCGAGCGCCACGACGGCCATCGAAACGAGCTTTCTGCGAGACACGGTCATGATGCGCTCCTGTTCGTCGTCCCTGTTACTTCTTCTTCGGGTAAATGCTCTTGTCGAGCTTGGTCAGCTTCACGGGGTCGAGGATGTCCTTGATCTGCGCTTCCGTGAGCAGCTTCTGCTCGCGGACGACCTCGAGGATGCCCTTCCCGCTCTTGTAGGCTTCGTTCGCCAGCTCGGTCGCCTTCTCGTAACCCAGCACCGGGTTCAGCGCCGTGACGATGCCGACGGTCGTTTCCATGTAGTGCTCGAGCTGGCGCTCGTTCACCGTGATGCCGTCGATGCACTGCGTGCGCAGGGTCATCGACGTGGTGTAGAGGAGGTGCTGTGACTCCATCACCGCCAGCCCTTCGATCGGCTCGTAGGCATTGAGCTGTAGCTGGCCCGAGTGCGCGGCCAGCGTCACGGTGTAGTCGTTGCCCATCACGCGGAAGGCGACCAGGTTGACCAGCTCGGGAATCACCGGGTTCACCTTGCCGGGCATGATCGACGACCCGGGCTGGCGCGCCGGCAGGTTGAGTTCGGCCAGGCCCGCCCGGGGCCCGGAGCCGAGGAGGATCAGGTCGTTCGCGATCTTCGACAGCTTGATCGCGACGCTTTTGAGCGCGGACGAATACGCCACGAACCCATGCTGATCCCAGGTGGCCGAAAACAAGTCGGGCGCCAGCACAATCGGCTTCCCGGTGAGCTTCGCCAGGTGCGCCGCCACCTTCACGGGGTAGCCGTCGGGGACGTTGATGCCCGACCCAATCGCCGTGGCGCCCATGTTGACGGCGTAGAGGTACTTTTCCGCGTCGCGCAGCGACCCGATCTCGCCGTCGAGCGACGCCGCCCAGGCGTGGAATTCCTGACCGACGGTCATCGGCACCGCGTCCTGCAGCTCGGTGCGGCCCATCTTGACGATGTCGATGAACTCGTCGCCCTTGGCCCGGAACGACGCGGCCAGCGTCTCGAGCTCGGCAATCAGCTTGGCGTTTCGCAGTATGAAGGCCACCTTGATCGCCGTCGGATACGAGTCGTTCGTCGACTGCGACATGTTCAGGTGGTCGTGCGGCTCGACGAAGGAGTAGTCGCCTTTCTTGTGCCCGGTCAACTCCAGCGCCACGTTGGCCAGCACCTCGTTGGCATTCATGTTGGTAGAGGTTCCGGCGCCGCCCTGGTACCAGTCCACCTGGAACTGCTCGTGGTACTGGCCCTTCAGCACCGCGTCGGCGGCCTTCTCGATCGCGGCCAGCACGTCGGGCTTCATCGCCCCCACTTCAGTGTTGGCGCGCGCCGCCGCCAGCTTCACAATCGCCCAGGCCTCGATGAAGCCGGGATAGTGGCTGATCGGAATACCCGAGATCTTGAAGTTCTCGAGCGCCCGGGCCGTCTGGACGCCGTAGTACGCCTCCGCGGGCACAGGAAATTCACCGAGCAGGTCACGCTCCATGCGCGTGGCACCCGACGGCGCGGCCGGGGCCGCGGCCTGGCGTTCAGCGGGAACCACTGCCGACTGCGCCGGAGCCGCTGGCTGGGACGTGCACGCTGCGGAGAAGGCCACGGCCAGCATCAGCGCGGCATTGACGGTCGTTCTTATACGCATGTTGAAATCTCCTGACACCGCACACATCAACCGAACTGAGCTGGTGAGAACGAGCGAATCCGCGAGGGCGCGCACGCCCTCGCGAAGCACAGGACACCGCCGTGCGGACCCTGCGGATGCAGGAGCGACCTGCTACCGTGCGCGGGGCGCGTACGGATTGCCGCCGAGCGCGTTCGAGATGTCGGCGATCGCCAGCTGCGCGCGGACGCTGTTGCCCGCGTCGTCGAGCGGCGGTGACACCACCGCGATGCCGAACTTGCCGGGCGAGACGGCAATCAGGCCGCCGCCAACACCGCTCTTGCCGGGCAGGCCGGTCCGAAACAACCACTTGCCCGAATCGTCGTAGAGGCCGGCCGTGGCCATCACCGCCAGCACGCCTGGCACCTTGGGGGTGTCAATCACCTGCTTGCCGGTGACCGGGTTCTTTCCACCGTTTGCGAGCGTGGCCGCCATCATCGCCAGGTCTTGCGCGTTGACGCCGATCGAGCACTGCCGGGTGTAAAGATCGACCGCCTGCTGCCAGTTGGTCTTGATGTAGCCGTAGGCCAGCATCAGCGCGCCAATCGCCTGGTTGCGCTGGTTGGAGTCCGACTCCGACTTGTAGACGTCCTGGAGCACGCTGAGCGAGCGCCCGGCGGCGTCGTTGTGGAAGCCGATGATCTTGTTCCAGACCTGGTCGGCCGAGTTGCCCCGCACCATGCCGGTGGCCGAGATGGCGCCCGGGTTGACGAGCGGGTTCATCTCAGGGGCGCCGGTCCCCACCACCGTCCTCACGCCCTCGATGGCGATGATCGAGTTGAAGCGCGCGCCGGTGGCATCGACGCCGATGCGTCTTGGCGATGGCATCGGCCCCCTGCTCCTGCATCACCTGGGCCATGGTGAAGACCTTGGAGATCGACTGGATCGACACCTCGGTCTTGACGTTGCCGGCGGTGTAGACCTTGCCGTCGGGTGTGACGAGGGCGATGCCGAAGAGATTCGGATCCACCTTGGCCAACGCCGGGATGTAGTCGGCGTTCTTGCCCTCTTTGAGGTTCTGGTACTTGGCGAAGGCCGCCTTCAGTGCGGCTTCGATTTCCGCGGGTGTCTGCGCCATGGATGTCGAGGGAAACGCGAGCGCGACGACCGCCGTGAATACGGCCGGCGCGCACCGCAATGCACGTGCGATGCTCATGACTAGTTGCCTCCAAAGGTTGCGGAGAAGTTGTATCTGAACGAGAACTGCACCTTGAATCCGTCGCCGCCGTAGGGAGCGCGGAAGCTCTCGCGGCGCCCCCACTGCAACTCGCCGCCCATCATCACCCCCGCCTACCGGGGTGTAGAGCAGGTTGGCGAGCGCGTACTGGGCAGTGTTGAAGGCGTCGTCGGCCTGCCCCTCCAGGTTGTCGGTGTCGGTGCGCGAATAGCCGATAGAGCTCGACCACATGGGGCTCCAGTTGTGATCCACGAAGATCACCGAAGCGGTGAGCGGAATGGCCTCGCCCTCGATCGGCCGCGTCGCGTTCCCCGGGTTGCGAACGATGCCCACGTCCACAGGCGCGTCGTTCATGTAGTTCTGGATGCCTTCGCCAGTCACCCACTGCAAGCGGATCGTGGTGGCGGAGCCCAACTTCACGTTCGAGCTGAAGTTGACGCCCCAGCGGGTGGCGCTGCCGCTCAGATCGAAGGCGTCATCGAGCTGGTCGTCCCACTTCATCTGGCCGAGCAAGCCCGCCACCTCGAAGTAGCCGCGCTTCCCCCCCAACGGTATTCGCCGCTGAAGTCGGGCAGCGGCGATCCGGCCCTTCACGTTCTGCAGCTCGATGCGGTCCGCGAGCAGTCCCGCGTCGCCGGATGCACCCGGACGTTCGACCGCCAGCGTCAGCCGCGTGTCGCCCTGGATCGGCATCCAGCGCGCCTGGACGTTGCGGAAGAAGACCATCCCGGTCGGTCCCCAGGTACTCGAGCGAGTTCGGGAACACGTCGATGTCCATGAACGGGCTCCAATACTGCCCGGCGCCAAATTGACCCAGCTCACCGTAGGCATGCCGCAGCCGGAACGTCGTCTGGCCTTCGTCCACGCCGGTACCGAACAATTCGAACTCGAACGTCGTCTTCAGCTCGCCGATCGCCGTGGGGGTGAATCCCCTGGCGCCCAGGCGGCTCTGGCGAACACCGGCAAACGTGACGCCGTCCTCACCGAACTGGCCGTCAAAGGTCGGCAGTCGCGTGACGCGCATCGTGTCGAACCAGTTCGGATTGATGGTCTTGAAGTTCACCCCCATGTCCAGCATCGCAAAGCCGTAGATCTCGACCCGCGGCTTCGCCGGGTCCACCGCCACCGTCGTCTGCGTCGGCTGCTGCGCCATTGCGCTCGTTGCCATCAGGACCATTGCAGCTGCAACTGAAAGCCTTCTCACTGGACACTCCTTTCGCATTGACTCGCCTTTCTCATTTCAGGTTTGCCCGCTCCCAGGCGCGCACTCGACGACGCCCCTCGTCGAAGATCCGCTCGTAGTTGGACCGCCGGACCTTCAGGCTGGCGTCCGGGCTCAGCTGTCGCCACACGGGGGTCCAGATGTCGAACACGGCGAAGTAGGGCTGGGGGCCTGAGCGGCGCCACGGTATCGGTGCCGAACAGGAACCGGTCGGAATGCCGGTTGAGCATCGCCGCCGTGCGCGCGATGGTCTGCGGCGTCGACACGGCGTACTTCGCGACCTCGTCCCACGAGATGTCGAAGTTCACGTGCGCCAGCTCCGGGTCGGTGAGCATCGCCTCGAGAATGTCCATGTGCGTCGGGGCGCGCTCGGCGGCCTCGGCCGACACCTGCACCGGACGGACGATGCGGCCCAGGCCGGTGTGGGCCCAGATGATCGACGTCTTCGGATGACGCCGGAGCAGCGCCTTCATCTGGCGCAGGTAGATCGGCTCGGTGTCCACCTTGCCGAACGGCATGTCGATGTCGTTGTGGAGGATCACGACCAGGCCGGATTCGGCGGCGAAGTCGAGGATGCGATCCAGGGCCGGGTTGGTGAGACTGGCGGTTTCACCGGGGATCTTCGCCGAGACGAACTCCTTGTGGATGCTGAACTCGCCGATGCCGGTGAAGACGCCGGGGAAGGTCTGCAACACCCGGCGGATGTGATCGACGCCGTACATGTCGGCGGGGTTGAACCCGGTGATCATCGGGTCGAAGCGCGCCTGCTCGTCCTTCGACAGCCGGCCGTACAGGCTCGCGATCCACGCGTCGGTAAAGGAGTAGTAGTAGAGCGGCGCGTCGCTGTGCAGGTAGTAGGTCGGCGCCGTGTCGCCGGAGTTGGCGTAGGACCAGTGCTGTTGGAGCGGAATGCCGAACAGCGTCGAGCGGCCGACCCGGCTCCCCATGATGCGCAGGAACGCCTGGACGTCGATGCCCTGCTGGACATAGTTGGTCAGGTGGAAATGGCTGTCGTGAAACGAGTCGGCCGCTGCCGGAGCGGCTGGGCCCTGTCCGGGCCGCGCCGCCGCATCGGCGATCGGCATCTGCAGCACCGCCACCAGGACCGCCGCGCACCCGAGCGAACGGAGCGCCAAACTGGTTCGGGAAGGCCCCATCCTAACTGTCGTGGTCATCGCCACCCACCCACGGTTTCACTCACGGCCGGCGGTGATGTGGGTTTGGCGCGTTCCGATCCCTTGGCGGCCGGCGCCGACGGCGGCGCACGACACCGCCGCAGCGACAATATGGAGAAACTTCATGTATTTCGGCATCAGCACTTCGCCCACCGCGCACCGCCACCGTCCATCGCGGTGCGATCGCAGGCCACGTTCCCCTCAAGGAGTGCAGGAGCAGTGCCAGCGCGAGCCAGGGTGTGTCGCGCGTGCTAACCACTGCGTGGCTTTCAGTTACGGGGAAGCGACCAGCAGCGCAAACCGATTGACGGCGACGGACACCCCCGGATTGCTGGGGGGTCTCCAGCATATCGGGGGCGGGAGAATGGATCGCGCTGTAATCGTCTCAGGTGCCTGACGGCTACCCATGGATCGCTATTTATGTGGCAGAGGGGTCTCCTCTGCTCGCGACTCGTATGGGGGACCGAGGCCGCGAACCTCCTCGATGAACTCGAGGCCCCTCCGCCTGGCGACGAAGTCGAACGCCACGGTCGGACGCGTCGGCGAGGCCTCGAGCACTTCCAGGAGCTTCGTGAACGCGTCTGAGAGGACCCGCCGTCGTATCGCCTCTTCGCTTCGCCATCGCTCTTCATAGTGCAGGTAGGAGTCTTCGCCCAGCTCGGTCCAGATCCCGCACGACAGGCACCCCGGTTCGAGGCGGGTGGCGACCGTCAGCACGCGAAGTGCCGTGACGATACGCCGGCCATCTCGTTCGGGCGCGCTCAATTCGATTGACAGGCGCACCACGAGGTAGCAGATGAGCACAAAGAGTGCCAGCCACACGAGGCTGGCTAGCCCGGCGCCGATCTGCCTCGCAGGCAACACTTTAGCGAGCGCGCCAGGAGCCATCCGGCAAGCTGGGGCCGTCGAAGCCCCCGGCGAGACGGGAGCCGTTCAAGGATTCCGGGGGTGTGCCGCCGGCTGCGCGCGGTAACGCGCTTCGTCGCGCGAATGACAGCACCGGCTGCTAAACTAGCCCCCATGTACGAGCCAGATGGCTCTGCACCCGTCGGAGGACCGGCTCACGGGCTCATGCAGGGGCTGTCCCGCCTGGCGCTCGAGGCGCTGCCGAGCGGCGTCGTCGTCATTGACGGCGGCGGCACCATCGTCCTGGTCAACCGTCAGATCGAACAGCAGTTCGGCTACACAGCCCACGAGCTGATCGGGAAGACGATGGACGTCCTGGTCCCCGACTCCCTGCGCATGGCGCACGGCGCCGACCGCCTGGCGTTCATGCAGGCGCCGACAGCGCGGCCCATGGGCGCTGGCCGCGACCTGCTCGGGCAGCGCCGGGACGGTTCCCGGTTTCCGGTGGAAGTCGGTCTGAACCCGGTGCAGACCCCCGATGGCTGCTTCCTGCTTGCGTCGGTCGTCGACGTCACGACGCAAACGGAACGCGACGCAGGCTGTTCGGGACACCGTCACGGAACAGCGGGAGTTCGAGCGGCTGATCGCCGACATGTCGGCGAAGTTCATCAACCTGCCACCCGAAGGGGTGGACGCCGCCATCCGAGAGGCCTTGGCGCGGCTAGGCGAAGCGCTCGAACTGGACCGCGTGACGTTCTTCCGTATCCAGCCGGACGGCATGCTGACCGAGCCTGTGAGCTGGAAGGCGGACGACACGATTTCGATTCCCGATCCGGTGGCGGGCGCGGAACGCTTCCCCTGGGCCGTTCAGACCCTGGCGTCCGGCGAAATCGTGTGCTTCACCTCGGTGGACGACATTCCCAATCCGATCGACCGCGCGGGCTACCGCGCGCTTGGCATTCGATCCGCGGTCACGGTGCCGTTGTCGGTGGCCGGCCGCGTTGTCGGCGCCGTGGGCTTCAACACGTTTCGACGGGAGCGCGCCTGGCCTGCGGACGAATTGCACGTGCTGCGCGTCTTCGCGACGGCGTTTGCCAACGTGCTGGCGCGCCGGGAGAGCGACGAGGCCCTGCGCAACGCCCACGCGGAGGTGGTGCGGCTGCGGGATCAACTGCAGGCGGAGAACGTCTACCTGCGAGCCGAGGTCCGCGACCGCGCGGGCACGGGCAACATCATCGGCGAAAGCCCCGCGATTCTTCGCACCCTCGAGCTGGTCGAACAAGTGGCGGCCACCGACTCGACGGTGCTGCTGCTGGGGGAGACCGGCACGGGCAAGGAGCTGTTTGCCTCGCGGATCCACGACTTGAGCGCGCGCCGCGGGCGGGCCATGGTGCGGGTGAACTGCGCGGCGATTCCGGAAACGCTGGTCGAAAGCGAGCTGTTCGGCCGCGAGAAGGGTGCGTTCACCGGTGCCCTGGCGCGACAGATCGGGCGCTTCGAACTTGCCAACCACTCCACGATCTTCCTCGACGAGATCGGCGATTTGCCGATGCAGGTCCAGATCAAGCTGCTGCGGGTGTTCGAGGAACAGGCAATCGAGCGCCTGGGCAGCCCCAATTCGATCCGCATCGACACCCGCATCATCGCGGCGACGCACCGCAATTTGGAGCAGCGGGTCGCCGAGGGCCACTTCCGGGAAGACCTCTACTACCGCCTCAACGTCTTCCCGATTCAGGTACCGCCCCTGCGCGAGCGGGTCGAGGACATTCCGCTGCTCATCTGGCGGTTCGTCGAGCAGTTCTCGCGCGCGTTCGGCAAGCCGATCGATTCAATCCCGGCCGACAACCTGGCGGCGCTGAAGCGTCATTCATGGCCAGGCAACATTCGCGAGCTGCGCAACGTCGTCGAACGGGCGATGATCGTGGCGGTGAGCCCGCGCCTGACCGTGCCGCTGCCGGCGGGGGCGGGGACCGCCTCGGTTCAGCGCAGCGAGGCGCTCGAGGATCTGGAGCGGGAGCACATCCGCAGGACGCTCGAGAGCGCCGGCTGGCGCGTCCGCGGGGCGGGTGGCGCGGGCGAACGGCTCGGGCTCAAGCCCAGCACGCTCGAAACGCGCATGGCCAAGCTCGGGATCAAGCGGCCGGCACGATGACGCCGCGGCGCTGGCGCCG
The DNA here is from genome assembly GCA_963713655.1 of uncultured Acidobacteriota bacterium. GTDB lineage: Bacteria > Acidobacteriota > Vicinamibacteria > Vicinamibacterales > UBA2999 > CAWEBF01. Next base: position 463,919 of record CAVQMT010000013.1, read on the forward strand.
AAACAGCGCGACGGCAATCAGCATCAACGGCATCTCGGTCAGGAAATAGGTGTAGGCCACGCGGGCGAATTCGACCCGCCCGAGCAAGGTCACGGCGATGGCCATGGCGACGCCGAGATTGCGGGTGCCGAACTCGACGGCAAGCGTGAAACGGTCCCGGGGATCGGCGGTGATCACCGCCGCGGTCGCCCACCCGGCGGCCGTCGAGCAGACGACAAACGCGGCGACGAGCGGGACGATCGTCGACAGCCCGCCGAAGAACGCCCGCGGGTCGTCGAGCACGATCAGCAGCAGCACCAGCCCGACACCGACGAACGACAGCCGCTGCAACAGCGGCTGATAGGCCACGGCCAGATCGGTCCGCCGCCGCCGCACCCACATGCCGAGCGCGATGGGCAGGGTCAGCAGCAGCAGGAGCTGGACGAGCAACGCCGGAATCGGCAGCGACAGCGCCAGGTCCGGCGACATCGCCGCGAACATCCGGCCGAGAAACGGGATGGTCACCCCGGCCAGCAGGCACGACAGCCCGGTCAGCGTCACCGACAGCGCCGGCGAGGCGCGGGCGAGGTAGCTGTAGGTGTTCGAGATCCCCCGATCGGACACGCGGCAACCAGGAGCAGGGCCGCGAGGACCTCGGGCGGTGGACGGAACACCCACGCCAGGGCAACGGCGATCGGCGGCAAGAAGACAACTGGGCCGACGAGACCGGCGATCACCAGCGCCGGCTGGCGCCGTAGGCGAACGAAGTCCCGCCACGTCAGGTCCATGCCGACGGCGGCCAGCAGGAGCACGGTGAGTATCGGCACGCTGATGTCGATGAGTACCTGCACGGTTCACCGGCTGAGCGTGAACTGGAGCCCGGCCTGGCGCGAATCGCCCGGCCGGCCGCCGATGGCCGGCTGTGGTGAACTGAAAGCGCCGGTGATGTAGTCCTGGTTGGTCAGGTTGCGCGCAAACGCCGCCAGCGCCCACCGCCCGTTCCGCGCGCGCCACTCCGCGGTCACATCCAGCAGCGCCATACGGCCGTTGCCGCTGGATGTTGTCGTTGAACGGCGTGAAGTACACCGTGCTCTGCGACCGCGCGTCGGCGCGGCACGACAGGCGGGCGCCGTCGCCGATCGCGCCGCTCCACTCGAGCCACAGGCGGCCGGCCCATTCCGGCGCGTTGCTCAAGCGGCGGCCGGCGACGTCGCCGGTGACGCCGCCCACACCCACGGCGGTATACCGGTCGTACTGCGCGGCGAGCCAGGCCAGGTGGCCACCGGCCTCGATGGCCGACGTGAGCCGCGCCGTGCCTTCCGATTCGATCCCTCGGATGGTTGCCGTCGCCGCATTCGAGATGTCGATGACCCCGGGGGCAATCGCGGTCTGCACTTGCAGGTCGGTGTAGTCCATGTGGAACGCGGCGACGTTCACACGCGCCCGGCCTCCGGCGAGAGCGGCCTTCAGGCCACCCTCGTAGCTCCAGACGAACTCGGGCGCGTAGCCGCGGCCGACGGTCGCGCGACGTCAGGTTGAACCCGCCGCTCTTGAAGCCTCGCGTCGCCGAGACGTAGACGCAAACGGCCCTCCCCCACCTGCGCGTCGACCCCGAGTTTCGGTGACCACGCCTGGTGGGAGATGCGATCGGTGTAGGCATAGGTCGAACCGGGAACGAGACTGAAGGGCGTGTCGAGCGTGAACAGCCGTCCGCTATTGACGATCGACTTGGCCTCGTGGGTGAACCGGAGTCCGGCCGTCGCCGAGACACGCTTCGTGAGGTTGAGGGTCGCCTGTCCAAACGCTGCGCGCGCGTGCGCGTCGACGACGGGGTTCAGCTGGTTGTCGACGCCGAAGTCCTCCCAGCCGGACCCGTGTCGGCTGACTGTCGTCTTCCTCGAACAGATACAGGCCGCCAATCCATGAGAGTCCCGGCCGATCGTGCGCGACCGTGACTTCCTCGGACCACTGGTGCTGGATGTCGTGCACGTCCGAGACCGTCAAGTCCAGTTCGGTGATGTCTCCGTCTACGATCAGGTGGTAGTCCAGCGCCCGATACGCCGTCAGGCTGGTCAGCCGTGGTCGATGGTCCGATCTGCGCGTGGTATCGAACCGACGCGCCGCCCTGGCATCTTCCGGCTGCTGGCCGGCACCGACGTGCGGACCTCGTGCAGGTCCGCGGGGTTGTCCACCTGAAACCCGGGCTTCACCGCCAGCACTTTCGCGTAGACAAGCGGCGCCGGATCCTGGTGGGTGAAGTCCGACGCGAACAGCAGCTCGCTGCTCCGGTTCAGAATCACGCGCAGCTTCCCGGTGGCGGCGGTGGCGTCTTCGCCGCCCAAGTTATGCCCCGGATGATCGAGATCGCGGACGAATCCGTCGCGCACGCCGCGCAGAAACGTGGCACTGCCCATCACCCGGCCGCGGACGAGGGGGCCGCTCACCCGGGCATCGGTCTCGCACTTCCGCCGCGCTGCCGGCCGTGAGCCGCACCGACGCCTCGGCCTCGTCGGTCGGCGACCGGGAATCAGGTTCACCGCGCCGCCGACAACGTTGCGGCCGTAGAGCGTCCCCTGCGGTCCGCGGAGCACTTCAACCCGCTCGAGGTCCAGAAAGTCTCCGAGCAGACCCGCCGGGCGGGCCAGATAGACGCCGTCGAGATACACGGCGGAGCTCGGGTCGGACCCGGCAAAGACGGCATTGGTGCCGATGCCGCGAATGGTCAGCTGGGCGAAGCCGGTGTTCTGGGAGAAGGTGACCGAGGGACTGAGGCCGGCGAGGTGCTCGACGGTGTGGGCGTCCCTGCTCGTCAACTCGGCGGCCTGGCAGCGCGTTCACGGCCAGCGGGACCGTGTTCAGATCGCGCTCGCCGCTCCTGGCCGCGGTGACGACGGTGTGCTCTTGCAACGACACTTGCAGGGTCTGCGTCACTTCGGCGGTTTCACCGGAGCGCACCCGGATGATGCGACGCGCGGGCACGAAGCCGGCTGCTGCCGCGGTCAGATCGTAGTCCCCGTCGGGCAGATCGCGAATCTCGAATCGCCCTTCGGCATTGGTCCGCCCGGTCCGTTCCACGGATCCGCGGACGGTGATCGTCGCGTCGGCCAGACGAGCGCCGGTCGCGTCGGCTACCACCCCGGTGATGGCGCCGGTCGATTGCGCGGCCGCTGGATCTCCTGCCCAGAGAACGAGCCGTCAGGACGGACGCAAGCCACACCCCGGTGCGGCGAAGGACCACGCAACATTATGCATTATGTGCGCTCACCCTGCGACCAGCCCTTGTCTGGGTCCGATCGAGAGTCTGACGAAGGCGCCTTGGAGGGCACCATGCAGATTCGGCACGTGCGAGGGAAAGGTGGAGCGGGAGACGGGGATCGAACCCGCGACATCGAGCTTGGGAAGCTCGCGTTCTACCGCTGAACTACTCCCGCGGCTGCGAGATATTCTAGCTCAGTAGCCGGTAGGCGGCGTCGCGGGCGTCTGGCCCGCGGACTGCTGCACGATGCGCACGCCGGCGCTGGCGCCGATGCGGGTGGCGCCTGCCGCCACCATCGCCTTCAGGCCCTCCAGGTCGCGTACGCCGCCGGCCGCCTTGACGCCCATCTCGTCGCCGACCACGCGCCGCATCAGCGCCACGTCGGCGGCGGTGGCGCCGCCGGGCCCGAAGCCGGTGGAGGTCTTCACGAAGTCGGCGCCGGCGGCCTTGGCCAGCGTGCACGCGGTCACCTTCTCGTCGTCGCTCAGGAGCGCGGCTTCGATGATGACCTTGCTGAGGGCCCCGGTCTCGCGGCACGGCGTGGTCACGGCCTCGATATCCCGCTCGACCAGACGGAGGCTGCCGGACTTCAGCGCCCCGACGTTGATCACCATGTCGATCTCGCGGGCGCCGTCGAACAGCGCCCGCCGCGTCTCGTAGTGCTTGACGTCGGTGGTGGTGGCGCCCAGCGGAAAGCCGACCACCGAGCAGACGACGACCGGCGACCCCTTCAGCAGCCGCGCGCAGGTCGCCACCCAGGTCGGGTTCACGCACACGCTGGCAAACCGGTGCTCCGCCGCCTCGCGGCACAGCAGCTCGATGTCGGCCTGCGACGCGTCCGGCTTGAGCAGCGTGTGGTCGATCAGGCCAGCCAGCGTGCCGGCTCCGCCACCGGAGGCGTGCAGGCCCAGTCGAGCGGCGCCCGCATCCAGCACGCCGCGCACGCGGTCGGGGCAGCAGTCGACGTGCAGGGCATGGCAGCCGCAGCGCCCCCCGGTCGGCCGGGCGCCAATCGCCGCCAACTCCTCCAGGATGATGCCGACGAGCCGCTGGATGTCCTCGGCCATCAGGTCGTGCCGCGCTGCTCCAGGTCCCGGATCTTCGCCAGCCGGCGGATGTAGCGCGGCTCCGTCATCGGCGTGTCCAGGAAGGTGTCCACGACCGCCCGGGCCTCCTCGATCGACACCAGCGTGGCGCCCAACGCCAGCACATTGGCGCCGTTGTGTTCGCGGGCGTATCGCGCCAGCGTCTGGTTCAGGCACATCGCCGCCCGCGCGCCGGCCACCTTGTTGGCCGCGATGGCGGAGCCGATGCCCGCGCCGTCGATCACGATCGCCGCGTCCGCTTCCCCGCGTGCCACCTGGCGGGCCGCCGCGGCCGCCGTATCCGGATAGTCCACCGGATCGGTGGCGTTGGTCCCGAGGTCGTGCGCGGCGAGCCCGCGCGCGCGCAGGTGCGCAACCAGGGCCGCCTTGAGCGGCAGCGAACCGTGATCGCCGGCAATCGCCACGATGCGGACCGGCGACGCCGGCGCCAGCCGGGCATCGTCATCACCACCAGATTCCCGCAGCACCGAAATCCGTCGGCTGCGCAGCGTATCGGCCGCAAGTGGGGTGACGTGACCGCCGCGCACCAGCACGATCGACGAGCCATAGTCGAGCGCGCGCGCGTCGGCTTCGGTGACGATCTGAAACCGCTTCACTGAGGTCGCTATGTTACCCTTGGCGGCGATTCGCGGCCACTCATGGAGACCCTGATCCCCGCCGACATCATCCAGGCACGTGTGCGCGAGATCGCGGACGAGATCCGCCGCGATCATCCCAACGGCGTGCATCTGGTGGGGGTGTTGAAGGGGGCCTTCGTCTTCATGTCGGATCTCTCGCGTGCGGTCGGCGGCGACGTCTCGATCGACTTCATGGCGTTGTCCAGCTACGGCGTTGCCGCGACCTCCTCCGGGCAGGTGCGGCTGCTGAAGGACCTCGACACGTCGATCGAGGGCCGCGACGTGGTGATTGTCGAGGACATCGTCGACACCGGGCTGACCCTCACCTACCTGCAGGACATCCTGCGCGCCCGCGCGCCGCGCCGGCTGCGCACGGCGTGCCTGCTGAGCAAGCCCTCGCGGCGCAAGGTGCCGGTGGTCGTGGACTACGTGGGGTTCGACATCCCCGACCACTTCGTGGTCGGCTACGGCCTGGACCACGGCGAACGCTATCGGGCGCTGCCCTACATCGCCGTCGTGGACTGACGCGCGTCGCGGCGCCGCCTGCACCCGGCGCCAGCGGATTAGCGGACGGCCGCCCGGACTTTCTCTGCCCAGCCGCGGGCCTCGGCCAGCACGGCGGCGGCGTCCAGCGTCAGGACCTTGCGGTCCCGCATCAGCACGCGCCCGTTGACCACGGTGTGACGCACGTCGTCGCCGCGCGTGGTGTAGACCAGGTGCGATACCGGGTCGTACATCGGCGTCTGACGCGCGGACCGGGTCTCCACCACGATCACATCGGCCCGCTTTCCCCGCTCCAGTGAGCCAATCAGCCGGTCCATTCCGAGCGCCCGGGCCCCGCCCATCGTCGCCAGCTCCAGCGCCGTGCCCGCGCTGACCGCCCGCGGATCGGCTGTCTGCAGCTTCTGCAGCAGCGAGGCCACGCGCATGGCTTCGAACATGTCCATGTCGTTGTTGCTGGCGGCGCCATCGGTGCCGAGACCGAGGGCCACGCCGGCGCGCAGGTAGCCGGTGACCGGGGCCACGCCGCTCGCCAGCTTCATGTTGCTCTCCGGGTTGTGGGACACGCCGACCCCCCGCTGCTTCAGCAGGGCTATTTCCGCCTCGGACACCCACACGGCGTGTGCCGCCACGCACTCCCGGCCCCCAGAACCCGAGACTCTCGAGATAGGCCGTGGGCGATTGCGCAAAGCGTTCCTGCGCAGTCTGGATCTCGTCTCGCGTCTCCGCCAGGTGGATCAGGGTCGGCACGCCGTACTGCCGCGACAGCTCCCGCGCCGCCTTCAACGTCGGGCCGTCCAGCGTGTACATCGCGTGCGGCGCCACCGCCGGCGTGATCAGCGGATCGTCCTTGAACCTGCGGATGAACGCTTCGGCGCGGGCGAGCGCTTCGGCCGGCGTCTTCGCGTCGGCGACCGGGAACTGGATGACGGTCTGACCCAGCACACCGCGGAGGCCCGCCGCCTTGGTCTCGCGGGCCACCTCCTCCTCGAAGTAGTACATGTCCGCGAAGGTCGTGGTGCCCGACTCGATCATCTCGAGCGCCGCCAGGCGCGTGCCTGCCCGCACGAACTCGGGAGAGACGGTCCTGGCTTCGGCCGGGAAGATGTAATTGTTCAGCCAGTCCATCAGCGCGAGGTCGTCCGCCAGCCCGCGATAGAGGACCATCGGCGCGTGCGTGTGGGTGTTGATCAGCCCTGGCAGCACCAGCTGGCCGGTCGCGTCGATGGTGTCGGCGCCGCGGAACTGCTTGGCGATCGCCTCGGCGGTATCTACGCCAACGATGTCGGTGCCGTCGATGGCCACGCGCGCCGTTGGCGATCACCCGGCGTGCCGCATCGACCGTGACGACGGTGCCGCCGGTGATGAGCAGCGACACCTGGCGAGGTGCTCCCTGTCCGGCGAGCGCCACGCCGCACGCGCACACAACGACGACGAGGGCGGGGAGCCTGCCCATGGTTCGCATTCTAGCTTGCCACGCATCAGGTAGTATGTCGGCCGTGCCTCTTCACCTCGTCACGCATCCCGTGGCGCTCGATGCTCTTGCCGAATTGCGGCACAAGGCCACGCGGTCATCGGCCTTCCGCGCCGCTGCACACAGAATTAGCACGGTGGTGGCAACGGAGGCGTTGCGCGACCTTCCGTCGCAAGCCGGCGAGGTGATGACGCCGCTCGGGCCGGCGCCGGCGCGCAGGCTGACCGACGATTTGGTGCTGGCCCCCGTGCTGCGCGCCGGCCTGGGGATGCTGGAAGCCGTGCTGGCGCTGGTGCCTGCCGCGCGCGTCGGCCACATCGGCCTGCGGCGGGACGAGGAAACGGCTGAAGCGTCGCGGTACTACGCCCGGCTGCCCGAGCCGCTGGCGGGCTGCTCGGTGATCGTGCTGGATCCGATGCTCGCGACCGGCGGCAGCGCCACGGCGGCGCTGGATCTGATCAAGGCTGCGGGCGCGCGCGACGTGCGGCTGGTGTGCCTCGTGGCCGCGCCGGAGGGCGTGGCCGCGCTCGAGCGCACGCACCCCGATGTTCCGATCTACACACCGGCCGTGGACAGCCACCTGAACGAGCGCAAGTTCATCGTCCCGGGCCTCGGCGACTTCGGGGATCGACTTTACGGAACGGAATAGAGGAAGAAGCCGTCGAACGATACCAGGACGCCGCTGCCTGCTGAGGTCGATCGCGGCTGCGGGCCGAGGTCGTTGCGGAATGCGGATCAGCATTAACGCGAACGCGCGAGGTCCGATCAGCCGACCGGGAGTTGTGTTGTCAGCGCTCGATCTGGTACTGAAGAGAGTTATGGATCGTTCCGCGCCAGGCGACCGGCGAAGTGGACCGGTTCGGCGTCGCCCTGAAAGTCGTGAGTCGCGAATTGCATTCATACCGAAAGGATCCCGCATGTTGAAGAGGATTGCTTGGCAGGTGGCGCTCGCCACCGTGGTGATGGTGTCGCCGGCGTTGGCACAGCAGAAACGCGTTGAAGTCAGCTTCCTGGCGGGCTGGACGTTCGCGGATGGCGTCGATGGCCAATCGGTCGTGACGCCCAGCGGGATCTTCGACCGGGTCGATCCCAAGGACTCGTTCAAGTGGGGTTTCGACGTCGGCGTGCTCGCCGGGGACAATGCCGAAGTCGGGTTCCTGTTCGGCCAGCAAAAGACGCAGCTGCAGGTCAGCGGCACAACGACCGTGGACGTCGGCGATTCGACGATCAGCACGTACCACGGCTATTTCGGCTACAACTGGGGCGAGTCGGACGCCAAAGTCAGGCCGTACGCGTTAATCGGCCTGGGTGCCACCAACTACGGCGGCGTCGACTTCACGCGAGCCAATGGTCAGACCGGAACAATCGGGTCCGAGACGCAGTTCTCCACGACCTGGGGGGCCGGCGTGAAGTTCTTCCCGAGCCCCAGCGTCGGCGCGCGCATCGGCATCCATTGGACCCCGACCTACATCAAGTCCGACGCCGAAGGTTACTGGTGCGACCCCTACTGGGGCTGCTATCTGGTCGGCGACGCCCAGTACTCGAACCAGTGGGACATCGGCGGCGGAATAACCTTCAGGTTCTGACGCTGCGGAAGTTCACAGTCGACAGTTGATCGTTGAAGGCCGGCGCGGGTGGAATCGTGCCCGCTGCCGGTCACGAAGTGACCGGCGCGCGCCTGGGTGGAATCGCACCCGCTGACGATCCCGTAGGGATCGTCGCGTGACTGATGACATCCGCGCGCACCAGACCGAACGAAGTGAGGGATGGTGGGCGCGGGTGGAATCGAACCACCGACCCCTCGCGTGTGAAGCGAATGCTCTACCGCTGAGCCACGCGCCCGACCAGAAGTTTCAGTCTAGCACAGCAGCTTCGGCGACAATCCTGGGGATGACGAGCGCTCGGCATCGGCGTCGCGCAATCCTTGCGGCCGCGGCATGCGTGCTGTCGCTGGTGGCGGCGACCTCACTACAAGGTCAGGGCCGCGGCGCCGGTCCGAAGCCCGCGCCGGCGCCGGCACCCCGCCACCCAGACGGCCGCGTGAACTTCGGGCCGCCGCCAGGCGAGACCGGTGTGTGGGAACGGCGCAACGAACACCTGGTGATCAACCCGAGGTCATACCAAGCCGCCGCGACCAAGACCGCGCGCATCCACATCGACGCGGTACCGCTGCAGCCGTGGGCCCGCGCGCTCACCGACCACCGCCATCAGCTCGCCCTGGCCAGCGAGCCCTACACGCGCTGCAAGCCGGCCGGCGGGCCGCGCCAGTTCATGTCGCCCTACGGTCTGGAGATCGTCGAGTTCGCCGAGCAGCAGCGCATCTTCATCTTCAACATCTCCAACGCGCAGAGCTACCGCACCGTCTACATGGACGGCCGCGGCCATCCCGCCACGCTGACGCCGAGCTTTCTCGGCCACTCCGTCGGGCGCTGGGAGGGCGACACGCTGGTGATCGACTCGGTGGGGTTCAACGAAGACTTCTGGATGAACCGCGACGGGCTGCCCCACACCTCGCAGCTGCACCTCACCGAGCGGCTGACCCGGACCGACTTCGACACGCTGAACTACGAGGTGACGATCGACGATCCAGGCGCCTACACCGCGCCGTGGACCAGCGGCTACACGCTGGGCTGGACCAGAGGCAGCGAGCTGTTCGAGTACATCTGCCAGGAGAACAACCTGTCGCCCGAAGGCATGCTCACCGGCGTTCCCAGCCGCGTCGTCCCCGTAAGCCTGGAGCCTGTGGCCTGGGGCCTGGAGCCTGGAGCCATCGGCTCTATCGCAAGATATCGAACTGCCGCACGTACTTGACGATGAACGCGCGGTTCACGGGGCCGAAGCCGTCTATGCTCTCGGTATCGTTGTAGACGACGAAGAGCCCGGTGCCGGCGGTTTCCAGCCAGTGGAACCGCAGATTCGTCGGACCAGCGGCGCGTGCGGTCGTTGTACTGCACCAGGCTCTGCACGAACATCGTGGTCGAGAAGTTGTAGGTCACCCGCATGTTCCCGAGGTTGGTGCGGAACGAGCCCTCCGGCAGGACGACGGAACTGTAGGCTCCAGGTCGTGTCGACGGTGAACACGGCCGCCGTCGCGGATCGTGACCTGGAGCCGCGGGCTGTTCTGGTTTCCGGTCAGGAAGGTGCCGACGTCCCAGCGAAGCGCGGCCGACAGGGCCTTGCGGCGGTCGGTGTTCGAGTTCATGCGGAAGAACAGGCCGCCGGTCTCCCCCGCCGGCACGACGACGCCCGGGTAGATTTCGAACGGCTCTCGAAACCCTTCCCACTGCCCTGCAGCGCCGTGTCCACGCGGTAGCCGTTCTCCCAGTCCCAATGGTTGTCCACGTGCATCTCGGCCGTGTTCAGGCCGCCATCCAGGTAGTCGTACCGGGTGTAGTTCGCGTGCGGCAGCCACTCCCTGAAGTGCCATTCCCGAATCCAGTCCTGCCGCATCGTCTCCTGCACGCGGAACTGCATCCGGCGATAGCCGAACTCGTTCTCCAGGAAGCCGACTTCAGGATTGAAGTCTTCACCGGTCTGCCCGTACTCGAATCCCACTTCGTGGGTTCCGTTGTCGTACCGAGAGTCGACGTTGTAGGCGTAGTCCCGGCCGTTGCGTCCGGGAGTCTCGGTCCGCGCCGCAAAGCCCGCGACCGTGAAGTACTCGCCGACCCCGAGCCGGCCGTCGGCGCCCCACGTCCGGTTCCAATCGTCGCTCGCGGCCAGGTCGCCCGTGGCCGTCCGGTTCACGAACATGCCGCCGATGCTGGAACGGTTCGGCAGCTCCTTGCTGGCGCGGAACACCGAGAAGTTGTTCCCGGGCCGCGGCGTTGACATCTCCCGTCTGCATGTTCAGTGCGCCCACGTTCAGGCCGCCGACCTTACCGGTCAGCCGCCCGCCGCCGCGAATCGGCACCAGCCCGCCGTCCTCGTCGAGCCCGATCCGCCGGCTGAAGAACAGATCCAGCTCGTTGCCCTTGCCGATGGTGAACAGCTCGGAGTTCTCCTGGAAGAACGGCCGCTTCTCCGGGAAGCGCAGGTTGAAGCGCGTCAGGTTGATCTGCTGGGTGTCCACCTCCACCTGCGCGAAGTCGGTGTTGATGGTGGCGTCCAGGTTCAGGCTGGGCGTGACGCCGAACTTCGCATCCAACCCGATGTCGCCCGCGAACTGGGTGGTGGCGCCGGGGCGCGAAGTCGCGGTCGGCCGAGCCGACGGTGTAGGGCAGCAGCTTGAAGTTGCGCGGCGTCTCCAGCTGGAGGCCGCGCAAGTCGCCGGCCGACGACAGGCGCCCCAGGTTGAACACCCGCTCGATCGGCGCCCAATACGCGCGCTCACGCGTGCGCTGGATGTTGCGGAAGAAGTTGACGCCCCACGTCTGCGGCGCCGGGCCGTAGCGCAGCGTTCGAAGGGGGATGCGAAACTCCGCGGTCCACGCCGTCGTCGGTCAGCTCCGTCGACACGTCCCAGCTGCCGTCCCAGCTGGTCTGCTGGTTGCCCTGGAAGCGGACCTGCGCGTCGTACTGCACGCCCGCGGCGTTGGTCCCGAACACGAACCCGTTTTGCTTGTCGTGAAAGGTGTCGAAGATCATCTGGAACGAGTCCATGTCGCCCAGGCTGGGGTCGCGACGCGAGTCGGTGGTGATGATCAGCGTCCGGGTTGGCGTCGAACAGGGTCACGCCGACGTAGATCGCCTCATCGTCGTAGAGGATTCGCACCTCGGTGCGCTCGCTGACGGCCTGGCCCTGGAAGGGCTCGGCCTGGACGAAATTGTCCAGCGGCAGCGCGGTTTGCCACATGCCCTCGTCGAGACGGCCGTCGATGACCACCGCTTCATCGATCTTCACCGCGTTGGCGACGGGGCGCGGCAGCTGGGACAGCGGGGCGTCCGACGGGTCGGACACCTGGGCGGCTGCAGGCGCGGCCCACGCGCTTGCCACGACCGCGAGCGCGGCGATAACGGGCGGCACCCGGAACCTCAAGGTGCCACGATCTTACGACGGCCGCGTCGCCGCGGCCTACCGCGACCAGGTGTGCAGCGATTTGATGTAGTGGGCGCGTTCGAACGCCGCCGGGTCGCCGGTGGTCTGGAGGCTCAGCTTGCCGCGGACTTCACCGAGGCTGGACACCTTGTTCCATTCCAGCCACTGCTCCAATCCGCGCCGCATCGTGGTCAGGTACGCGGGTCCATGGCGCAGCAGCGCCGACACCATCTGGATGGCGTCGGCACCGGCAAGCACGGCCTTGATGCCGTCGGCGGGCGTCTCGATCCCGCCGGTCAGCGCGAGCGACGGCCGCACGCGCCCGTAGCAGGATGGCAATCCACCGCAGGCGCAGCAGCAGCTCGGCGCTGGTGGATAGCTCGGCGCGCGGTACGACTGTCGCGGTCTTGATGTCGATGTCGGGCTGATAGAAGCGGTTGAACAGCACCAGCGCGTCGGCGCCGGCCTCGTCGAACTGACGGGCCAGGTTACCGAACGCTGTGAAGAACGGCGACAGCTTCACCGCCACCGGAATCTTCACCAGCCGTTTCACATCGGAGACGATGCCGACGAGCTGATGTTCGACGGCGATGCTGGGCGTCGTCAGGTCGGTCACCACCTCGTAGAGGTTCAATTCAATCGCGTCGGCGCCGGCCTGCTCGAGGACCTTCGCGAATCGCAGCCAGGATTCCGCCGACGACCCGTTCATGGACGCGATCACGGGGATCCCCACCGCGCGCTTCACCCGGGTGACGTGCGCCGCGTAGTCGTCGGGCGTCAGGGGGTAGTCCTGGACTCCCGGGAAGTGCGACAGGGTCTCGGCGAACTGCTCGTCGTCGGCGCCCATGTGCCGCACCTTGCCGCTTCGGCCCTGGGTGATCTGCTCTTCGAACACCGAATGCAGCACCACGGCCGCGCACCCGGCGTCCTCCAGCCGCTTGACGCCGTCCAGGTGACGGCCGAACGGAGACGCGCCGCCGATGAACGGATGCGGGAGCTTGAGTCCCAAGATACGAGGTCGATGTATCCACGTTCGGTTTGGCTTCAACACCCGTGCCGCCAGCGGATGCGCGGGGACGGCTGGATCCGGCCCCGTCTCGTCGGGCCGGGGGGAAGTATCACACAAGCTGCGAAATACTCCGCGCTCGGACGGCCGCGGCGCGCGGCTGGGCTTCGCGCGACGACTGGCACGAGAGATGCCTCTGGTAGAGGGATAGCGAGGAGGTAGCCATGACCAACATCGCACGCATTCTGGTGCCGACCGATTTCAGCGCCGCATCCGACGCGGCCTTGACCTACGCGCGTTCACTCGCCCGCCAGTTTGGCGCCTCGATCAATCTGGTCCACGTATTCGAGGATCCGTTCACCTCGGGCGCCTTCATCGGTGACGGCACCGTGACCATGCCGCTCGATTTGCGCCAATCCCTGGAGCGATTGGCCCAGGAACAGCTGGCCGTCCAGGCACGCCGCAGCACCTCGGCATTCTTCCGCTCAGCTCGACCGACTTGTTGATCGGCCCCACCGCCAAGCGGATCGTGGAGCATGCCGAAAAGACCCATGCCGACCTGATCGTCATGGGCACGCACGGGCGCAGCGGGCTGGGCCATCTGCTCCTGGGCAGCGTCGCCGAAAAGGTGGTGCGCACCGCCAAGTGCCCCGTGCTCACGGCCCGGGAACCGGCGCCGCAGCCCGCCGCGGCGTAGGCAGACCGTTACCGCCGCACGTTGTATCGCACCTCGTCGGTGGACAGCTCGATATAGGCATAGGCGCCACCGGGCTCGTGCCATCGGGCTTCGCCTTTCGAGGCCAGGCGCACGGATCCGAACTGGCGATAGTCGCGCAGTGGCGTGGACCAGCGGATGTTTCTTCGCGCTCTTGCCGTCGGCAGATACCTGATACCGGTCGTCGGACCAGAAGTCGATCAGCTCCCCGGCGTCGTTGAACGACAGCTCCGCGCGAATCGTGTGGCCAGCGTTCGAGAACGCCGCCCGCGCCGTGTGCCGGTCGATCGGCTCCCACGCAATCGCCGGATCGACCAGGCTGGCCGGGCGCGAAGAGACACATGTCGTTGAAGAGCGTCACCGTCTCACTCCGGTCCATCTCCGGGCCCGACGCGTCCACGACGCGCACGACCGCCGCCGCCTTCACCTGCATCGTCGCCGACGGCCCGGCATAACGGTGGTAGCCCTGGATCGGCACCGCCATCATCGATCCGCTGAAGTAGAAGTAGCGCGCCATCCGGCCGGCGACGACGTTGTGCTGCTCGACGGCCAGCGGCATCCACCGGGCGTCCCGTCCGCTGCGAATCCGTCCGCTGCGCCCGTGCCCGGAAGTTGACGACGCGCGGCTGCCCGACGGCGCCAGTCACGCGCAGATAGCGCTGCACGGGTTCCGGAAGCCTCGCGAGATCGGCCTCCTGCAGCGGCGCCACCGGCAGTTTCCATGACTGAGGCACGGGCGACATCGTCCTCGTAGGACGCGCGCAGGCTGCCCGGGCCCTGCGACAGGTAGCCAAACAGGGCTCCGGCCAGCACGACCAGGTTGGCGGCTGCGCCCATCTTGGCGTCGGCCCAGGAAGGCACAATCGCGGCGGTGGAGATGCCGGCGGCCACCACGGCCAGCCCCCACCACCATCGCGGCCACACGTAGATCGCGCCGGCGGAAACGACCAGCAGCACCGCCGCGGCGAGCCACAGCGCGCCGGCCAGCGGCGTGATCGGCTGGGTCAATTGCGGCAGCGCCGCCAGCCGGAACCCCTTCGCGACACCGATGAGGTGCAGCAGGCCGTGCCCGACCAGGAACACGGCGAAGGCCGCGGTCATGTCAACTCGCTGATGCTAGGAGGGGCGTCCCCCGGACAGCCGCCGCACCGGCAGCTTCGCGAAGATGGAGCTGATCGCGCGGTCGATCGCCTGGTTCATCGAGGCCTGATTCTCGACCACGCCGTCCAGGCTTCTTTCGGCCCACCCCCGCCAGATGAGCGCCTTGGTGCGGCGCGTCGATGATGTCGATCAGCAGCGTGCCCTGGTCGTAGACGTAGGTCCGGCACTCGTCCTGATCGCATCGGTGGGTCTCGGGATCGACCTGGCTCGAGTCGATCTGCTGCTCCACCCGGGCATGGATGTGCAGCACCATCTCGGGAGTGCCGCCGCGCACCTTGGTGTAGCCGCGAAAGCCCATCTGGGCGTCGGCCGCCTGCTGCACGCGCTCTCTGAAGAAGCTGTTGTTGTCGAGGCGGGGATCGCCGGTCGGCGCCCAGTTCCGCGGCGTCCCAGGCGTAGGTCTGGTACGTCCGCACGTCCGTGGCCGGAACCTCGTACGAGTGCACGCGCACCGGCGCGCATGCGGGCAGGAACGCAGCCAGCGACAGCGCGGCCGCGAGGCATCTGAGCGGGCTCTCATTGCAGTCCTTTCAGCGCCCCGGGCGGGAAGGTGGCGAACATGCGCGCCACGCCGTCATCGACCATGCGCACCAGCCGATCGCGGTCCTCCAGCGCGGCATCGACGCTGTCCTGGGCCCAGCCGCGCCAGACCAGCCGGTTGGTCCGCGCGTCGATGACGTCGACGATGATCGTGCCCGCCTCGAACTCGCGAGACGCCGGCCAGGCAGGCTTCATACACGCAGAAGCCGTAGCGGGCATCCGCCGTGTTGACGTTCAGCCGGCGATCGATGCTGGCATGGAAATGAATCAGCAGTTGAGGGCGGCCCGTGACCACGCGTTCGTAGCCCCTGGCCGCCAGCTGCTTCTCGACCGCGCCGTGGAGATGATCGAGGAAGATCGGGTTCTTGTCGAGCCGCGGATCGCCCACCGGAAACTCGTCCGGCGCGCCCCAGTCGAAGGTCCGATATCGCGTGAAGTCGAGACCCGGGTCGACGTGGGAGCCAGCGCCCATCGTGGCGCAGCCGGCCAGCGCCAGTGCGGCGACGGCCGTCGCGATCGTGCCGGTCATCCAGCGCGGCACGCCGCGCAGCCTCGACGACGAGGACGCGCGCGCGCGGCTGGCCGCGGCGGCGTGCCGCACCACCCGTTCGCAGCCGTTGACATCGAATGGCTTGGCCATCACTTCGGACACCCCCATGCGCCGAGGCTTCCGCCACGACTTCCGAGGTGGCGTACGCCGTCATCATCACCACGGCGCTGTCCGGCGACTGGCTCCGGATTCGAGACAGCAGGGTCAGGTCGTTGCAGTCGGGCAGCTTGAGGTCCAGCAACACCACGTCGAAGGGGCGTGCCGCCGAATCCATCGCCTGGACGGCCGACTGACCGTCCCGGGCTTCGAAGACCTCGTGGCCGGCCTGGGTCAGGGTTTCGGACACCGCCCAGCGGATCAGGGCCTCGTCGTCCACCACCAGCACCCGAAGCGGTCTGTCTAGTCGTGCCATGACGCCCTTAGAAGGCACAGTCCGTGCCGGCCGGGATTTCCGCGTAAATCGGCCTGAATCTCAGGGAGTTGGCGGCCAGGGCAGGGGAGTTTTCCCCAGCGGCTTTGAAAATCCCGTGCCACGCGCGAGGGAGCCTAACCCGGCCCTGGAGCGCGGGCAAGCAGCTCGGCCGCCGCGGCGGCGACGGCCTGCGGACCGGCTCCGGCCTGAAGGCGATGCCACCCGATCGGCCCGGGACCCCGCGACAACTGGGCGCGCACCACCGCGGCGTCGGCGTCGGACGGGTCGCGGCGCCGGGCTTCAACCCGCGCCACGAGCACGTCCTCAGGTGCGTCCAGCCAGACACCGAGGAACGGGACCCCGGCCGCCGCGGCCGCCTCTTCGAGCGCCTGACGGTCGGACGGCTGCAGGAAGACGGCGTCCACGATTGCGGAGTGCCCGCGGGCCAGGATCTGCGTCGCGCGTTCGACCAGCGCGGTGTAGACGCGCCGCGACATCTCCGGTGTGTAGCCGGAGGAATCCAGGCGCGTCAGCCGGTCCACGCCGCTCAGGCGCTTGCGGATTTCGTCACTCCGCACGACCACTGCGCCCGGCACGGGGCCCAACCCTGGCGCCAGCGCATGGGCCACGCGTCGACTTGCCGGAACCCGACAGCCCGCCAATCGCGACCAGACGCGGCCGCGGCGGACGCAGCAGCACATCGGCCAGCTCCAGATACTCCCGCGCCACGCGCTGCGCCGTGGCGCGGGCGTCGGCGTTGGACGCCAGCGCCGCCGCGGTGACGCTGGTCATGGCGCGAATCGCCGCCCGGCACGACAGGAAGAGCGGCAGCAGTGGCAGCGCGTCCACGTCGCCGGTCTCCGTCGAGATAGCCGTTCCACACGGCGTTGGCGTGCCGCGGCAGCCGCCGGTGCCACAGGTCCATCAGCAGGAACGCCAGGTCGTAGAGCCACGTCCACGCACGAGATGTCGTCGTTGAACTCGATGGCGTCGAACAGCGTCGGGGCGCCGTCCAGCAGCACGATGTTGCGGAGGTGCAGATCGCCGTGGCACTCGCGCACGAAGCCGCCGCCGCGGCGCTGATCCAACAAGGGCGCGGTGGCGCTCGATCGCCTGCAGCGAGGCCTGGGTGACGCGGCGGCACGCGTCCCGATCCAGGACACCGCCTCCCTCCTCGAGGAACGCCGCGGCATTACCCTCGACCACCCGTCGCATCGCGTCCGCGCCGCCACGGTCGGCCCGCCGATCCGCCGCGGCGTGAAAGCGGGCGATGGTCCTGGCCAGCGGCGCCATCGCGTCGAGCGGCAGCTCGCCGCGCTCGGCGAGCCGATCGAGCAGGAAGGTCTGATCGAACCGGGCCATCTCGAGCACCCAGTCCACGGCAACGCCTGCGCCGCCGAGCGCCAGCACCCCATCGGCCGCGCGGGTCACCGGTGTCACGGCGCGATAGATCGCGGGGGCGGTGCGGACGATTCACGCGCAGCTCCGCCTCGCACATCGCCCTGCGCTTCGTCGGCGGTGGAGAAATCCAGGTAGTCGTAGCGCACCGCGCGCTTCAGCTTGAGCGCCCGGTCGCCCGACAGGAAGACGATCGAGGCGTGCGTATCCACGCGCTCCACCGGCGCCCCGCCATGAGCCGCCGGCGACTCCAGGAACGCGACGACGTCGGATTGGTCTTCCGTGACCATCGAATGCCTGCCCATGAGGGCGACGCAAGAGCCGGGCCGGCCGCGCCGGGAGTGTCAGGCCTTCGGCAAGCCGAACTTCTCGATGCGGTAGCGCACCTGATCGCGGTTGATGCCCAGCAGCTGGGCCGCTTGCGTCTGGTTCCCCTTGGAGCGCTCCAGCGCCTGCACCAGGAGCACCCGCTCCACTTCCTCGATGTTGACCCCTTCGGGCGGCAGCTTGAACTGCACCGGCGACACCGTGCGCGTCAAGGTCGTGAGATCCGAGGCCTCCAGGCGATCGCCGTCGGTGAGCAGCATCGCGCGCTCGATGGCGTTGCGCAGCTCGCGGACGTTGCCCGGCCAGCCGTACTGCTCCAGCATCTGCGTCGCCGCCGGCGACAGGCCGCGCACCTTCTTGCGGAACTCGGTGTTGAACCGGTCGATGAAGTAGGCGGCCAGCAGCGGCACGTCGCCGTGCCGCGCGCGCAGCGGCGGCAGCATGATCGGCATCACCTGCAAGCGGTAGAACAGGTCCTCGCGAAACTTCCCCGCCTTCACTTCTTCGTCCAGGTCGCGGTTGGTGGCCGCAATCACCCGGACGTCCACCCGCACGTCGCTCAGGCCGCCGACGCGCTTGAAGGCCTTCTCTTCGAGAAACCGCAGCAGCTTCGACTGCAGCGCCAGGGTCATCTCGCCGATCTCGTCCAGGAACAGCGTGCCGCCGTCGGCGGTCTCGAACAGCCCGCGCTTCTGCTGGCGCGCGTCGGTGAATGCGCCGCGCTCGTGGCCGAACAGCTCGCTTTCGAGCAGCTGCTCGGGCAGCGCCGAGCAGGTGATGTTGACGAACTGCCTGCCCACCCGGCCGCTGTTGTAGTGGATCGCCTTGGCGGCCAGGTCCTTGCCGGTGCCGGTCTCGCCGGTCAGCAGCACGGTGGAGGCCGGGCTGGCGGCCACGCGGGCCATCAGCGCCTTGGCCGTCTTCATCGCCGCCGAGTCGCCGATGATCGAGTCGAAGCCGAATTCCTTGCCCTGGCTGGAGCGCAGCGCGCGCACCTCGCGGCGGAGCTGGCTGGTCTCGAGCGCCTTCTCGACCAGCAGCGTCACCTCGTCGAGGTTGAACGGCTTGTTCACGTAATGGTAGGCGCCGCGCTTCATGGCCTCGACCGCGTTCTCGACGGTCGAGTAGCCGGTCATCATGATCACCAGCGTGTCGGGCGACCGCTCCTTGATCTGGCGCAGCACGTCCAGGCCGTCGCCGTCGGGCAGCTTGAAGTCCAGCAGCACCAGGTCGATCTCGGTGACCGGCTGGCGCAGGGCCTCGGCGGAGGTTTCGGCTTCGATCACGTCGTAGCCCTGCGCCTCGAGGCGCTCCTTGAGCGACCATCGCACCAGGGATTCGTCGTCGACGACCAGGATATTGGCGTGGTTCATCGGTTCAGGGCCGGCAAAGCGCCAGTATAGTCAATCGAAGCGCGGGAGATAGGATCCCATCGTGCAGGCCACGGCGTCGGTGTCACTTCAGGTAATCGAGCGAAAAGACACCAGGACCGCGGGTCAGCAGCAGCACCAGTATCGCCCCCCAGACCAGATGATCTCCTCGTCGCCTGCGTTGGGGCGAATCGCCGGCACGGGCGTTCGCTTGCGGGTTGCGCTATCGCCGGCGCGCACAGGGCCGCCCACGCGCAGATCGCGCGCGCGAGCGTGAAGGTGAATCGCATCGCCCTCGAACGCTACGAGCGAACGGGAGCCAGCACTAAGCTTGAAAGCGAGACTCAGACTCACTTGCAGCTGAAGCGCGCGCGGGGAACTAGTTCCCGCTGCTGCGAAATAGTCCCTGGCGCACACCGCGGCGAGCCCGCTACGACCGCCATACAGGGCTGGCACGGAAGATGCCCCTGTTCAGGGCAAGAGGAGGAAGGATGAAACGCGTAACACGCATCATGGTTCCCACCGACTTCGGCGCCGCGTCAGACGCGGCGCTCCAGTATGCACGCGCCCTCGCGGTCCAGATGGGCGCCTCAATCGACCTGGTTCATGTCTTCGAGGACCCGTTCACGTCGGGGGCCTTTGTCGGTGACGGCACGATCATGATGCCGGTCGACCTCCGGCAATCGCTCGAGCAGTCGGCCCGCGAACAGCTCGCCTCCCGGCACGGCGACCACGTCAACACCCTGCCGGGCAGTTCGAACGTGCTGCTGATGGGGTCGCCGACGAGGCGCATCGTCGAACACGCCGGGGAAACCGGCGCCGATCTTCATCGTGATGGGCACCCATGGGCGCACGGGACTGGGCCACCTGCTGCTCGGCAGCGTCGCAGAACGCGTCGTGCGAACCGCAAAGTGCCCGGTGCTGACGACCCGGGAGACGGAAGCCGCGGCGCCGACTATGGGTGTCGTGGCCGCCTGAAGGGCACAGCACGTGGCGGACATCTTCATCTCTCACCTCGAATGGACCGGCGCCGACAAAGGTCCGACGGCCGACCCGGCGCGGTTCAGCCGCGATCTCGTCGTCTCGGTCGACGGCCTGACCCTGCCGATGTCGTCGGCGCCTGGCTTTCGTGGGGACCCGTCGCGGGCGAATCCCGAGCAGCTCTTTGTCGCCGCCCTCTCGGCCTGCCAGGCGCTGACGTATCTGTTTCTCGCCGCAAAAAACGGGATCCGCGTGGCGGGCTATACGGACGACGCCGAGGGTCGTCTCGGGATCGTGGATGGCAGGATGCGCATGGCTCGCATCACGCTGCGGCCACGCATCCTCCTCGAGCCTGGCTCAGATGAGACGCGCGCACTCGAGCTGGCGGCTGAAGCCCACCGGAACTGCTTCATCGGCAACTCGGTCTCGACGCCAGTCGAGGTCGCGCCGCAGCTGTCGTTCACCGGCGACGCTGTCGCGGCTCGATGAGTGCGTCGGCGACACCGAATAGCGACCCGCTCTCAAGACGAATCGTTCTTTCCAAGTCGTAGATGCAGGAGGTCAAGACATGGCGCCGAAAAATACCGCACTGATGCCGATCGACCCATTCACGCTGCTCCGGCAGATGGTCTCGGATCTGGATCGCCCCTTCGAGCCGGCGCTCCGATGGCCGTCGTTCCGGGCTCTGCCCGCCACCGGGGACGCAACCTGGTGCCCGCAAATCGATGTGTTCGAGAAGGACGGCCGCCTGGTGACGAAGATCGATCTTCCCGGGATCAAGAAGGAAGAGGTGAAGGTCGAGGTGACAGACGGTCATCTCGCGATTTCCGGGGAGCGGAAGAGCGAAACCGAGGAGAAGAAGGAGGGGTTCTATCGCTGCGAGCGGCAGTACCGGCAGCTTCTACCGCGCCGTGCCGCTGCCCGAAGGGGCAAAGATCGAAGACGTGAAGGCGACCTTCTCGGACGGCGTGCTCGAGGTCAGCGTGCCGTTGCCGACGAAGGCCGCAGGCGAAACCGCGGACTGTCGAGATTCAGGACGCGCCGAAGGCGGCCAAGAATGCCGCGTAAGGAGGGACCGATGAAGGTCAAGGACCTGATGACGACTTCGGTCAGGACCTGCACACCCGACACCACGGTGGCCGAAGCCGCGCATCTCATATGGGATGGCGACTGCGGCATACTGCCGGTGACGGACGATGGCGAATTGGTCGGCGTTGTGACCGATCGCGACATGTACATCGCGCTGGCAACGCAGGACGAGCGCGCCTCGCAGCTGAGAGTGGGCGCCGTGGCCACCAGAACGGTGGTGACCTGTGCGCCGGAGGACGATGTGAGGGCTGCGCTGGCGACCATGCGCGAGAGTCGCGTCAGGCGCCTGCCGGTCGTGGGGTTTGGCGGCACCGTGCTCGGCATCCTGTCGATCAACGACATCCTCCTGGCCGCCGGCGCCGGCAAGCCCGTGAGTCACGAAGACGTACTCGAGACGCTGCAGACGATCTGCGGCCATCACCCGCTGCCACATGTCGTGGCCGCCTGAGCACGGGTCGGCAGCGGGGTCGCAGGGACATCGGCCGTCGCCGGCCTGGTGCCGACGACGGCTGGCTCTACGCGGAATGCCTCATTTCGCGCAGTAGATGCAGGTGCTCGCCGTCGGTGTGGCTCGCAGGCGGTTCTCGTCAATCGCCTCGTGGCATTCCACGCAGAAGCCGTACGAACCATCCGCGACGCGCCGCAAGGCGTCACGGATAGCCCGAACCTCGGCGCGACCCAGGTCGTCCAGGCCCTCGAGCACTTCATCGTTCTCGAGCTCGGCGGCGCGCTCGACCCAGTCGCGGTCTGGCTCGCGTCGAAGGTCGGCTTCGATTCGCCCGACACGCTGAGTGATCTCGGCGAGACGCTTCTCCAACCGCACGCGTATCCGACTGTGGCTCGACATCTTCGGCAATCCTCCAGATTGCATCGCTGATGAGCAAGCAGCCTGCCAGCCGCGGTCGCCGAGTATCAGCGGCTTCCGGCTGGATGCGAACGCCGCTTCGGCTTGGTTGAAGCCGCTCCGGCGCGGGAAATTTCCCAACCCGCCTCGAAACTGCGGCCGCTCCCGGCCCATTTCAGGCGCTTTTTCCCCGCTTCTGCCGCGCTGAACGGTGGCCGTGCTCTTGCTCTCGGTCTGACTGGAGGACGATCGCATGAAATCCCACGTGGCATTGTCAGCGGGTCTCGCGCTCTTCGCTTTCGTGCTTTCGGCACCGGGACGGCTGCACGCGCAGCAGGCCGACAGCCAGCAGCACGAACAGCATCATCCGGGCGCAGTGGATCCCCAGCCAGCCCCGCAGGCTCAGGCACCGGTACCGCAGCAGGCCGAGGCCGCGGCCGGCATGATGGCGCGCATGAAGGTCTCCGGTGCCAGGCTGGAGACGCTGGTGAAGAAGATGAACACCGCAAGAGGCGAGGCGAAGATCGATGCCATCGCCGAGTTGCTGACCGCGCTGGTGGAAGATCGCCGCCACCACGAGTCGATGATGACCAGCATGCCCGGGATGATGTCGAAGATGCACGGCGGCGCAGCTGAACACCGGCAGGATCACGCGCCGGCGCCGGCGAAGTAAGCGGAGCAAGTGATGAATTACACGTCCTGCCTTCCCGTGGTGCTCGGCACCCTGCTCGTCATGAACCTCGGCCAAGAGGTATCAGCTCAGCAGCCGCCGGTCGAGATTCTGACCCCGACCTTCAGCCAGCACGTGGCCCCGATCGTCTACGCGAAGTGCATTCAATGCCACCGGCCCGGAGAAGTCGCGCCGATGTCCCTCATCAACTATCGCGATGTGGAGCCATGGGCCGCCCCGATCCGGAGGCAGCTGGTCGAGCGGACGATGCCGCCCTTTCACAGTCACAGCCGGTACGGTCTGCTCGTTGACACGCCACGGCTGACGCAACAGGAAATCAACACGATCGTGCGATGGGTGGATACCGGCGCGCCGGAAGGGGACCCTGCGCTCCTGCCACAGTTGCCGATCCTGCCGCCCAGACGAGGCGGCGTGCCCAGCCCGACGCCCTAGTCGGATAGCCCCGACACCTACGCGCGGGGGTGGAGATTCCGCGGCCCCTGCGTGATTCTTCGCATCGATCCAAGGTCCGAGGAAAGATCCTCAATCGAAGCGCAGGAGATAGGATTCCATGGTGCAGGCCACTGCGCCGGCGTCACTGGAGACGGTGTTCGACGTCCGCCACCTGACCAAGACCTACCGCATGGGGGACGTGGACGTGATCGCGCTGCGCGACGTGTCCCTGGCGCTGCCCGAAAAGGAGCTGGTCGTGCTGCTGGGACCGTCGGGGTCCGGCAAATCCACGCTTCTCAACATCCTCGGCGGCCTGGACCTCCCGACCTCCGGCCAGGTGTTCTACCGGCAGACGGAGTTGACGAAGGCCGACGAGGCGGACCTGACCGCGTATCGCCGCGAGCACGTCGGGTTCGTGTTCCAGTTCTACAACCTGATCCCCAGCCTGACCGCGCTCGAGAACGTGACGCTGGTGACCGACATCTCCAGCGCGCCGATGTCCGCCGAGGAGGCGCTCGAGCTGGTGGATCTGGGACCGCGGCGCCATCACTTCCCGTCGCAGCTCTCCGGAGGCGAGCAGCAGCGAGTGGCGATCGCGAGGGCCATCGCCAAGCGTCCCAGCGTGCTGCTGTGCGACGAGCCGACCGGCGCGCTGGACATTTCCACCGGCATCGTCGTCCTCGAGGCGATTGCGCGGGTCAACGCGGAGCTGGGCACCACCACCGTGGTGATCACGCACAACGCCGCGATCTCCGCGATGGCCGACCGGGTGATCCGCCTCGCCGACGGGTCGGTGGCGTCGATCGAGGAACGCCGCGAGGCCAAGCTCGCCCCGAAGGATCTGTCGTGGTGACGCGGCCGTGATCTCGTCGCTCAACCGCAAGCTGCTGCGGGACCTGATCGCGATGAAGGGCCAGGCCTTCGCGATCACGATGGTGGTCGCCTCGGGCGTGGCGATCTACGTGATGTATCTCTCGAACTTCGAGTCGCTGCGCGAAACCCAGCGGGCCTACTACGAGCGCTCGCGGTTCGGCGACGTGTTCGTGTCCCTGAAGCGGGCGCCGCTCGCGCTCGGCGCCGAGATCGCGCGTATCCCCGGCGTCTCGGCGGTCGAGACCCGCGTGGTCGCCGGCGTCACGCTGGACCTGCCGGGACTGGACCAGCCCGCCACCGGCCGGCTGGTCTCCATCCCGGCCGAGCGCCGCCCGGCGGTGAACGACCTGTTCCTGCGGCGCGGGCGCTGGGTGTCGCGCGGCCGCCCCGACGAAGTGCTGGCGAGCGAGGGCTTCGTGACGGCGCACGGCCTGCAGCCCGGCGATCGCGTGCCCGCGATCATCAACGGCCGCCGGCAGGATCTGCACATCGTCGGGGTGGCGTTGTCGCCCGGAGTACGTCTACAGCATTCCGCCCGGCGAGCTCGTGCCCGACGACCGGCGCTACGGCATCTTCTGGATGGACGAGCAGGCGCTGGCGGCCGCGATGGACATGGTCGGCGGCTTCAACGACATGTCCGCGAAGCTGACGCCCGGCCTGCCGCCCGACGACGTGGTGATGCGCCTGGATCGCCTGCTGGAGCCGTACGGCGGGTTCGGGGCCATCCCGCGCGCGCTGCAGATTTCGCACTGGATGCTCGAAAGCGAGCTGACGCAGCTCCAGAGCTTCGGCTTCCTGCTGCCGCTGATCTTCCTGCTCGTGGCCGCCTTCACGCTGAACGTCGCGTTGACGCGCGTGCTGGCGCGCCAGCGGCCGCAGATCGCGGCACTGAAGGCGCTCGGCTACGGCAACGCCGCCATCGGCTGGCACTACGTGAAGTGGGCGCTCGTCATCGGCGTCGCCGGCGTCGTGCTCGGGCTGGCCGTGGGTGCCTGGCTGGGCAGCGCCATCGGCGCCCTGTACAACCAGTTCTTCCGGTTTCCGGCGCTGCTCTTCTCCGTCCCGCCGGGGGTGGTCGTGGGCGCCACGCTGCTCACGGTGGGTGTCGCCGGCGCCGGTGCGCTGACCGCGGTGCGCCGCGCCGTGCAGGTGCCGCCGGCCGAGGCGATGCGTCCCGAGGCGCCCGCGCGCTACCGCCGCACGGCGGCCGAACACTGGCTCGGCGCGCTGATCGGCACCGCCGGGCGCATGGTGATGCGTAACATGGTGCGCCACCCCTTCCGCGCGGTGGCCTCGGTGTTCGGCATCGGGCTGGCGGTGGCGGTGCTGATGATCGGCCTGGTGTTCACCGAGATCATGGACCGTCTGATCGCCACGCAGTTCTGGGTGGCGGAGCGCCAGGACGTCACGGTGACGTTCACCGAGCCGCGCGGCTCCGAGGCGCAGCACGCGCTGGCGCGGCTGCCGGGAGTGCTGGCGGTGGAGCCGCAGCGCACGGTGGCCGCCCGCGTGCAGGCCGGCCATCGTCAGCGCAACCTGGCCGTGACCGGCGTGCCGCCGAACCCCCGGCTCAGGCGCATCGTCGACGCCGACGGCCGCGTGATGCCGATGCCGCCCTCGGGGCTGGTGCTGTCGAGGGCCCTGGCCGACGCCCTCGACGTCTCGGTGGGCAGCACGCTGGTGCTCCAGGTTCTCGAGGGAGCGCGGCCGGTCCGGACCGTGCCGGTGGCGGGCCTGGTGGACGACGTGTTCGGCATCGCTCTCTACATGGACCTCGACGCCCTGCATGCGATGATGCGCGAGGGCGACGTCACGACCGGGGCCCTGCTGCTGATCGACGGCAATCAGGAGGCGCAGCTGTCCCGGGCGTTGAAGGCGATGCCCGGCGTGGCCGGCGCCGGCTTCAAGCAGGCCGTGGTCGAAAGCTTCCAGAAGACGATGGCCTCGAATATGAATCTGACCATCTTCATCAACGTGCTGTTCGCGAGCGTCATCGCCTTCGGCGTGGTGTATAACACCGCCCGCGTGTCCCTGTCCGAGCGCAGCCACGAGCTGGCCAGCCTTCGCGTGCTGGGCTTCACGCGCGCCGAGATCTCGCTCGTGCTGATGGGCGAGCTGGCCACGCTGACCGTGGCGGCGCTGCCGGTGGGCGGCGTTCCTGGGCTACCTGCTCGTCACCGCCATCGTCAAGTCCGCCGAAAGCGAGCTGTACCGGCTGCCCGTCTTCATCTCGCGGCAGGCCGTGGCCTGGGCGTGTCTCGGCATCCTCGGTGCGGCGATGGCCTCCGGGCCTGCTCGTGCGGCGGCGTCTCGACCGGCTGGATCTGGTGGCGGTGCTGAAAGTGCGCGAATGACGCGGCCGCGGTGGAGGCACGTGCGGATGGCCGGCGTGGTGCTGGCAGTGGCGGCGATCGCCGCGGTGGCGCTGTGGCCCGAATCAACGGCCGTGGACCTGGCTCAGGCGGTGCGCGGGCCGATGGAAGTCACGCTGGACGAGGATGGCGAAACGCGCGTCCGCGAGCGGTTCGTGGTCTCGGCGCCGGTCGCCGGGCGGCTGCAGCGCATCGAGCTGGAGCCGGGCGACGCAGTCGTCAAGGGCCGCACCGTGGTGGCCCGGCTGGCGCCTGCCGCGCCGCCGCTACTGGATCCTCGCGCGCGCGCCGAGTTCGACGCCGCGGCGGCGGCGGCCAGCGGCCGGCACGGATCAGGCACGAGCCGAACGCGACCGCGCGCGGCGGTGCTGGAGCGCGCGCGGGCGGCGCTGCGCCGCCAGCAGGCGCTCAGCGAGGCGGGCGCGGTGTCCCGCGACGATCTCGAGTCGGCGCAGACCGCGGTGAAGACAGCGGAAGAGGCGCTGCGGGCCGCCACGATGGGCGTGGCGCGGGCGGAACAGGAAGCGCGGCTCGCGCGCGCGCGGCTGCAGACGCCCGCCGCCATCGGGCCGCGTCGTGGACGTCGTCGCTCCGGTAAACGGCATCGTCCTGCGGCGCCTGCGCGAAAGCGAAACGGTGGTGCCGGCCGGCGAAGGACTGGTGGAGCTGGGCGACCCCAGTCAGCTCGAAGTGGTGGCCGACCTGCTGTCCACCGACGCGGTGCAGGTCAGGCCGGGCAGCCCGGTCCGGATCGAGCAGTGGGGCGGCAGCCATCCGCTGCCAGCCAAGGTCCGGCGCATCGAGCCGTCGGGTTTCGTCAAAGTGTCGGCGCTCGGCGTCGAGGAGCGGCGGGTCAACGTGATCATCGACCTCGACGATCCGGCGGCCGCCGCGCGTGCGCTCGGCGACGGCTACCGCGTCGAGGTGCGGATCGTCGTCTGGCGCGCCGACGATGTCGTTGAAGGTGCCGGTCGGCAGCCTGTTTCGCCGCGGCAACGACTGGGCGGTGTTTGTCGTGGCCGACGGCCGTGCGGCGCTTCGCACGGTCTCGGTCGGCCATCGCAACAACGACGAGGCGGAGATCGTCGGCGGCCTCTCCGCCGGAGAGTCGGTGGTCCTGCACCCGCCCGACACCCTGACGACGGGGGCGCGGGTCAGCCCTCGGCAGGTCGAGTAGCCGCGGTTATCGCCCGGCCAGCGCCAGACGGGTGTCTTGTACCTTCGCCGCGGTGTCTTGTGCCTTCGCCGCGAAGTCGCGTCCGAAGCGCCGCACGTCCTCCCAGTCGGTGTACTCGTAGTCGCGGCTGGTGTCGGTGTCTCCACCGGCTTTCCGGACGATGCGTCTCATCACCCAGCGCTTCACCCAGTTGTATTTCGTGTACGGCAGCGCCCCTGCCACCACCTTGACCACGGAGGGCTGCCAGCCGGTTTCCGTCAGGAACCGTTCCTTGATCGTTCGCAGCTCGCGGTCTACCTGGGGATCGTGCTGCAGCACGCCGAGGCACACCGACACGAACGCGGTCTGACGCCCGAACAGGGCCGGCGCGTGGGCGTGAACCCACCGTTTGACCGAACGTTGGTATCCCCCCGCGTGCACCGATGCCGCCACTACCACCGCGGCGTACTCATCGGGCGCCGGATCACGTGTCGCGGCATCGGCGAGGTCGACCTCCGCGCCCTGAGCGCGCATCGCGCCGGCCAGGGCCTCGGCGATTCTGGCGGTCTGCCCCTCCGTCGTGCCGTAGAGCACAAGCATGCGAGTCATGCCCTGGTAGTCAGCAAACCTGGTGCCGGTCACTACGGTGCGGATGGAGCCCGACGGAGACTCGGATCCTGCACGACAGAGCGAGTGAGGATTCCGCAGCGGCCGCGAATTCTTCCCCACCCCGAGGGCAACGGCGAGCCCGCCGGCCCGGATTCCCGAAGCTTTCCCCGCCCCGGAGGCTGGCCCGCGGGCTGCAGTCCCGATCGGCATGCCCGTGGTTCCGACCACCAGGACGGCTGAAACCTTGGAGACCCTGGTGACCGACGGCGCGGCGCTGGCCGACTTCAAGTGCGCGCTCGATCACGCCGCCATCGTCGCCACCACCGACGTCGCCGGCCGCATCACCTATGCCAACGACAAGTTCTGTGAGATCTCGGGCTATTCGCGCGAGGAGCTGATCGGTCAGGACCACCGGATCGTCAACTCGGGCCACCATCCGAAGGAGTTGATCCGGGACCTGTGGGTCACCATCGCGAACGGCCGGGTGTGGCACGGCGAGCTGCGCAACCGCGCCAAGGACGGGCGTCTGTATTGGGTGGACACCACCATCGTCCCGTTCCTGAAGCCCGACGGAAAGCCTTACCAATACATCGCCATCCGTGCCGACATCACCGCGCGCAAGGCCGCGGAAGAGCGGCTGGCCGATCAGGCGGCGCTGGCGCGTGTCGGGCAGATTGCGGCGATGGTGGCGCACGAGGTCCGCAACCCGCTGGCGGGGATCAAGGGCGCCATGCAGATCCTGATCTCGCGCCGCAAGCCTGGCGATGGCGAGCTGAAGGTGATGCAGGACATCACCGCCCGGATCGACGCCCTCAGCGAGCTCATCAACGATCTCATGCTCTACGCACGGCCGCGCCCGCTGCAGCTCGGTGCGGTGGGGCTTCGACGTCTCGCCGACGAGGCGACGGCCTTTCTTCGGCGCGACCCGGCATTGCAGGCGCTGGAGATTGCGATCGAGGGCGCCGACGCCTGGTTGAATGTTGACGGTGAGCTGCTGCGGGCAACCGTTTTCAATCTCCTGCTGAACGCGGCACAGGCGATGTCGGGACGCGGGCGCATCACCGTCGTCCTCGCGCGAACCGGCGCCGACGTCAGCATCGAAGTGCGTGATACCGGGCCCGGCATCCCGCCGGAGATCCGGGAACGGGTGTTCGAGCCCTTCTTCACCACCAAGTCGCGGGGTGGCGGCTTGGGCCTGGCGATCGCCAAGCGGACGGCCGAACGGCACGGCGGCTCGCTGCAACTGATCTGTCCCGACGAAGGCGGCACGGTCGCACGACTGACGCTGCCGGCCGGACCCCGGTGACGGCACGCCCCTCGAACCACGTCGAGCCGCGCGGTACGCTGGCCACGGCCCGGCACTACATCCGCGACCTGGTCTACGGTGCCAGCGACGGCATCGTGACCACGTTTGCGGTCGTCAGCGGCGTGGCCGGCGGAGCGTTGAGCCCGACGGCCGTCCTCATCGTGGGTGCCGCCAATCTCGCCGCCGACGGCCTGTCGATGGGCGTCGGGAACTTCCTGTCGATACGCGCCCACGAGCGAGCGCGCGCGGCGGAGAATCTTCCCGAAGAGGAGGCGTACCCGTCGAAACACGGTCTGGCGACGTTCGCGGCCTTCATCCTTGCCGGCAGCGTGCCTTTGCTGCCCTATCTCGCCCGCCTCGACGCCGGCGACGCCGTGGCGTGGTCCGTGGGCCTGACTCTTTCGACCATGTTCGGACTGGGAGCGGCGCGCGGGTTCGCCACCGACGAGACCTGGTGGAAGGCGGGCCTGGAGTCGCTGATCATGGGGAGCGTAGTGGCGGCCGCCGCCTATGGCGCCGGCGCCGCTGTGGCTTCGCTGGTCGGCGGTGGAGCCGCGGCGCTGTGAACACGGGCGGTTCGCTCAAGACGTTCTTCAACCCGCGCACCGTCGCCGTGATTGGCGCCGGCAGGACGCAGGGCGTCGGGGCCGCCATCTTCCGCAACCTGGCCGACGGCTTCGCCGGCCGCGTCTTTCCCGTGAACCCCCGGGCCAGCTCGATTGGGCCGCATCGCTGCTTCGAGCCGGTCGACCGCGATTCCCGACGACCGGTGGATCTCGCCGTGGTCGCGGTGCCCGCGCGCCAGGTGGAACGGGCCGTGGACGACTGCATCCGAAAGGCCGTGCCGTCGATCCTGCTGATCACCGCCGGGTTCGGAGAAACCGGCGACGCCGGGCGTGCGCGCGAAGGCGCGTTACGCGACCGGGTCCGCGCCGCCGGCATCCGCATGATCGGCCCCAATTGCCTGGGCATCGGTGAACACCGACCCGTCCGTCCGGCTGAATGCCAGCTTCTCGGCGGCGTTTCCGCCGGAAGGCCCGGTGGCGTTCGCCAGCCAAAGCGGCGCGCTCGGGCTGGCGATGCTGGAGGCGGCCCGCCAGCTGAATCTGGGGATCTCGAACTTCGCCTCGATTGGCAACAGCGCCGACGTGACGGCCAGCGATCTGCTCGAGCTGTGGGACACCGACGAGCGAACGCGCGTGATTCTGCTCTACCTGGAGGCGATCGCCGAGCCGCGACGGTTCCTGGAGGTGGCGCGACGGGTCGGCCGGCGCAAGCCCATCGTCGCGGTCAAGGCCGGACGCTCGACATCTGGCGCGCGAGCCGCCTCGTCGCACACCGGGGCGCTGGCCGCGGGAGACGTGCTGGTCGATGCGCTGCTGCTCGAGGCCGGCGTCATCCGGGCCGGCGACCCTCGAGGAGATGTTCGAGGTCGGCGCCCTGCTGGCGCGCCAGCCGCTGCCGAGCCGGACGCCGCGTGGCGATCCTGACCAACGCCGGGGGGCCGGGCATCCTGGCGGCCGACGCGTGCGAGCCGGCGGGCCTGACGATTGCGGCGCTCTCACCCGGCACAACCGACACGCTTCGGAGCTTCCTGCCGGCGACGGCGGCCGTGATCGGATCCGGTGGACATGATCGCGACCGCCTCGCCCGAGCGACTACCGGAAGGCGCTTCCAGCGCTGCTGGCGGATCCCGGCGTGGACGCGGTGTTGGCCATGTTCATTCCGCTGAGCGTCACCAGCACCGCCGAGGTCGCGCGCGGCAATCGCGGACACCAGCCGGACGTCGCCGAAACCGGTGCTGGCGACCTTCTTCGGCGCGCCGGGCGCTGCCGAGCTGCTGGCGCCGATACCCTGCTATGCATTTCCTGAGTCGCCGGTTCGGGCGCTCGGCCGCGCCGCCGCCTATGCGAGCTGGCGCGCCGCGCCGGTTGAGCCCGCGCCGGTGTTCGACGACATCGATGCGGTCGAGGTCAGGCGTCTGGTCGACGCCTTCAGCGCCGGCGGTGGCGGCTGGCTGCCGCCTGACGCGTTGCCGGCACTGCTGGCGGCGCCGGCATCCCTGCGATCCCGACCGAAGATCGTCGACAGCATCGACTCGGCACGCGCGGCCGCGGCACGGCTCGGGTATCCCGTGGTGCTGAAAGGAACGGGATCGAGGCTGCTCCACAAGACGGAGTCGCACGCGGTCCTCACCCGCCTGGCCGACGAAGCGGCAATGGTCCGGGCGTTCCAGGCGCTGACGGCCCGTGAAGACGTCGAGCAGGTCGTGATCCAGCCGATGATCGAGGGCGGCGTCGAGATGTTCGTCGGCGCGACCTGGGATCCGGCCTTCGGGCATCTGATTGTCTGCGGGGCCGGCGGCACCACCGTCGAGCTCCTGCGGGACACGGCACAGCGGCTCGCGCCTCTGTCACAGACCAGCGTGCGGGCAATGCTCGACGAGATCCGCTCGACGAGGCTGCTGCGGGGGTTTCGCGGCGCGCCGGTATTGGACGAACCGGCATTTCGCGACGTCGATCCTGCGCGTCTCCGCGCTGGTCGAAGCCGCCCCGGCCATCCGCGAGCTCGACCTGAACCCCGTGATCGTGACGCGGACGG
This sequence comes from uncultured Acidobacteriota bacterium, assembly GCA_963713655.1. Lineage (GTDB taxonomy): Bacteria > Acidobacteriota > Vicinamibacteria > Vicinamibacterales > UBA2999 > CAWEBF01. The sequence goes on from CAVQMT010000013.1 coordinate 496,263, forward strand.
GTGCGTTCGTCGTCGACGCGAGGCTCCGGGTCGCCGTGCCGACTCTGCAGCCTCAGCCGGCCTGCGTGTGACGCGAACCGGCGGTCTAGGGACGCGCGCGGCAGGCCGCCGTCACCAGCCGCTCGAGCCGCTGGACGTCGAAGGGTTTTTCCACGACCTCAAAGGCTCCAAGCGCCCTGGCCCCGGCGGCATCTTCGGGCGTGCCGTGTGCCGTCATCATGACGACTGCGCTGGACGGCGTGTTGCGCCGAATGGCGGCCAGGAGCGAGAGGTCGCTCGAATCCGGCAGCCGGAGGTCGAGCACCACCGCGTCCATCGGCTCGGGGGCTTCGGCCACGATCCGGAGCGCGGTCGCGGCGTCCGGCGCCTCGAGCACAGTGTGTCCCGCCGCTGTCAGCGCCTCGGCCACCGCCCAGCGGATCAACGTCTCGTCTTCGACGATGAGGACCCGAAGTGGTGTCACGGCTGGCGGCTGGGAGTCAGTCACGTTGTCGTAACTCTATATCCCTTATCGGCCGGAGCGCGGCTCAACACATCTCGTCCAGGTCGTCGGGCGGCGCGTCGACCGCCGGCTCGACCGTGAGGTGGTTCTCCACATGGCTGATGCCGGGTGCGTGGGCGGCTGCAGTCTCGGCCGCTTCGCGCTGCAGAAACGTGCCCACGGTGCCCCTTGAGGACTGCAGTGGTGCCGGATACCGTGACCATGATGCGATTGGCGTCGAGATCGGCATCGCGGTGCAGCGCTGTCGCGATGTGCCGCTGAACGTCGCCGACCGCAGCCTGCGGCGCCACGATGATGTGGTTGAAGATATGGCGCACACCACGTACGTGCCGGACGGCCTTCTCTGCGGCCTCCTTCTGGAACAGCCAATACACGCTGCCGGTCAGCGACACGGTGCCGTTGTGCACCGCGGCCTGGACGCTCTCGGGCACCGTGCTCTGCACCTGCAGGGCCGCGACGCGTCCTGGGCGATGTCGTCGTCGGTCCGGCCGAGGTGCGGCCGAACCTCGATGTCGTTGGCGACGGCACGCACGCCCTGCACCCGCTTCGCAGAGCGCTCGGCGGCGAGCTTGGCCGAGTAACTGTCGATGAAACCGGTCAGCGTGACGGCCGCTCCTTTGACCGACACGCCGACGGCGCTGGCATCCACTTCGGGATCCCACTCCAACTGCTTGGAAACGGCGTTCCTGAGCCGCAGGTCGGCATAGGTCAGATTGGCAGTCGTCATGTTGCTCCTCCGGTCGAACCTTCTGTGATACGTGCCAGACACTGAGGCAAATGACGTGCCCGAGGTGGCACCGCTGGTGGCTCTGTACCGAGGGGTGTCGAGACAACCTTCGCTCCGGAGTGCGGAATCTTCCTTAGCTGCTCCCAATAATTCACCGCGCCAGCCCGCCATGGGCGGCATCCCGACGACAACCACGCGGAAAGGCCGACAGCGCCGCGGGGGCTCGCAGGCATGGAGTTTGCGCACGCTGTTAACGCCCTCGCCGGCACCAAGAGTTCTGCATAGGAGGTATCACATGAAAGCCAAGGACATCATGACCGGCGCGCCGCTCACGTGCTCCCCAGGAACGAACCTGGCGGCCGCAGCGGCGCTGATGCTGGATGGCGACTGCGGCGTCCTCCCCGTCGTCGATGACGGCAAGCTGGTCGGTGTCGTCACCGACCGCGACCTGTTCATCGCGCTCGGGTACGCGCGACCGCCGCGCCTCGGACGTCACCGTCCGGGAGGTCGCGGAGGCTCCCGTCGTGTCATGCGGCCCCGATGAGGAGGTCGGGGCGGTTTTGGACAGGATGCGGGAACATCGAGTCCGGCGGGTGCCGGTC
>CAVQMT010000014.1:0-83853 GCA_963713655.1 uncultured Acidobacteriota bacterium
TCGAACGCGAGCGAGGTTCGCGCCGCGCTCGACGTCGAGCACCAGACACGTGCGACGGCGCCAGGATCAGCATCGCTACGTCGCCTCGCGCACCGTCGCTGGCGTGTGGCTGCGGCATCGCTCCTCGTCGCCGCCGCAGTGCTGGCGGGATTCAATGTCGGAGGCATGCGCGATCGGTTCGGGGAAAATCCCTTCCCTACCGGTGCGGTGACGCTTGCGGTGTTGCCGCTTGATTCGGATCAGGAGGATCTCAGCGACGGTTTCACGGAGCAGCTGGCAGCAGCGCTCGGCCGCGTGCAGCCGTCGCGGCTCGGCGTGGTCTCTCGCGTGTCGTCGATGCAATACAAGGGCAGCGCCAAGCCGGTGAATCAGATCGGGCGCGAGCTGAACGCCGACACCATCTTGAAAGGTTCCGTGACAAATTCTGCCGATCGCCTGCGGATCGCGGTGGAACTCGTGCAGACGTCGAACGCGCGCACGCTCTGGAGCGAGGCTGGACCATTGCAGTCTGAACGATTTGTTCTCGCTGGAGCGGGAAATATCGGACGAGGTCGTCAAGGCTGTCGGCATCAAGCCGGCGGCAGAAACGGTCGCATCCTCACGGGCACCGTGAATCCGGACGCCTACGATCTCTATCTCCGCGCTCTTGCCCGGGTCCTTCGCAGCAACGAATCGGACATCGACCTGGCCATCCCATTGCTCGAGAAAGCCGTCACACTCGATCCCGGCTTCGTGTCGGCGATGTGTACCTTGCGTTGGCTTACGGGAACAAGTCGGCGATCTTCCGGCCTACCGATCCCCAGTGGGAGGAAGGGGTTCGCGGCCGTTCAGAGGGCGCTCAAGCTCGACGCCAATTCACCGGAAGCCAACTACGCCCAGGCGATCATGCTGTGGCGCCCGTCTTACGCCTTCCCCAGCCGCGAAGCGCTGCAGGCGCTTCGCAAGGCTCTGGCCGCCAAGCCCGACTTCGACGAGGCCTGGCATCAGCATGGCGTGATCCTCATGCACGTGGGACACGTGGACGCGGGAATGCGCGACATTGAGAGGGCGCTGGCCATCAACCCGGCCAACACGACTGCCCGCTTCCGCATCGGTCCCATCTACAACTATCAACAGAAGTTCGAAAACGCGGTGACCGCGCTGAATGGCGTGCCGCGCGAGGCGTTTCCGCGCAGTGGACCTATCAGCGCGCGCGGGCGCTCATCTCGCTGAATCGCCTGGACGAGGCTGGGCGGTTCCTGGAGGCGTCGCTCAAGGAAAACCCGATCGATCAGGGCGGCGTGATGCACGCCGCCAGAGGCATGCTGCGGTCCAAACGCGGCGACCGGAAGGGCGCGGAAGCGGACATCGCGGAAGCGACTCGTCTTGGCAAGGACTTCACGCACTTCCATCACACGGCCTATACGATCGGTGCGATCTACGCCACGCTGGGGAAGTTCGACGAGGCACAAGAGATTATTTGAACGTGCGGCCAACGACGGGTTTCCCAACTACACGGTACTTCGAAACGGATATCCATCTCGCTTCGCTGCGAAAAGGCCCCCGTTTTCAGAGTTTTCTCGCGAAGCTGCGCCAGCAATGGGAACACATTCCTGGCGAGTCCGGGTGATTCGACCGTATGTCCATCGAAACTGACGGCGATCTGATCGGGCTGCGGGAGGCCGGAGATGTCACGCGGGAGACGCTGGACGCGCTCGAGTTCTACACGGACGACAAGGTCACCATCAGCCGGCATCCTCGTCGGCGTGGCCGCTCAGGCGACCCTCGCCCAGGACGCGCAGAACGGGCGTTCGGTGCCCACTCGAGCGCGTGAGGCTCGCGGGTGACGGCGATCTTCAGGCCTACGCGGTCGACTGCGAGGACGTGGCCTGGGCGACGAGCTGCCGGCCTTCTCGCTCTACCTGATGTCGTACCTGGCACGGCGCGTCGAAGATCATGGTCGACTCGCGTTCCGCGGTGAACGCCGGCCACTGGGGCAGACCGCTGTGATGTGGACTGCCTGTCTTCGCAAAGCTGGTCCACGCACGGCTGATCTGCGTGGCGAGCGCAGCGCCTTCAGGCGAACCGCCGGTGAGGTTCGCGCAGAGGTCCACGTTGTCGAACACGAAGGCGAGCTCACAGCTATGGAATGTGCCGGGCCGGCCATCGAGCACGGGCGTCCGCCAGCTGAACATGTACTGATACGCAGGAGCACCGCTGTCGAAGTGGGAGGGGGCCTGTCGGGGGGGAGGGCCCACGTCGCATAACGGCCCACGTCGCATAACGGCCTTTCCGTCAACCAGCGACAAGCGACCGCTAATGCTGTCTATCCTCTCGCGTTGGGCCAGGGACCGAGTGCCGCGCGACGCTTCCACCGACCCGTGTAGAGCAGGATGACGTCGCCGGGCGAGACCTTCACCCGTTGGATCTTCTCCAGCGCCTCGAGGTCCTCGCGGTGGATGGCGGTTCCCGGTTCCAGCCACCCCTGCGGCGTCGCCTTGCCGGGCAGGCGCGTGGCGTCGAACAGAATGCCCCGCGTCACGACGCCGTCTTTCAGGGCGTTGATGCTGCCTCGAGGACAGCCGCCGGCGGCCTTGATCTCCTCCATCGAGACGCCGTTATAACCCTTCCCATCCACCATGATGTGACAGTCCACGGCGTCGAGATGACTGTGAATCACGCCATGGTAGGTGCCCGTGTACTGGTACCGGTCCAGCGCGACCGTCGGACCAACGGTGACGACCGCACGGTCCAGAAACGTGGGAGTGTCTACCGCCTTCTCTTGCGGGACGTCGTGTGCCATCGAGATCGCCCGTCCCTCTCGTGCGAGCGCTACCGCCTGCTTCCGTTTGGCGGGCGTGATCAGGTTGGCGGCGCCCAGTTCATCCAGTTCTCCCCAACGGCCCCAGTTCGAGAGTTCCTTCATCGCTCGGCGAAAGTCGGCTTCAGTCGCGATTGTCGGCCTGGCGCTTTGCCCCCACACGTGATGGCTCGCCACCGCGCCAACCAAGACCGCTCCCATGACGCCACTCAGCAGACGGACACCGATTCTCATGAGGTCACTCCTCTCTGGCGGCCATTCTACGGGGCATCCGGATGATTCTCGATGGGTGCCTCAGGCGAGGTCGCACTGAGGCACCCGCGAGCGAGCGCGCGTCATCATTGGAGCGTGGCCAGGGCCGCCTGGATGCGCTGGCCTTGCGTGTCGGTGATCAGGCTGGACAGCACCTTGCCAAAGCGCGGCTGCTGGGCGCCCGAGTGGATGTACTGCCAGCGGTACGACTTGAGGAATGCGGCCTCGATGGCCCGCGACTCGGCCTCGCCGACCGCGCGGCCGCACGTCGCCGCGAAGTAGGCGGCGTCGGCCTTGGCCTGCGCCTGCAGGATGCCGTCCACCGCAGCCACCAGCTCGATGAACTCGTCGACGGCCCGGTCGCGTTGCGCCGCTGTCACTTCGCCGTCGTGCCGCACCAATTCGAGCTCATCGAGAATCGCGTGCTGGCTTTCCTCTTTCCAGTGAAAGAGGAACACGTCCTTGAACAACTCCGAGACCTCGGCATCGTGATCGATGCTCTCGAGATAGTGAGTCTGCGTGAACAGCTCGATGTCCAGCGTCAGCGCCAGCACCGCCCATGTGCTCTTGCCCAGCACGGCGTGGGCGACGGCATTGGCGTCGACATCGAACCGATAGCCATCGGGCAGCACGTCGCCGACCATCGCGTCGATGCGGCGGAACAGCGCCTGGTGCTTCAATTCCTCGTCGCTGAACCGTACCAGCGCCTCGAGCGCATTCTGGTCGCCGAACCAGTGGTCGTGGCTCAATTCCAGCACCTTGGCATTGATGAACCGCTCCACCAGCCCGAAAATGTTGGCGTAGGTGCGGCCCTGGATCTGGCTCACGAACCGCTTTTCGGCGGGCGACAGGGTGGTGAACGCGTCGGCCAGCACCAGCCCATCCGGAAGGAACTTGTGGGCGGTATCGAACCGGCGTCCCCGGATCACGTCCGCTTCCACGTCCCAGCGCACCCGCTTGGACGCCTCGACAGAGCGCGCATACCGTTGGCTTTCAGGGGGCGCGATGACAGCAGTCATGTTCGGTCTCCTTTGCAGTAGTGCCGACCGCATGGACGAACCGGTCGGGCTGATGCAGGCAACAATAAGACTGCGCCGGCCGAGGATCTATGATTGCCCCACCGGTAGACATGACCGAGACACCGATTTCCCGATAGGACAACAGGATGGACGCACTCTCCGACGTCTTGAGGGTGGCGCAGTTGACCGGCGGGGTGTTCCTGCACGCCGAGTTCTTCGCGCCGTGGTGCATCAAGGCGCGCCTGAGCCCCGAGCATTGCGCGCCAGTGCTCGGGCCGGCGTCCGACCTGATCATCTATCACTACGTCGTCGAAGGCGACCTTCGTATCCGAGTTGACGGAGAGCACGGAGAGGGCATCACGCTGGGGCCGGGAGACGTCGCGCTGCTTCCGCGCAACGATCTGCATCTGATGGGCAGTGACCTGAGCCTGCCGCCGGTGGCGGGCGGCGAGGTCATTCAACCGCCGAAGAACGGCGGGCTTTTTTCCATCCATCATGGCGGTGGGGGCGGACGGACGCAGATGATTTGTGGCTTCCTTGGTTGTGCCAGCGCCGAGCGCAATCCGGTGATCTCGACCCTGCCGCCTCTGCTCACGTTCAACATCGCGCACGACGGGGCCGCGGAATGGATCCGCTCGACACTCCAATTTGGAGTCGCGGAGGTCGCCTCCGGCCGCCCAGGATCGGAAACCCTGCTCGCGAAGCTGTCGGAGCTGCTGTTTCTGGAAGCGGTGCGGCGTTACGCCGAGACGCTGCCGGACGGTCAGACGGGATGGCTCGCCGGTTTGCGCGAGCCTTACGTTGGACGGGCGTTGGCGCTGCTGCACCGCGACATCACCCGGCGTTGGACTGTCGATGACCTGGGCCGCGAGGTCGGGTTGTCGCGTTCCGCGTTGGCCGACCGATTTCATTCGTCTCATCGGCGTGCCGCCCATGCATTACCTGACCAATTGGCGCATGCAGGTCGCAACTCAGAAGCTTCGTAACACCAGCGCGTCGCTTGCACAGGTTGCGGAGACGGTCGGCTACGACTCCGAGGCCGCATTCTCCCGCGCCTTCAAGAAGGCGTTCGGCACGGCGCCAGCCACGTGGCGACGGTCGAACAGCTAGCCCCGAGCGAAGGCGGGCCAGGTCGTGCAGCGCTGGTCCAAGTCAGACACATGGCGCGGAATCTCCTTGTAGACAAGTTCATGTCGTTCTCCTTTGTGTCAACCACGCAGCCATTAGGCCCGAGGCGGATCGCCGGTGTCCTTTAACAACCCTGAACGTTTCCTGGAACCTTTCTGAAATGGCTGCAGACTCGACCTCGACCTACACATTCGGGCCGTTTCGCCTCGACGTGAGGGAACGCCGGCTGCTATGCGAGGGGCGCACCGTCCCGCTGCGCACCAAGGTGTTCGACACGCTGCGGATCCTGGTCGAGCACTCCGGACGGCTGCTGACGAAGCACGAGCTGATGCAGAGTGTCTGGCCCGACACCGACGGTCGAGGAGAACAATCTGAATCACAACATCTCGGCCTTGCGACGCGCGCTGGGCGAGCAGACGACGGGGCAGCGGTACATCGAGACGGTGCCGCGCGTTGGCTATCGATTCGTGGCCACGGTGACCAATGCGAATGGCTCCGTGGGGGCCCCCGATCCGGCGCCGCCGGCGGCCTCCGAGCGCAGCCTGCGGCAGGAAATCCGTTTCTGCACGGCAAAGGACGGCATCCGCATCGCCTATTCGACCGTCGGCAGCGGTCCGCCGCTGGTCAAGGCGGCCAACTGGCTCAACCATCTCGAATACGAGTGGGAAAGCCCGGTGTGGAAGCACTGGATCGACGCGATCTCACGCCACCAGATGTTCGTCCGCTACGACGAGCGGGGGTGCGGCCTATCGGACTGGCAGGTACAGGACCTGTCCTTCGATTCATGGGTTGGCGATTTGGAGACGGTGGTGGACGCGCTGGGCGTGGATCGCTTCGACCTCCTGGGTATCTCACAGGGCGGGGCCGTGGCGGCAGCGTATGCCGCACGGCATCCCGAACGCGTCGGTCGCCTAATTCTCTTCGGCGCCTACGAGCGGGGGTGGCGTCACCGCGGCAATCCGCAGGAGATCGAAGCGCGGACGGCGCTGATCAAGCTGGTGCAACTGGGATGGGGCAAGAACAACCCGGCGTTCCGGCAGGTCTTCACGACACGCTTCGTTCCCGACGCTGGACCGGAGGAGGTCGAGTGGTTCAACGAGCTTCAGCAGGTCTCCGCCTCGCCGGAGAACGCGGCGCGCCTGATGGACGAGTTCTCGCGCGTTGACGTACGGGCGCTGCTCGCCGGCATCCAGGCACCCACGGTCGTGTTCCATTGCGAAAACGACAGCGCAGTCCCGTTCAACGAAGGGCGCCTGTTTGCCTCCGACATCAAGAGGCGCGAGGCTGGTTCCGCTGCCGAGCCGCAATCATCTGCTGCTGGAGCACGAGCCGGCCTGGCAGATCCTGCTACGAGAGCTCGGCGACTTCCTCGGATGGAAACGGCCGTGACTGCCGGCCTACCTCTCGCGCGGACTTCATCGACTGTTGCACATCGATGAGGGGCTGCTGGCTCACGATCAGGGCCCCTTCAGACGGTCGGTCCAAATCGGCGATCAGGGCGATGACCGCGGAAAAGGTGACGGCCACGACGATGATGGCGATCGACCGGACTGTGCCGACCAGCCCGGCGTGATAGCCCATGGCGGCCAGTGACAGCACGGCGATCGTCAGCAGGGTCCCCCAGATGGCGGCGGGGATGCGGTTTCTCAAGGCGGCGTTCACTCGTTTCGCATGCAGGTCAATCACCTCATTGAGCGACTCGACGAAGAGGCCCACGACGATCGAGTCGGGGTGCTGCAGCCCGACCGCTGTCGCTGCCGACCACATCTGGTCCTGTAGTTCTTCCGACCGGAGAATCCCCTCTGCCACCCGGCCGGGCCGGACGGCTTCCAGGCGAGCATCCACGTAGGAGCGGAGAAGGGCGCGAATCTCGTCGCGCTTCTCCTGGAGCATGGAGGCGCGCAGGTAGGTCGTCCCGATCGCGTTGGCCTCGTCGAGCACCAGTTGCTTCCGGGTATCGAAGCGCGACCCCGCCATCCCGAACGTGAACGCGAGCATGAACGCCAACAGCCCCAGCGTCGCTCCAACCATCGCACCGACCGGCGCCTCTTTCTCGTGACCCGCTTGACGGTGCCGGTAACTTCCCAGCCGGTAGCCACCCTCGATGGCTGCCAGGACGAGCACCAGGATGGCGAGGAACAAGCCCCACAACGGCAGCAGGTCGAGGACGGTCGTGTATTGCATCACGTGGTGGCGCGGATGATATACCGCATCGCCGTTTTCCTCGCGCGCGCCCCAGGTTGTTGACATACATAGAACAGCAATGTATAAGGCTTCTAAGTATGGATATGACCAAGGACCTCGTGGCTGCATCCGCCACGCCGCTCGTGCTCGCCATCCTTGCGGAAGGCGACAGTTACGGCTACGCCATCATCAAGCGAGTGACCGAATTGTCGGGCGGGCACCTGCAGTGGACCGACGGCATGCTGTATCCCGTGCTGCACCGGCTCGAGCGCCAAGGTCATGTCGCGGCGAAGTGGGCCGCGGCCGAGAACGGCCGCAAGCGCAAGTACTACCGGATCACGAGAGAGGGCCGGGCGCAGCTCGCAGCCCAGCGCCAGCAGTGGCAGGTCGTCGACGGCACCCTGCGTGGTATCTGGATGAAGGCGTGCTCCGCATGACGACCTTGGCCGATCGACCGCTCGAGGAGCAGATCGCGCAATGGCGGGCGTACCTCCGCCGCCGGCAAGCCCTTCACGGTCCCGATGTGGAGGAGCTCGAGGGACATCTGCGCGACCAGCTGGTGGCGCTTGCCAAGGCCGGCCTGACCGGGGATGAAGCGTTCCTGGTCGCGGTCAAGCGCATGGGGAGCCTCGATGCGCTGTCACGTGAGTTCGCCCGCGCGCACTCCGAGCGGCTGTGGAAGCAATTGGTCATTGCACCCGATGCTGACGAGTCGGCTAAAACCTCTTACACCGAGACGCTCGTCGTCCTGGGCCTTGCCATCGCCGCGGCGCTGGCCACCAAGGTGCCGGCGCTGTTCGGTCACCCTCTCAGCCCCGATGAGGAGCTGCCGCCGTTCTACGCCCGGAATGCCAGCCTGTTCGTCTTCCCGCTGCTCACCCTCTACTTCGTGTGGAAGCGCGGGTCGGACGTGGCCAGCGCCGTCTGGCTGGCGCTGCCATTCGCGGCCGGGGCCGTGTTCGCCAACGTCTATCCCTTCCTCACGCGTAGCGACACTTCTTTGCTGACCGTTCTGCACCTGCCCATCGCTCTCTGGCTGACCGTCGGTTTCGCATACGTTCGAAGCCGCTGGTTCGCCGACGGTGGGCGCATGAACTTCGTCCGGTTCTCGGGCGAGCTGGCCATCTACTACGTGCTCATCGCGCTCGGCGGCGGTGTCCTCATCGCCTTTACGTTCATGATGTTCTCGGCCATCGACATGAACGCTGGGTGGTTCGTCGCCGGCTGGCTGATCCCGTGCGGTGCGGCGGGGGCCGTCATCATCGGATCCTGGTTGGTGGAGGCGAAGCAAAGCGTCATCGAGAACATGGCGCCGGTGCTGACCAGGCTGTTCACGCCGCTGTTCACCGTTCTGCTACTGGTGTTTCTGGCCACGATGGCGTGGACAGGCAGCCCCATCAACGTCAAGCGGGAAGTACTGATCGGCTTCGACCTGCTGCTGGTGCTGGTCGTTGGGCTGGTGCTCTACGCCGTCTCCGCTCGCGACCCGCAGGCACCGCCCGACTTCTTCGACGGCCTGCAGTTGCTGCTCGTGGTCAGCGCGCTGGTGGTCGATGGGGTGGCGCTGGCGGCGATCGCCGCCCGCATCTCCGAGTTTGGCTTCACTCCCAACCGGGTGGCGGCTCTTGGCGAGAATCTCATTCTGCTCGTCAACCTGGCGGGTTCGGCGTGGCTCTATGCGCGCTTTCTACGCCACCGGGGCGCGTTTGCCGCCTTGGAGCGGTGGCAGGTCGCCTACCTGCCCGTGTACTCCGTGTGGGCGGCGCTGGTGGTTGTGATGTTCCCGCCAGTGTTCGGCTACAAGTGATGCATTCCCACGAGCAGCGCACCGGCGAATATGCGTCTGACTCAGCGGGGCAACGGTTCCTTCGTCGGCGCCAGGCGTTTCAGCTCCTCATGCCAGTTGAGGACGACCTGCACTTGATTGGTCGATCCGCCGGTGAATTGCGTTGACCCTGTCGTGATGAAACCCACCAGTCTCCCGTCGGGAATGACATCGAAAGGAGTTGCTGTGCCAGGCGGCCCGCCCTGGATGAGTCTCGGCACTGGTACCGGCTTACCAAAAGCAAATCTCGGTTCCGTCGTAATCCCCACCGCTTCGTTGCTCGTGGGCCTGGGGTTGTAGATCAGCTCTCTTCCGTTGGGAGACCAGCGCACGTGGTGAGGCAAATCCGACCCATTGGGAACCAGCGGATACTTTGCGCCGGTGGCAGGAAATGGCTGGACGTAAACGGTCGTCTTTCCCTGCTCCGTGGTCGCGTAAGCCACCCATCGTCCGTCAGGCGAAAACACAGCGCTTGGGAGCGTGGAGGAGTGGACATCACCGAACGGCGTCACGACCCGGTCTCGAAGCGAAAGCATCGCCAACGATATGTCGGACCCTTTCGCGACGCTGAATAGGAGCGCACCCCCCTTCGGAAACCACGACTCCGGCACGTGCGCTTCACCCGGCGCGGGCTTCGTGAGGCGTTCCGGAGTGCCCACACCATCGGCGGACTGCCAGAAGATCGCGAGATCGCCCTCGCGATCTGATTGAAAGGCGACTCGCTGACTGTCGGACGTCCAGATCGGAAAGCGATTCCGTCCTCCGAGCGTCAGTCGTTGCATGGCGCTGGTGCCGGCGAGGTTGTAGGTCCAAATCGTCGCTTCGCTGCCATCGTCGCTTACGAAAGCGATCCGCTTGCCATCGGGTGATGCGCGTGGCGTTGCATAGCGCCCTGCTGGAATCTTGAGCCGCTCGATCGCTGGTGTTCTGTCCGTCAGGACGATGTCCATGAGCGCCGACCCGGCCGCAACCGACGGGCCGGCGACGAATACGAGTGTGCCCGTGTCGGAGACGCTGAAGTCGGCTTCGCCGGCGCCCGGGCTTGTCGCCATGCGGACGCCGGGAGTCACCGCTACTCCAATACCCGACGTACTCCCCGTCGAACGTCTGACACCTTCGACAACCGGCACCGGGTCGCCCGTCAGTTCCAGCCGCTGCAAGTCGAACGCGACCGCGAACAACCTGCCACTGAGGGCATACACGAGATGGCCTGTTCGGACGTATCGGCCGTCGCTCGCGCCTTCGATGAGCGTCTTTGGTTCCTGCGAAGTGAGCGACTGCACGATCACGCGCGCCCGCTCCCACCGATCGGGAGCCGACCCGCTCGCCAGCGTGAACAGCACGTGGGTCCCACCCGGCAGCACGTGCGGATTGCTCATGGTCTGGCCGTCTTTGGGGCGGACCAGTAATTGCGGAGCACCCCCACCAGGCAGGACTCGCATGATGCCCTTCGTGCCCTGGCCAAAGACGATGCCGTCCGGGCCCCAGCTCATGCCGGTTGGTTCGTCAGCCGGGGCAATCGTGACAGCCGCGCCACCCGATACCGCGACTCTCTTTATCGCTCTCTCCGCGACCGAGTAGAAGGCAACTGACCGGCCGTCCGGTGAGAAGACGGGCTCACGCGAGTCTCCCTCGGTGCCTAGAAGCGGCCTGGCATCGAGCAGAGCCATCGAGCGGATGTAGAGCCGATCGTTGGCCGCGTACGCCGTCTGCGTTCCATCGGGCGAAATCGCCACCACGTGACGGGTGGTCCCTGTGAACGTCTGCCCGTTCGGCAGGTCCAACGAGAGTCGAGTGACCGCTGGCGGCAGCGACGATCCACGACTCAGGTACCACACGGTCGTGCCAGCCAGCGTGCCGGTGACGATGGCCGCGATCGCGGCAGGCAACATGCGCCGCCACCGCGGCCGCGAGACAGGGGTGAGTGCGCCCTCTTCGACGGCATCGACACGAATGTTTCCGCTAGTCCACTCGTCCAGCGCGACACGCGCCTCGCCAATGTCGCGCAACCGCCGTTTGACGTCGCGTTCCAAACACCTGGCGATCAGGCGGCGCACCGGTGCCGGAGTGCTCGCCGGAAGCGCGCTCCAGTCAACTTCGTGGCCCAATACCGCGGCGAGAGTGTCCGGCACGTTGTCACCCTTGAACGCGCGCCGGCCGGACAGCATCTCGTAACACGCAGCCCCGAAAGCCCAGATGTCGACGCGTCGATCGACCGCGGCACCTCTGATTTGTTCCGGTGCCATGTACGCCGCGGTACCAAGAATCACGCCAGCCTGCGTCACGGCAGGCGCGGTGATTGTCGGCGACCCGGAAAGGGCCGCGACCGCGGCCTGACCTTGCCCGCCCTTGGCCTCGACGAGCTTCGCAAGCCCGAAGTCGAGGACCTTCACCACGCCATCAGGACGGACTTTGATGTTGGCAGGCTTGAGATCGCGATGAACGATCCCCTGCTCGTGTGCCGCTTCCAGTGCCTCGGCAATCTGTCGCGCAATCGGCAGCGCCTCATCGATGGGCACCGCACCGTGCGCGATGCGGTCGGCCAGCGTCGGCCCCTCGACGAGTTCCATCACAAGTGTCTTGCTGCCATCGACGTCCTCCAGGCCGTAGAGGTGCGCGACGTTGGGATGATTCAGGGAGGCAAGGAGCTGAGCCTCTCGTTGGAACCGGGCCAGGCGCTCAGGGTCAGCGCTGAACGCATCCTTCAGCACCTTCAACGCATCGTCCCGCTTGAGCAGGGTGTGGCGCGCCCGCCATACCCTGCCCATTCCCCCTTCGCCAAGGAGGGCAGTGACTTCGTACAGACCGATGCGGCTGCCTGGGCCGATGGTCATCGAACGAGATTCTACGCGACTCGCTCCGCTGGATGGGGTTCACTGTCCTTCGACGACGTCTGGCGCGTGGCCCTCCCACCATTGTTGTGCCCGCTCGTTCGTCCATGGCTCCTGGCACCGCACGCGCGCCAACTCGGATTCGAGTTGGAGTGCCGAAGCGGGGGCGCTTTGCGGGATCTTTCTCGAGGCACATCATGAGAATCGCTTCGAGCTGTTGGGGAATAGACAGCTCCGATCTCTCCGAAGGGGGCACAGGTCGCGTTCGGACATGTTGCAGGAGCATCTGCGCGGCGTTGGTTGTGTCGAAAAGCGTATGCCCGGTCAGAGCCCAGTAGGCGGTACACGCGAGTGAGTAGAGATCCGCGCGGCCATCGATACCGCTCTCGCCGAGAATGATCTCCGGGGCCATGAAAGCGGGCGTGCCCTGCACGATGCCTCGGTTGGAGAGCATCGTGGCATCGCGTCCAGACTGCTCCTTGACAACGCCGAAATCGAGAATTTTGACGTAATCGTATTCCGTTCCCAGCCGTGTCACGAACAGGTTGGCCGGCTTGACGTCCCGGTGCACGAGCCCGCGCGCGTGCGCCTCGGCGAGCGACCGACACGCCTGGCGCAGAAGCATGATCACCCGCTCGGCTGGCTGCGACCCGAAGCGCATCCCGATCTGGTGCAGATCCAGTCCATTCAGAAACTCCATCACATAGTAGAAGCTGCCGCTGTCATTCACACCGAAGTCGTACAGCTGCACGGTGTGCGGTGACCTCAGCCCGGCAGTCACCTGCGCTTCGCGCTCGAAACGTCTGACCAGCTGATCGCGCGCTGGGCCGGGCGGTGCGTCGTGGCGAATGAGCTTCACAGCAGCAGGACGCACCAGGAACCGGTGCTTGGCACGCCAGACCTCTCCCATCCCGCCCGAGCCTAGCAGCGCAACCAGGCGATAGCTGCCCACGGCCAGGGATTCGTTCAATTGCTCCTCGTCGACTTCGAGGACGGTGCCTTTGCAGACAAGCACGGCACGTTCCAGCACCGTTCGCAGCTCACGGATGTTTCCGGGCCAGGTATAGCCTTCCAGGCGACGCATCGAGTCGGGCGACACACTGTCAATCACCTTCCCCAGCCGCCGTGCGTGGCGATGCACGAAATGGTCGACGAGCGCCGGTATGTCCTCGCGCCGATCGACAAGCGCAGACACACTGAGGCGGTTCGCATCGAGCAACTGAAAGAGCGGCAGGAATCCGCCGGGCGGCGCGTGACGCCTGTCATGTGTGGTCGAGGCGATGAGCCGCGCGTCAGCTACGCCTGATTCGCCGCCACGTGGACGGCTTCGCTCTTTCTCCAGCGTGACGTGCAGAGCCTGCTGAAGGTCGAGCGGAAGCTCGTGGACAGCGTCGAGAAACAGAGTACCGTTCGACGCCAGCTCGAATCGACTGGCGATGAGGGACTGTTCCGAAGCGGGTCGGGTTATCGCCTCGCCGGCATGTCGATGCTGAGTATTCATCTCGGGGCAACTGACAAAGATGAACGCGCCCGCTCGCCCGGACGCGTCGTGCACCGCGCGCGCCACGGCTTCCTTGCCTGACCCCGTAGGACCCGCCAGCAAGAGCGGCTCGGCCGACGTGGCGTGACGTGCGATGGCATCGCGCAGCCCACGGATGACGGCGCTTCCGCCGAGCAAGGGCCCCTCCACCCGATGGCGCGCTTCGTTGAGGAGCGCCTGCGCGACGCGCAGTTCGCGTTCGAGCGCCGCGGTTCGCTCGGCAACGCGAGCCTCGAGCGACACGTTGGCCTCTTGCAGCGCGGCAGCCGCCAGTCGTCGCTGCTCGTAAAGCCGCGCATTGTGGATCGCACTCGCAATCTGGTTGGCGACGATCGACACCAGGTCGCGCTCGTGCTCGCCGAACGAGCGCGGCACGGGACTCTCGATCGAGAACACCCCGATGAGGTCGTCGCGGATGAGCAACGGAACAGCGATCTGGCACTCTGCGTTGGCCAGCCCGGGCACCGGGATCGCTTCTCCAAGCTGTGCTTGTCGGCCGGACCTTTCGATCTCGCGCCGCTGTGCTGCGGCGTAGGCGCGCTGCTGTCCCAGGTTGCTGACGTGCATCATCCGTCGCTTCTGTGCGACGACACCGACCACCCCCGCGCCAATCTGCACTCGCCCGCCGGTCGCCTGATTCTCATAGCCCCGGCTCGCCACCACCTTCAGCGTCTGCCCTCCGGGCTCGAGCAGAAAAATGTTCGCGTGGTGGAACTCGAACAGCTCGTCCATCGTCCGAAGGGCAACGTCACAGATCTCCTCGAGATCGAGCGTCGAATTGATGTCGGCCGACACGCGCTGCAGGATCTGGACCTCGGCCGTCTTGCGGGCGAGCTCCGCCGTCGTTCGCGCGAGGACTTCGGGATCCGACACCACCTGCGCGTCGCTGGCAAGCGGGCCGGGGGCCGGCGGCGTTGCCGCCGCCTCATCAGCGCGCGGAGGCTCGGACATCGGACGACGCGGGGTTCCATCTGGCGTACGCCAGCTTCTCCACCGAGAGCACATGGTAGATGTCGGCGGCACGGAGCTTGAAGATGCCGGACATACCCGTCATCGAGGCGATTGCCTCGATCTGCATGTCCATCGTGTCGAAGATTGGCCCCTCCGTCTCGGACCGTCGAAATTCAAGCTGCAGCTCCCAGTGGGCGTGCCCGGCCAGGTCCGCCAGGCAGACGTAGGCGCGCGGGTTCTCGCGAACATTCCGGATCGTCTTGCTGAAGAACTGGAAAGAGAGCGCGACGTGCGTCTCGTCCACGTAGTGGACTTGGGAGATGATGGTGGTGTTCGGCTTGCCGTCGGCCGAGCACGTGACCATCACCGCTGGGATGCCGTTCTCGAGTACCGGACGGATCTCAACGGGAAGACGAGTCAAGCGCATCTCAGCTCTCCGCGGGCGGGACTAGACGAGTGCCCGCGCCGGGTCCGGGGGTCTGCAGGTAGATCTCGAGCACCTCGAACTCGACGGCCAGCGATGGCTTCGAAACGAATGCCTGCAGAACGCCTTCGGGCGCGTGAGCGAACATTGGCCGGAGGCTCCTGACAAAACGCTTGCGAATGCGATCCACGATCTCGACGTCGTCGTCCCGCACTGCGCGGTTCCGAAGGTAACGGCCCTTGAATTGATAGGTCTCGTGCGACGGGAACTCCTCCACCGTGACAGCCAGTTCCCCGTTCTCCTGCAGCAACTCCACCAGCCGTGGCGTGAACACCTCGGGAATCAACGCTGTCATCGTGCGTTGGTCGGTGCCGACACGCCATCCACACAGGCGATGCCCGGAAGGTACGAGATCGCGATCACGCGTGCCTGCGAACGCCACGTTGGCGTATTGCTCCAAGAAGCGCACGATCTTTCCCGGGATCAGGCCCGTCGCACGCGAGCCGACCGGATCATCTGTGCTGTGCATGGGCGTAGTCACGACGCGTCCGCCTCACTCGACATATTTGACGAAGATGACTTCGTTCCTCGCTTCGTTGTAGATCAACTCGTCGACGAGCGAACGGGTCATCGCCAGTCCGAAGCCGCCCGGTCGCAGCCCTTGCTCCTCGCGCACCTGGACATGACGAATCGGGTCGTCGGGGTTGGCAATCGCCGCATGTTTGAGACCATCGATGTCGAATCCCTCGCCGGGGTCGGCGATCCTGTAGAGCAGCATCTTCTTGGTGCGTACGCACGAGATCCGCACCTTGTGATTCGGATCGAGCTTGCCTCCCCACTCGACGGCGTTCATCAGCAACTCTCGAAAGGCGTATCCCACCGCTTCACGAACGTCCTCGGCAAGATGCGCATCGAGCTGCATGACGAACGACTGGATGCGATCGGCCATTTCGCGCGAGCACGGGACGACAAGCTCCAGCCATTCTGGCCGCGCCGACACGACTTCAAACGAGAGGCCGGCCGCAGACCCGAGCGCGTCGTTGACGACCTCGATGATGGCGTTCGGGGGAAACGGCTTGCGCAGGTATCTGAAAGCCTGCCGGCGCACCGACTCGAGCACCGTTTCCGGGGTGTCGTCGGCGGTCATCATGATGACAAGCGGCGGCTTGGCGAGCGCCCGCGCCTGCGCCAGGACGTCGAGCCCGCTCATGGTCGGCAGGCCGATGTCCAGGAGTACGATGTCGAAGGCGCGCTCGCGCAGGAGGGCGAGGGCATCGGGGCCGTCCCCCGCAGTCTCCACGTCATGGCCCACGTCTTTCAGCAGTGTGGACAGAGCCAGAACTAGCCCACGATCATCGTCGACGAGCAAGATACGGCGACTGTTTGCGGATTGAGAATCCATCGCTCGATCCTTTGAGATTCTGAGATCTTCGGCGACAGGTGCAGCAAACGTAGTGTAATGCCACAGGGTCGACGCGAGGATTCATGGACGACAATCCGGGCCGAGCTACCGCGGCTGATTTGACCAGCCAGCACCAGATTCTGTTCGAAACCGCGCGGGCACTGGCCGAATCGCCGTCGCTCGAGGAGGCGTCGCCTCGCATGATCGAGGCGGTCTGCAACGCGCTCGGCTGGCAGTGCGGCGCCATCTGGGAGGTCGACCGGACGCAAAAGCGCATGCGGTGCGCCGGGACGTGGCATGCCCCAGGACTCGCGATCGAGGAGTTCACCAAGGCCACCGTGACGACGACGTTCGAGCGGGGCATCGGCCTGCCGGGACGCGTCTGGAAGGATCGCGAGCCGGCGTGGATACCAGACGTCACACGCGACGACAACTTTCCTCGAGCCGCGGCCGCCGAACGTGTCGGGCTCCATGCCGCCTTCGCACTGCCGATCATTGAAGGGCCCGACGTGCAGGGCGCGTTGGAGTTCTTCAGTCGCGACATTCGCCAGCCCTCCCACGATCTCCTGGGAATGATGACGGCGGTTTGCAGCCAGATCGCGCTGTTCATCGAGCGCAAGAGAGCCAGCGACGATCTGGACCGCTTCTTCAAGCTGTCGCTGGATCTGTTTTGTGTAGCCTCGTTTGAGGGCTACTTCGTACGGGTCAATCCGGCCTGGCAGACGGTGCTCGGTTGGTCCGAGGAGGAGCTGCGATCGAGGCCGTTCATGGAGTTCATGCACCCGGACGACCGGGCACCGTCCACCGAGGCACTTTCGTCGCTGTCAACCGGGGCGCAGCTCATCGACTTCGAAAACCGGTTTCGAGCGACGGACGGGTCGTACAAGTGGGTGCAGTGGTTCGCCGCGCCGTTCCTGAAGCAGGGAATCGTCTACGCCGTCGGTCGTGACATCACCGATCGCAAGGCGGCCGAGGATGCACAACGTCGCCATGCCAAGGAACTGGAGAGCGCGCGCTCCCGCGCCGAGGCGGCCACCGTGGCCAAGGGCGAGTTTCTGGCCAACATGAGTCACGAGATCCGCACGCCGATGAACGCCATCATCGGCATGACCGACCTCGCGCTGCAGACCAAGCTCACGCCGCGCCAACGCGAGTACCTGCGCACCGCACAGGACTCGGCGGAGGCGCTGATGACGATCATCAACGACATCCTCGACGTCTCGAAGATCGAGGCGCGCCGACTGACGCTCGAGAACGTGCCGTTCGCGGTCCGCGACACCATCGAAGACAGCGTCAAGCTGCTGGCGCCACGGGCCGACCAGAAGGGGCTGGAGCTGTCGTGCCGCATCGCGCCGGACGTGCCGGCGACGCTCGCCGGCGATCCGGGACGACTGCGTCAGATCCTGCTCAACCTGGTGGGCAACGCCATCAAGTTCACCGACACGGGCGAGGTCGGCGTCGATGTCACGGTCGCCGAGCGGAGCGAAGACGATGTGCTGCTCCGCTGCACGGTGCGAGACACGGGCATCGGAGTTCCCGAGGACAAGCGCTGGGAGATCTTCGGGGCGTTCGTCCAGGCCGATGCATCGACGACACGCCGGTACGGCGGCACCGGCCTCGGTCTCACCATCTCGTCGCAGCTCATCGAGATGATGGGCGGCCGTCTCTGGCTCGAGAGCCAGCCCGGCGTCGGCAGTCAGTTCCACTTCGTCGTGCGGCTCGACGCCCCCGAGCATGTCGATGCCGCCCCGCCGCCCGCGTTCGACTTGCGGACGATCCGCGCGCTTGTCGTCGACGACAACGCGACCAACCGGCGGATCCTCGCCGAGATCCTCGATAGCTGGCAGATGGCGGCGGTCGGCGTGGCGACGGCAGGCGAGGCGCTCGACGCGTTACGTGCCGCGGTCGCCGCCGGCCAGCCGTTTCATCTGGTGCTGACCGATGCGCTCATGCCCGAGGTCGATGGCTATAGGCTGGCCGAGCAGATCGCGGCCGACGATCGGCTCAACGCGGTCAAGATCATGCTGCTGACGTCGGCGGGATCGGCGGCGCTCCGTGGACGGCGTGCCGCGATGTTCGTGGCGACGTTGGTCAAACCCGTCAAGCAGTCGGAGCTGCTCGATGCGATCGTCACGGCCTTCGCGGCGCCGGACGCGGCTCGACGCCAGCGCACGAGACCGGCGAGTCGGTCGCGGCGAGCCGCGCGCGCGCTGCGAGTGCTGGTGGCCGAGGACAATCCAACGAACCAGAAGCTCGTCTCGGTCCTGCTCGATCAGCAGGGGCACCACGTGTCGATCGTGAACAACGGGCGTCTCGCGGTGGAGCGCGCAGCGCAGGAGCCGTTCGACCTCATCCTGATGGACGTGCAGATGCCGGAGATGAGTGGGCTTGAAGCGACGGCGGCGATTCGCGAGGCCGAACGCCACACCGGCCGTCATATCCCCATCGTGGCGCTCACCGCCCGCGCGATGGCCGGCGACCGCGAACAATGTCTGGCCGCGGGCATGGACGCCTACGTCTCCAAGCCGGTGCGGGCGGAAGAGCTGTTCTCGGCCATCGACGCGATTGCCGGTTCGCAAACGCCCGCAGCACCATCACCGGAGACGCCGGCTCCGCCGGCGGATCAGAAGACCGTCAGCTCAGTCGAGCGCTCCGCGCTGCTGGCCGGGTTTGGCGGACGAGGCGATCTCGTCAAACAGGTCATCGACGTGTTTCTCACCGACGCGCCAGTCATGCTCACCCGCCTCAACCAGGCCGCGCGGGCAGCGAACGCTGCGGACCTGGCCGCAGCCGCTCACGCCATCAAGGGCTCGGCGGGGCTGTTCTCACAGGGCGAGGCATACGATGACGCCCGCACGCTGGAACTGCGCGCGCGTGGCGGCGATATCTCGGCAGCCGATCGTGCCTGCCAGGACATCGAGCGAAGCGTGTCGAGGCTGATGGCGGAGCTCCAGAGCATCCGCGACACGCTTTGAGGTGGTTGGGGAGCCGGGGTTTCCCAACGACTGTGTCACGCCCCGCCGCGGATGGGCGGGGCGCAACAGGCCGTTTTCGCCTACGAGCCGCCGCCGCCCTGGTCGCTGAGCACGCGGGCGATGATGGCGCGCCGAACGCGCGTCGCGCGCTTCACGATCGCGCGCTTCACGGCCGCGCGCTTTACGGCGCGGCGCACGAGGGCCTTCTTGACCACCCGACGCCTGACGGCCTTCTTGACGATGCGCTTCTTCACCGCGCGTCTCGCCACGGCGCGCTTCACGGCCTTCCTCTTCACCGCGCGTCTCACGACGGCGCGCTTCACGGCCTTCCTCTTCATTGCGCGTTTTACCACGGCTCTCTTGACTGCTCTCTTCGCCACATTCCCCTCCGTTCAATATCGCGGCCAACGCCGCGGCGAGCAGGCTGGTTATGGCCCAGCCACAAGATGCTGGGTCTCCTGGTCAGCTCGCCGCGAATTGTAGTAGGTCTCTCGACAGTTCACAACAACTTTGTAGCGTCAGCTGCTAACTTCGTCTGGCGGCCACGAAGTTCGGCATGCGCGGCACGATGACGGTGCTGAGCTCGTCGACGATGGCCAGCGGCTATCCTCAGCGACGCGCGCGCACGAACGCGGCCGTACAGCGTGCACCGCGACGCGCACCTAGCATCGCACGCGATCGAGCGCATTCAGCAGCACCATCGGACATGCGTTGAACAGCCGCACGGCCGCAGGCATGGCGTCGGCAAACCCCGAAAAACCACGCCGCTTTGGTCCTACCCGCGGTACCGGCACCGCCGATTGTCGTGCCGCAGTCGAGGGGCTAGAATCACCACCGGATACGTCGCACGGCACCGGAACACCACATTCGGGAGAACGGAAGATGCGCGAACGAAACGTGGCGAGCATCGTGGCGGGCCTCGCGCTCCTGGTGAGCGTGTCCCTGGCGGGCCAGTCGGCCAAGAGTGCGCCCGGGTGGACCGTGCCCCGGATGCCGGACGGGCATCCGGACATGCAGGGCGTGTGGGCCAACAACAACATGACCCCGCTCGAGCGGCCCAAGCAGTTCGGCATGCGCGCCACGATGACCGATGCCGAGTTCGCCGAGCTGAAGAAGAAGGCCAAGGCGCTGATGGACGGCGGCGACGCGTTCTTCGCCGACGAGCTGTTCACCGCCGCGGTCGAGGGCAAGACGAAGTTCAGCTCGTCGGACACGCAGGTGGGGAACTATGACCAGACCTGGCTGTCCGAGCGCATCTTCGACAACCGCACGTCGCTCATCATCGACCCGCCGGACGGTCGCATCCCCGCCTTTGTCCCGGCGGCCGTGGAGCGGGCGCGCGCACAGGCGGCCGCTCGTCAGACCAGGGGTCCGGCCGACCGGGCCGAGGATCTGTCGCTAGGCACCCGGTGCGTCAGCTCCGGCACGCCCAACATCCGAGCCGGCTACCAGAGCTACTTCGAGATCACGCAGGGCCCAGGCGTCGTCGCCTTGCGCACCGAGATGATCCACGACGCGCGGATCTTCCCCGTCGACGAAGGGCCGCACGTGTCGAAGAAGATCACGCAGTACCACGGCGACTCGCGGGCCCACTGGGAGGGCGACACGCTGGTGGTGGACACGACCAATTTCGTGCCCGACGCCTTCCGCCTCACCAACACGGAGCGGCTGCGCGTCACCGAGAAGTTCCGACGCGTGGCCGAGGACACCGTCGAGTACTACGTGACGCTGGACGATCCATCGACGTGGTCACGCCCGTGGACGTTGATGATCCCGCTCAAGAAGACCGGCGAAGGGATATTCGAGTTCGCCTGCCACGAGGGGAACTATGGCCTGGCGGCCATCCTCCGCGGCGCGCGCGCGCAGGAAAGCGGCCAGTAGGCGGCCAGTCAGGCGTGCCGACTGCGCCTCCCGGTAGCCAACTGAGCCGGTCTATCTCCTTCGCCCTGGGCGAGACGAACGGGTGCGCCCCGGCGCCACGGAAAGAGGCATGCTCCCCCGGTATTCCGGAGGCCCTCTGTCAAAGGCAGGCGCGACCCCGGCTTGTAACCGGCGGGAGATCGCGAAAGCCCTTGAATCAGACTATTCTCTTTGCGCGGTACACGGCTTGCTCATCAATCTGGCGAGGCTTGGATGGCTGCTTTATATTCGCCTGCATATTCGCCGACCCCGATGGGTGATGGCGCCAGGCGGTCACCGCGGGTGGTAGGCGGCCACCGTCCATGGTAACGAGGCCTGACTGGCTGCTCGCCGCCGAGAGGGCCTGCTGGGCGCTCGGTCTTGCGGGGCTGGTATGGTGGGGTGCATACCACCTAGGTGTTGCCGGCTCGATGCGGCACGATCTGGAGCGTTTCGCGGCGCTCCGTGTAACACCGGACCCAAGTCTCTCTGGTCCCCGACCCGCGTCAGTGCCTGGCGTCAGGCGCTGAGCGAACCGGCACCCGCTCCGCTCGCGGTGCTCCGAATCCCGAAGATTCGACTCGAGGTGGCGGTGCTGCCGGGCACCGATGACCGGACGCTCGATCGCGGCGTCGGTCACATCGAGGACACAGCTCAACCAGGAACGGACGGAAACCTGGGCATCGCCGGGCACCGGGACGGCTTCTTCCGGGGACTGAAGGACATTACGCCCGGTGACCTGATGGAGCTCGACACACTTCAGGGGACTGACGTTTATCGCGTCGAGCGAACCTGGGTGGTGAGCCCGGAAGAAGTCTCGGTGCTGGACCCGACTTCCACACCGGCGATCACTCTAGTCACCTGCTATCCCTTCTATTTCGTCGGCTCCGCCCCCGACCGCTTCATTGTCCGCGCCGTGCGTGTCGGCGACAGACCACTGCCATCGCTGGCATCCACGCGCGTCACGTGTCCCACATGTGGAGGCCTGCGGTTTGTCTCGTTCTTTTAGTTGTTTCACGTCTTTCAATTGTTGCGTAGAGCGTTCTGAAATGGAGAGAGGCTTATGACACGTGCTATCAGTCAGGTGGTCTTGGTCGCGGGGATCGTGTGTTTGACGGCAGTCGGGTCGCTGGCGCAACAAACAGCGTCATCTTCGGAAACCAAGACCTTCGAAGTACTCGGAGTCGAAGGCAACGTGCTGATCGTCAGGCTGCCGGAAGGCACGAGGGAATTGACGGTTCCCGAGGACTTTCGCTTCACCGTAGACGGAAAGCAGTTGTCCGTTCGCGAGTTGCGGACCGGCATGAGGGGCACCGCCACCATCACCACGCGAGTAACGACAACGCCGGTGACCGTCACCGAGGTGAAGAACGGTACCGTCGCGCTGCGTTCCGGCTCGAACATCATCGTACGAACTCCCGAGGGAGTCCGGAGCTTCACGCAGAGTGACGTTGACAAGCGCGGCATCAAGATCTACCGCGACGGCAAACCCCTTCAGCTGAACGAACTCCGTGAAGGCGATCGCCTGACCGCGACCATCGTTACGTCACTGCCGCCGCGGGTCCTGACCGAGAAGGAAGTCCAGGCGACCAGCGCCGCGGCTCCGGCTCCGGCAGCCAGGGCCGCTGCCGCGCCTCCGCCCGCTGCAGCGCCTGCACCGGCGCCGAGGCCGGCGCCAGCGCCAGCACCCGCGGCCGAGGCCAACTGCGGCCAGAGCGCTGCCAAGCACCGCGAGTTCGTGGCCGCTCCTCGGGCTCGTGAGCGCCCTGTCGCTCGCGATGGGCCTCGGCTTGACGATGAGGCGCCGCTTCGGACGCTAGACGTTCTCCTGCTCCCGCAGGCCGCGCCCGCGCCTCGACGCCGGGCGCGGCCTGCTCCTCATCCCCTCCCTGACGCCTGACGATCCAAAGCCCGTCTCAGGCCGGCTGCAGTTCGGGCTGCTGGATCGCAAGCGGGAGCGCGGCATCCATCAGTCCCATGCCGCCGTCCGCGGCCACCACCTGCCCCGTGATCCACTGGGCTTCCTTCGAGCAGAAGAGAGCCACCGCATTGCCGATATCAGCCGGCGTGCCCAGGCGGCGCATCGGCGTCCAGCCGCTTTGTGTGATGCTCGCGGATCATCTGCACCACCGGGTCTGGCAGCGTGTTCAGCACGCTGTCGTCGACCCAGCCTGGGCTGAGGGCATTGACGGTGATGCCGCGGGGTGCCAGCGCCACCGCGAAGTACCGGCACAGCACTTCGAGCGCGGATTTCGCCGCGCCCATGCCCACCCATGATTGCCAACTCCCGTAGCGGCCACCCGGCGCGTAGGTGATCGCGATCACCCGACCGCCGTCCGGCATCATCGTCGCGGCCTTGCGCACGCCCACCAGGAAAGCCTTCGCCTGAGAATCCATCGCCGTGTCCCACTGTTCGAGTTCGATTTCCATCGACGGGCGATAGAAGCTGGCGATATCCGTGCGGGCGTTGGCGACGAAGATGTCGAGGCTGCCGAACTCCGCGCGCACGCGATCGAACAGCCGATCCATGTGGTCCGGCTTGGAGATGTCCGCCTGCACGGTGAAGCCGTCGGCGCCACGCGCTCTGACCTGCTCGAGCGTCGCCTTCGCGGACGCTTCGTCCTTGAGGTAATTGATGGCGACGTGAACGCCGTGATCCGCGAGCTTCAGCGTGATGCCGCGACCGATACCGCGAGAGCCGCCGGTCACGAGTGCATGTCTGGCCGTGATGGTCATGGTGTATCCCTTCTTCTTCCCTGGTTTCTGGCTCGCGAGGATACTCGCGAACGCCGGTGCAACGTGGGGTAGGATGGCGCCGATCGGCGCTGAAGTCTTCAACCGGCGCTCAATTTGGCCTCAAGAGAGCCTCAAGGCGCATGCCACTGCAGCCGGCGCACTCGTATGCATTCGGGCCGTATCGCCTGGACGCCGGATTGAGCCGTCTCGAGCGGGCGGGAGCGGTCGTCCCTGTCTCTCCGAAGGCCTTCGACCTTCTGCTACTCCTCGCGCGCAGCCCGGAACGCGTTCTGTCCAAGAGCGAGCTGATGGAGGCGCTCTGGCCGAAGACATTCGTCGAGGACGCGAATCTCACCCAGCACGTGTACACGCTGCGAAGGGCCCTCGGCGATCGGCCCGATGGGGCACCGTACATCGAGACCGTGCCGCGGCGCGGATACCGGTTGAACGCGGACGTGCGCGCGTGGCACGCCGGTGAATCCGGCTGCCTCACTTTCAGCGCCAGCGCCGGCGGGCGCTCCCGCTGCCGAGAGGCGGGCCACGACACCTGTCGTGCTCGATGGCGAACGCAAGCAGGCCACCGTTCTGCACTGCGGCATCGCGAATGCCGCAGCGCTTGCCGAGCGTCTCGGGCCGGCGGGCCTGGACGCGGCAATCGCAGCGCGTGGCCGACATCGCCGGCGAGGAAGTCGCCCGCTATGAGGGGATCCTCCGCCGGGGTCAGGCCGACGAGTTCGTGGCGCTGTTCGGCGCGCGTGTGGTCCACGAAGACGACGGGCGCCGGGCCGTGCTTGCCGCGTTGGCCATCGACCGGCGACTGCGCGAGACGGTGTCCGACGGACCTCAAGGCGACGAGAGACCGCTGGTTCGCATCGGCGTCGATAGCGGCCCCGTGGTCGTCAGCCGGCGCACCGACGACCGCGGCATCGACTACTCCGCCGTCGGCGAGACGATGCGGGTCGCTGCTGTGCTCGAGCCGCTCGCGCGACCTGGCACCATCGTGATCAGTAACGCGACACGTCTCGCGGTCGAGGGTTACGTGGAGGTGGAATCCTTCGCGATCGATGCCAGCGCCACCGGTGTCGCGGCGTTTCGCGTCCTTGGTCTCGCGCCAGGCCGGTCGATACGGGCACCGCGACCGAAACGAACACTGAGCGACATTCGTCGGCCGTCGAGGCGAGATGGCGCTGCTGGTGGATCTCGCGACGCTGGCGCTTGGCGGCAGAGGTCAGGTGATCAGCGTCGTCGGTGAGCCGGGCATGGGCAAGTCACGGTTGGTGCATGAGCTGACACAGGCGTTGTCGGCCAATGGCGACGTGACGATGGTCGAGGGACGCTGCGTCTCGTACGGCAGCCTGGTGCCGTACCTGCCGCTGACCGACCTGATACGGGCCTGTTGCGACATCGGCGAGAGCCATACGCCCGACGACATCCGTCAGGCGATGGCTCGCGCGGTCACAGAGTCCAACCTGCCTGCCGACGCCGGCGAGTGGCTGCTTCGGCTGGTCGGAATCGTCGACCACCCGATCGAGCCGCAAGCACTCAGTCCGGAGGCGGTCAAGGGGCGGACGTTCGATGCGCTGCGGACGCTACTCCTCAGGGCCAGCGCGCGCACACCGCTCATCATCGTGATCGAAGACGTCCACTGGATCGACCGAACCTCGGAGGAGTTTCTGACGACGCTCGTCGAGCGGCTGATGGCCGTGGGGGCGATGCTCGTCACGACGCATCGGCCTGGCTATCGCGCCCCGTGGATGGACCGTTCGTACGCGACACAAATGACGCTGACGCCGCTGACGACGGCTGAGAGCGGGCAGTTGGTCGAATCCGTCGATCTCGAACAGCGGCTCTCACCCGATGTCGCCGCGGCAATTCTGGCGAAGGCCGAAGGCAACCCGTTCTTCCTCGAAGAGCTGACACGGACGCTCGCTGACGAAGGAACGGATCCGGAGGCCATCCCGAACACGGTTCAGGGCGTCATCATGGCGCGCCTCGATCGGCTGCCGGAGGCGGCCAAGCGGCTTCTGCAGACGGCGTCGGTACTCGGCCGGGAAGTGCCGCTGGAACTCTTGCGCTGCATCTGGCGCGGCGCCGGCGATTTCACGCCGGAGCTCGTCGAGTTATCTCGCCTCGAATTGCTGTACGAGCGGCGCGATGGCGACCACAGTGTTTACGTCTTCAAGCATGCGCTGACCCAGGAGGTGGCGTACGACAGCCTGCTGGCGCGCGACCGGCGCGATGTGCACCTTGCGGCTGCCCGCGCGCTTCAGGAGCTGTACTCGGATCGGCTCGACGAGATTGCGGCGAGACTGGCCTATCACTACGCGCGCACCGATTTCGTCGATGAAGCGGTGAGATGGTTGATTCGGGCCGCGGACCAGGCGGCTCGCGTCTACTCGAATGCGGAGGCGCTCCTCCACCTCGACCTCGCGAGGCGACGCCTCGAGCGCCTGCCCGAAGGGCTGGCGCGGGACCGCCTGACGATCGACGTGGCGCTGCGTCATGCCCATTCTCTCTATTTCCTCGGCCGGTTCCAGGACAGCGTGGAGGTGGTGGAGCCCCATCTGGGGCGTCTTGCGCGCATCGACGACGTGGGTCTCACGGGCTCATTCATGTTCTGGCTGGCGCACATGTACAGCCGACTAGGTGACCAGGGCCGCGCCACCGACGCCGCGCACCAGGCGATCGAGGCCGCGACTCGTGCGGGCGATGACGCAACACTTGGCAAGGCGCATGGCCTGCTGGCGCTCGAAGCGCACTGGTCGGGGGACACTGTGGGAGGGATCGCACATGGCCAGGAGGCTATCCAATTGTTGCGCGCGAAAGTCGATCAGCAGTGGTGGCTTGGGATGGCGCACTTTTACGTCGCGATGAACCACGGCCTGGCTGGCGACTTCGACTCGGCGCTCACTGAAGCCGCCAACGCCGACCTGGTCGGGAAAGCCCTCGGCGATCCGCGCCTGCAAACCTACGCCGGGTTCACGATCGGCTGGCTCGAGGCGTCTCGAGGCAACCACGAGACGGCAACTGCGGCGGGCCGCCGGAGCCGTGACCAGGCGCCCGATCGTGTGAGCCGCGCCTACGCGTCGATGTTTCTCGGCTACGCACTGATCGAAGCCGGCGACCATCGCAGTGCACAGGAGCTGCTCGAGCCGACGGTCACCGAGCTCCACTCGTTCGGGATTCCGCAATGGCTTGCGTGGGCATCGATCTTGACCGGCGAAACCTATCGCCTCGACGGCGACGTCGACAGGGCCGGAACATTTGTGGCGCGCGGGCTCGACATCGCAACCAAGGCCAAATACTGGTACGCGGTCGGCTTCGCCGAGCGCATCGCTGCACGGATCGCGCGCGATCGCGGGCGCCTGGAGGAGTCAACGACTGCATTCCGCCGATCGCTGCAGACGTTCGAGCGAATCGGCGCTCGATTCGAAGCCGCTCGCGCGCGCAGGGAAGAGGCGGCAGCGGGCCAGGCTCTTTAGCGACCGGGCGTGCGCGCGGACGCCGCAGAGCTCAAGTGCGGTGGGCGATGGCGCGCGACACCTGGTCGATGCTTCGGCTCCAAGCTCAACAACTCTCCACAAAGCGGCTGAGCTCGGACCGGAGGCAATGCAGAGCTTTGCGGCTGAGCTCGCACCGCTTGAGTTCCCGATGCTACTGTCTGGCAAAACAGGAAGTTAGGGGGCGATGGCGTACGAGGGCGACGCATTCATCAGCTACGCACACCTCGACAACCGCGTGCTGTCAGACGGACAGACGGGCTGGGTCGCCAGTTTCCAGCGGGCCCTCGAGACCCGGGTGGCGCAGCTCGCCGGCCGCGAAGCGCACGTCTGGTGGGACCCCGAGCTGCGCGGCAACGAAGACTTCTCGAACATCCTGATCGATCGGCTGCGCAAAGTCGCCGCGCTCGTCCCCGTCGTATCGCCGAGCTACATCAATTCCAAGTGGGGACGCCGGGAGCTCAGCGAGTTCTGCCGCGCCGCCGAGGAGAACGACGGGCTCAAGTGCGGCGATCAGGCACGCATCTTCAAGGTCCTGAAGACGCTCGTGCCCCTCGATCAGCATCCGCCCGAGCTGCAGGGGTTTCTCGGCTACGAGTTCTACAAGATCGATCCGGACACGGGCCGCGTGCGCGAGCTGTCGGAGATCTTCGGGCCCGAGGCCGAACAAGAGTTCCTGGTCAAGCTCGACGACCTCGCCCACGATCTGTGCCGGCTGCTCGAGGAGATGTATCACGACCGGGCGTCTTCGTTGGCGCAGACGCAGGCGGGCGGCCGCGTCTACATCGGTGAAGCCACGCACGACCTGAAACCGCAGCGCGACGCGCTGCGGCGGGCGCTGCAGCAGCACGGCTACACCGTGCTGCCGGCGCGGACGCTGCCGCTCGTCGAGGGCGACGCTCGAGGCCGCCGTCCGCGAAGACCTCGCCGCGTGCCGGATGTCCATCCACATGTTCGGCGGCACCTACGGCGTCGTGCCCGAAGGCGCGGAGTCCTCGATTCAGGAGATCCAGAGCGATCTGGCCACCGAACGCCCAAACGACGGGTCGTTCTCGCGCCTGCTGTGGATTCCGCAAGGCCTCGCGGTCACCGACGATCGACAGAACCGGCTGCTGCAGCGGCTGCGGCTCGATCGCGGGATGCGGCCGGACACGGATCTTCTCGAAACCTCCTTCGAAGATCTGAAGACGCTCGTCAAGGCGCGATTGACAGAGAGCGCCAAGCCTCGTCCGCCGGCAGCGCCGGCGAAGCCGGGCACGGCCAGCCTCTACCTCGTCTACGACCAGCGCGACGAGGCGGCCGTGGCACCCTGGGCCGACCTGCTGTTCCAGTCGTTCGAGATCGTTCATCCGCTCTTCGAAGGCGACGAGCGCGAAGTGCGCGAGGCGCATGAGGAGGCGTTGCGGCAATGTGACGGCGTGCTGCTCTTCTACGGCGCCGGCAACGAGGCGTGGCTCCGCCGCAAGCTGACCGAAGTGCAGAAGAGCCCCGGCACCGGGCGCACCAAGTCGCCGCCCCAGTTGTGCGTGGTGCAGGCCCCGCCGCGCACGCCAGCCAAGGAACGGTTCCGTACCCACTACTGCCCCGTCGTCGCCCAGTGGAACGGATGCGAGCCCGAGGCGCTGCGGCCGTTCATGGACGCCTTGTCGGCGGTGGGCCGCGAGCCGGCCTCGTGAGCAGCGCAGCCGGCGCGAACCCGTTCCCCGGACTTCGCCCTTTCGAAGCAGACGAGGATTACCTCTTCTTCGGCCGCGAGACACGAGTCGACGAGCTGCTGCGGCGGCTCCGCTTCAATCGCTTCCTCGCCGTGGTCGGCACGTCGGGCTGCGGCAAGTCGTCGCTCATTCGCTCTGGATTGATCCCCGCGCTTCACGGCGGCCAGATGGTGAAGGCCGGCTCCAGCTGGCGGATCGCCATCATGCGCCCCGGCGGTCATCCGTTCAGGGAGCTGGCGACGGCCCTGGCCGGACCGGGCGTGCTGGACATGCCGGCGAGCCCGGTCGAAACCTCTGGTCGGCCGCTGGTCGAAGTCGCGCTCCGGCGAGGCGCGCGCGGCCTGGTCGATGCGGTTCGTCAAGCGCGCCTCCCGCCGGCAGACAACCTGCTCGTCGTCGTGGATCAGTTCGAGGAGCTGTTTCGATTCCAGCAGACGCGCGGGCCCGAGAGCGCGCACGGCGAGGCGGTCGCATTCGTCAAGCTCCTGCTCGAGGCCAGCGAGCAGTCGGACGTGCCGGTCTACATCGTCCTGACGATGCGGTCGGACTTCATCGGCGATTGCATGGAATACGCCGGGCTGCCCGAGGCGCTCAACAACAGCCAGTATCTGGTGCCGCGCATGACCCGCGACGAGCTGCGCTCGGCGATTGCGGGCCCGGTGGCCGTGGCGGGCGCCGAGATCGCGCCGCGGCTGGTGCAGCGCCTGCTGAACGACATGGGGTCCGACCAGGATCAGCTGCCGGTGCTGCAGCACGCGCTGATGCGGACGTGGGATCGCTGGGCCTCGGCGCCGGAGCCGCGGGGCCCGATCGACCTCGACGACTACGAGGGCGTGGGCGGGCTGCGCGACGCGCTCTCGCGCCACGCCGAGGAGGCGTTCGCCGACGCGAGCCCAGGGCGCGAACAGCAGCTGGTCGAGCGCATGTTTCGCGCGCTCAGCGACATCGTGACCGACCCGCGCGGCGGACGGCGGCCGTGCGCGGTGTCCGAGATCGCGGCGATTGCCGAGGCGCCAATCGAGGACGTCGTCCAGGCCGTGGAGCGGTTCCGCAAGCCCGGCCGATCGTTCCTGATGCCGCCGGCGTCGGTGGCGCTCACGCCCGACACGATCGTGGATCTGTCGCACGAGAGCCTGATGCGATGCTGGACCCGGCTGCGCCGTTGGGTCGAGGAAGAACGCACCGCGGCCGCCGTCTACCTGCGGCTCACGCGCGCCGCGCAGTGGTTCGACGACGGCACGGCGGGCCTGTGGCGCGACCCCGAGCTGGGGATGGGGTTGAAGTGGCGCAACGAGCGGCGGCCCACGGCGGCCTGGGCCGAACGCTACGACCCGTCGTTCGAGCGGGCCATGCGCTTCCTCGAGAACAGCGAGGTCGAGCGCGACCGGCTCGTGAACGAGCGGCGCGCCGAGCGGCGTCCGGCAGTGGCGCCGCCTGCAGTGGATCGCCGGAGCCCTGGCGCTGCTGCTCTTCATCAGCGGCGCCACCACCTACGTGGCCAGGCGCGAAAGCCAGCGCGCGCGCGCCGAAAGCGACCGGGCCGAGCGCAACCTGCAACTGGCGCGCACCGCGGTCGACGAATCGCTGCTGGTGGTCGAGCGCGAGCCGTCACGCCTCGGCGTCGACGTGCCGGAGATCGTCGGCTTTCGCCGAGAGCTGCTGGAAAAGGCGCAGCGCTTCTATCTCGACTTCATCAAGCAGGCGCCGCAGAGCGAGGAACTGCAGCGCGGAGATCGCCGTCGCACAGCTCCGGCTCGGCCACATCGATCGGGCGCTCGATGCCCTGGGACCGTGCAGCGACCGACTACCGGTCGGCAATCGCGGCGTTCACGGCGCTGACGCAGTCGTATCCGGCGCGCGCCGAGTACCGCACCGCGCTGGCCGATGCCTACAACTGGCTGGGCGAGTCGCTGCGCCGGTCTGGCGGACGTTACGCCGAAGCCAAGGCGGCCTACGACAAGGCCCTCGAACTGGCCGCCGGTCCGGTCGCGGCGGCGGAGATGCCGGCACAGCAGCAGGCACTGGCCCGGGTGCGCTACAACCGGGGAATTCTGCTCGCCAGCCAGGCCGGCCAGGACGGCGCCACGCTCGACGCCGCCGAGGCCGATCTGCGCGAAGCGATCCGGCTGCTCGAGCCGCTGGCGGCGCAGGCCATGCCAATCGGCGCACAGGACCTCGGGCGGGCCTACAACAACCTCGGCACCGTCGTGGCGCTCGACGAGCAGGCGGATCGCCGAAGGCCGCGACCTCTATACGCAGGCCGTGCGACATTCACGAGGACCTTGCCCGCCGCGAGCCCACCAATCGCGAGTACGCGATGGAGCTCGTGCAGTTCTACAACAACCTGTCGGCGACGCTCCGCGACAACGGCGAGCTGGATGAGGCGATCCGCCGCAACCTCCAGGCGCGTGAGCGCATCGAGTCGCTGGCGCGGCCGGCGCCCTCGGTGAGCATCGAGCGCGCCGACAGCTACAGCCTGCAGGGCTGGATCAGCCGAGGGACGCTCGCGCACCGAGGCGGCTGTCGGCATACCAGCGCTCGCTCGACCTGTTCACGACGCTCGGCCGGGACGAGTCGACATGGCGGTTCCCGGAATTCCACGAGCGGTTCGGCGATCTGCTGGTGAGCCTGGCCGACATGGCCGGCACGTCGAAGGCGCCGGCAATCCGCGGGTTGCTTGCGGAGGGGCTTCGCGATTACGCGGCGATCGCGCGAGCGTTCGGCAGGCGGGGCCGCGGCCGACACGCGCGTCGTGCGCGACACGTTGACGCGTGTCCGCGCCACTCTCGATGGCGAGGCTGCCGCCATCCTTGACGGCGCGCTGGCCAAATTGCAGCCGTAGTAACCGGAATGAGGGATAACGACATGACTCGAGCGACTCTGATCAGCCTGTGTGCGATGGTCCTTGCTGGCGCGACGTCCGCGGCAGCACAGCTGGTGCCGCCGGCAGAGAACGGCCGCGCGATAGTGGACGATGCGCCGTCGAGCAGCCGCACACCAGCGCCGGCGATGCTGGCACAGAGCCAGGCGCAAGCTCCGCGCGTGGCGGTGGGGGTGCGGCGGCGGCGAGGGACCTTCGTCGGCTACGTCGACGACGCTCTCATCCAGTCGAACGTCCGCATTCGCTTCGACGCGGCCACCGGCAACACCGTGCCCGACCGCGCCGAGTTCTTCTACGCGAAATGCGGCTGCTACCGCGGCCTGCCGCCGACATCACCCGGCATTCGACCCGGACGCGCCGGGCCCGGGGCCAGGCGCCGCGAACGACATCAGGTTCCAGCAGCTCTATCTCGAAGGCGAAGTCGAGGTGGCGCCGCGGCTGTCGCTGCTGGGGCAGGTGCCGCTGCGATGGCTGCAGCCCCAGTCGTTCATCGCCGGCACCGGCACGCCGTTCGACAATCAGGGCGGTCTGGGCGATATCCGCGCCGGGGCAAAGCTTGCGTTCGTCGATTCGGACAACCACCACCGCAACCGTCAAAGCGCAGTTCTACTTTCCGAGCGGCAATGCCTCGAAAGGGCTCGGCACCGACCACGGCAGCTTCGAGCCGGCGTTCTTGATGTTGAACGAGCTGTCGCCGAAGTTCCAGCTCGAATCACAGTTCGGCGTGTGGCTGCCGATCGGCGGGGCCAACCCCGTGCCCACCAACGCGGACGGCCATTTCGCCGGACGCCTGTTCTATTACGGGATCGGTCCGAGCTTTGTGGTCTACGAGAGCGGGCGGACGCACCTGGCGCCGGTCGTCGAGCTCGTAGGCTGGCATGTCCAGGACGGCAACCAGACCGCCGCGAGCGTCTCGACGCCGACGGCATCAACATCGTCAACCTCAAGATCGGCGCACGGTTCGTCGTGGACAGGGGCTCGTTCTATGTCGGCTACGGACACGCGCTGACCGACGCCGTCTGGTACTCGGACATCGTCCGGTTCGAGTACCGGTATTCGTTCTGAGGTCGTGGTTCGGGGGACTCATGCGAGTCCCCCGCTCGTTTTCTGTTCTAGTGCCGAATCTGCGAGGTG
The DNA here is from genome assembly GCA_963713655.1 of uncultured Acidobacteriota bacterium. Classification (GTDB taxonomy): domain Bacteria; phylum Acidobacteriota; class Vicinamibacteria; order Vicinamibacterales; family UBA2999; genus CAWEBF01. The sequence goes on from CAVQMT010000014.1 coordinate 33,197, forward strand.
ATGTCCTCCAGCTCGTAGACCTCGCAGTTACCGCGCTCCGGGAGCAGCCCCGCGTCGGGATTCGGGTTGAGCCGCAGCGTCCGCGGCGTCATCACCCACGGCTCGACCAGCACCTCGGGATCCTCGACGGTGACTTCGTAGCGAATCTGATTGCCCTGGCGCGTGAACTTCTCCACGACCCGCATCTGGTCGGAGTGAAAGAAACCGCCGCGCGCCAGCCAGGTCGTATCGACGAACGAGATGGAGTCGAGCACCAGCGTGTCGCCCTCCCAGCGTCCCACGGTGTAGCCCAGATACGTGGTCTCCACCCGCGCCGGGTTGTGCTTGCGGCCATCGGTCGGGATGATGCGATATTCCCCGGCTCCGCCTCCGCCATCGGCGTATTGGGTGTAGAAGAAGATGATGTCGTTGGCCGTCTGGACGATGCGCCGGGGCGCGCCGTGCCGCGGAATCCCCAGCGGCTGGCAGGTCATGACCGGATCTTCCTTGTTGGTCCACATGTCGAGCTGCTGGATCTTGTCCCAGTGCTCGGGCTTGTAGAGTGGACGATTCGGCCCGAACCGCGAGGGCGCTTCGAACTCGAAATCGGCGGTCTGATTGATGGCCCGCGAACACTCGACCTGCGTCGGACCGCAGCGGCGATTCCCGTAGCGCCAATTCATGCCGCTGAACGTCCAATTGCCCGTCAGGTCCGGTTTGCCGTTGGCCATCCGCGGCGTTGGCTCCTGCCCTGCCGCGGCCTGCTGAGTCGCCGGGGCCGGCTGCGCCGCCACCGTGATCGCCTTCCGCACGCTGGCCGGCACCGGCATCACCACATACACGCTGCCGGTTTCCGTCTCGACCGTCGTCAGGTCGCGCACCACCGCGCCGTTCCGGCGCTCGACCATCTTGCCGGCGTAGAACGCCTCGATCTTGTTCAGCGGATTGTTCCAGTCCTGGTAGTCGCCGTAGGTGAACTCGATGGTGGTCGATCCCTGCTTGACCACGACACGTTCGGCCATGTACTTGGCATCAAGCGTGGCGCTCGCGGTCGCCCCCGGAACACCCGGAATGGGGAACGTCACGACCGGCTTGCCCGCTTCCCACGCCAGCGTCGTCTGGCCGGCCGCATCGACACCGTCCTTCAGAAGAGTGCCAGGGTTGGGCCCCAACTCGTTGGTCGGCGCGGCCGCGGCGATCGCGGCCTTGGGCGCGCCCTGGGGACTGGCCCACAGGCGGATCAGCCGCTCCTGCACGGCACCCGACATCGGGGTGGCCTTGCCTTTCCCGGCAACGATCTCCGCACCGGCAATGTCTTCGTTCCAGGCGTACAGCCCGCTCACGACCTCGATGCCCGAATGCGTCTGTCCGTTGGCCCGCGTGCAGGTGTACTGAACCCGCTGGCCCGGCGTCTGGTAGCTGGTGCTCGCGCGATACTTCGTCAGCGTGCAGGGCTGTCCGTCCACCTGGATGGTGCCCTTCCCCTGATACTCGAGCGAGACGATCAGCTCGTGCTCATCAAGGCCCCGCAGCATGCCCATGTGCCAGGTCCAGTTGAACAGCACCGCCCGCAGGTCCTTGGCGCCTGGCGCGGGCCTGTAGGGCGGTGGGCCGTCAGGCCGCTGCGCCTGCGCAGTGGCACTCAACAGCGCGATGATCGTGAGGATGCCGAGCGTCGCCCTTCTCATAGTGATGCCCCGCTGTCCTCTAGTCATTGGCGTTACCGGCGGAGATCTGGAGCACGCGCCCGTCCGCCAGGGTCACCGATTTGAGAAAGCCCAGCGGAGCGCCGTTCCTCGCGGGAAGGTACTTCACCGTGATGGGGTCGCCGGGCTTGAGGCCGGTCTGGGTCTTGGTGATCCCTCTTTGCGCGAGGGTGGTGGCCGAGCCGGTCGTCATCACCCACTCGGTGGTCGAACCATCGTCGTTCTTGACCGCGAGCGTCAGCGACCCGTGGGGATTCGTCAGCTTGATGCTGACGAACGCCCCCGCCATCTCGCCTTCTTTTCGCATGTCGTAGACGCCCGCGAGGGAATGATGCGCCTGCAACGAGGCAGCTGACCATCAGCCACCCGCACAACACGACACATCCAAACGTTCGCCCAATCATTCGTGCGCCTCCGTGAAGTCGTGAACGGCGCCAGGTGCCATCACGTAGCCACCGCGAGAAACCCGAGCGGATTTCGCCAGAGCGTAGCATCGCGAGCCCCCAGGCTCAAGTTGTGGCGTATGGCTCGCTGATGCGCGAGAGCGTCGTCCGGCCGTGACGGGCCGCGAGCCTGAGCAGGCGAAGGAACACCTGCGCCGTCAGGAACGCGTCGCCACTTGCCGTGTGGCGGTCGTGAGGAATCACATCGAACATGCTGCAGAGGGCGTCCAGCGTGAACTGGCGAATCGGCGGGCGGGCGGCAAACGCGCCGTCCCGCTCGAGGTGCAGCGTGAGATCCATGGTGTCGAGACTGCGATTCATGGTGCGAAAGCCCCAGTGGCGCTCGCAGGCGACATCCAGCATGCCGATGTCGTGGCCGATGTGGTGCCCGACGATTACGCCGTCCCGCAGGTAGTCGAGAAAGCGGGTCAGCACCTCCGCTTCCTCCAGGCCCCCGCGTGCTTCGTCAGGTGTGATGCCGTGTATCTCCACCGCGCCGGTGTCGGCAACGGCGATCAGCGCGTCGAAGGAGTCTTCCAACACAATCTCGTCGCCACGAACGGCGACGGCGCCGATCGTGATGATGCGATCGATGTGCGGGTCCAGTCCGGTGGTCTCCGAATCGAGCACGATGAAACGCAGCCGCTCGATCGGCGTCTCATCGGTCCACGTTGACTCAAAGCAGCTGCGGTAGCGATCGCTGACCCCGGCCGTCGTCATATCGCTTCGAGCCAGGCCAGGTTGCCGGTGAACTCGATCAGCCGCAGGATGGAGCGAAAGCCGCCCTTCAACACATGCCGGTCGTGGCGGCTGAGCAGGGCCGGTGGCAGCTCGGATCCGTCGGTTCCCTGGCCAATCCCGATGCGAGCCTGCTGCCAGAGCAGGATTCGCAGGGTCTCGGCGGCCTCACGAAAAATCGACTCGTGCTCGGGCAGCAAGGTCCGGGCACTCGCGAAGCGTTCGCGGGTGGACGTGCCGAGCACCTTGTTCGCCGCCATACCGAATACGCGCCCGACATCGACGAGCGGCCGCAGCGCACTTTGCTCCAGCTGAAACACGGTACTCTGTTCGCCGGATTCGTCGACCACCGCATCCTGGAAAAATGTCAGCGGCGGCAGGCTCGCCAGGCAGTCGTTGGCGAGCACATGCAGGAATTCACGGTCGATCGCGCCCGCAACCGTTGTCCCAACATCGTGCCACAGTGACTCACGGCCGTGTACCGGGCGCAGATCGAACAACGGGCGGGCCAGATACATTTCCGTGCGAACGGGGTCGCCGACCCATCGCTGGTAGCGAGTTCGCCACTCCGCCTTGCTCGCCACGTGGAACGTGCGGTCGAACGGCACGTCCACCCTGGCCATGTAATCGCATTCGGTCAGCGCGTCGGACACCCGCTCGTAGATCCGCTCGAGCTCAGGACCGTGACCCTCGTCTTCGCCGATGAGGACCAGGCGCGGGGCGTGCCTGGTCAGTGATTCTCCGCGTCCCGACGCTCCACAGAAACACCAGCACGCGGACGGCACGTCCCCGGCCACAAGCATGATGAGCCGTTTGACGATGTTGACGTCGGTCAGGAACGTCACGCGCGCAAGCCAGTCCACCGAGATGGGGCTCGTCAGGTGTTGATGGGCGACCGCCCGCGCCCGGTGATTGAGGTCGCGCAGTTGGCCGGTCGTCGTCGCACGGCGAATCTCCCGAAGAATGGCGATGGGCTGATCGCCAAAGACGCGGCCGATGTCTGCGGACGTCACGAAGGCCTGCAGTTCACCGCTCGACGAGCCATCTGACGTCACGGCCAACCCGTCGGCAGCCGTTTCGAGGATCGCCAGGACGCCGTCGCTGACCGACGCCGCCGACCCGATCACCGGGGGAGGGGTCAAGCCGAGGGCGGTGATTGGCTGGTTGGCATCGCCGGCTCCCGCCGCAACCCAGGTCAAAAGGTCGTTCACGGTAACCGTCGCGTGGACACGACGGTCGCCATCGACGACGGGGATCGCGTCGGACCCGGTGGCCAGCATCGATGCCGCAGCCTCCCGAACTGTGGTGGCAGCACTACAACTCTCGAGCGGCTTTCGGCCGATCACGTGGTGCAGAAACACATCCTGAAGATCGCGCGTGTCGTGCGTCGACTGAAAGTCCGAGGCCACCGTTTCATACGCCTCTATGAACCGGCGCGCATACGGATCCTTCAGCACCAGCTCCTCGAAGTCGGTGGCGGGAAAGGCGTAGATGACGACGTCGGTCGTCGACCTCGCTGACTGGAGTGAATGTGGCGCACCGATGAAACGCTCGACCCCCAACAGGTCCCCGGCGCCGCACACGTCGCGCAGGGCCAGACGCCCGTCGGTCTCGTCCCACAGCGTCACCACCCCCTGCTGAATCACGAATACGTGTGACTTGTGCGGTTCGCCCTGCCACAGGATGAATTCGTTCGCCTCATGAAACTTCACTCGCCCTCGCGCCGCGAGCTCCAGGAGGTCGGCGTCGTCCATGGCCTGAAAGGGCGGATGCTGCTTGAGAAAGTCGGCGACACGATAGCTGATAGGTGAAGTGTCCATCTGGGCTCGCGGCTTGGGCTCCTGGCCGAAATGAAAAGGCGGGCCCTAGTCACAGAGCCCGCCTCAGTTCGCCGTCCTAGAGTTTAAAGCCTAGCGCCAGAGCCGGCCCTACGCCGCTTCTGATTGCGGGCGGCTGCCAATCCTGATAGAAGTCCGCACCGGGAGGAGTGATGGACTCACGGATAGGGCGCAGCGCCGTGGCAGCAGGCTGGTGCTGCCGTCGTGGCGTTGCTGCTTGCGCTCGCTGGATGGACCCCGACAGCCGTTGCGCAGCAGGCGGCGGGCGATGGCCTGGCCGTCGTCGAGCTGCGGCCGAACTTCTTCCTGATCGGCGGCGCAGGCGGAAACATCCTGGCGCAGATCGGGCCGGTCGGGGTCATCGTCGTCGACTCCGGAACCACTGAAGCCGCCGATCGGGTGGTCGCCGCGATTCAACGGCTCTCCCCGCTCCCGATTCGCTACGTCATCAACACCGGCATGGACGCCGACCACGTGGGCGGCAACCAGAAGCTGGCCCGGGCTGGCCTGAGCATCCTGGCTGGCGCCCTCGCCGCCGGCGCCGGGCTCGGCGACAGCCTGCTGACCAATGCCGGCGGCGCGAGCGTGCTGGCGCACGAGAACGTCCTGACCCGGATGTCGGCGCCAACCGGGCAGGAAGCGCCCTTCCCCGTCGCGCTGTGGCCCACCAAGACCTTTGCGTATCGAAGCTACTCGATGTACCTGAACGGCGAGGGCATTCAGGTCATCCACATGCCCAAGGCGCACACCGACGGCGATACGGCCGTGTTCTTCCGCCGTGGGGATGTCATCGCCACGGGCGATCTGATCGACACCACGCGCTTCCCCGTCATCGACGTGGCCCGCGGCGGCAGCGTTCAGGGAGAGATCGACGCGCTGAACCGCCTGATGGACATGAGCATCCACAACCTGCCGCTGCAATGGACCGAGGATCGGACGCTGCTCGTGCCGGGTCACGGCCACGTCTACGACAAGCTGGACCTGCTGGAATATCGCGACGCCATCACGGTCGTGCGCGACCGCGTGCAGCAGCTCATCGATCAGGGCAGGACGCTCGAGCAGGTCAAGGCGGCGAACCCGACGCTCGGCTACCGCAGCCAATACGGCGCCGAGTCGGGTCCCTGGACGACCGACATGTTCGTCGAGGTGATCTACAAGGAACTCGCCGCGAAGAAGGGCGGAGCGAAGCCATGACCCCGCCGGTCACGACCCGCTGGGGTGCAACGGTGGTAGCGATCGGGCTGGCGATGAGCGGGGCGCTGCAGGCGCAGCGGGGCAACGCACAACCCCCTGCCTCCCCTCGCGCGGCAGCCCCGATCGATCTCACGGGCACCTGGGTATCGATCGTCACGCAGGACTGGCGCTGGCGGATGGTGCCGCCGCCGAAGGGCGATTACCGCGGCATCCCGATGACGCCCGAAGCCTACAAGGTCGCCGCGGCGTGGGACCCGGCGCGGGACGAAGCGGCCGGCGAGCAGTGCCGTTCATACGGCGCGCCGGCGCTGATGAGCGTGCCCGGGCGCGTACGAGTCAGTTGGCAGGACGACCAGACGCTGAAAGTGGAAACCGACGCGGGGACGCAGACGCGTCTCCTTCGCTTCGGGAACCAGCCAGCGTCCCCACGCGCGGCACGGAGCTGGCAGGGGGACTCGGTGGCGGAGTGGCAGGTGCCGCCCGGCAACGTCCCGCTGAACCTCCGCCCCGCCGATCGCGCGCCCGGCGTGCCGGCGCCGGCCATCGCCAAGGGCGGCTCGCTGAAGGTGGTGACGACGAACCTGCGCCCCGGCTACCTGCGGAAGAACGGCATCCCGTACAGCGAGAGCGCCGTGCTGACCGAGCAGTGGGAGGTGTTCAGGCGCGACAACGGCGAGCAGTGGCTGACCATCACCACCATCGTCGATGATCCTCGATACCTCCGGCAGCCGCGCCTGGTCGCAATCCCGTTCAAGAAGGAGCCGAACGACGCCAAATGGGACCCGACGCCCTGTTCGGCACGTTGGTAGAGACGATGACACGACATCTGTTCGTTCGTTCCCTGGCCGCCCTGCTGGCCGTCCTCATCATGCTGTCGGCGGTTCCGGCGGCGGCCCAGGTGGACCTGTCCGGCTACTGGTCGAGAGAGGGCGACTCCGACAACGGCTACTCGCGCGAGCCGGTCGATCTCCTGGGGATTCCGGTCAGCGCCGACGGCCGCGCCAAGGCGCTCAGCTACGACATCGCGGCGCTGTCGGCGACCGAACGGCAGTGCCAGATGTACACGCCGTTCTATGCGCTGACCGGTCCCTTCGGTCTCAAGATCTCGAGCGAGCAGGATCCGATCACGCAGAAGCTGGTGGCCTGGAAGATCGACGGCTGGATCGACCGTGACGTCACCACGATCTGGATGGACGGACGTCCGCGACCCGTCGGCCTACGCGCCCCATTCCCACGGCGGCTTCACGACCGGGTGGTGGGAAGGCAACACGCTCACGGCCGTGACGACGCACTTCAAGATGGGCGACATCAAGCGGCACACGAGCTTCAGCAGCGACCGCGCAACGCTCACCTACCGCTTCACCAGATACGGCGATCTGCTGACCGTCACCGGCATCCTCGAAGACCCGGTGTATCTGGCGGAGCCGTACGTGTTGACGCACGTCTTCAAGCTGGATGCCGGCGGCACCACGTTCCCGCTGACGGCCTGCGAGCCGATCGAGGAGCTGCCGCACCTGCACGAGAACCCGGGCCTGGTGCCGCACTACCTGCCCGGGGCCAACCCGTGGATCAACGAGCTGACACAGAACCGCGGCATCCCGCTCGACGCCGTGCTGGGCGGCCCGGCGACGATGTACCCGGAGTACCGCAAGACGCTCAGGGACACCTACAAGATGCCGGCGGCCTGCAAGATCGATTGCGGCGCGCCGCCTCCACCTGCGCCTGCCCGCGGCCGCGGCGCGGGGCCCCCACCAGCCGCCGGCAGGGGTGCGCCGCCGCCACAGTAGCCCGAAAACCCACAGATGTGCCGATAAAGGTCTGCCGATCAGGCGCTTCTCAGTGATCTGTTGAGAAGCTTCGCGCTTTTCTGGAGCGCACTCGTGGCTTCAGGCCACGGCTCGATGTTTGCTCCTGGGAGGGAGTTGGGCCGAAGTGTGGGCGGGCTACAGTTAGGAGAGAGCACCGTGAGATTCGTCAAGACCATCCTGGGCGTTTCCGCACTGGCCTTGCTCCCGTTGCAGGCGTCTGCCGCCGTCATCATCAACAACGCCACGCTCGGGCTCTACAACAGCGGCTTGGGTGACCTGGCAGCGATGGATGGTCCCGGCGGCTTCCTCCCGGGCCCCAATAGCAGCGAAGGGGATCCCACCATTGTGCTGGGGGCCGATCCTGCCTTCGCCTTCACCCCCCAGTTTGGCACCAACTGGCTGGCTGGCAATTATGCCGGCGGCACCTGGTCAGCCGCTCCGGTCGCGATTCCCGCCGGTTGGACGGTCAATACGGAAACGGCCATCGTTTACAACTTCAATCTCGCCACGGCTTCCAGTCTGCACCTCGATCTGGGCGTGGATAACGGCATTGTCGTATGGCTGGACGGCGCCTTCCTGTTCGGCGCCACCGCGCCGGGTGGAGCCAGCATCGACGAGTACAACGTTGATGTCGCCTCTTTGTCGGCTGGTGCGCACGCGCTGCAGATCCTCAGGGCCGATCATGGTGGCGCGCAAGGCTATGCCATCTCCGTTGACGCCCAGCCTCTCGTTGTACCGGAGCCCAGCAGCCTCTTACTCTCGGCCATCTCACTGGCAGGTCTGCGTCTGTTTCGCCGCACGAAGGCACCAACGCCTCAATAGATAGGCTCAGGCCTCAGGCTTCAGGCTTCAGGCTTCAGGCTTCAGGCTTCAGGCCCCATCTAGTCAGACGCGCCTGACCTGGGCCTTGGTGATCTGGGCCCAGAAGTTCAACCTAAGCTTTAACACCGTCACGGCAACGGAATTTGGGGCGTTGGGTTCACCAGCAGTGGCCTTTGCGAGCGAATGCGCTTCGAAACCGCGATCGCGCCTACGGTCGAGGCTGACAAAAGGGCGGTTTGCTTACAACTTCTCAGCATGGCGGAGCTTAGAGCCTTCTCTCTAAGGTGCTGCGAACACTGGCCATCGCCGCACAGCTCAGCACTTATTTTCGTGGTATCGCGTTTGCTAACTCCCCGCCGTTGATCAACAACGGGGCGACGAAACGTCCCCTCGGCCCGAGGAGGTAACGGCAAATGAATCTTAAACGACAGTGCCTGTCGCTAGGCTTGGTGACTATCATGTCGCTGGCCACGGCGCAGGCCGCAAGCGCGGTCACCATTCTGGTGTTTGGCCAGAATGGAACCGCGAACACCGTCACGGCGACGACGAACGTGCGCTCAAACCGTGACGACGATCACCGGAGCGGACGTCGCTGTGACCCTTACCGCACTCGAGAATGGGGTGTCAGGAACTCAGGCGTTCCTGGACTTCAGCTTCATGAGCGATGCGGCGGCCACGGCGGCTATGGGCAACATCAACCAGAGCTTCATGGGGACCTTCTCGATCAATAGCCTCGCGAACGGTCTGGGCACCAACTATCTGTCCGGGAACTTCAACGACCTGGCGACCGGCTCGGCGGGTGGCAACCAGCTGACCGTTGGCGCCGGAACCCCGAGTGATGTGGTGAACTTCGCAGTCGGCCGTAATCACCAGCCTGGGCTTGGACCGCTCGCTGAGCATCGCGTTTACAAACGTGGTGCCGGGCTTGGCCATCTGCGGCACCACACTGTGTGGATTCGCCGGGTCGGTGGCAGGCAACTTCTCAGGCAATATCGGAGTAACGGTTCCGGAGCCGGCCAGCCTGCTGCTGTTCGGCACGGCGCTGGCCGGTCTTGCGGCACGTCGTCGCTTCCGGGCCCGTCAGTAAGTCGTTCGCAGGACCTCGTTCGTCACCAACGCCCTGGGCGCGTTACGCTCCCGGGGCGTTTGTCTTGTACGCTACACGCCTCATCGCGCCGATAGAATGAAGGCTGCGTTGCCAGCTGAGCCGGTCACGCCCGCACCAAGAGGGAGAACTGCAATGTTCCGCAGCTGGACCGTTCTACTGCTTGCCGTATCGTTCGCGCCGCTGCTGGCTGCCGCCTGCTCGACGGACCCCGAGGTTGCCAAACAGGGGTTTTTGAAGGAGGGTGACCAGTTCTTCGAGCAAAAACGCTACAGGGAAGCCATCGTCCAGTACCGAAACGCGATCGAAGTCGATGGCCGCTTTGGCGAGGCGCGCTACAAGCTCGGCGAAGCCTACCTGCAGGTCGGAGAGCCCGCCGTGGCACTTGCGGAATACGTTCGTGCCGCCGACTTGATGCCCGACAACACGGAAGCTCAGCTGAAGGCGACCGGCCTGCTTCTAGTCACGGGGCAGTTCGAGGACGCCAGGACCCGGGTCGCGAAGGTGCTGGCCGCGAACCCGAAGAACTCCCGGGCCCTGATCCTGATGGGAAACGCCCTCGCCGGGCTCAAGGACTTCGACGGCGCCATCAAACAGCTCGAGGACGCGGTCAAAATCGAGCCGAGTGCCGCCGGCTACGCCACCCTGGCAAGCGTTCAGCTTTCCCGCGGCAGCCAGCCCGACGCCGAGTCGGCCTTTCGTCGGGCCGTTTCCGCCGAGCCCGACTCGATCGATGCGCAGCTCTCGCTCGCCAACTACCTGTGGGGTGTGGGCCGCAAGGACGAGGCTGAAAAGTATTTCCGCAGCGCGGTGGAGAAGGCGCCATCGAACCAGATGGCCAACCGCGCGATGGCCGTCTTTCTCCAGCACAACAATCGGGCGGCTCAAGCTGAGCCTTACTTGAGAACCGCCGCCGAGCAGGAGACTGTCGCGCAGGCGCCACAGCGGATTGCCCTCGCCGACTACTATCTGTCGCTCAATCGTCCCGACGACGCCGTCCGAGTTCTCGAGCCGCTGAGCCGGGTCAAGGAGAGCGAAGCTGCGGCGCAAGACGCGTCTTGCAGCGGTGCAGTATTCGAAGAAGCAAACAGCCGAGGCGCATCGAGTCATTGACGACGCCTTGAAGAAGGAGCCGGCGAACGTCGAGGCCTTGTTGACGAAGGCCCGGTTCCTCGGCACCGAGCGCAAGTACGGCGAGGCACTGACGTTCGCGACCAAAGCCGTCATGGAGCAGCCCGACAACATCGAAGCGCACTACACGGTGGGCGTGCTGAACGTCTCGGCTGACAATCGACCGGCTGCGATCGCGGCCTTCAACCAGGTCCTCAGGCTCAACCCGCGTGCTGTCACTACGCAGCTACACCTCTCGCGCCTGTATTTGGCCGAAGGAAACGCCGACCTGGCGGTCAGCTTGGCGCAGGATGCGTCGCAACAGTTTCCAGACGATCCGACGGCTCAACTCACCCTCGCAAGGGGGCTGATCGCCAAGGGACAGCTCGCGCAGGCAGAACCTGTCGTCAGGCAACTGTTGAAACAGTACGACAAGACGCCGATGGTGCTGACGACCGCGGCAACGTTGAGCGGAGCGAGAGCCGACTGGGCGACGGCACGGGCGCTGTTCGAGCGCGCGCTTCTGCTCGACGCAAAAAACCTCGAAGCGCTGAGCGGTCTCGTGGGTGTCGATGTCGCCGAGAAGAAGCTGCCGGCGGCACGGGCTCGCATCGAGCGTGCGCTGGCCGGTGCGCCGGGCGATGCCCAGCTGCTTATCCTGGCCGCGCGCATCGAAATCGCAGACGGGCAGCTGCCACAGGCGGAGGCGGCCCTGCAGAAGGCGATTGGCGCCGCCCCCAACAATCTGGCCGCGTATTCGATGCTGGGTCAGATCCTGGTGGCGCAGCGCAAGACCCAGCAGGCGCGCGAGCAGTTCGAGCAGATGACGCAGCGGGATCCCAAGGCGATCGGGGCCCGGACCATGACAGCGATGCTCTACGAAATCGAGAACAACCGGGCGGAAGCCCGGAAGCTGTACGAGCAGATTCTCACCATCGACGCCCGGGCCGCGGTCGCGGCCAACAACCTCGCGCAGATCTATGCCGACACCGACGGCAACCTGGACGTCGCGCTCCAGCTGGCCCAGACCGCGAAATCACAGCTGCCGGAACTTCCGGAAGTGAGCGACACGCTGGCGTGGATCTACTACAAGAAGGACCTGCCCCGGCTGGCCGTACCGCTGCTCGAGGACGCGATCGCGAAAGATCCCCGCCGCGCGACGTATCACGCGCACCTCGGCCTCGTCTACGCAAAGGCCGGCGACAAGGCGAGAGCCAAGGCGTCTCTGACACGCGCCCTGGAGCTGGAGCCCAACCTGCCGGAGGCCGCCGAAGCGCGGAGGGTGCTGGGCGCTAGCTGACGTGCCCGTGCTCGGGTTATCTCGCCGCCTGCATCTGCACCGGCGAGTCGAGCCGCACGCGCAAGACCGATCCCTGAGGCACACGGACTTCCTTGCCTTCCGTTGCCGCCAGCGTTCCGGCGCCACCGATGGCCACGCCCAGCAGGGCGCCCTTCACCCCGCCCAGCAGGCCGCCGATGACGGCGCCGGCACCCGCACCGACACCAAGCCGGCCGGCCTCGCCCTTGATCCCGCTGCCCTCAATCGCCTCCGTCACCGTGCCGCGAATGGGATGAGCCTGGCCGTTCACGGTCACCTGGTCGAAGCTCAGCGTCATGCGCGCGGTCCGATTCGTGCGCGTGGCCGGGTCCACTGCCGTCACGACGCCACGCACCACGGCTCCAGCCGGAATCGCGACGCGTCCGTCGACGCGAAGATCGTCGACGGTCGTCCCTTCGAACCGATCCTCGACCATCGCTTTGCCGGAGTCGAGGCTGTCCGTCAGGCGCACGTCCATTTCGGTCCCGACCGGTACCTCCACGAAGCTCGGGGCCGGCGTCGCCGTGTTCGCGCGCAGTCGCCGCGACGCCGGGGCCGGGGGATTCGCGGCAGTCCGCGCCTCGGCCCTCAGGGCCTCGAGACGATCGCCAACGTCGGCGTACTCGCGCCGTTGAACGGTGCCTTCCTTCCGCTGCTTGACCTTGAGATAGATGATCTCTTCCTGGAGTTCGTCGAGGCGCAGTTGCAGTTGCTCGGTGCGCGTGGTGTCGCGCTGCCCAAGCGACGACAGATCCCGTTCGACCAGATAGGCGCTGTCGTTGAGCCGCTGGATCTCCGCCTTGTCGTTGACCGCGCCCCGCTGCGCCGCAGCCGGCACCGTCAATCCCATCATCAGAACCGCTACAACGACCTGCTTGCGAATCACGTCGGCCTCCTTGGTTCCGGACGAACAGGGTCCGGCCTGGTTCGACGCGTCTTCTGCAAGCAAACTGCCGCGGGTGGATCAGCCGTAAGTACTGTAGATGCTCCGGTTAGGACGTTCGCCCCGCGTCACATCGCTGCTGGAGTGACAGATGTTGGTGCTGGATTACGAAACGCGCCTCAGTGCGCTTCTATGCAGCGTTCGGGATTGACCGGGCGGGCCAGCACCAACGGAGCCGCCGCGATAGGCCCGGCGCTCGCGAGCTGATCGAACGCCACCTGCTGCAGCGCCTTGACCTCCGCCCGGGACAGCTCGAGTTCGTAGGCGGAGCAGTTTTCACCCAGTGAGCGCGGATCACGGCCGGCGCCGGCCGATGACGCCGAGCTTGTTCTCGAGGTGATAGTCCAGCCGACGCCGGGGCGGGTGTCGAGGAACACGTGCCTAGTCGAACTTGAAAATGTCCTCGTTCTTCGGCCGTGCCATGCCCGGCTCGTGGAATTCCTCCCAGATTCTGGCCCACGGCCGGCCGAACATGTCGGGCACCTTGTACTCGATCACGGCGCCGGGAGACGCGGGCGTCGCACGACCCTTGATCGGGTAGATCGTGGGCACGCACTCGATGAAGGTGAAGGGCTCGCCCTCCTCGAAGCCGCTGGCCCTCTCGAGGTTGCGGATCATCCGCACCGGCTCCACCAGCGCCTCGGGGTCGTAGAAGATGCCCTCGTGGTTGAGACCGACAAACTTCCCGGCCGCGTCACGGTTCGGCGTGTAGATCTCGATCGTCTGCAGCTGGTTCGAGAACTCGGGGTTGCCGTGCACCTTCCAGCCCTGGATGTTGGACGTCCACGTGACGAGAGCGTCCCCGTCCCAGAAGCCGACCGTCTCCCCGTACCAGCGCGGCACGTCGGCGCCGAGGCGCGGCACCGCGCCGTCCAAGTTGAACGAGCGGCCGATGTGGATGTTGGTCATGAAGTTGTCGGCGTCGCCGGCCGCCACTTGCACCAGCGAGGGCGTCACCATGATCGTGTGCGGCTGGTTGGTGACGCCGTGGTAATGCCAGCGCCGCATGAAGCCCTCGGGCCAGCAGGACTGCGCCGGCCATTGCGGCGCGTTCGTGTGCCCGTCGTGATACATCTCCTGCACCATCCGGGTCTGATACTCGTCGGTGAGCAGCGAGAGGATGGTCGATACCTGGTTCCAGAGCAGCTCTGCAGTACCAGTTCTGCCCTCGGCGCCACAGGTAGCGGCCGCTCCATTCGCCGGGGACTGTCGCGTAGGTATGCTGGGTCGGTCCGCCGCGCCCACGCGTCTCCTCGAACAGCGCCTGGTAGTGCGCCTGGGCGGTCTTGAAGCCGTACGGGCTGACGATCGCCGCACGCGGATAGTCCCGGTTGCAATGGCCCCAGGCAGCCGATCGCGGCGGGTCGTCGCCGATCACACCATCACTCCATTGCGCCTCGAGCCCGTACGGACTGTTGCACCGGAAATAGCGTTTGTCGGACCAGAGTGCCCGGTCCTTGTAGAAGTCCTTCGAGGTGAAGAGGTCGACGGCGAGCGGCTCGATCCCCGCCGGCACCGCGCCGTTCCGGGCGGAGCCGATGAACGCCGCCGCGCCGCCTGGGCCCGCCTCCTCGAACGGGCCTACCAGCCAGGTCCTGCTCGGGATACCCCTTGATCTCGGCCGGCGGAAACGGCTCGATGTTGTCGGGAACCACCCATGTTTCCGCCGGGATCGCCGGCGACACCGGCGCGCCGCGGCCCACGCTCTTGAATGCGGGCGCGGCGGCCGGCGGCCTGGCCGGCGAGCACGACATCGCCGTGGCCGCGACCAACGCGGCAAGTGTCCCGGACGCGCCCTTCCACCCAGTCTTTTTCGACATTCCTCGAGTCCTCTCGCGCGCCATCATAGGGCGCCCGGCGGTTCGCGTCGAGATATCGCTGCTCGCAGCGCGCCGAGGTAGCATGGCCGGGCCCGGGTGGCGGGAGACACGTGACATGAACGCTCACAGCAGGAATCGCCGCACGCTGGCTGGCCGCCATCGCGGCGATCGTCCTCCTGGCGGCGTCGGTGCGCGCGCACCATTCGTTCGCGATGTACGACATGCGGGCCATCAGGGTCTTTACTGGCGTGGTCACACGGGTGGACCCGGCCGCAAACCACCTGCAGATGTACTTCGCGCCGATGAACGCCGACCGCAAGAATGTCGAGCGCGACGCGAAGGGCGAGCCGATCGTGTGGACCGTCGAGATGGGGGGCGCGGGTCAGATGGCCAAGCAGGGCATCTCGGTGAACACCTTCCCGCCCGGCACGGTCTTCAGCGTCGGCCTGCACCCGCTGCGGAGCGGCCAGCCCGCCGGAGCCCGCAAGGGCGGGCTGTTCAAGTGCCCTGGGAGAACACCGCCCGCGCCCGGGAAGCACTGCGACTCGGTCGCCGGGCACACGGCCATCGGCACTGAGCCTCTGGCGATGCCGACGAAGTGAGCCGAAAGTCGGCGTCGCGACGTCGGGTTCGGTGACTCAGGGCTTCCCGGTCATGGGCACGAACCGGACCGGAAGCGTGGCCAGCGTTTCCATCCCGCTCTGTGTCCGCCTGAGGATGAGGAGTTGCTGCGTGACCCTGCCGACGGGGATCGCCATCAATCCGCCGATCTTCAGCTGCTGCACCAACGCAGGGGTACTTCATCGGGTGCGGCCGTGACCATGATCCGATCGTAGGGCGCCTGCTCGGGCCACCCCAGGTAACCGTTCCCGGTGCGCACCTCGACGTTGCGATAGCCCAGGCCTGCCAGTGTGCTTCGTGCCCGTTGCGCCAACGGCGCCACAATCTCGATCGTGTAGACGCGGTTGGCGAGCAGACTGAGAACGGCGGCCTGGTAACCCGAACCGGTTCCAACCTCCAGAACTCGGTGGTCCGACTGGACGTCCAGCCCCTGGGTCATGAAAGCAACGATGTACGGTTGTGAGATGGTCTGTTCGTACCCAATCGGCAGAGGCGTATCTTCGTGGGCCCGCGTACGCAGCGATTCAGGCACGAAAAGATGCCGTGGTACTCTGCGCATGGCGTCCAGCACGGCGGGGGTTCGGATGTCGCGTCCCGCGAGTTGCTCGTCCACCATCCGGAACCGCTCGGCCTGGAAGTCCGCGACACCGCGCTGCTGTCCGAGACCCGGCTGCACGCAGGCCGCGACGACAAGAGCCGTCCACGCACAGCGATAACCGGGCATCGGTTCACAACCGCGTTACACGCGCCTGACGTGCGCCTTCGTGATCTGGGCCAGCGTCGGCGTGCCGCATTGACGCATCGTCAGGTTCAACTCGGCGTTCAGGATGTCGATCACGCGCTCCACGCCTTCTTGACCGTAGGCCGCGAGCCCCCAGGTGTAGGGCCGGCCGATACCGACCGCCCGAGCTCCGTAGGCGATCGCCTTGAACGCGTCGGAACCGCGGCGCACGCCGCCATCCACCAGCACCGGGATCTGGTTGTTGACCGCGTCCACCACTTCCGGAACGGTTTCGATCGTCGGCCGCAGAGTCTCGGAGGCACGGCCGCCGTGGTTGGACACCAGGATGCCGTCGGCCCCGTGCTCGCGGGCGAGCCTGGCGTCTTCGCCGGTCTCGATGCCCTTGATGACGATCTTCATCGAGGTCATCTTCTTCAGGCGGTCCACCCAGTCCCAGGTGGCATTGGACGGGTTGATGCGTGCGCTGCTGAGGCCGCTGAACATCACGCTGTTGCGGCGCCCCCCTGTGGCGGTCGCGTGGCAGCTGGCACATTGGCGGGTGTCGGTGCGCGCGAAGCGAGTGGCGGTCTCGAGATTCCGTCCCCCCAGGACGTCGATGGTCCACACCAGCACGGGACAGCCGGCGGCCTCGACCCGCCGCACCAGCTTCTCGGTGTCGTCCCACGACTGGCGGCATGTACAGCCGGTACCACAACCCGCCGCCACGCGCGGCGATCACCTCTTCCACGCCAATCGAGGTCTGGCTGGAGAGCATCTGCAACGTGTTCTTCGCCTTCGCCGCGCGGGCGGTCGCCACCTCGCCGTCCGCGTGAAACATGCGATGGCCACCCACGGGGCACAAGAAAACGGGGCTGGCGAACCGCTGGCCGAAAAGCTCGATGCCGGCGTCGATCTTCGAGACGTCTACCAGCCGGCGTGGGCGCAGCTGGATGTTCTTGTACGCGCCGATGTTGGCCTGCAGCGTCAGGTTGTCGTCCACGCCGCTGGCCATGTAGCCCCAGTGCGCGGGCGGCAGCTTGGGCCTGGCCAACGCTTCGAAGTCGAGGACGCTCAGAACGTCCTTCGCCAGCGGTGCGGACGCGGGCTCCTGTGCCCAGGCCTCGCGCAACCCATAGGCGAGCAGCGGGCTTGCCGCCAGGAATCGCATGAACTCTCGACGGTAGTGGACCTGGTGATTCGAACGGCTCATCATCCCTCGCGCGGCAATTCTACCGTGGATTTCATGTCCTCTTCGGGCGGCCCGGCAGCAGGAGTGACAGCGACGCCGCAGCGACGAGTGCGCCGGCGTAGACGAACACCGCGCGTTGATGGGATGCGGGGCTGGCCGAGTCGCGCAGCAGCGCGCCGAGTGTCATGATGCCGGCCACTCCGCCCAGGTAGCGCATCGTCGACACCACGCCGCCGGCCATGCCGGCCTGCTCGGGCGGGACCGTGCTCATCGACGCGGCTTGAGCGGGAGGCGACGTCATGCCGACGCCGGCGCCGAGCAGCAGCATGCCCGGCATGACGTCGAGCGGCGCCCGGACGGACTCGAAGTCCGCAAACCACCACAGCCCGGCCAGCGCAATCAGCGAACCCGCCAGCGTCTGCGCTCTCGCCCCGACCAACTCGCTGAGTCGCCCGCCGGCCATCGAGGCCACGATCATCGCCGCGGTCAACGCCAGCAGCGACTGCCCCATGGTCCTGGCGCCGAGGTGGCGGACCCGGTCGAAGAAGACCGGCAGCTGGAACAGGAGCGGGTACATCGCCATGTTCTGCAGCGCGATGATCGAGCCGCCGGCGAAGAAGGCGCGGCGGGTGAGCAGCGAGAAATCGACCACCGGCGACGGCGTGCGCCGCTCCCAGAATGGAAACATGGCGAGCAGCGCGGCGCCGCCGACTCCAAGCCACCATGCGGCGCTGTCGGAGATTTGCAGCGCGACGATCGTCAACGTCAGGCCGGCGGCCAGCAGCGCGCTGCCCACGACGTCGAGCGGCTGCCGGTGGGCCACGGCGCGCCGGTAGGTGCCGTGCGACGTCAGCACCAGCAGCAGCGAAACGGCGACCACCGGCAGGTTGGCCGCGAATACCGCGCGCCACCCGAATCGTTCGGTCAGCTCGCCGCCAAGCAGCGGACCGATGGCCGCGGCCAGCCCCATGCACGCGCCGAACAGGCCGAACACCCGCGCCCGCCGATCGGCCGCGGTCTGGTTTCGCAGGATCGCCATCGTCGCCGGCACCGTGGCGGCACCACCCGAGGCCATCAGGATGCGCGCGACGCCGAGCACGTGCACCTCGCCCACCAGCAGCCCCAACACGCCGCCCGCGGCTACGAGCGACAAGCCGATCACGAGCGCGCGGCCGTGACCGATGAGATCGCCGAGCTTGCCCCCCGGGCTCTGCAGCGCGATGCTGGTGACGAGGTAGCTCGAGACCAGCCATTGGGTCAGGGACGAGGCCTCCGCGCCGATATCGCGGCCGATGCTCGGCAGCGCCACCGCGATCATCGTGCTGCCGAGCGGCGCCAGCGACGCCGCCAGCAGCATGCCGGCGAGCGCCGGGAACGGCAGCCCTTCCTGGGCGTGTTCGTGCGTGGGCGCGTTCACCGGTTCCGCGTCATGGGCCGGCACTGCAACAGGTACAGTCTGCCGTCGGCGAAGGCCCACTCGAGGTCCAGCGCTCTGCCGAAGAAGGATTCGCACCGCGTGGCCAGGTCGTGCAGGCTCGCCAGCATCTCGTCACTCAGGCACAGGGCCGTCACCAGGTCGCCGGTGACGACTTCTTCGATCGTGCCGCCGTCCGGGGCGCTGCGCAGCGCGATGTCCTTTTCGCCGGCCGTGCGTCGTAGCACACGGCCCTGCTGGTCCAGTGCGTAGTTGTCCGGCACCACCAGACCAGCGACGACCGACTCGCCGAGGCCCCACGACGCCTCGATCACGCGCTCGTCGGAGCCGTCGAGCGGATTCCTGGTGAACATCACCCCGGCGCAGTCCGGCTCGATCATGCGCTGCACTACGACTGCGATGCGCGGCGCTTCGTCCAGGCCAAGCGTGCGCCGGTAGGCGCGGGCCGACTCGGTGTGAGCGGACTCGCGCACCTTCAGGACCGCGTCCACCACCTGGTCCTGGTCGCGCACGTTGAGGATGGTGGCGTGCTGGCCGGCGAAGCTTGCGCCTTCCGAGTCCTCGCCAACCGCCGAAGACCGCACGGCGCAAGGGCCGGCCAGTGCGGTGAACTCGCCACGCAGATGTGTCAGTGCCTCAGCCTGGCCACCGAACACGGCTTCCACGTAGCGCGGTGGCTAGCGCAATCCCCGGCGGCACCGGCAGCCCCGCGCGCAGCGACCGCGCCAGCGACGCGGCCTTGCCGCCAAAGTGCGTCTCGTCGAGCGCATCGGCGAGCGGCGAGGGCTTCACCGTCAGGCCCCCATGAGCTCGACCACGCCGGTGTCGCCGTTGACTCGCACCCGGGCGCCGTCGGCGAACATCGTCGTCGCCTCGCGCGTGCCGACCACGCCGGGGATGCCGTACTCGCGCGCGACAATCGCGGCGTGCGACAGCTGGCCGCCGCGGTCGGTGACAATGGCACCGAGCAGCGGCAGGACGACGTTGAAGGCGGGGCCGGTGTTGCGCGTCACCAGCACGTCACCCTGCTGCAGGCGGTTGAAATCCTGGGGCCCGTTGATGATTCGGACCGGTCCTTCGTAGACACCGGGATGGACTGGCAGCCCGGCGACGCTCTTGGGCGGCGCCTTCTGCGACGAGACGTTGAAGACCTCGCGCATGATGGTTTCGACCACCCGGGCGTTCGCCCGCGCCTTCTTCGGCAGCCAGTCCGCGGGGGGCGGGGCCTTCGGCTCGGGTCCGAGGAATGCCGGCGCGTCGGCCACGGTCTTCGTTTCACGCCACGTCTGGCGCCGCCGCAGCTCTTCGACGCTCGGCTGCCTCCCACCCGTGAGCAGGCTGACGATCTCCTCGTGGCTGGCGTTGATCGCCAGCGACGCGTCGGGCAGCACGCCGCTCTCCTTCAACCGTCGGCCGGCTTCGAGCAGCGCGCGCCGTGCCAGGCCAGAGCCCCAGCAGTCGTTGTACATGCCGCGCTCGTCACGCAAGCGGTGCATGAACCGCGCCTCTTCCAGCCATTCGTCGAACTCGGCACGGCGGGTTGCAGGCACCTTGGCGCGCAACGCATCGCGGCTCCGCTCGAAGTCTCCCCGCCGATCCGCCGTGTCCGACGCACCAAAGATGGCGCCGACCAGCATCTCGGGCATCTCGAGCGCGTACCTGTCGGCCATGTCGTAGCCCGACACCAGGCGATAGCCGACCTCGTCGAGATATGCCTGCAGCGCCTCGCCGACGCCCGGCGCCGCCTGGAGGTCGCACAGAACCTGCTGCGCCGGGCGCCCGCGTACGCCCGCCGCGGTGATGCCGGCCGCCGCAATCGCCGTCCTGAGGCGATCGAGCGATCCGGCCCCGATGCCGCGCGAAATCGGCGCGGCGCCTTTCAGCGTGCCCAGTATTTCGCCCGATGGCAGGCCGGTCCAACTCTGCACCTCGGTCACGAAATGACCTACCGGGAACGTACAAGACACGGTGAACTTCTGGTGCCGGTAGAGCATCTCGATCACGTTGGCCTTGACGTCCTCGAGGTGCGCGATGAACTCCCGGTCGCCGAGCCCTGCAATGGGCGTCGCCTGGATTCTGCTGTTCCTCGCGATCGAATCCGGCTTGTACTCCTCGTCCCACCGCCGCAGGTCTTCGCGCCAGAGCTTCTTGGCAATCGCATCAGGAGCGGCGGCGACGCGGCGGCGGATCTCCGGATGGAGCCGGGTGAGCAGCATGAAGATGAGTCGAGGGGGCGGACCCGACGCGTTCTCTGGCGCTCCGACCGGCACGAACTTCGAGTAGCAGAAGTCGTTGACGAACCCAAACCGCATGGTATCGAGCAGGAGGCCGTAACGTCTGGTGCCCTCGCCAAAGCCACGGGAAATCGGTTCCCCGGCCAGCGCCGCCATGTAGCGGGTCGCCGGCCGGCCGAAGTGCGTTTGTTCCAGTTCCCAGGACCCCGGACCCGGAGCCTTGAACTCAATCTCCGACACAACATCCCTCACGACTGACCATCTCAGCAGTCTACCGAAAACAGTGCCGACGATTCCTCCGAGCGCCGTCGGCTAACATGGCGCCATGGTCGCAACCGGAAGGGTAGGAATCGGAGAATCGAGGCGGGCTCGGGACGGTGATCGATCACATCGCCTTCAGCGTGACGCGGGCTGGAGCGGGCACTCGCGCAGCTCGAGCTCGTCGAGGCTGCCGCGCCTAACTGAGCGCGCGGCGCCTACCTTACCGCTTTCGGGTTATCTCGCCGCGTGCATCTGTACGGGCGAGTCGAGCCGCACGCGCAAGACCGAGCCCTGGGGCACCCGAACTTCCTTGCCTTCCGTTGCCGCCAGCGTTCCGGCGCCACCGATGGCCACTCCCAGCAGGGCACCCTTGACCCCACCGAGCAACCCGCCGATGACGGCGCCGGCGCCGGCCCCGACACCAAGCCGGCCCGCCTCGCCCTTGATCCCGCTGCCCTCGATCGCCTCGGTCACCGTGCCGCGAATTGGATGGGCCTGGCCGTTCACGGTCACCTGGTCGAAGCTCAGCGTCATGCGCGCGGTCCGATTGGTGCGCGTGGCCGGGTCCACGGCCGTCACGACGCCACGTACCACGGCTCCAGCCGGAATCGCGACGCGTCCGTCGACTCGAAGATCATTGACGGTCGTTCCCTCGAACCGATCCTCGACCATCGCTTTGCCCGAGTCGAGGCTGTCCGTCAGGCGCACGTCCATTTCCGTCCCGACCGGAACCTCCACGAAGCTCGGGGCCGGAGTCGCCGTGTTCGCGCCCAGTCGTCGCGACACCGGGGCCGGGGGATTCGCCGCAGTCCGAGCCTCGGCCCTCAGGGCCTCGAGACGATCGCCAACGTCGGCGTACTCTCGCCGTTGAACCGTGCCTTCCTTCCGCTGCTTGACCTTGAGATAGATGATCTCTTCCTGGAGGTCGCCCAGGCGCAGTTGCAGCTGCTCGGCGCGCGTAGTGTCGCGCTGCCCAAGCGACGTCAGATCCCGTTCGACCAGATAGGCGCTGTCGTTGAGCCGCTGGATCTCTGCCTTATCGTTGACCGCGCCCCGCTGCGCCGCAGCCGGCACCGTCAATCCCATCATCAGAACCGTTACAACGACCTGCTTGCGAATCACGTCGGCCTCCTTGGTTCCGGACGAACAGGGTCCGGCCTGGTTCGACGCGTCCTCTGCAAGCAGACTGCCCGGGGTGGATCAGCCGTAAGTACTGTAGATGCTCCGGTTAAGACGTTCGCACCCCGTCACATCGCCTCCGGAGTGACAGATGTTGGTGCGGGATTACGAAAGGCGCCTCAGTGCGCTTCTGTGCAGCGTTCGGGATTGACCGGCCGGGGCAGCACCAACGGAGCAGGCGCGATAGTCCCGGCGCTCGCGAGCTGATCGAACGCCACCTGCTGCAACGCCTTGACCTCCGCCCGGGACAGCCCCAGTTCGTAGGCGGAGCATTCGTTTTCACCCAGCGAGCGCGGATCGCGGCCAGTGACGCCGCCAAAGACGACCAGCGCCTCGAGGTAGTAGCCGTGAGCGCTGGCATGGTAGTGGTCGTAGGTCCACAGATTGATCCGGCCAGCCTCGACCCCGTCGTAGGGGTTGGCATCGGCCACGCCCGACTGCATCGCTCGAGTCCACGCCTCACCGACCGGGAGCACGGACTTCGCCGAAGCAGACTCGCCGGCCTTGTCGTAGGCAGCGCGTAGATCGCGAGCCATCGCCTCGATCGGCCGTCCGGCCCAGGCGCCGGTCGCGGGGTAGGTCTGGTCGGCGCGCGACCAGGTCGCCGTCAAATACAGCAGCACCTTGGGGTTGCGTGCGCGCAGAAAGTCCGCCATCCGCCTGCTGGTGTCGATCAGCTTGGCCGAATCGCGCGGCTTCTCGAGGTCCAGCAGGCTGTGCCCATGCATCACCACCGTGTCCCATCCGCGCCGGCCGATCACGCCGAGCTTGTTCTCGAGGTGATAGTCCAGCCCGACGCCGGGGCGCGTCTCGAGAAAGACGTCATAGTCCAGGCCGGCCTGCTGCGTGAACGACTTGAATAGTGCCGGCACGCCGCCGATGCCTTCGCTGTTCAGATCGGTGACGGTACCGGCCCGATAGAAGTGCACGGGCGAGCCAAAGCCGTAACGTGAAGCTGTTGCCGATGAACAGCACGCTCGTGCCGGACTGGGCTTGCGCGACGCTCGGGACCAGCAGCACCCACGTGGCGAGAACCAAGACGAATTTCATCGTCGTTCTCCGTGTCCTGAACGACCCGCCTGGCCTAGTCGAACTTGAAGATGTCCTCGTTCTTCGGCCGGGCCATGCCCGGCTCGTGGAATTCCTCCCAGATCTTGGCCCAGGGCCGGCCGAACATGTCCGGCACCTTGTACTCGATCACGGCGCCGGGAGACGCGGGCGTCGCGCGGCCCTTGATCGGGTAGATCGTCGGCACGCACTCGATGAAGGTAAAGGGCTCGCCCTCTTCGAAGCCGCTGGCCCTCTCGAGGTTGCGGATCATCCGCACCGGCTCCACCAGCGCCTCGGGGTCGTAGAAGATGCCTTCGTGGTTGAGGCCGACGAAGTTCCCGGCCGCGTCGCGGTTCGGCGTGTAGATCTCGATGGTCTGCAGCTTGTTCGAGAACTCGGGGTTGCCGTGCACCTTCCAGCCCTGGATGTTCGATGTCCAGGTGACGAGCGCGTCCCCGTCCCAGAAGCCGATCGTCTCCCCGTACCAGCGCGGCACGTCGGCGCCCAGGCGCGGCACGGCGCCCTCCAGGTTGAACGAGCGGCCGATGTGGATGTTGGTGATGAAGTTGTCGGCGTCGCCGGCCGCCACCTGCACCAGCGAAGGCGTCACCATGATCGTGTGAGGCTGGTTCGTGACGCCATGGTAGTGCCAGCGCCGCATGAAGCCTTCGGGCCAGCAGGTCCTGCGCCGGCCACTGCGGCGTGTTCGTGTTGCCGTCGTGATACATCTCCTGCACCATCCGCGTCTGGTACTCGTCGGTCAGCAGCGAGAGAATGGTGGACACCTGATTCCAGAGCAGCTCCGCGTACCAGTTCTGTCCCCGGCGCCACAGGTAGCGGCCGCTCCACTCTCCTGGCACCGTGGCATAGGTGTGCTGGGTCGGCCCGCCGCGTCCGCGCGTCTCCTCGAGCAGCGCCTCGTAGTGCGCCTGCGCCGTCTTGAAGCCGTACGGGCTGACGATCGCCGCGCGCGGATAGTCCCGGTTGCAGTATCCCCAGGCGGCCGAGTGCGGCGGGTCGTCGCCGATCACGCCGTCACTCCACTGCGCCTCGAGCCCGTACGGACTGTTGCACCGGAAATAGCGTTTGTCGGACCAGAGTGCCCGGTCCTTGTAGAAGTCCTTCGACGTGAAGAGGTCCACTGCGAGCGGCTCGATCCCAGCCGGCACCGCGCCGTTGCGGGCGGAGCCGATGAACGCCGGCGTGCCACCCGGGCCGGCCTCCTCGAACGGGCCGACCAGCCAGTACTGCTCGGGATACCCCTTGATCTCGGCCGGCGGAAACGGCTCGATGTTATCGGGAACGACCCACGTCTCGGCGGGGATGGCCGGCGACACCGGCGCACCGCGGCCCACGCTTTTGAATGCCGTGTCGGCGGCCTGCTGCCCGGCCGGCGAGCACGACAACGACGCGGCCGCCACCAGCGCGGCAAGTGTCCCGGACACGGCCTGCAACGCGTTCATCTTCGACATTCGCTCGGGTCCCCTCTCGCGCGTCATCATAGGGCGCTCGGCGGTTCGCGTCGAGCCCGCAGGCGCAGCCTCGCTGGTGGTAGCATGGCCGCGCACATGAACGCTCGAGGCAGAAATCAGCGAAACGCTGGTAGTGGCGGTCGCGGGAGCGGCCCTGCTCGCTGCGTCCGTACAGGCGCACCACTCGTTCGCGATGTACGACATGCGGGCCATCAAGGTCTTCACCGGCGTGGTCACGCGCGTGGACCCGGCGGCAAACCACCTGCAGATGTACTTTGCGCCGATGAACGCCGAGCGCAAGAACGTCGAGCGCGACGCGAAGGGCGAGCCAATCGTCTGGACCGTCGAAATGGGGCAAGCGGGACAAATGGCCAAGCAGGGCATCTCGGTGAACACCTTCCCGCCCGGCACGGTCTTCAGCGTCGGCCTGCACCCGCTGCGGAGCGGCCAGCCTGCCGGCGCCCGCAAGGGCGGCCTCTTCAAGTGCCCCGGCAGGACGCCGCCCGCGCCCGGGAAGCACTGCGACTCGGTCGCCGGGCACACGGCCATCGGCAACGAGCCGCTGGCGGCGCCGACGCAATAACCGCGCGACGCCGGGTTCGGTGACTCAGGGCTTCCCGGTCATGGGCACGAA
Organism: uncultured Acidobacteriota bacterium; assembly: GCA_963713655.1. Lineage (GTDB taxonomy): Bacteria > Acidobacteriota > Vicinamibacteria > Vicinamibacterales > UBA2999 > CAWEBF01. Next base: position 58,817 of record CAVQMT010000014.1, read on the forward strand.
CCGAACTGGCAGCGTGGCCAGCGTTTCCATCCCTTTCGTCGTCCGCCGGAGGATGAGCAGCTGCTGCGCCAGGCTGCCAACGGGGATCGCCATCAACCCGCCGATCTTCAGCTGCTGCACCAGCGCGGGGGTACTTCGTCGGGCGCGGCCGTGACCATGATCCGATCGTAGGGCGCGTGCTCGGGCCACCCCAGGTAGCCGTTGCCAGTGCGCACCTCGATGTTGCGGTAGCCCAAGGTGGCCAGCGTGCCGCGTGCCCGTTCTGCCAGCGGCGCGACGATCTCGATGGTGTACACCCGGTCGGCGAGCAGGCTCAGCACCGCGGCCTGGTAGCCGGAACCCGTTCCGATCTCCAGCACGCTGTGGTCCGGCTGGACGTCCAGCCCCTGGGTCATGAAAGCGACGATATAGGGTTGTGAGATGGTCTGCTCGTAGCCGATCGGCAGGGGAGAATCGGCGTAGGCCTGCGCGCGCAGCGATTCAGGCACGAACAGGTGGCGCGGCACCTTGCGGACAGCGTCGAGCACGCGGCTGGAACGGATGTCGCGTCCCTCGAGTTGCTCGGCCACCATGTGGAACCGTTCGGCCTCGAAGTCGCCGGCGCCGCGCTGAAGCCCGATGCTTGGCTGCACGCAGGCGGCGAGGACGAAAATCGTCCACGCATACCGATACCCCGGCATGGACCAATCCTACTGCGGTGAGCGCGAGCGCCGCGGTTCGAGCGCGTCAATCGCTTGACGCGCTCGAGCTGATGCCGGACTCGGTTTCGTCGGACGCCGTTACTTCGCGAGCGGGTCCGGGCGCATCTGGAACTTCATCACCTTGCTCGTGGTCCCGCGGCCGGTCTCCATGTGGAACGGCGTTCGGGTCGAGACGGTGGTCCACACGCCGCGGCCCTTCCATCCCGCATTCGGGTCGTCGATGCGGCCGTCCATCCACTTCGTGTAGAAGCCGAGCGGATACGGCACGCGCAGGGTCACGAACTTGCCGTCCTTCAGCGCCAGCAGCGCCTCGGTGGCGTTGCCGGTGTTGATCGGGACGTTGCGCCCCAGGCCGAGGGTGTCGAACTGATCGACCCAGGTGTAGTAGCTGGCCTCGGCGCTGCCGGATTCGGTCACGCCCTTCAACTGCGGCGCCGGCTCGGTGTAGAAGGTCCAGCCCTCGGGGCAATGCAGACCCGTGGCCGCCGGACCGTTCAGCGGGCCCTTGCACTTGCGGCGATCGAAGCTGGCCATGTGGCCGCTGGCCATCGCCGCCCAGTAGACGCCGTTGCGATCGACGTCGCCGCCGCGCGGCGAGTAGCCCTTGTCGGCGGGCGGCATGTAGATCTCGGTGATCGCCGTCTCCGGCGGGTTCGCGCCGGGCGAGAGCCGGATGATCGCGCCCGGGTAGCCGAGCTGCGTGCCCCAGATCGAGCCGTCCGGCGCGGGCGCGACCGCATAGAGCGCGCCGCCGATGCGCTGATCCTTGGTCGGATCGAGCGGCTGACCCGGCTCGACGTAGGCGTCGCGCTTGCCGTTGCCGTTGGCGTCGCGGATCAGCGCCGTCCAGCCCTGCGACTTCATCTCGTCCTGCGTCTCGTCGAACATCTTGGTGTTCAGCCAGCCGATCACCTGTCCGCCGCCGCTCGTCCACAGCGTGTGGTTCGCGTCCTCGGCGAACATCAGGTGGTGCGTGCCGAAGCAGGTCGCGATGTGCGTCAGCTTCTTCGTCGAAGGGTCGTAGACCGCCAGGTGGCGGCCCGCGTTCTCGACCGGGAAGGCCTTCGCGGACGGATGGCTCGAACCCGCCTTGCAGTCGGCCGGGTTGGCCGACGGCCGCACCGTGGACGTCAGCCAGACGCGGCCCTTGGTGATCGAGCATCGGGTTGTGCACGTTGTTCTTGCTGGTCCAGATCGGCTCGTCGGCCCAGTAGGGCGACGGCTCTGGCATCGCCGGGTTGGTCGGCGGCGTGTTCGGATCGCGGACCGTCAGCGGGATCCGGCTCGCCGTGTGCGTGACCGGGTTCAGCACCGGCGTGTAGTCGGCGCTCAGTTCCAGCGCCCCGTAAACCGGCCCGTTCGGGTTGACGCGCGGGTTGCGGCGATCGGTCGAGACCACGTCGTGCAGGTAGGCTTTCGGATCGGCCCAGTCCCACTGCGTGATGACGACGTTGCGCTCGGCCCCCTGCGGCCGCTGCGGCGCCGGCGGCAACTCGCCCGCCTTAATCTTGTCCGTCCAATCGCCGAACATCTTCAGCACGCGGGCGCGGCCGAAGTTGTTGAGCTGCGCGTTCATCTGCCCGCCCGCCTGCCCCGACTTGATGCGTCGATCCCAGGCGGCGACCGAGTTGGGAAACTGCCCGAGCGCGGTCGGAATCTCCCTGGTGCCCTTCGTGCCGATCGCATGGCACGCGGTGCACCCGCCCGACTTCACCTGGCGGATCCAGTCGCCCTGTGTCTTCATGTTCGGGTTGATGCCGTTGCCGCTGTCGCCGGTGCCCGGGAACTCGCTCTTGGCCGGGACCTCCATCAACGAGAGCCACTGCGAGGCCGGGTAGTACTGCGCCGCGGCAGCCGGCGAACTGGCCGGCACGGCTTTCAGATCGAGGGTCTTGCCCGGGGCCGTCTGGATCTTCGGTGAATCCGTGAGCCCGTAGCCGCGCACCCAGACGCTGTAGTTGGCCTTGGGCAGGTCGGGCACCAGGTAGCGCCCGCGATCGTCGGTGACGACGATCTTCGCGAACGGCGTGGGGAGATCCGATGTTTGCGCGATCACCCAGACGCCGGCTTCGGGTCCGGAGGGCCCGGTGACCGTTCCCGCGAGATCGTCGCCATCGATCGCGATGGCGGCGCCAGGCGTCTGCATGGAGCTCACGACACCGGCACAGATGGCGATTCCCAGGGCGAATCCGATGGTCAGTAGTGTCCTTCGCATGGTGTGCCCTTCCAGGTGGTTAAAGGAGTGTGGCCAGAGGATACTGCGGCTGGCCCCGGCTGGAAAGGCGGCTGTCCGCCCCATCCTTTTCCCGAGCGAACCGCTATGTCTGCCTGCTGAGTGAGCCGCGGTACTCGGTAGCGCCCTCGGTGGCGGTCAGGCCGGTCTTGTCGCCGAACGACGAGATGCCCGCTTGCGAATAGCTGACGTCCAGTTGCGAGCCGCGCAGGCGGCCGGTCAGCACCAGCCGCTGATACTTCTGGGTCAGGTAGCCGTTCGAGGAGCCTTCGAACGAATAGTCCACGACGTAGCCGGTTTCAGTGGCCGAGCCGGTGACCGACAGCACGGTGACGGTCGCCACGCCGCCTCCCGGCGGGACGTATTGGATGCGTTGACCCTCGTGCGTCAGCTCCGTCTCGTGCCGCCCGCTGGTGTCGCCATACACCCACACCGGCCTGCCGCTGGGCGCAACACGCAAATCGCAGCCAAGCGTGTCGTCGCCGGCGAGGTGGCGCAACGTGCCGGACCACTGGCCGTGTAGGGTCCTTTGAGCCCCGGACGCTGCCGCGTCGCGCGGCGGCGGATCCTCGGGAATGGGCGGCGGCACGACCGGATCGCGCGGCGGGGCCGCCGTCTCGGGATTGGAAGCGCCGCTCTTCGCCGGCGCGTCGGCCTTCAGCAGCTCGGTGATGACCGACTTCACCGCCGCCTCCACCGCCGGCCCGTGCTGCTCGATGCCCTTGCGGGCGGACTCGATGAACTGCCCCGCCTTTGGCCTGGCGCGCTCGGCGACATCGGCCAGCGTGTTGGTGACTCGGGCCGCGCCGGCCGTGAACGCAGCTTCAGTGGAAGCGGCGCGGGCACCCGCCGGCGCACCCTGGGTTGGCCTGGTCCACCAGCGCGTGGAGCGCCTTGAGGCGCTCGAGCCGCCGCTTCGCCTCCGCGCTCGATGGCGCCGCCTGCTGCGACAACGTCAGTCCCGCCAGCGTCATCTTCACGCCGGCGCGCGCGCGGTCGTCCATCGCTTGCCACGCGCGCGTCATCTCCTCCTGGGCCGCAGCGGGCTCGAGCGCGACCAGCCGTTCGACCAGCGCGTGGTGCTGCTTGTATTCGCCGCCCAGTTCCTGCAGGCGCTTGGCGCCCTTCTCGATCCAGTCCCAGGCCATCGCTGCCTCATTCTATCCAGGCGGCAGATAGAATCCGGAAGGGTGTTCACTTCCGAGGAGCGTGCGTGATCCCGATCAACGCCAGCCTGCAGCTGCACGAAGACGAGGTCGAGGAGCGGTTCGTGCGCGCGTCGGGGCCCGGCGGGCAGAACGTGAACAAGGTGTCGACGGCTGTTGAGTTGCGCTTCGACGTCGCCGCGTCGTCGTTGCCAGACCAGGTGAAGGCCCGGCTGAGGACCCTCGCCAGGGGCCGCATGACTGCGGACGACATACTGGTGATCGACAGCCGGGAACACCGCACTCAAGTCCGGAACCGCGAGGCGGCCCGAGCCCGGCTGGCAGCCCTGGTTCGGCAGGCCGCCGTAGCGCCTCGGCTGCGCCGGGCCGACGAAGCCCAGCCGGGCCGCCAAGGAGCGCCGTTTGACCGAAAAGAAGCGTCGATCCTCAGCCAAGAGGCTCCGGGGCGGTCCCGGCCCCGGCCAGGACTAGGTCAGCGGGGGCCGACCCGGCGGGCTGGAGAATCGTCGGGAAACGGGGGGGAATTCGCTGTAGGATTGCCCCTGACGGTCGAACACTAACGAACTATCGGAACTATCGACAGCATCTTCAGTCACTCACAGCACTCACGCTGGGGGAACCGGGCCACCGCCCTGCTGCCTCGATGCGCGGCTCGTGTGCGACGCGAGAGCAGAGAGGTCTCATGGCAAATACAACTGGCACCATCAAGCGGATCACCGACAAGGGCTTTGGCTTCATCGCTGCGCCCGACGGGGTCGAGTACTTCTTCCACCAGTCGGCGTGCACGAAGACGCCATTCGATTCGCTGCGTGAAGGCGACAAGGTGACGTTCACGGTAGGCCAGGGCCCCAAGGGCCCGCGCGCCGAGAACGTCGCGCCGGCGTAGCCGGCGGAGCAATCAGCGTGGTCGCTCACGGCGGGCCGTGGGCGACCACCTGCGACCGTTCTAGTCTCGAAGCCGCTGTTGTCGCAGCGGACGTGCTGTTCCTTCACCCCGCGACGCCGCGCTACTAACTCAACAATCGAATGGCTCTGGTGGCACCGATGATGCACCTCCCCTCGTCAGCGGTGGAGGTATGACATGGGATTGCGAGATATGTACGCGTACACGGTGAAGACGGCCAAGGACAAATTTCACGGCACCATCGACGAACACGACGGCAAGCTCTACTTGAAGGGCACTGTCGCCACGGAAGCAGAGAAGAACGAGATCTGGAACGCCATCAAGACGATTCCAACCTGGCAGAAGGACATCGTCGCCGACATTCGCGTGACGGGCGGTCCGGCCACCACCACTGGAGCGGGGATGAAGCCATCCGCCGCGACCACCCCGACGGCCAAGACCTACACGGTGAAGAGCGGCGACACGCTCAGCGCGATTGCCAAGGAGCATCTCGGCAGCGCGGGCGCCTACATGAAGATTTTCGATCTCAACAAGGATCAGCTGACTGACCCGGACAAGATCCAGCCGGGACAGGTTCTGCGGCTGCCGTAACCGTGCGGTCACGTGTCAGGACGGCCCTCGGGCCGTCCTGATGCAACCGCCGGTCTACAACCCCATTCGCTTTCGATCCTGCTCGTTCTCGTTGCAGAAATACTCCAGGATGTCGTCGTCGGCCTGCAGTTCGTGCGTCACCTTCACGGTGAACGGCTTCGTGTAGTACGTGGAGTCGTCGATCGTGATCTCGATGTCCATGTGCCCGAAGTCGCGGCGGCGATAGCGTTCGGTCAGGCGCATCGCCTCACTCTGCGGGTGGCCGATCAGGTCCAGCCAGCTCTTGCCGTTGAAGCCGATCGTGTCGACCACCAGCGTGTCGCCTTCCCATCGACCCACCGAGTAGCCAAGCCACGACGGCGACGGCCCGGCCATATGCTTGCGGCCGTCGGTGTAGATCTGCCGCGTGCCGCCCAGCTCCAGCATGATCAGGATCAGCCCGGGCGTCTGGACGATCTTCGACACCTCGGACAGCATCGTGGACAACGGGATGCCGCCCGGCAGGCAATAGGTCAGCGGCAGCGCCTCGGGCTTGCCGTCGCCGCGGCGGGCAACGATTTCGGCCACGCGGGTTTCACCGGCCAGTCCGCCGGCTTCAAGTCCAGGAAGATGTTGACCGCGTACTTGGAGATGGTGTCGATCTCCATCCCCGGCACTTCAATCGTGTCGACGTCGTTGCCGAACAGCTTCTTCATCTCCTCGCGGGATGTGGGCTGCACGTGCCAGACGCCGGACAGATCCGGCTTGCCATCGGGGCGCGCGGCGCGCGCGCGGCCAGATTCGGCCGGCCGTCCGGCGAGACGGGGAGTGCCGGGCGCTTTGTAATTCACCCACTGCGCGTTCGCGGTATGGGTCGCAAGCGCCAGGAAGGCCATCAGAACCAGTTTTCGCATCGAGGCGATTCTACACAACATCGATCGAGTAACCTGACCCCCAGCGCGCTCTTTGAATGATGTAGCGCGGGTCCTGGTGCTTGGTTCTTGGTTCTGGTCCGTCCTCAGTCCAAGGTCCAAGGCGGCCAAGGACGAAGGACCAAGGACGGACCCGTACAAGGACTACGGACAAAGGACGCGGCTACATAGAAGTAGAAGCCGCTTTGAGGTACGTATGCAGGGTGACGATCAGATTCGAGAGGCGCTGGAACGCAACGTCCGCGCGGTGTCCACCCGCAGCAACATCGGCCGGAGCACCGCAGCGGCCAAAGCCGTGCTGCGACCCGGACTTGATTGCATCGTGACAGAGGGACCACATGCGTTCGACGTGGCCATGACACCGAAGTACGGCGGCACGGGGAACGGACCGAACCCGGGCGTGCTGGGGCGCGCCGCGCTGGCCTCCTGCCTTGCCATCACCTACGGCATGTGGGCGGCGCGGCTCGGCGTGCCGTTCGACAGCCTGGAAGTGGACCTCCAGGCCGACTTCGACGTGCGCGGCGAGCTGGGAGTGGACGACGCCGTGCGGCCAGGCTATGCCGCCATGCGCTACGTGGTCACGGTGACGAGCCCGAGCGCCGAAGCCGACGTGCTGCGCGTCCTGGACACGGCGGACCGTCACAGCTCGTATCTCGACATCTTCGCCAACGGCGTTCCGCTCGCGCGAGAAGTGCGCGTCAGCGCCGCGGCCAGCTGACCATGGAGGCGCGCCTGCAACTGCGCGTCCAGCGCTACGGCTGGGACAAGGCGGCCCCGCACTACGAGGGCTACTGGTCTGCGCAGCTTCGCCCGGCGCAGGACCGGCTGATGCAGCTGGCGGCCCTCCAGCCTGGCGAACGGGTGCTGGACGTGGCGTGCGGCACGGGCCTGGTAACCTTTCGCGCCGCGGCGGCCGTGGGCCCCGGGGGCAGCGTCGTCGCGACCGACATCTCCACGGAGATGGTGCAGCACATCCGGACGGCCGCGGCGGCGCAGGGATTCGGTCACGTCAGTGCCCTGCGCGCGCACGCGGAGGAAGCGATGGGCGACGCCGCCTCGTTCGACGCCGTCCTCTGCGCGCTCGGCCTGATGTACGTGCCGGACCCGGTTGCCGCGCTGCGCGAGATGCGCCGCGTGCTGAAGCCGGGCGGCCGTGCGGTGGTGGCGGTGTGGGGCGCGCGGCGCAACTGCGGCTGGGCCGACATCTTCCCGATCGTGGATTCGCGGGTGCAGAGCGAAGTGTGCCCGATGTTTTTTCAACAAGGCACGGGCGACAACCTGCGCACCGACATGGCCGCTGCCGGGTTCACGAACATCGAGGTCGATCGCCTGTCGACGGTGCTCGAGTACGACTCCGCCGACGCCGCCCTTGGCGCGGCCTTCGTCGGCGGGCCGGTGGCGATGGCCTATTCCCGTTTCGACCAGCAGATGCGCGCCGACGCGCACGCCGAGTATCTCCAGTCGATCGAGCGCTTCAAACGCGGCGATGGCTACGCGATTCCCGGAGAATTCGTCGTCGCCCGCGGAGCGCCTGCCACTGCAGTTCCGCGTTCTTGACTGGACTCAGACCGAAGACTGAAGACTGAAGACTAAACAACAAATACACTCCCATCCCGACGGCGATGCCGCCCAGCATGTTGTTGCGCCACAACAAAAACGCCGCCGACGCCAGCGCGGCCGGCCAGCGCGCGTTGCCCAACGACAGGTCGAACGTCCCGGCAGGGGCGAGCACCTCGGGCAGCACCAGCGCGGTCAGCGCACAGGCGGGCGCGAACCGCAGGGCGGCCTCGACATGCCGCGAAAGGCTGAGCCGATCGCCGACCAGCAACATCCCCGCCCTGGTGACGTAGGTCGCCAGGACCAGGCTCGCGATCGCGAGCAGGACGTCCGATGTCGCGGCGCCGTTCAAGAACGCGCCTCCGTGCGCACGCCGGCAAAGCTGTCCACCACCGTCGCGACGATGATGCCGACCACCACGCCGGCGAGCAGCCCCGACTTGTACGGCCACGCGCTGGCGGCAAGCGACACGCTGCCCGCGGCCAGGGCGCCGGTCGCGCCCGCCCAGGACCGGACCGACGGCATCACCAGCGGCAGGAGCGCCAGCGTGCCGGCAAACTGCAGCCCCCAGCGGGTGGGAATGAACGCGCCGCCGACAATTCCGGCGATCGAGCCCACCTGCCAGATCAGCCAGTTCATCGACGTCACACCGAACAGCCACGCGTCACGGTGCTCGAACGGGCCCTCCTTCGCCAGCCGGTTCATGAACATGACGAAGGAGAAGTCGCCGCTGAGATACCCCAGCAGCGACAGACGCCGAGCGCTGTAGTGGCTCAACCAGCGCCGCATGGCGGCACCGTAGATGACGAACCGCATGTTGGTGGCGAGCGCCGTGAGGGCGATGACCCACGCGGGGGCGGAGGCGGCAATCAGCGGCAGCGATGCCAGCTGGGCGGAGCCGGCATAGGCCAGCAGCGACATCAGCAGAGCCAGCTTCACGCTGAGCCCGCTCTTGACCATCGCCACGCCGGTCACCAGGGCCCAGGCCATGATGCCGGGAAAGGCGGGCAGCATCTCGCGCGCGCCCCGGTCGAACTCGGCGCGCCAGGCCGGGTCGTTCCAGAGGCGGCGCATCTTCCTACCTTACCTCGTATAATTCTGCCCGACGGGAGCATGAAGAGAGAGATGAACCAGCGCAGCGCGGCCATCCTTGCCATCGCAATCGGACTCGTTGCGTCGGTCCTCGCCATCGACGCCCAGCAGCGGCAGGCAGCGTCACCGGGTTCCAGCACCGTTACCTTCTCGCCGCCGCGGACGGCCGACGGCAAGCCGGATCTCCAGGGCTACTGGAGCAACGCCACCTACACGCCGTTCGAGCGGCCCGCGGAGTTCAAGGACCGCGAGTATTTCACCGTGGAGGAGGCGGCCGACTACGCCAAGCGTGCGCACGAGCGCTTCCTGTCGCAGCCCGACGACGACGCGCACTACGACAACTCGATCTGGATGGTCGAAAAGCTGCCGAAGGGTGTCTCCTCGCTACGCACGTCCGTCATCGTGGAGCCAGCCAACGGCCGGATGCCGCCGGTCAACGCCGAGGGCCGCAAGCGGGCGGAGGAGCGCGCGGCCGCGCGCAAGCTGGTCGGGCTCTACGATTCAGCGCAGGCGCGCGGCTTGTCCGAGCGCTGCATCTACTGGGCGCACGAGGGCCCGCCCGTACTGCCCACCGGCTACAACTCCAACCTGGAGATCGTGCAGGCGCCGGGCGAGTTCGTGATCATCCCCGAGATGATGCCCAGCGCGCGCATCGTGCCGCTGGACGGCCGCCCGCACGCCGGGTCGAACGTGCGCACCCTGCGCGGCGACTCGCGCGGCCACTGGGAAGGCGACACGATGGTGGTCGAGACCACCAACTTCACGGACCGCACGGCCTTCCGCGGTTCGTCCGCGGACCTGAAGGTCACCGAGCGCTTCACGCTGGTCGACAAGGACACGATCCGCTACCAGTTCACCATCGACGACAAGCGCACGTGGGACACCCCGTGGAAGGGCGAGTATCCGATGATGCGCCTGCCGACCGCCGCTACGAGTACGCCTGCCACGAAGGCAACTACGGGATGCCGAACATCCTGCGCGGCCAGCGGCAGGAGGAAGAGCGGCAGAGAACAGCTCGCAACACGTCACAGTCAGAAGTCGAAGGCAGAAGGAGGGCCGGAACTGCAGACGATGGCGTTCGAGCTGATCGTGAACGGCATGCGGCATCGCGTCGATGCGGACCCGCAGACGCCGCTGCTGTGGGTGGTTCGCGACCACATCGGGCTGACGGGCACGAAGTTCAGCTGCGGCATCGGGCAATGCGGCGCGTGCACGCTGCACGTCGACGGGCGGCCGATCCGCTCGTGCAGCGTCCCGGCGGCCACGGCCATCGGCAAGCCGATCCTGACGATCGAAGGTCTCTCGCCGGACGGCAGCCACCCGATCCAGGTCGCCTGGAAGGAGCTCGATGCGCCGCAGTGCGGCTACTGCCAGTCCGGGATGATCATGAGCGCGGTGGCGTTGCTGCGGGAGCGCCCCAACCCGTCCGACGCCGACATCGATGCGCGGATCACCAACGCCTGCCGCTGCAGCACCTACCACCGCGTCCGCAAGGCCATCCACCTGGCCGCGGACCTGATGAGGCGGGCGTGACGGGCGAACAGTCGGGCGGATCCGGGATCGACCGCCGCGAGTTTCTCGTCGCTGGTCGCGGCCGCCCAAGGGGCCTTCGTGCTCGGCTTCTGGGTGCCGTCGCGCGCGAGCGCCCAGACGCCGGCGACGACGCGGAAAGCACTGCCCGGCGCCGTCTGGGCGGAAGCGCCGGCGACGCCCGAGATCAACGCCTGGATCGTCATCGCTCCGGACGACACGCGTCACGATCCGCATCGCGCAGACCGAGCTCGGCCAGGGCGTCTGGACCTCCAACGCCATGATGGTCTGCGAGGAACTGCAGTGCGACTGGAGCAAGGTCAGGCCCGCAGTACGCCTCGGCGAACCGGGACGCGCGGGAGAAGGCGCCCGAGTGGACGCTGAAGGTGCCGGGCAGCGGCGCCACCGATCCCAAGGGCGGCGGCGAGCCGACGTTCGGCAATCGCGACCGCACCGGCGTGGCGGGCATTCCCGACAGCCTCTACCGGCGCATGCGGACCAACGCGGCGTCGTCGGTGAAGGACGGCCGCTACTATCTGCAGCTCGCCGGGGCCGAGGCGCGGGAACGGCTGCTGCTGGCCGCCGCGTCGCTGTGGAACGTGCCGGTGGCCGAGCTGACCGCCAAGAACAGCATCATCACGCACGCGCTCGAGCGGCCGCACGACGAGCTACGGGCGGATCGCCGGTCGCGCGGCCCAGACGCCGCATCCGCACCCGGAGACGATCACGATCAAGCCGCCGGACCAGTGGACGCTGATGGGCACCGAGCAGAAGAACCTCGACGTGCCCGACAAGGTCACGGGCAAGACGGTCTACGGGATCGACGTCCGCCTGCCCGGCATGAAGTGGGCGGCGGTGAAGACGTGCCCGGTCTACGGCGGCGACGTCAAGAGCTTCGACTTCGAGCCGGTCCGCCGCATGCCGGGCGTGCGCTCCGCGGTCCAGTTCCCGATCCCCGATCCGGCGCTGACGCGCGGACGCGTCTTCAGCGGCGGCGTCGCGGTCGTCGCCGACAGCTGGTATCAGGCCAAGACCGCGCTCGATCGAGATGCCGATCGAGTGGGAGATTCCTCCGGAGCACGCCGCGTTCAACAGCGCGAACATGCGCGCGGCCCTGCTCGCCGCGCTGGATCGGCCCGGCACGGTGCGCGCCGATCAGGGCAACGTGGACGCGGCGCTTCGCCGGCGCCGCCAAGATCGTCGAGGCCACCTACTCGACGCCGTACCTGCCGCGCGCCCGCATGGAGCCGGGCAACGCCACCGTGCTCGTCGCCAACGACCGGGTGGACATCTGGATCGGCGATCAGAGCCCGCAGGAAACGCGCTTCAGCGCCGCGAAGATCACCGGGATTCCGGAAGACGAACGTCCACCTGCACCTGTGCCATCTCGGCGGCGGGTTCGGCCGCAACGGCAACGGGCCCCAGGCCGAGCACGCCATCATGATCGCGAACGCGCACCGCGGCACGCCGATCCATCATGCTCTGGACCCGCGAGGAGGACTTCATCGGCACCACGTATCGCGCGATGGGCGTGGCGCGGCTCAAGGCCGGTCTCGATGCGCGACGGCTGGCCGATCGCGTTCGAAGTGCGGACCGCCATGCAGGAGGGCGGCTTCGGCCCGGAGGCCTCGTTCCACGTGACCTCGCGCTACTACGTGCCGAACTACCGCTACTCGAACCACACGACGAAGTTCCACGTGCCGGTCGGCACGCGCCGCGGCGTCGGCCAGGCCGCGCACGAGTTCTATCGCGAGAGCTTCATCGACGAGCTCGCGCGCGCCGCCGGCCAGGATCCGTATCTCTACCGGCGCGAGCTGCTCGCCCGCACGCAACCTGCCCTACAAGAACGACATGATCAAGGCGCTCGACATGGCCGCCGAGATGTCGGGCTGGGGCACGCCGCTGCCGCCGGGCACGGCGCGGGCGATCGCGCTCGAGGAGCGGGGCGCCGAAGGCAACGGCATGGCGACGATCAGCGCCATGGTCCATACCGTCAGCGTCAGCCGCGCAAGGCAAGGTCCGGCTCGAGCGCGTCGACGTCGCGCACGAGACCGGCTTCGGCCTGGTCAACCCGCTGTCGGTGAAGAAGCAGATCGAAGGCCAGATCACCTGGTTCTACAACGACGCGATGCACCAGGCCAGCACGATCAAGGACGGACGCATCGTCGAGAACAACTTCCACGCGTTCCCGTTGTCGCGCATCGACGAGGACCCGCCGGAGATCAACATCCGCTTCTTCCCGACCGGGCACTGGCTGCTCGGCATGGGCCACGACCGCGCCACCTCGGTCCAATCCGCGATCGGCGACGCGATCTTCCAGATCACGGGCAAGCGCTTCCGCGATCTGCCGTTCGGGAAGCACGATCTGAGCTGGAGCGGCTGAGGAGTCGGCGCCATCCGGAGTTCCGCGACGTTCCGGAACGACGGCCCGAATAGTTGTCCATCGTGCTATAAACAACCCCCGGCCACGGCGCCGGGGGGAAGGTCCGTGCATGGGCAGGACGAGTCGAAGGCTCGCCGTGGCACCGGGCGTAGTGCTGGTAGGCCTTTTCGTCGTCTCATTTTTCTCCCGCGTCAGCGCCGACGGCGTTGCCCGCCTGGTGGACGCGGCGAAGCACCAGGACTGGCAGACGGTGCGCTCGCTGGTCGGGCAGAAGGCCGACGCGAACCAGCGCGCCGAGGACGGCTCGACGGCGCTGCTGTGGGCCGCGCACTGGAACGACGTGGCCACGGCCACGCTGCTCATCCGGGCGGGAGCCGACGCCAACGCCGCCAACGATCTCCGGATGACGCCGCTCTCGCGCGCCTGCACCAATGCCAGTGCCGCGATGGTCGGCGGCGCTGGTCGAAGCCGGGGCCAACCGTGGACACTCCAACGGCCGCAGGTGAGACGCCGCTCATGACGTGTGCCGGCACTGGCAATGCCGAGGCCGTGAAGCGGCTCCTCGCTGCGGGGGCGCGCATCGACGCCCGGGAGCCGGCGCAGAACCAGACCGCCCTGATGTGGGCGGCGGCCGAAATGCACCCGGAGGTACTGCAGGTGCTGATCGAGGCCGGCGCCGACCTGCAAGCCCACACCAGGAAGGGGTTCACGGCCCTCCACTTCGCCGCCCGCGGCGGCGACATCGAGAGCGCCCGCGTCCTGCTGCGAGCGGGGGCCGATGTGAACGCGCGCTCGCAACCCGAGTCGCCCGCCGAGCCCGGGCGCGGGCGCGGCCTACCAGGCCAGCCTCTCTGCGGGCGGCACGCCGCTCCTGGTGGCGACGACGCGTGGACAGGTGGCGATGGCGCTCTGGCTGCTGGAACAGGGCGCCAATCCCAACGCGGGAGACGCCGGTCTGTCGCCGCTCCATTGGGCCGTCGGCACCTGGGAGGGCGGCGTCTCGAACCCGGTCTACGGGTTCAGCGACGCCATGAGCGGCATTCAGGACCGCCAGGCCAAGCTGCAGCTGGTGCAGGCGCTGCTCGCACGCGGCGCCGATCCGAACGCGCGCATGGCGCGCAAGCCGGGGTTTGCCGGCGGCTACGACGACGCCGGCGCCACGCCGTTCATCCTGGCGAGCGCCGCCGCGGATCTGGAGATGATGAAGATCCTGCTGGCCGCCGGCGCGGACCCCAAGGCGGTGAGCGACACCAAGACCACGGCGGTCATGGCCGCCTCCGGGCTCAATCGCTTAATCGGCGAGAGTCCGACCACCGAGGCGCAGGCGCTGGCAGCGGTGAGGTTTCTCATCGAGCTGGGCGCGGACGCCACCGGCGCGACCACGAGCGGCGAGAACGCGCTCTTCGGCGCCGCCTATCGCGGCTGGAACACGCTGCTGGCGCTGCTGATCGAGAAGGGCGCCGACGTGAACGCCGTCACCAAGGCCGGGGTCACGCCCTGGCTGGCCGCGTCGGGATTCGGCGACCGCCTCGGCGGCGTGCTTTACAACACCGCGGGCGCCGACCTGCTGCTGAAGCACGGCGCCGACCCCAAGCTCGGCAAGCCCTGCCAGGCGCAGATCAAGTGCCGGTGAGAGCGCGCCACGCGTTGACGGCGGCCGCGTGCCTGGCCTGGATGGCGGCCATGGTGCAGGTGCAGGGACAAGCGCAACGCGCACCGCAGGCGCCAGCCCCCGCGCCACCGCGCGCCGTCGGCGCCCGCGCCACGCCGGCCGGCGATCTGGTGACGCGCTACTGCGTCTCCTGCCACAACGCGCGGGTGAAGACCGCGGGGCTGTCGCTCGACGGCGTGGACGCCACCAACGTGGCGAGCGCGGCGGAGACCTGGGAAAAGGTGGTCGTGAAGCTGCGCAGCCGGTCGATGCCGCCAGCCGGCATCCGGCGCCCGGACAACGCGGCCTACGACGCGACGGCGGACTGGCTCGAGCGCGAGCTGGACCGCTCGGCGCAGGCCCGCCCCAATCCGGGCCGGCCCGCCGATCTGCACCGGCTGAACCGGGTCGAGTACGCCAACGCCGTTCGCGACCTGCTGGGCCTCGAGATCGATCCAGCGGCCATGCTGCCCGCGGACACCCAGGCCCACGGCTTCGACAACAACGCCGACGCGCTGGCGATGGAGCCGGCGCTGCTCGACCGCTACCTGACGGCGGCAGCACGCATCGCCCGCACGGTGGTGGGCGATGCCACGGTGGCGCCCTCGGTGGAGCGCTACACGGCCGTGAAGGGCAATGCCAACGAGCAGACCTGGCTGTGGCAGACCGAGCGGCTCGGCGAGGACTTTCCGCTGGGCTCGCGCGGCGGCATCGCGGTGCGCCACTTCTTCCCCGTGGACGGCGACTACGAGCTGCGGGTGCGGCTGGGGCGCACCTACGCCGACGTGATCCGCGGCCTGCAGGTGCCGAGCGAGATCCAGGTCCGCCTGGACGGCGTCCGCGTCGGCCGGTTTGCCATCGGCGGCCCGGAGATCAAGGGGGAGAGCCAGGACGCCGACGAGCCGCTGCGCGTGCGCGTGCCGGTGACGGCGGGTTCCCATCAGGTGGTGGCGACCATCGTCCAGACCAGCGCGTCCAAGGCCGAGGGGCTGGGCCCGGACCGGATTCCGATCTGGAACCGCGACGGCGACGTGCCCTCGTTCCCGCTGTCGATCTCGGCGCTCCTCATCGGCGGGCCCTACAACGCAACCGTGCCGAAGGACTCGCCCACCCGCCGGCGCGTGTTCGTCTGCCGTCCGGCACGCGAGGACGAGGAGCGGGCCTGCGCCACGACGATTCTGACCGGGCTGGCGCGGCGCGCCTATCGCCGGGCCGTGGCGCCCGACGACGTCGAGACGCTCCTGGCCTTCTATGACAAGGGACGGGCCGAGCGGGACTTCGACACCGGCGTTCGCGCGGCGCTGGAGCGCCTGCTCGTCAGCCCGGACTTCCTGTTTCGCATCGAGGCCGATCCCGCCGGCGTCGCCCGCGGCGCGTCCTACCGGATCCCGGACGTGGAGCTGGCCTCTCGCCTCTCGTTCTTCCTCTGGGGCAGCATCCCGGACGACGAGCTGCTGGAGCTGGCGATACGGGGACAGCTGCGGACGGCCGGGACGCTGGAGCGCCAGGTTCGCCGCCTGATGGCCGATCCGCGGGCGCGCACCTCCCTGGTGGACAACTTCTTCGCCCAGTGGCTGCAGACGCGCAACGTGTGGCTGCTCACGCCCGACACCAACACGAAGTTTCCCTGGTTCGACGACAACCTGCGCGCCGCCTTCGTGCGGGAGACGGAGCTGTTCCTCGACGACCAGCTGGAGGCGGACCGCAGCGTGGCCGATCTGCTGACGGCGGACTACACCTTCCTCAACGAGCAGTTGGCGCGACACTACGGGATCAGGGGCGTGTACGGCAGCCACTTCCGCCGCGTGACGCTGGCCGACGAGAACCGCTGGGGCCTGCTGGGCAAGGCGAGCGTGCTGGCGGTGACGTCCTACTCGAACCGCACGTCGCCGACCACCCGCGGCAAGTGGCTGCTCGAAAACGTGCTGGCCGCGCCGGTGCCGCCGCCGCCGCCGGACGTGAACACGAACCTGGAGGAAGGGGCGAGCGCCACGCCCGGCTCGGTGCGCGAGATGCTGGAGCGGCATCGCGCCAATCCCACCTGCGCCAGCTGCCACGCGCGCATGGACCCGCTGGGGTTCAGCCTCGAGAATTTCGACGCCATCGGCCAGTGGCGGACGACCGACGGACCAGTCGCCGATCAACGCCTCGGGCGTGCTGCTGGATGGCACCAAGGTGGACGGCCCGGCCTCGCTGCGGCGCGCGCTGGTGGCGCCAGAAAGAGCAGTTCGTCCGCGCCGTCACCGGCAAGCTCCTGACCTACGCGCTGGGACGCGAGCTGCAGTACTACGACGCGCCGGCTGTTCGCGCCATCGTCCGACGCGCGGCCGCCGACGACTACAGCTGGTCGTCCACCATCGTCGCGCTGGTCGAGAGCACCCCGTTTCAGATGAGGAGAGCCCGGCCATGATCGTCACCAAGCGAGCGCTGTCGCGCCGCACCGTGCTGCGAGGCCTGGGCACGGCGGTCGCCCTGCCGCTGCTCGATGCCATGGTGCCGGCACTCACCGCGCAGCAGCGGACCGCCGGCCAAGGCCGTGCGCAGGCTCGGCGTCGTCTACCATCCCAACGGCGTCATCTACGAGAACTGGCTGCCCACGGGCACCGGCCGCGACTTCGCGTTCTCGCCGATCCTGAAGCCGCTCGAACCGTTCCGTTCGCAGCTGACCGTCATCACCGGGCTGTCGAGCCATCAGGCCGAGGCGCTCGGCGACGGCGGCGGCGATCACTCGCGGGCGTCGGGCACCTACCTGACGGGCGTCCACGTGAAGAAGTCCGACAGCGTCGTCGGCAACGGCATGTCGATGGACCAGATCGCCGCCAAGGCGCTCGAGCGCGAGACGCAGCTGTCGTCGCTGCAGCTGACGGCCGACGACAACAGCCTGGTGGGGTCGTGCGACGTCGGCTACAGCTGCGCCTACAGCAGCACGCTGTCGTGGCTCACGCCGACGCTGCCGTTGATGGCCGAGAACAACCCCCGCGTCGTGTTCGAGCGGCTGTTCGGCGCCAGCGACAGCACGGACCCGCAGGCGCGCGCGTCACGGCTCCGCCAGGACCGCAGCATCCTGGACTCGGTGACGGCGCGCGTGCGGCAGCTCCAGCAGCAGCTCGGCGCGGCGGACAACCGGAAGGTGAGCGACTACCTGGAGTCGCTGCGCGACGTCGAGCGCCGGATTCGGAAAGCCGAAGAACAAAGCGCGCAGGAAGTGCCCGACATCAGCCGCCCGGCCGGCGTGCCGGACGGCTTCCAGCCGCATGTCGAGCTGCTCTACGACCTGCAGCTGCTGGCCTATCAGTCGGACCTCACCCGCGTCATCACCTTCATGTACGGTCGCGAGCAGAACGGCCGGCCCTATCCGCAGATCGGGATCGCCGAGCCGCATCATCCGCTGACGCACCATCAGAACAACCCCGACAAGATGGCCAAGTGCACGCAGATCCAGACCTATCACGTGGCGCTGTTCGCCGCGTACCTGGAGAAGCTGGCCGCCACACCCGACGGCGACGGCTCGCTGCTCGATCACGCGCTGATCCTGTTCGGCGGAGGCATCAGCAACAGCGATCGCCACACGCACGGCCCGCTGCCGACGCTGCTGGCCGGCGGCGGCTCGGGCACCATGCGAGGCGGCCGGCACCTCGTTTACCCGGAGGGCACGCCGCTCACCAACCTGCAACTGACCCTGCTCGAGACGATGGGCGTCCCCACCGAGAAGCTCGGCGACAGCACCGGCCGCTTCACGGAGCTGTCGGACCTGACCGCGTGATGAAGCTGGTCCGCGCGTTCGCCGTCCTGCGCTGCTGGCTGCCGTCGCTGGCCTTCGCGCAGCCCTGCCCCGCCGGACGCTTCCTGCTGCTGACCAACGGGAAGATCCACACCATGGACGCGAAGCGCACCGTGGTGTCCAAGGTGCGCATCGCCAACGGGAAGTTCGCGGAAGTGGGCGACGCCGCCAGCGCCGCCGGCGGCTGCACCGACACCATCGATCTCCGCGGCCGCACCGTCATCCCCGGGATGATCGACAACCACTTCCACGTCCAGCTGGTGGGGAGCCGGCCGGGCTACGAGACCCGCGCCATCGAGACGGCGTTCTCGATCGAGGAAGCCTTGCACGTCATTCGCGAGCGGGCGAAGGGCGTGCCCGAGGGGGCGTTCATCACCGCCATCGGCGGGCTGCAGCCGCGGCAGTTCGCGGAGAACCGGTTGCCGACGCTGGCGGAGCTGGACGCCGCGGCGCCGCGCCACCCGGTCTACATCCACACCACGTTCAACGGCCCGGCGGTCACGAACACGCGGGGCAAGAAATTTTTCGAGAGCCAGGGCGTGAAGGTGTCAGACAGCGGCCTGATCGAGATCAACGGGCCGTCATGGGACGCGCTGGACGCGCTGCGATCGACCTGGACGCTGGCCGACACCAAGCGGACCATGCAGCAGGTGTTCGGCTACTTCAACAGCGTCGGGCTGACCACCGTGCACTCGGTGCTCGGCTCGCAGGACCGCGGGCCGGCGCAGTACTTCGGCTGGGCCGAGCACCGCCCGATGCAGGAGTTGAAGAAGGAGGGCCAGCTCACGCTGCGGCTGCGGCTCTACTTCAACACCGGCCCGCGCGTGGACGGCAAGCCTGGCAACCCCGAGCTGTCCGATGTGCTCGACAACCAGTTGGTGGACCTGGGCGACGACCTGGTGAAGACGGCCGGCATCGGCGAGCACATCGTCGACTGGCCACTCGAGGGCGCGGTGCCGCTGGGCGAGGAGTACTACCGGTCGGTGCGGCTGGTGGCCCAGCGCGGCTGGCAGCTGATGGAGCACAGCTTCAACGAGGCCAACCACGCCGCGCGCGCCGACGTGTGGGAGCGCGTGAACCGCGAGTTCCCGATCACGGGCCTGCGCTGGAGCATCGACCACGTCAACACCATCGAGCCGAAGACCATCGAGCGCATGAAGGCCCTGGGCGTGGGCGTGCGGGCGCACGGCTGGCGCGTGCTCGGCGGCACAGCCGGACAGGCCGGGCCGCCCTACCGCATGCTGCTCGACAGCGGCATCCACATGGGTACGGGGATGGACGGCGCACAGGCCGCGCCCATCAACCCGTGGCTGCACGTCTACTACATGGTCACGGGCCGCAACGTCCGCGGGGAGCTGATCAACACCGGCCAGCAGATCACGCGCCAGGAAGCGGTGTGGCTCTACACCGGCGGCAACGCCTGGTTCTCGCGCGAGGAGAACACGCTCGGCACCATCGAGGCCGGCCGTCTGGCCGATCTGGCGGTGCTCGACGCGGACGTGTTCGATCCGAAGGCCGTGCCCGACGAGGCCATCCGCCGCGTGCACTCCGTGCTGACGCTCCTCGGCGGGAAGGTCGTGCACGGAGACGCGGCGGCGTTGCGTTGACCCCGGCTACGCGGTAGCCGCGACGGCTACCGGGTGGGCGCGGCGGTGGCGTCGATGCCCGCCGGCGCGGGGTTCGGCCCGTGCACGGTCCGGTGCGACAGGAACTGCCACCGGCCGTTGCGCTTGGCGTAGACGCGCTCGAACCAGATGGAGTTCAAGCGCGCTGGCGTGGACGGGTTGCGGTTCTTCGGCACGAACAGGCTGACGTAGCGGCCGTAGGTGATCGCGACGTCGCCGTGCAGCTCCACCTTCACGTTGTCGAGGTCATGGACCAGATATTCCTTGTCCGCCACCCGCTTCAGGAAAGCGGCCTTGTCGTCCGACATCAGCGGCTTGCCGCCGGTGGTCCAGCCATCCCCGTGCACGAAGCTGAAGTCGGGCGGCGTCGCCTGGTCGAAGAACGCCACGTCGCCGCGAACCACGGCCTCCTCGATCTGCCGTTCGAACGCCAGCACCTCGGCGGCCGCATCTCCCTGCGCGTCGAGCGCTGCCGCGTGCAGGACCAGAACGGCGCGATCGACGCGAGCCGGATCTTTTCGCCGGTGACGGCGGGTTCGCATCGCCTCGTCCTGACTACGGCACGATCGAGATCGCGGTGAAGGCGCCGCTCGGCGTCATGTCGATGTTGTGCGCTTTCACGATCAGCCGGCGCTCGGCATCGCGTTCCTGGGCGATCACCACCTCGCGGAACTCCGGGATCGCTCTGCGCCGCTTTCAGCCGCCTGTCGCGCTCCTCCTTCGATGGGTAGCCGCGGACGTAGATGAAGGTGTCGGCGGCATCGATTCCCAGCTCCGGGACGCTTTGCTGCGGGATGAAGTAGCCGACGTTCGTGATCCCGTGACGCTGGTAGATGGCAGAGGTGCGGGTCGCGAACCGCGCCGCCAGCGCGTCGCGCTTGCCGGGCTGTGCCTTGTAGATGCGCAGCTCGTAGAAGCCGGGAAACGCCGGCTGCTGCGCGTAGCCCCAGCCGACGCCAGCCAGGCCGAACGCCACACCCGCGATGGCCAACGCCTTCCACTTGAGCATGTGCCTTTCCTCCCGGCTCCGGACCCGCGAGCATTCTAGTCGGAACCAATTGTCTGGACGCCCGAGCCGCCGGCGTGGTCAAATTCCCGCGCGGCCGCGTCGTGGGTCCGCGGAGAAGCACATGCGCACAGCGATAGCAGGCGTAGTCGTCGCGGTAGTCGTGGCCGCGGCTGGGTCAGGCGCCCGCGGCGCCGACAGTTCGGCTGACGAGGCGGAGGTCCTCAAGCTCGACCAGCGGATCGCCGACGCCGTGGTCCGCGGCGACACCACGTTCGTGGACAGCGTGACGCCGCCTGACTTCGTCATGGTGCACGGCGACGGCTGGACCAACGGCGGCAAGCCGCTCCTCACCGACACCGAACAGAGCATGTTGCGCCGGGTCACCACCAAGTACTACGACGTGCTCGACTTCGATTCGGTGAAGGCCGAGATGCACGGCGACGTCGCCATTACCTACGGCCGCTACCTGGCGCACACAACAAGCGGCGATGATCCGGCAGGCGCTGGTTCTCGGTCTGGTTCGAGCGCGTCTACGCCAGGCGCGACGGGCGCTGGATCTACCTGTCGCATCGAACCGTGCATGGGCCGACTTTCGGCCCCAATCGGAAGTCGGTCAGTGGCAAGTAGGGCTGGGGGGCTCGTCGCGGCCATGGTCGTCCTGTCGGGCGCCGCGGCTGCCGTGGCGCAGACGCCCCGACCGGGCGGCGCGTCGACGCCACGGCACGAGTCGGTGACGCCAGCGGAGCAGGCGGCGAAGGCGCCGCGGTAGCTGGCCTTCGAGCGCGAGATCGCGGCCGCGCTCGTGCGCGGAGACGTGACCTACATGGAGAAGGCGATCGCGCCGGACTTCGTGATGGTGCACGGCGACGGCTGGACGCACGGCAATCCGCCGACCCTCGTCGACGACCGGGCTGGGTTCATGAAGCGCGTGTCCGGCAAGATTTACGACGTCCACGACTATGACGTGCAGGCGGCCGAGATGCACGGCGACGTGGCCGTGACCTACGGGCGCTACGTCGGCTACATCCCGAGCTCCCCGCCGGGACGCCGCTGGTTCTAGTCGGTACAGAAGGCTACGCAAGCGCGGCGGCCGGTGGATCTCTCGCACCGCACGGTGGACGGAGCGCACTACGGCAACGATCGCCGGTCGGTCAGCCTGGCGGAGTAGCGCCGCCCGTGCCGGAATCACCCGCGCGCCAGACACCGTTCTACGGCTACACCGTCGCCGCCGCGGCGTGTTCATCATGGTGCTGGTGTTCAGCGTCCACTACGCGTTCGGCGTCTTCTTCCTGCCGCTGTTGAACGAGTTCGGGTGGACGCGGGCGATGACGGCCGGCGCATTCTCGCTGGTCTGGATTCCCAGGGCCTGCTCGCCTTCGTGATGGGCGGGGTGAACGACCGCTTCGGCCCCGCTGGTGCTGACCGCTGCGGCGTGCTGTGGGCACGGGCTGGCTGCTCATGTCGCAGGTCACCGCTGTGGCACTCTATCTCTACTACGGCGTCATCGTCGGTGCCGGCCTAGGAGGCACCTTCGTGCCGCTGACCTCGACCACGGCGCGGTGGTTCGTCGCCCGCCGCGGCCTCATGACGGGCATCGTCACGGCCGGAGTCGGCATTGGCACTTCGTGGGCCGCCGGTGGCGACTGGATCATCAGCGGATACGGCTGGCGCGCTGGTACCTCGTCCTCGGTACCGTCGTGCTCGTCGGCGTGCCGCCGCCGCGCAGTTCCTGGTAAGAGATCCGGCGCAAATGCGGCAGCAGTGCCGTTGGGGCCGAACCGTCCCTCGCAGCCAGCCGACGTCGGCCGGGCTCGGGCGTCTCGCGAGAGCCAGGCGTGACGCGCGCGTTCTGGATCATGCGCCGCGTTCCTCTGCTACGGCTTCAGCCTGTCGGCGATCCTGCTCCACCTGGCGCCGCACGCAGCGGACCTGGGGTTCCGGCCGGCACCGCGGCGGCCCTGCCTCCGCTATCGGCGCGGCCAGCGTCGTCGGAAAGGTCTGCTCGGCAGGTCGCGGATCGGTCGGCAACAAGAAGGTGTACGTGATCGGATTCCTCTGATCGCGGCGTCGCTGTTGGGCTGGTGCCGCGACGCGTGCGGACGCTGTACCGTTCGCGATGGTCTTCGGGCTCGCGTACGGAGGGCTCGCGGCCGCTCACTCGCCGCTCGTCGCGTGGCTGTTCGGGATCAGGCGGCACGGCCGCATCTTCGGTGAGCTTCAACGGCTGGACGGGGGGTGCCCTGGGGCCGATCTTCGCCGGTTACGTGTTCGACTCCACGGGAAGCTATCAGCAGGCGTTCCTGGGGCGCGGCTCCTGTCGATCGCGGTCCTCGGATTCTTCCTGACACGATTGACGCCTGCAGCCCTGCCGGCGACGCTTCCCCCGCCGCCGGCAAAGCCCGCGTCAGTCACCGCCGCCTGAGCGTGCAGACGATCGCGCGCAACTACCGTGCCGCATCACCCGCCGTTCGAATCCATCAGAACGGGGGCCCCGAGCAGCTCCGCGTCGAAACCGTCGAGGTCGCCGGACCCGGGCCCGACGAGGTAAGGCTCCGCGACACCGCCGTCGGCATCAACTTCACCGACATACACCACCGCACGGGGCGCTACCCCGTGCCGGGGATGCCGATGGCGCTGGGCATGGAGGCGGCAGGGGTCGTCGAGGCGGTCGGCGACGAGTCACGACCTACCGTCGGCGCCCGCGTGGTTTACGCCGGGGCGACCCCCAGCCTGTCGCCCGGCGCGTATTGCCAACTCCGTCTAATGCCCGCCGAACGGCTGATGCGCCGGTGCCCGAGTGGATGGATAACGAGACCGCGGCCGCCGTTACCTGAAAGGGCTGACAGCGCAGATACCTGCTCTTAGGGCGCCTACCGGCTCCCGGCGAGACTGCGCTCATTCATGCGGCGGCCGGCGGGGTGGGCCTCCTCCTCTCCCAGTGGGCGCGCATCTCGGCGCAACAGGTAATACGGTGAGCTCGCAAGCGAAGGCCGACGTCGCCCGCGCCCACGGCTCCCAACACGCCGTCGTGCGCGGGGGATGACGACGCGTCTGCGCGCGTCCGGGCGCTCACCGACGGACGGGGCGTGGACGTCGTGTACGACTCAGTCGGCGCCGCCACCCTCGAGATGTCGCTCGCGTCGCTGCGCCGGCGCGGGATGCTGGTGTCGTTCGGGCTCGGCATCGGGCCCGGCACCCCCGCTCGAGCTGTTTCGCCTGAACCGCCTGGGTCTGGCTGGGACGTGACCAGCGCCGGCTTTGCGGACTACACGGCCACGCGGGCCGAGCTTCCTCGAGCGGGCGGCCGACCTTCTTCGAGGTCGTTACCAGCGGCTGCCGTGCGCGTGGGCGATTCGTCAGCGCTACCCCGCTGGTCGAGGCCGAGCGGCGCACACCCGACTTGCAGACACGCCAGACGACGGGCAGTTCGGTCCCCCTGGCTGCCATGACGGACCACGAGCTCTCGCAACCGAGGCGACGGTGCCACTCCCACTACCGCATCGACGGTGACGCGGATGCGGCCGCTGAGCTATGTGGTGCTGGATCCACCCGATCGGCCTCGATTACACCTGCTTCGACGGACTGGTGGCTGTCGCTCGGCTACGGACGTCGCCGTGCTGCGCATGGACCTGCGCGGACACGGCCGCTTCGCCGATGCGCGCCGGCGGTCCGACGGCATCCAGGCGTTACGCGCGCGACGTGGACGCGCTCCTTGCCGCCGCGCGGTTCGGGCCGGTCGGTCGTGGTGGGATTCTCGTTCGGCGGCATGGTGGCCCAGTTGGCCTGGGCGACGGCGTTTCCGGCCGGCGTCGATAGCCCTGGTGGTGGCCGCCTGTGCCGCCACGTTCAGCGACGAGCAGCGGACGATGCTCGCCGAACGCGGCGAGGCGGCTCGACGCGGCG